>NZ_CP127915.1:1200000-2400000 GCF_032823475.1 Acinetobacter sp. SAAs474
TAGCTCAAGTGGCTACCCCAGTCGGTGAGGCATTGATTATGACCGGCTTTGGTTTGGCTGTCGCAATCCCTGCTGTGATTGCCTATAATATTTGTACACGTTATAACCGTACCTTATCAAATGAATTGCAAGATCATGCACACAGTCTATTGATTGATACTATGTTGCAACAAGAATCCGCAACACAAAATGTGGCAGTCAATAGTACACAAGAAGGTTTTGTTGGAGGTCAAGCTTAATGGCTTTTCAATTGGGTGAAGACAACGATAGTGGCATGAATGAGATGAATCTCATTCCACTGATCGATATTATGTTGGTATTGATGATCATCTTTTTGGTGACTGCGACCGTTGCCAACCCATCGATTCCGTTAACGTTGCCTCAGACCAGTGCTGAAATTGTTGATCCGCCACCTAAAGCCATTACCGTGAGTATTAATGCGGATAATCAAGTGGCTTGGGATGATAAAATGATCAGCTTGGATGAGTTGCAAGTTCGACTTCAAGAAGCTGGTCAGCAGCCACAAAAACCGACCGTACAGCTTCGAGCAGATAAAGAAGCCAAATATGATACGGTTGCTAAAGTCATGTCACATGCGAGTGAAGCCGGACTCAGTGATATTGCTTTTGTAAGTGATAATCAATAGTTTGATGATCGCTGTAAAAAAAACCTCTACTTTTTTAGCTAGAGGTTTTTTTGATTCAGAATAAAGTATTAGCTTAACTAGCTAAGGGGGGTAGGCGACTATAGCGCCAGTCAATCAGCGCAAAAATTGCCGTACCTGCAACTAATGCTAAACCTACCAAACAACTCATTCCCCAACCACCGTGATTCCAAGCATAAATACCGAGTGCAGATCCTGTTGCACCACCACTAAAATAAGCCGTCATATAAATCGAGTTAATGCGTGATTTGGCATCAACTCTAAGACGGAAAATAATATTTTGATTACAGGTATGAACAATCGCGAGACCTAAGTTGATCATGCCAAAACCTAAAATATAACTGATGAGTTGATATTGTCCCCAGTAGAGTAATAACCAGCTGAGTGCAAGCGTGATAACACCGACCCAAGTCATGCGTTGTGTATAGCCACGATCTGCAATTTTGCCAACAAATTTTGTGGATAATGCACCAAATATACCAATCAGTGTCACCACACCGACCATAAAATTAGGTAATGCAAATGCGGATTGTAATAAAATCGCAATTGTTGAAAATAAAATACTCATGGCAGCAAAAGCACATCCACCAACCAGTGAGCGAAAAACAAGGCGTGGTTCTTGTTGCAGTAATCGCACCATAGAAATTAAAATATGGTGATAGCGTAGCTTAACGGTCGCAATATGAGGGAGTCGATAGCGTAAAATAAGTGCAAGAATAAACATTAAAATGGCGCTGACAAAGTAAATGACCTGCCATTCAAATAAATTCGACAATAACCCTGACAAACTGGTTGAAAGTAAAATACCCACCAATAAACCACTCATGAGTAATCCAACGACTTCACCAATTTTTTGTGGTCTTACGCTCATGGTTGCAAAAGGAATTAGTACCTGTGCAGCAACAGAAAATAATCCTGTCATTGCAGTTCCGAGCCATAACATCGGTAAATTAACAGATAATGCACAGATCAATAAACCGATTCCTGCACATGCCATCAGTAGTGGAATAAACTTGGTTTTATTAACAATATCACCAAGCGGAACAATAAAAAGTAATCCCAGTGCATATGCTACCTGTGCAAAAGTAACCGTCAATGCCACACGAGATTCTGGCATCTGAAAATAGCTATGCATTGAATTGATCAGTGGTTGGCTATAATAGTTGGCACCTGCACACAAACCACATGCAATTGCCATAAGCCATAATAATGGTCGATCTTGGCTAATGTCATTTTGGCTTGACATAATACTCCTTAATAATGATCAGAGAACACGGTATAGCGATAGATCAATGAGATACGATATCCATTGTTTGTGGATCTGTATACATGATGCAATTGAAATCGTTAAGCCAGTTTTTTTTTGGCAAAAGTAATCATCAGAACACCAATAATATTTAGTGCACAGCCAAACCATTGTACCGTATTTAAACTTTCACCCAGAAAAAGTGTAGCGAGAATAATGGTGAGAATAGGGCCGACTGAAGCAATCATGGCAGCTTGGGAAGCACCTAATCGTGCAATACTTTGTGCAATTAAAATAGTGGGAAGAACCGTTACCAGCAGTCCAAGTGCTATACCATACCAAATGATTTGATGCGGAAGTTGGCTTAAATGCATCATTGGCTGTGTGGTCGTACTAAAAAAATGCACCAGTGTTCCAATACAGGCAATACTTAAAGCCAAGCCAGTAAAATTCCATGAACCAAATGTTTTAATGAGTCGAGGTGTAAGTAGTAAATAGGTAGCAAAGCTGATTGCACTGGCAAAGACCAAACTGGCTCCAAGCCAAAAATTACTGTCGTGTGGTGTCGTGCTTTGTTCTTGTAACATGACAAGCACAGTACCGCCATAGCTTAAGGCAATCGCACAAATCATTTTAAAATTGAGCTTTTGCTTAAAAATAACACTAGATGCCAGTACAGTGAGTGTTGGATATAGAAATAGGATAATACGTTCTAAGGATGCGCTAATATACATGAGACCGGTAAAGTCTAACCAGCTGGAAAAGTAATAACCAATTAAGCCTGCTGTAATTAATAACAACCAATCTTTTATGGCAATGTTCTTATTGTGATGACGGTTAAGCCAACAGAGTATTAAGAAAAATGGTAATGCACTGGCCATGCGTAATGCCATCAGTAAAGTACCATCCACTAATGGTGATAGGGCATAGGCTTGTTTAATAAAAATTGCTTTAGTACTAAATAAAAATGCCGCAATGATGGCAAATAAAGAGCCTATCTGGACTTTGTTGAGTGATACATTCATAACATTGGCTTGAGTGAATACAGATGATGGGGGCGCATAAAACTATAGATTAAAATTTAGTCTCATTGTGATATCAAAATCGGATCATTGAAACGTTGATCTATCGGGTTAAATTGAGTCGTATTGGCTAGTATACGTATTTAATACTCAATGATGACAGATAAACTGGATTAAATTGGTTAAAAATTAATCCAATGTACGTGTCATGACCCTATAAGATTATTTATCGTGACCTATAAATTAATAATTAATGCAGCGGTACAGTGATTTTAAATCAATAATGCGCACAAAAAAGGTGCAAAACGGATTAAATCTAGATTTTGGTATCACATATTAAAATGGTAAAAAAAAATTAATTTAATTTTTTTATGGCTTAAATAAGACTATTGAAGAATAACATTCGTTAATGAAACATATTAGTCATGTTGAATGTTTTATATACTCGATCTAATAACGAATATTGGTGAAATTGATGAAAAAAGTATTTTTATAGATCAATATCATCAAGATGACGATATTTGTGAGTATGTTATTTGAGCGCCTAAATTAACGGCATATGCGGTGTGATCAAGCTGCTGCTTTTGTTTTTACCCTATTGTATTTTTATTGTATGCGCTGGGATGGGTGAATAGTGAATCAGCATATTGTGTAGATAAATCATAATCAGTATTTATTAGCGCTAATCTCTAGGTTTTTGTGGCCCTTAAATCAAAAAAATCATCAATAAAAAAACCCTTCTCATTCGATATTCCATGATTATTTTTATGAATAACTGTCATGAAATGTTGTCATTTATTAAATAAATAATGGGTAGTATTTTCAAAAACTTTCATTAGAATCCAAAAAATAGACAAATTATATCCAGAGCAAAATATCTCTTTTGGGGTATTTCGGTAAAAAAATTAGCTTAAGGGACATGCATGCAAATCGGAATTCCAAGTGAAACTGTGGTGGGTGAACATCGTGTTGCTGCGACACCAGAAACAGTTAAAAAGTTAGTTAATGCGGGCCATCGTGTGGTGATTGAACATGGTGCTGGCTTAAGAGCAGCGTATATCGATCAAGCCTATGAACAGGTTGGTGCAATATTGACTGACAATGCCTATCGCCATAGTGAGATGATTTTAAAAGTTCGCGCACCTCAACGAGCTGAAATCGAAAAAATTGCAGCGAATAGTGTTGTCGTTGCCATGTTTGATCCTTATCGAAATACCGAATTGGATCAGTTTGCAACACAGCAAGTTTCTAGTTTTGCATTAGAGTTACTTCCTAGAACCTTATCTCGTGCGCAAAATATGGATGTTTTATCTTCTCAGGCCAATCTTGCCGGTTATAAGGCAGTATTACTTGCAGCAGCTGAATATCAGCGTATGTTCCCAATGTTGATGACCGCTGCAGGCACGGTAAAGCCTGCACGTGTCGTGATTATGGGGGTTGGTGTTGCAGGATTACAAGCGATTGCAACCGCAAAACGTTTGGGGGCTATTGTTGAGGCGACAGATTTACGCCCGACGGCAAAAGATCAGGTTGAGTCTTTGGGAGGGAAATGGCTAGATGTACCTATGTCACCTGAAGAGCAACAAAAAGCAGCAGATGCCGCAAAAAATGGCTATGGCTGGATGCCTGGTGAAGACTATATTCGTGATCAGGCTATGATTGTTGATAAAGCGGTATCCAATGCAGATATCGTGATCACAACTGCTTTATTGCCTGGGCGTGATGCACCTCGTTTAATTCAAGCTGAAACCGTGGCTAAAATGAAACCGGGTTCTGTGATTTTAGATATGGCAGTCGAGACTGGTGGAAATGTTGCAGGTTCACAATGTGGTGAAACTGTCATGACCAGTAATGGGGTTAAAATTTTGGGTATAGCCAATATTCCTTCGACAGTATCCACAGAAGCTTCAGCATTATATGCAAGAAATGTCTTAAATTTTATTGAAACACTTTTTGATGATCAGAAAAATATTTTGATTAATCAAGATGATGAAATTCAAAAAGCTCTATTGGTTACACATGGCGGCCAAGTGCTGTTAAAGCGCAGTTAGGGAGAACACCCATGGTTGAAACAATTACAATTTTTGTCCTTGCTATTTTTGTTGGTTATTACGTGGTATGGGGAGTAACGCCAGCCTTACATACACCTTTGATGGCAGTAACCAATGCACTTTCCTCCATTATTATTGTGGGCGCAATGATTCAAACAGTTGGTCTGCCAATGATTGGTGTGGATGGACATATTGATTTTCAGACCATTAATGTGGTCAGTGTATTGGGCGCAGTCGCAGTATTTTTAGCCAGCATTAATATTTTTGGTGGTTTTGCAGTAACCGCACGGATGTTAGAAATGTTTAAACCAAAGCAAAAGAAGAAAGAGGGCTAATGCATGGAATTTATTAAGGCATATGCAGATTGGTTTTATCTTATTGGCGCCGTTCTTTTTATTTTGACTTTACGTGGTTTATCTGGACCTAAAACAGCAATCGCGGGTAATCGTTACGGAATGATAGCAATGGCTATTGCTGTCATGACCACATTTTTTGTTGCAGAAAATCCTGTGGTTTGGATGATTTTAGCTGCAATGTTATTGGGTGCGATTGTTGGTATTGCCCGCGCACGTACAGTGCCAATGACGCAAATGCCTGAAACAGTTGCATTAATGCACTCTTTGGTCGGTTTGGCTGCAGTGTTAATTGCCATTGCTGCGATTATTCATAATAATCGACTGGTGGCACTTGATCCTGATTTCTTAGCTGTAAATGCGGTTGAATTCCATCAAATGAGTAAAGTTCATCTATTTGAACTGTTTGTGGGATGTTTTGTTGGTGCAATTACCTTTACAGCATCCGTATTTGCCTATGGTAAGTTGGCTGCCAAAACATGGGCAAAAACCATTGCAGGATCGTGGGTAAAACCAGTACAAGCCCTTATTTTTATTGCTATGCTGGGTTTTGGTATTGATTTCTTTTTATCACATAATATGAGCTCTTTTTGGGCAATGACAGCTTTAGCGCTTATTTTTGGCTGGGTATGGATTGCTCCTGTGGGTGGTGGCGATATGCCTGTTGTAGTGTCATTGCTTAACTCATTTTCAGGTTGGGCAGCAGCAGGGATTGGCTTTACCTTAGAAAATAATATGCTGATTGTAGCTGGCTCTTTAGTGGGGTCATCAGGCGCGATCTTATCTTATATTATGTGTAAAGCAATGAATCGCTCTATCATTAATGTCTTATTTGGTGGTGCAATGGGGGGTAATGTCGCTGTAGCAGCCGGTAATGCTGAGCAGGTTCAGCGTAATTATCGTTCAGGCTCGGCAGATGATGCAGGTTTTTTAATGTCAAATGCAGACAGTGTTGTGATTGTACCTGGCTATGGTATGGCACAAGGTCGAGCGCAAAATGCCGTAAAAGAATTAGCCAATCTACTTAAAGAGCAGGGTGTAACGGTACGTTTTGCAATTCATCCTGTTGCAGGTCGTATGCCTGGGCATATGAATGTATTGCTTGCAGAAGCTGATGTTGCATATGAAGATATTTTGGAAATGGATGAAATTAATTCAGATTTTCCAGCAACAGATGTGGTACTGGTGATTGGTGCCAATGATGTTGTCAATCCTGCAGCCAAAGATGATCCGAGTTCACCTATTTATGGTATGCCTATTTTAGAAGCACATAAGGCACGAACGATTATGGTCATTAAGCGCTCTATGGCAACAGGTTATGCTGGTTTAGATAATGATTTATTCTACAATGACAAAACCATGATGATTTTTGGTGATGCGAAAAAAGTTGTGGAAGATATGACCAAATCTATTAATGGTACAGGTCATTAAGGCATCATTGTATAGATATTAAAAGCAATTGATTTTATTATATTAATGTTTAATGATCTGTAAAAAAGCGACCTTGTTGGTCGCTTTTTTATACGCTTTTTATGCGATAGCTTCGGGCTTGGTGCGCCATAAGCTTTCTAAATCATAAAACTTACGTGTTGTTGGTAGCATAACATGAACAACCACAAAACCTAAGTCAATTAAGATCCATTCAGCATCATGTTCACCTTCAACACCAATCGGGCGAAATCCAGCTTTACGTGCTTCTTCAGCAACATTATCTGCTAATGATTTCACGTGGCGAGTTGATGTACCACTCGCAATCACGATTGCATCAGCAACATTGCTGATTGAGCTAATATCAAGTTCTACAATTTCTTTTGCTTTTACATCTAGGAGAGCTTCATGCACCACTTTTAGGCAAGCTTGTACATCTTTACTTTGAGAATTCATTGCGAGATCGTGAGAATTAGAAGCGCTGGGCGATGGTTCTAAATTCATAAAAGGTTTAAATTCCTGACCATTATTCATGTTCTAATATAGCTGTTTTGTTGCTAAAATTCAATCAACTCGAAAAAACATCGACTAAGCACATGAAAAATATTTATCTTTCCAAGCAAAAGATTGCTCTGAATGTCCTAAAGGATGATATTCAGCTGCAATAAAACCTGAATATGTACTCTGTTTTAGCCATGAAAATATATTTTGATAATCGATGCTACCATGATCTGGCTGATGTCGATTAGGAGCATCTGCAAATTGAATATGGCCAATATGCTGAATATTTTCTTTTAATGCATCCAAAATATTTTCATCCATCATCGCCATATGGTAGCAATCGAACTGCATTTTTAGGGCCGGATGTTGTACGGCATCTAAGATATCTTGTGCTTGAGCAATATTCTGGATTAGAAAGCGTGGCATATCTGTACCATTAATCATTTCAAAAACAGGTTGAATCTGTTCTTCACTTAAACGTGCACATGCCAATTTTAGATTAGTATTATAGGTATTTAAGCACGACAGTAAATTGGCATCTTGTGGTTGTCTACCTGCCAATATATTGACGTTAGGTACCTGCAGGATTTTGGCATAGGTGATGGCATGTTCCAGTGCTTGACGAAATGCTAATGATTTGCCTGGTACACAGGCTAATCCATTGCCGCCTTGCATTAAATCACCTACTGGAACATTGATGAGACATAAGCTTAATTGATGTTTCTCTAATTCTTCCAAAATTTGATAGGGTGTAATCGAATAGGGAAATTGAATTTCAACATGCTGAAATCCATGTTTTTTGGCGAGAGCAAATCTTTCCATCAAAGGCACTTCTGTGAAAATCATGGATAAGTTAACAGCTAAGCGATTCATGAATAACGTTCTCCTTGTTAAAGTTCGACCTGTTGAATTAAGCTAGAAAGATCTGCTTGAGCAAAACCCTGTTGTTGATGTTGTTGCAGTTGTGCTAGTGCAGCTTTGGCAACAGGAATAGTTAATTGATACTGTGCAGCCAGAGTTAAGGCCAGATTCAAATCTTTAGAAAGGGTTTGTACTTTCCACTGTACTGGTTCAAAGCAATGCGTTGCCATACGTGGGGCCAAAATTTGAAATGGTTTTGAGTCTGCAAAACCACCTGCTAGTGCAGGTGCTAACAATTGTGTGTTTACACCCGCTTGTGCGGCAAGAGCAACAGCTTCAGCAATTAATGCGCTATTTGCAGCGACAATCAGTTGATTACAAATTTTAGTGGCTTGTCCTGTGCCTGTATCGCCCATACATGTAACACGTTGAGAGAGGATGCGATACAGTGGATCTAATTGTGCAATGGTTTGTGCATCACCACCTGCAAAAATAACCAAGCTGCCTTGTTCAGCACCTATTGTTCCTCCCGAAACAGGTGAATCAATCCAAGTGACATGTTTACCTTTGGCTTGATTGGCTAAGGTTAATGTGGTCTCTACCGATAAACTTGAAAAATCAATAATCACTTGATTGGGATGTAAAAAAGGTTCAATTTGATGAAATACCTCAGTGGCAGCGTGATCATCTGCCAGACAGAGACAAATAATGGCATATTGGTCGAGTTGTTGGAAATGGATGTGATGTGCGCCATGTTGAATCAGTTCATCACAGGCTGATGCTGTTCTGTTCCAGACACCAACAGAAAAATTGGCTTGAAGCAATCGTTTGACCATCCGACTCCCCATCAGTCCTATGCCTAAAAATGCAATTGGCGTCGTTTGATTCACATTCATGATTCGATCCTTGATTTGTATAACTAAGTTTAATGTGATTGTCATTAAAGATAGGATATTGCTTGATACATACACTTCAGTGTGTAATACATGTGTAAAAGGTAAATATCTAATCTCGCGTGATGATGAAATAATAACAAATATTCAAATAGTTATGCTGGTGCTGGTGATTATTTTTAGTCTGGTTTGGCATTGAGTATATAGGGTGATATCGCTCGATTGTGACATCTTGTTGTCGATGCAAAGCCGATATCGTTGGGGTATATGACTTTGCATCAATGCTTGGATGCTGTGCAATAGATTGATTAGCGATATTGTCGAGGTAAAAATGATAATGTCGGTTTTTTATCTTTTTGTCGGGCAATTTGACTATTTTTTCCTAACAGTAGTTTAAGCTGCCATATTTTTTCCAGTCTTAATGATTGAGAAGATTGCGATTGCATGGCGTTTAATACCCGTTTTGCTGCAGTAAGTGCATCCGGTGAGCGCTGTTGCAGTTCTTGAGCAATTGCCAATGCTTGTGTTAAGGGATCTGGATTTAAATGTGTGACTAAACCAATTTGCTGTGCATAATTTCCATCAAAAATACGCGCCGTTAATGTTAACTCTTTGGCAATATCCAAATTAATTAATCCACGTAAAGACTGGCTAAGCCCCATATCTGGTACTAGTCCCCAGCGGCTTTCCATGATTGACATTTGTGTATCAGGATGACAGATACGTAAATCGGCAGCCAAAGCCAGTTGTAAACCTGCACCAAAGCAGAACCCTTCAATTGCAGCAATAACAGGTACAGGAAGTTCTTGCCAGACTAAAAATGCTTTTTGGAATAGACTTTGACCGGGTTTTAATAATTGCCAAGCAGCATATGCTTTATTCTTGGGGTTATTGAGATCAGTGAGGTCAATTCCGGCACTAAAGACGTGTGCTTCACCGGTTAAGATTACACAGCGCAAAGAACGGTCTTTTTTGAGTATTTGGGCTGTTGTCAGCAATGCTTTAAGGAGCTCAAAACTCATGGCATTACGTTTCTCTGGACGATTTAACGAAACAATGGCAATCCCTTGATTTTTTTCTATCTTTAATAAACTCATTAGCTTCACACTTTTTTTAGATTTCTTTCAGCATAACATGAGTGATATTAAAATCGGTGACAGTTGAGTCAGCGAGAAAAATAGCTATTTTTGATTTTTTTTGAACATGCCGCAACTGGATATTATCTGATGGCAATCGCGGCTAGGCCGACAATAAAAATTAAAAAAATAGCGAATTTCTTTAGCTTAATTAGATGAATAATGATCTAAAAGATGCTTTGCAGCATGTTCAACCTCAGCCATCACTTGTTTTAACTCATCGAGACGCTGTAATGTTTCCTGAATAAACGCTTCATCTGCTTTTTTACGCTCCTTACGTAAAATCGCGACAAATTGTTCAAAAGCACTGGTCGTTTCCTGTAGGCGTGGAACGCCGACATAACGGGTAGCACCATGCAGTCGATGTAATACATGTTCAACTTGTGGAAAATCTTCTAATTCAATAAGTTGCTCAATTTCATTTAATTCAATATAAAAACTATCTGTCAGCATTTTAAGTAAATCTATAGCCAAATCCTCTTTATTAGCAGCCAATTGTAAACATTGCTGCCAGTTTAAAATTTGTGGATCTAGCGCTTTGATCACAGTGACTTTTTCAACATAATGATTATTCTGACTAAAATTTTTATGGGTCCAACGGGTCAGTATTTGAATAATTTGCTCAATTTGAATCGGTTTGGTGACATAATCATTCATCCCGACTTTTAACAGTTTTTGTTTTTCATCTGCCAATGCATGCGCTGTTAAAGCAATAATTGGTACAGGTTGATGATTTTCTAGCGTTGATTCTAAAGATCGAATGGCACGTGTGGTATCAATCCCAGACATCACAGGCATTTGAATATCCATAAAAATAAGATCGAATATCTGCTCATCATTTTTGATTTTCGCTTGAAAAATATCCAGCGCTTCTTTTCCGCTTAATGCTTTGGTGGTGGTGACATTGAGTTCACCAAGTAATGCTTCAAGGACAATTAAATTCGGTAAATGATCATCTACAGCTAAAATATGTAAGCCTTTACCATCAAATTCTTCCGTATTACTTTCTTTAAATGGATGTTCATTATTCAGTAATTCAATCAGGGCTGTGCGACAAAGTGGTTGATAGAGTGGGCGTGCTTTATAGTGTAATAACATGTCTGGTGCTAAAGACATTTGATAACCATAAACCGCCATTTTACCATGATATCTAGAACGAATTTCTTGCAATAATGCTTGTGTATCACCACTATGATCGACAATCAGCCAGGTATCTTGATGATCAGGAAGATGATTCAGTCGGCTGAATAGGTCGAGAATAGATACAGATTCGAGATGATCTACTTGATAGTTTTCAAGATAATGACGCAGGATATTTGCTGTTGCTGGATGTGCAATATAAGACAGTACATGCATATGGCTAAAATCAGGATGAACAATATATTCATCATCATGAATTTCAAATTGCGCAGTAAACCAAAAGGTAGAGCCTTTCTCTGTTGGTGCACGTTCCTGATTATCTTCAAAGCCGATTTGGCCGTGCATTAAATGGACCAGTTGTTTAGAGATTGCCAATCCTAAACCGGTGCCACCAAATTGCCGAGTGACAGATGCATCGCCTTGAGAGAATGATTCAAATAATTTTTTGCGGTCGGTGCCACTTAATCCCACACCACTATCTTGGACACTAAAATGAATAAGGCATTGACCAATATCATTATGCTCTAAGCGGACACGAACAATAATTTCACCATCAGGCGTAAATTTAATTGCATTTGAAATCAGATTGGTCAAAATTTGCTTAAAGCGTAAAGCATCACCAATGACATGCGTCGGAACGTCATCTGCAAAGTAAAATGCCATATTAAGCTGTTTTTGAGCTGCTAAGGGTGACAGCATATCCATGACATCATAAATTGCTTCTTCAAGATTAAATGTTGCAGTTTCTAATTCAAGTTTACCCGCATCAATTTTAGAGAAGTCCAAAACATCATTGATTAATGCGAGAAGATGCGCTGAAGACTTGCGAATAGTTTGTAAATAGAGTTTTTGTTCATTACTTAAATTATCTTGACGTAACAGTAAATGAATAAAACCGTCAATACTGTTTAGTGGGGTCCGTAATTCATGGCTAATATTGGCCAAGAAGACAGATTTTGATTGATTGGCTGAAATTGCTTGGTCGCGTGCTTGTCGATAAGTAATATTTTGTACTTCTAGAGTGTCGAGTGTGCGACGTAGGTCATCTTCAGTTTGTTCGGTATGCTCTTTAAGTTCTAAAAAGCTAAAGTGTAAACGTTTAACCACATTTGCAATATCACGTTGTAAAAGCCGAAGCTCTCCCGTGCTATTAATGACCATATGCTGATCAAGGGTATCTGCATTTAAGCGCTGTAATTGCATGCGTATTTCATACATGGGTGCAATCCAGCGTCTTGAATAAAAATTAAGACAAAGTAATAACAGCAGTAGTGTCAATAAACCCGTGACGACCAGTACCATCATGACACGATAACGTGCCAGTAAGAGCGGTTGATTATCCAGTTCAATTAAAAATAATGCTTTTTGATGATTACTGGTATAAATCGGTAAGCCATAGACACTACTGTCTTGTAATTTGATTGGCCCAAAGAATTTATTTGTTGTGGGTAAACTTGGCCAAGGTGCTTCATCTTGATAGCCAATACTGATCAAAGTACCACTTTTCTGATCGACAATAGCAGTGCGAATCAGATTCTTTTCTTTCATCATGTTATACATGAAAGTGGTTTGTGGTTGATATAAACCAAGAGGGAGTTGATGAAATTTTTCTAAGGCAATCTGTGCTGGAATTTCATTACGTGTCAGAATTGCAATCGCCATTTGTTGTTGTTGTGATTTGGCTGCACGATAGGTTTCAGTAAGAACAAGAGATGCACCGACACAGGCCAAAACAGCAATTGGCACAAAAATCATGGCAATTAATTGCCCATATGCATGATTTAAACTTAGTCTATTAAATAACTTTTTATTGATATTTGACATAATGACAGCAAGCTATTCCCTCAGCATCGCAGTTTAGCATGCTTTATTAAATGATCATGAATGGATTGAAAAAAAACGCTTTAAATTTAAAATCTCTCTTGAATATCACGATGAAATTATCATCATGCCATAGTGTTGTTATTGCGCAGTTTACTTACAGTTGATGATCGATATCCATATAAAAATTAATGTTTTATTTGCATAAATATTAAGCAGAATTGCTAAAAATAAATCGAAAAGGGTGCAGCGCTGTCGTTTTTTTCATACAATATGTGCACCTCGATATAGGTATACATAATGAGTAGCACAACCCCAGATTTTAAAGAAGATGATTTTTTGTTAGACCATTATGTAGGTAAAACTCCTCTAGTGCGTTTACAGCGTCTTGCAAATCATACTCAAGCCACAATATTGGCAAAACTTGAAGGGAATAATCCTGCTGGTTCGGTAAAAGACAGGCCAGCGTATAATATGATCATGCAAGCGGAAAAACGTGGTCAAATTAAACCAGGTGATACACTGATTGAAGCAACCAGTGGCAATACGGGGATTGCCTTGGCCATGGTTGCGGCCATGCGTGGTTATAAAATGAAATTAATCATGCCCAATAACATGAGCCAAGAACGTAAAGACGCAATGCGAGCTTATGGTGCTGAACTCATTGAAGTAACACAAGCACAAGGGATGGAAGGTGCACGTGATTTAGCATCAGAGATGCAAAAACAAGGGCAAGGTTTAGTGCTTAATCAATTTGGTAATCCGGATAATGTTGAGGCACATTACTTGACAACTGGTCCAGAAATTTGGCAACAAACGGCAGGAAAAATTACCCATTTTGTCAGTTCCATGGGAACAACAGGAACCATTATGGGGGTATCCAAATATTTAAAAGAAATGAATCCCGATATTCAAATTGTGGGATTACAACCTGCAGATGGTTCAAGTATTGCAGGAATTCGTCGTTGGCCAGAAGCATATTTACCGACTATTTTTGATCGTCGACGTATTGATCGTATTATTGATATCCCCCAAATTGAAGCTGAAAAAACCATGCGTAAATTGGCACAAAAAGAAGGAATTAGTGCGGGTACATCATCAGGTGGGGCGGTATGGGCTTCGATTAAGTTGGCTGAAGAAAATCCCGATGCAGTGATCGTATGTATTATTTGTGATCGTGGTGATCGTTACTTATCTACAGGATTATTTTCTGTGATTGATACTGAATAAGAGACATTGATATGCATTTGCCTGTTTTAATTTTTGATATTGAAACGATCACTGATCTTAAATCGGGAGCACATTTATATGGTCTTGATTTATCGAAATCAGATCTTGAACAGGCCATGCTAAAACTACGTCGTCAAGAATCAGGTTCAGATTTTCAACGTTTGCCTTTACATGAGATTGTGTGTATTTCTGGATTGTGGATTGATGAGTTTGGCGTAATGAAGCTATTTTCTTTTACGCAAGAGCAGGATTCAGAAGCCGATATACTCAGAAAATTTTTATCCATTTTTGATAAGCGCCATCCGGTTCTGGTCAGTTGGAATGGTTCACAATTTGATTTGCCAGTTATTTTATTTCGTGCAATGTATCATGGACTTTCTGCAGCCAGTTTGTTTGATCAAGGCGAAATCGATCATCAAAAACGTTATAATAATTACCAAAACCGCTATCATCATCGTCATGTTGATTTAATGGATGTGATGGCAATGTTTCAAGGACGTCACTTTCAGAAACTAGATGATATTGCACATTTATTAGGATTTCCGGGTAAACGTGGTGAAGCGGGTTATCATGTTCCTGAGTATATTGCGACACAACAATGGCTTAAGTTAAGTGCATATTGTGAGGGTGATGTGTTGAATACTTGGTTGATTTATATCCGCTGGTTATTGCTCAAAGGGCAGCTAAGTCTGGAGCAGCATCATTTATGGGTACAAAGTACGATTCACTATTTAGCAACACAGTCGCAACATACTGAGTTTTTGAGGGTATGGCAACATACTTCGCAGCATACAGCATTTAGCGCTACAGATTTTTCCTTTCCCAAATATTAGGTTTACATGAAACACAAGCACTCACCTCGTACAGCTCAACACGGAACCTTTATTTTTACAGTTGAGTCATTATCACACGAGGGACGTGGTATAGCACATTATGGTTCACATCCGAATCATCCGGAAGACAAGCGAGGAAAAAAAGTATTTATTACGGGAGCACTGACGGGTGAAACGGTACGAGCACGTATTCGTAAAGTGATCACGAAATTAGAAGAAGCGGACTGTATAGAAGTTTTAAGTGATCATTCTGTGTTACGTACAACACCAATATGTGCACATTATGAGCAATGTGGTGGATGTAGTTTGCAACATCTTCAGGTTGATGAACAAATTGCGTTAAAACAGCAAGTATTGCAATCGCATTTATTACATTTTGCTGGTGTTGAAGTGCCGATATGGCTATCGCCATTACGTGCTACAGTCACAGATTATCGAAAGAAGGCACGTATCGGTGTGCGTTATTTGCCTCGCCAAGACCAATTGTTGGTGGGTTTTCGTGAAAAGTCGAGCAATCACTTAAGCGCAATTGATCATTGTCATATCCTTGATCGAAAGTTTGGCTCAATAAAACAATTAAAGCAATTACTCCTAAGTCTTAAAGGCAAAGCCCATATTGGTCATATAGAATTAGCCATGGGTGATCAAGATGTTGCATTGGTGATTCGACAAACTGCAGCGTTGAACAAGGAGGACATAGCAACCTTACAGCATTTTGCTAGACAACAACAGTGGCAGCTGTATGTACAACCTGAGCAACGCGATAGTATTCAGCGTATTGATCAAGATGCGCCAATGCGTTTGCACTATACACTCAATGATTTTAATATTAAGTTTGCTTTTCATCCGCTAGATTTTACTCAAGTAAATTCAGGTGTAAATGCGCAAATGGTTAAACTGGCATGTGACTTGCTTCAACTTCAGCCGGGTGAACGTGTTCTGGATTTATTTTGTGGATTAGGTAATTTCTCACTGCCTTTAGCACGATGTGTAGGAGAACAAGGGCTTGTGGTTGCTGTTGAAGGCGTAGATGAAATGGTGCATCGTGGCACGGAAAATGCAAAATTAAATGGTTTAAATCAAGTGAAATTTTATTCACAAGATTTAACAAAAGATTTTTCGCATCATTCTTGGGCAAAGTTAGGATTTGATGCATTATTGATTGATCCTCCTCGTTCGGGTGCAGAAGAAGTGATGCATTATTTGCCAAAATTTGGTGCAAAAAGAATTGTTTATGTGTCATGTAATCCAGCAACGCTCGCTCGTGATACAGGCTTGTTAGTGAAGCAAGGATATGAACTGAAAAAAGTGGGTGTCATGGATATGTTTACTCATACAGCTCATGTTGAATCAATTGCGTTATTTGAACAAGTACGTGGTTTATAGAATAATGAAGTTTATAACAATAGGAGATGGGTATGGTCACAGTACGTGAACAGCTTCCTGGACGCTTAAATGAGCTATCTGAGGAAACGACTGTCGAACATGCCGAGCAAGCACGACAAGATATTGCGAAATGGTTAGATCGTGTACGTGGAATTTTGGATGGCGCTGCGTTAAAGCGGCTAGAAGATGTTGCAAATTATACCTTGCAAAAAGAATTAGAAACGACCATTAATCATCGTTCTAATACCCTCTATACCGGTATTGAAATGGCTGATATTTTAGCCTATTTACATGTCGATGAGGATACATTGTCTGCATCACTGCTCTATAGAAGTGTACGTGAAGGTATTATTCCGTTAGATGAAGTCAAAGCATTATTTGGCGAAGTGGTTTATGGTTTGGTTAAAGGTACTTTAGCCATGGGTAAACTTTCGGATCTGATTGAGAAAAATAAACGTTTAGAAGATCATTTTAATAATAATCAGCGTGAACATTTGACTGGTATTTATAAAATGCTGATTTCTGTCACGGAAGATGTTCGTGTCGTGCTGATTAAATTGGCTGAACGTACCTATGCTTTACGAGAGCTGGCACACTCATCAAGAGAACGACAAGAGCGTGTGGCACGAGAAATTTTAACGATTTATGCGCCACTTGCACATCGTTTAGGGATTGCACAGCTAAAATGGGAGCTTGAGGATCTGGCCTTTCGTTATTTGGCACCAGATCGTTATAAAGAGATTGCAACTTTACTGAATGAAAAACGTCTTGAACGTGAGCAATATATTCAGTTTGTGATTCATAAATTAAAAACTGAACTGGCTTCATATGATATTGAGGCAGAAATTAGTGGACGAGTGAAACACATTTATTCGATTTATCGAAAAATGAAAAGTAAAAATCTCAGTTTTGATCAACTCTATGATATCCGTGCTGTACGTGTCTTGGTCAAGGGTATTCCAGAGTGTTATCACTCATTAGGGATTGTGCATCAAATTTGGCGCCATATTCCACATCAGTTTGATGATTATATTACCAATCCGAAGGCCAATGGTTATCGTTCATTGCATACGGCCGTGATTGCTGAAAACAAATCTTTAGAAGTACAAATACGTACGCATGACATGCATGAAGAAGCTGAGCTTGGTGTATGTTCGCATTTTAATTATAAAGAGGGCAGTAAAACCACTGATCATTCATTTAATCATCGTTTACATTCTTTAAGATCAGTGCTTGAACATTATCAAGAACGTAATGATGCAAGTAATCATCGTACCAAAGATGTTGATGATTTTGAGCAGTTGCAAGAATTTGAAGATTTTGAAAAAATATATGTATTTAGTCGTGATGGTGATATCAAAGAGTTACCACGTGGTTCTACAGTTCTAGACTTTGCCTATCATGTTCATACTGAAGTAGGCAACAAGTGTTATGCTGCACGTGTCAATCAACGTTATGTTCCGTTAACGTATGTGCTTAAAACTGGTGAACAGGTTGAAATTTTAACTAAAAAAGATCGTGAACCTAACCGTGATTGGTTGGTGAACTCTTTAGGTTATATTAAAACTGCACGTGCACGAGACAAGTTACGACACTGGTTCCGACAACAAGATCGGAGTAAAAATCTAGAAGTTGGTCGTGAGATTCTGACTAAAGAGCTTTCTCGTTTAGCGATTCATCCGAAAAGTATTGATTTAAATGATTATTGTAATCATTTTAATGTCAAGACCGGTGATGATATTTTGATTAGTCTGGTCAGTGGTGACATTAGTCTGCATGCGCTGATTAATCAGGTAAATCGACATATGCATCTGGATCAGGATGAGCCAGAGCTGGTACTTAAACCTACATTAAATCCACGCGCAAGTCATACCTTATCAGCACATGGCATTTTAATTGATGGTTTAGATAATGTAGAATTACATGTCGCACAGTGCTGTCAACCGGTACATGGCGAAGCGATTGCGGGTTATATTACCTTAAATCGTGGGGTCAGTATTCATAAAGTCGCCTGTTCTGACTATATGCGAATGATTAAGCAAGAACCTGAGCGTGCGGTTGAAGCAGATTGGGAAATGCAGCCTACACGTGGACAAAGTATTCAAATTGTTGTCGAGGCATATGATCGACGTGGTTTATTAAAGGATCTCACTCAAGTTATTTTTTCTGATCAAATTAATATTCGTCAAGTGAATACGATTTCTGAAGCAGATGGTATTGCGAACATGAAGCTATTAATTGAAGTGAAAGGATTGGCACAATTGTCTAAACTATTGGCGCGGCTTGAGCAGCAACCGGGTATTATTAGTGCAAGACGCTTGGTACAGGGGAACTAAAATCAGAATCTCTGATGATTGAGTCCATAACAACCAGTGCGTCGCACTGGTTTTTTTTATATGCAAGATCTAAATCATTTTCTTTGACTGGTGTGTTGATAAAGAGTGTGCAATATGTTGAAACTCAATATGTCTAAACTTTATTTGAGTGTCGCTGATTCAGCTTATCCTCAATTAGAGAAAATTTCAGCAATGCAACGTCGCCGTTTATCTGCAATTGCGAAACTGGCATTAAATAGTGCCTTAAGTGCTTTAGAACAGCATAAAGTCGATTATATGATCTGGGTTTCTCAGTATGGAGATGAGCATAAAACGTTTAAGATATTAAATGATGTCTTACAGGATCAACCCGCATCACCCACACAATTTTCAACATCGGTACATAATGCAATTTCTGGTTTATATTCTATTTTAAACCAAGATGATACACCATCAACCAGTTTAGCTGGAACATGGAACGATGGCCTGATTGAGGCATATGCTTGGTTAAAAACCACCACAATTAGTCAAGCCCAAGTATTACTGGTCTATTATGATGAAAATCTACCGATGATCTATAGCGATAGTCAGCACGTTGAACCATTTGCATTGGCAGGAGTGATTTCACTCACATCAGAAAATTTAATGTTAAACCCTATTCAATTTCCATCTGTAGAACACTATGCTCAGCAAGCCAATGCTTTTTATCATTTTTGGCAAAATCAACAGTGTGTTGAAGACATGGGCTGGAGTAAAATTTGAGTAAATATTCTTTAAAACAAAAAGCCAATTTTTTATGGCGTATGAGTGCAACAGGATTTTGTTTTGCCAGTTTTGGGGTGGGAGGACTTATTTTAGGTGGATTGGTTGCACCGATCATTAAACAATCAACAAAAAATGAGAAATTAAGACAAGATCGTACGCAAAAGTTAGTGAAATACACCTTTAAAGGTTTTACCGAAATGTTGGTTAAGCTTGGTGTAATGCACTATGAAATTGAAGGATTAGAAAAACTAGAACATAGTCAGCAAGAGCTGGTGATTGCAAATCATCCTACTTTAATTGATGTGGTGATTTTAATTGGTGCGATGGGGCGCGCAAATTGTGTGGTTAAACAAGCCTTATGGTCCAATCCTTTTGTTAAAGACGTGGTCCAAAATGCAGGATATATTTTAAATGCTGGCTCTGAACAGTTTATCCAAGATTGTGTCGCTAAACTGACACAGGATAAAGCGGCATCTTTATTAATTTTTCCGGAAGGCACAAGAACGGAAAAAGGAAATATTTTAAATGAATTTCAACGTGGTGCAGCCAATATTGCATTACGAGCAAATGTTCCGATTCGACCGGTATGCATTCGTTGTACGCCTTCTACACTAACAAAAAATGAAAAATGGTATCATATCCCATCTCATCGATTTTACATTCATGTCAAAATAATGGATACAATAGCCGCCGATCAGCTACTGGAAGATAATTTGATTTTGACGGAGCATGGGGTTCACCCTAAAACAGTGCGTCACTTGAATCAGATTTTACATCAACATTTTATGAAAGAGTTACTGACAAATGAGCAATCTTGCTGATGAATTAAAGCAAATGATTATTGATGTGCTTGCACTTGAAGACATTAGTAAAGACGATATTGATAGTGAGGCACCATTGTTTGGGGAAGGATTGGGACTTGACTCTATTGATGCACTAGAACTAGGTTTAGCTTTAAAGAAACGTTACAACGTACATTTAAATGCTGAATCTGCAGAAACGAAACAATATTTTAAATCAATTCAAAGTTTAGTTACTTTGATTGAAGCACAGCAATAGCATAAGAGGTTGTCATGCTTACCCAAGAACAAGTTCTAGATAAATTACGAGAATGGATGGATGAACTCTTTGAAATTTCTCCAGATACCATTCATCTAGACTCACATTTAGCCAGCGATTTGGATATCGACAGTATTGATGCTATTGATTTAGTTGTAAAAATTAAAGAGCTTACGGGAAAACAAGTCAATCCCGAAGATTTTAAAAATGTACGTACAATACAGGATGTTGTGATTGTCATTCAAAATATGACCATCGAATGAAAAAACTGTTAAAAGGACTCGTGATTATTGGCTTTATGCTGTATCCATTTTTGGTGGCATATGGTTTGTCTCAAGGTCAATATCAATGGGTGAGTATGCTTTTAATTGCTTTAGGAATCATAAAGCTATTAGATAAAAAATCGAGTTTATTATGGCCATTAGCAACATTTGCAATTTTGTGCGGTGGTTTAAATTTGTGCTTAAAGGATCAGGCTTGGCTGAAATTATATCCTGTCTTAATGAGCTTGGGGGCGTTGGTCATCTTTGCGATGACCTTATTTAAACCACCTTCAATGATTGAGCGTTTTGCTCGACTTGTTGAGCCAGACCTGCCTGTTGAGGGGGTGTTGTGGACAAAAAAAGTAACCATAGTGTGGTGCATATTTTTTTTACTCAATGCCGTGATTTCAGGCTTTACCGTTTTTTTTACATCAACCTATATTTGGACGATTTATAACGGTTTGCTTTCTTATTTACTTATGGGGATGATTTTGATGGGAGAGTTTATTCTACGCAAAAGACAGCAATATAAGTATCGAATAAATAAATAAAATCTGGATTATGATTGTGGGCAATATCAAAGATTATCTTCATTCAGCACAACTGCTGTGCATACGTCAGGATTTAACGGGTATTTCCTTTCAGCAGTTCTGGCAAGATGTTGCAATGCAATGTCATGAAATTAAAAAACTAAAACCAATGACTTATGCACTTTGGCAACACAGTAGTTATGAATTTTTAGTTTTACTATTTGCAGCATTACATGCTGGAAAAACCGTTATTTTGCCACCACATCGGGTTGCTGAATTAGAGCAAGATCTAGCAAAACAACAAATTTATTTTTTAAATCGCCAAGCACTATCCCAGTCAGACGCGAGCATAGAGCAGCAATTACACTTTGATGAGCATTTTTATACTGAGACAAGGCTTTATTTTTATACATCAGGTTCGACGGGGCAGCCGAAAAGTATTGCTCGTACATTAAAACAATTGTTGAGTGAAGTACAGGGTTTAGAGCTGAGCTTCGGGTTGAGTAAAGCCGCAATTGCGCTTGCAACTGTCAGTCACCAACATATTTATGGATTACTTTTTAAACTTTTATGGCCACTGGCAACACATCGTAGTTTTTATGATCAACACATCGCCTTTCCGGAAGAGGTTAGCGAAATACAAAAAAAATTAGTGATATTTAATCAGCCAAACTATTTAATTTCTAGTCCTGCTTTATTAAAAAGATGGACAACAGATGTAATTTTAAATCACTGTATCGCAGTTTATTCTTCAGGTGGTAAATTGGACGCAGGCATTCGTCCTTATATAAATGTGATGATTACAGAGGTATTTGGTAGTTCTGAAACTGGCGGAATTGCATACCGTTATCATGATGATGCATTATGGCATGTATTTGAAGATGTTGAAATTAAAGTGGTAGCAGCTCAGGAATTAGCCGTAAAAACTGCGCATGCCAGTAGTGATGAATGGATTTTAACTGCAGATCAGGTTGAGCTTAGTCATCCTCATGATCTGAAAAGTGATTTTAGATTATTAGGACGTTTAGATCGGATTGTTAAACTGGAAGAAAAACGCTTAAGTTTAGATGCAATTGAGCAGCAAATCTTAAGTCTTGGTATAGTTGAGCAGGTCTATGTTTTGATTATTGAAAAACAGCATAGGCAAATGTTAGCAGCTATCGTCATACTTAATCATCAAGGACGTGAGCAGTTGCAGCATCTCGGTAAGGCTCAATTTGTCCATAGATTAAAAACACAATTAAGTTTAAAACTGGAAAGTATTGCGCTGCCTCGCCAGTGGCGCTTTTTAACTCAATTACCGCAAAATAGCCAATCAAAATTAGATAAGCAATATATGCAATCGATATTTGAAGAAAACAGATATCCAGTGGTTTTAAGCCAGTTTATTGAAGAAAAAGACATCAGTTATATTCTCGAGTTTATTGAAGAATTGGCCTGTTTTAAAGGACATTTCCCTGGTCAGCCAATTTATCCTGGGGTCGGGCAAATTGGTCTTGTACAACATTTTGCCAAGAAAAATTGGCTTGATTTAGCGTGGTGTAATGGCTATGAGCAAGTTAAATTTCAAGACTTGATTCAGCCAAAAATGGTGCTGTGCTTAAATCTACAACGCCAAGCACATAAAATTATTTTTGAATTAAAAAATCAAGATAAAGTGTTTGCGTCAGGACGGTTATTATTTAATTTAAATCCTATACAGCAAGATGGCTAAAGGAGAGATTGTGAAATATTGTTTTATTATTCCTGTTTACAATCATCCTTATTATTTAGAGGCATTGGTTCAGCAACTCAATACTTTTCATGTACCGATTATCATGATTAATGATGGTAGTGATCAAGCATGTACAGCGTTATTACAGCGTATTGCTGTGCATTATCCATTGGTAGATTTAATTCAACACCCTGTTAATCAGGGCAAAGGTCAAGCGGTTTGTAGCGGTCTGTTACATGCACATCGATTGGGATTAACTCATGCTTTACAGTTAGATTCAGATGGACAACATGATTGGTCTGACATTACGCAATTTTTACAAATGTCTCAACAATATCCACACGCAATGATTATTGGACAGCCCGTATTTGATCGTTCAATTCCTAAAAAACGTCTATATGGGCGTTATTTAACCCATATCTGGGTGTGGATTAACAGTTTATCTTTTGATATTAAAGATAGCATGTGTGGTTTTCGAGTCTATCCGATCCAAAAAACCGTCGATATTTTAAACTATCATACATTTCAACCGCGTATGGGCTTTGATACAGAAATTCTTGTACGCTTAAAATGGGAAAATGTAACCTTTATTAATCTCCCCACCAAAGTTATTTATCCTGAAAATGGGATCTCTCATTTTAATGCACTAAAAGACAATCTTGAAATTAGTAAAACACATGCACGACTTTTTGCGGGAATGTTAGTGCGTCTACCTCATCTACTTTATCGCAAGCTTAAACGCTAAATTGAGTTTTTGATCATGGTGGAAAAAAATACTCAGAAATGGAATACGCTTCAAGAACGTGGCGGCATGTTACCATTGAAGTTGATGCTGATTTTTTATCGACTCGGCGGTCGCAGTTTATGTCGATTGATTTTATACTTTATTATTATGTGGTATTGGCTATTTTCCAGAATTGCACGAGAAGCTTCTTTAGAGTATTTACAGAGATTACATCAGTTTTTTGGCCAGCACTCACCATTTTCCAGCTCACCCACATGGTTGCATAGTTACCGGCATTTAATGACCTTTGCTGAATCTATTTTAGATAAAATCGAAGGTTGGCTCGGTCATATTGGTGATGAATCACTTGAGTTATATGGTCATGAACATTTTCGTGAACACTATCAACGCGGTACCATTTTAGTGGTGTCTCATTTCGGTAATATTGAACTATTACGTGCTATTAAATCTGAACATCAACAGAAGATTAATGTACTGGTCTATCAAAAGCATGCTGGAAAATTTAATAGATTTTTAAAAGAATTGAACCAAAATGTTGATATCAATTTAATTTCTGTAGATGAGTTAGGAGTTGAAACAGCACTCGTTTTACAACAAAAATTAGATCAAGGTGAATGGGTGATTGTGGCAGCAGATCGAACCCCAGTGCAATCTGATAAAATTCAATTACTTGATTTTTTAGGTCAGCAAGCCGCATGGCCACAAGGTGCATGGCTGTTAGCACATTTATTAAAAGTGCCTGTCTTAGCTGTTTTTTGTTATCGTGTTGGCGATAAAATTCAAGTCCATATCCATCATATTGCGCAACAGTTAAATTTCCCGCGTCATCAGCGTATACAAGCGATGCAGCAAGTAACGCAAAAATATATAGAACTTTTACAGCATCATTGTCGGTTAATGCCATATCAATGGTTCAATTTTTATCATTTTTGGAACAAATAAAGAGGCAGCAGGATGTTAGTTATTGGGGAATCATTACTCACGATAGAAGATATCGTTGCTGTGGCCCGAAATGAACAAAAAGTGGTTTTATCATCATCGGCATCATGGTTACAATTGATTCAGCAAGGCGCAGACTTTCTGGACAGTTTACTACAACAAGATGGTGTGATTTATGGTGTAACAACAGGTTATGGTGATTCATGTCTTATTGAGGTGCCACCCGATCAAGTGGGAGAATTACCTTTACATTTATCTCGTTTTCATGGCTGTGGCTTAGGTGAAAATTTAGATTTAGTGAGTGCTCGTGCTGTTGTAGTGACTCGACTCTGTTCGTTGGCACGTGGTTATTCAGGTGTATCCTTGGCATTGTTACAACGCTTAGTCTGGATGCTCAATGAAAATGTTATTCCTGTGATTCCATCGGAAGGCTCTGTGGGTGCGAGTGGTGATTTGACACCATTGTCTTATATTGCGGGTGCTTTGGTCGGCGAGCGTGATGTATATTATCAGGGAAAAATTGTTGCGATTGCCGATGTGTATGCAGAACAACATATACAGCCATTATGTTTAAGGCCCAAAGAAGGTTTGGCATTAATGAATGGTACTGCGGTCATGACGGCATTGGCGTGTTTAAATTATCAAAAAGCACAGCAAATTGCATTGGCCAGTACAGCTATTACGGCACTCAATGTTTTGGCTTTAGCAGGAAATCCCAATCATTTTGATGAATTTTTGTTCGCCCAAAAACCACATTTAGGCCAGCAGCATATTGCAGCGCAACTGCGTGACTGGCTCAATTATCAGGCAGAAAAACAACAGCAGAGTTCTCGATTACAAGACCGTTATTCATTACGCTGTGCACCGCATGTGATTGGTGTATTTGAAGATTCAAAGGTCTGGTTACGTCAATTTATTGAAAATGAACTTAATTCGAGCAATGACAATCCTTTAATTGATCCTATCAATTTGCGTGTATTACACGGTGGACATTTTTATGGTGGTCATATTGCGCAAGCCATGGATAGTTTAAAAATTATGATCGCAAATATTGCTGATCTTATGGATCGTCAATTAGCCCAATTAGTTGATTATAAAATGAATAATGGTTTACCTCGCAACCTAACTGGTTCGAGTACTGAGCGTTTAGCACTTAATCATGGTTTTAAGGCTGTACAAATTGCGGTTTCAGCTTGGACTGCTGAAGCGCTAAAGCAGACTTTGGCAGCCTCTATTTTTTCTCGTTCTACCGAATGCCATAATCAAGATAAAGTCAGTATGGGGACGATTGCAGCACGTGATGCCAGTCGGGTCATTTTATTGACGGAACAAGTTATTGCAGCATTAAGTTGTGCAAGTGTACAAGCGATTAAACTAAAAGGTTTAGATACACAATTGGGTTCTGTTTTAACAGCATTTCAACAATGGGTACTGCAAACTTTTAGTTATGTAGAAGAAGATAGATCTTTACAAAAAGAGCTACAAACATTGGTCAATCGATTAGAAAATTTAGAATTGATTGACAGCACAATTTTTACCCAATAGCAAAGGATCCGTAAGCATGTATGTCGATATTGTTATTGAAGTACCATTTCATGATGTAGACACCATGGAAATTGTTTGGCATGGGCACTATTTAAAATATTTTGAAATTGCACGCTGTCAGTTACTTGATCAGTTTAATTATAACTATAATCAAATGCGTGATTCTGGCTATGCATGGCCTGTGATTGAAAGTCATGTTCGTTATGTACAGGGAATCGTATTTCAGCAAAAAATTCGTGTACGCGCCATCTTAAAAGAATGGGAAAATAGATTAAAAATTGAATATCAGATTTTTGATGCAATAACTGGTCGTCGATTAACCAAAGGTTATACGTCTCAAGTTGCTGTAAATATGCAGACACGCGAAATGTGTTATGTCTCTCCCGAAATTTTATTGCAACGACTCCATTCATGGTCAGAGTTTAAATCAGTATGAAGATAGATATTAAATATTGTATACAAGTTACTGTGATGAGTATGGCAATAATCGCCAGTAGTATGTCGCTGGTGTATGCTGGACAAAGTAATGCGCAAAAAATTTTTCAACAATTGTCTGCAATGCCACTGGTGAGAGCTGATTTTGAGCAACGTAAGAAATTAAGCACTTTAAATAAAACCTATATATCGAAAGGTACCGTTTTATTTGCTAAAAATTATGGTGTGTTATGGCAAATCCAAACACCTGTTAAAGCTGATTTAATCGTAACAGCGCAAAAATTGGTACAAAAAACTCAACGGACATATAGTCAAATTGAGATTAATAAAACACCATATGGTTCTGTTGCAACCATGTTTTTACAGTTAATGTCTGGTAATGAAGTGGCATTAGCAAAAAACTTTAATATTGTTTCTGCAAAATATACGCCTGTGCAATGGCGTATTGTATTAACGCCTAAAAGCAGTTTATTTAAAAAGCTATTTGATCAGGTTGATATACAGGGGCAACGTTATGTCGATGAAGTGTTGATTCAAGAAAAAGCGGGGAATACCACTCAGATTATTTTTAGTCAACAAACATCACAACCGAATACTTTAATGGCTACAGAACATGCACTTTTCCAATTGGCAAAATAAAGCAACAGCAATTTGGTTAGTTGTTTTAACGGTGATTGCCTTCATGCTGGGCATTGCATGGTTAAAAAAAGAAATTCATATTGAAACCAATATTTTTGCTTTATTGCCTGAAGTTCATCAAGATCGACAGCTTGAGATGGCACAACAATATGTTAGTCATCAGTTGAATAATAAAGTTTTTGTGGTGCTGGATGCTAAAAATGATGAAAATATAGCCAAGGCAACACAGTTATTTCAACAAAAAATTAAGCAAAGTGGTGTGTTTAAACCGTTAAAAGCTCAATTTGATAGTGAATCATTTGCAAAAAATTTATATCAACATAAAGTTGGGCTATTAACGCCAAGTGATCAGGCCTTATTGGCATCAGGTGATTATGATGCTTTAACTGAACAGAGCCTATTACAATTTATCAGTCCAGGTGTACCCATTAATGCTGAGATATTACAACAGGACCCCTTTTTATTTTTTCCACGTTATATTTTGGGATTAGCAGCACAGCAGGATAATAATATTCATTTGGAAAATGGTTTTGCTACACGTCGTGATCATCAGGGAATTTCTAGATTATTGATCATAGAGTTAAACAATAGTCCATATAATATTGATTACCAAGAGAAAACTTCAAAATTTATTGATCAGATTAATCAACAATTAAAGACTCTAGATGTTAAAGCACATTGGACAGGGACTTTATTATTTGCTGCATTCGGTACCCACTCTGCTCAAAATGAAATTTCAACTATTGGTTTAGGCTCAACCTTAGGCATTTTATTTTTGGTGTGGTTTGGCTTTCGTTCGATACGGCCAATGTTTACTGAAATGATTGCGGTCAGTACAGGATGCCTTGTCGCATTTGCCATGACGTATTGGTTATTTGGTGAAATTCATTTGATTACCTTGGTTTTTGGTGCCAGCTTAATCGGTGTATGTGTGGATTTTTCCTTTTATTTTATGGCGATGCAGTCACAACAGCGTCAACTCAATGGTTTTGAAGTTTTAAAGCCAATATTGCCTAGTTTGCTGGTTGGCCTACTCACTACCTTATTGGCTTATGTTGTGTTGAGTTTTACGCCATTTCCGGGATTTAAACAAATTGCAGTCTTTTCCATTGTTGGCTTAACATCGGCATGGATAAGTAGTATTTTATTATTGCCGCGATTACCAGCATTAAATGCAGCACCTGCAATTCGTACTTTAGGTTTTATCGGACGTTTAAGAGCATATATTCAACAACATCGTTATTTACGTTACATCGTGATTATCGTTATTTTATCTGTGACAGGACCGAGTCTCTTATTCTTGCAAAGTAATGATGATATTCGTAACTTACAAAGTATGGATATCAGGCTAAAACAAGAAGATCAATATATTCGTGATCGGTTTGTCCAGCAGCAAGGTAGTGATTATTTTGTTGTCCACGGACAAACACCTGCCGATTTAGCTGCTAATGAGCAAAAACTATTAAAGCAATTGCAACAATTAAAACAGCAAGGAAAATTAGGTGCTTATCAAGCATTAGGCCAATGGTTGCCGAGTGAACAGGAACAACAGAACAATATTCAGTATTTACAAAATATTCCTTATACAAAGCTACAGGCTTATGCAACAGCGATGCAGCTTAACCTGCATGATCTGCTACAGTGGCAACACCATTTATCACAACAGCCGCTGTTAAATATTCAGGCATTTTCTGGTCATCCTTTTGCCTTTTTACAAATCAATCCTACGACACGTCTGGTGATGTTGCAAAATGTCCAAGATATAGCAGCATTACAGCAACTGAGTGACCATCATATACAATTATTACGACCGGTGAATCAACTTTCAGTATTATTTCAGCAGCATCGAATTCATGCGCAATGGCTATTGCTGGTCGCGTTTGCGATTCTCGCTGTTGGTCTGGGAATTTTCTATGGTATTCAAGCGATTGTACCTTTAATGCTTCCAGTGACGATGGCATTAATGACGACTTTTGCGATACAGGCCTGGTTGGGTGTAGAGATTAATCTTTTTAGTATAATGGGTACATTCTTGATCGTTGGGATTGGGGTCGATTATGCCATTTTTTATTATCATGGTCATGATCATCCACATGTAGTTGCTATGGCATTATTTTTATGCATGATGTCAACTTTTTTTGGTTTTGGACTGCTGTCATTTAGTCAAACGTATGCAATTCATTGTTTTGGTTTAACAGTGCTGTTGGGGGTGGTATTTGCATTTATTTATGCCACTTTATTTACGACAGCCCATACTTCCCACGATATGACTCAGTAATAGTGCTGAAGATGACAAAAAATAGGAATAAGATGATGGCGATAACGCAACACGTTGATGTACTGATTATTGGTGCAGGACCTTCAGGAAGTTCAGCAGCTGCATTACTGAGAAAAAAAGGTTATCAGGTCACAATCATTGAGAAACAGTATTTTCCACGCTTTTCTATTGGTGAGTCCTTATTACCACAATCAATGGTTTTTTTAGAAGAAGCGGGTTTATTAGAGACCATTGCAGATCATGTCAATACTTATGCGTTTCAATATAAAAATGGTGCTGCTTTTTTAAAAGGTTCACAGCGTAGTCATTATGATTTTAGAGAAAAATTTACTGCGGGGCCAGGAACGACTTGGCAAGTTCGCCGTGCGGAGTTTGATCATTTACTGGCTACACAAGCGCAAAAAATGGGCGCGGAAATTCGTTTTGGTCATGAAGTAGTCGCCGTCAATATCGAGCCAGATCAACCAATTTTGACAGTAAAAAATGCCGAGAATGAAACTTATCAAATACAGGCCAAGTTCTTATTAGATGCCAGTGGTTTTGGACGAATTTTACCTAAATTACTCGATTTGGAACAGCCATCAGATTTTCCGGTACGTCGTGCTATTTTTACTCATATTGAAGATGGTATTTTAGATCATCCTGATTTTGACCGAGAAAAAATTTTAATTACAGTACATGAAAAAGATCCACGAGCATGGTATTGGTTGATTCCATTTGCAGATGGACGTTCATCATTTGGTATCGTGGCAGAACAAGATTTTTTTGAGCAATATGGTCAACTTGGACAATCTGCTGATGAATTACAACAACGATTTAAAGAAATTTTAGCGGATGATCCAAGCTTATCTCAGTTGTTAACAGATGCTAAATGGGATACGCCTGTACGTACCTTGGTGGGGTATTCTGCTAATGTAAAACAACTGGCTGCTAAAAATTTTGCTTTATTGGGGAATGCTGGAGAGTTTTTAGATCCAGTATTTTCATCTGGTGTAACGATTGCATTAAAATCATCAAGTATGGTTGTTCCATTAGTTGAGCAGGTTTTACAAGGTCATGATGTTGACTGGATGGAACACTATGAAAAACCGTTACGTCAGGGAATTCAAGTATTCCGTGCTTATGTTGAAGCATGGTATTCGGGTGCATTTCAAGACATTGTGTTTTGCAAACATCAACAACCACGTGTACGTCTCATGATTTCAGCTTTACTGGCAGGTTATGCGTGGGATCAAGACAATCCATTACATCGTAATACTCAACAGCATTTAGCTACATTAACTGAATATTGTCGTGAGCAATAGCCAAGAAGACCAAATATGAGGGATCAATTTCAAATGCGATTCATTGGATTAATACTGTTGGTGGCAATGTTATGTAGTGGATGTCAGCATTTTATTCCTGCAGCACCTGGTTTAACTTCAGTGACATGGCCATCGTTAAGCTATCAGCGACAAGATCAGGTTGAAGTGCAATGGAAAGATAAAAGCTTTAGTTTTTTATTGTACCAACAACAAAATGGCTCTAATTTACAATTGATCGCGTTGAGTTTAACGGGTCAACAGCTATTCCAACTTTCTTTTGATGGTCAACATGTCATTGTTGAGCAACGTATCGATCAAATGAAGTTATTGCCGTTTGACTATTTACTTCGCGATATATTGTATGCGACCTATCCAGATTATAAGACTCAGGCGCATATCAAATATGATGGTAATAGCAGTATGGTTTTTATACAGGACCATTTGATCCTGAATATTTTAAAACACAAAGATCTGATTGAATTAAATAATATTCAAGTGCCTTATCAAATGACGATTAGTCCAATAACTGAAGTTTTAGAGCATGATGGGGGGGGAACATGAATCCTACGATAGATCAAAATCATGCGAATGCTGTTGGGATTCAGTGTGCAATAGGGTTGTCTGCATTAGGCACAACACCACAGCAATTAACAGCTGCTTTGATTGGGCAGCAAAATACTTTAACACAGACAGCAGATTTTATTGCAGATAAAAAAGTATGGGTAGGTGCGTATTCATCTGCTTTGCTGGAGCATGTGCCTGCTTTTCTAGGCCATGTTGATTCACGTAATTTACGTTTTGCACTGACTGCATTAAGCAAGATTGAGCCAGCATTAAAAATATTTACTGCACCATATGCAAGCCAGCGGCTGGCAGTCATTTTAGGTACCTCCACATCAGGTTTGGCAGATAATGAACCTATACTCAAACAATATTTTATCCAGCAGCAAGTCCAACCCATTATGCATCACAAGCAAGAAATGGGATGTCTCGCCAAAGCAGTTCAGGCTTATTTAGGCTGGCAAGGGCCAGCCTATACCATTTCAACAGCCTGTTCATCAAGTGCCAAGGCAATTGCTGCTGGGCAGCGCTTAATTCAGGCTGATTTAGCTGATGCTGTATTAGTGGGCGGGGTCGATACCTTATGTAAACTCACTTTAAATGGTTTTAATAGCCTAGAAAGTTTGTCTGCCTCAATTTGTCAGCCATGTGGTGTGCAGCGCGACGGTATTAACATTGGTGAGGCAGCAGGTTTATTTTTACTTTCTAAAGCGCCAGCAGAGATTATGTTGTACGCGGCTGGAGAATCCATGGATGCATGGCATATTTCAGCACCACATCCAGAGGGAAAAGGTGCAGCAGCCGCGATGCAAAATGCTTTAAATCAAGCCCAGTTATCTGCGCTAGATATTAATTATTTAAATATGCACGGTACTTCAACAGCGCAAAATGATGCAATGGAAGTAAAAGCAATCCGAACAGTATTTCAAGATTACCGCTTACCTTTAAGCAGTACCAAACATAAAACTGGACATTGTTTAGGTGCCTCAGGCGCGATAGAAGCTTTCATTTGCTATCAGGTTTTAAAGGATCAATCTTGGTTGCCATTACATCATGCTGGAGACATTGATGTTGCATTAAATGATCAAGCTTATATTTTAAATCATCATTTATCTCAGCCGATTCAATTTGCAATGAGTAATTCATTTGCTTTTGGTGGGAGCAATATTAGTTTAATTTTAGGAACCCATCGTTAATGATCAATGCATGTTCATTTATTCCACATGAAAAGCCAATGATATTTATTGATCATTTAATTGAGGTCAATTCAAATGCTGCAATTGCTGAACTAGTGATCACACCAGAACTGTTATTTTGTGAATCACAAGGCTTACCGACTTGGACCAGTATTGAATTAATGGCACAAACCGTGAGTGCTTATGTAGGATATCAACATGGTGGCCCAGCTCAAAAGCCGAAAATTGGTTTTTTACTAGGAACACGTAAATTACATCTACCATTGGCATTTTTTGCCTATGGTGAGACGGTGAAAATTCATATTGAACAAGTTTATATTCATGAAGGATTAGGACAGTTTAACTGTACAATTACCTATCAAGAATATGTTTTTAATGCCACGATTAACGTATTTGAACCAAATCATTAAACATCATTAGGAAGATAGTGTGAATAAACGAATTTTAGTAACAGGTTCGAGCCGTGGGATCGGTAAAGCAATTGCTTTAGAATTGGCCAAAGCTGGGTTTGATGTAACCTTGCATGCGAGATCAAGACAACAAGAAGCACAGCAAGTCGCGCAAGAAATTCAGGCTTTAGGACAACAAAGTCATGTTTTAATGTTTGATGTTAATGAGCGTGATAAAATTGAACAAATATTACAACAAGATGTTGAAACATATGGTGCATTTTATGGTGTGGTATTAAATGCTGGTTTAAGTCGGGATGGCGCTTTTCCCGCATTAACAGATCATGATTGGGATGATGTTATTTCAACATCTTTAAATGGTTTTTATAATGTTTTAAAGCCGATTGTGATGCCAATGATCCATTTAAAAAAAGGTGGACGTATTGTTACGCTTTCTTCAGTTTCAGGAATAATGGGGAATCGAGGACAGGTTAATTATAGTGCTGCAAAAGCGGGTCTAATTGGTGCAACAAAGGCACTGGCACTTGAATTGGCAAAACGTAAAATTACGGTAAATTGTGTAGCTCCTGGTGTAATTGAAACAGAAATGGTCAGCGATGAAGTCAAAGCGCATGCATTAAAAATGATTCCTTTACAACGGATGGGACAGGCTGAAGAAGTTGCTAAATTAGTCAGATTTTTATGTAGTGATGATGCGAGCTATATTACGCGTCAGGTTATTTCGATCAATGGAGGGTTGATTTAATGAAGCACGTTGTTGTTACTGGCATGTCAGGTATTACATCATTAGGTGAAACAGCAGACCAAATTTTTGCCCAGTTTAAACAGGGAAAAAGTGGAGTGCGCTATATGCCTGAATGGGAAATATATAGCGATTTACGTAGCAAACTTGCTGCACCTGTAACTCATTTTACCACACCAAGCCATTTTAATCGTAAAGTGACTCGAGGAATGGGACCGGTGGCATTGATGTCTGTCATTAGTGCCGAAAAAGCATTAGAAGATGCCGGACTGTTACAAGATTCTATTCTTGGGAGTGGCGAAACGGGAGTGGCTTATGGCTCTTCGGCAGGGAGTGTTAATGCAGTCAAAGAATTTGGTGCAATGTTGCTTGAAAATAATATGAATAAGCTGAATGCAACCACTTATATTCGAATGATGTCACATACCAGTGCCGTGAACATGACGGTTTATTTTGGTTTAAAAGGATTGACCTTACCGACTTCAAGTGCCTGTACTTCAGGCTCTATGGCAATTAGTCAAGCGTATGAAGCGATTAAACTTGGTAAACAAATATTGATGATTGCTGGCGGTGCAGAAGAAATTAGTGCTGCTGGCTCTGCTGTTTTTGATGTGATGCTCGCCACCAGTGTACAAAATGAAACACCTGAAAAAACACCTCGACCTTTTGATACTCAGCGTGATGGTTTAGTGATTGGTGAAGGTGCTGCAACCTTGATTTTAGAGGAATATGAACATGCTGTAGCACGTGGTGCTAAAATCTATGCAGAGGTTATCGGTTATGCGAGTAATAGTGATGGTCAACATGTCACGCGACCAGATACTGAAATGATGGGCCGCTGTATGCATTTAGCCTTAAAAGATGCACAAATTTCTGCAGATCAAATTGGCTATGTTAATGCACATGGCACATCGACAGATCAAGGTGATATTGCTGAAAGTCAGGCGACTGCACGTGTTTTAGGTAAAAAACCGATTAGTTCATTAAAAAGTTATTTTGGCCATACCTTAGGCGCTTGTGGTGCCATAGAAGCATGGCTCAGTATTGAAATGTTATTACGTCAACAATTTATTCCAACATTAAATTTAAATGAAGTGGATCCTTTGTGTGGCGATTTAGATTATATTTCGGGTGATATACGTAATATTAAAACAGATGTGATCATGAGTAATAATTTTGCTTTTGGTGGTATTAACACGTCCCTAATTTTTAGAAAAATTTAACCTGTAAGGATAAAATCATGTCGATTAAAAAAATGGCTTTCGTCGCAGTACTTTCTGTATTGGGAATGAGTACAAGTTATGCTGCAGATAAAATGTATAACTATAATTTTAATGATGCTGTCAATCGTGCTATTGCAGATGGTGTTTTGGATGGTTCGGTTAAATTTTATTTAGCAGGTACACAATCTGGCGGCAAACTGATTGAAGCAGGTGTAGTGACCAATAAAAAAACCAATGGATTTGCCAAATCTGCTGAGGGATCTTGCGATCATGTTTTACGTTCAGCATTAATTCAATTGCAAAATGCTGCACAACAAAAAGGTGCAAATGCAGTCACCAATATTGTCAGTTTTTATAAATCTAATGAAACGAAAAGTACCACCAGCTATCAATGTGCTAAAGGAACGTTGATGACTGGAGTTGCTTTAAAAGGCAATTTAGTCAAGCTATAAGCCGATTTATGTAGCTTGATCCCTTTATGCTTTGAGATAAAGGGATTGCTACAAGGTGAATCCTGTATAAATTGGATCAGTGTAGCGTGAATGAAGCTCCGTTGCTCCACATACTGCGAATCGGCAACGATGACATCCAGAATCTATTTTATTGTTCATCCCTGTATGGAAATAGGCGATATGCTCGATTTTATGCACATTGTACGGATTATATTTGAATGAGCTTGATGCAAAAACAGCCATTAATTACCCTTCATATTTATTCATTAGCGCAATTATTAACTCAGCTGAAAGCAGATTTTAGCAATCTTAGACGATTTAATGATTATAAAAAAGACCGAATTTATCAATGTCGTGATCAACATTTAACTGAGCAACTTGATGTTAAAATTTCAAGTCAAGATATTGCATATACAGCATATGGCAAGCCATATTTAGCTCAATATCCAGATTTGGCATTTAATCATTCTCATAGCCAGCAGCATTATGCATTGGCTATCAGTGAAACATTGCAAGATATTGGTGTTGATATTGAGGACTTATCACGCCAAGTACGTTTTGATGCCTTGGCAAAACATGCTTTTCATCCCAATGAATTGGCACACTGGTATGACAGAGATCAGGACAAAAATTATTGGTTTAAGGTTTGGACCACTAAGGAGGCAGTATTAAAAGCATCCGGGTTGGGAATTAGGATCAATTTAAATGGTTTAGATACCCAATGCTTTGCTTTTACAGATCAGGGTCAGTGCTATCATCCTCAAATCGGTTATTTTGCCTTTCAGCATGTATATTTAGCACATGCATTGCTTACGCTTGCATGGCGAATTACTACATTTGATCCGATGTTACAGTATCCAGATATTGCGGTAATTCAGCATTAAAAAAGCCCATCCGAAGATGAGCTAGATGTCGTCATTGATATCGTGTCTTAAGGAATTTCATCTTCATCAAATTCAGGTTTAACTTGCACAATAAAGTCTTGACGATTTAAGCCACGCCATAAGGCAAATGCTGTACCAATATAGATCGATGAATATGTTCCTACAAATACACCAATAAACATCGCAACTGAGAACCAGTGTAAACCGTCTCCCCCTAAGAACATCATTGCCATCACCACCAGTAACAGTGTCATTGAGGTATGAATGGTACGACGTAAGGTTTCGGTCAAGGCAATGTTGACAATTTCTAATGGTGTTGCCCCACGAATTTTACGAAAATTCTCACGAATACGGTCAGAGACAACAATATTATCATTTAATGAAAAACCAATAATAGCCAATAGTGCGGCAAGTACGGTTAAATCAAAAGGCCATTGCATCATGGCAAATACGCCTAGTGTCACAATAATATCGTGGAATAAAGACAGTACTGCACCCATTGCCAGTTTGAATTCAAAGCGAATGGTGACATATACCAGCATCAATAACAGTGCTAACCCCACAGCACCGGCTGAACGTAAGTAAAGCTCATTACCGACTTGTCCACCTACCATATCCACTTTATTGACTGCCGCTGGATTATTGGGTAGCTGTACCGCCGTATTAATGATTTGATTGAGGTTATCCACTTCCATGCCTTTTTGTACCGGCATACGTACCATGAGATCGCGATTAGATCCTAAGGTTTGCACTACAGGATCTGTAAAGCCAGCATTGGAGAGGGCTTTACTAACATCTGCAGCCTGTACAGGATGGGTGTAATTGACTTCTGCAGAAATCCCGCCAGTAAAGTCGAGACCCAAATTTAGGCCTTTGGTTGCAATAAAGAAAATGCTAGCCACAGTTAAGAAGATCGAAAGCAAAGCTGCAGGCAATGCAATCTTCATAAATGGAATGACACGCTCTTGCTCAGGACGGCCGTATTTTTTTGAATCGAGTTGAGTATTTTCAGTCATCTTTTTGGATCTCCTTAAATGCTCAACTTTTTCAAGTTACGTCGTTTACCATAAATGAGTTGGACAATCGCACGTGTTACTGTGATTGCAGTAAACATAGAGCAGATAATACCAATCATGAGTGTTACAGCGAAGCCTTTAATTGGGCCAGTACCGATAGCAAACAAGATAAATGCAACTAAAAAGGTGGTTAAGTTTGAGTCAAAGATGGTGTTATAAGCACGATCATAACCTGCCACAATGGCTTGTTTGGGCGAGGCTCCCCATTTCATTTCTTCACGTATTCGTTCACAAATCAGTACGTTGGCATCGACGGCCATACCAATGGTAATCACAATACCTGCAATACCCGGTAATGTTAATGATGCACCAATCCAAGACATAACAGTCAAAATCATGGCCAAGTTAAAGACCAAGGCAAAATTGGCAATTAAACCAAATAGGCGGAAGAAAACCACCATCCAGAGTGCAACCAACAAGAAGCCAATTTGTGTTGATAATACGCCTTTGTCGATATTTTCCTGTCCGAGGCTAGGGCCAATAACGCGCTCTTCAACAAAGTACATTGGTGCAGCTAAAGCACCAGCACGTAGCATTAATGCCAATTCAGCCGCTTCTTGTGCGGAATCTAAACCTGTGATACGGAATTGAGATCCCAACACGGCCTGTATCGTTGCGGCATTAATAACCACAGATTCAGTATAAGGTGTACGAACTTCAGTTTGTGTACCTGTTTTAGGATCAGTGACATAACTTATTTTTTGTTTGTTCTCAATGAACAATACTGCCATACGTTTACCCACGGCATTACGTGTTGCCTCGGACATGAGCTTGCCACCAGCAGTATCCAAAGTAATGTTAACTTCGGCACCTCCAGTATCTTGGCTAAAGCCACTCGATGCATTTTGTACACGCTCACCTGTTAGGATGCGATTACGGTTGAGTAAAAGTTGGCGGCCACTATCTAAAGACTGAAAAGCAAATGCTTCAGTACCCGGAGGGGCTGTACCTTTGAGTTGTTGGCTATAAGGGTCAATATATTGATCATTTAAATCAGAAACTAAGCGGAATTCTAGGTTTGCAGTTCGGCCTAAAACACGTTTTGCTTCAGCAGTATCTTGCACACCGGGTAATTCAACTACAATACGATTGCTGCCTTGAGTTTGTACCAGTGCTTCTGCAACCCCTAACTCATTAATACGATTTCGTAATGTGGTTAAGTTTTGATTGACGGCATAAGATTCAATTTCTTGTTGACGTGCAGGTGTGTAGTTTAATCGTAAGGTTAGACCATCATTGGTTGCTAGTGCTTGTTGAGTAAACTCATTACCATTTCGGCGTAAGAAGTCCATTGCTGCTTCGCGATCGGCCGCATTGGCAAATTGAACAGTAATCGTATTGTTGTTTAACGATAGGCTATTAAATTTAATTTTATTATCGCGGAATTGACGACGAAGATCTGTGGATGAAGTCTCCATACGTTGTGCAATAGCTTTATTCATATCCACTTCTAATAAGAAATGAACACCACCACGTAAATCCAGACCTAACTTCATTGGTTTGGCACCAATTTTTTGTAGCCATTCTGGTGTAGTTGGAGCGAGGTTCAATGCAACAACATAATTGTCACCTAAACCACGACGTAATGCTTCTTTGGCTTTTAACTGTGCTTCAGAGTTATCAACGCGTAAAAGTGCTGCATTATTGGTAAAGGTGTTATCGTGAGTTGCAATATTGTCACTTTTTAAAATTTGCTCTGCTTTTTGTAAGATGCTTTGATCAATCTGGGTACCGGCTTTGGCACCAGAAATTTGAACGGCAGGTTCATCTGGATACAAACTTGGCAGGGCATATAAAGTACTAATCACGAGAACTACAATGATGAGTAGATATTTCCATGCTGGGTAACGCATTTATTTTCTTCTTAAAATGAAAGTAGTCGTGCGAATCGCACGACCATTTTTGATTAAAGACTATTAAGAGTGCCTTCAGGAAGAACCGATACAACGCTGGCACGTTGTACTTTTACTTCCACGCCACGGCTTAACTCAACAACTGCAAAGTCACCTTCAATTTTCGTAATTTTCCCCATTAGGCCACCAGCAAATACCACTTCACTACCTACCCCAAGGCTTTGTACTAATGCACGATGTTCCTTGGTACGTTTTGCTTGAGGGCGCCAAATTAAAAAATAGAAAATTGCAACAAAAACAGCAATCATCAGTAAGTTAGCCATTAGGCCGGGTTGTTGTGCTGATTCACCAGCAGCATGAGCAGTAGCAATAAAAAGGCTCATTTTATTTTCCTAAATTGAGAAACTGTTTAACGAGATAATGAATACATTGACCTGTTAGCAATTTACATGGTCTTTTTGTTCAGTGCAAATCCTGAAGAATTAATCTTCTGGACAAGGTGGGACTTCTAATCCACGACGCGTATAAAAGTCTTCAACAAAAGCATCAAAAGTACCTTGATCTAAAGCATCACGAATATCTTGAGTGAATCGTTGGTAATAACGCAGATTATGAATTGTTCCCAGCATGGAACCTAGCATTTCTCCACATTTTTCTAGATGAAAAAGGTAGGCGCGGCTAAAGTTTTTGCAGGTATAGCAATCACAATGTGGATCTAGTGGACCTTGATCATGACGATATTGACTATTGCGAATACGGACAAGACCATCGGTTACAAAGTAATGTCCATTACGTGCATTACGTGATGGCATCACACAGTCGAACATATCGACACCACGACGAATTCCTTCCACGATATCTTCAGGTTTACCTACACCCATTAGATAGCGTGGCTTGTCTGCAGGCATTTTTTTCGGTAGATAGTCTAAAACCTTGATCATCTCTTCTTTAGGTTCGCCCACAGATAACCCTCCAATGGCGTAGCCATCGAAGCCAATTTCAAGCAAACCATTTAATGATTCATCACGTAAGTCTTCATACATACCACCCTGAATAATACCAAATAGGGCATTGGTATTTTTTAACGCTTGGTGATGGTGTTGTTTGCATCGCTTTGCCCAACGTAAGGAAAGTTGCAAGGATTTTTGTGCTTCTTCATGGCTGGCAGGATAGGGGGTACATTCATCAAAAATCATGACGATATCTGAATTTAAAACCTTCTGGATTTCCATGGAAATTTCAGGAGAAAGAAATACTTTTGAACCATCAATTGGCGAGCGGAAAGTTACCCCTTCTTCTTTGATTTTACGCATTGCGCCTAAGCTAAAGACTTGGAAACCACCTGAATCGGTTAAAATAGGTTTGTCCCATTTCATAAACTCATGTAAGCCGCCATGCTCTTTAATCACTTCTAGGCCAGGGCGAAGATAGAGATGGAAGGTATTACCCAAAATAATTTGTGCTTTAATTTCTTCAATATCTCTTGGCAACATGCCTTTAACAGTGCCATAAGTTCCAACAGGCATAAATACAGGTGTTTCTACAACACCATGTTCAAGTGTTAAACGGCCACGTCGAGCACGACCAGACTGAGCCAACTTTTCAAACTTCATAGACGATCCAAAATCAAGGCGAAAAAACAGTTCGCTGATTGTTTTGTTAAAAAGGAGCTATTTTCCTTGATTCTGTATTGAAACGCCAGCTTAAAACTGTTGTAAAAAAGCAAAATGATCAATCAGTGATTGGGATATAAATGATCTGTGTTGCTTGCAATTAAATCGATTTGTTGCTCCATTCAACATTGTAGTGATGATGTGTAGCAATATTGGAGAGTCATGATCAATAAAATCAGCCGTACTTGACGGCTGACTTTATATGCTAAATTAATCTGTATTGAATTGAATATAGAGCGGCTTAAGGTAAAAACCGATCAATTAACATAGCATCACCATAACTAAAGAAACGATATTTTTCAGCAATGGCATGTTGATAGGCTGTGAGAATATTTTCACGATTGGATAATGCCGAAACGAGCATCAGTAAGGTAGATTCAGGTAAATGAAAATTGGTGATTAAGCGATCAACGACTTTAAATTCATAGCCTGGATAAATAAAAATTTGTGTATCACCTGTCCAGCCTTTCAGTTCACCACCATTGGCTTGAGCAGCACTTTCGGTGGCACGTGTTGCGGTGGTACCTACGGCAATGACTTGATTACCACGTGCTTTAGTTTCTTTAATACATTGCATCGCTGCATCAGAAACTTCACACCATTCACTATGCATAATATGATTTTTAATATCATCAGTGCGTACAGGTAAAAAGGTACCAGCACCGACATGTAGCGTGACAAAAGTGGTTTGAATACCTTTACTTGCCAATTGATCTAATAAGTTTTGGTCAAAGTGTAAGCTTGCTGTTGGTGCTGCGACACTGGCCAATTTGGTTGGATCATTAAAAACAGTTTGATAGCGAACAGTATCAATATCTTCTGCTTCACGATTAAAGTAGGGTGGAATCGGTAAGGCGCCATATTGATCTAAAACCGTTAGAATAGGTTGAGAAAATTCAACAATAAATAAATTTTCGTGGCGACCTGTAACGGTGACTTTAACTTTATCATCACCAATAAAGAGTTCAGCACCTGCTTTAGGTGAGTTACTTGCCTTGATATGGCAATGTGCAATAAATTGATCGTTGATACGCTCAACCAGTATTTCGACAGCACCACCTGTAGCACGCTTCCCTTTTAAGCGAGCCTTCATTACTTTGGTGTCATTGAGCACCAATAAATCACCAGGTGCTAATAGGTCAATAAGGTCAGTAAAGTGATGATCTTGATAGTGTCCTTGAGCATTAAGATGTAACAGTCGTGATGCACTGCGTGTTTCAAGTGGGTAACGCGCAATGAGTTCATCCGGAAGATCAAAATTAAAGTCTGAAAGTTGCATGATAAGACGCGAAAAATAGTTGAATTTAAAAATGACTATTAGTATATGCTTTTTTTATTGTAATAGCGGATTTTGCTGTATCTTAAAGCAAAAAAGACGAAAGTGGCTTAAAATTAGACAAATATAACGACTAAGCATTGACAAGCATTTTAAACCGTTTATTATACGCATCAACACCTTCCCGAGGTGGTGAAATTGGTAGACGCGGCGGACTCAAAATCCGCTGTCAGAGATGACGTGTCGGTTCGAGTCCGACCCTCGGGACCATATATTAAAAAGCCCTCAAGCACATTAAGACTTGAGGGCTTTTTTTATTGTCTAAGTATTATAATGACTAGCTTTGTTGGTGTATTAAGTCATAGATATCCGGATCATCAAGTATCGTCGTGATATTGCAAAATAATCCCGCATAAAGTGTTTTAGATAATTCATTCTATTCATATTTTAATAACAATACGCGGATTAACTTTGAATGTTTTTGTTTGGTTATTTGGTTGAATTTAAACTATGATGGCAGTGATATAAAAATGTTAAAATTTATATGAAATGTGTTGTTGCTAATAAATGTTATGTAAAAGAAAAATGGAGAAATACAGGTGAAATTATTAGAAAATGGTGAGGAAAGAGAACAATTAAGTAGCTGTAATTTGTCTTTATTACTTGGTGTGCTTACAGAGGATAATCGTATCGCTAATTTTTTAAATTTTGCTTGTGAATATTTAAAGATCAATCATGCTATTTGGTGTTTTAAAGAAGAACCTTATGGGTGGTATTTTTCTCAACAAAACTGTCAGGCCTGTGTGATCGCGCCATGTGATGATTTGGATGATTTGGATGCTTTGTTTGATAATGATTTATATATTGATCAATATCATCCTAAATATGAGAAAATTTCTAATTATTTTAATTGCTTAGGGGTTTGCCACTCACGTTTTGTCTTAATTGCATTAAAACATCAATACCAAACCATTGGACATGTAATTTTATTTGATGATCAAGCACATCATTATGATACTCAACAACTTCCTGTGATTTTAGAGTTTATAAAAAACTTGATGCATATTCTTGAATTACGTCAAGAGTGTAGTGAATTAAAAGAAGTATATGAACAGCAATCTGCACTTAACTTTAGTAAAACGAAGTTTTTTCAAATTATTGCCCATGATTTAAGGGCGCCTTTTCATGGTTTATTGGGTTTTTCTGAGGTGTTGGCTCAAGAGCGGCATACGCTGGATCAAAATGGTATTCAGGATATTGCAGATTATTTATTTGATACGGCACAATCTACCTATCATTTATTAGAAAGCCTATTAAATTGGGCAATGGCAGAGGGCGGTCGTTTTGTTTGTCATCCCATTAATTTTGATTTATTTCAATCGAGTCAAATTGTCATGGATGTTTTGGGTGGTTTAGCTATAAATAAAAATATAAAACTCATCAATAATATACCTAAAAATATGAATGTTTATGCTGATATTAATATGATTACCTCTGTGTTACAGAATCTGGTTTCAAATGCACTTAAATTTACGCCAGTGGACTGCTTTGGCGAAGTGATTTTATCTGCTGAAGAGCATAATACGCATATTCACATTTCGGTTTACGATCGTGGATTAGGGATGTCTAAAGTACAAATTGAGCGTTTATTTGAACCTAAACTGACTGTGAGTATACATAAAGGGACAGGCGGTGAAAAAGGTGCAGGCTTGGGATTGGTGTTGTGCAAACGATTTATTGATTTAAATCAAGGTACGATTTCGGTTGTATCACAAGAAGGTCAGGGTACAATTTTTAAAGTAAGCTTGCCTAAAGCACAGGTTCTTCATAAGGCATTTGCATAAAATTTTTAAAAATAGCAATTGAACTGTTATAACTATAGTAATGGGATATTCAGCCAATGCTTTAGGTTTAAAAATGAATGTAGAACAATTGAAAAAAACATTACGTGCCAGTCAATATGCTGAGCAAATTGTTGAAAAGCATAAAATATTATTGGAAGAAGATTATAAAAAAGATCACTTTGCCACAGCATTAACCCGTCATCAATTAAGTCAAATGATTGAATCAACTTTACAGGGTATTGTTGATGAGGTGATTTGGATGCGTGAAATACGCATTTTACGTGCACGTTTAATGTTTCGCTGGATTTGGCAGGATGCCAATCAGTTGACCAATGTTGTTCAATTGACACAGGAACTTTCTGATTTTGCAGATCTTGCTTTATGCGTAGCAAAAGATTTTGCACGTATTCCTTTGGTTCAAAAATATGGAGAACCGATAGGTTATAGTGGGCATTTGCAAGATTTAATTATTATTGCGATGGGTAAGCATGGTGCACAAGAACTGAATTTATCTAGTGATATTGATTTGATTTTTGCTTTTGATGAACAAGGCGAAACCAATGGGCGTAAATGTATTGAGGTACAGCAGTTTTGTATTTTATGGGGGCAAAAACTCATTTATTTATTGGATCATATCACGGCTGAAGGCTTTGTTTTTCGGGTGGATATGCGTTTGCGTCCTTGGGGAGATGGTTCCGCATTGGCAATTAGTTATGCCGCTTTAGAAAAATATTTAAGTCAGCATGGACGTGAATGGGAGCGCTATGCATGGATTAAAGCACGTATTGTGACTGGTGGAAAAGAGGGACAACAATTATTAAAAATGACCCGTCCTTTTGTCTTTCGTAAGTATGTCGATTATACCGCTTTTGAAGCTATGCGTGAAATGAAAGCCATGATCGAACGTGAAGTACAACGTCGTAATATTGAGGATGATATTAAGCTCGGTGCTGGTGGAATTCGGGAAATTGAGTTTATTGTACAAGTCTTTCAGCTTATTTATGGTGGCTCAAAATTAGAGTTACAAGATCGCCAATGCTTAGTCAGTTTACATCATTTGGGTGAAACTGAGCTGTTAGATCCGAATGTTGTGATTGAGCTAGAAGATGCATATTTATTTTTACGTCGAGTTGAGCATGCTATTCAGGCCTTAAATGATCAACAAACACAATCTTTGCCTACTGAAACAGATTTGCGCCAACGGATGATTGATACATTGGGTTATCTGTCATGGGATGATTTTTTAACCGTCTTAAATCAAAAACGTGAAAAAGTGATTTTTCAATTTGAGCATTTGATTAAGGAAAAAGAAACTGAACCTTTGGTCAATAGTTTTTCTCAAATAGAACAACAGCTCAATGATGTTTTAGATGAAAATGCTAAGAATTTAGTGTATGAATTTTGGCATGGTCATGCATTAAAGAAGTTACCCGCAAAAGCAATCCAGCGTTTAAAAATATTTTGGCCACATCTGATTGAAGCTATTTTACATTCAGATAATCCACAAATTGCACTAGTGCGTTTGATGCCTTTGGTTGAATCTGTACTGCGTCGAACAGTGTATTTAGTGATGTTGATTGAAAGTAAGGGTGCATTGCAGCGTTTAGTTAAAATGGCAACCGTCAGCCCTTGGATCTGTGAAGAGTTAACACATTACCCAGTATTATTGGATGAGTTTTTATCCATGGATTTTGAGTTACCTAAACGTCAGGATTTAGAAGATTCATTACGCCAACAATTATTACGGATTGAAATTGATCAAATTGAAGATCAAATGCGTGTTTTACGATTATTTAAAAAATCCAATGTATTAACTGTGGCGGCCAGTGATGTATTGGCAGAAAGTCCATTAATGAAAGTCTCTGATGCCCTAACCGATATTGCCGAAGTTACGGTCAATGCAACCTTACATTTAGCTTATGAAATGATTGCAAAAAAACATGGTTATCCTGTAGATGCAGAGGGACAGCGTTGTACCCTAGATCGCATGGCATTTACTGTGATTGGTTACGGTAAGGTTGGTGGAATTGAGTTGGGTTATGGCTCAGATCTTGATTTGGTTTTTATCCATTATATGGATGAGCAGGCTGATACCAATGGTCAAAAACAAATCAGTTCGTTTGAGTTTGCGATGCGTGTAGCACAGAAATTTATGTCATTGATGACCACACAGACATTAGATGGGCGTGTCTATGAAATTGATACCCGTTTACGTCCCTCTGGTGATGCGGGGTTGTTGGTGACCAGTTTAAAGGCTTTTGAGCAATATCAATTTAAAAATGCATGGCTTTGGGAACATCAAGCATTGGTTCGTGCCAGATCAATTGCGGGAGAAAAAAGTTTACGTGCTAAATTTGAATTATTACGCTGTAAAATTCTGACCTTACCACGAGAAGAAACTTTAGTGCGCGAAGAAGTATTAAAAATGCGTCAAAAAATGAAAGATCATCTTGGTTCATCGAAAGAACAGAAAAAAGAAGGAATTTTTCATTTAAAACAGGATGCAGGAGGTATCGTTGATATCGAATTTATGGCACAGTATGCAGTATTGGCATGGAGTGGGTCGAATCCTGATCTCGCCCATTACTCCGACAACGTAAGAATCCTTGAGGATGCCGCAAAAGCAAATTGCTTATCCAGCAGCGACGCGACAGCATTGATTCAAGCTTATCTTCGTGAACGCGCCGAGAGTCACCGCTTAGCCCTTGCAAATCAATCCATGCAAGTGAATGCTGCGCAGTGGCATAGTACCCGAGAGGTCGTTTGCAAGCTATGGCAAAGATTAATAGATCCAAGTGCAGAATTTGCGTTGGATAAGAATGACTGTGTATAAAAATTTGGAGTGTGCGCCATGAATTTGGCTGATCGTGATGGTTTTATTTGGCAAGATGGACAATTAGTTGACTGGCGTGAGGCAAAAACTCACGTTTTAACGCATACATTACATTATAGTATGGGCGTATTTGAAGGTGTCCGTGCTTACGAAACTCCGAATGGAACAGCAATTTTCCGTTTAAAAGACCATACCAAACGTCTCTTGAATTCTGCAAAAATTTATCAAATGAAAGTACCATTTGATCAAGCAGCATTAGAACAAGCACAGATTGATGTGGTACGTGAAAATAACTTGGCGTCTTGCTATTTACGTCCAATTATTTTTATTGGTTCTGAAAAATTAGGTATTGCAGCAACTGATAATACAATTCACGCTGTAGTTGCCGCGTGGAGCTGGGGTGCATATCTTGGTGAAGAGGCAATGGCGAAAGGTATTCGTGTTAAAACCTCATCGTTTACTCATCATCATCCAAACGTCACCATGTGTAAAGCAAAAGCATCAGGTAATTACACGTTATCGATTCTGGCTCATCAAGAAGTTGCACATGCTGGTTATGATGAAGCAATGCTTCTCGATCCACAAGGTTATGTTTGCCAAGGTTCTGGTGAAAACGTATTCTTGGTGCGTGATGGCGTGATTCATACTCCAGATATCGCAGGTGGTGCATTAGATGGAATCACTCGTCAAACGATTATCACGATTGCACGTGATCTTGGTTATGAAGTGATTGAACGTCGTATTACACGTGATGAGTTTTATATTGCTGATGAAGCATTCTTCACCGGTACAGCAGCAGAAGTTACACCAATTCGTGAATATGATGACCGTGAAATTGGTGAGGGTTGCCGTGGTCCAATTACCACGCAAATTCAACAAGCATTCTTTGATGCGGTACAAGGTAAAAATCCAAAATATGAACACTGGTTAACTTATGTAAAATAAGTCGATCTTTGATCTTATTTATTAAAACCGAGTTATTGATATAACTCGGTTTTTATTATCCATATAGTTAATAGTTTGAGTCTCTAGCTTATAAAAATATTTTAGGATAAGACATCTCTCTATCGATCAAAAATATTGTGATATGTAAGCTTTCTTTATATTATTTGAGAATAATTATAATAATATACTTCTATAAATGTCTTTTTCTACTCTTATATGTTTATAATTGCAATAAAAAGATCTAGCCTAAACTCTTTCATGATTAAAACTCTTATATATAAAGCTAAATGCATTAGGATGCTATTTGTTTCTGATGAAAAATATTTGAAAAAACGATTTATTAAAAAATTAGGTTATATACCTGATTTTAAACAGCCGAAGACCTTTAATGAAAAAGTAACGGCACGAATGATTTTTGATAGAAGCACAGTTTATACCACACTTGCAGATAAATACGCTGTCAGAGAGTTTATTGTTAATAAAATTGGTGAGCAATATCTTGTACCACTGATTGGGGTGTATCGCAATTTTAATGAAATTGATTTTATGCAATTACCACAGCGGTTCGTATTAAAATGTACCCATGATAGCGGTAGTGCAATTATTTGTAAAAATAAACAGCATTTTGATTGGTCTGTTGCAATAAAAAAAACCAATGCCAATTTGCAACAGAATATGTATTATCGAAAGAGAGAATGGCATTATAAAGATATCTTACCTCAGATTTTAATTGAAGATTATGTAGAGTTATATAGAGATCCGACCACACAATCTATCATTACGACTTGTCGTGTACATTGTTTTGAAGGTCAAGCAAAGTATGTGGAGGTTGATGTTTATGCTGCTGATGGAGTGGAGTATTCTAATATTTATGATGAATCTTGGAGCTTACAACCATTTACTGTTGATTTAAAACAAAATACACCTATCTCCATTGCTCAACCATCGCAGTTTAAAAAAATGTGGCAATTAGCAGAAAAGTTGTGTTTTTTAGATGGTTATAGTCGAATAGATTTTTTACTATCTACAGATCACGTTTTTTTTAGTGAAATTACCTTAACACCCAATACGGGTAGAATGGTAATTTCACCGCCAGAGTGGGATCATAAATTAGGTCAATTCTGGCATAGCTTTTAGCAATATGATTTAAATATTGATCACTGTTTAGAGCATCATTTGTATTAAAATAAATGATATTTGCCTAGTGATATAATAATGTTCTAGACTTGATAAAAATGACGGTACCAATCTACAAACTGCTGAACACCATCATTGACTGAGGTTGCTGGTTTATATCCGACACTTTGCTCTAAAGCATGACTATCAGCGAAAGTATCCGGTACATCACCTGGTTGTAATGGTAATAGGTCTAAGATGGCCTCTTTGCCGACAGCTCTTTCAATGGCACGAATGTATTCAATGAGCTTGACTGGGTTATTATTGCCAATATTAAAAATACGAAAAGGTGCATTACTTGTCGCTGGATCTGGTAACGAACTATCCCAATTTGGATTAGGTTGGGCAATTTGATCGCTAGAACGAATTACGCCTTCAGCAATATCAGTGACAAAAGTAAAGTCACGGGTATGATTGCCATGATTAAATACAGGAATTGCCTGACCTTCAATAATATTTTTAGTGAATTTAAATAATGCCATATCTGGACGTCCCCAAGGCCCATAAACTGTAAAGAAGCGCAATCCAGTAGTGGGGAGTTGAAATAAATGGCTATAGCTGTGAGCCATTAATTCATTAGCACGTTTCGTTGCAGCATAAAACTGTATAGGATGATCTACACCAGCTTGTTCACGAAATGGCATCGTGGTATTTGCGCCGTAGACACTACTGGTGCTGGCATAGGTTAAATGAGGTGTTTTTGCGTAACGGCAGGCTTCAATGATATTGGTAAAACCAATAATATTACTTTCAACATAACTCATTGGATTTTCTAATGAATAGCGTACACCTGCTTGTGCTGCTAAATGAATAATACGATCAAAGTGGTGTGCTCTAAAACATTGCTCTACTGCTGTTTTATCGGCCAAATTAGCATGAATAAAAGAAAATTTTGAGTCTGTAGATTGAGCTGTTTCTTTGAGTAAGTTGATACGTGCTTGTTTAAGTTCGGGACTATAATAATCATTAAGATTATCAAAGCCAACAACCTCATCACCTCGTTCTAACAGCTTTTTTGAGACATGAAAGCCAATAAATCCAGCAGCGCCTGTGACTAGAATTTTCATTCATCTCCTCCAAAAATATCTCGTGTATATACTTTATCTTGAACATCACTGATTTCTGGTGAAATACGATTTGCCACAATGACATCACTTAATTTTTTAAATTCATTTAAATCATGAATAACGCGGGATTTAAAAAACGCCGTCTCTGTTAAGGCGGGTTCATATACAATAACATCAATGCCTTTTGCTTTAATGCGCTTCATAATACCTTGAATTGCAGAGGATCGAAAATTATCTGATCCACTTTTCATGACCAAACGGTAAATACCCACAGTAGATGGTTGACGTTCTAAGATAGAGTCGGCAATAAAATCTTTACGTGTACGATTAGAGTCTACAATTGCTTGTATGAGATTACTCGGTACTTGGTGATAATTCGCTAATAATTGCTTTGTATCTTTAGGTAAGCAATAACCGCCATAACCAAAAGAGGGATTATTATAGTGATTGCCAATCCGTTGATCTAAACACACTCCTTCAATGATTTGTTGTGTATTCAAGCCAAATGTCTGTGCATAAGTATCTAATTCATTAAAATAAGCAACACGCATTGCTAAATAAGTATTGGCAAATAATTTAATTGCTTCAGCTTCTGTTGCATCAGTAAAGAGTATTGGACTGTCTTTTTTAATTGCACCTTCAATGAGCATATGAGCAAAACATTCGGCACGCTCAGATTTTTCTCCAACAATAATACGTGATGGATACAAATTGTCATGTAGAGCTTTACCTTCACGTAAAAATTCTGGTGAAAAAATAATATTATTTGTATTGTACTTTTTTTTAACTTTTTCGGTAAAACCAACAGGAACAGTTGATTTAATGATCATAATCGCTTTAGGATTAATAGCTAAAACATCTTCAATGACACTTTCTACGCTTTGAGTATTGAAATAATTGGTTTGTGTATCATAGTTGGTTGGCGTTGCAATAATGATAAAGTCAGCATCATGATACGCTTCAAATTTATCTGTAGTTGCTTTGAAGTTTAGAGGTTTATTCTGTAAAAAATCAGAAATATCAAAATCTTGAATAGGTGATTTTTTTTGGTTAAGTTGCTCAACTTTATGTTCTATAATATCAAGTGCAATCACTTCATGATGTTGTGCAAAGATCATGGCATTGGATAAACCAACATAACCTGTTCCGACGACTGCTATTTTCATATTCACTCGATTTGAATTCTCTATTTTAGTTTGCGATATTTTGCAAAGTTTTATCATGGATAACTGAGTAAAATCGCCTAGATATCATATCATAATCTTTCAGTGTAATTTATTGGAGAAATAAAATCAGATACAGTAACTTGTATTGAGTAATGGTATGATATTCATTGCGATATTGGTGGATGATAGATCGATGCAAATAAACGAAAGCCAAATACTGTCACATGGCTCAAATGAGCAAGAGCAGAATGTTATTCTGTGTATGAAGTGGGGACATAAATATGGGGCAGAATATGTCAATCGTTTATATAATATGGTTAAACGTCATACGACTATCGATTTTAAGATGGTATGTTTGACAGATCATACAGAAGGAATTAATCCAGCTGTTCAATGTTTCCCTATTCCTTCTTTAGATCTGCCAGCGGGTAGCCCAGAGCGAGGATGGAATAAACTCTCGACATTTGAACCTAATTTATATGACTTAACGGGGAATGCATTATTTCTCGATTTAGATGTTGTGATTGTGGATAATATTGATGGATTTTTTACCCATCCAGGTGAATTTCTGATTATTCATGACTGGAAACGTCCTTGGCGTATTACAGGCAATAGTTCTGTTTATCGATTTAAATTAGGTGCATTTCCACAACTCATGACTTATTTTCGTGAAAATTTTGATGAAATTCGTCATAAGTTTCGCAATGAACAAGAATATTTATCTTGGTATATGGATCAGCAACAAAAATTACAATACTGGCCAAATGATTGGTGTAAGAGTTATAAGTATCACTGTCTACAAAAAATTCCATTGGCATTTTTTAAACCACCCATTAAGCCGAAAGATGCCAAAATTATTATTTTTCATGGTGAAGTTAATCCACCAGATGCCGTGAATGGTGGAGGCGGAAAATGGTATCGTTTTGTATTACCATCTGACTGGATTAAAGATGCTTGGCAGTAATTACAAGCATTACTTATCATTAATGATATAAATGGAACAGCAAATGCACGAAATTGATATTGTGGTTGCATGGGTAGATGGTCATGATACCAAACTCAAAAAAAAACGCCATCAGTATATGACAGGGCAAGATACTTCGGATGCTATTAACGAGACAAGATTCGCTAGTAATAATGAAATTTATTATAATATTGCGTCTATTTTAAAGTATGTGCCATTTTGTCGACATATTTATATTGTGACAGATCAGCAACAGCCTCAATGGATTGATGAGTTTGCTCGACAAGGTTTATGTGATACGCAAAAAATCAGAATAGTAGATCATACCGAAATTTTTACAGGTTATGAACAGTATTTGCCAACATTTAATACCCGCTCTATTGAAAGTATGTTGTGGAATATTAGAGGTCTATCTGATTATTTTATTTATTTAAATGATGATTTCTTTTTTAATTCAGTAGCTAAAATTGAAGATTTTTTACAGCATAATCAATTGGTTGTTTATGGTCATTGGCAAAGTAACTTGTTGTTAAAAATTAAACTAAAATATCGTCAATTTTTACATGCAAAATTTGCCAAACCTGTTCAGCCAAAACACATGATTGCTCAAATGTTAAGTGCAGATATTTTAGGTATGAATCAGTTTTTTGAGATTCATCATTATCCACATATTGTCGATCGAAAAATTCTAAGAGATTATTTATTGGCGCATCCACAGCGATTAGAAACTCAGCTTAAATTTAAATTTAGGAATGTGGCGCAAATTAACCCAATTACATTAATGAACCATTTAAAAGTTCAAAAGCAGCAAGCAATTTTAAAGCCTGATCTTCCTTTAGCTTATTTAAAAAATGAGCAAACTTTAGATAACTTTATTATCGCTATACAAAATCAAGATATTAAATACGGTTGTATTCAAAGTTTAGATCAATTTAGTCAGCCTGCTGCTGATCAAGTATTAAATGCAATGTCGGAAAAATTTACAGATTTTTTGCCAGCTTCACTTCATATAGCGAATTAAATTATGAAAATTGTAACTTATTTAATTAATTTAGAGGGTAGTGAAGAGCGTCTTACCCGAGCAAAAGCACAGTTAGATGCAAACGATTGGTCTTTTGAGCGTTTTGCTGCATATGATGGTCGTGGTAAAGTATTATCTGAGTTTGATGATTATCAAGATGATTTAGCACAGCAACATCTGGGACGTAGTTTATTAAATGCTGAGCTAGGATGTTATTTGAGTCATCTAGGCTGTGCTGAAAAATTTCTCACTACGGATGCTGATTATTTACTCGTACTTGAAGATGATATGCAAATCACAGCAGATTTTTCTGAAAAGATGAATACGATTTTTAATTATCTAGATACACATCGAAATTTAGATTGGTATCTGGTCAATATTGCGGCAAAGAAAAAAAAATTTTCTAAAGATATCATACAATTCAATAATTTTACGCTTTGGCATGCATATTATTTTCCAATTCGTGGCTTGGGATTGATTTGGTCTAGAGCAGGTGCAGCAGCATTTTTAAAGCAAGCAAAGCCTATTTACCAACCTGTCGATATTTTTTTCCAATCTTGGTTATGCCAAAATGGTAAGGGTTTAGCTGTTTGGCCTGCATTAGTTCGACCTGCTGGACTAGATAGTGATATTTTAGGTACAGTGGCTGCTCAAAAAATTTCACGCAAACAAAAAGAAAATCGTAGTACCTCTTATGAGCTTAAAAAGCAAAAACGTATGTGGCGTGATCGTTTTTATGCATTTAAAAATTTAATACGTAATCAATAGCGCTTTGTATATGATGTGCTCTCTTTTTATTGATTGATCGTGATGATCATTGAATAAATGTGATTTCAATAAAATTTAATAGTATGATCATATGATTAAATTGCTACTTAAGTTAGCAAAGTAATTTAAGTTAAATAGTGTTGGTTCTTTATATTGAAGTGGATGTTTAGTTGTTATGCAAAATTATGTGATTAGTTTAACTAGCGCAGATCAGCGCCGTCAGCACATTGAGCATGAGTTTAACAAGCATTCCATTGACTTTAAATTTTTTGATGCATTAACTCCTCAAGATGCCAAACCGCTTGCAGAAAAAATGCAGCTAGATATCCATTCTGAACGAATTACAGGAGGGGAGTTAGCATGTTTTATGAGCCATGTATCATTATGGCAAAAAATGTTAGATGAAAATATTCCTTATATGGCTATTTTTGAAGATGATATTTTTTTAGGTGAAAATTCTAATCAATTTTTATCTTCATCTGATTGGTTAAAAGAAGATTGGGCGATTGTTAAACTAGAAGCTTTTTCTAATAAAATTTTACTTGGAAAAACTGAACAAATTGTAAATACAAGCAGAGAAATTGCAGTATTAAAATGTAAGAATTTAGGTACAGCTGGTTATATTTTGTCGCAAAAAGGTGCAGCAGCATATTTGGAATTAATTAAAAATTATGAGCTTATTCCATTGGATGAAATGATGTTTGAGTTTTATTTAAATCATGGATCATTAAATATTTATCAAATGTTACCCGCATTATGTATACAAGAGATGATGCTTTTTCCTGAAAAAAAATTAGCTCTACCTAGTGATTTATTACAGGAGCGTAAGCTGCGAATGAAAAAATTTAAAAAGAAAGGTTTGACTAAATTTAAAGCTGAAATTTCACGTATTATAAAACAAGTTAAACTATTATGTGCTGGGAAAATTTTAGAGTTTAAATAAATTAAAAATATAAATAATATAGTAAATTTTTACTATATTATTTTACTTAACTTTTTTGCTAAAAAGTAACCAAAAAAACCTAATTTTAAAAAAGATAATATATATCGTTCTTTTTTATTTTTAATTAATTCGGGTGGAATTTTTTCGTTATAAATTAAATTTGAAAATTTATTATAATTTAGTTGAGCAATTTTTTTACCTTTATATTTTAGAGATTCTTCTATATAAATATTAAAAAAATGGATAAGTGGTATGCCATATATTTTATTATATTTACAACTATTGATTAGTTTTAATATGATTAATTCGCAACTGTTTAAAAGTTTATCTTTTATAATGTATGATATATTTCGTGTAGTACTATTATTTATAATTCTATAATTATAAAGATAATCAGGTATAAGGAATATAGTTTTAGCACGATTCATGATATCACAAATAATAAATGCATCTTCAAAATGAGATAAATTAGAGGGGAATTTTATATCGTTAAAAAGATCTTTATGATAAACACGTAACCATGAAAACCAATCATTTTGATTAAATATTAAATATTTTAATTCTTTATTAAAAGTGTTGTTTCCTTGGATTAACTTTAATTTACTATCATGATAAAGATGGTAATTTTTTTCAGGATTTTCACTAAAATAACAGTATGCATTAAATTGTATAATATCTGGTTTGCTTTCTATGGCTAAAAGAATTGACGTTAAATAATTTTCTAAAATAAAATCATCAGAATCAATAAATGTAATATACTCACCTTTGGCAATTTGTATACCTGTATTTCTAGCTTCACTAACACCTTGATTTTTTGTATTTACTATATTGAAAGCTATTCTTTTTTTTTCTGGTAAATTTGATAAAAATTTTTCTATTAGTTGTAGTGAAGTATCAGTTGAGCCATCATTAATCAAAATGATTTCTACTTCTTGATTGAAAATTTGATTACTAATACTGATTAGACATTCTGTAATATATTTTTCAACATTATAAACAGGAATGATAATACTTAAGATTGTCATATAACTAATATAATTAAACATTTATTTAAATATAATGTTAATATAATATATAATAAAAAATTAAGCTATATTTATTTATATTGATTAGAGAGTTGTTAATGTATATTTTTGTAATTAGTATGAAAAATGAACAAAAAAGACGAAGCCATATTAATAATCAATTTTTATCTAAAAATATAAAATTCAACTATTTTGATGCGATTGAGCCTAATAAAGTAGATGAATTATCAGAACAATTATCTATACCCTTAATAAATACTAATTTAACAGGAGGAGAAAAGGGCTGTTTGCTAAGTCATGCTGCTCTATGGAAAAAAATGTTAGATGAAAATTTAGATTATATTGCTATTTTTGAAGATGATATTTTTTTAGCAGAGGATGCAAACTATTTCTTATCAATGAGTGATTGGATTCCTCAAAATGTTGATATTTTAAAAATAGAAGCATTTGCTGATGATGTTATGATTAAATTACATTCTAAGATTAAAATTAATAATAAAAGAAAATTATATGCACTTAAGGAACGACATCTAGGAACGGGTGGATATATTATATTCAAGCAGGGGGCTAAAAATATACTTGATTATATTAGGAGCCTTCAAGAAATAACGCCTATTGATAATATTATTTTTGAAAAATATATTGCTAATCATGATGTATATCAAATGTTTCCAGCATTATGTATTCAAGATTTTATATATAATAAAGAAAATATTAATTTTTTAAGTGGTTTACAACATGAAAGAGAAATTAGGCAAAATAAAGAGATTAATAATATTTCCATTAAATATGGGATACTCTGTAAAGTGCGTAGAGAAATTTTAAGATTATTTTTTCAACTATATAATTTACATTATAAAATATGGAAACGAAAGATTAAATTCAGGTAGAGTATTCTACCTGAATTTAGATTTTATATAATATCTAATGATTTTGATAAGATTATAAAAATTAATTTGATTTGCTAATTCTTTTAAAAAATTTTTATTATTCAATATGTTTTTATCAAGAAGTTTATTTGAATAATAGTGCGAATGGATCATATCTTTATAACTATGATTTTTATTATTATCTATCCATGAGCCAATAAAATGATGTGAAGCATAATTCATCGGTAAGTCAAGACAAAAGTAATGCGACGCATATATATGAATCGTATTTTTTTGATCTTTGCCAATTTGGTTATTGTTATTATAAGGATTAATATGATAATCATTTTCTAAGATAGCACTAATTGTTATTGTATTGGCAGGTTCAGAGATATTAAAATCTTTGTTTTCGTAATAAGCTAACATCCTTTGGGTAAGTGAATGTTGTGGACAACTTCCCCATACTGCAGAAGTAAAACCAATACCAGGTGCTTCAATACAACTAAATGCTTCACATTGTAAAAAATCATTTAAGCTATGTTTAAGTTCAACATCTGTATCTAAATAAACTCCACCAAAATTATGTAGTGCCCAAACACGAACATAGTCTGATACAAAAGCATATTTTTTTTGTTGATAAGCACTTAAGACAAATGGATGTTGATCAATAGAAAAGCTATTTTCATTCCATAGCCTGATTTCCCATTCTGGACATTTATTTTGCCATTCATTTATATAATATTGTTGCTGTTCAGGAATACTTTTTTCACCAAACCAGCAGTAATGTATAATTTTCGGAATCATATTTATCCTAACTATTCTACTTTATAAATATACATAATGGTTAATCATGCAGCGTTTTTCTAAAACGTTTATAACCCCATAAGTATTGTTCAGGTGCCGTGTTGATCATGGCCTCTAATGTTTGATTTAACGTATCTACAGAAAGTTGTAGATCTTTAGCACTGATATGTTCAGGAATTTCGGTAAAGTAGAGATCAAAGCCTTTAAGATCTGGATTTCTTAAGCAATACATTCCAATCACGGAACATTGCGTTTTTGCTGCAAGTTTTGATAATAAGATCGGGGAAAGAACTTGTTTGCCATAAAAAGGCGAATAAATACCACCGGAAGCTTTGGGTACATGATCGGGTAAAATAGCAGAAAAACCACCAGATTTTAAATGTTTAAATAAAGCCCTGACACCAGTATCATCTGTGGGTACCAGTGTTGCATTTAGGCGTTGTCTGGCTTCTAACATAAAACGATTCAGGTCTTTATTTTTGCTGGGTTTATACATAATGACAGGGCAAGTATATTGATTAACCCAAGCATTCATCAGTTCCCAATTACCAAAGTGTGGCACAATCGCTAAAGTGCCGTGCGGATTTTTAAGTGCATTAAAAAAAATCTCTGCATGGTGCACCTGTTTAATTTGTTGTAATGCAAAATCAGTGGATGCGCCCCAAACTTTAATCGATTCTGCATAGGTCATGCATTGATGCTGTAAATTAAGTTTGACTAGAGCCTCATGTTGCGTGGTATTTAGCGTCGGATAGGCAATTTTTAGATTATTGGATGTGGTGGTTTTCGCAGATGATTTAAATGTATATAAACACCAGCCCACCAGTTTCGCTAAAAACTGGATAAAGAGCAGTGGTAATAGTGCAAAAAATTTGAGTAAATGGTACATAAAATTAGATTAAATTAGGTGCATTATGAACGATGATCAGCATTACCTTTCAGTACCATATAAATCAAGCCGACAAAGATGAGTAAAGCACCACCAAGACTGCTCACACAGAAAATAACGATACGATTATAGGTCGTGAGGTTAAATAACTGGTTATCTAGAATATAACGCATGAAAATCCATTGCACGACTGCAAATACGATTAATACAATTGCACGACGACGAACTTCAGGACGCATAGCCATAACAACGCTCACAGCAAAGGAGAAAATAAAGCGTTATTATGCCATTGCTGAATAATGATCTCAATGAAATAAAAAAACCCTGCAACATCGCTACAGGGTTTTTCTGGATCTAAGCCTCAATCATGGTATTTATGCTTGAGGTTCTGCCTTTGGTTTTTCACGTAAGCGGATGCCTAAATCACGTAATTGATTTGCCTCTACAGGTGCTGGTGCTTGTGTTAATGGACATTCTGCTGTCTTTGTTTTCGGGAATGCAATTACATCACGAATAGAAGATGCACCTGTCATTAACATGATTAAGCGATCTAGACCAAATGCGAGACCGCCATGAGGAGGTGCACCATAGCGTAGTGCATTTAATAAGAAGCTAAACTTCTCTTCCGCTTCTTCTTCAGAAATGCCCAGTGCTTCAAAGATCGCTTTTTGCATTTCTAGCGTATAGATACGTAATGAACCACCGCCAATTTCGGTGCCATTTAATACCATATCATAAGCTACAGATAATGCTGCACCTGGGTTGTTTTTAACATCTTCAACGCTAGATTTTGGTAATGTAAATGGATGGTGTACAGAGGTCCATTTGCCATCATCAGTTTCTTCAAACATTGGGAAGTCAACTACCCAAAGTGGTGCCCATTCACATGTTGCTAACTTCATATCATGACCAATTTTGACACGAAGTGCACCCATTGCATCATTAACGACTTTCGCTTTGTCCGCGCCAAAGAAGACGATATCACCATTTTCAGCACCAACACGTTTTAATAGATCAAGCACAATTGGCTCAATAAATTTAACGATTGGAGATTGCAGGCCTTCGATTCCTTTTTCAAGTTCATTGACTTTAATATAGGCCAAGCCTTTAGCACCATAAATACCGACGAATTTAGTATATTCATCAATTGCACTACGTGGTAAAGCAGCAGCACCCGGTACGCGAAGCGCAACAATACGACCTTTTGGATCTTTTGCTGGTCCTGCAAAGACTTTAAATTCTACATCTTGCATTAAATCAGCAACATCAACTAATTTTAACGGAATACGAAGATCTGGCTTATCTGATGCATAATCACGCATGGCATCAGCATAGGTCATACGTTGGAATTTAGCAAATTTTACCCCAAGAAGTTCATCGAACATCTTCACGGTCATGCCTTCCATAAAGTCCATAATATCGTCATCACTCATAAATGATGTTTCAACATCGATTTGAGTAAATTCTGGCTGACGGTCTGCACGTAAGTCTTCATCACGGAAGCATTTAGCAATTTGATAGTAACGATCAATACCACCAACCATCAATAACTGTTTAAATAATTGTGGTGATTGTGGTAAAGCATAAAAACTACCATTAGAAACACGGCTTGGGACCAAATAATCACGTGCACCTTCAGGTGTTGCACGAGTTAAAATTGGTGTTTCTACATCAAGAAAACCATGTTCTTCAAAGTAATTACGGATCAGGTTAGTTACTTTTGAACGGAAACGTAAACGGTCTAACATTTCTGGACGGCGAATGTCCAAGAAACGATATTTTAAACGGACTTCTTCTGAGATATTGGTATTATCATCATTCAGTGGGAATGGCGGTGTTTCTGACTGAGCAAGAACTTCAATTTCTTTACCCAAAACTTCAATTTGACCACTCACCATATTGGCATTTTCAGTACCAGCATAACGGCGACGTACACGGCCTGTAATTTTTAGTACGAATTCTGAACGTGCCTTATCAGCAGTAGCAAAGGCTTCAGGAGTATCTGGATCAATGACTACTTGAACTAGACCATCACGATCACGCATATCTAAAAAAATAACACCACCGTGATCACGACGACGATGTACCCAACCGCATAATGTTACGGTTTGGTCAATTTGAGCTTCGGTTAAAGAACCACAGTAATGAGTTCGCATCATAGCGTATAAAATCCAACTATATGGGTTAAGGAAAGCACATACGTAAACAGCGTACTGCCTTTAATTAAACGAAGATTATGCCTCTTTGGTCGTTGTGCCACAAGAACTAGATCAAAAAACTCCAATAAAAGGAATAAAATCAATCAGTCATTGTTGATCAGCACTGATCTTTTTATATTTTTAATCGACAATCACGCTGCGGTAGATGATTTGAATTGATAATACTGACCAATATAGAATCAATTGAATTAAATCATCAGACAATATTTACGTTAAATATAATTTTAAATAATAATGGCGATGGATTTGTCATATTGATCAATGATGCGCTATCTCTAAATACAATGCTTAGGTGATAGAAAATTGATTAAATACAAGATATATCAACATATTAAATATTAAGACATGGCATAAAAATACAATTTAGCGATATCAAAATGGATGATAGTCATATTTAGATCACAATCTGCCTAGCCATCAGAATGCCAGCATAATAGGACTTGCAAACAAGATGAAATGTTATAATATATCATTTTGATCAGTCATCTTGAGCTACACCAATGTATTTCAACAAGAACCTCATTACCTTAACCATTTTATCATTGAGCTCTTCAGCATTATGGGCAGATACAGCACTGGACGATACGAAAAAACTCGCAACCATTCAGCTACAAGCTCATCCATTGATTCAAACGCCTGTAGATTTTGCAGCTTTAGATCATGTGATTGATCAATCTAAATTATCACAAGGTGCAAGTACAATTGGTGAGGCACTTGGTCACGAACTCGGTATATCCTCTAATCAGTTTGGAGCTGGATCAAGTCGTCCTGTTATCCGTGGTCAAGATGGGCCACGTGTGAAAGTCTTACAACATGCTTCTGAGCCTGCAGATGTTTCTGCACTATCGCCCGATCATGCCATTACCGTTGATCCTATCTTGGCACAGCAAATTGAAATTATTCGCGGACCTTCTACGTTACTATATGGTGCAGGGACTGTAGGTGGACTGGTGAATGTCACGGATCAGAAGATTCCAACACAAATGCCAGCACAAGGTTATGAAGGAAAAGTTGCTTTACGTTATAACAGTGGCAGTGATGAAAAATTGGCAGCAGGTGGTGTTACTGTAGGTTTAGGCCAACAGTTTGCTTTACGTCTTGAAGGTTTAAAGCGTCATGCCAATGACTATATTACGCCGAATTATCAGCAACAACATGATGGTCATGTTGATGTTGAACGTCGTGTACCTGACACCTTTGCTAAAGGTGAAACATTCAGTATTGGTAGTGCATGGATTGGTGAACGTGGCTTTATTGGTGCAGCTTATACCCATCGTCAAGACCAGTATGGCTTACCTGGACATAGTCATGAATATGAATCATGTCATCCTCACGCCAATACCCTATATTGTGGCGATCATGGACATGGCCATGAACATGGTCATGATGATGAAGAGACGGATAGCCATGAACATGATGCAGGTCCATGGGTCAATTTAAAATCTAAACGTTATGATGTACGTGCGGAGCTGACTGATCCATTACAGGGTTGGAGTAAGCTGCGTGTACATAGTAGTTATACAGATTACCAACATGATGAAATTGATCAAAATATCATTGGAACTACTTTTAAAAGTAAAGCATATGATGGGCGAGTTGAATTGGTACATCAACCCGTTGCAGGCTGGGAAGGCGTCATTGGTACTCAGTATAATCAACAAAAATTGGATATTACAGGGACTGAGCGTTTACTTAATCCCACACAGACCAGAAAATGGAGTGTGTTTGCTTTAGAGCATAAGCGACTCAATGATTTTTATTTTGAGCTAGGTGCACGTGCAGATCAACAACAGATTAAGATTGATTCTAATCAGAAAGATAATAATGATCATGCACTTTCAGCATCAGCAGCAGTGAGTTGGCAATTGATGCCAGACTATACCTTGTCATTGACAGGGTCACATCAACAACGCTTACCTTTGGCACAGGAGTTGTATGCCAATGGTATACATTTAGCCACCAATACCTATGAACGAGGTAATGAAAATCTTGATGTTGAAAAATCAAATAATTTAGAAATTGGTTGGCATTATGCTGGAGAACAGTTGGATTATCATCTTAATGTGTATCACAATTGGTATCAAAACTATATTTATGCCGCAACAACGGCACAGCAAGGTAATTTTCGTTTAGTTGATTATACGCAAGATAAAGCTCAATTTTATGGTGCAGAAGCACAAGCTTCGTATCAACTCACTGATGCTTATAAGCTGAGTGTTTTTGGTGATATGGTACGTGGCAAGATCGATGGACAAAATGCACCACGGGTACCTGCAGGACGTTTAGGGACCAAGGTTAATGTTGACTTTTTTGATGGCTGGAAGGCAATGGCCGAATACTATCATGCCTTTAAGCAAGATCGAATCAGTGCTTTTGAACAAGATACTCCTAGCTACGAGATGGTTAATTTAGGTTTGAGTTATCAGGCTAAATATGGTGTAAATCAAGATTATCGTGTCTATTTCAATGCGAATAATCTATTGGATCAAGAGGTTTATCAACATGCATCTTTCTTGGCCAATATTCCACAAGTTGGACGAAATTTTACGATAGGTGTTGAATTTGGTTTTTAAAATTCATTCATTTATTGGATATTTTATTGAATCAGACATAAAAGCACTTGAAAACTGATGGAAGAAAACCTAGCCTGAGTATATTGGGTTAGGTTTTTTCTTATGCGTATTTTTCAAAAAATTCACCACAAACTAAATTGGTCTACTCGTCAATATATCATGCTGGTTGTTGCAGCGATTTTGCTGACTTATTTGGCCTCTGCGATTTATCATACCTATAAACCATTACCACAAGGTTTGGACTATACAGGTAAATTACGTCATGCACAGGTACAGTTTTTGGCCGATCAAAGTTATGTTGATCAGCAGGGAAAATCTCAAGTCGATCAGCAAATTTTTAAACAAATGTTGCAACTGATTGATCAAGCCCAATCCATGATTGTGTTAGATATGTTTTTATTTAATCAAAATGTGGGTACTTCACAGCAGCAACAAAGCAAACTAACAGCAACATTAACTCAAGCTTTGATACAAAAAAAGCGTGATTATCCTCATATTGAAATTAAATTGATTACCGATCCAATTAATTCAGTTTATGGCGGTATTGCTCCTGAGCATTATCGTCAATTACGGCAAAATGGTATTGATGTCATCGAAACAAATTTAGTGCCATTAAGAGCATCTAATCCGACATGGTCTGCACTTTGGTATATGTGTTGTCAAGGCGTAGGAAATAATTCTGATAAAGGTTGGTTGGCAAATCCTGTCGGTGAAGGAAAAGTCACGCTAAGAAGCTATTTTAACTTACTGAATTTTAAAGCAAATCATAGAAAAACCATGGTGGTCAATACGGTTGACGGTTGGAAAACATTGGTTTCGTCAATGAATCCTCATGATGGGAGTTCTCGACACTCTAATGTGGCATTGTTGGTCGATGGTTATACTGCTGTTGATGTCTTGCAAACTGAGCGGACTGTCGCACAAATGTCACAAGGTGATATTTCCAGCTTGATTATCGGTGAATTTGCCACAGATCAAACGTTACCACAAGTTCAGGTCTTAACAGAACAAGCCATTTTAAAACAAGTTTTGTCGTTAATCAGCTCAGCGAAAGCTGAAGACCATATTGATTTAACGATGTTTTATTTATCAGAGCGTCAAATTATTCAAGCTTTAATCGCGGCAAAAGCACGTGGCGTGAAATTACGTATCTTATTAGATCCGAATAAAGATGCATTTGGACGAGAGAAAAATGGCATACCCAATCGTCAGGTTGCCATGGAATTACATCAAGCGGGAGTTGATGTCCGTTGGTGTAATACACAGGGTGAACAGTGTCATGGCAAAATGATTTTAAAATGGAATAAGCAAGATGCGGAACTGATTTTAGGATCGGCCAATTTTACTGCACGTAATTTAAAAAATTATAATTTAGAAACTGATTTACGTGTTATTGGTACAGTAAAGGCACCTGTATTTGTTGATGCACAGCGTTATTTTAATACGGCATGGCTTAATTTAAATGGACGTAATATCAGTGTTGATTATGCAAAATATGCAGATGAGTCGCAATTTAAATACTGGGTTTATCGATTTATGGAGTGGAGTGGTTGGTCGACTTTTTAATGACCATAACAGTGCTATGTATTAAGTCATTTGACCATATCCATAGGAATGAGTTTAAACCCTGATATTGTTACTCGATTTGATAGGATTACAGACAATCTGCTGTAATCCTACTAAGGATGCTGAAATATGTATATATACCTTAAGCATGTGGTGGAACTAATGCATCCAGCTCTTCATCTTTCATATTGGCCAATTCTGTGATGTCTGTTTTGACTTTCCATTGGGCTTCATCTTCTACAGGTTGAGGAAGACGAGCCTCTAGCCAGTCACAAATTACATCGGGTGGAAAGTCTTTATGATTACATTGAATGACCCAAGATAGAAACTGTTTTGCCTCACCATTCATATATGGAGGAGGAGATACTGGTAAAAATTGCGTTGGTAAGCGTTCATTTTTAGAAATATAATTTAAAACATGACCAAGTTCTTGAACTGTTTGCCATGCTAAAGGATGATCAATATTGATTCTGAATTTAAACCACCAAGCAGCTTGCCCATCTGTTCCATAAGCGTCGAGATGATCTGCTTGAATACTTGGAATTTTGCCAAAAAATTGCTGTAAGCGCTCAAAGCTAAGGTCTGACACAGTAAAAATCCAACCATAAATAAAGTCCAATGATTATATCCTATTTTATATTCAAGATGACCTGCTTTATCGGGATCAAAAAAACCACCATTAATTGATCATATTGTATTCTTTCTGACAGACTATTGACGCGCTATAAGGGGGCGGGTATATGGTAATAAGTCACCTAAAACAAACGATTTCTTTATGCGCAAGGCTGGTTTTTATCAGCGATAAAATTATCGTAAAGCGTGCATTAAGGGCGAAGTTTTACCTTTAGATGGGGGATGATGTGATGTGTGATAGTCATCACCGTCCCTGAGAACGGTGAGAGATAATACTAAGCCAATTCATCATCTTGTGGACGTGGTGTTTTGCCCTCAGCTAATGGTTTTTCAGTATGTTTATTTCGAATGACAGATGGATAAGTCCATGAAGAAAAACGGACCACCAAAATTGCAAATGCTAAAATTAAAATGGATCCTGTCGTAATAACAAGGCCCATATCGGCTTTATGATCATGTTGAATATCTGCAATCAGCAGGCGTGTGAGTGCAGTAATTGCAATATAGATTAAGAATCTGACTGGCATATGATTGGTCTTAAAATAAATGCCAACCATTGCACCGAGTTCAAGATAAATAAAAAGCAGTAAGATGTCATCAATACTGGCAAATTTCTTAACCGTAAATATCTCAATTACGGTATGGCCAGCAGACCAAACAACCATACAGCCAATAATAAATAGCGTAATGTAATGAAAGCTTTCAACTGCAATATTTCCAAAGCGATCAAGGATTCTTTCAATGGTATTGTTTTTCATTTTAGGCTGTGTCATAGGCATCCTTTGTTCTCAATAAGCTGGTGTTATGTAGAATTTGCACAGAATTTGTTTCTCATCTGTTTATGCTGCAGACTTTATGTATTTTTAAGCCTGTTTTGTCGACATTTTATGCAATATTCATCACATCTTATTACCTTTATAGACTAATCTTGAGTTGGATGAGTGGCAGATCATGATTAGGCTGGGAATAGATACTATTGAATCTTAAGCAAATTCCATGCACATAACATCACGTAAGGTGGGATTTATAAAATTTTTTGGTTACTTTTTGTTTTTATGTTAGTTTAATTGCGTGGATCACAATTTAAAAATAGGAAATAAAAAATGTTGGATACCATTGAGAATAAAATCTATCAATTAAAAATAGGTCAAAAGTTAATTTTGGGCAGTGGTATTGAGCCTGATACTATGCAAAATATCATGACATTATGTGATGCACTTGAGGCAGTTGGTGTGATTCGAATTATCAATGTTCAGCAGCAAGCGCAGGCTGGAAAGAACGTTATACACTCACTTATGTTACAAAAGATTGCAGATTCACTGTCACTATAGTCAACATGATGTAGCAGCTATAGATTGACTTTAGCCCATACTTTTAAAAAACGCCTGAATAAAATCAGGCGTTTTGTTAAGTATTGATGCGGTTGCATGCACATTAATCATGTATTTATCTCAAAATAAATACAGTGCAATTATCAAGGATCACTTTTATTGTGATTAGCTTTGACTGATAAAATAGTCTTCAGAAAAACTCATCGTCACTTCTGGTCCAGCCTTGATTTTACTAATGCGAACCGATAATTCAGGTAAAATACGTTGTACAAAATAAATTGCAAGGGTAATTTTATTTTGATAAAAATCACCTTCATGTGCTTTTGCTGCATTTGCAATACGTGCAAACATATATGAAAAACTCAACAGACCTACTGCATGTAAATAATCCACTGCTGCTAGGTTTGCAAAATCGGCATTCTCAGCAGCTGCATCTAAAATATATTGAGTAACTGATTCGATTTCCGTTGCTGCGTCTAAGGTTGCATCTTTAATAAAGTTTAAATCAGCATCTAAGTTATTGGTGAAATCACGTATTTCATGAATATACTCATTGATAAATTCGCCCTGACATTTAATGGTTTTACGACCAATTAAATCCTGTGACTGCACACCATTAGTCCCTTCATAAATTTGAGCAATACGTAGATCACGGACACATTGTTCCATACCCCATTCACGAATATAACCATGACCGCCAAAACACATTTGTGCATCTAGTGTTGCTTGTAATGCCGTATCTGTTAAATAAGCTTTTGCAATCGGTGTTAATAATGCAACACGATTATTGGCATATTTTATGGCTTCTGAATCGGTTGAAAATTTTGTGATATCCAGTTGTTGACCCACATAGACTGCAAAAGCACGCGATGCTTCATTATTAGCACGCACATTTAATAACATACGACGTACATCCGGATGTACGATAATTGGGTCAGCAGGTTTCTCTGGATATTCAGCACCAGTCGGACTACGACCTTGTAAACGGTCAATCGCATATTGGGCAGCATTTTGATAGGCAAATTCGGATGCACCTAAGCCTTGAATTCCCATAGAAAGACGCTCATAGTTCATCATCACAAACATTGCGGCAAGGCCTTCATTTTCTTTACCTACCAAATAACCTGTTGCACCATCAAAATTCATGACACAGGTTGCTGAGGCTTTAATTCCCATTTTATGCTCAATTGAACCTGGCCCAACATGATTGCGTGCACCGAGAGAGCCATCTGGATTGACCAGAAATTTTGGTACGATAAATAATGAGATACCACGTGAGCCTGCTGGGGCATTTGGTGTTTTTGCTAAAACCAAATGAATGATATTCTGGGTTAGATCATGATCGCCACCAGTAATGAAAATTTTGGTTCCTGTGATCTTATAACTACCATCTGTATTGGGTTCAGCTTTGGTTTTAATTATTCCTAAATCAGTTCCTGCATGTGGCTCTGTGAGACACATGGTACCCGACCATTCTCCGCTATAAATTTTAGGCAAATACGTTTGTTTTTGTTCTTCAGATGCATAGCTGTTTAAAGCCATTCCTGCACCCACTGAAAGGAGCGGATAGAGCATAAAAGCAGGATTGGTTGCGAAAAGCATTTCATCTGATAATACCGTAAGCATTTTAGGCATTTCCTGACCGCCCCATTCGGCATCAGCACCCAAACCGATCCAGCCAGCATCGCCATATTGTTGAAATGCTTCTTTAAAGCCTGCAGGTGTTGTCACATGACCATCTTGATATTTTGCCCCTTCTTCATCTCCTGAACGGTTTAACGGTAAAGTAACATTTTGTGCAAATTTAGCCATTTCTTCTAAAATGGCTTCAGCAGTTGCTTGATCTAAATGTGCCAGCTTTGGATTGGCTTGCCAAAATTCAGCGGCATTGAAAACATCATTTAAGATAAATTTCATATCTGTTAAAGGGGCATGATAGATTGGCATAGTTTTTCATCTCTTTATTGTTTACTGCGTTTAATCTTGATCAGTCTAAAATAAAAAAATATATAGCATTAGACATAAGACGACGCAAAATTAATTTTAGCTATGATTCTGATATGGAAAAGGACCGCCAACGTATTGGCTGTCCTTTTATGATTGGTTATAACAAGAAATTTAGAATGCGAAATGTTCTGCATCGAGTTCCATCAAGGGTGCCAGACCTGTTGCAATCACTTCGACATGTGAACGTACACGTGGCAGAATTTTCTTGAAGTAGAAACGGGCAGTGGTGATTTTTGCCTGATAAAAATCAACCTCTGTTGAGCCGGCAGCCAATTGCTGCTGTGCAGTTAATGCCATACGTGCCCAGAGATAAGCTAATGTGACATAGCCTGCAAAATATAAATAATCAACAGCAGCGGCACCGACTTCCTCAGGGTTTTTCATGGCACGCATGCCAATTTGCATGGTGAGATCGCCCCATTCTTTATTGAGTGCTGCTAATGGTTCGATAAATTCTTGCATTGCTGCATTATCTTTATTGGCTTCGGTAAACTTATAAATAATTTTGGTAAAGTCTTTGAGCATTGCACCTTGTGTACCCAAAACTTTACGACCTAATAGATCTAGGGCTTGGATCTCTGTGGTTCCCTCATATAAACATGCAATACGAGTATCACGGACAATTTGTTCCATGCCATGTTCAGAAATAAAGCCATGTCCACCAAAGACCTGAACACCATGATTTGCAGCTTCAAAGCCTGTTTCTGTTAAAAAGGCTTTAGCAATAGGTGTCAGTAGTGACAAAATATTGTCAGCAAATTTACGCTCTTCTTCAGTTGCACCTTTTTCAACCACATCCGCATAGAGTGCCAACAAATACACCAATGCACGGCCACCTTCAGCAAATGCTTTTTGTGTTAGCAACATATTACGTACGGCAGGATGAACAATAATCGGATCTGCTTCTTTATCTGGTGCTTTAGGACCAGCAAGAGAGCGCATGGCTAAACGTTCTTTAGCATATGCCAGTGCACCTTGGAATGAACTTTCAGATGCAGAGAGTCCTTGAACTGCTGTACCAATACGTGCGGTATTCATAAAGGTAAACATACAGTTTAAACCGCGGTTTTCAGGACCGATCAAAAAGCCTTTTGCCTGATCAAAATTCAGTACGCAAGTTGCATTACCATGGATTCCCATTTTATGTTCGATTGAACCACAATGTACCGCATTACGCTCACCTAGAGAGCCATCTGCATTGACATTAAATTTTGGGACAATAAACAGCGAAATTCCTTTGGTTCCTTTCGGTGCACCAGGAAGACGCGCAAGTACGATATGGATAATATTTTCAGCCATATCATGTTCACCAGCAGAGATAAATATCTTCTCGCCAGAAATTGCATAGCTACCATCTGCTTGAGGCTCTGCTTTGGTACGAATAATACCTAAGTCAGATCCTGCTTGAGACTCAGTTAAACACATAGTACCTGTCCATTCTCCTGAAATCAGTTTTGGCAGGTACTTTTCTTTTTGTTCTGCTGAACCATGATACTCAAGTGTACGTATGGCACCATGAGATAAACCTGGATACATTCCCCAAGCCCAGTTTGCAGTTCCAACCATTTCGGAAATAACGGTTGCTAATGAGTTTGGTAAGCCTTGTCCACCATATTGTTCTTCAGCAGAAAGTGATGGAAAACCCAACTCAATATATTTTTCATAGGCTGCTTTAAACCCGGTAGGTGTGGTTACTACACCATCATTCCAGGAGCAGCCTTCACGGTCACCCACCTGGTTGAGAGGAGAAAGTTCATTTTCACAGAAGTCCGCAGCGGCTTCTAAATATTGATCGACCAATTCACGGCTAACATTACCTTGAAATTCAGGTAATTTTTCATAATGTTCTTCAATATTTAAAAGCTCATGCAAAACAAATTGCATATCACGTAAAGGCGCTTTGTATTGTGGCATATCGTTTTCCTCAATACTGGTTAAACCAGCGTTTTCATCCTAAAAAAATATTTTATATGCTGTATATCGCATGTATTGGTATGGGCTTAATCGTGCAACATCTCATAGTAAGGTACAAGCGTTTCTGTACGGTTTCTGAGTGACTGCAAAGTCAATAAAAAAAACTTGTAATTTAAGATGCATCATCATGATCACAATAATAATTTTCCTTTTTTAATCCTTATTTACAGTTTTTAAAAAATAGTTATTGCGATATCAATAAATCAATTATCTGCCCAATCAATTATTTGTTTTAGCTTATATAGTTTTATTAGAAACAAATAGTTAAAAAACGTAAATAGATTTTAATGATGCTGAAGTACAGCAATAAAAAAGTTTATATTCTTCATGATTATGACTATAAAAGTGATTCTTATATCATCTTTACAAAATTGATGCTAAAGCTTTAAAAAAGCACTAAGGTGCTATGAATTTTATATTTTCGATTTAAATCTGTCTTCTCAGTAAGCTGGGGTTATGGATCATATCTTTGATCATTATTCAATTTTGAGATAATCAATGCATATTTTGCTAAATATATAAAAGGAATAATTAAAGTAGATTTATTTATTTTTCATAAAAAAACTAAATGTTTAGCATAGTAAGTCGTTGTTGTGTTAAGTGGAAAGTAAAGTGAGTAATAAATCAAAACCGTTAATTGTAACGGCCATTGTCATTATTGCATTAACAGCATTTGTATATTTTCAAAACACGCAACATGCCCAGAATCAACAGATCAAACATGTATCGACATCATCTGAAAAACCAGTTGTGATTGCTTATCAAACTGGAGTCGATCCCAGCAAAGTAGCGCAAGCCAATGGCGATTATGAAAAAAATAGTCAACGTGAAATTGAGTGGAAAAAATTTGATACAGGTGCTGATGTGGTCAATGCTTTAGCATCTGGTGATGTTGATATTGGTAATTTGGGTACCAGCCCGTTTACAGCAGCCGTGAGTCGTGATGTTCCTATTGCTGTTTTTTTTATTGCAGCAAAACTAGGTCATTCAGAAGCCTTAGTTGTTAGCCATCGATCTGGTATTACCCAAGCAAAAGATTTAATTGGTAAAACCATCGCAGTTCCTTTTGTTTCTACAGCACATTACAGTCTACTTTCGGCATTAAAACATTGGAATATTGCACCATCACAAGTGAACATTATTAATTTGCGACCATCCGAAATTTCTGCTGCATGGCAACGTGGAGATATTGATGCGACTTATGTTTGGGAGCCTGCTTTAAGTAAAGCATTGTTGTCAGGAAAAGTGCTGACAGATTCACAACAAGTTGCAGATTGGGGCGCACCAACATTTGATTTATGGGCAGTACGACAAGATTTTGCAGAGAAAAATCCTGAATTTTTAAAGGCCTTTGTTCAGAGCTCTTTAGCTAAAATTAATGAATATAATCAAAATCCTAAAGCATTTGAGAAACGTACAGATTACATCGAAAAAATTGCAGCATTAACAGGCTCTCAACCAAATGATATTCCATTACTGTTGGCTGGAAATATCTATCTGAATCAAGCACAACAGCTGGATATTTTACAGAAGACTTTTGCGCGTAATATTTTTGATACAGCAACGTTTTTGAAGTCTCAGGGCAAGATTGATCGTGTTAAAGATGATTATCAGGCCAACCTCAATTCACTGTTTTTAAAGCCTTGAGGATAAGTTTATGCAGACGTTAAAAGCTGAAAATATTAATTTAACCTATCCACAGCAAGATATCGCTGTATTACAGAATATCAATTTAAATATTCCAGAATCATCTTTAACCGTCGTAGTGGGTGAGTCAGGTTGTGGCAAAACCACCTTGCTAAATATCTTGGCTGGCTTTCAAAAAATGAGTGCTGGTGCTGTCAAAATTGATGATGAAGTGGTAACCCGTCCAGATGCACGTCGTGCAGTCGTTTTTCAGGAACATGCTTTATTACCATGGTTAAATGTTACTGATAATGTAGGATTTTCACTTAAATTAAATGCAATCCATCCTCATGAAATAACCCGTCGGGTAGCAGCTATTTTAGATACAGTGGGATTGTCAGATGCTGCACAGGCAAATATTTGGCAACTCTCTGGAGGAATGAAGCAACGAGTTGGCATTGCACGCGCATTAATTAGCCAAGCCCCTTTTATTTTACTGGATGAGCCTTTTGCTGCATTAGATGCTTTTACACGTGAAAACATGCAGCAATTGGTACTCGATTTGTGGATCAAAGAGAATAAAGGCTTTTTCTTGATTACGCATGATATTGAAGAAGCTTTATTGTTAAGTCAGCAATTGGTTCTCATGGCCGCACGTCCTGGACGCATTATTGAAATTTTGAATCTGGACTTTGCGACACGTTATCGTCAAGGGGAGTCAATACGCGACATTAAATCAGATCCTAGTTTTATCGTACTTCGAGAACGCTTGTTTGAACATCTTAAACAGCAGAAGTTGCATGCATTGGAGCACTAAATGAGTTTTCAATCACAACCCAGTATGGCGAAAGCACTGCGCAATAATCAGCGCTCTTCTCGTAAAGTCATCGGTAAGACCATCAATACAATACGAATCTATTCACAACATTATATGATTGTTGCTATTAGTCTCTCGAGTGTCTTAGCACTGCTATTGCTCTGGTATATCGTGACGGCTTTACATATTGTTCCATCACTTTTCTTACCAAGTCCAGCAGCAGTCTGGCAAAAATTTTTGGAAGTGAGTCAACAAGGCTTTATGCAAGCCACATTATGGCAGCATCTCGCTAAAAGTATTGGTCGAGTGTTATTGGCACTTTTTGCTGCAATTTTGATTGGTGTGCCACTAGGACTGTGGATGGGATTAAATAAGTGGATACGTGCTGTCCTTGATCCATTGGTTGAATTATTGCGTCCTATACCGCCATTGGCATATTTACCTTTACTGGTGATTTGGTTTGGAATTGGTGAAACCACTAAAATTCTTTTGATTTTCTTTTCTATTCTGACACCGATCATTATTAGTTCGACGTATGGCGTGTTAAGTCATCAAAAGAATAGAGAGCGTGCTGCATTATCTTTAGGGGCAACTCGGTTTCAGGTTTTTAAATTTGTGATTTTACCGACGGCATTGCCACATATTCTCACCGGTATTCGTATTGGTTTAGGCGTGGGATGGTCAACATTAGTTGCTGCGGAATTGGTTGCAGCAGATCGCGGTATTGGCTTTATGGTGCAATCTGCAGCGCAATTCTTAGTCACGGATACAGTGATCTTAGGCATTATTGTGATTGCAGTGGTTGCGGTAAGTTTTGAATTGTTTTTACGCTGGTTACAACAGCAGTTAGCGCCGTGGTACGGTCAAAATATGTAGAAGAGAAGTTATGTCATTACAAATTAAACAGATTAATCCAAATATTGGTGCAATTGTTGAAGGTGTTGATTTAAATCAAGTTAATTCAGAAATCGCTGCCGACATTCATCGTGCATTATTAAAACATCAAGTCATTTTTTTCCGCCAGCAAATGCTGACAGCACAATCGCAGGTTAAACTTGCCAAAATTTTTGGTACTTTACATATTCATCCTATTTATCCGGCACTGGATGAAGCACCTGAAGTAATTATTCTTGATAGTCATCGTCAAGACTTACGTGATAATGACTTATGGCATACTGATGTTACTTTTAGTCAAACGCCACCATTAGGGTGTGTTTTACAAGCCATCAAAATACCTGCCTCTGGTGGTGATACCTTATGGGCAAGTGGTACTGCTGCATTTCAGGCCTTGCCTGAAGATTTAAAACAGCAGTTACGTGGATTAACTGCTACGCACGATATGCGAAAATCATTTCCTACAGAGCGTTTTGCGACTTCGCTTGAAGATCAACAACGTTTAGAGCGATCGTTTCGTCAATATCCACCTGTTATTCATCCTGTGATCCGTACTCATCCTGAAACAGGGGAGGAAATCTTATTTGTTAATGAAGGTTTTACTACCGATATTAATCAACTTTCAGATAGCGAGAATGAAGATTTACTCGCTTGGTTATTTGCACATATTGTCAAACCTGAATTTCATTTACGTTGGCAATGGCAAGCGGGTGATGTGGCAATTTGGGATAACCGTAGTACTCAGCATAAAGCTTTATTTGATTATGGTGATGCACATCGGATTATGCATCGTGCAACGATCAATGGTACCGTTCCTTATTATACAGCACCATAAATGAGTAACAGTTAATTCTAAATGGGATGATATCCATGATTTTAGCTGGTATTGAGTTTCTTTATGAGCACCAATAGATCATCCGTTCACATACGATGTTAGTTGAGTTATCAGTTGATCCTTTAGAAATTGATGAGATCATTCAGCATGATCTCATTCAAAAAATACGTCATCCGATATCAGGATAGAGATAAATTTTGCCCATTTTATCAGGGTAGTTTTGAGTTTTTACTGGTATTTTTTTCTTGTCGTATCCCATCCGCTAGTGTCATAACATCACCACGTATAGTACTGATCATATTAGTTTGATCATATGTGATGTGTATTGACTATGATCTAACCAAAATTCAGTGATTATCTATGCTTTATTGTTTAAATATAAGTCAATGCTTAAAACGATTAATCTGCTTATCCTTCAATTGAGTTGTACTTTCATTTTAGACAATATGTGACTGACTATAAGGTGAGCAAAATTATGCTGTGATGATTTATTACTCATTAAATTATCATATTAAGATAATAATATTGACAAATTAAAGTGTATTTGTAAAAATTGACTAACAAAATATCTAAAAGTGAATAAATTGCCTTTAATTTGTTCTATGAGATATTTAACTCTCCTTTGAATAGCAACACGTCATCATGGTGTTGATCTATCACTTCTTTGATTTATGTAATTACGTTATATCGCTTGCTTTATAACGCACTGAGATTTTTCTAAAAGAAAATGATAGATGTTTTTAGAGATAAGCTATGTTGCTAATACGACCGATTCTCGCTTTTCGTCCAAATAAATTGGATTGGATCTTTGCGATTAAAACGTTTTTGGCAGGTATGCTTGCACTTTATGTGGCGTTTTCTCTGAATCTTGCTTATCCAATTTGGGCTGTTGGAACAGTTTTTGTGATTGCTAATCCCTATGCAGGGATGACGTCTTCTAAAAGTCTATATCGGCTATTAGGCACCTTATTAGGTGCCATAGTGGCTGTAGTTGCAACCCCTTTTTTAATCAATACACCATGGTTATTTACTTTTTTTCTCGCCTTTTGGGTCGGATTTTGTCTTTATATTTCATTGTTGGATCGAACGCCAAGAAGTTATATCTGTATGTTGGCAGGTTATACCACGGTGATTATCAGCTATAACATTATTTATAATATTGATACCAGTTCTGTTTTTGATATGGCGATTGGCCGATTTTTAGAAATTACCGTTGGCGTGGTATGTAGTGCGGTTGTAACGACGACGATTTTTCCGATGCATATTGGTCCTGCCATTCATACACGGGTATCGAAAACCTTACAAGATACGCATGCACTTTTTGAAAAAATTCTGGTTAATGGAGATGAATTTAGCAACTATAGTCAGGCATTACGTCATCTTGCCACAGACATTACAGATATTCATGTGATGGCAGTACATTTGAGTTATGAAAAATCAACATTAAAAGGGATGACCAAACCCTTACAAGAAATGCTACATCAACTGAGTATGCTGGTGGCCAATATGGTGGCTATGGCTGAACGGATTAAACAGTTAGATCAAATTGATTTAAAATATCGTGATGATTTGATACAGACCAGTCAGCATATTCAAGCCGTTCTACAATCTGATAGCGTGATTGATGAGAAGTCATTTCATATTTTACCTGCGCAGTTTGAGCAGGATTTTCACAACTTATTTGCTGTTGCAACACCTTCACAACAGGTAATGTTGGCCAGTCTTAAAATGGATATTCGGCATTTTATTGAAAATATCCGTGCTATTCAATGGATTTGGCAACGTATCCAGCAAGGAGAGGCGACTTTACCAGAAAGCATTGTGCCTTTAACCACCCAGTATCCCAGTTTGCATCGAGATCATGGGATTGCAATACGAGGAGGTATTTCTGCCTTTTTAGTGGTTGTGATTGCAACAGGTTTTTGGATCATCAGCGGTTGGAAAGCTGGATTTATGTTAGCAGAAATGGCTGCAATCAGTGCGTGTATTTTGACGGTTATGGATAATCCAGTCCCTGCATTAAAAATGTTTATTCGAGGCAATATTTATGCTGGTATATTGGTATTTATTTATGCTTATGGCATTTTCCCGAATATTAGTGAATTTTGGCAACTGGTTATCGTTTTAGCGCCTTTTATTATTTACTGTTTAATGATGTTTCCTCATCCACCATTAACAGGTCTTGCTTTACCTGTATTGATGGGCACTGTGATGGGACTCAATCTACAAAATCGTTATAATTTAGATCAAGTTTTCTTTTTTGATGCTGCTATTGGTACCGTACTTGGGCCGATTATTTCAGTTTATATCATCCATTTAGTACGCGCGATGTCACCGGATATCACTGCTCAGCGTATTTTATCATTACATTATAAAGCGATTCGTCAGGCACTTTATATTCCTTATGGTGTTGAATTTCGTATTCATTTACGCAGTATGTTGGATCGTATTGGGGTATTAAATAGTAAAGTTGTGCAATCTGATACACTCAAAAAAAATATTCATCTTGCTTTGATTGAATCAAGTGCTGTGGTTGATTTAACCCGAATACAAGAATTGATGGGGCAACTAGCTCAATTTCCATCGCTCTATACTGCACTGAATGATCTGCAACAACAATTAGATGATTTTTTTAGTGCTAAAGAATTACATATTGAAGATGATGTATTTAGAGTTAAAGTTTTAGAAAAAATTCAGGCTATTCAACAACAAATTATCATGTATGACGATTTAAATCTTATACAACGTTTACAGCTTTCTTTAAACAATATTCAAAGTAGTTTGTGTCATGTTGCTGTACAAGACACCACACCAATATATTGGAAAGGAGCAGCATCATGGGTGAATTAAATATTTATGGTGTCTATGTTCCGGTGTTATTGATCCAAGCCATCATTGCTTATCTTATTTTACGGTTAGTGATGATCTTGATGGATCGATGGGCCACTCAGACTTGGATTGCTTTTCCAGGTATCTTTTATTTAGCATTTTATATCGTGATTCTATGGCTCATTCATTGGGTTTTTCTGCTTTATTTGCCCTAAGCACGCCACGACTTGACATGAACAATGAGGTAAAATAAACATGATTTCTATTGATTCTCGTAAGGTTATTCGACCTTTAGTTTTGTTTATTGTCATCATTTTGGCCATGTTTGCACTGCGACATATCTGGAATTATTACAATGCTGAACCATGGACACGTGATGGTCGTATTCGTGGGGATGTTATGCAAATTTCTTCAGATGTTTCAGGTTTGGTCACACAAGTTTTGGTTCATGATAATCAGAGCGTTAAAAAAGGACAGATACTGTTTAAAATTGATGTTGCACGTCAAGCATTGGATGTTGAGCAGGCACGTTCAGATCTTGTGAAAGCCAAAGCTGGACTGGTGGCAGCCCAAGCTGAATTAGGTCAGGCCCAAGCCAATTTACTGAAATCTCAAGCCAATATTCAATTGGCTGATCAAAATGCCCATCGTTATGCCAACTTGATGGATGGCGCAATTTCGAAACAGGAACAAGATCAAATGTTTGCTGTTCGTGATCAAACTCATGCAGAACATCAACAATTTAAGGCTGCCATAGAGCAAGCCAAAGCCAATATACTACAGCAACAGGCATTAATTGATGTGGCGACCAGTCATCTAGATTTGGCTGAACTTAATTTGACACGTTCCGAAGTGGTTGCGCCTGCAGATGGAACATTATCTAACTTTGAATTAAAAGCCGGTAATTATGTTAAGGTGGGAGAAGCTGTAGCAGCACTATTGGATCGTAAACAGCTCTATGTGGTGGGGTATTTTGAAGAAACAAAACTCAATAAAATTTATGTTGGTGCACCTGCAACCGTTCAGTTAATGGGTGATTCACAGCAATTACGAGGACATGTGCAGGGTATTGCTTCAGGCATCGAGGATCGTGAACGCAGTTCAGGTACTGGTTTATTGGCAAATGTGAATCCAACTTTTAGTTGGGTCCGTTTAGCACAGCGTGTTCCTGTTAAAATTACCTTAGATGAAGTGCCAGAAAATGAATTGGCTTTTGTTGCGGGTCGTACAGTGACCATTCATATTGTGGCACCATCTGAAAATCGTAAAGCATCCTAAATAGGATGCTGCTGAGTAAAATAGCGCCATTCAGTTTATGCGTTTAGCTTATGGCCGTTTTGATATAGATGCGCTTTAATCTAATTTTCTTAGCGTTAGAATTTGTTCACTACGACCGAATGGGCCATGGCTATCATGTAGAATAGAACTGGTTAAACCAATTCCATCTGCGCCGTATTGTTGTACGGTTTCTAGACCTAGCCATTGACCTGTTGGGGCCCGATATAAATGAATTTGTAAGTCTAGATTTGGAAAGCCCCAAGTAAAGGCCTCATCTTGTCTTGCCACTACACCATTTGCAGTATCAACCATGCCCATAAGATGTACAAAATCAGAAGTAGGTTGATCTTCGACCATGGCTAATGAATTATTGAGCCAGACAATTCCTTTACCTGCGCGTCTATCACTATTGGTTCGTGCTTCTAAACTTTCAATAAAACCACCAGGCCAACGTTTGATTCCTGTCCAAGGTTGATAATCTTCAGGACGATGGATGGATTGATCTTCCAGACCTGCTACGCTTTGACTGTTTTGTGTACACATTCGCCAAGCCCGAGCGACGATACAGATTTTATTATTGGCACGCATCACGGCTTCAATTAACTCAATCGTTTTTCCAGCACGAATCACTTGGCTGCTAATGCTAAAGTCATTTAATGCGATGAGACCAAAAATATCAAAACTAATTCGTCCAATTCGTAGATCTGAACGTGGTTGAAATTGTTCTAGTTCTGCAGCTAAAACACCACTGGCAGCAGCCATATGTTGTTCATGAGCATTCCATGCACCTTGTGTATGTAGCGTGGGACGATAATGACTTGTGACAGTATCTTCAGTGATGACTCTATCTAATAATTGGTAATAAGCAGACATTGGTTTTTGATTATCCTTTCAAAATTAAATTATTTTTCATTGACCATCATGCCATTAATTGCCTCATTTTTTTTAATTAAAAACTCATGCGTCTAAAAAAATAATATCAATCGATTCAATCTATCAGTGGTTTATGTTTATTTTAGAAAAATTGATATTGCAATAGGATGTAAATAAACAGATCAACAATTTTCTCTATAGATGAATAATTGCCTTTATAATGGCCATATATTTTGTTGTATATTTTGTCTTGGTGTATGTCTCAACTTTCATATTATTTGGCACAGAATAGGTTTTGTGTTTTATTGGAGCATTTAACTTCAATTGCAGAGATTGTACCTATACAACCGACATTGGCAGGTTATCCGGTGTGTATCACGTTGGCAGATCGAGTACAGAGTGACCATGATATTGCCGTGATTGATCGTGCTGCTGATTATGCTGCAGCAATTGATAAAGTATTGCATTATGCGGGAAAAGATCGGGATATCAGCGATTTTGAGCATTTTTTAGTTCAAGCAAAGCAGCAACAGTATCAGAATTTATTATTACTTACGGGAGATAAACTTAAACAGCACCATGATGGTGATGACTTACATCCACGAACACGTTACTTGGAGTCTGTAAATGCAGTTATGGCGGCTAAAGCCTATGACTATTTCTACATTGGCGTTGCATTTAATCCTTTTAAGTATACGCAAGCAGAACAGGATGCTCAGTATTTTAAACTGCATAAAAAAATCAAAGCAGGTGCTGATTTTATTATTACGCAGCTCGGCTATGATATGGCTGCTTTAATACAGTTACAGCAATTTTTAAAACAGCAAAACTATTCACTTAAATTGTTGGCCTGTGTGATGCCACTCACTTTGCCACGTGCTCAATTTATGTTAAAAAATAAAACGGCTGGTATTGTTTTAACGCCACATATGCTGAACGTACTGCAACAAGAACAGCAAGCAGGCTTAGGTGATCGTGTTTATAGACGCTGTGCACTACAAATTTTAATGTGTCAGCATTTGGGTTTTGCAGGTGTGCATTTATCCGCCTGCCATCAAGCCAAGGAACAGCATTTACTGGCCGATTATATCGAGCAATATCGTCATCTGGACTTTACAGCTTGTCAACGTCTATGGAACGAGTTGTGGGAGATTACCTCAGATGAAGCATTGAGACCACATATTGATCATGATATGCCGTTAGTTACATCCCAGCAAATTGCTAAATATCAGTATTTACAGATCATGCATGACATGTTTTTTAACTCTAAAGTTGCTCGAAGCATGGGGCATTTTATTTTTAATCCCTCTTTTTGGCAAAAACACCTTGCTCAAAAAATGTTATTAAAAACTGAGCAGCTAAGCAAACAGGGGATTTTAGGCTGTGAGAGTTGTGGTCAGTGCCGAATTGCTGAAACACTGTATATTTGTCCCGAAACCTGTCCAAAGGGGTTGGCCAACGGTCCATGTGGGGGAACGTATTTAGATCGTTGTGAATTTGGTGATCGGCAATGTATTCACTCCGTTAAAGCCAGTTTAGCTAAAGCAGTCCAACAGACAGAAGTATTAGAAAACACATTGATTCCTACTGTACCGATTGCGATCAGAGGGACAAGTTCTTGGCAAAATTGGTATGTTAAATCGTGATAATACGATACAGAAATGATCGAGGCCAAAAGCGAAAGGATAGTGCATCTTTTTAGCGCTTTGTTACATTCTAAGATTTTATGTGTATAACACAGTAGCGATAAAATAAAGATACTGTGTTATTTAATTAAAATTGTCTAAAATTTATTTATCTTTAAAGACGGCAGATAGCGGCATAGAAAGTGTTGTTTCCAGATATTGATCTGCTTGAATTAACACCGGTATAAAGTCATGTAACCAAAGCTGTTGTGCATTAAACGTGACCAAATCTTTTTCATGTGGAAGAGCATAAGGCAGCTGTTGATAAAAGTGCCAAAAATTGACTTCAGAGAGGTTGCGAATCAAGGCATAATTATTATCATCCATACGACGAATTAAGTTCTGTTTTTCCAGTAATACCAGATAGGCAGGTAAGGCACCAATTTCATCACATCCTAAAATACTGAGTGCTTCGGATTCACTAACGACCTCTCCCGTTTTTTGCTTGGTATAAAAGAAATGAAGTAAGCTAAGTAACATGATGATGGGATGATTTTTTTGATTAGCACCTGAGTGAAATGCTGTAATGGCATAGCTAAGTTCTACACCTAACAGAATAATATTCCAGGTTAAAAATACCCAAAGTAAGAAAATAGGGATTGCAGCAAATGCACCATAGACAATTTGATAACTGGTAAAATTAGACATAATAAAGCCGAATAAATTTTTCAGTAATTCAAAAATCACTGCCGTAAAAATTCCAGCAATAAATGCAGCTTTAAGTGGAACAGTACGATTGGGAATCGTCCAATATAGAATAAAAAAACCTAAGATCGTTAAAGTAAAAGAAATGCTCCAGAGAATAAAAGAGCCATCAATTTCATAGCCTGCAAAGTTATTGCTTAGGATGTTGAGTGATGCAAGTGTTGATGAAATGACAAAAGCACTTCCCAATAAAATAGGACCGAGAGAAATAATAGTCCAATACCGCATAAAACCTAAAATACCACCACGTGTTTCCTGAACTCGCCAGATTCTATTAAATACATTTTCAATATTGGTGAGCATCAGTACTGTGGTTACAAATAAAAAAAGTACGCCAATAACGGTCAAGTTACTTGATTTATCAGTAAATTCACTTAAAAGTTTATCGAATGCAATCGTCGTTTTAGGTAAAAAATTACTATAAATAAGTTGTTGTAATTGTTGTCTAGCAGGTTCTAATGCTTTGATTGAAGAAATAATCACTAAAAACACAGTCAGCATTGGAACCACTGCAAATAACGTCGTATAGGTCAGTGCACCCGCCTGTTGCCGACAATGATCTGATTCAAAACGACGTAATACAAATAATATAAATTGAAACCAAGTCTTTTGATAAAAAGGGAGCTTTTTTAAATATGCAATCATGCTTTAAGTCATCTCAATTATTTTGGGATTGTACTGATTGTTGCCAAAATTTAGCAAAAATAGCAAAAATACCGTATAGTTTGAATCTTTCAGGTCTTATTTATAACAACATATGCAACCGTATATTTTAGTTCTATATTACAGCAAATATGGCGCAACAAAAGAAATGGCCCATTTAATTGCCAATGGTATTGAATCCACGGGGATGTCCGTCAAGATTCGCACAGTTCCGCAACTGGCAACCGTGGTGACAGAAGCAGCAGCAAGTATTCCTGAAGATGGTGATATTTATTGTAGTCTCGATGATCTTGCCCAGTGTTCTGGTTTGGCTTTAGGCTCACCAACACGCTTTGGTAATATGGCTGCAGAGTTAAAATATTTTTTAGATCAAACCACAAGCTTATGGTTAAGTGGTGCACTGCATGGTAAACCTGCATGTGTTTTTACGGCATCAGGTTCCATGCATGGTGGTCAAGAAAGTACATTATTAACGATGTTACCGCCTTTATTTCATCATGGTATGCTAATTATGGGACTGAGTAATGCCAACCCTGCATTATCAAATACAAAGACAGGTGGTACACCTTATGGCGCAAGTCATGTCAGTGGACCACGACATGAGCAAAGCTTAAGTCAGGATGAGCGTTCTTTATGTGAAATGCAAGGTCGACGATTAGCAGAAGCTGCTGCAAAATTATTATCTTGATTCATTCAAAATTTTTTAATTTACTTTTGCTATTCTGATTAACATCCCTCACATAAATTCTATTATGTGGGGGATCATCATAATTAATAGTATTGAATTGATGATTTAATGAAGAAAGTTTAATTTTTGATGAATTTCTATAGGTAAATTTTTGGTTGATAATCCACCATTATTATTCACGTGAATATGTGGATATAGATTAACAACACCTAACGGCCCTAAAAATAACGAGAGTAGGCTATAAAGTAATATTTTTTTCTTATATTTATTTAAATTATACAATAGCTGTGTTGATTGAATTATATTGGAATTAATTAAATAAATTAAAAGAATAATACTATTAAAAAGAAATAGACTAATCCATCTAAAGTAATCGAAAGCAATAACGGATAAAGCGAGTGGTGACATACTGAAGATAAATAACCATAGATATTTTTTTTGAGGAATTGATTTTATAACAAAAAAAATAACTGGAGCGATAATCGTTAAGCAAAGTGTCAATGGGACCAGCATTTTATTATCAATAAATGAATGATAATTCATGATCAAATTGTCATATAGACTTAATGATGTTGTTCTAAAGGCAAATTCATTATAGCCTCTATATGTTTGGTAATTTTCAACCAATAGCTGTAATTGATCTGCATTTATTTTGCCAAAGTAAGAAATTAAAATAATTGAAATAAATGCATAGATTGAAAATAAAAATATAGGAATGACTTGTTTGTATTGTAAATAATAAAGTAATAAAAGTGTTGGAATGAATATAATAATCCCAGCTTCATGAATCAGTGTGATTAAGGGTATAGCAATAAAAATATAACAAGAACATAAATATATGTTGGCTTTTTTTAATAATAGAATTAAAAACAATATTACGAGTATTTGAAATATTTGATCAAATCTAGACATTTCTAAAATAAACTGTGATAGCGTAAATGAACAAAAAAAGAAGCAACAAGCATAAGTAAGTACTTCATTGTTTTTTAATTTTAAATTAATTAGAGTCTTAATAATTAAAATATATAAAAGATAATATAGTGAAAGTAAAATAAATATTGCAATTAATCTAACATGATTATAATCTCTAGAAATATTAAGGAAGCTGAGCGTTTCTCCAACCAATCCACGTTTCATAAAACCATATTGATAATTAAAAAGCCAAGAACTATATAAATAGGGGTCTAAGGACAGGCTAAAATCAAGAGAAAAGGCTCGGCTATGTAAAAATAAAACAATAAATAAAATGAAGAAAGGGTAAGTTAAATATAACTTTACCCTTTCATTTTTTAAATAATGAAACATATCATTAAACCAAAATTATAAAAGAATATAGAGAAAATAAGCCACACTAATACCCGTAATTATTCCAGCAAAAATTTCTAAACGGGTATGCCCCATACGCTCTCGTAAAGGTATTTCTTGGGGACTATTGCTATTAATTTTATTAATGGCTATGGCATGTTTTCCGACTTGTTGTCTTAAGCTATTTGCATCGAGTAGGACAATAAAGGTGAAGGTTATTGCAACTGCAAAAGCAGCTGTATCGATCCCTTGTTGCAATGCAATCAGTGCTGTTGTACTACTGACGATTGCACTATGATTACTTGGTAGGCCACCATAACCAATCAGTGTAAAGGCTAATTTTTTAGTCTTGATTGAATTGATACAGAATTTTAAAATCCCAGCGGTGAGCCACGCACAAAAAGGAGTAATTAAATAGATATAATAATTCAAATCATTCACCAAAAGATATTAAGTTAATAATCATTAAAAATGAGGAATTAATACCCAAATACAACATGTTATCCATGCAAATACAGTAGTTAATATTTGGATATCTTGAACAATAATATCTGTGGGTGATTCACCTTCTGAGCATGTTTCAACAATAAACCAGTAACGATATAAACCAAACATAACAAAAGGAATTGTAATAATCAGTTTGGGTTGTACGGACATTACGTATAAACTATAAAAGATAATTGAACAGACTGCAGCCATTTCAGCAAAACGATCAATTAAAGAAATCGAGTAATGTTCTAATACACCACGACTTTGTGAGCCATTATGAATTAATTCTTGTCGTCTTTTAATTGAAGCTAAATATAGAGATATACTCAGTGTAGTGACAAACATCCAGTCTGAAATTGGCACATTAAGTGCAACTGCACCTGCATAGACACGTAATACAAAACCAAAAGCAACAATAAAAATTTCAATTACAGGTTTATGTTTAAGTTTAAAGGTATAAGCGAAATTTAAAGCTAAATAAATAATAATTACATAGAGTAAATGGGGGTTAAATAGCCAACAAAATCCAATTAATATATATATTAAGATTAAAAATATAATCGAACTTTTAATTGAAACTTCACCTGAAGCTAAAGGTCTTTTCTTACTTTTTTCTGGGTGAATACGATCTTGATCAATATCTTTTAAGTCATTAATAATATAGACACTTGATGCTGCTAAACAAAAAAATAAAACTGCATAAATAGTTGATTCAATTGATTCTAAATGAAGAAATAATCCTGAAAAAATTAAAGGTGCACATACGAAACTATTTTTCACCCATTGTTTAGGGCGTATCAGTTTAATTAGTCCTTTAATTTCTCCTAGAATCGATTTATTAAGTATTATATGATCATACATCTTTTATCAACTTTGATTTAATAATGATTAATTCTATTAGGCTAACAGTGCTTTATATTTGTTTTGCACTGATAGCAACTCTATTTAACATCTTAGCACAACAAATTTCAACTTATATTTATGATGGAAGTTTTTATATAATCTATGCAATGCTGATCGGAACTTTTTTAGGTTTAGTGATTAAATATATATTAGATAAAACCTTTATTTTCCAATATAAAACGAGAAATTTACAGCATAATACTCGATTATTTATTTTATATTTAATAGCAGGAATATTAACAACATTTATTTTTTTTGGAGCTGAATTATTATTTTATTATCTATTTGAGGATAAAGAAATGCGTTATGTCGGTGGTATAATTGGTTTAATGATTGGATATATATGTAAATATTATCTAGATAAAAAGTTTGTTTTTAAGGTTTAATATATGCAAACAATTCAATCTTGGGGTAGATTATCTAAAAATAAACATAATATTATTCATTTAAATAATACAAAAAATATAACATTACAATTACATCATCATTTGCCAGGTATTGTGTATGGTTTTGGACGAAGTTATGGTGATGTTGCTTTAAATCGTGATCGTAATTTGTGGTTAGGTCGAGGTTTAAATCATTTCATTTCATTTGATGATCATCGTGGTATTTTATCTTGTGAGGCGGGTTGTTCATTACAAGATATCCAACGGACATTGCTTCCTCGAGGATGGATGCTTGCTGTGACGCCAGGAACGCAAATGATTAGCGTGGGTGGTGCAATTGCCAATGATGTACATGGAAAAAATCATCATGGTTTCGGTTCTTTTGGTGACCATATTTTACAGATAACCCTATTACGTACAGATGGTGAATTGATCTGTTGTTCACGGACAATGCATCGTGAATTATTTTTTGCCACGATTGGTGGTATTGGTCTAACTGGAATTATTGTCGAAGTAAAAATTCAATTACGCCAAGTCACTGGTCCTTGGTTAGAAGCTGAAACTATTCCTTATTATAATTTAGAGCAGTTTTTTGAATTGGCTGATCATTCTGAGCAGGCATGGGAACATACCGTTTCGTGGGTTGATTGTATGCATGGTCATCAGCCACGCGGATTATTTATGCGTGCGAATTTAATTGACATTGGGGTCAAGCCCTATCCTCAGATCAAAGATAAAACATTTCCTATCACACCGCCTGTGTCACTTGTTAATCGATTAACGCTCCCTATTTTTAACTGGGCTTATTTTTATGGACATCGTCTTAAAAAGGATAAAACACTGATTCATTATGAATCCTTTTTTTATCCACTTGATGTTGTACATGAATGGAACAAAATGTATGGGCCTAAAGGTTTCTATCAATATCAAAGTGTTATCCCACGTGATGTCGGTCAAGATGCTACCCAAGAAATGTTACATGCAATTAAAAAATCGGGTGAGGGATCATTCTTGGCTGTATTAAAAACATTTGCTGCTCGTGAGTCTGGCGGTTTATTGAGTTTCCCTCAGCCGGGTGTCACCTTGGCACTCGATTTTCCTAATCGTGGACAAAAAACCCTTCAATTGTTAGCGACTTTAGATGCGATTGTTAAAGAAGCCAAAGGGCGTTTATATCTGGCGAAAGATGCAAGAATGCCTAAATCGCTGTTTGAAATTGGTTATCCAAAATTTAATGAATTTTTAAAATATCGAGATCCGGGCATAAGTTCAGAAATGTCTCGTCGTTTATTGGGTGTATAAATGTCAAAAAAACAAAGAATATTAATTATTGGTGCGACATCTACTATTGCAGAACACTGTGCTAGACAATGGCTGGCAAAAGATGTAACAGAAATTATTCTGGTTGCACGTAATTTAGAAAAATTACATCGTATGGCACAGGATTTAAAGGTGAGATATCCTCATGTTGAGATTCAATTACAACAGGTCGATTTTTTATCTGTAGCATCGGTTCAAGTGTGTATTGAACAGATATATGTGCAAGCAGCAATCGATATTGCATTGATTGCTCAGGGGACTTTACCTGATCAGCAAGCATGTGAAAATAATCTCGAACTGTTGAAACAGGCAATCGATATTAATGCATTATCGCCAGTATTATTTAGTGAAATGATTTTAAGCAAAATGATTGCATTAAATTTTGGTCGTCTGGCGGTTATTGGTTCTGTTGCTGGTGATCGAGGGCGTAAATCAAATTATATTTATGGTGCCTCAAAGGCCTTGATTGAAAAATATGTCCAGGGCGTACAGCATCGTTTAGCTTTGATTGGTTCTGATGTTAGTATCACATTAATTAAACCGGGGCCTACAGCAACAGCTATGACGGAAAATATGGCCACTACTAAAAGTTTAGCGTCACCAGAACAGGTTGCAAAAGCAATACTACAAGCAGTCGAACAAAGAAAGCATGTCCTTTATACACCCGCTAAATGGGCTGTAATTATGTTGATCATTAAAAATTTACCTTTCTTTTTATTTAAAAAAATGGATATTTAATCTATAGCAAAGCCATATGACGATGCCTTAAATAAAAACCATGATCAACGATAGAGAGGTGATGATACCACCTCTTTATGGTTAAATTAGGCAGAATGGTTCAATTAGACTGAAGCCGAAATTGGTTGTTTAAATTTATGTTGGCAACTTTTACATTTGTAATCTAGAAAAATACGTTGATCAATCAATACGCCAGCTTTTTTACCATAAAATCTTCCTAAAAATCCCCCGGTAATACCCACGCCCATTGCACCCACTACTGTTCCGACTGTTCCACCGACAATAATACCTAATGGTCCTGCAACCGCAATTCCAATTGCTGCACCAATGGATGCACCAGATGCAGCACCACCAACAGTACCTACCGTTGCACCAGCGGAGGAGAGTAATACACCGCCTATTTTTTGTAGATTCTGATGATTACGTTGTTCAATATCGCTGGAGCCGCATTGAGGGCAGTGAATTGGGTTGGACATATTAAATTCCATAATGTGAATGACCAAATAATAATTCAGGTATGATCGACTGAACTTACATGAGATATAGACTGTATAGCGTTATATTCATGAAAGCAAAAAAATAAGCGTCTTGAAATACATCAGACGCTTATTATTTATCCATATCTAAAGTTGTTAAGCTTCACGAACAAACTCAACAGTACCATTTACCAGAGATTTAACGCGTGCTAAAGACTCTACACGATAGCCTTTATCTAACAACAGTTGACGACCTGGCTGGAAAGATTTTTCAATCACAATGCCAATACCAACAACTTCAGCATTGGCTTGGTGAATCAGGTCTGCCAAGCCTAAAGCAGCCTGACCATTTGCGAGAAAATCATCAATCACTAAAACTTTATCTGTAGCATTGATGTGTTTGTTGGAAATTGCAATCGTACTTTCAATTTGTTTCGTAAAAGAAAATACTTTGGCACGATATAAATCATCTTTTAAGGTTAAAGATTGATATTTACGTGCGAAAATCACAGGAACACCAAGCTCTAGGCCTGCCATAACAGCAGGTGCAATACCAGAAGCTTCAATCGTAATGATTTTAGTAATGCCAGCATCTTTAAAAAGACGAGCAAATTCTTGACCAATTAACTGCATCATCGCAGGATCAATTTGGTGATTTAAGAAAGAATCGACTTTCAGAACCTCTTCAGATAGGACGATACCTTCAGCTAAGATTTTCTGTTCTAGTGCATGCACGGGAGAATCCTCAAGAGCGGGTGCTTGGAAAAGCAAAGGCATATTTTAAAAATCATATAAAAAAATGCAAGTGGAATTGACTAAATTCATTAATTTTTATGTGACGGGTTATATTTTTATTATACAGCATCGTTCAGTTTTTAAAAAAATAGCCAATAATCATTAACCATAATCAGATTAAAAGGACCATTTGATAGGTGAAGTCCACTTATTCAACACAGTACGATGATATGATTTTGATCGTGTTTAGCTGGAGGAATACTTATTCTTTAAGCCAAGCTGTAACGTGAAGTTAGCGATCAATTAGTCTCTAATAAAGTGATGCTGTATCTTCATTTGCCACTAAGAGTAATAATGATATGAACTTGAGCTGGTTATTGCTCTAGCTAGGATGCGATGTGGTCGTAGGAGCCTCAGTGGTATTTGTTTTGGATGCTTGATTATGCCAGTCGTGAGTATCGTACGGAATTGGATCTTTGGCAAAATTACCAAATAATCGCGTTAAATTAACATTCCCAATGACCACAAGCTGTGCCTCACGTAAAACAGCATGATTGACGTGAACTTTGCCTAGTGTATCAATAATCGATGCACTCTTACCTAACCAGCGATTAAGATCTAAATACAATAAGTCATCTTTGACTTTAAGGACATTTAATTTTTCTAAAATCATGCCTAAAGGATCTTTCATTAATATTTTTTGATAAAAAAATACGGCAATCCGTACTGCCCATTGATGAAAAATTGTAGGATAAGTTGCATTTACAATACGGGTATCACTGATTTGTTCAAATACAATCAATTGTGTTTTATTGTTGAGTTCCATCTGAAGCAGTTTCAGATCTACAGATAGTGTGATGTGTAGACCTTGGTAGTTAAGTGTTGCGTATAAACGTAACCAGTCATCATGTAGATCTGCATGTAAATCTTCAAGCATTTTAACATTATCTGTGACAAAGCGCTGAAATGTTGCATTTAAAAATACTTCAGAGAAAGAAAACTCTCGTTCATCTTCAATAAACCCTTCGGCTTTTCTATAGACCTGTTGAATATATTTAGAAATATTAGAGATCAACGCTTGCATGTAGAGCATTCCAAATAGTAGTTAAACTTTATATTGAATAAAAATAATTCAAATGATATAAAAAAGATAATGAAGATACTCAGTTTAGCAAAATAAATCGTATTGTTTTTAGAGTTTACAGACTCATCTGTGATTTATCTATGTGAAACGTGTATGAAATGTGCAGATCGTCTTTGCTGTATGTATTGTGATATCAGAAAAATATTTTATAATCTTGTAAGCCCATCGCCATGATGGACAATATAAACTGAAATTAAACTCTTTTTATCATGGCAATAGAAATATAATTAATAGGGAAGAGTATTGCTTTAATATGGGTTGTTAAACTTCGATAAATTTAAAACTTCAGTTGATTTTTGTGGTGATTGCTATAACAACAATCATGATCACACCTATTTGTACGGCATATTTGTGCTGTTAGACTTTTTATTTTAGGGGACATTAACAGTGATGTTAATGGATAATAATGTTAAAAAAAAATGCTTTTAATCCTCCATATTTTCATCAATGTTGGTGGAATGACTGGGTTTTTTTATGTGCACTATTGGCTGCTATAGTATTGCATGGCACATTAGTATTTATTGATTTTGCTGAAGTGCCGGCAGAGAAAAATACGCTAAAAGAAATGGCATTGGCGATGAATATCTCATCTGAGACACCACGAGATGCTGATTTTTTAGCACAAGCCAATCAATTGGGTTCTGGTAAGTTTCGTGAAAAACATCGGATATCCACCCCCATCATACAGACTTTGGCAATGGAGCAGCATTCAGATCATCATCTACAACAACAGCAAAATTCTCGATTATTTTTTAACAGAAATGATACCCAAGCACGAATATTATTGACCATTGTAAATTCACGATCAGTATTCAAACAGCAACAAAAACTATTACATGCATTACAACAACAATTTCAGGCCAAAGCAGCAATGATTGCTACCATTGAAGCTCAATATTTACAACATCAGCATCATTTTAGTCGGCAGCAAAAAATTAAAACGCTGGATAGTATTCAGGCAAAGCAGGATGTTTCAGCACATTATCTTGAACAATTTCGAGAAAAAGTTGAATTTTATGGCAATCATGACTATTCAACTCAAGCAACATTACAGCATCTTGCAGGAGAAGTTCGTTTATTGGTGGTTTTAAATCATTATGGTGAGATTCGTACGATACGCTTAATTGAAAGTTCTGGTTCTAGCATTTTAGATGAAGCGGCAAAAAATTCGGTGAGAAAAGCGGCACCTTTTGGTTTGTTTGACAAAAAAATGAAGAACATCAATGAATTGAGGATTATTCGTACTTGGCGCTTTAATCCAGTAGAAACAGAAATTAATATCGACCCATGAAGATAGGGTGAGCGTGAATATCAAATAATCGCCAAATCGAGTGTAAAGTCCAGTCCTTTGGGCAGGAGACAAAATATTAGACTTAAATAAAATAAGTGCCGTAACATCTTGTTGGCAAATCTGTAGATGTTACGACGACATGAATCTTATTAATCTTGTATGAGGTAAGGGTTATCAATCGCCAGTTTTTTTAAAATCTCAATTTCTAATGCTTCCATTTCTTCAGCATCTTGTTCGGATGTTTCATGGTCATAGCCCATTAAATGTAATGTGCCATGAACCAGCATATGGGTAAAATGAATCAGTGGCTGTTTATGTTGTTGATCTGCCTCTTGTAACACAACTGGAATACAAATAACCAAATCACCAATTGGAAATGAATCGAGAATTTGTGCCATTTCGTCTGCAATATCGCTAGGAAAAGACAGTACATTGGTGGGTTTGTCTTTCTGTCGGTATGTCAAATTAAGTTGATGGCTTGCATCATGATCGACACAAGCAATTCCAATTTCACAATCACTTTGTGTGCCGATATGACGTAAAGCTGTTTCTATAACTTTTTTAATATAAGCACGTTTTAACACCAGTTCAGGCGTTTGAAAACTTTGTTGTAAAGAAAGATTAAGTTTCAAAATGAATCCTTAAAATATGAATTAAATCAGGCATCATGCTGTGCATCAGCAGCAGCATCATTTTCAGAGATTAATGTATCTTGACGAGCTTTACGTTCTGCTCGTGCTTGAGCACTTAAACGCTGTTGTTCACTATCCCAGCCCTCATAAGCTTCAACAATTTTTTGCACCAATTGATGACGTACGACATCTCTAGAATGAAAACGCGTGATATGAATTTCTTTAACAGGTTCAAGTACACGTAACGCATGTGATAAACCGGATTGTTGACCACGTGGTAAATCAACTTGTGTTACATCACCTGTGATCACCGCACGAGAACCAAAACCTAAACGGGTCAAAAACATTTTCATTTGTTCTGGGGTGGTATTCTGTGCTTCATCCAAAATGACAAAAGAATGGTTGAGCGTCCGTCCACGCATATAGGCAAGTGGTGCAACTTCAATGACTTGGCGCTCAATCAGTTTGGCAACTTTTTCAAAGCCAAGCATTTCATATAAGGCATCGTAGAGTGGACGTAAATAGGGATCAATTTTTTGAGTCAGATCGCCAGGTAAAAAGCCGAGTTTTTCTCCTGCTTCGACTGCAGGTCGAACGAGTAAAATTCTTTGAATTTCATTGCGCTCAAGCATATCTACTGCTGCGGCAACAGCAAGATAAGTTTTTCCTGTGCCCGCAGGGCCAATACCAAAAGAAATATCACTTTGTAGAATTCGCTGTACATAGCGTTTTTGATTTGCGCCACGTGGATTAATACGGCCTTTACGGGTTTGCAGCCATACTTCATCTAAGCCAGTATGTTCTTGATCTGAGCAATCTTCTTGAAAATCTCGATCTGTTTGACTGCCTTGAATGATAAGATGAAGTGTATCTGCCGTAATTTGTGGATTAAGTTCACTTTCTTCATGGAGCCGATGTAACAGCTGTTCGGCCCTTGTGACGATATCGATTTCTCCATCGATGAAGAAAGCTTCTCCACGATGGAATATTTTGACATTTAAACGTTGTTCGATTTGTTTGAGGTGACCGTTATATGCACCTAACATGCTTTTTAAACGGTCAACTGAAATACCAGGAAAAGTTACTGTACGTCGAATCGCTGCAGTCAAGAGAATACCTTTTTGAAGTAGACGAATGTATTGCTCTACATTACGCTACGTCAGGTTCAAGATTCAAGAGCTCACCATAAACTAAATTCAATGTTTTAATCTCAGTAATCTCAATTTCTGCGAAACGACCGACCCAGCTTGGATCACCAATAAATGTTACTAAACGTGTATTATCTGCTGTTCCAACTAAAATATTCGAATCGTGTTTGGAAATATTCTCGATTAATACACGCTGAATGGTGCCGAGCATAGCATCTGTTTTATCAATACTCGATTTTTTAATCCAATGTTGAACTTTAGCTAAACGCTCTTTTTTCACTTCTTCTGCTGTATGATCAACCAATTCAGATGCTGGTGTACCTGGACGTTTTGAATAAATAAAACTATAGGAGTGATCGAAATCCATATCTTGAATAAATTGATAGGTTTCAGCAAAATTTTCATCTGTTTCGCCAGGAAAACCGATAATAAAATCAGAAGATAAGTGCATATCTGGACGAACGGCACGTAACTTTTTAATTTTTTCAATATAAACATCAATAGTATGATTGCGTTTCATTGCTTGTAGTACATCGTTTGAACCACTTTGTACCGGCAAATGAAGATGTGACACCATTTGTGGTAAATCACGATAACATTCAATTAAATCATCGTTAAATTCCAGTGGATGAGACGTGGTATAGCGAATACGACCAATGCCTGGAATTTCTGCCACTAAACGTAGTAAATCAGCAAAAGTACAAATCTCTCCCTCAAAGGTCTCACCACGATAACCATTGACATTTTGGCCTAATAGTGAAATTTCGCGTACACCTTTTTCAGCTAGGGTTGCAATTTCAGCCAGAACATCATCTAAAGGACGTGATACTTCTTCGCCACGTGTATAGGGTACAACACAGAAAGAACAGTATTTTGAACAGCCTTCCATAATTGAAACAAAGGCTTTATAGCCCTCGACACGAGGTTCTGGTAAAAAGTCGAATTTTTCAATATCTGGAAAAGAAATATCCACCAATTTGATTTTTTCTTTTTTAGGTTTCTGGCTTTGTTCAAAATGTTGATCTAACATTTGTGGTAAACGATGCAGTGTTTGTGGACCAAAAATCATATCAACATAATTGGCGCGCTTTTGGATATTATCACCCTCTTGAGAAGCGACACATCCACCGACACCGATGATTAGGTCAGGATTCTTTTCTTTCAGTTTACGCCAGCGACCTAATTCAGAAAATACTTTCTCTTGAGCCTTTTCACGAATTGAACAGGTATTCATAAGTAAAATATCGGCATCTTTAGGGTCTGTGGTTAGGATATAACCATGAGAATCACCTAACAGATCTGCCATACGATGACTGTCATACTCATTCATCTGACACCCTTGCGTTTCGATATAGAGTTTTTTAACTAAACCATCGTTAGCAGGGGTGTGCTGTGGCTGGTGAACAGTGTTTTCTGAGGCAGCTTGGGCACTATTGGGAATGAAGGTTTGAACCGTCATGTAGGCTCCTAAAGGGGTAAACAAACAGTCAGTTTAATCATGCTTCATTATCTCAAAGTCTATTGTTAACTTGAGCATAATGATTGTATTGCGGCATGATTCAGTCTGCAGAGAGAATAAAGGATACTATTTTAGCAGGAAAATGCTTAAAACTTATAGTTTAAAATACTAACTTCTGGGGATCAATTTATATGCTCAAAATCTTTGAGAATTAATATCGTTTAATCAGAAGGTTACATAATACAACAAAACCTTTGATCGAGAATTATTACACTAGTCAAAATTGATTAAGCTAGACAGATATTGGTTTGGATAATGATGGTAACTAAATATAGGCTGCATATGCTCGCAAAAGAAAAAAAAATAGATATCAAGCTAGCATTAGGCACAATTTCAATGTTGGTTTTTCCTACTTTATATGCAGCTGAAGAGCAATTTAATGATGCTTTAAGCGCATCAAATACAGGGAAGACAGAATTAGTTCAACAATATCAATCTAGTATGCAAAATGATGTGTTGGGGTATTATCCTGAATATTGGCTGTTAAATAGTAATTTAGCGTTGCAGCCTGCGAGTGCAATTATTGATTTTGCAGAACGCTATCCTCAATCGGCAATGGCGGAAAAATTGAGTGCAGATTATGTGGAAGAAAAAGTAAAACAGGCTGATTTTGCTAGTGCTCAGCCTGTTTTAGCCTATATTTCTAACCCGGATCAGGCGGAAACATGTGCGATTGCACAGGTCAGAGCAAGTAGTGGTGATCCATTGGTATTTGCACAATATAAAGATATTTGGTTGACAACCAGTAGTCAGCCTGACTCTTGTATAGGATTGGCGCGTATGATGTTGGCTAATCCACTCATGACCAAAGAAGATCGTGAACAACGCTTATGGGTATTGTTACGGTCTGGCCAAAGTGGTCAGGCTGTTGCAACTGCGCAAAGTCTAGGACTGAATTTATCTTTGGCACAGCTTAATCGTATCCAATCCAATCCACTCAATTACTTGTGGTCTGCTCCGAAAGAGAATGATACCGATTATGCTTATTTAATTTATGCGATAGGGCGTTTAGCAGAAAGTGACTTAAGTGCTGCATTGTCTACACTGCCACGAACGACCACGGATACACCTGATAAAATTCAAAAAGCATTATATAGAACAGTCGCTTATATTGGTGGTACGACTGTGATGAAAAATAATTTTAACCGTGAAGTTTTAACCAGTTTTGATCGTAGCTATGGTATGCCACTCAGTTATGAAGAAGCTGAAATTTATGCACGGCAAGCAATCCGCTTTAATGCTTGGGACAGCTTAGTGTTTGCCATTGATGCAATGCCGCCAGATAAAAGACAGGAAGCACGTTGGCAATATTGGCTTGCGCGTGCTTATGAACAAAGAACGGACTCCACATCAAAGAATGCTGCACGTGAAATGTATAAACAATTATCACAAGGTGATGATTATTATAATTTATTAGCAAAAGATCATTTAGGACATTCTTATCATGAGTTGCCTAAAAATTATCAACCAACCAGTCTTGATATAAAGCGTCTAGATCAGGATATCCATTTTAAACGTGCATTTACATTAAAATCGATTAATGCACCGGCAAACTATATTAATCGTGAGTGGAACTGGGCAGTACGCCAAGCATATTTAAAACATGATGATGGCCTGATTTTAGCAGCGGCAAAGCGTGCTACAGAGATGGGGTGGTATGATCGTGCAATTTATGCTGCAGATCGTACGACACAACAACATAATTATCAGTATCGATATGCTACCCCATATCGCAATTATGTTGTATCTCATAGTAAAAATGCAGGTATAGATCCCGCTTGGGCTTATGGTTTAATGCGACAAGAAAGCCGTTTTAATATTGGTGCACGCTCAAATGTTGGTGCGGGTGGATTAATGCAAGTGATGCCAAATACAGCAAAGTTAATTGCTCGACAAATGGGAGAGGCTTATAATCCTGCCGCATTAACAGATATGAATACCAATATTCGCTATGGGACATATTATTTGTCTATGATTCAAAATCAATTGGATGGCAATTCAGTGCTGGCGACCGCCGGTTATAATGCTGGACCTAATCGAGCACGCCGTTGGCAATCTGAAAATCAAGTGATTGCTGCAGATCAATATACTGAATCTATCCCACTTGCAGAAACGCGTGACTATGTGAAGCATGTGATGACAAATGCGACACATTATGGTGTATTACTTGGTCAAGGTGGTCAATCCATTACCAAAAGAATGCAAACGATTCCGATGCGAAATACGCAATAAACTATTTAGAAATCATTAGGTTTTGCATGAAGAAAATGGATCATACAATACAGTTTAATCATCGTGTTCTTTATTTTGTCAGTTCGCTAGTACTGTATTTAGTTTTCTCCAATACTCATGCAAATACCGTTAATGGTTATGTGATGGGAATTCAAATGACACCTGCAGTATGTTTAATGGATTCTGCTAAAGCAAAGACACGGCAATGTTTAGAAGGTTATGCCTTAAATATTACAGGGCTTTATCCAGAGACTCGGCAGGTTGATTGTCAAACTAACTCCTCGGCAGCATTGTCACCGATTCAGGCTAAGGTGGTTGCACGAGTGATGCCAGATGAGCGAGCAAGAGTTGCATTATGGAGAGGAATAGGAGGCTGTGTTCCAATGAATGCAAGTCAATATTTTCGAAATGTGATCAATTTTGCTGATCGTTTAAATATTCCGGCAGTGATGACCACACAAGCATCTGTACGTATACAGCGTGATATCTTAACAGCAATGTTTATACGACTTAACCCAAGTTTGTTAGAAAAAAGTATTCATTTTCAATGTAATCGTTATCGAAATACGACTTACTTAACCAATATTAAAGTGTGTTATAACCCTGTAGGTCAATATAAAGCATGTGCACCTACCGTGATTACTGAATGTCCAAAAACATTTACAATTAAAGGCTCTTATTAAGATAACAATCATTGCAGTTAAAACCAGACACATTCTAAATTGGTTTTTGGTGAATATTTGTTTACTTTGGTCGAGTTTTGTAATGATAAAGAAAAGCTAGGCTAGGTGATATCTCTTTGTTTGGTGTGCTTAGATCATATAAAAAAATATTTTCAATAGCTTAGATCAGTGTTTTTTTGATTAAGATGGATTATTTTTTTGAATATTTAATTTTATCTGATCTTTTTGTAAATTTTATTTATATTTTCTATCAGACTTTTGTTGAAATCTATTCTCTTTTACATGCATCTGGCTAAGTATTGGAGTACAATCTTTGGCGTTTATGATTATTAGATTAGATAGTTGCTATTTAATCGCAATGAAGATCCTCATTTGGAGATAATTAGATGAAGCAAGCAGTTCGTGTTGCCGTTACTGGCGCTGCAGGTCAAATTGGTTACAGCCTATTATTCCGTATCGCAAGCGGCGAAATGTTAGGTAAAGATCAACCAGTGATTTTGCAATTGCTCGAAGTTCCTTTTGAGAAAGCTCAACAAGCGCTTAAAGGCGTAATGATGGAGCTTCAAGACTGTGCATTCCCTCTTTTAGAAGGCATGATTGGAACTGATGATCCAAATGTTGCATTCAAAGATGCTGACTACTGCTTACTTGTTGGTGCTCGTCCACGTGGCCCAGGTATGGAACGTGCTGACTTATTACAAGAAAATGCTAAAATCTTTACTGTTCAAGGTAAAGCAATTAATGATCATGCTAGCCGTGACGTTAAAGTACTTGTTGTCGGTAACCCAGCGAACACTAACGCTTACATCGCGATGAAATCTGCTCCAGATCTTAATCCTGGTCAATTCACTGCTATGTTACGTCTTGACCATAACCGTGCTGCAAGCCAAATTGCTGCAAAAACGGGTAAAGCAGTTAAAGATATTAAAAACCTTACAGTTTGGGGCAATCACTCTCCAACGATGTATGCTGATTACCGTTTTGCAACCATTAATGGTGAAAGCGTTAAAGACATGATCAATGATCAAGAATGGAATGCAAATGTATTCCTTCCAACAGTTGGTAAACGTGGCGCTGCAATTATTGAAGCACGTGGTTTATCTTCTGCGGCTTCTGCTGCAAATGCTGCAATTGATCATATGCGTGATTGGGCACTTGGTACCAATGGTGAATGGGTAACAATGGGTATTCCTTCTGATGGTTCTTATGGTATTCCAGAAGGGATCATCTATGGTGTTCCTGTAACATGTGAAAATGGCCAATATACTCGTGTCGAAGGTCTAGAAATTGACGAATTCAGTCGTGAACGTATGGATTTCACATTGAATGAATTAGAAGAAGAACGTGCAGCAATTGCTCACTTGTTCAACTAATTAATTTCAGCTTAGGCTGCGATAAAAAAACACCCTAAATAGGGTGTTTTTTTATATTCAGTTTGAGGTTAAAAATTATACATAATAAAAAGATACAGTTTGCAACAATAAAAATTATTTAAGGGCTAGGTTTTCGGGTAAATATCTTATAAGTTCAGTTAATAACAATGGATAGATAAGTTGATAAGGAGGGCATTATGCTCAATCAGAATAAACCATCCTTAGCTTTACTCTTTGCACAGCTTGGTTTGGCAAATAGCCCTGCTGCAATTGAATTATATATACGTACACATCAGCTACCTCGTCGTCAAAATTTGCATGATGCATCGTTTTGGAATAAGGCACAGCGTGATTTTTTAATCAGTCATTTGGTTCAAGATGATGAATGGTCAATTTGGATTGATGAATTAAATCAACAGTTGCATCTGGATGCATATAAATTACAGGTGATTTAAACTGCTGATTAAGTATGATAAAAAAGCGCCCTATGGCGCTTTTGTATCTGATCTAATGTATTTTTTTAAATAATATATGTTGAAACCAGTCATGATTGTGATAGCTTTTAAAAGCGGGATGTTGCTGGGTTTTTAATCGATCAAATTCTGTCGTATGGCTATATTTGCTTAGCCAATGACGTGTCATTGCTGGTTGCTGATTAGCCGCACTACTATATGCCAACAAAAATAAAATATCGCTATCTTGATAATGCGCCAGAGGTTTTAGAATTTGCTGCGTAATGAGGGCAAATTTGCTCTCTTTACTGATTTCGTAATAGAGCATATAGGCATTGGCTAAGCATATGGATAATTCTAGATATCGATTTAATGTTATATCTTCAAATTCAACTCGAGCTTGTTCCAACAGAACAATTGCCTCTTGTAAAAAATGTATTTGTTCCTGATGTAATTGACTGTAGTGGACGAGCTGTAGTCTTAAGTCTGCACGTTCTAAGGCAAGTTCAGCTGTATTTTCTTGTAAATACAGCTGATCAGTTTCGCCAATACGCTCAATAATAGCAGAGATGGGTTTGCGCATGGTTTATCCTCACCATAACAAGGTTGGAGCAGTTGAAGAGTCAATAAATCATATTTCATGTGACATTATTGTGTTTTAACAAGACGCAAGATTGCAGTTATGAGCGAATTGTTAATAGATTCTATATAAGGCTTATTTTTTGAATTTAAAGCTTAAAATAGAACATGATCATGGCGTAGCCAAGCGGTAATTGATAAGCGTTGTTGCTTTGCTATACGAACTTCATGCAATAAATCACTTTGAAACAACACAATACGATTGGGTAAGGGAGGCAGGATATGCCAATCCTTGTTTTTATCTTGTAAATGAAGTTCTCCGCCCCAGTCGGTTCGCCAATCTTGATGTAAATAATAAACAGCGGAGATAACTCGACCATTTTTACCTTGGGGATTATCCCGATGTAATGCATAAAATTCACCTGCATTATAACAAGCAAAATGCGCCTCAATATCTTGAATACCTAGGAAAAAAAATCTGTTTAGTTGCTCGGATAAATGATGTAGTGCTTGGATATGCTGTTGAGCGATAGGAAATTTTTCATCAATCCATAGGATATGGTCACTACGAATATTACTGATCACACCGTTTTGGACTGCGGCCTGACGAAACTCATCAAAATGTGCACTACATTCCTGAATGAGTTGATCGTGATATTCTGGCTGATATGCATGATCAATCACAGCAAAACCATGTTGGTCTAAATCATTGAGAATCTGAGCGATAGGCCAAGACTTTTGTGGCAAAACTGTATCCATATACAAAATCCCAAAGGATGTAAAAATGCATATTTATTTTAGGGTAATAATTGCGTCGAAACGAAATATTTTTTTCATGCTAAAATATGTATTGATACGAGGAATAAATGCAACATGAATTACCGTCACCATTTCCATGCTGGCAACTTTGCCGACGTGATGAAGCATGTATTATTGCTTCAATTATTAAGTCGACTGAATGCAAAAGATAAACCTTATCGCTATGTAGATACACATGGTGGTGCGGGTAAATATGATTTATCAACGTCTGAGGCACAAAAGTCAGGTGAGTTTTTAACTGGTATTCATCGTCTGGTTAAACTTGATGATTCTATTAAACGTAATGCGCCCGAAGGTGTTCAGCAATATTTAAAAATTGTTGAAAAAATGCGTCAAAATTTGGGTAAGGGTGCTTATCCTGGTTCACCTTGGTTTGCTTTAGAAGGAATGCGTGCTACAGATAAAGCCACTATTTTTGAAATGCAGCGCGATGTATTTCAACAATTACAACACAATATTTTTGATAAGCGAGCAGGCTTACATGAACGTGATGCTTATGAAGGGCTATTAGCGGTTATTCCACCTGTGGAAAAGCGTGGTTTAGTCATGATTGATCCACCTTATGAATTGGAGCGTAAAGATTTTCCTCAGTTGGTAGAATTAATTGCTAAAGCATATAAAAAATGGTCTACCGGTGTCTTTGCAATATGGTACCCAATTAAAGATCGCGCCATGATTGATCGTTTTGAAAAGAAAATGATTAAAACGGGTATTCGTCGCCAGTTAATTTGTGAGGTTTGTGTTTGGCCAGATGATACTCCTGTGGGTTTAAATGGTTGTGGTTTGTTGGTGATTAATCCACCTTGGAAGTTTTCTGAAGATGCAGATGAAGCATTACAATGGTTATTTCCACATTTACGTATGAGTGAAAATGGTGGACATGCGGCAGTACGCTGGTTAGTAGGTGAATAAGCTCCTCATGAATATGAACATCGGTCACAGATAGGATTAAATAATGACAAATATAAATAAACCTGAACGGGGAATATCGTCAACGGCAGAAGAAAAATCATTTGATGGCATTACTTTTGAAGTTGAAGAAGAGGAACATACCCATGAGGGGCAGAAGGTCAAACGTCGTGGTATCTATTTGTGGCCAAACCTGATTACAACCCTAGCATTGTTTTCAGGCTTTTATTCAATTATTGCCAGTATGAATGGTCACTATAATCAAGCGATTTATGCAATTTTTATTGCAGCATTGCTTGATGGTCTGGATGGGCGTGTTGCCCGTGCAATTGGTGCACAAAGCCCTTTTGGTGAGCAATTTGACTCTTTATCTGATTTACTTGCTTTTGGTGTGGCGCCAGCAATTTTGATGTATAGCTGGGGATTACATGATTTTGGCCGCATTGGTCTTGCATGCTGTTTTGTTTACACTGCTTGTGCTGCATTTCGTTTAGCACGTTTTAATGTACAGATTGGTGTAGTTGATAAACGTTACTTTATTGGTATCGCGAGTCCTTTGGCTGCAATTATCATTATTTCTAGTGTATTGGTGGCTTTGGACTTTCCAACGCTATTTGATGTTCAAGATAAAACGATACAAATAATCTGTTCGGTATTAATTGTTACAGTTGGTTTGTTGATGATTTCGAATATCAAGTATTATTCTTTTAAAACAGTTGACCGTAAACGTGTACCTTTTGCAGTACTGCCTTTAATTGTATTTATTTTAGCTGCGGTCACTTATAATATTCCAGTGGGAATTTTAGTTATTTCATTAATCTATGTTTTATCTGGTTTTGTGACAACATTTCTTGCGAGAAAGCAAGTGAATACATAAAAGTATAATAATGAGGAGCTTGATATGAGTTTATTGCAAGATTTTTTGGATCTGTCTAAACACTTAAATCAAGCTTCTTTAGATCCACATAAAGTTTTGCGCTATCATCCTCCGAATCAACGCTTTAAATCAGTCGTCATCGGGCTGAAACTTCCTGGTCTTCCTGCACCTTTGCATTATTTTCAGTTTGTTACTGTTTTGGGCTTACCAAACTCGGCTTTATTACACAATCAAAGTGCGATACAGACCACTGCTCTTGATACTGCGACAGTTTGTAGTAGTATCAGTCTACATATGGTGGGGCAACTAAATTGCTATTCTATTGCGCAAGAATGCCAATTTGAGTTCGATAAATTACAGTTTGGTCATCAACATGCTATTTCTGGAAATTTGCCACATTTAAAATTATCTCGCACAGACCCAGAATTAAGTTTTGATATTGATGTTCAGACATTCAGACAAATCATTTACTTTGCCAAACTAAGATTGGGATTGGCCGAGCACTGGTCATTACCTGCGCTATGCCAAGGCTCTGTTACATATAAAAATCAAAAATATCAAATCGAAGGATTGGCGAGTTTTGAATTTGCCAAAATGGTTAATTTCCCCTATATGCCGTTTGCTTTTTATATCTATCAGATCGTTAATTTTAATGCTGATCAGCAAATGATTTTAATGCAATATCGTGATGCTTTTAATCGTATTTTATATTCGCGTATTTATATCCGAAACTTACACAGTGGAGGCATTCAATTTTTTGATGATCGCGTACAATTAAGTATAGATCGTGTTTATCCTGTGGTTCAAACGCCGAACGGTGATAGCATGTATGTGCTACGTGAGTTCACGTGGTGCTATTGTGATGAAACTTATCAGATTCAATTACAGGGAAAATGTCGAGGTGATTTTAAATTTGGTTTCGGTACTGGTTTTATGGGAAGTTTTTGTTATCAGCTCGTGATTAACGCTCAATATTATGAGGGAGAGGGCGGGTATTGTGAATATATTGATTGTCGTGCTTTAAAGTGGCAAGAGCAAAATCAAACAGAAACATTGTTAACAGATTTAGAAAATTCCGTACCTTTAATGCTCAAAAAATAAAAAAAAGCACAATTTAGTTTAATAATTAATCATATAAATTATAAATTATAAAAAAGGGCTTGTGTTCGATGTGAAATACTGTAGAATGCACATCCATCGGCGGTGATGTTAAATAAAACTTCTGATAAATCAATAAGTTGCTTAAGTGTTAAGATTCTGATTAGGGTTTTGAGTTTAAGGTTAAACTTAGATTTGTTAGAAAATAAATTAACAAAACCAGTTGACTTTTCTACCGAAGAGCGTAATATAGCCGACCTAGCTTGCTGGTGACGAACCAACAAGAAGATCATTAAGAAATTATGAAGAACAACTTGTGTGGATTTTTACTGATTGATTGATCGAAATATTATCATTGATTGATTGGTTTAAATTACTCGAAGTTTATTTGAGAGAATTTGTCAGAAAATTGATGAGCCAGATTTAGTAGCTTAGATTAAAGCTACAAAATGATTTTAACTGAAGAGTTTGATCATGGCTCAGATTGAACGCTGGCGGCAGGCTTAACACATGCAAGTCGAGCGGGGAAAGGTAGCTTGCTACTGGACCTAGCGGCGGACGGGTGAGTAATACTTAGGAATCTGCCTATTAGTGGGGGACAACATTCCGAAAGGGATGCTAATACCGCATACGTCCTACGGGAGAAAGCAGGGGATCACTTGTGACCTTGCGCTAATAGATGAGCCTAAGTCAGATTAGCTAGTTGGTGGGGTAAAAGCCTACCAAGGCGACGATCTGTAGCGGGTCTGAGAGGATGATCCGCCACACTGGGACTGAGACACGGCCCAGACTCCTACGGGAGGCAGCAGTGGGGAATATTGGACAATGGGGGGAACCCTGATCCAGCCATGCCGCGTGTGTGAAGAAGGCCTTTTGGTTGTAAAGCACTTTAAGCGAGGAGGAGGGTACCTTGGTTAATACCCAAGAGTACTGGACGTTACTCGCAGAATAAGCACCGGCTAACTCTGTGCCAGCAGCCGCGGTAATACAGAGGGTGCGAGCGTTAATCGGATTTACTGGGCGTAAAGCGTGCGTAGGCGGCTTTTTAAGTCGGATGTGAAATCCCCGAGCTTAACTTGGGAATTGCATTCGATACTGGGAAGCTAGAGTATGGGAGAGGATGGTAGAATTCCAGGTGTAGCGGTGAAATGCGTAGAGATCTGGAGGAATACCGATGGCGAAGGCAGCCATCTGGCCTAATACTGACGCTGAGGTACGAAAGCATGGGGAGCAAACAGGATTAGATACCCTGGTAGTCCATGCCGTAAACGATGTCTACTAGCCGTTGGGGCCTTTGAGGCTTTAGTGGCGCAGCTAACGCGATAAGTAGACCGCCTGGGGAGTACGGTCGCAAGACTAAAACTCAAATGAATTGACGGGGGCCCGCACAAGCGGTGGAGCATGTGGTTTAATTCGATGCAACGCGAAGAACCTTACCTGGTCTTGACATAGTAAGAACTTTCCAGAGATGGATTGGTGCCTTCGGGAACTTACATACAGGTGCTGCATGGCTGTCGTCAGCTCGTGTCGTGAGATGTTGGGTTAAGTCCCGCAACGAGCGCAACCCTTTTCCTTATTTGCCAGCACTTCGGGTGGGAACTTTAAGGATACTGCCAGTGACAAACTGGAGGAAGGCGGGGACGACGTCAAGTCATCATGGCCCTTACGACCAGGGCTACACACGTGCTACAATGGTCGGTACAAAGGGTTGCTACCTCGCGAGAGGATGCTAATCTCAAAAAGCCGATCGTAGTCCGGATTGGAGTCTGCAACTCGACTCCATGAAGTCGGAATCGCTAGTAATCGCGGATCAGAATGCCGCGGTGAATACGTTCCCGGGCCTTGTACACACCGCCCGTCACACCATGGGAGTTTGTTGCACCAGAAGTAGGTAGTCTAACCGCAAGGAGGACGCTTACCACGGTGTGGCCGATGACTGGGGTGAAGTCGTAACAAGGTAGCCGTAGGGGAACCTGCGGCTGGATCACCTCCTTAACGAAAGATTGACGATTGGTAAGAATCCACAACAAGTTGTTCTTCATGCAATATATCTGAGGGTCTGTAGCTCAGTTGGTTAGAGCACACGCTTGATAAGCGTGGGGTCACAAGTTCAAGTCTTGTCAGACCCACCATGAACAAGACTTAAAGTACTACTTTAAGGCGAAGTGCAAGACAAACGAACGAAAGTGAGTGCGTAGTGTATGGGTTCAAGGATTCTGAGTGAAAAGAAACAAGATATATTGAGATCTTAAGCTGGGGACTTAGCTTAGTTGGTAGAGCGCCTGCTTTGCACGCAGGAGGTCAGGAGTTCGACTCTCCTAGTCTCCACCAGAGTTTGGAAATAGCGAAATATATTTCGCCCAAACGCAAGACAAGCAGCTATGCTGCGCGTAGCGTTACTCTGAGTGTTTAGACTTTAATCGAACGAAAGCTAGATTATAGAGCTTAGTGATAAAGCATTGTATAATGCATTGTTATTAATCTCTGTGATTTATCACAGTTTACTACGTGCTGACGAGGCAGTAGTTAATCATTAACAGAATATATTTGAGTTGAAATAATTTTTTCATACTCGTTTTAGTTAACCTAACAAGCAATTGTTGATGTTAAATGAAATGAGTTACTAGCGATTAAACTGAATCAAGCGTTTTGGTATATGAATCTAATTGAAGCTGTATAGTGATTAAGTTCACAAAGCTCTAAACTGTAATGTTGGTTGTTCTACTTGTAGGAACAAACGACTGTTTGGGGTTGTATAGTCAAGTAATTAAGTGCATGTGGTGGATGCCTTGGCAGTCAGAGGCGATGAAAGACGTAATAGCCTGCGATAAGCTCCGGGGAGGCGGCAAATATCCTGTGATCCGGAGATTTCTGAATGGGGAAACCCACTTACCATAAGGTAGGTATTGCAACATGAATACATAGTGTTGCAAGGCAAACGAGGGGAAGTGAAACATCTCAGTACCCTTAGGAAAAGAAATCAATTGAGATTCCCTCAGTAGCGGCGAGCGAACGGGGAACAGCCCATTAAGTTATGTGTGTTTTAGTGGAATGCTCTGGGAAGTGCAACCGTAGTGGGTGATAGTCCTGTACACGAAAGGGCACACATAATGATGACGAGTAGGGCGAGGCACGTGAAACCTTGTCTGAATATGGGGGGACCATCCTCCAAGGCTAAATACTCCTGACTGACCGATAGTGAACCAGTACCGTGAGGGAAAGGCGAAAAGAACCCCTGTGAGGGGAGTGAAATAGATCCTGAAACCGCATGCATACAAGCAGTGGGAGCCGACTTGTTCGGTGACTGCGTACCTTTTGTATAATGGGTCAGCGACTTACATTCAGTAGCAAGGTTAACCGTATAGGGGAGCCGTAGGGAAACCGAGTCTTAATAGGGCGTTTAGTTGCTGGGTGTAGACCCGAAACCAGGTGATCTATCCATGAGCAGGTTGAAGGTTGGGTAACACTAACTGGAGGACCGAACCCACTGTCGTTGAAAAGCCAGGGGATGACTTGTGGATAGGGGTGAAAGGCTAATCAAACTTGGTGATAGCTGGTTCTCCCCGAAAGCTATTTAGGTAGCGCCTCGGACGAATACCATTGGGGGTAGAGCACTGTTTCGGCTAGGGGGTCATCCCGACTTACCAAACCGATGCAAACTCCGAATACCAATGAGTACTATCCGGGAGACAGACTGCGGGTGCTAACGTCCGTAGTCAAGAGGAAAACAATCCAGACCGCCAGCTAAGGCCCCAAAATTATAGTTAAGTGGGAAACGATGTGGGAAGGCATAGACAGCTAGGAGGTTGGCTTAGAAGCAGCCACCCTTTAAAGAAAGCGTAATAGCTCACTAGTCGAGTCGGCCTGCGCGGAAGATGTAACGGGGCTAAAACTATATGCCGAAGCTGCGGATGTATACTTTGTATACGTGGTAGGGGAGCGTTCTGTAAGCCGATGAAGGTGGATTGAGAAGTCTGCTGGAGGTATCAGAAGTGCGAATGCTGACGTGAGTAACGACAAAACGGGTGAAAAACCCGTTCGCTGAAAGACCAAGGGTTCCAGTCCAACGTTAATCGGGGCTGGGTGAGTCGACCCCTAAGGCGAGGCCGAGAGGCGTAGTCGATGGGAAATTGGTTAATATTCCAATACTTCTGTGTAATGCGATGAGAGGACGGAGAAAGTTAAGTCAGCCTGGCGTTGGTTGTCCAGGTGAAAGGATGTAGGCATGTATCTTAGGCAAATCCGGGGTACTCTATGCTGAGATCTGATAGCAAGCGAGTTTACTCGCAAAGTGGCTGATACTATGCTTCCAGGAAAAGTCTCTAAGCTTCAGTTACACAGGAATCGTACCCGAAACCGACACAGGTGGTCAGGTCGAGTAGACCAAAGCGCTTGAGAGAACTCTGCTGAAGGAACTAGGCAAAATGGTACCGTAACTTCGGGAGAAGGTACGCTGCTGTCGGTGATGGAACTTGCTTCCTGAGCTGATGGCAGCCACAGAAACCAGGCCCCTGCAACTGTTTATTAAAAACATAGCACTCTGCAAACACGAAAGTGGACGTATAGGGTGTGATGCCTGCCCGGTGCTGGAAGGTTAATTGATGGGGTTAGCGTAAGCGAAGCTCTTGATCGAAGCCCCAGTAAACGGCGGCCGTAACTATAACGGTCCTAAGGTAGCGAAATTCCTTGTCGGGTAAGTTCCGACCTGCACGAATGGCATAATGATGGGGGCGCTGTCTCCAGCAGAGGCTCAGTGAAATCGAAATCGCCGTGAAGATGCGGTGTACCCGCGGCTAGACGGAAAGACCCCGTGAACCTTTACTGCAGCTTGACATTGAACTTTGATCTTACTTGTGTAGGATAGGTGGGAGGCTTTGAAACCGAGACGCTAGTTTCGGTGGAGCCAATCTTGAAATACCACCCTGGTAATATTGAGGTTCTAACTCTGTCCCGTAATCCGGGACGAGGACCATGTCTGGTGGGTAGTTTGACTGGGGCGGTCTCCTCCTAAAGAGTAACGGAGGAGTACGAAGGTGCGCTCAGCGTGGTCGGAAATCACGCGTAGAGTATAAAGGCAAAAGCGCGCTTAACTGCGAGACCCACAAGTCGAGCAGGTACGAAAGTAGGTCTTAGTGATCCGGTGGTTCTGTATGGAAGGGCCATCGCTCAACGGATAAAAGGTACTCTGGGGATAACAGGCTGATACCGCCCAAGAGTTCATATCGACGGCGGTGTTTGGCACCTCGATGTCGGCTCATCTCATCCTGGGGCTGAAGCAGGTCCCAAGGGTATGGCTGTTCGCCATTTAAAGAGGTACGCGAGCTGGGTTTAGAACGTCGTGAGACAGTTCGGTCCCTATCTACCGTGGGCGCTGGAAATTTGAGAGGATCTGCTCCTAGTACGAGAGGACCAGAGTGGACGAACCTCTGGTGTACCGGTTGTGACGCCAGTCGCATCGCCGGGTAGCTATGTTCGGAAGGGATAACCGCTGAAAGCATCTAAGCGGGAAGCCTACCTCAAGATAAGATTTCCCTTGGACTTTATGTCCTCTAAAGAGCCGTTGAAGACTACGACGTTGATAGGTTGGATGTGGAAGCATGGTGACATGTGAAGCTGACCAATACTAATTGCTCGTGAGGCTTGACTATACAACACCCAAACAGTTGTATACAAAGCATCAATCGATTCATAAAACATCATCTAACGATGAAAATACTTGATTTAGTATCGCTAATCGAACATCATATCCAACTCAGATATAACCTCTGTTAATAACTCATTTGGTAGAAAACTTAGCAATAGGTAAGTCTAAGCAAGTATCCATAAACAGTTGTGCTGGCGACAATAGCAAGAGTGAACCACCTGATCCCTTCCCGAACTCAGAAGTGAAACCTCTTCGCGCTGATGGTAGTGTGGCGTTAGCCATGTGAGAGTAAGTCATCGCCAGCTCATTATTCAAAAATCCCTCAAGTAACCACTTGGGGGATTTTTTTTGGTTAAAGAAAAAAATTAAAAAATAATTATTAATTAAAAATTCACTTAAAAAATATACTGAATATAATTAAATTCAGCATAATTGTTTTTAATGATTTTATTTGATCTGTATGAAATAGATTTTAATTATGTTATAAATTTCATTAATGGTATAAAAATTGCTTATAAAAATGTGCTAAAAATGAGGAAATGATTTTATGAAGCTATCGGTTGGATTAAAAGTTGCTAATCTATTATCATTAACGCCTCAATTACAACAAGCCATTCGCTTATTACAGTTGTCGAGTTTAGAGTTGGAACAAGAAGTAGAATTCCAACTTGAAAGTAATCCATTATTAGAAAAAGTAGAAGAACAAACCAGTTTAGAACGTTTATCTGATCTGCAAGATTGGGAACAGGGGCAAAAAGATCTGACTCATGAGTTGAATGCTAATTATTTACCTGATGATTTACCTGTAGATACTCATTGGGATGATGTTTATAGTAGTCAGCCGACAGGTTTGGCTGCAGTTGAGTTTGAAGAGCGTGAAGATAACCGTCAAGTAACCACCAATTTAAAAGAACACATGTTAGAGCAAATTAATTTACTACATTTTTCGATGGTAGATAAGTTAATTGCACATTGTATTATCGATGCATTAGATGATAAAGGTTTTCTAGACTGTACTTTAGATGATATTACAACATCAGTTCAATATCTTTTAAAATCAATGGACTATGATGATGATGTTGAAGAAGCTGAAGTTTTAGCTGTTCTAAAATCTATTCAGCGTTTAGATCCAGTAGGTATTGCATCGCGTAATTTAGTTGAATGTTTGAGTATTCAATTGAGCATAATGCCAGACCAAATAGCATTTAAAAAAGAAGCATTGCTATTGCTTCAGCATTATCAGTTCTTGGTTTCCAATGAGTTGGCAAAGCTTCTGAAACATACTCATTTAACGATGGATCAGCTCAAACAAGCGATTGATTTACTTAAAACCTTAAAACCTTATCCTGGTGAGGTATTTGAACAAAAAGAAATTGATTATCAAGTTCCCGATGTTGTGGTGTCTAAGAAAACGGATCGTTGGTTAGTGCAGTTAAATCCAGATGTTGTGGTAAAACTACGAGTGAATCCATTCTATATGAATATGATTCGACGTGCTGATCAAAGTAGTGATAATCAATATTTGCGTAATCAAATGCTTGAGGCAAAAAACTTTATCAAGAGTGTTGATGAGCGGCATAAGACCTTATTAAAAGTTGCCACGTGTATTGTTGAAAAACAAAAAGCTTTTTTTGAACAAGGTCCAGAAGCCATGAAACCGCTGGTTTTAAGAGATATTGCAGAAGAAGTGGAATTACATGAATCAACAGTTTCTCGTGTAACGACCAATAAATATATGTTGACACCACGTGGTTTGTTTGAGCTTAAATATTTCTTTTCCAGTCATGTTGCGACAACATGTGGTGGTGAGGCATCATCAACTGCTATTCGGGCAAAAATTAAAAAACTCATTGCTGAGGAAAATTCACGTAAGCCATTGTCTGATAATGCAATCTCTGGTCTTTTAAAACAAGATGGAATTGATGTCGCTCGAAGAACTGTAGCAAAGTATCGTGAATCGTTACATATTCCTTCATCCTCAGAAAGAAAAGTATTGCTCTAATTCTAATCGACAGATTATTCTATAGATTCATTATGACAAAATAATGAATCTATTTTTTATCGAAGGATTGGCTAAAAATGATTTAATTTTCTGATACTTAATTGAATCTGTTTGGCTATAACGCTGTACATTCTAAAAAGTGAGGGACATCATTATGCAAATGACAATTCGTGGTCATCATTTAACAATTACACCAGCAATAGAAGAAAATATTAGACTGAAATTTAGTCAAATGACTCAGCATTTAGATCAAGTCAATAGTATGCAAGTTAAGCTTAGTAAAGATCATCAAATTGATAAACGTTCTAAAAAAGGCAGTGCGAATCATCGAGCAGAAGCGATTATTCGTTTGCCTGGTGTGGAATTGTTTGCTCAAGCGGTTGCAGATGATATGTATACCTCAATAAAAAAATTAACTGAAAAACTTAAAAGGCAATTACATAAGCATCGAAAAATGCATTTATTTTTTCAACCTTTAACAATTTAGTTGTCATTTTATAAAAGAGAGGTTTTTATAAACCTCTTTTTTTCTATATATAATATTTGTCATTGATGAATTTTTCTAAATATTTATAGTAGAATGGCAAGTTTTTACACCGTTGGTTCCATAAGAGGTCTTTGTGATGAATAGTGAACAGCTCACTGAAATTTTAAAAGCTGCTTTTCCAGCGGCGGATGTTGCTGTAAGTGGGCAAGGCGGAAAATTTGATCTGCGTATTGTAGATGATCAATTTGAAGGGAAGCGCCCTGTTGCTCGTCAGCAAGCTGTTTATGCACCGTTAAACACTTATATTGCGAGTGGTGAAGTGCATGCAGTCACTATTCGTGCAATGACTCAAGAAGAATGGCGTAAAGCAAGCTTATTTGGAGCTTAATAAGTTAATGGATAAATTTTTAATTCAGGGCGGTGTTAAGCTCGAAGGTGAAGTGCGTATTTCTGGTGCGAAAAATGCAGCACTTCCTTTGTTGGCAGCCATGATTCTTGCTGACTCACCCGTGACACTCACCAATGTTCCCAATTTAAAAGATGTCAATACATTGGTTAAGCTGATTGCTGGTCTGGGTGTACAAATTTCATATGCCGATGGTGTAGTTCAGGCAGATATTTCAACTTTAGATAATCAGTTTGCACCATATGAACTCGTCAAAACAATGCGTGCGTCTATTTTGGTGCTTGGACCTTTATTGGCACGCTATGGTCGTGCCAAAGTTTCTTTACCTGGTGGCTGTGCGATTGGTTCTCGTCCTGTTGATCAGCATTTAAAAGCATTAGAAGCGTTGGGTGCAGAGATTGAAGTTGAGGCAGGTTATGTCCATGCCAAAATTGACGGTCGTTTAAAAGGTGGTGAAGTTGTTTTTGATGTCGTCACTGTAGGTGGTACTGAAAATATTTTAATGGCGGCTGCTTTAGCTGAAGGTGTTACGACGATTCGTAATGCAGCGCGTGAACCAGAAATTACTGACCTTGCACAAATGCTGATTAAAATGGGTGCAAAAATAGAAGGTTTAGATACAGATACACTGATTGTTACTGGTGTCGAAAGTTTACATGGTTGTCAATATGCCGTGGTTGCTGATCGCATTGAAACAGGTTCATATCTGGCAGCTGCAGCAATTACGGGTGGTCGTGTAAAAACAACGAATACAGATCCGAATTTACTGGAAGCCGTTCTGGATAAGTTTGAGGAAATGGGTGCTGAAGTTACCCGTGGTGATGACTGGATCGAATTAGATATGATGGGGAAGCGACCTAAGGCAGTCAGTTTTCGTACTTTACCACATCCAGATTTTCCAACAGACATGCAAGCACAGATTATGGCTGTTAATGCAATTGGTCGTGGTTTTGCAACGATCTCTGAGACAATTTTTGAAAATCGTTTCATGCATGTTCCAGAATTGGCCCGTATGGGTGCAAATATTCAAGTTGAAGGTAATGATGCTATCGTTACGGGTGTAGATATACTTTCAGCTGCACCTGTAATGGCAACAGATTTACGTGCTTCATTTTCTTTGGTATTGGCTGCATTGGCTGCTGAAGGTGAAACATTGATTGACCGTATTTATCATATTGATCGAGGTTATGAAGATGTTGAAGCAAAATTACAAGGTTTAGGTGCCCAAATTAAGCGAGTAAATTAATGAGCGATATGAGAAACGATGATCCAAATTTTGACGTCATGGGCAATTTTGATCATGGTTTAACTTTAGCATTAAGCAAGGGACGTATTTTAAAAGAAACACTACCATTGTTAGCGACAGCGGGTATTAAGTTATTGGAAGACCCTGATCAATCTCGTAAATTGATTTTTCCAACGACACATCGGCAAGTTCGTATTTTGATTTTACGTGCTTCTGATGTACCCACATATGTTGAAAATGGTGCAGCAGATCTGGGTGTGGCAGGTAAGGATGTGCTGATGGAACATGGTGCACAAAATGTCTATGAACCACTCGATTTAAAAATTGCCAACTGTAAGTTAATGACAGCCGGGAAAGTCGGCATGGAACGTCCTAAACGACGTTTAAAAATCGCAACCAAGTATGTTAATTTAACACGTCAATATTATGCCAGCCTTGGTGAACAGGTTGATGTGATTAAACTCTACGGCTCGATGGAACTTGCACCATTGGTTGGTCTGGGCGATTACATTGTTGACGTTGTGGATACTGGTAATACTTTACGTGCTAATGGCCTTGAACCATTGGAAGAAATTTGTAAAGTGTCGTCACGTTTGATTGTCAATAAAGCAAGTTTTAAGCGTAAACAGCGTTTATTAACGCCTATACTTGCACAGCTTGAGCATGCTGTACAAGCACGTGATACACAAGCTTAGTTGATGATTATATTGATCGATTAAATGGGTATGACCAGTAATGCTTTTGATAATATCCATCTGCTGTGTTGAAAAATCAAAACTGTAGTTTGGTATTGGAATCAGAAACGGAGTGTGAAACTTTCCGTTTCTGTTTTATCGATAGGTATTGATGATTTATGGATTGCAATGTTGGTTATACCAGCTTGTCAACTGCTGCGCATTTAAAGCCTTTCTGATCAGATGAGAAGGGCTTTTTTGTTTTTCTTTATATGAAGTGCCATATACATATTCCATTTTAGTCGTATATTTTAGTTAATACATCCGGATCAGTGATGTAGGCTCAATCAAATGTATTTATTTTTAAGAAAACTCTTGCTTGTTGTTGTTATTGATCACCACAAAAGTCTTGAAACAAGGTAAACTAAATCTTTATTAAATAACTTTGTGGGTAAATTGATGCGACGTTTATCGACTCAAGAGCAAAATTTTAAGCAGGTTTTTGCTGATTTATTAGCTTTTGAAACAGTGAGTGATCCTGAACTTCTAAAAACAGTAGAGCAAATTATTGCAGATGTACGCCAATATGGTGATGCACATGTACTTCAACTCACTCAACAGTTCGATCGACATCCAGCGCATCAATTTTCAGATTTAGAACTAACACAAGCAGAGTTAAAAGCAGCATTTGAAGGTTTAAATCCTGAAATTCGTGAAGCTTTAGAATTGGCAGCACAGCGCATTCGTGAATTTCATCAAGCACAAAAGCAAGAAGGCTGGTGCTATGTAGATACACTTGGTAATACTTTAGGCCAAAAAGTAACACCACTTGATCGTGTTGGGATTTATGTACCAGGTGGTTTAGCATCTTATCCTTCATCTGTTTTAATGAATGCATTGCCTGCACATGTTGCGGGTGTGCCTGAAATTATTATGGTGGTACCTGCACCGAACGGTGAGTTAAATCCATTGGTACTCGCAGCTGCACATTTGGCAGGTGTTAGTCGTGTCTTTACCATTGGCGGTGCACAAGCAGTTGCTGCTTTGGCTTATGGAACAGAAACGATACCTGCAGTCGATAAAATTACTGGGCCAGGCAACCGTTTTGTTGCAGCCGCAAAGCGAGCTGTATTTGGTCAGGTAGGTATTGATATGATTGCTGGACCATCTGAAATTCTAGTTTATGCAGAAGGGATCAATAATGCGCAGTGGTTAGCCATGGATGTATTATCTCAAGCTGAACATGATACGGTTGCTCAAGCTATTTTTATTACACCAGATGAACAGCTTTTACAACAGGTTGAACAGGCGATCGAACAACATTTGGCAGCGTTGCCTAAAGCAGAGATTGCGCGAACATCGATTGCGAATCGTGGTGCATTAGTGTTGGTTAAAAACCGTCAAGAAGCGATAGAACTGATTAATCAGGTTGCACCAGAACATTTAGAGTTATGCTTAGATGATGCTGAAGCAATGGCTGAACATATTCGTCATGCGGGCGCTATTTTTATGGGACGCTATACACCAGAAGCAATTGGTGACTATTGTGCAGGCCCTAATCATGTTCTGCCGACATCAGGTACGGCACGTTTTTCATCACCACTCGGTGTATATGATTTCCAAAAACGTTCAAGCTTGATTATGTGTTCAGAACAAGGGGTGAAAACTTTGGCTCGAACCGCAGATATATTGGCACAACAAGAAAATCTAGATGCACATGCACGATCTGCGCGTTATCGTTACCAGTAATTTATATTTTTTACCCCAATTATAGTGCTGTACTTATTGTCCTGAGCTTACTGTTGAACAGTGGCTGAGGACGAAAGCTGCTAAAGAGAAACAACATGCCAACGATTAGTACCACACAAATGCGCTTTTGGAGTCCTGATGTACGTGAGCTTAAGCCTTATGTACCTGGTGAACAGCCTAAAATCCAAAATCTACTCAAACTAAATACCAATGAAAACCCTTATCCACCTTCGCCGAAAGTAGTGGCAGCGGTACAGGCCGTATTACATGATTCAGCTGATATTTTGCGTTTATATCCTGATCCTGATGCGACTGTTCTTAAACAGGCAATTGCCCAGCAGCAACATGTCGATGCTTCACATGTATTTGTTGGTAATGGTTCAGATGAGGTTTTAGCCCATATTTTTAAAGCATTTTTTGTCCAAGATAAGCCAATTTTATATCCAGATATTACCTATAGTTTTTATCCGGTTTATAGTCAATTTTTTGGTATTGCAACGCAGACTAAAATTTTACCACTAAATGATGACTTTGAAATTATTGTAGATGATTATAAGCAGCCAAATGGGGGGATTATTATCACCAATCCCAATGCACCCACCAGTATTGCCTTAGCTTTATCTGCGATCGAAGAGATTTTACAAGCCAATCCAGATTCAGTGGTGGTGATTGATGAAGCTTATGTTGACTTTGGTGCAGAATCAGCGGTAACTTTAGTTGAGCAATATGAAAATCTTGTGGTGTGTCAGACCACCTCTAAATCACGTTCTTTAGCTGGTTTACGTGTTGGTTTTGCCATTGCACAACCACATTTAATTGCGGCATTAGAAGCAGTTAAAAATAGTTTTAACTCTTACCCAATCGATCGTTTTGCGCTTGCAGCAGCAGTTGCTTCTTTTCAAGATCAGGCCTATTTTATTGAACAAAATCAGAAAGTGATTGCAAGTCGTGAACACTTAGTAACGCAATTAACGACCTTAGGCTTTAAGGTATTACCGTCGAGCGCCAATTTTATTTTTGTTACACATCCTCAATATGATGCCGCTACTTTAGCGACTCAATTACGTGAACATGGCATTATTGTACGTTATTTTAATCAGCCACGTATTGATCAGTATTTACGTATTACGATTGGTACAGATCAACAAAATCAGCGGTTAGTCGCGACATTACAAGATGATATTCTAAAATAGTGGTTAATCATGTTTTAAGACATGATCGCAATTAATTTTAACCAGAAGCCTAATCATAGATTAAGTTTCTGGTTAAGCGATCACTCTTGGTCTGATGTTGTATTTTGAAATTCTTGCAGCAAATCAAGCAGAGCAGAAACTTTATCAAAGCACTCTTGGTATTCTGCATCACATTGTGATGCAATGGTAATTCCTCCACCAGCCCATAACGAGAGCTGATCCTGATATTTTTGTATAGAACGAATTAAAATATTCCAACTCCCAATGCCTTCATGGCTCAGATAACCCATAGAGCCACAATACGCACCACGTGGCGCCATTTCTAATTCATCGATAATTTGCATAGCACGAATTTTCGGTGCACCCGTGATAGAGCCACCTGGGAGAGCAGATATCAGCATTTTAAAAGGATTGATCTCTGCTTTTAGTGTTGCTGAAACCTCACTCACCATATGATGTACTTGATTAAAACTTTCAATATTAAAAAGTTTAGGCGTTTTAACAGAACCCGTTTCCGCATAAACACTGAAGTCATTACGTAATAAGTCAACGATCATGACATTTTCAGCTTGATCTTTTTTAGAATGTTGTAGTGTAAGTTTCGCTTGTTGATCTAATTTTGCATCGCGATAGCGAGGCATCGTGCCTTTAATGGGTTTGGTCACAATTTGCCCTTGGGCTTTAAAGTCGATAAATAGCTCAGGTGAGCAACTGAGCAGTTCAAAATCTGCAATACGTAAATAACCTGCATAAGGTGCAGCAGTTAATTGCCAGAAATCATCTGCACTAGACAGTAATGTACCCTGAGCGCGTGTATTAAATTCTTGTGTTAGGTTAATTTGATAGCAATCTCCTGCCTGAATATAGCTTTGTACGCGATGAAAAGCTTGACGATATTCTGTTTTAGACCAGCGTGGACGACAGTAATCTGTGAGTGATAATGGTGTTGTATTAGTAGTTTGATTTATCAGGTGATTAATGTGAGTGTAAATTAGCGCTGCATCTGTTGTAAAACTATTAAAATACCAGCCGTCATTTTCAAAACTCAGATAATGAGGAAAATGTCCTAAAAATAAACTGGGTTGCTCTTTTTCTTGCTTGAGTGTGATGTGTTGTTCTGCGGCAAAATCATAGCTAATAAAACCCATCGTGAGACCGGGTTGCTGTTGTTGTGCTGTTGTGTCTAAAAAATCATCAATGGATGAGTGTAGCGAGTGTGCTTGATAATGATTAAACTCAGTCTGTTGAAAAAATTGATACTGTTTTTGTTGGCAAAGCAAATAGTCTTGCGCCAAAAAACCCACTAATGGCTGTTGGTCATTTTGAATAAAAATAACATGATTTAATGACTGCAGTGATGCAATTAAATCTTGATGACTGAGATTTTGACGAGATAAAGCTTTTTTAAATAGAGGAGACGGTAGCATACAGAGCAAAAACATAGCACATAAATTTTAACTATATTTTACCTTAAACTGGATCATAACAAGCAATATATTCCCAGCACATCAGTGATTAATATCACGAAAATGATTTCAATTGCCAAGAGGTTGCTGTCAATTATCCTTCAGAGGTATCAATTGCAATACACCTCTGAATTTTCCATGCTCGGTTGTATTATTACTGGATTGATTTTAAAAATCGAGCCTTAGTATCAACATGGTTCTTAAACTAAAGTTGTCCTCAATTTAAATTAAAATCTATTTAGCCAGTGTGGTTGGTACGAGAACCTAATGTTTCTAAATGCGTTGGAAATAAATTGGTTTTACGGTCATTAAAATAATGTTTTAAAGTGTGCTCTACACTTGGAAATGCCAGTTCATCCCATGGGATTTCATCTTCACTAAATAAGCGTGATTCAATCGTCTCATCACCCGCACCAAATTTTCCATCAATCAAATGTGCTTTAAAGAGCACATAGATTTGCCCGATTCGTGGAATATTATATAAACAATACAGCTGTTCAATATTAATTTGAGCATTGGCCTCTTCCTGTGTTTCACGTGCAGCACCTTGCTCCATGGTTTCAAAGAGTTCCATATAACCTGCAGGTAAGGTCCATAGGCCATAACGAGGCTCAATGGCACGTTTACATAATAAGACACGATCTTGCCAAATAGCTAAGGCTCCACAAATGACTTTAGGATTAACATAATGAATATGATGACATTGGGAACAGACTCGACGAATTTGATGATCACCTAACGGTATTTTTTCAATTGTTTTACAACCACAAAGTTCACAGAAGTTCATATTCATCATCAATGATAAAGATAGGATCAGGATAACTTAAAAATATAATTTTAGCATCACTTGTATTTTCTTGTGTGAAAACTAAGCTATGATAAAAATATCTAATTGAGGGTATATTTATGAGTGATGGTTCATTAACTCAGCTATTACAACAACGCCTAACATTTGAAAAACAAGCCCAAGATGCACAAGCTGCTGTGTTGATTGCAATTACAGATGAAACTGATCCGAAAGTATTGCTCACGCGTCGATCCATTATGCTCAATCATCATGCTGGCGAGGTTTCCTTTCCGGGTGGAAAGCGTGATCCAAATGATAGCAGTAATATTGTGGTGGCTTTACGTGAGGCACAAGAGGAAACAGCATTAAATCCATTTGATGTGCGATTGATGGGTGATTTGCCTATGCAAAAAGCCAAAAATGGTATGACCGTTAAACCGATTGTCGGTTTGATTTCACCAGATGTGCAACTGATTGCACAGCCAACGGAAATTGATCGTATATTTTTTGCATCTTTACAGCGCTTGATGGATGCACCAACCATGCCTTATGAAGTGCAATATGCACAGCAAAAATTATATTTTCCAAGTTTTCAAATTGAAAATGAAGTGGTCTGGGGACTTACTGCCCGAATGCTGGTGTCTTTATTTGATTATGGATTGGATTATCAGAAAGAGTGGCCTTTATTATTGGCACCGATTGACGCATCATAATCTGTTAAATATTTAATTTTATTTTTATAGATTCATTAAAATAGTGTCAATGATGAGATAAACAGGATCAAAAATAAGGATATTGTCATGCTATATAAATTTAAAGATTTTGCACCCTATGCAATCCATCAACCTTGGGATGGATGGGTAGCGGAAAATGCTACGGTCATTGGGCAGGTTGCATTAGGTCGTCAGGTCAGTATTTGGTTTGGTGCAGTGGTTCGTGCTGATAATGCTAAAATTAGTCTAGGCAATTTTACCAATGTGCAAGAAAATGCAGTATTGCATACAGATGCTGATATTGACATGTTGATTGGCGACTATGTCACTATTGGTCATCAAGCTATGTTACATGGCTGTACGATAGGCGAAAATAGTTTAATCGGGATTAATGCGGTAGTACTGAATCATGCTGTTATTGGGCGTAATTGTATTATTGGTGCCAATGCACTCATTCCAGAAGGAAAGGTGATTCCGGATAATTCGGTGGTGATGGGTTCGCCTGGTAAAGTTGTAAAAACCTTAGATGCAACGGCAGCAGCACGTTTAAAGATCAGTGCATTGCACTATGCTGAACATTTCAAACATTTTCAAAATTTACAACAGGTTCAGCTGTAATACGCTTTTGTTTAAGTAAAAAGTCGCATATTGATATGATTGAATGATAAACGCGCCTAGCATGATGATCTTCATCCTTTGTTTAGGCTTATATAGATCGTCATGAGATTATGGACAAGGCCTCGCGCATTATGAAGGAGTGGAGTATTATAGCGGCTGTTTTTAGATATTTCCCTTTAAGGTTGTAAATGAAATTGCTGGCATTGGAAACTGCCAATGAGCAGTGTTCCGTCTCTATTGTAGATGAAACGCAAGAACTTTTTTATCAACTTGATACCAGAGCAAAAGCACAAACGCAAACCATTTTACCGATGATAGAGCAAGGTTTTTTGCAGACAAAAAGCAAAATTGACGATTTAACTGCGATCGCATTTAGTCGTGGACCTGGCTCATTTAGTGGGGTACGTATTAATGCTGCTGTGACACAAGCCTTAGCATGGTCACATGATCTTGCCGTTATTCCTGTTTCAACATTACAGGCTTTGGCTCAAGCAGCATATCGTCATTTTGGCTTAACTCATGTTAGTGCTGTTTTAGACGCCAGAATGAAAGAAGTTTATATAGCAAGCTTTCAACTGGATCAACATGCCATTATGCAAGCGGTTGATGAAGAAAAATTATTAAGTTATACCGATGCACAGCAATATGCCAAATTTCCATTGGTAGGATCAGGGTCATCATTGGTTCATGAAGCACAAATACACTATCAAAATTTAAACGCTACAGCTCAAGATATTGCCATGATTGCTCGTCAATTGGCTCAGCAAAAGCAATGGGTAAGTGCTGAATTGGCATTGCCTGTGTATTTAAGGGACAATGCGTGGAAAAAAATTGCAGAGCAAGGCAAAGCCTAATTTAGGATGATTTTATGGATGTTTTACTGCTGTTTAAAGCAGCGATTATGGCCATTGTAGAAGGGGTAACAGAGTTTTTACCTATTTCAAGTACAGGTCATTTAATTTTAGCTGCAGAAATTATGAATTTTTGGAGCAAAGAAAAAAGCGATGTTTTTGTGGTGGCCATTCAAATTGGTGCAATTGCAGCAGTGATTTATGAATATTGGGCACGTTTATGGGGCGCTGCAACAGGTATTGTAACAGGTGAAGCAACTGGGCGTCGTTTGGGGCTAGGATTAATTTTTGCATCGATTCCTATTGTATTGGTGGGTTTAACTTTCGGTCAGGAAGTTAAGGCATTATTGTTTAACAATTATGCTGTGGCAATTGGTCTGATTGTCGGTGGTTTTATTATTATGTGGATTGAAACACATCCACCGCGTATTCGAGCTAAAGAGGTTGAGGATCTGACCTATAAAGAAGCGATTTGGATTGGTCTGATTCAAGTTTTATCACTTATTCCGGGAACTTCTCGTTCAGGTGCTACCATTATTGGTGCCATGTTTTTGGGGGTCTCTAGAAAAGCAGCCACCGAATTTTCATTTTTCTTGGGTATTCCCGTTATTATTGGTGCAGGTTTACTTGATCTTTATCAAAATTATAAAATTTTTACCACAACTGAAGATTGGGTTATCTTAGGCTTTGGTACTTTAGTTGCTTTTATTTCAGCATTGCTATTAATTCGTGGTTTAGTGGCTTATGTGGCACGCCGTAACTTTATGATTTTTGCATGGTATCGGATTGTTTCAGGACTGATTATTTTATTATTCACCTTCACAGGTTGGAAATTATGGTAAGCGAAATCCGCTTATATACTGAACAAGAGTGTGATCAGCAAGCACAGCACTATGCAGCTGTGCTTTGTGCACGTGGTATTGCAACAACAATTGAAATTGTTGAAAAATTAAATGCTCGATTTTTTCGTTTACATCAAAATTTAGCATTATGTGTAGATCGTCAAGGTCTATGGTTATGTGCGAATGGTATGCGTATGCAGCCTGACTGGCAGGCCGAAATTTCTCGTCTAAAACGTGCATCACTTAAATCTGAAATGATTGCACGTGCTTGCCATTTAGCTGAAAAACCTCAGTTAATTGATGCAACAGCCGGTTTAGGGCATGATGGTTTACTGATGGCATATTTGGGTGCCAAAGTAATATTGGTTGAGCGTCATCCCATTTTATTTACATTATTGGAAGATGCCAAAGCACAAGCACAGCAAGATCCTTTTTTAAGTAAAGTCGTGCAACATATTGATTTAGTTTTTTCGGATTCAAAGGCATATTTAAAGCAGCAAGCAGCCGATCAGATACAGGTCGATGTGGTATATTTAGATCCGATGTTTCCTCAACGAGATCAACATCAACAAGCTGAAAAGAAACACGCTTTAGTCAAAAAACAAATGCAATTACTACATTTATTATTACCAGAGGATGGTGAAATGGATTTAGGTGATGCACTTTTAGATCTAGCAAAGCTTGTAGCTAAAAGAGTAATCGTTAAACGTCCTCGACTTGCGGTATTCTTAGCAAATCAACCCCCAAATCATCAATGGGTAGGTGATGCATGTCGATTTGATGCCTATTTTGCAATATGAAATATTAAGTGATTATGGTAATTTACATAATGTTGTAACAAATGGTTATATCATTAGAAAATTTTATAACAATCACATTAATCATAAATTTAGGCAGATCACTGCAATTGGAACTTAGTATACACTCATGATTCATTTTAAGCCCTCTATTAATTTTTGGCATGATTTTAAAAGCAATCAAATAGCAGGGTTATGGTTGTTTTTAGGTTCTAGACGCTCTTTACAGATTGTTCGACCATCTATTTTCCAGTTGATTTTTTGGGGGATCTTAGGTGGATTGGTCAATACGCTTTTTAGTTGGTTGAGTGCGGGTGAGATTGGTGAATTTAATTCACAAGGCTTAATTAGCTATTCCTTATGGCCATTTATTGCGTTGATTGTTGGGATATTTTTATCACAACGTGTTGATAATCCTCGTATTATGCTGGTTCCAGCCTTGCTTTGGTTGGTTCTGGATACCAATATTGCATTATTACAAAGCTTTATTCAGTATTTGAGTATGGTTGATCTGTTGCCAGAGATCTCTTATGACTTTATTCCGATACTGTTTATGATATTTTTTGTTTGGCAAAGTTTAGCAGTTGTTTGGGTTTTTGCTCGCGAATTAAAATGGCCATGGTGGGAGCTGGCCTTGATTATGTTGGCAACGCTGGTGACTTTGGTGATTTGGCAAATGTCAGTGACCAGTCAACCGATCTGGAAAGTTGAACAAGCAACACCAACTTTGAGCGAAGAAGCATTCTATGCCCAAAGTAAAGTATTAGATAAATCACTGGCCAATATCGAAGTAGGTGAATTTACACAGTCACATTGGTATTTTCTGGGTGTCGCTGGTGCAAGTTACCAAGATGTATTTATGTCTGAAGTTGAACGTATACAAGAGCAATTTGATACACGTTTTGGTACTTTAGGCCGTTCTATGGTATTAATTAATAATCCCTCAACACGCAATGTGATTCCAATTGCGTCACAAACCAGTATGGAAATGGCATTGACCCGTATGGGGCAACAAATGAATCGTGATAGTGATGTACTGTTTTTATATATGACGTCACATGGTTTGCCAAATGTATTTGAAATGGAGAATGCACCTTTAGATCTACGTCAAGTTGACCCCAAGTGGTTAAAACAGGCTTTAGATAAATCGGGTATTCGTTGGCGCGTGATTGTGATTTCTGCTTGTTATGCAGGAAGCTTTATTCCCGCTTTACGCGATGAAAATACCTTAATTATTACGGCATCTGCTGCTGATCGCGCCTCATTTGGCTGTTCTAATGAAGCTGATTATACCTATTTTGGCCGTGCTTTTTTTGATCAGGCAATGCGAGATAATAATTCAATTGAATCGGCATTTAAGCAGGCAAAACTTACGATTGCAAAATGGGAAGATGCGCAAGGATTTGAACCATCAGAACCACAGTGGTTTTTAGGCAAAAATATGGAATTGATGCTTCCTCAATTACAACAACGTTTATTTCCACCTGCAGTTCAGCCAGTCACAGGTGAATTGAAATAAGAGCATGCGTTGCTGAGTTCGAGGATCTTACTGATACAATCAATATTGCAACATTGCCGTGTTTGGAAAGTACACGCTATATGTTTGTATAGGTCATAAAGATTCCTTCACTATAGCTATAGCCTTTGGTTTAGTGAAGGAGTATATCTCAATGTATGTAGATACCTTTTGATGTGGTGTAGTCGTTGCGAAAGGTGATTGATGAGAATTTAGTTCGAGCGTAAGATTCTCTGTCAATGTAAGAGATGTCTCTTGTTTTTAACAGGATCAGGTGAAATCTTTTTAAGTATATGGGGGGTGCTCGTGCATTTTGATGATGAGCATAGCGTAACGGTATGCTGAATCATCGTTTATAATGTTTTTGAAAAATATAAAACATATTTGAGTATCTTTATTTTAAAATGGTGATTCAGTCCATTTTAAACGCGATAAAAATATATATTTCAACAAAATATATCAAATTTTCTTATTAAAAATTTAATATTTTTTTCATATCCACGCTACTATATTCATCAATGATAATTCAAGGAGTAGTCATCTGTGGAAAGATTAGAAAGACACGCTTCATTTGGCGGTTGGCAAGAAGTATATAAGCATGAGTCCGCAGTATTAAAATGTTCAATGCATTTTTCAATTTATATTCCCCCATATCATGATCATGAAAAACTACCAGTAATTTATTGGCTTTCCGGTCTTACCTGTAACGAACAAAATTTTATTACCAAAGCGGGTGCTCAAAAATATGCCGCTGAGCATAAGGTAATTATTGTTGCTCCTGATACCTCTCCTCGAGGTGAATCTGTTCCAGATGATCAAAGTTATGATTTAGGTCAAGGTGCCGGTTTTTATCTAAATGCAACTCAACAACCTTGGGCAAAAAATTATAGAATGTATGATTATATTGTTGATGAGTTAAGAGCTTTAATCGATCAAAATTTCCCTACCAATAAAGTTCAAAGCATAATGGGGCATAGTGCTGGTGGACATGGTGCATTGGTGATTGGATTAAGAAATCCTGATATTTACCACAGTATTTCTGCTTTTTCACCGATTGTTGCTCCTTCACAAGTGCCTTGGGGACAAAAGGCATTTACGGCTTATCTTGGTACAGATCAGGCTTTATGGTCTAACTATGATGCTGTCGAGTTAATCAAATCAAGTTCTGTGAAGATGCCTATTTTGATTGATCAAGGTACGGAAGATTCTTTCCTAAAAGAACAGTTGAATCCTGAAATTTTAGTAAATGCATGCAAAGCTAAAGACTATCCGGTTACTGTAAACATGCGAGATGGATACGATCATAGCTATTATTTTATCGCCAGCTTTATTGAAGAGCATGTCAAATTTCATGCCGATTTTTTATACTGATTGATCTGCGGTGATGTTGACGATATAGTCTAATGAAGCGATAAAACTTTGCATGATAAGCACTTAAACGATGTTATGTATCTTAAGAGGATATGGGGTATTCCCTTTAGGATTCATAACATACAGTTTAACTCAGATCATGACTGGCTAAAAAGCATTAGCATGAGACACGTTGCCATACGGCATCTAATGTTTCATTGCCCATGCGACTAAGATGCTCTAGAACGACTTGTTCAAGTTTAGTTTGATCAACTTCATCGGACTGAAATATAATTTCTACTTGAAGTGTATCAGTTTGTGGCTGTAAAGAGACGGTTGCAGTCGGCATAAAAATTTGTAGTTGTGTGCTGGTCTCAGTCACATCAAATTTATGTTTCCAATGGTTGAGTAAACGTTTTGCAATACGATGTGATTGTTGGCTATTAATCGTGGTAAAACTTTTCATCTTCTTTCCTTGTTGGGTGCTTTAAAAACTATAGTATATGATCAATGCTATGCTGCTATTGAGTAAAACTATCTACAGCTCATATCTCAATGGTATTCATTCACTTCAAGACTGTTTAAAAAAACTGATATTTCTGACTGTAAGTTTGATTTACACAATTGATGATAAAAATGATGGATGGATGTAAAGATCTTAAAATGGGACTGAAATAAACTTAAAAGTTATTTTTATTTGATCATTTTACAGAAAAAACTTATCTATGACTTAGGTGAGTTAGAATATAAGGGTGTTATGCGCTGAAGTAAACAAATCAAGCAACGATGATCAGATTTATTTTAATCAGATGGCAGGTTGAATAGTTTGTTATAATTGTTTTACCTATCTTGATCATAGCCAGGTTCATTCATGTCCAAGCCATATTTAATCGCACCGTCTATTTTATCTGCAGATTTTGCCCGTTTAGGTGAAGAAGTAGATAATGTTTTGGCTGCAGGAGCTGATGTTATTCATTTTGATGTGATGGATAATCACTATGTTCCTAATTTAACATTTGGTGCTGGTGTATGTAAGGCATTAAAAAATTATGGTATCCAAGCACCTATTGATGTGCACTTAATGGTATCACCTGTAGATCGTTTAATTGGAGATTTTCTAGAAGCTGGTGCAGATATTATTACGTTCCATCCTGAGGCATCAGATCATATAGATCGTTCTTTACAATTAATTAAATCTGGTGGTGCCAAAGCTGGTTTAGTCTTTAATCCCGCAACACCATTACATTATTTAGATTATGTCATGGATAAAGTTGATCAAATCTTATTAATGAGTGTCAATCCTGGTTTTGGTGGGCAAAAATTTATTCCAATGACATTGGAAAAATTACGCCAAGTACGTCACATGATTGATGCTTCTGGTCGTGATATTCGTTTGGAAGTTGATGGGGGTGTTGGTCCTGCAAATATTCGTGAAATCGCAGAAGCAGGTGCTGATATGTTTGTTGCTGGCTCAGCCATTTTTAATCAGCCAGATTATAAGGTGGTTATTGATCAAATGCGTCAAGCTTTGGCTCAAGTGGGAACCCACTGTATTTAATAGATGATATATCACGAAGCAATCACTTTATTGCTGTGGATAACTTTATGGATATCTATGTTGATAACGGTGATCATAGCTGATGCATATTAGCATAAATTTAAGCATAACAGATTAAAAAAAGGACGATTATTGTTTATTTATTGGTCTGTTGTGCGAATTTTACTCGCTTTTGTGTCGACAAAAGTAATTTTTAAATAATATATCAATAATGATTATTGAATCTTATATTGACCATAAATCATGCAGTCTAATCTACGGGTATTTATTACAGTTGGTTGCAATATGTAATCAAATTGTTTCAATTGATACTTTTTTTATTGAGCAATCGTGATGATTCCGTTATTCTCTGCGCCACTTAAAAGAAGTAGCTTAAATCAAAGGTGAGTTTTGTCTATATTCAAAAACAAACGTTGTTGGTTTGTTTATCTCATAATTTTTTTTATGGGATGGAATAGTATCGCCTTCGCTTCTTTACAACATCATATGCCAGCGCAGCATCATGTTCAGCATAAAATGGTGCATATGGTGAGTTTGTCTTTAACCACTAAAGATCTTCATCATAAAGCCAATTGTCAACAGCATCTGTCACAGACTCATACCGTTTCAGATGGTTGTGATGTATGGTCAGCTCAACAGCATCATCAGCATGAAAACTGTCAAGATTGTTCTTCTATGTTATGTCAGAACGCTTGGCCTTGTTTAGATTTTAATGCTGTAGCGATCATAGTGTCGAATCACTTAAATAGCCATCGTGCTGTGCTGAACTCTAAATATCTTATTCATCCTTTAAAAGGATATAAACGAGACGTATTGCGTCCTCCGCAGACCTAATCCTTAAATTATTTTAATGTTTATTATTTTTAAGGATAAGTCATGTCTATTCAAAAATCACAGTATGTTTTACTGACTGTTGCTGTATGCCTTTCAACAACATCTTGGGCCGCAGTTCGTGAATATCAGCTTTATATTGATGAAGCTTACGTTAATATTACGGGTAAACCTGTCAAAAAAATTACAGTAAATGGCCAATTTCCTGCACCTGCATTAGTGTTTGAAGAGGGAGATGATGCCATTATTCGAGTTCATAATCGCCTAAAAGATCAAGATACTTCAATTCATTGGCATGGATTATTATTACCAGGTTTAATGGATGGTGTGCCGGGGTTTAATCAGTTTAATGCGATTAAGCCCAATCAAAGTTTTGTCTATCAATTTAAAGTGCGTCAAAATGGTACATATTGGTACCATGCACATTCCAAAGGTCAAGAACAAGATGGTTTATATGGCGCATTAACAATTTATCCGCAGCACAAGCAGCCGATTGCAGCACATGAAATCACTGATCGTGATTATGTCATTATGCTATCTGACTTTCATGAGTCAACCAGTGAGCAAATTTTTGCCAATTTAAAAAAATCAGCAGAATATTATCAAAATAAAAGAGAAACATTATTTGATTTAATTAGACAAGTAAAACAGCAAGGCATTCAAAAAACTTGGCAACAACGTGCAATGTGGAATCAAATGAGAATGTTAAGAACAGATCTCTCTGATGTAACTGGCTATACGTTTTTAGTTAATGGTCAAACACCACAGCAAAATTGGCAAGCGATGTTTAAACAAGGTGAAAAGATTCGCTTACGCTTTATTAATGCCTCAGCGATGTCTTTTTTTGATGTCAGAATTCCCAATTTAAAAATGACGGTGGTCAGTGCAGATGGTCAAGCAGTTAAACCAGTACCTGTTGATGAGTTTCGCATAGGTGCTGCAGAAACTTATGATGTCATTGTTGAACCACAGCAGCCCTATTATCAAATTCAAGCAGAATCTATTGATCGTACTGGATTTGCGTTAGCAAGTTTGATGGATGAAGCGCATTCTCAGCCCGTTAGCATCACTGAACCTGTTGCCCGACCACGTGCATTGTTGACGATGGAAGATATGGGCCATGGTGAGATGACAGCTTCTGAACAGCATGATCATAAAATGCCAGAATCCATGCTAACCAACAATGATGATTTACAGCACAATCAACCACATGAGTCGATGCATGTAGCTAAAGATAGATCAGGCTTTGAGGCACAAGATCATCGTACAGCGATGAGTACGAGTATGGAAAAAGATACTGATCTATCAGGACATGAGGCGATGTCTAAGCATGTTAATCATTTAACTGAAAGTACAGCAACTGAAACTTTAGGTTGGGCTAATGCTTCAACACCTGTGGGTGCAAAAGCATTACAGTATTCTGATTTACAGGCACTGGTCCCTCAAAAAGATCTGCGTCCAGCCGAGCGTGAGCTCACCATTCATTTAGGTGGCAATATGGAACGCTATATATGGACGATCAATGGTAAAAAATTTAATGAAGCAGAACCTTTTCACGTTAAATATGGTGAACGAGTTCGCTTAAAATTTGTGAATGATACGATGATGGCTCATCCAATGCATTTACATGGTATGTTTATGCAGTTAGAAAATGGGCAATCTATCACAAATATGCCAAATAAGCATACTATCGTGATTCCGCCAGGAAAGACGATGACAGCCTTATTGACAGCCGATGAGTTAGGAGAATGGGCGATTCATTGTCATCTTCTTTATCATATGAGTGCGGGCATGATGAATAAAATGATCATTGCGCATGTCGATAACGAATCAAAAATAAAAAATGACTTAAATCAAATAAAAATTACAGGAGGTCAGCATGAACATCATTAACCTCATGCATATGCGTATTTTAGGTACATCATTACTTTTAACCATGACATCTGCTTATGCACAACAGGATAAAAATAATATCAAATCAAATGACTATAGCGAAGAAGCTGCTGAAAATCATGCATCAGATAGTCCACAATTAAGTGCGGATGATCATTTATCTGAACATGGTGGTCAACTTCATCAGTCGACCGAAGTGGAAACAAAATGGCTGAATGAAAATGGTCATAATGTTTGGCATAGTCAGTTAGAAAGCCGCATTGGTACAGATGAAAACCAACTATTTGTGCAAATTAATATGGAGAAAGCTGAATCTGAAAAACCGGCCTATGATGCTAAAGTGATGTATGGGCGAGCAATTGCCGAGTTTTGGAATGCGCAAATTGGCTTACGACATTATCGTCAAACAGAGCAACAGGCTGAAAAAAACCAAACCTACGCTGCTATTGGTTTACATGGTTTAGCCCGTTATTTTTTTGATACGGATATTTATATCTATGCTGGAAAAGATCGGCAATTTTTAATGACTGCTGAATTTGATCGAGATATTTTGATTACACAAAAGTTGATTGCACAACCGTATTTACATAGTGAAATTGTCTTTAGTGATCAATCAAAATATGCAAAAAAAACAGGAATTAATCATATTAGTGCTGGTTTGGAAACACGTTATGAAATCACTAAACAAATTATGCCTTTTATTGAAGTAGGCTATAAATATGAAAAAGGTCATCCAGAAACATTATGGCAAGAGCATGAAACTTATTCACATGGCTGGTTATATGGTGCTGGAGTAAAATTCTTATTTTAACGTAGGATGCAAATGATACTGTGGTAAATTAAAGTATAATACTTTAATTGATTTACAATATTATTTGGCTGTAAAACTTGCTCCTTAGTAGCAAGTTTTACAGCTATTAGTTGCTAGCGTTATAGGCAATATTGCCATGCTTTACATCATTTTAGCTCTCATACCAATCTATTGACTATAAAGGCATACTTTTAATAGGGTTTTTTAGGTCTTCTAAGCCATAAAGAATGCTATAGTATCATTTTAATTTTTTCTCTTTTTGCCTTGTTTGAGGGTTTTATGTCTTTACCTAACTGTCCAAAATGTCAATCAGAATATACCTATGAAGATGGGGCTTTATTGATTTGTCCAGAATGTGCTTATGAATGGCAAGAAAAACAACAGGAATTCATTGAGCAGGAGGTAATTGTAATTAAAGATGCACATGGTCAAGTATTGGCTGATGGTGATACTGTAAGTGTAATTAAAGATTTAAAGATTAAAGGCTCATCTGCTGTTGTTAAAGTGGGTACTAAAGCCAAAAATATCCGTTTACTGACAAATGCTGCCGACGATCATGATATTGATTGTAAAATTGATGGTCTGGGAGCAATGAAGTTAAAATCAGAATATGTAAAAAAGGTTTAGTATCGTTTAAAAATCATGCTAATTATCGCTGAATAAAAGTGCATGTGTGTTTTGTTGCTCTGGCCTTATTGGCATAAAACATTCATATTACCTATAAATATTTAGGAATCGTGTTATGCCGCATATACATGTTGAATACTCGGATAATATTGAAAATTTAGCAACACAATCGCTATTACTGGCTTTAAACCATTGTTTGGTTGAAGGACAATATGCTGTTGCAGTCGATATTAAAAGTCGAGCGATTGCTCAAACTGATTATTGTATTGGTTTGGCTGAAAAACAGCAGGCTTATGTGCATGTTAAAGTTTCGCTATTAACAGGGCGTTCTTTAGAGATTCGACAGGAAATTTCTCAAAAAGTATTACAAGTTTTGTCTGATCAATTGGCTGTTCTTTCATCACCATTAACCATTCAAGCTTGCGTAGAAATTTTTGAAATGCCAGTGGAAACTTATGCTAAAAAAATAATCTAATATCTTGACTGAAAATCGTTAATATTGGATCTAGCCGCTATACAATCAATGAGACATATTGAGGTGATAGCGGCTTAATCGTATTACAGTATCGTAGATCAAATTAAAGATGATGATATTATTTATGGTTGATCACTAAGTTGAGGCGTTGCATAAACCTCTGCTGTCGTTTTAATTTTTAATTTAATATAGCTGTATTCTGATGAAAAAGTTTTTTAAGATTTGTATTGCATTAATCATCATCTTAATCCTTTACTGGTTTGTCTCTCCTTATTGGGTGCTCTATCAAGTTTCACGTGCGATTGAAAAAAATCAAACTGAACAATTAATTCAATATATTGATTTTCCAAAGGTACGTGAAAGCTTAGAGATACAGGTGAATCAAAAAATAAATCAGGAGTTAGCGAGGAATCATGTGCTCACACAAGATATGATTGCGCATGGTTTACAGCAACTGATGATCAAACCATTGCTTGACGCAACAATCACACCCGAAATGATCATGCTTGTGATGCAAGGTAAATTATTGACAGATCGTTCTTCACAGCAAATAGCTGTATTGAGTGGCTTATGGTTATCAAAAACCTCTCAACTTGATCAATCTGATGCGAGTTCAGAGATCGTCGCAAATGATGGTGAAAATAAAGTAGAAATTACACAAGCCAGATTCGATACTTGGAATCAATTCCATGTACGTATTGTACTTCATCAACATTATCCACTTGAGGTCATTTTACAACCCGAAGCAGGGCAATGGAAAATTGTTAAGCTGATGATTGTCGATTAGTATCTACTGGGTCTTTGTCTGGATAGATTGACATACGCTCATCACTTAAGTGTTGATTATATTAGGTTTTTATCACCTATTGGTATAGCTCGTCGCTTTAGATCGTATACCTGTGCTTACACGTCATGTGATATAGCAATGCTGTACTTATGTTTAATGATTAAAAAGATTGAGTTTATAAGAACTTGAAATTTATAACAAAAGTAGCTAGATGTTGGCTTAAATAATATTTTAATGCGCGATAATGTGATTTTTTTAACATTATATTTTATTATTGTGATTTTATTTGCTGTAAACTATGATTGCTTTGATCGTCACCAGAATAAAAACAGGATTTAAATATATTAAATCGAGGCTTCATGGGGGTAAGTTAATGCCAGCAATTTTTATTGGTCATGAATACAGTGCTGAAGAAATATTATTTAAAATTAAACAGTGGGATGATGCTATTGCTCAACTAGATTTAGCAACGATTATTGATCTCTGTGAAAAAGATATTCATATTTTTGATTTGACTCAACAAGTTGAAGGGACTGAAGAATTAAAATATTTATGGCAATATTACAAATTATATTTTTCAGAAAACATACGTGTCTATCGACGAAAAATCACTATTTTTGCGCAACCTCATTTAGCGTTTATGTATTGTGATAGTAAAATTGATCATGCCAATCTACAGCAATCCTTACATGTACCTTGGTGTAGAACAACCTTCTGTTTTCAAAAAAAACATACGTCATGGAAAATTGCTCATCAACATATTTCTTTAGCGCAGTCATGGTAAATGTATTGGTCGATATCGGTTTGTATAATATTAAAATCAACAACAAATCTATTCCAATATTTTAAAAAGGAGCATAAATGGCTTTTCATGATTTCTATCGATTGAGCTCACATGCTGTAATTTTCAATGCACAACAGCAAGTCTTATTATTAAAAGCCAATTATGCTGATCATGCTTGGGGATTACCGGGTGGTGGCTTGGATGTGGGTGAAACTATCCATCAGGCATTAATTCGAGAGTGCTGGGAAGAATTAGCTTGTGAGATAGAGATTGAGTATCTTTCAGGTGTTTATTTTCACTCCGCAGTGATGTCTCACGCTTTTATTTTTAAATGTCGATTAAAGGAAAATGCTGCTATCCAATTAAGCACAGAACATTCTGAGTATCGATGGTTTTATCAAGATCAACTTAGTCAGGTACAGCGTATACGAATTGAGGACTGTTTAAACTATCAAGGTCAGGTATTCAGTCGCAGTTTTTAAATAACGACACGCTTGTTGATGTAGCATTGTAATTTTAGATTGGACGAAAATGCTAATCAGTAGGTCTGATTAGCATGATTGCTTATATTTGAGATGATATATTTTAAGCAATTTGTACAGGAATACAGTTAGCAGTATGGTTTACTGTATTATCTGGATTTGCATAAACTAAACGTGGTTGATGTGCTTCAGCCTCGGCTTCATTAAAATCACCAAAGGTTGCAATAATCATAAGATCACCAACATCGGCTTGTAGCGCTGCACCACCATTAACGGAAATAATACCAGAGCCTTCTTCACCACGAATTGCATATGTCGTAAAACGCTTACCGTTTGTCACATTCCACATATGAATTTCTTCATATTCACGAATACCAGCTAAATCCAAAAGGATACCATCAATCGCGCAAGAGCCTTCGTAATGTAATTCTGCTTGTGTCACCACACAACGATGAATTTTTGCTTTTAATAAACGAGATAGCATGGTTTGTGTCCCCTGAGTTGACGTAAGACCTATGATTTTATGTTTAATCAAACACGGTTTAAAACTTTCTTTGCTTCAGAAGATGCTGCATTGTGTGCTATAGATCATCTTATGACCAGATAGATTGATGAACGCGTGTGAATTTATGGATTGGGTTTATATGCATTAATTTGGTTCATTGCTTGTTGAATATCACCATTGACCAATAATTGAATGCGAGATAAAGCATGATGAATAGCATCATCCATAAGTTGCTGTTCATGACTGGATGCTTTACTCAGTACATGACCTGATACACGTTCTTTAGAACCGGGATGACCAATACCAATACGTAAGCGATGGAACTGAGGACCAGTATGAGGAACAATATCACGTAAACCGTTATGACCACCGTGACCACCGCCTGTTTTAAGGCGAATCACACCTGGATCCATATCCAGTTCATCGTGAGCAATCAACATTGCTTCAGGAGAGATATTATAGAATTTTGCAAAGGGTACAACACTTTTGCCAGACAAGTTCATAAATGTTGTTGGTAATAGCAGACGAACGTCCTGACCTTCAATATTACCACGACCACTAATTCCATTGAATTTAGGATCTTTTTTTAATGATATACCATATTGATCTGCAAGTTGTTCAACGAACCAAAAACCTGCATTATGGCGGGTTTGGGCATACTCATTACCTGGGTTACCCAAACCAATAATTAGCGAAATATTGGACACTAATTTACACCATTCAACACTTACGCGCGTTTAAAGTCAGCGTGCATTGGTGTATTTTTAGCTGGGTGACGTTGTAACGCTTGAATTTTAACGTTTTCAACTTGGTCACCAATTTTGATTTCAACAACTTCTTCAAAGAATGCGTTGCTTTCTAAAGCTTTAACAAGTTGGCGAAGCTCTAAAGTTACTGCAACAGGTGCAGCATCACCACCGTAGATGATCGCTGGAACTTTAGATTGAAGACGAAGGCGGCGGCTCGCACCTTTCCCTTGAACTGCTTCTTCACGTGCTTCTGCGTTTAATACGAAGTTTGCCATGATCGACATCCTTAAAATTTATGTTTAAATAAACTAGACTTGCGACCAGTCTAGTGAGACAAAACCCTACCGAAGGGCAGGGTTTTTTATTAGCGCATCATTATAGATAAGAATCAAACATTGCGCTAATAGATTCTTCGTTATTAATGCGACGAATCGTTTCAGCAACCATGCTTGCAACTGAAACTTGGCGAATCTTACCAAGACCTTTCGCTTCGTCAGAAAGTGGAATAGTATCGCAGACCACTAACTCATCAATCACTGAATTTGTTAAGTTCTCGATTGCTTTACCAGACAAAACTGGATGTGTTGCATAGGCAACTACACGGCGTGCACCAAAAGTTTTCAGTGCATCAGCTGCTTTACATAATGTTCCAGCTGTATCAACCATGTCATCGACAATAACGCAATCACGATCTTTAACATCACCAATTAAATGCATCACTTGGGATTCATTGGCTTTTTGACGACGTTTATCGATGATTGCAAGATCGATATCTCCCATTTGTTTGGCAACTGCACGTGCGCGGACGACACCACCAACATCAGGAGAAACAACCATAAGGTTATCATGAGACTGTTGGCGTAAATCGGCAAGCAGTGCAGGAGTACCATAGATGTTGTCGACAGGAATATCAAAGAAACCTTGAATTTGATCTGCATGAAGATCAATCATCACAACGCGGTCAATACCGACAGTCGTGAGCATGTCTGCAACAACTTTAGCTGTGATCGGAACACGCGTTGAGCGAGGACGACGATCTTGGCGGGCATAACCGAAGTAAGGAATTACGGCGGTAATACGACCTGCACTTGCACGACGTAATGCATCTGCCATCACTAAGATTTCCATGAGGTTATCATTAGTTGGGGCACAAGTCGGCTGTAAGATGAATACGTCTTTACCACGCACATTCTCAGTAATTTCTACTGCAATTTCACCATCAGAAAAGGTTGAAACTGAAGCAGCACCTAAAGGAATATGTAAGTGACTTACGACTTTTTGAGCGAATTGTGGATGCGCTGTTCCACTAAAAACGACAAGATTGGGCATGAAGCACCCTTGGCGGTTGGTAATGTATGGAAAATATATGGCAGGGGCGGCTGGATTCGAACCAACGGATGCCGAGATCAAAACCCGGTGCCTTACCACTTGGCGACGCCCCTAATGCGGCAGAACTTTAATATTTTTGCATCTTTTTGTCAAGTTGAATTCACAGTAATGACGCAAATTGATGTTCTGTCTTTTAATTTGAATGGCAGGGGCGGCTGGATTCGAACCAACGGATGCCGAGATCAAAACCCGGTGCCTTACCACTTGGCGACGCCCCTAAATGTGATGTTGTAAATGGCAGGGGCGGCTGGATTCGAACCAACGGATGCCGAGATCAAAACCCGGTGCCTTACCACTTGGCGACGCCCCTAATATACATACATCATACAGGTGTAATGGCAGGGGCGGCTGGATTCGAACCAACGGATGCCGAGATCAAAACCCGGTGCCTTACCACTTGGCGACGCCCCTATTACACTTCAAAGCCAATGAGTGGAGATTCTTTTAAACTGTTGACCAAGTAAGATTTACAAGGCGAGTTAGCCAGAATATCACTAATTTGCATTTTAGCGTTTACTTCAATAAAAACACAAGCACCTGTACCTGTAAGCTTTGCTTCACCAAAATGATTAAGGTATTGCATTGCTTCATCTACTTCAGGATATAAACTTCTTGCCAGAGGCTCAAAGTGATTACTAAAACTAGATGGCTTTAACTGATAGGCGCAAAATTTAGTAGGCTTCGCGTCTCTTGTCAATGTTTTTTGTGAAAAAAGTAACTGAGTGCTGATAAAACAATCAGGTTTTAACACAATGAATTTTTTTTGATCTAAGTTGATGAATGTTAAATGTTCACCAATACCTTCAGCCCAGGCATTTTTGCCATAAATAAAAACCGGGACGTCAGCACCTAACTGCAAGGCAAGCTTGGCCAATTGATCGATATTTAGACCACATTGCCATAATTGATTGATGACAATTAAAGTGGTTGCTGCATTAGATGAGCCTCCTCCTAAGCCTGCACCCATTGGAATATTTTTTTCAATGATGATTTTTAAACCACAGTGCTGTTTTGCATAAGGCCGTAATAATTGTGTTGCTTTAAAAATAAGATTTTGCTCTAATTCAACCTGATTTAAGCCTTCAATCGTAATATCTGCTGAAGTTTGTCGATGAAATTCCAGCCAGTCATATAAATCAATAAGTTGGAAAATAGTTTGTAACTCGTGATAACCATTATCACGACGGCCTGTAATATGTAGAAATAGATTAAGTTTGGCCGGTGAGGGAGCGCGAATCATAGGCTTTAATCATCTGAATTATTAACGATCTTGGATTACCATTGTAATACGATTTTCTTGTCCAGACTCAAGAGCCTGTTTTAAAACGAGTTTATAAGGTAAAGGATTATTTTCATGGTAATTTAAATCAACAACCCAATTTTCTTCAATAATTTGAGTGGGGCGCATTTGACTGTCCTTGGCGATTTCTGCAGTATCCGTTGCGGCTTTTGCCTGTACCCAGTCAATTAAATAGGTAATAGGGGCTTGCCATCCAGTCGCTTGCTGCAATAATTCTTCCGGCGATGCTGCTGAAATAACACCCGTACGTGCACTATTGAGTTCAACCTGACCGGGTTGACCTGAGATTTGTGTTTTTCCTAGGCCTAAAATACCACTGAGTTCAATATTAAATTGTGCTTGCTGTTGTACCCAAGTGAAAAATGCACTACCTGATTGCTGTGGTGTACGTACACCAATTTTACCTTGTAAGCTAAATTGAGGTCCATGATCTGGATGTGTGGATATTTCTTCGCTATTGGGTGGGCTTATTGTCGTAGTGTGTTGAGGAATAGACTGACAACCCGTCAGTAATAAACACAAGGTGGTCAAACTGCTTAGACCTCGTTTTAAATACATAGACATAAGTATTTTAACTCTTTTTTGTTTGTGGCGGTAACACCAAAGAATTCAATGATTCTAGCTGTGGATCATTCGGGAAATTCTGATGCAGCATTTGTAATAGACTGTTAAATTTATCCATTTCACCTAACATATACAATGATCTGGCATAACGGATACCAATTTTAAGATTATTACTTAGTTCAAATGCAGTCGCTAGTGCGAGTGCAGACGCTGCAAAATCATTTTGTAAATAGGCAATTAAACCTAAAGTATCTAAAATAGAGGCCTGATTGGGCTCTAATTCAATCGCTCGCTCAACTGCTTTTCTGGCATCCTTAAGTTTTCTATTCTGTAATGCCAAGGTATAAGCATATGCATTTAAATAAGCTGGATTATTGGGCTCTAGTTCTAATAATTGTTTGAGTAATTTATCTAGTTTATTTTGATCAGCATTTGCATCCAGTAAGAGTACTTCTGCATAAATGAGTTCTGGATCATCAGGTAAATTTTGTGTTGCTTCATCTAATAAACGAATAGCAGCACGTTTATTATTCATATGAATTAAGATATCGGCTTGGGTTTTATATAAAAAACTTGCATATTGTGGATAGTTGACACGTTCTTGAGTTAAAAAGCGTAATGCATCATGTAGCTGTTGCTGCTTATCAAAAATAGCAACCATATTTTTTCGTGAAACAGGATAAAGGCTGCCATCAACCAGACGGTAATAGGCCTTCGCAGTTTCATAGTGCTCTTTTCGCTCGGCATTGATGGCTAAATAAAAATATGCATCATTTTGATATTGGGTTGATGTTCTTAATTTGACTAAGAAATTCTCAGCTTTTTCATATTGTTTTAGATCGATACTGGTTAGGCCTGCAATAAACAATGCATCTTCATTGTCTGGCCATAACGTTAAAATTTGCTCTAATTTATCTAATGCAAATTCAGGCTGCTGTTGTTTAATTAAAAACTTCACTTCAGCCAAACGTATTTCAACATTATTTTTATTTTTTTTACTGGCATACTCATACCAGTGAAGGGTTTGGTTGGTATCTCCAAGTGCATTGAGTAAATTTGCTTTCATTAAAATATAACTGGTTGCTTTGGGACGCTTTTTTAATGCCAAATTAATGGTCGATAAGGCATTTTCCAGCTGACCATTTTGTGCTTCTAGGCCAGCAATTAAGACCAATATTGAAGGGTTGTGTTGTTCAGCACTGGTTTTAAGTGCGTGAATAAGATATTCCCGATCTGTTTTTGTTTCTGGTGCAATCCCGGCTAAAATTTCTTCTAAATCCGCATTTGGGTCAATATTTAAAATTTTATCGAGTGTTTTTGCAGCCAATTCATATTCATGTGCTTTGAGTGCAATATGTGATAAATAAAATAAAGCAGGGACATCAGTGGGTTCCTGTTTTACCCATTCTGTTGCAATGTTCAAGGCTGGTCCCAAGTTGGGTTGCTCAATGGCAATATTTAAAGCGCGTTGTTTAACAGCAGTTGAATTGCTTTTAATTGCAAGTGCAGTGTAGTTGTGTAATGCTGTGGGAATGTCTTTGTTTATCATTGCAAATTCTGCAATCATACTTTGTGTGATTGCTTCATTTTTGGAATTTTCTTGCGGCGGTAAAATTTCTCCAGCAGCTCGAATGTAAGCGCTAGATGTTATGCTACCAAGCAGTAAGAATGTGGTAGAATATAGTTTAATTGTCGAACTAATTGTGAGTCGGCTATTCGTTTGACGCAATTTTTTGTTTATCCAAGTAATGCTTTTTATGACACCAATGTTGCACAATAGCATAAATTTAGCTAAATGATGATTTGATATGTCTTTCTTTGCATTGGGTGTCAACCATCAAACAGCCTCAGTCGAATTACGAGAGCAGCTTGCGTTTAATCCTGAGCGGTTAAGCCTATTGCTTCAGCAACAAAGCCATAATCAGATTTTAAATGATTTGGTGATTGTTTCTACCTGTAATCGTACAGAAGTGTACGCTATGTCTGATCATGTCGATATAGTGTTGAATTGGCTCGCCCAAGTAAATGATATTGATGTTAAACAATTGGCAAATCATGTTTATCGTTATGAAAATGCTCAAGCAGTTACTCATTTAATGCGTGTTGCTAGTGGTTTAGATTCATTAATGTTGGGTGAGCCACAAATTTTGGGTCAGGTAAAAACAGCATTATCGTTAGCTAAAGATGCTCAGACCGTTTCTCAAGACTTAAATCAAATTTTTGAATACGCATTTTATGCCGCAAAACGCGTACGTTCAGAAACGGCTGTAGGAAGTCATGCTGTTTCGATGGGATATGCTGTTGCGCAATTGGCCTTACAGGTTTTTAGTAAACCAGAGGCTTTAGTGGTATTGATTGTTGCTGCTGGTGAAATGAATAGTCTGGTGGCAAAACATTTAGCTGAAATGGGCGTAGCCAAAGTTTTAATTTGTAACCGGACTTATGCACGCTCTGAAAATTTGGCACAAGAAATCGCCCATCGCGTTGATGTTGAAATTATTGAGTTTGATGATTTGGCTGAAAATTTACATCGTGCGGATGTGATCTCAAGTTGTACGGGTAGTTTACATCAAGTGATTCATTATGCTGATGTAAAAATGGCATTAAAAAAGCGCCGTTATCAACAAATGTTGATGGTTGATTTAGCTGTACCTCGTGATATTGATCCGAAAGTTGCTGAATTGGACGGTGTGTATTTATATGGTGTCGATGACCTACAAGGTGTGATTGAAGAAAATCTGGCACAACGTCGTCAAGCCGCTGTAGAAGCTGAAATTATGGTAAATCAGCTAGCAACAGACTTGATTACCCAGCAGCGAGTCAAAGGTGCCGGACATAGTATTCAACATTATCGAGAGCATGGTGAGTTGATGGCAGCAGAAGAGCTGGCACAGGCCTTACATGCACTGGAACAGGGGCAAAATGCTGAAGATATATTGCAGCTTCTCACTCATCGTTTAACACAAAAATTACTACATCCAACCTCGTTACTGTTACGTCAGGCTGCAAAAGCAGAAGATCCAGCCTATTTACAGATGATGCAATTTGAATTGGCAGATATTATTGAAAAACGACGTAAAGTCAAAGCAACAGATACAACATCATGAGGTAGCAAGCGTGATGGCCTTATCATAGTCTATTGACGACTGATGCTTAATACATCATGATCAATGTTAGTCATCAATCAGACTGAGCGAGCGTTTTTTAGCAATTTCATAGATCTGATGTTTTAAGTTTTTCATTTCAGAAATGCTATTAAACTTTTTAGAACGCATTTTTAACTGTAGAAAGTCATATTGTAGCTTAATTGAAAAGTCTTCAGCCAATTTATCAACTTTTTCAGGTGATGTGGTGTAATCACTGACATTGGCTTGTACTAAAATATGTTGTAATTCATAATGAAAGGGCGCACAAGCACCTAAAATATAATATTTTGCTTGTTCTGGATCATCAGGCAAATCATCAAAAATTTGATTAAAAATATTTAAAATTTTATAGAGTAATTGATCTTGAGGAATAAGTGCACGCAGTGGTTCAAAATGAATATAGAGATAGGGATGATGCATTAGAATGGCAATGACATATTCTTCAACATCCACTTTAGTACTAAAGCTTAATGAGGCATCATTATTTGCTTGTGTTGACCATTTACGATTAAATCCAAGTTTTTCTTTAAAAAATTGTTGTAATAAATAGCGATATGAACCTGATTTTGGCAATAACTCAGTTAATTGTCGTAATTCAGCCATCACCTGACTTTTTCCTTCAGGTGTTGTAGCATCATAATTTTGAACAATATGTGCAAAAATAAACTCAGATAAAAGTGGCGCATTTTTTAATAATATTTGGAAATTATCGACACCTTCTCGACGGATCAGAGAGTCAGGATCATGTTGATCAGGAAGAACAAAAAATTTTAATTCACGTCCATCATGCAGCAGTGGCAATGCAATTTCTAAAGTACGTCGCGCAGCCTTTTGACCTGCTAAGTCACCATCAAAAGCAATGGTAATACGATTATTTTGTTTAAAAAGTAGATTCAGATGTTCGGTGTTGCTGGCGGTACCTAAAGTGGCCACTGCACCATGAATGCCATATTGCTGTAAAGCAATCACATCCATATAACCTTCAACCATCAACCAGTCTTGAGCCTTTTGTTTTTGACCTTCATATAAGCCATAAAGCAATTGATTTTTATGAAAAATCTCTGAATCTGGCGAGTTGATATATTTCGGTTTGATCTCATCATTGAGTGCACGACCCCCAAATCCAACGACACGACCTTTGCGATCACGAATCGGAAAAATCACTCGGTCACGTAATAGATCAAAATCTCGCCCATTATCACTGGTTCGAATCAATCCGAGTTGTTTTAATCCTTCAATATCTTGAGGAAAGGCTTTTGCTAAATGTTGCCAATCTTCAGGTGCATAGCCCAAGCGCCAGAGCTGAATCGTTTGGCTATTAACACCACGCTGCTTAAAATATTGCTGTGCAGTGGTATGCTGAGTAAGCTGCTGTTGATAAAATTGGGTAATATTTTCAAGTAAATCAAAGAAATTACCTTCTTGGGCAACTTCTAGCAACGGATCATTTGTATGTGCGAACTCTGCAAAAGGGTCATCATTGAATGCTGGTGGTGTTAAATTAACATGATCTTGTGCTGTAGATAATGTACTGTTGTTAGGATGAGTTGGTGGTATGTTGCTTAATTGCTGCTTTTTGTCAGGCTCACGCTTATATAGCAATTTTTTTGCAGACTTTTGATCTTTAGGGAGTTCAATACCAGTTTGATTAGCTAAGTCTTGAATAACATCAATAAAATTACGGCTATCGATATCCATCAAAAAACGGATAGCATTACCATTGGCTTGACAACCAAAACAATGAAAATATTGTTTGTCTCGATAGACATGAAAAGATGGGGATTTTTCCTGATGAAAGGGACAGCAGCCAGAATATGTACGCCCTGACTTTTTTAACTTTACACGTTGGCCAATCAGATCGACAATATCAGTACGATCTAAAATTTGATCTATTGTATGTTGAGGAATTGCCATATGCTTCAGTCAATTTTTTGATTTAATTGTTGGTCTGTACACGTTGTCAGCGCCAATCATAGTCGTTTTGGTGTCTACAATGTATCGGTTGAGAGCAGAGTTGTCTACCTTTTAGACAAAATCTTAAATGTACGCCAAGCCAATGAAAAGGGCGGCTATCATAACGTGTCCTTGATAAAATTGCGAATATTAAAATAACGACAGCAGTACTGCGTTTATCAATTTACTTGGCTTACGATCGGTAGATTAAAATAGCGCTGTGAATAGAGATAATATTCCTCATGCTATTGATGCTAGGACTGGCTCTTATAGTGTAAATTTTAGTTATATTTAAATATTGATAACTTTATTCCAGCAGCATAGAGGCCGTTTGGCTATCAGTATTTTTTATAGATTAAATACCAATAGTCAAGGACTCTATTGTGCTTGTTTGCTAGATATGAATCTATTATTTTTCAGTTTCTTGATTACTGTCAGCAGATTTTGGTTTGTCGAGTAGGCCTAAGCTTAAACGATTGGTCCAACTGCGCTCTGGTGCCGGAATACTTGCTTTTTGTCCTTGTTTTTCACCACCAAAGAGACCAAGTGTAGCTCTATTGACCCAACTGGCTTGTTTTTGTGCAGCATTTAGATTAACCGTACCATTGGCTTTAACCAGATTTGGATAGTTGAGTTTTAATAGATCAATATATTGTTGCGCTGATGCTGAATCTCCTAATTTTTCATAGGCATACGCAATCGTTGCTAAAGCTTCAGGCACTTGTGGTGCTGTTGGATGATATTGCATGACCCACTGTGCGCGTTCAATTGCAGCAACCCATGCTTTACGTCGAATATTAAAACGTGCAACATTCATTTCTGCTTCAGCAAGCTCGTTATTGATATATTGCATGCGTTGAGCAGCATCCACTGCATAAGGACTAGATGGATAGCGACGTACAAAATCGACAAAGTTTTGATAAGAAATTTTGAGATAACTTACATCACGATGTGCTTGTTTTAATGAAGTATAACGCATCAGGCCATCGTAGTTTTGCTCCATATTTGCGACACCGCGAATATAGTAAGCATAATCAAGATGAGGGTTTTGTGGATTAAGTCGAATAAAACGATCTGCAAGTGCGATGACACTTTCATATTCTTTTTGCTGAAACTTTGTATAGAGCAATTCGAGTTGAGCTTGTTGAGCATATTCACCTGTTGGATAATATGTTTCAATTGCTTCTAAAGCTTTTGCAGCATCTGCATAATGTTCATTTTCAAGTGCTTTTTGAGCTTTTTGAATATAAATTTGTTCGCTAGACTGCGGACCTTTATCGACCACTTCTTTTTTTGGATTACTGCTGCATCCAACGATTGCTGTTGTTAGACCAATCGTGAGAGCTAACACTGTAATTTTATAACGTGGTAGCGACATAAAAATTCCTCTGTTATTACGGGCAATGAGCTACAATTGCACTATTAAACCACTTTTTTTTCAATGATCAAATGACCCAAGCAAAATCTTCCGATTCAAACATCCCTGAAACTGATTTCCATTTACTTGATGATTCTGATGACACAGATCAGCATACTTCAGAAATGACTGCAACGCATTTATGTTTGCAATTTCAACTTGATCATCATTTTTTGGGACAGCGTATTGACCAAGTCGCAGCATCTATTTGGAGTGATTATTCACGCGAAAGACTAAAACAATGGCTTAAAGATGGTCATTTGCTGGTTAATGGTAACAGTGTTAAGCCAAAGTACAAGTGTGAAGGGAATGAAACACTCACTTTAAATGTTGCTTTAGAGGCACAAACCACAAGTCAACCAGAGAATATTCCATTAAGTATTGTGTATGAAGATGATGATATTGTGGTGATTAATAAACCTGTAGGCATGGTAGTACATCCGGGTGCTGGTAATCCTAGTGGTACTTTAGTGAATGCATTGTTATATCACTACCCTAAAGCATCTGAATTAACACGTGCAGGATTGGTACATCGAATTGATAAAGATACCAGTGGTTTGTTAGTGGTTGCTAAAAATTTGGAGGCGCAATTTTCACTGACTAAACAATTGGCCAACAAATCTGTTTATCGCGTTTATGATTTATTGGTTTATGGCAATATGATTGCGGGCGGAACAATTGATGAGCCGATTAAACGTCATCCTGTTGATCGTATTAAAATGACTGTACTACCGGGTGGTAAGTCTGCTGTGACACATTATAATGTCAAAGAGCGCTTTCAGCATTTTACACGTATCCAAGCACGACTTGAAACGGGTCGTACACATCAAATTCGGGTACATTTTAGTTATTTGGGATATGGTTTGATTGGTGATCAAGTATATATGCCACGCGTACGAGTCCCTGCTGGAGCCAGTGCATTACTTGAACAGACATTGCGTAGTTTTAAGCGTCAAGCCTTACATGCAGCTGAACTAGGTTTGATTCATCCTAGAACAGGTCAGGAAATGTTATTTAAAGCGCCTTGGCCTGAAGATTTTACACAATTGGTTGATGTATTGCGTTCAGAGAATGCGGCATACTAACGAGGATGGAATAGCAATTGGATATTCAATTTGTAACAGGTTTACCCTTAGGTGTGTATGCAGGGCAAACTCAAGTCTTATGTCAGGCCACTCAACCAACTCAACACAAAGAGTTGGCTGGATTTAACTTGGCATTGCATGTCCATGATGATCCTCAACGTGTACAGCGACATCGTATGGCACTTCTAGACGCTTTTTCACCTTATGCAATAGAAAAAATGACATGGATGACACAAACACACAGTACTATTTGTCATCGATTCAATGATGAACTCTCTTTTCTGGCCCCAGAGGGGGATGGATTGGTGACACAACAAAAGGGTCATGCGCTGATGATGATGACTGCTGATTGTTTGCCAGTTGTCTTGGGTAATCAAAATGGAACGGAAGTGGCCAACTTACATGCTGGATGGCGAGGTTTAGCACAAGGAATCATTGAAAATACGATTGCTTGTATGCAAAGTCAGCCAACGTGGGCTTGGTTGGGGGCCGCGATTAGTCAGCCATGTTTCGAAGTCGGCGTAGAGGTGAAGGCGGCATTTTGTCATCAGTATCCTGAGTTGGCCAATGCATTTATATCTGGAGAAAAGCCCAATAAATATTATGCGGACTTATATGCAATTGCCCGTTTTATTTTAAAACAACATGGTGTTTTGCACGTGTTGGGTGGTGATCAATGCACTTATACACAGCAAGATTATTTTTCATATCGCCGTGAGGCTAAAACAGGACGAATGGCGACATTTGTATTTATGCAATAACGAATCTAGGCTGTCGGTTTATTTTTTTAAATTGATTGAGCTATATCGGTTTGTTTTTTGATGACTTTTGATGGTGCGCACGATAAAACATGACTGTGCATCATTGATGGCGCTTTTTAGTTATCTGCATATATTGGAAATATTGATTGCGATCTTATGAGCTTCTTATAATCTGATAATCAAAGGTATTGTATTGACAATACCTTTAAATATAGCTTGCATCATTAACGTTGTGCTTATTTGTGGAAAATTCGTGCTTTATCGCGTTGCCAGTCACGATCTTTTTCTGTTGCACGTTTATCATGCAATTGTTTTCCTTTCACCAGTGCAATTTCTAGTTTGGCTAAAGGGCCTTTCCAATAGCAAGCCAAAGGTACACATGAATATCCTTTTTGTTGTACTGCGCCAAGTAATTTTTCAATTTGGCGTTTGCTCAGTAATAGTTTACGTGTACGGCGTGCTTCAGGCACCACATGACTTGATGCACTGAGTAAGGGTTGAATTTGTGCGCCAAATAAAAAGGCTTCACCATTTTTAAACGTGATATAGCTTTCTGTCAGCGTCATACGACCAGCACGTAGAGATTTTACTTCCCAGCCCTGTAAAGAAAGACCTGCTTCAAATTTTTCTTCAATAAAAAAATCGTGGCGCGCACGTTTATTTTGTGCAATGGTACCACTGGTATTTTTTTTAATTACTGTTGCTTTCGCCATAATCAAATACTTCCAAACTTATCGCTATTGTGCCCCAAATTGAAGTGAAAAGACAATTACTAAATCAAAACTCATATAGACTTTAAAAAAACCAATCAATCTCATAGAATTTAATCAGTATTCTTCACTTAAAAATCAACTTTTTGTTAAAATGTACGTCATACAAAATGAATTAGAGTAAAATGGATGTCTAAAACTCGCGTAATTTATCCTGGTACATTTGACCCGATTACCAATGGTCATATCGACTTAGTTACTCGTGCTGCAAAAATGTTTGATGAGGTTGTGGTTGCAATCGCTATTGGACATCATAAAAATCCTGTTTTTACTTTACAAGAACGCGTTGCGTTGGCACAAGCCTCTTTAAAGCATTTACCTAACGTTGAATTTATGGGTTTTGATGGTCTGTTGGTTAACTTTTTTCATGAACAAAAAGCCACAGCAGTATTGCGGGGATTACGTGCAGTTTCTGATTTTGAATATGAATTTCAATTGGCAAATATGAATCGGCAACTTGATGCGAATTTTGAAGCCGTATTTCTGACCCCTTCAGAACAATATTCTTTTATTTCTTCAACCCTAGTACGTGAAATCGCACGTTTAAAAGGGGATGTGACAAAGTTTGTGCCTGCTGCAGTTGTTACTGCATTTGAGCATAAACATCAACAAGGTTGGTGACGTGTCTTTATATATTACTGATGAATGCATTAATTGCGATGTTTGTGAACCAGTTTGCCCAAATGAAGCTATTTTTATGGGTGAGTTGATCTATGAAATTAATCCCAGTTTATGTACGGAATGTGTCGGCCATTATGATCAACCACAGTGTCAAATTTTTTGTCCTGTAGATTGTATTCCCGTCGATCCCAGTCATCATGAAACGCATGATGATTTAATGGCAAAATATAAAAAATTGCTTGAGCAAAAAAAGACGAGCAATTAACAGATATTTTTGTTACTATGCTGCCCTGAAGTGAGCTAGACGATCGCTGCTGTGGAGGTCTTCGTGACTGAAGCAGGAGAGGAAAGTCCGGGCTTCATCGGGCAAGGTGCCAGGTAACGCCTGGGCGGTGTGAACCGACGGAAAGTGCAGCAGAGAGTAGACCGCCTTTTTATTTTAAATCATTAAAATAAAAAGGTAAGGGTGAAAGGGTGTGGTAAGAGCACACCGCATGACTGGTAACAGTTCATGGCATGGTAAACCCCACCGGAAGCAAGACCAAATAGGGATCCTTTAGGCATGGCCCATGCTGGATCCGGGTAGGTCGCTTGAGCGTATGAGTGATTGTACGCCTAGAGGAATGATCGTTCTTGACAGAACCCGGCTTATCGGCTCACTTCGCTAAATTTTGTACAAACAGTGCGTATTAAGACTTGACGTTGATTGCAATACCAAAGATAATGCGCGCACAGTTTACGGCTATGTAGCTCAGTTGGTTAGAGCACCGCACTCATAATGCGGGGGTCACAAGTTCAAGTCTCGTCATAGCCACCATTTTTATAGACCACATTCCTAAATGTGGTCTTTTTTTATCTATTGATTTATTTTAGATTTAAGCCGCGAAATCAATTGGCTACGATAAGTCTTTCTGTTGTTTTAAGTCATGTATTTTTTGAAGCATAAATAATTGGTGAGTAGTGATATCATCAAAAGAGAATCAGTATAAGTAGCATTGGTTTGTATTTAAATTGGACCAGTTAAGTCATTATATTATTTTCGAATCAGTAAAATATTGATGCAATATACGCAACAAAATTAAAAAATGTATATGAGCACTATGATGGCCATGTGCTATTTATTGAAATAAATAAAAATGGGTGTAATCGTCTGATTATTGGTCGATTTAGTAAGAAAAATATCATTTTTTTAAAGAATAAATTTATTTGTATAAACTGTGATCATTTTTTTTATTAAAATACTTGACGCTTATGAATTAAATCTAGATAATGCGCACACAGTTTACGGCTATGTAGCTCAGTTGGTTAGAGCACCGCACTCATAATGCGGGGGTCACAAGTTCAAGTCTCGTCATAGCCACCATTTTTATAGACCACATTCCTAAATGTGGTCTTTTTTTATGTTAAATATAATATTGTTTTGATGGTAAAACACGATCCTCATCTTTCCTACTTTTTTATATATTGATTTACGACTATTTGCGAAGCTATAAGATAGAGCATCTAAATTATATCTAGTTCAGTTGAGTAGTTTATTCTAAATGCCTAGAATGGCGTAGTGGATCAACTTGATATAATTTTAATCTATTTACCTTAATATGATCTAAATTTTGCTTAAGAATGGCGAGTTTCTTATTTTTAGCTCAATTTACTGTGCTGATGGTGAGCAATCATGTATTGAGCCAGCGGTATTGGAACTCAATTCAAATAGGCTTGAACATACTCCTTTATTTTGTTGTTTTAAATAAAAAGTTGATTTGTGGTTTGAGCGATATCCAAATATTTAATGCACTCAAATTTTTGATCAGAATTTGCTTCTGGGATCATAAACTGAAGTTGAATTTATAAATGTCATAAAGTCGATCTATATTGGTTAAAGCTTTATTCTCATGTAATACTTACAATAAGTTTAAATACAGCAAAAAAGTATATTTTTATATTTTTAACTTTAATTCAACCTTGTGTAATATGATCATCATATAAATCATATTGATTTTTCTTATATAAAATAATTTTTAAATTTATTAAATATATTAATATTTTTGTAATCCAAAGATTACATTGGGTTATATTTTGATTTATTTTTATTAAAAATCTCTTTGTTACTACATAGGTTTGTATTCTGATTGATCTTAGTTGGTGCATAATTTTTTATTATTGATGGTATTTTTAGGGTAGGTTTTGATTTTATTTTAAAATTTGGTTAAGATGATTTTTTTTATTTTTGATTTAAATCATTAGTTCTACATAAGTATATTGATAAAAAATCAAATAATTTTTATCTGTTTGTTTTAATATTAATATAAACTAAATAATCTTTATATTGTGATGGCATTAGCATTTTTGTAATGAATAAATAACTATTTATTATTTTATAATTGATAGAAAAAGTATGTAATACTCTTATTTATCAAATAATTTAAAAATAACATTAAATACCTTGTTTTAGTTGTTTATAAATAAAATAAAATAAAATAAAATAGCCGCGATACTTTTAATGGTTAATTTTTATGAAATTTTTAACAATTCTCTTAAGTTCTTTATTTGTTTCTTCTGTATATGCAGATACTGTGAATCAAGATGGTTTGGTTAAGCTTATTGCAGCTATTCAAAAAAATGATATTGATAGTCACAAACCAGATATGAATATGGTCAATAGATTAAGCTGGAAAATAAATTGCTGGGATAATGTCAATGGAAATAATAAAATTTGTATTCTTAATAAAGAAAATGTTTCAATTGTTCGTGTAGATGATACTTATAATTTGGTCATTGGAAATAATCAAAATAAAAGTAAAAACACGGCTCTAAATATTGATAATAAATACAAAGAAGTCGCAAAAGAGGGAATTTATCGTAATGCAAATGCATTAATTGATAATATGAAAACGGGTTATACTTTAGAAATTTCATATGAAGATAAAAGCTTGAATAAAGAAGTTAAAAAATCAATTTCATTATTAGGTTTTACTTCTGCTTTAAACGATTTAGATGCTAATTTTGAAAAGGTTAAAATCTAATCATTTTTTTATGTGTGATGATTTTATACCAATCAATATGAGATAGATGATTGATGTATTTGCTGATATCAGATAAATAATGATATATGTTGTATATACAATTTATCAATAGAAGTCTGAGTGAAATAAATTTTTATATAAAATGAAAGGATTAAACAGTAATCATCATAAAATATTTTATCTATATTGCATCGTTTGCCGCGACTAAGTGATTTGGGAAAAATTGCTTATATATCGATATATCTTGAATAGATAAAAATCTTGATTATTGAGGATCTAAAATGAAATAAATAGTCAAAAATGAGATATTACATTTATTTTTGAGCAAATGAGATAAAAAAGCTATCCTATCTTTAATGGTTATTTTTTATGCATTTTCTATTGGGTGGGAAGCTGCAAATATGTCTAATGATATTTAATATTAGATTGCTATTTATTTGCTCAAAAATTCTGGATCTTGAAGCTGTTTTTGCATTAAAAAAAAATTCGATTAAATTAATTGTAAAGTCATCTTTCTATTATTTTAAGGGAACTATTTATGATAAATATCAGGTATAGGCTTAAATATCGTACTTTCGCTATCTGGCTATGACTGAGATGATAGCGTAAATACTGAGCATGATACTCTATATCACAGAATCAGTATTTTATGGACATGATTTTGTTGATTGTATTCTTAAAATATGACAGCTATTGATCGCTTGAATTTTGTTCTGGATGGTAGGGGTAATCATCTAAAATATGACTTTAATCAGATCATTATTGCGATGCTGTTGGTCGGATTAAAAACGGCATTATAAAATATGCCATTGATTATTTTGGACGTAAATAAAAACTCAATGATGATGAATAAACTACTATGTTGTGGTTAATATCGCGCTATGAATAGCAGATGATGCTTGAGTATGCATTACAATTAAAGGTATTAAGCTAGAGTGGATCAGCTAAGCTAGCGTTCAAATAAAATGTAGCGATGATCGTGGTGGATTAAAATACTTAAAAATATCGACAATGAATATGGTTAATCTATTTGCGGTTTATGATTTTTAGTACTGAAATGTTGAATCATAAAGCAGAATAGCTCCTTGTCCAGTAGTGCTATTTATTCAGTTTGAGGATAGTGATCAAATTTTTCCACTTAATTCTGTGGAGTCGAATAAAATACGCGTAGTACATTGCCCTATATCGTGAAATAAAGATCTTTAATGATGTATGGTTTAAAAAATTGCTGCACGATCTTTGTTGTGTGATTTATCATTTTTAATTGATTTAGTTAATCGTTGAGATAACGATTGATATTATTTTTTCAGTACACTATATGTTTTTAGCGATTGAGTTATATTGGTGAGAATTTTACTAATCACAGGCTGGGGAGGAGGATGTCAATTGCTTCAGCCTTTACAGCAGTCTTTATCACAACAAGGTTATCAAGTTGGATTAATCAATATTTTTAATGGACTTGATCCACAAGTATTGGCACAACATGTTGAGATGGCTTATCAATATGATGTGATTGTTGGATGGTCTTTAGGTGGTCAACTTGCAACACTATTGGTAAATCAAATTGCACAGCAATATCAACAATATAAAATTTTAATTACCTTGGCATCTAATCCGTGTTTTGTTGCTCATACAGGTTGGTTAAATGCAATGACAGCACGCACTTTTACTCACTTCACCCACTCATTTCAGCAAGATGCTGTGTCTACTTTAAAAAAATTTGGTTATATGGTTTGTCAAGGTGTAGAAACCAGTCGACAAGATTTTATCAAGCTGCAAAGTTTAATACAGCCACAGAATATTGAATTATTAAAACAGGGTTTAACATGTTTGGAAAAATTAAATAATGTTGATATCTTGAATAACTATGCTGGATATCAATATCATTTATTTGCAAAACAAGATTTCTTAGTTAGCTACAAAGTTAGCCAAAATTTCTCTAACTTAACTGCAAAGTTTTTAGAGTTTGAGTTGATATCTGGCAGTCATGGCTTTCCAATATTTGCAGCACAAGAAATAAGTCACAAAATCTACCAATATTTAAAGAAAATAAGTGAAACAGAAGCATAATTGGCTTTTCTTGCAATTTTAATTTTAAAGTGAGCTGTTTAATATTTATATTCTTATAGATAAAAACTTGAAAAGGGGTTTAGGGTGGCTGAATTAACAGATCAGCAATTTGATCAGCAGCATCTTTGGCATCCATATACTTCCATGATTGATCCTTTGCCTACTTTTCAGGTAGCACATGCATCGGGTGCAATAATTCATTTATGTGATGGGCGGCAATTGATTGATGGTATGTCCTCTTGGTGGTGTACGATTCATGGTTATAATCATGCTGAATTAAATCAGGCGATCACGGATCAATTGCAGCAGATGTCACATATTATGTTTGGTGGACTTACTCATCAACCTGCGATTGAATTGGGGCGTTTACTTTTAGAGATTACCCCTCCTCGTTTGGATAAAATTTTTTATGCTGACTCAGGATCAGTTGCTGTTGAAGTGGCCTTAAAAATGGCCGTACAGTATTGGGTTTCATTGGGTAAAAAGGACAAAACCAATATCATAACAACGCGTTCTGGTTATCATGGTGATACTTGGAATGCGATGTCGGTATGTGATCCAGTCACAGGAATGCATCAAATTTTTGGTACAAGTCTACCGCAGCGTATATTTGTAAATGCACCACAGACCACATTTACACAAGATTGGAATCCAGAAGATACTGCACAATTAGAGCAAACTTTGCATCAGCATCATGAAACTATTGCTGCCTTTATTATTGAGCCGATTGTTCAAGGTGCGGGTGGAATGCGTTTTTATCACCCTGAATATTTGCGACAAGTTAAAAAGTTATGTGAAAAATATAAAATATTGCTAATTTTTGATGAAATTGCGACAGGATTTGGTCGTACTGGAAAGTTGTTCGCGTGGGAGCATGCGCAGGTTGAGCCTGATATTATGTGTATGGGTAAGGCACTGACGGGTGGTTATATGACCTTATCTGCGACCTTAACTACACAGCATATCGCAGAGGTGATAAGTCAGGGAGAGGCTGGTGTATTTATGCATGGCCCGACCTTTATGGCTAATCCACTGGCTTGTGCGGTTGCACTCAAGAGTACCCAATTATTATTATCTCAAGATTGGCAAGCCAATATTCAACGGATAGCACAGCAACTTCAGCAAATATTGACACCACTTTCAGCGTTGGATCATGTACAAGATGTGCGTATTCTGGGGGCAATTGGTGTCGTTGAGCTTAAGTATGCAGTAAATATGCGTATCTTGCAGGAGCAGTTTGTTAAACGTGGTATTTGGGTGAGACCCTTTGGCAAACTGATTTATGTGATGCCACCTTATGTGATTAGTCAAACGCAATTACAGACCTTGTTAACGCAATTGGTAGAGGTTGTGACTATGATGGAGTTTGTTGTGTCATGAATTTATTGAATCACTATGCAGATCATTTAGAGCGATTAAAACAGCAAGGCAATTTACGTCAATTTGTTTCACACACACAATATAATCAATATATTCAAATTAATCATCATGATATGTTGAATTTATCAAGCAATGATTATTTGGGCTTGGCAGGTCAAATAGATTTACGTGAGCAGTTTTTTCAGCATCAGGTTGATGTGTTGCCACGAATGAGTGCCTCATCTTCACGTTTACTGACTGGTAATTTTGTGGAGTATGAACAGTTAGAAGCGAGTTTAAGTCAGGCTTTTCTAGGACGATCCGCTTTAATTTTTAATACTGGCTATCATATGAATATTGGTATCCTGCCTGCTATCGCGGATCAAAAAACGTTAATACTGGCAGATAAACTGATACATGCCAGTATTATCGATGGCATTCGTTTGTCCAGCGCCAAGTATTTGCGCTATCGTCATAATGATTTGGCTCATCTTTGTCAGTTGATAGAAAAATATCATGATGATGATGTATATGAGCGTATTATTGTAGTGACAGAATCTATCTTTAGTATGGATGGTGATGAAACTGATTTGACACATTTGGTGCAGATTAAACAGCGGTTTTCTAAAGTCATGCTCTATGTGGATGAGGCGCATGCCATTGGTGTGCGTGGTGCTATGGGCTTGGGATGTGCAGAGCAATATAATGTAATTGCGAATATTGATTTTTTAGTAGGAACATTTGGTAAGGCATTGGCATCAGTCGGAGGATATTTAATTTGTCATGAAGTGATTCGACAGTATTTAATTAATACCATGCGGCCTCTTATTTTTAGTACAGCACAGCCACCAATCTGTATGGCATGGACACAATTTATTTTTGAATATATGCAAGGTTTACAGTCGGCACGACAAGATTTAGCGATCAAAAGTGATTTCTTAAGGCAGCAAGTTATTGCACGTGGTTTTGATTGTCCATCTAGTTCTCATATTGTTCCTGTGATTATTGGTGATTCAAAGCAAACTGTTATACAAGCAAAAAAATTGCAAAACGCGGGTTTTTATATGATGCCTGTACGACCACCTACTGTACCACAGCATTCTTCTCGACTGCGTATTTGCCTCAATAGCATCATTGAAATATCTGATTTACAACGGTTGGTTCATTTATTATGAAATCGAAAGTAATCATTGATAAGTCTAAGATTGCACTAAGATTTTCGCAAGCACATACCAGTTATGATCAACATGCATTGGTACAAAAAAAAATCACCTTGACCTTGTCTAATTTAATTCAGCATTATTGTTTATCAAATCAACTTGATCATGTCCTTGATATAGGTTGTGGTTCTGGACAGCTATCACGTTTATTGTTGCAAAAAACCAATGTGCAGCGCCTGTATTTAAATGATTTGTATCCACAAATAATGATGCATTGTGGTGATTTTGATTTGAATAGTGTGGAATTTTACATTGATGATATTGAACGATTAGATCTGGCTGTTTGTTTTGACTTGATTATGTCTAGTTCTGCATTGCAATGGGTAATCGATTTAAATCAGTTATTTTCTAAAATTGCAGCACATTTAAAACCTCAGGGTTTATTGTGTTTTTCGACATTTGGTGTTGATAATCTGACCGAAATAAAACAATTAACAGGCCAAGGTTTACATTATCACAGCGCTGCGACCATTCAAGCTTACTTATCTAATCATGGGTTTGAGATATTGCATTTTTCAGAAGCGTTTGAGTGCCTGAGTTTTGATCATCCGAAGCAGGTATTGCAACATTTAAAGGCAACTGGTGTTACGGCAACAGCGACGGATTTTAAATGGAGTAAAACCACCTTACATCAGTTTTATCATGATTATGAGCGTTTTGTGTCGATAGATGGCGAAGGTCAACGATTATATCCACTGACGTATCATCCTATTTATTGTATTGCACGGAGTATTGTATGACTGTTCAGACATCTCAGGTTTTTTTTGTGAGTGGTATTGATACAAGTATTGGTAAAACCTATGCAACAGGTTATTTAGCAAAATTATGGAATGCTCAAGGTATTGCAACCATTACACAAAAATTGATTCAAACGGGTAATGTTGATATTTCTGAAGATATTGAGCAGCATCGGCAAATTATGGGAACTGGATGGCTGGATGTTGATATTGAAAAATTAACCATGCCGGAGATTTTTAGTTATCCAGCCTCACCACATTTAGCGACCAAGCTGGATGGAAGGGAGATCGATTTTGGTAAAATTGAGGCCGCAACACAGCAATTAATGCAAAAATTTGATCGCGTATTGCTTGAGGGTGCGGGCGGGTTGATGGTTCCGCTCAATGAGAAATTACTTACGCTGGATTATGTGGCTATGCAAAAGTTTCCAGTGATTTTGGTAAGTTCTGGTCGTTTAGGTAGTATTAATCATACACTATTGAGCTTAGAGGCTTTGAAGGCAAAAAATATTGAGTTATATGCCTTGGCCTATAACCTACATGATGAATCTCAAGATCCTTTAATTTCTAACAGTACAGCAGATTATTTAAAACAATATTTAACGACACATTTTCCACATGCGCAGTGGTTAGAGATTCCTATTATTGAATCTTTATAATCATGGCAAATGTTAGTCATCATGATTTATATTTAATCATGATGATCACAAATAAGACTTGATCACTATATGCAGGCTGAACTGAGTAATGGAGATCAAAAATGCCAATCAGTTATGCAGATTGGCATTATTCAGTCTATTTTTAACCGATATAGTTTAGAACTTTTTAAAACCTTTATTGATGCCAAAAGGTTTGCGTAAACCATGTTCATTACGGCGTTCACGTTGACCTGTATGATCATCACGGTCACGGCGTTCACGCTGATGCTCTTGCTGTTGGTTGCCACCTTGAGTTGCTTCGGTATCTCGACGCTGTTGGCGTAAATAACCACCACGACGCGCAGCCATTGGTTTTTCTTGCATACGTTCATTACGACGTTTTGCCATACCAAATAGACCAGTGCCTTGGCGTGGTTTAAGTTCGACACTTTTGGTTAGATTGTCGATATCCTGTTTATCCAATTCGATCCAACGGCCTGTACGCAGTTCACGAGGTAAAATGACTGTGCCATAGCGAGTACGTAATAAGCGGCTTACTTTTAAACCTTGTGATTCAAAAATACGGCGTACTTCACGATTACGTCCTTCTTTCACAACGACTTGATACCAACGATTGATACCATCACCACCAATTTCAGCAAAAGATTCAAATTTTGCAGGACCATCATCCAGTGTTACGCCTTGTAGCATATTTTGGCGAAGTTGTGGTGTAACTTCACCCATTACACGTACTGCATATTCACGTTCAATTTCATTTGAAGGATGCATGAGTCGATTGGCTAATTCACCATCATTAGTAAACAGTAATAAGCCTGTAGAGTTGATATCTAGACGTCCAACCATGACCCAGCGATCATTGGCAATAGGAGGGAGGTTGTCAAATACCGTGGGACGGTTTTCAGGATCGTTGCGAGAACAAATTTCACCTTCAGGTTTATAATAAATTAAAACACGACGGCGAATTTCATCTTCGATTTGAAATTGTACTTTACGACCATCAATGCGAAGCTCATCGCCTGGTTCGATACGTTCACCTACTTGGGCTACTTGACCGTTGACACTGACACGGCCAGCAGCAATGACTTCTTCCATATAACGGCGAGAACCCAAACCAACACGTGCAAGCACCTTTTGCAATTTTTCACTCATGACAGTATAACCTTAGAAATGATCATCAACAGTTTACCTATTTATGATTTCGCTGCATTTGCATCGATTGTCATAAAAGCTTCCTTGGTATTCTGTAGGGGTGGCAGTTGACCTAAAGAAGTTAGGCCAAATGCGTTCAAAAATTGAGGCGTTGTAATTAACAACGCGGGTCTTCCAGGAAGTTCACGAAAACCAGATTCTTTAATCCAGTTCCATTCAAACAATGTACGTAGTATTTGACTATTGTTTGTGACTCCACGAATTTGTTCAATATCTGATCGAGTTACGGGTTGATGATAAGCAATCACCGAAAGAATCTCGAGCAATGATGGCGATAAACGAGTTGGTCGTTCAGGCCAAATTTGTTTGATAATATTACGATATTTATCACGAACTTGGAAACGAAAACCTTGAGCTGTTTCAATTAATTCAATAGATCGACCATGCTGTAATACGGATAGTTGTTGTAAAAATTGTCGGAGTTGTACTTTACTATAGCGATCGTGAAATGCATCTTTGAGTCGAGCCAATGAAACAGGTGTTTCACTGGTAAAAATAATGGCTTCTAACTGCATGAGAATTTCATGTAGATCATGAGAAGAAGGCAATAACTCGTCAGCACTCATAGCGGTGACCTTTGAATGGTGAGTGGTGCATCGATACCGGTCGTGATAATACAGATTTTTTGTTGACGGCTTAATTCAAGTACAGCCATAAAGGTGACGACCATACCTAAACGCCCCTGACTCGGTTTAAGTAATCGCTTAAATTCAAGTACCTGACCTTGTTGTAGTTGTTGTTGAATTGAGGCAATACGTTCCTCTAATAAAACAGGTTCTTGAAGAATTTGATGCTGAATGGGTTCTGGTCGATTAAATAAACATTGTAATGCATCATGAAGCTGACTGGCTGCATAAGTTTGATGCTGAGGTATTTGTTCTAGATTAACAAATGGTTGAAAGGTATCACGTTCTAAAATAGACATTTGATTTAGACGTTCAGCTGCATGCTTGATATTTAAATACGTTTCAAGTCGATCAATTAAATTTTGTTTGGGATCTTTCTCAATTATGTTGATGCTAGCTGGTTTTGGGAGTAACAAGCGTGACTTTAGATCCGCTAAAAGTGCAGCCATCACCATATAATCTGCAGTTAGTTCTATATTGAGTGACTTCATGCTATCCATATAGGCAAGATATTGTGAAGCAATCGGTGCAATATCGAGATTGATGAGATCAAAACCATTTTTTTGAATGAGGTAAATTAAAAAGTCGAGTGGTCCTTCGAAATGCTCTAAGAGAATTTCAAATGCAGCTGGAGGGATATAGAGATCCTCAGGAAGTTCATCTTGCCATTCATCCATTACACGGATGCTTTGCAGATTTTCCATAGCATTTTGGACAATTTGTGTCATTACAGTTTAGGCCACGCGAATTTTCAAAAGCATGAATGCTATTTGATGGACATTGAAGCGTAGAGATTGGAGTTATTTCATCAATACAATAGCAAATCTTAGTCTAATAGAAATTTAGACTTAAATAAATCGAATTATGACGATATTTAAATAAAAAATCGAAAATAAATACAAAACATTTATTTCAGTGATAATGATCGTGATCGTAAATTTAAAGCATTGCCGCGCAAATGATATATGACGATCTGCAAGATCGTCATATTAAAGTCAATAGCCAATAGATAGGGGTTAACACTAACACATTAATATTAAAATATTTTTATCTCTATTTTATTCAAATTGACGAGTATCACCCATACCATGACGAATCACTTCAGGATGTGTACCTGATAAATCAACAATACTGGTGGTTGCTAATGAACCAAGTCCACCATCAATCAATACATCTATGCGTTTTTCAAGTTGTAATTCAATCTCATAAGGATCATCAAGAGGATCACTGTCACCAGGTAAAATTAATGTACTGGTGAGCAGAGGCTCATTTAATTCTTTGAGTAACATTTGACAAATTGGATTACTTGGAATGCGTAAACCAATCGTTTTTTTCTTTGGATGCATCAGACGTCGAGGGACTTCGCTGGTCGCAGGAAGGATAAAGGTGGTAATTGCAGGAGTATTATTTTTAAGTAATCTGTACATTGCATTGTCTACTTTTGCATAGGTTGCAATATCAGAAAGATCGGCACACAAAATGGCATATTGGTGTTTGGGTCCCAGACCACGAATTTGCGAAATTCGCTCCATGGCATGTTTATTACCAATTTGACAACCAATGGCATAAGCAGCATCTGTTGGATAGACCACAACATCTCCCGCACGGATGCGCTCCACTGCCTGACTAATTAAACGTGGTTGTGGATTTTCAGGATGTACCCTTAAATGTAGCATATGTGATCCTTTTTCATTGTTTTATCTGATGGCATTATCTCTCTGCTTTTTTAGCGGATGCAATCTACAACACGTTGTAATGTGTAAGTTAATCTAAAGCTTCTCGTTGAAATTCATCTGCCTGTAACATTTTGCCATGTCGAGTACAGTGACAAATATAGCGAATGAATTGCTGTGCATCTCGAGGAAGACGTGCTGTACCAGAGAAATAATCATTTACTTGCTTAAAAACATGATCTTTAAAATGTTGACCGTTACTACTTTCACCCGTGAGATTATCTAAAGAAACACGAAATTTACGCCCAAAAGCTTGTGCAAATAACCATTCGATGGCTTGTGGCTTGATTTCAACTTGTTCAAATAATGCCTGCTGTGCTTCAGTTCGGCCATCGGGTGCATACCAATATCCTAAGTCAGCTTGTAAACGACGTTTGGGTCCAGCAATCGTCCAATGGCTAATTTCATGTAGCGCACTGTTAAAGAAACCATGTGCAAATTGGATACGTGCAGGCGTTTCTGGTGTTGCTGGAAAATATTCTGGTTCAAAATCACCACGAACTAATAACACATTTAGGTGGGAAAACCAGTGATTAAAGTGTAAGATGAGCCAATCCACTTGTTGGGGTTCTGGCGATAAATTCACCCATGGTGAGAGTTGCACTTGTTGAAGTGAAGTGTCAGAATCGGAAGTTGGAAGTGTGCTAACAAGTGATGAGATATTCACTTCTGTTTGCGGCTGCAACAGATGCATGACTTAATTTACCCAATTGGTCTGTCTAAATAAGTACAAAATTGTATCTTAATCTTTGACAGAGTACTGATGAATTTGTAGAATTGCCGCCTTAATTATGTCAGCAAATACCTTTCCGGCACAGATTGAGCCGTTTAAATGGGCTGAACAAGGTTTTACATGGTCAGGAACACTGCCATTGTCTAGCTTTGCTCGTATTGCCCGTGAAGCTGTTGGATCAATTGATGATCAATTGATTAACATAGACTGTAAGCTATCAATGGATGCGTATCATCGCATAATTTGGTTGGATGGTCATGTTGAAACAAAAGTTCCAATGGAATGTCAGCGTTGTTTAGATGCTGTTGATATTGAACTTGTTTCAGATTTTCATTTAGCTCTTGTGGATGATGAGTCACTGATAGAGCGCTTGGATGAGGATGCTGATTTCATTGTCTTAGGTGAAAGTGAAGCGACCACAAAAGGTGATTATGATACACCTGCAATGGTTAATTTATTGGCACTGATAGAGGATGAGTTGCTATTGTTGATGCCTTTGTCTCCTAAGCATGATACTTGTGAGCATAAGCATCAACCTGCTCAAGAAGAGTCTGCCGAAGAAAAGCGGGATAATCCGTTTGATGTTTTGGCTACTTTGAAGGGTAAACTTAACTAATTTTTGTGTTATACTGACAAGTATAAGACAATCGAATTTGTTCTGATCCATTTTTTCGATCTTTGTAAGGAGCCATCATGGCCGTTCAGCAAAACCGTAAAAGTCGCTCTCGCCGTGACATGCGCCGTTCACATGACGCTTTAACCGAGAATGCATTAACTGTAGACCAAGCTACTGGTGAGACTCATCGTCGTCATCACGTATCTAAAGATGGTATCTATCGTGGTCGTCAATTATTCGCTAAAGCATCTGCTGAATAATTGATGATGTATTAAGCGCCAAGCTTAGTAGAAAAAATGGGAGCATTCGCTCCCTTTTTTTTTAGGCTAAATTTAACCTGCAGTATCGTTATCATAGCAGTGATGTATATTTGATGATCAATCTTTTTTGTCTATTTAAGACAAATGATGATGATCAGAACATGACGTTGTAAATATAAACAAATTATGAATAGAAACGCGTTTTTGTTGTATTTGGCAATTACTGAAATAAAAATTACGTGCTAAATTGCGCTCCATAAATAAGCTTACATGAAGTAATGTGAATATCATGAGCAATTTTGCCATATTGACATATCTTACTTAAAGGAATTTCTTATGTTTGCTAAACAACTAGAGCAAGCGGCTAAGGCAACAAAAACTGCCTTTGTATTTCCAGGCCAAGGTTCGCAAAAAGCGGGTATGTTGGCAGAATTGGCTGAACAATTTACCAGCATACGTGAAACTTTTGCGGAAGCATCGGATGCTGTTGGTTTTGATTTATGGCATATTGCACAGACCGGCGAAGGTTTAGATCAAACTGAATTTACCCAACCTGTTCTATTGACAGCGAGTATTGCCTTGTGGCGTGTCTGGCTGGAGTTGGGGGGTGTTGCACCTAAATATTTAGCAGGACACTCTTTAGGTGAATATAGTGCCTTAGTTGCTGCTGGTGCATTAAGTTTAGCTGATGCAGTAAAGTTGGTAAATTTACGTGGTCAGTTAATGCAAAGTGCAGTGCCGCAAGGTACTGGTGCTATGGCTGCGATTTTAGGCTTAGATGATGCTAAAGTTTTAGAATTATGTGCTCAAGTCAATGCCACTACTGAAGATGGTGCTGTTGAGGCTGCAAATTATAATGCCAATGGCCAAGTGGTGATTGCAGGCCATAAAGCTTTAGTTGAACAAGTGATTCATCTTGTGAAAGAACAAGGTGCTAAAGCAATTGCACTTCCTGTGTCAGTTCCATCTCATTGTTCATTAATGAAGCCGGCTGCTGAACAGTTTGCTATTGCTTTGCAACAAACGGCAATTCAGTTGCCATCGCTGGCAGTAATACAAAATGTCAACGCACAAATTGCTGTTGATGTGGCGGGTGTGAGTCAAGCGTTAACACAGCAGTTATATCAATCCGTGCAATGGACCAATACGATGCAATATCTTCAAGATGAAGGAATTGAATATATTGTCGAATGTGGTCCTGGTAATGTATTGGCCAATTTAGCAAAACGGTTACCAAAAATTGAAAAAGCATTTCCGTTAGACAGTAAAAGTCGCATGGAAGATGCACTCAATGCCATCTTAGTGGCTGAAGGAAAAATCGCATGACACAGGAACGTAAAATTGCATTAGTTACTGGTGCAAGTCGAGGAATTGGCGCTGCTATTGCAGAACAGTTAATCCAAGATGGTTTTTTTGTTGTAGGTACGGCAACCTCTGAAGCAGGTGCAGCTAAACTTACCAGCAGTTTCGCAGCGCAAGGTGTTGGAAAAGTCCTTGATGTTCGTGATGGCACTGCAATAGATACACTCATTACTGAAATTGAACAACAGTATGGTTCAGTTTTGGTTTTGGTTAATAATGCAGGAATTACAAAAGATAATTTGTTACTGCGTATGTCAGAAGATGACTGGGATGACATTTTAAATATTCATTTAAAAGCAGTTTATCGTCTATCTAAACGTGTTTTAAAAGGTATGACCAAGGCACGTTTTGGCCGAATTATTAATATTAGCTCGGTTGTTGCCCATTTTGCTAATCCAGGACAAGCCAATTACTCAGCGGCAAAGGCAGGGATTGAGGCATTTGGTCGTAGCTTGGCTAAAGAGATGGGAAGCCGTCAAATTACTGTAAATGCTGTAGCTCCTGGTTTTATTGCCACTGAAATGACTGATCAATTGAGCGAAGAAATTCGTAAAAAAATGAGTGATCAAGTGGCATTAAATCGATTAGGCGATCCGCAAGATATTGCGAATGCTGTAAGCTTCTTAGCTTCAGATAAAGCAAGTTATATTACGGGTTCAGTATTACATGTAAATGGTGGTTTATACATGAGCTAAACAAACAGCTACAGTATAAACTTTCCAAAAACTAAAGATTCAATTAAACTAACGGCATTAAAAACGCCACAAGCAATGAGGAGAATTCCTGTGAGCGATATCGAACTACGCGTTAAGCAAGCAGTAGCAGAACAACTTGGTCTTAAAGCTGAAGAGATTAAAAACGAAGCATCTTTCATGGATGATTTGGGTGCAGACTCTCTTGATCTTGTTGAGCTCGTGATGTCTTTTGAAAATGATTTCGATATTACGATTCCAGATGAAGATTCTAATGAAATCACTACAGTACAATCAGCGATTGACTATGTTGCTAAAAAACTAGGTTAATCGATGATGGTCAGCTGTGCTGAACATAAAAAAAACCACCATTTTGGTGGTTTTTTTATGTGGATTAAAATACTTATATCGGTATTTTTTATTGATTAATCTCGAATAATCATGACTGGTGTAGTGCCTTCACTGAGTACACTTTGTGCAACACTGCCAAGGAACAGTTTTTTTAATCCTGTACGGCCATGTGATCCCATAATAATAATATCGGCATGGATATCTTCAGCAGCTTGTGTAATTTCTCTATGAATGACTTGTCCTTCGAGTAGTTTGGTTTCGACGGTCACACCACTTTCGGCAAATTTGGCTTTTGCTTCTTCAAGTGATGCTAAAATAAATTTTCTGGCTCTTTCAATGAGTTCATTTGTTTGAGATGCTGAAATATATTCAGCTGCAATATAAGGATCTAAAGTCAGAACTTGAACGACCGTAATTTTACTATTAAATGCTTTAGCAAGCTCTACAGCTTTATCTACAGCGGAATATGCTGTTGCTGAACCATCAATAGGAACGAGGATATTATTAAATGCCATTTTATTACTCCTTATTTTACAATGTTACATTTTGCTGAATGATGTTTTATTTATCACTTCATTCTAACTGAAACAAAAATGAATTAAAATGTCATTATTAAAATAATTTAAAACATAAATTAATATAAAACAGAAGCTTGTTTAAATGCGGATCATCGTCAAGAAGTAAAAGTTTGCTCAGTCGGTAATGTTGGAATTATTTGCTGCTGATTGATATCAGCTTTGCTGGTTGTGCTGAATATTTGTTCGCCATCTATCGTTTTTTATTATGTATAAGATTAAATAATCGTATAATTTTCTTTTATTTGTATATATTTATATATTCGGGGAAATAGCATGCTAGATAAAATTGTCTTACTCAGTGTTATCAGTGTATTTGGTTTAAGTGCATGTTCAACAACAGAAAGTTCTAAAGTTATTCAAGCAACCAAAGTGAATACTGCAGGTCAAGCAACGCAATATAAGGGATTAAAAACACCGATTTCAATTGGCAATTTTGATAATCGTTCCAATTATATGCGTGGAATTTTTACAGATCATGTCGATCGATTGGGGGGACAAGCCAAAACAATTTTGGAAACCCATTTACAGCAAAGTGGTTATTTCTCTGTATTAAATCGCGATAACCTCGCAGCCTTAGCACAAGAGAGTCAGTTTAATCAGGCACCACAATCCATTAAAGGTGCACGTTATGTGATTACAGGTGATGTTTCGGAATTTGGTCGTAAAGAGGTGGGTGATCAGCAATTATTTGGCCTATTAGGGCGTGGTAAATCTCAGATTGCCTATGCAAAAGTCAATTTAAATATTGTCGATGTCAAGACTTCAGAAATTGTGCATTCAGTACAAGGTGCAGGTGAGTATGCCTTAAGTGAGAGAGAGATCTTAGGATTTGGCAGTACAGCATCATATGATTCCACTTTAAATGGTAAGGTTTTGGATTTGGCAATACGTGAAGCGGTTAATAATCTGGTAAATGATATCCAAACCAATCAATGGCTTGTACGCTAAAACAGGTGCTAAGCCATGAAAAGATTAAAGATGCTAATGGTTGGCTTGTTTCCACTTGTGATGGCCGGATGTATGAGTCAAACGGCTCAGCCCTTATATTATTGGGGAAGTTATCCTCAACAATCTTATTTGTTGATGAGTAAACCTGAAAAAATATCCATTGAGGCACAAATTACGCTGCTTGAAAAAGATCTTGAAAAGGCTAAAGCACATCAACAGGCTGTTCCACCAGGTTTTTACGCACATCTTGGCTTGTTAAATTTGGATATTCATCATACTGCTCGCGCTATTGAATACTTTCGTTTAGAGCGCCAGACCTATCCTGAATCCGCAACATTAATGGATTATCTATTGAATAAAATGATGCATTCATCTGGGAGTAAGCCATGAAAAGCATAGGGTTGCTTTTAGCTATCTGTAGTGTCTTGATGGGTTGTATGGTAAATCCACAGCCTTCTCGGGATTTGAGTGTCTATCAGTCTCATATGCCAAAATCTATTTTGGTCTTACCACCGATTAATGAATCACCTGATCCACGTGCGACATATGGTTATTGGTCTAGTGTGATGGTTCCACTTGCAGAAGCGGGCTATTATGTTTTTCCAATGTCTATTGTCGATGTGATGTTTAAAGAGAATGGGATTAGCAATGGTTTTGATGCACAATCGATTACGCCGCAAAAGTTGCAGAAAATTTTTGGTGCTGATGCCGCTTTATATATTAAAGTTAAGCAATATGGTTCCAAATATCAGGTTGTGCAAACAGTAGCTTCTGTTGCTGTAGAGGCAAAACTGGTGGATTTAAAAACCGGTCAATTACTGTGGCAAGGGCAACAACAGTTGACTGAATCAAGTGCTGAGAATAATTCTGGATTAATTGCAATGTTGGTTGGTGCAGTAATTGAGCAGATTTCGAATGATGTACAAGATAAGGGCTATCTGTTGTCACAAGCACTTAGCCAGCAATTATATACACCGCAATTGAATCGTCAGCAGGGTCTACTTTATGGTCCACGTTCACCTTACTTTCCACAAAATACAGTTGAGGCAAAGTAAAAAGTCAATTTAATATTATGTTGATATTTCTATACAATTAGTTTTAGATTGAGAAATATCAACATCAACAAAATAATAAACCGTATCGTTATAATAATATTTTGATATCAAAACGTGATCCGTCACTATTTTTATTAGTATTTACAAAATATAGAGAAAATATGATGGTCAAAGATAACGGTATGATCATCGATCATGATAAATTAATTGTTTAGTTAAAATACAATATGATTAAATTATATTCATTTGATTTAAATGTTAAAAGAGGGAGAAATGCGCTTATCAATTTTTATATCATTAACGATTATAATATCTTTAGTTGTCTTTCTCTTTTTTTATTTTTATCAATTAAGAAAAAAATCATGTTTAAAACATCGTCTATTATCTGGTAATGCCGATCATCAACGACTTCAACATTATGATCAATATTTACAGCATCTGGGTTTGGCTGGTCGGAAAAATATTCAACATTTAGAGTCGCAACAGCATGATTTAAATCATCTTATTTTGAAACAAGAGATACCCAGTTTGGCATTAAGTTTTGCACAAGATGCATTGTCTGCTTTACAGCAACAATTGATGCTGTCACCACAACAATTAGAACGATTACTGGCAAGTACACAACAATCCCAGCATACCTTTGAGTTAATTCTGACTGATTTATTACATCAGTCAAAAGACCAGATCCGCGATATACCAATTCATTTTAAGTGTTCAGAACAGTATCTAACCTTTCAAAATAGCTATATTTTGAGTTGTTATCTCAGACACAAACAAATCTATGCTTATCATATTCGTGATATTTGGGCAAATCCTGAGGTTTCCTTAGAACATGTTTATACGCAATATATTGAAAAGCACTGCCAGTTTATGCATTTGGGTTGGAAAAATTATTATTATCCACATGAAGCGCGATATGCACTTTCCTCTGCTGCAAAACTCTTGATTGAAGAACAGCGTATGATTGCGCCTCAACTACTTTCTTATCAACAATTTTATCAATGCTTGATTGAGCAAGGGCAGGCGATACATTCATGTTGGTATTTAGATGGTGTTGTAATGGAAATTTTATTTACAGCAGATTATTCTGCCCTGATTGAGCTGTCTAAAGCAGATTATTTATCTTTTTATCAAGCACATTATTTGGCCAAGCATTGTGAAATTCAGGATATTGCAGATGGTGATTTATATAGCGATGAATTTCAAATATATAAAGAAAAAGCAGCAGATTTAAGAGATCTTGCAGAACAAGCGGCTGTGACACAGGGCTATGAAATTGATCAGGACTATCAAGATCCATATGCAGTGTAATTCAGGATATTTTTATCTACTGTCATAATAAAATAACATGCCAGTCACGATGTGACTGGCATGTTTGAGATGAAGTTTATGAAACACAGCAACGGTGATTAAAGTGCCGCAATTTGTTCCATATTGGCTCTGATTTTATTTAATTGATCTACAAATTCAGCCAGTTTAGCTTTTTCACCTTCAACCACGGCTGCGGGTGCCTTATTGACAAATCCAGGATTAGAAAGCTTATTGGCAATCTGATCATGTTGCTTTTGTACCTTGTCTAAGTCTTTTTGTAACCGTGCTAATTCTGCTTGAGGATCAATCAAACCTTTCATTGGAACCAAGACAGAAACATGGCCGATGACAGAAGATGAAGACAATGGTGCTTGTTGGTCAGAATTCAAGAATGTAATATTTTCAACTTTTGCTAAAGCTTTAAATAAAGGTTCAATACGTGAAATCTGAGCTTTTTCAGCGTCAGTAGTATTTTGTAATAATACAGGCAATAAACGTGCATTGCCTAGGCCCATTTCTCCACGAATATTACGTACAGCACCAATCAGACCTTGTAACCATTGCATATCTGCTTCGGCTTGTTCGTTGATTTTTGCACAATCAGGCGTTGGATATGATGCCAGCATAATCGTTTCACCTGCAATCCCCAATTTTGGTGCAAGCGTTTGCCAAATTTCTTCAGTTAAATATGGCATAATTGGATGAGCGAGTCGTAAAGAGGCTTCCATAACAGCCAAGAGTACGCGACGCACTTCTGCTTTACGTGCTTCAGGGACTTGTTCATCATTGAGTACTGGTTTGGTTAATTCTACATACCAATCACAATATTCATTCCAGATAAACTCATAAATTGCTTGTGCCGCTAAGTCTAGACGATAAGTCGCAAATGCTTGCTGAACTGCAGCTTCGGCTTTTTGTAATCGGCTGATAATCCACTGTTCTGGTAATTCCCACAGTTCAGGATGCGCAGTTTGTCCAACCTGTTGTCCTTCAACATTCATCAGTACAAAACGTGTAGCATTCCAAATTTTATTGGCAAAATTACGATAGCCTTCAACACGTTTCATATCAAATTTGATATCACGACCTGTATTGGCAAGGGCACAGAAAGTAAAGCGTACAGCATCAGTTCCGTATGCTTGAATACCTTCAGGGAATTCTTTACGGGTAGATTTTTCAATTTTAGCCGCTTGTTTCGGGTTCATTAATCCATAAGTACGTTTTTGTACCAGTGTTTCCAGATCAACCCCATCAATTAAATCTAATGGGTCGAGTACGTTCCCTTTAGATTTTGACATTTTTTGACCTTCACCATCACGAACTAGGCCATGTACATAAACGGTTTTAAATGGAATTTGAGCGCTACCATCTTCATTTTTCATAAAGTGCATGGTCATCATAATCATACGGGCAACCCAGAAGAAAATGATATCAAAACCAGTGACCAGTACATCTGTTGGATGGAAGGTATTTAAGAAATAATTGTTTGCATCTTTCTCAGCATCGCCCGTCCAGCCTAGAGTTGAGAATGTCCAGAGTGCAGAAGAGAACCAAGTATCAAGGACATCTTCATCCTGATTTAAAACAACGTCGGCAGCAATATTATTTTGTTGGCGTACTTCAGCTTCATTACGTCCAACATAGACATTGCCTTGCTCATCATACCAAGCAGGAATACGGTGGCCCCACCATAATTGACGAGAAATACACCAGTCTTGAATGTTGTTCATCCAAGCCATATACATATTGCTGTATTGTTCGGGAACAAATTTGATATCACCATCTTTGACTGCTTGAATTGCAGGTTGTGCTAACGGTGCAATTTTGACATACCATTGATCGGTCAGTAATGGTTCAACAATGACACCAGAACGGTCACCACGAGGTGGTTTAAGGGTATAAGGTTGAATTTGATCTAACCAACCTTCTGCCTCTGCCTGTTCAACTAATTTTTGACGTGCCGCAAAGCGTTCTAAACCAATATATTCTGCTGGTGCAGGGATGGTTTTTGAAATTTGTTCACCTGCTTTAGCGATATACTCAAATTCTGCTAGAACTTCTGCATTTTTATTAAAGATATTAATAATCGCTAATTCACAGCGTTTACCGACTTCATAGTCGTTAAAGTCATGTGCAGGTGTAATTTTAACACAGCCTGTACCAAACTCTTTTTCAACATATTCATCTTGAACAATCGCAATTGCACGACCTGTAATAGGTAAAATAATGTTTTTTCCTACCAGATGCGCATAGCGTTCATCATCTGGTGCTACGGCAACAGCGGTATCACCTAACAGTGTTTCGGGACGCGTAGTTGCAACGACAATATAGTCTTTACCATCATGTGTACGTAATGACTTATCTTCAAAGAAGTATTTGAAGTGCCATAATGAACCTTGTTCTTCTTTATCAGATTCTACTTCTAGATCAGAAAGTGCAGTTTGTAATTTAGGATCCCAGTTTACTAGGCGTTTACCACGATAAATGAGTCCTTCCTCATGCAGTTTAACAAAAACTTCTTTAACGGCATTGGATAGACCTTCATCCATTGTAAAGCGTTCACGTGACCAATCAACAGATGAACCTAAACGACGAATTTGACGCGTGATGTTACCGCCAGATTGTTCTTTCCATTGCCATACTTTTTCAATAAATTTGTCACGGCCAAGATCATGGCGGCTAATATTTTCTGCAGCAAGTTGACGTTCAACCACCATTTGTGTCGCAATACCAGCATGATCGGTACCCGGTTGCCATAAGGTATTTTTACCTGACATCCGATTATAGCGAGTCAGTGCATCCATAATGGCATTGTTAAAGCCATGTCCCATATGTAAATTACCAGTGACATTGGGTGGCGGAATCATGATACAAAAAGATTCGCCTTGTTGAGATGGTTTAAAATAACCACGTTCTTCCCAAGTTTGATACCATTTTTTTTCGATCTCGGTTGGATCGTAGGTGGTCGCAATATTTTGCGCTGAATTTGTCATAGTCTAAATAGATTAAAAGTAGATAAAAATTGTTGCTATTGTAGCAAAAAAATAGACTTTTAGTGATGTCTTGAACAGCCGGCACGATGTCGTATTAAGATTGATAAAAAATAGATTTAATCCACTTTTATCATGATATTAATAGGATGAACAGCATGTATAAGCTCGCTATTTTTCCAAGATTTCGCTTAACTTCATACCGTCATTCTATATTATAGAGATCATCAACTGATGATGAGAATAGCTTGTAACAACTATATATCAAGATATGATTATTTTTTAGATTTAATTTAGACTATTGATATTGAACTAATTTTTAGTTGTCATCAGAAGAGATATTGATCGGGCTGGCATCAGTATCATGATAAAAATGGAGAAAACGAATGGACTATTTTATCTATATTCAATTAAATGCCAAGACTTTCCAGCATTTTCAGCAGATACGTCAGCAGTTAAATCAATATGATGCGCAACCTTTGGCTAAACCATTAGGACGGATATTGACTGATATTGCTTGTGAAGTCATTGAGCAGGTTTTTGGCACAATAACGGAACAAAATTTTAAAGGTGTAGGTGAAACCGAGCAAACGATCACGCAGATTAAGGATTATTTACGTCATTATATGCCTTGGTCAATAGCCTTGCTGAGTAACCAGCGTTTAGTGCCTATGGTCAATTATCTTTATGATCAAATCGTTCAACAATCTTCACAACAGGTATTTTTAACCTATCCCATTGATTATCAATTGGCACGACAAGCACTGCATAGCGTTAGACAACTAGACTTGGCAAATATCGCCTCCATTCAAATCTGCTTTGATATTTTTATTGATATTATTGATCAAGGGGTCAACTGTTTAATTTATCAGCCTAAAGCATTGTTAAAATTTAATTTTATAGTAGATAAAACATTAAATGGTGTTATAAAACTGAGCACTCAATTGGCGTATAAACGCATTGAAAAAATTGCATCTCAATTAAGTTTAGATACGGCTCAAGATTATTTTCATTACTTTATCACTTTTTTAAAAATGATTTCTAAGGATCAACCACTTCAGTATCATGGGATTGCATAACGATATGAAAAAATTAAATCATTTAAATCAACAGGTAGTATGGATTACAGGTGCATCATCTGGTATTGGTAGGGCACTGGCAAAAGCATGTGCCTTGCAGGGTGCATCGGTTATTTTAACTGCACGTCGTTTTGACGTACTAGAGCAGGTTCGTTTGACACTCGCTCATCCAGAACAACATCTGTGTATTGCCATGGATATTACCAATGAAGCTGAAGTCTCTGAAGCCTATCAAAAGGTATTAGCGCATAAGGGACGTATTGATTGGTTGATTAACAATGCGGGTTTGAGTCAACGTGCTTTAATTACAGAAACCAGTATGCAAACTGAACGTACCATTATGGAGATCGATTATTTTGCACAAGTGTTTTTAACTAAAACCGTATTACCAACTTTTATGCAACAACAGTCAGGACGGATTATTTTTGTATCGAGTGTCGCAGGATTGTTGGGCACTCAATATAGAGCCAGCTATTCTGCTGCCAAAGCCGCAATTCATATGTGGGCCAATAGTCTTCGCGCTGAAATTGCCGATCAAGGCATTGAGGTATCTGTTCTTTTTCCTGGTTTTGTCAATACAGACGTATCGTTAAATGCACTCAATGGTGCAGGAGAAGCACAATGTCATCAAGATGAAGCAATTGAGCAAGGTTTAGATGCGGATCAATTTGCTCGGATGGCATTAAAAGCACTGATGGATGGTCAAGAATATATTGTCATTGGTGGTGCCAAAGAACGTTTAGGCACGTGGATTTCACGTTTATCGCCGAGTACTTTATATAAAATGATTCGTAAAGCTAAAGTAAAATAAATACATCAAGGAATTTAAAAAATTAAGGAGTTTATGACTAAACTCCTTAATTGATGTGTTTGAATATCAAGTCAATATCAATTACTGATTTTGACGATGCTGTTGCTCAGAACTTAACGGTTTTTGTACAGTTGTACTACTGTTGGCTTTTACACCGCCGCCTAAAGATTTATAAAGCTCGACTTGATTGTTCAAGTTTGCCTGTTCTAATGTTAATAAACCTTGTTCAGCCGCATAAGAACTACGCTGCGCATCTAAGACATTAAGATAACCATCAATACCCGCATTAAAACGGGCACTTGAAAGTCGGTAAGATGCTTTAGATGCCTCAACTAAGCGTCGTTGTGCAGAAAGACGGTCAGCAATATTATAGCGGACCGCTAAAGCATCATTGACTTCGCTAAATGCAGACTGAATAGATTTTTCATAATCAGATAAGGCAATTTTTTGATCAATTTCAGCAATTTTAACATTACTGCGACGTGTACCCCAGTCAAAAATCGGAAGATTCAGGCTAGGACCTACAGACCAAATAAAGCTACCTGATTTAAATAAATCACTTAAATCAGTACTACCATAACCTGCAGTACCTGTGAGTGTAATGGTTGGAAAGAGCTGTGCTCTTGCTGCACCAATATTAGCACCTGCTGCAGACAGTTTAAATTCTGCACTACGTAAATCTGGACGATTCAGCAAGAGATCACTTGGTAGTCCAGTTCCAATAGCATCAATATTGGTGATTTTACTCACTTTATTTTTTGCTAATAGATTGTCAGGTACTGGTTCACCAGCCAATAGATTAAGTGCGTTTTTAGCTTGAGCTACTTGTGTTTTATAGCTTGCTACATCATTACGTGCGGTTTCAACAGAGATTTGTGCTTGACGTACGGAGAGTTCGTTGTCAATCCCAACATCAAAACGTTTTTTATTGAGATTATAGGCATCCAGTTGGCTTTTGAGTGTTTTCTCAGCCAGTTGTAAATTGGCATTGGCATAGGCATAGGTTAACCAAGCTTGAGTGACTTGGCTAATCAGTGAAATCTGTGTCGCATCACGTGCACTTTGTGTTGCAAGATAGGTATCTAAAGCACTATCTTTTAAACTACGCACACGTCCCCAGAAGTCTAATTCATATGCCGTTAGACCTAAGCCAATATTATAGCTTGTTGTAGGTCCAGACGATCCAATGGTGTCTTGACGTAATACACTACCACTGGCACCAATGGTCGGAAGCTCATTATTGCGTGAGATTTGGTATTGTTGCTGAGCACGTTCGATATTTAACGCTGCTGTACGCAAATCACGGTTATTCTCTAATGCAAGATCGATGACTTGTATTAATCTTGGATCAGCAAAAAAATCTTTATAACCTTGTTCTGCAATAGATGAACCAGAAGCATTGCTATAACTGCTTGGAATATTTGCCTGTACGACGGGCTCTGGGCCACGCATGCTTTGGCATGCAGCCAAAGCAAGCGCGAGTGCAGATACCGTCATGCTACGACCTGTGATAGACCATAATTTTTGCATTACGATGATTGCTCCTGACGATTAATATTTTTCGGTTTGTATTTGAAGATCGAACGAATCCAAACGAAGAATACAGGAATAAAGAAAATACCGAGTAGAGTCGAAGACAGTACGCCACCTAAGACACCATAACCTACAGAGTTTTGGCTTCCTGCACCAGCACCGGTACTGAGGGCGAGTGGGAGTACACCAAAACCAAATGCTAAAGTAGTCATAATGATTGGACGTAAACGCATTTTTGCTGCATGCAATGTTGCTTCAAAAAGCTCTTCGCCTTTCTCTTGCAGTTCTTTCGCAAATTCAACAATAAGAATCGCATTTTTTGCCGATAGACCAATTACCGTAATAATCGCAACTTGGAAGTAAATGTTATCTGATAAGTTAGGATCACTTTTCAGAATCATAGCCAAGAAGGTTAATATCACAGCACCTAAGACACCTAGTGGTACCACCAAAATAACGGAGAAAGGTACTGACCAACTCTCGTATAATGCGGCTAAGCATAAGAAGACGATTAATAATGATAGGGTATATACTAAAGGTGCTTGAGATGATGAATCTTGAGAATCTAAGGAAATACCTGTCCATTGATAATCAAAGCCTTTCAAACCTTGTTCAGGCAGTTTTGCAATAATTTCTTCCATGGCAAGCATCGCATCACCAGAGCTTGAGCCTGGCGCTGCAGAACCTTGGATATTGATCGCAGATACACCATTATAACGTTGCAGCAATGGCGAACCATAGGTCCATTCACCTGTGGCAAACGTTGAAAATGGTACCATGGTATTTTGATTGTTGCGAACATACCATTTGTTTAAATCTTCCGGCATCATACGCGCATCAGCTTCACCTTGTAGATAGACTTTTTTCACACGACCGCGGTCAATAAAGTCATTTACATAAGATCCACCCCAAGCAATACTCATGGTGTTATTGATATCTGCTAAATTAATCCCCATAGCACCGGCAACAGCCTGATCAATATTAATTTGATATTGAGCATTATCATTTTGACCATTTTGACGAACTTGCATCAAACGTGGATCTTTTGCTGCCATTGCAAGTACAGCATTACGTGCTTCATTGAGTTTTTGATGGCCATTGCCTCCGACATCACGCAGCTCTAAGTTAAAGCCATCGCTGACTCCTAATTCAGGCATTGCAGGGAGCTGTAGTGGCAAGATATATGTTGCATCTTTAAACAACATATTCATCATCATACTACGTTGAATAATGGCACCAATCTGAGTCTCAGGTGTCGTACGTTCTTTCCAGTCTTTTAACTTAACGAAGGCTAGACCCACGTTTTGCCCAATGCCTGAGAAAGAGAAACCTGCAACACTAAATACAGATTCTACAGCCGCTTTTTCTTTTTCACGATAATAACTGCTCATTTGTTCAACGACTTTTTCAGTACGTTGTAATGAAGCATTATCGGGTAATTGAACAAGGGTAATAATCACCCCTTGGTCTTCGTTTGGTAAATATGCCGAAGGCATTTTATATAATACTAAAACGATAACCCCAATTACAGCAACATATAAGACACCAGAAAAGATTTTATGGTGTGTCATACGGTTGACACCATTTTGATAACGGTGACTAATATTTTCGAAGGTTCGATTAAACCATCTAAAGAAGCGTGCGGGTAGACTATTACTTGGTTTTTCATCGGGATTATGTGCTTTTAACATGGTTGCACATAACGCAGGTGTAAAGGTTAATGCGATTAATAACGACAATACCATTGCAACAACAAGTGTTACGGAAAATTGACGATAAATAACCCCTGTTGTTCCATCAAAAAATGCCATCGGAATGAAAACGGCAGAAAGCACACTGGTGATCCCGACAAGAGCACCAGAAATCTGCTTCATAGAGATTTCCGTCGCATGTACAGGGTCTAAGTGATCTTCTTGGATAACACGTTCTACGTTTTCCACCACAACAATCGCATCATCGACCAGCAAGCCAATAGCAAGTACCATTGCAAACATGGTCAAGGTGTTGATCGAGAAACCAAAGACATTAATAACAGCAAATGTTCCAAGGACAACAACGGGTACAGCAAGTGTTGGAATTAACGTTGCGCGCCAGTTTTGTAAGAACAGGAACATGACCAAGAATACCAGTACAATCGCTTCAATTAGGGTATGTACGACATTCTCGATTGAGATTTTAATAAAAGGTGTTGTATCAAATGCAATTTGATCTTGTAAGCCTTCAGGGTAGTTTTTACGTAACTGAGCGAGTTGTTGTTCAACGGCTTGTGCTGTATCTAAAGCATTGGCACCCGTTGAAAGTTTAATCGCTACACCACCTGCTGGTTTACCATTAAATTTGGAATCAAACTGATAATTCTCTGAACCTAATTCAACACGTGCAACATCGCCTAAGCGAACTTGAGCACCGTTGGTGGTGGTTTTAAGATAAATTTGACGAAACTGTTCTGGTGTTTGCAGTAAACTTTGACTGTTTACGGTCGCATTCAGTACTTGTCCTTTTACAGCCGGAACACCGCCCACTTGACCTGCCGCAACCTGCGCATTTTGTGCAGTCACTGCATTAGAAACATCGGTCGGTGTAATTTGATAGCTAGCAAGTTTTGCAGGATCTAACCAAATACGAATGGCATAATAACTACCAAAAACCTGTACCTCACCCACACCAGTGACACGACTTAGTGGCTCAGAAATATAAGAGTTGACATAGTCTTTGATGTCTTCTGCAGATAATTGGCCATTATCTGAATAAAAGGCAATTACTTGTAAAAAGCTTGAACCAGACTTGGTGACAGTCACCCCTTGACGTTGAACGGCCTGAGGAAGTAGTGCAGTTGCAGATTGCAATTTATTCTGTACTTGTACCTGTGCAATATCTGGATCGGTCCCTTGTTTGAAGGTTACTGCAATAGATGCTTGACCATTACCATAACTACTCGAAGAAATATAGCGTAAGCCATCGAGACCATTCATTTGCTTCTCGATAATTTGCGTTACAGTATCTTCAACAGTTTTTGCTGATGCACCAGGATAAGTTGTTGAAATTGTAACTGTTGGCGGAGCAACAGTTGGGTATTGTGCAATTGGCATATTAAGCAGGGAAGTAATCCCGGCCAGCATAATAACCAATGCAATCACCCAAGCAAAAATAGGGCGATGAATAAAAAATTGAGCCATGCAGTCTACTCCTTATTATGTAGTAGCTTTTTGTTCAGGTTTAGCACTGGCTTGATTTGCAGGCTGTGAACCTTGAGGAGCAGCTGCTTGAGGTTGATAAGGTTTAGCAACAACTTGTTGATCAGGTTTGACTTTGGCAATACCATCAACAATGACTTTATCTCCAGTTTTTAAACCGTCGGTGACAATCCAGTTGGTTCCTTGCGTACCCGCTGTTGTTACTGGTCTAGATTCCACTTGACCTTTCGCATTGACCAGCATTGCCATTGCTTGACCTGTTGGTGTACGCGTAATCGATACTTGTGGAATTAAGAAAGCATTTGGAATGACACCTTGTACAATTTGTGCGTTGACAAACATACCAGGAAGTAAAACATGGTTAGGGTTTGGGAATACCGCACGTAATAACACGGTACCGGTATCCGGGTTTACACTTGCATTTGAAAATGCCAACATACCTTCAAGTGGATAATAACTACCATCTTCCAGTTTTAGTTTCACTTTGGTGTTATTACTACTATCAATACTTCCTTTGCTGAGTGCTTGACGTAAACGTAACATTTCTGCGCTGGATTGGTTGATATCAACATAAACTGGATCTAAACGTTGAATAGTCACTAAAGGATCAGCTTGATTTGCCGTGACCAATGCACCCACGGTGACTGTTGAACGATTGCTCTGACCTGAAATAGGTGCACGAATGGTTGAATAGCCTAAATTGATTTCAGCATTTCTCACTTGTGCTTGAGATGAAATCACATCTGCTTCAGCAAGCTTAACTTGCGTTACCGCATTGTCATATTCCTGTTTAGAAATAGCATTTGCCTTGACCAGCTCTTGATAACGTCGTTCAGTCACACGTAACATCGCTAGATTTGCTTTTTGGCGATTCAGTGCAGCTTTAGCATTTTCTAGGTCAGCACGATTCGTCCGAGAGTCTAGTTCATAAAGAGGCTGGCCTTCACGAACATAACTGCCTTCAACAAATAAACGTTTTAGAATAACGCCACTGGTTTGTGGACGAACTTCGGACACTTCATAAGCATTAGTACGTCCAGATAACTCTACCGATTGTTCAACACTTTGTGGCTGAGCGACAATGACACCAACTTCAGTTGGTGGCATTTTCTGGGCAGCAGCCGCTTGCTGAGCATCTTTAGGATCTTTGCTACAACCAACAAGTGCAATACTCGTTGCTAATGCGCAAGCAGTCAGGGCGGGCGCCCAAAGCTTTGCAGACATCATTGTTTCACCTCGATTAGATTTTTATCTAAAACTATTAATTTCTTTGTATAATCATTACTGATTAACAAAGAGTAAAGTATTGAAATATATTAAATTTGTACAATAGACCACCATATTTCCGTGAGCTAAGGCACGCTCTTCATATCACGTTTAAAATTTCATTAACATACATTAAATAGCGCATCAAATATCATGCGATGTTCTAATCAAGATATGCTAATGTAAATGATAGCGTTGATGTTAAAGTTCAATTTACATTGAGAATATATGCATCAGGTGTCATTTCAGCGTAATGCTTGATTATCATTTATCGCGATAAATACACCACCTATTTTCCGGGAAATTCCGTGTAAATAAAATTCGTAATTCTGCATTTTTATACCATTAGTCAGTACACAAACACCATATTGATGTTGTAAAAAACACACGATATACCTACTCATTTAATGCTAATTTTTGCATGACGATGCCTTATATACTGCAATTGAGCAGTGTGATTTAGGGCTGATCATCTTGTTTATGATTAAAAATCAATATTTTATTAAAAAATAGCGCCGTAAATGAGTTTGCCTTAAATTATGCTCGATACATCAAAACACCGCATCTGCTTAAACACGATTGATGGCTGGAGTGATCGTCAATCCAATTGATTTTTAGCAATGATACGACTAAGTTTTCAATCTAAAATTGATTGAGAACTCGATGGAATAATATGCTAATGCCTGATCTGTAGCATGACTGGCGCAAGATTTAAACTAAAAGTTTAGCCTACGCTTTGATGACAAATAAAGCGGTGTATTTCATCAACTGAATTTGATGTTTTTCACATCTTATATGGTTTAGTTTCTCCTGCTGCTGAATTAACAAACACAAAGTGTACCCATCAGTACACTTTATTTCAAGCAATCTGTGAGGATTCATTATTAAAAATAGCAATCATTTCTATTTGGTCATATCTTGACATGGTTGGCGATTTATATGGATAAATTATGTTGAGGGGAAGAGTCACTGTTATTGTGGGAAAAGAAGTCGATATTTAAGATAAAGTCGGTACTTAAACTAAGGCAGTATCGATTGCTGATATCCATCAGCGTGTAAGTGAGTTTGGATTGGATAGAGCAGTCCACTCACGCTACTACTCTTGTTCTAAAGTTATCGCGATAATGTTTTGATTTTTGTCATAAGCTCGGTGATATCATGTGTTAGGTACATTATGATACGGTAACGCCATGATTTTAATATGATCATTTATGGTGATCATGATGGTCATGAATTTGTAAAGGTTGTTTAGGAGGCCAAAAAAAGTCACTTGGTCGTGTTAAAAAGTGTGTGAGTACCAACTTTGCTAAGGCGTTCCATTGTTCAAAGCGTACGCGTCTGGCGCGTAATGCCACAATAATGGTGAGTGTAAAGCTGACAAATAAATTGGTTAAACCAATCAGCAATACGCCTAAAAATGACACAATAATTAAGCCAATATCAGGTGAGCCATTAATATTCATTAAACCTTGAATAAAGTTTGCAGAAGCAAATGCAATATGGCGAATATCGAGAGGTAAACCTAAAATATAGCCGAGTGTTCCCATACTGCCTAACATGATCCCAAATAAACAATTACCCGCTAAAGCCCCCAAGTTTCTTTCAATATAGACAGCAAAACGATTTAATCGTGCTTGACCCAATAACTTCTCTAGGCGGCGATGTGCTTGAATTCGTGGCCCAATTTTACGATATACCGCCATATTATCGAAATATCCAGCCAATAGTCCTGAGAAAAATAAACATACGCCCGCAATCGCAGCATGAAAAACGGCCAAAGAGGTAAAAGGATTGAGATCATGTAATGTTTTAGCCGCTTTAATATGTGTCATCAGCGGCTCATGTAATGCTTCATTCCAAAAAAAAGCGATACATGCAGCAACGGGAATAGCAATGGAGATATTGCCTAAAATGGCAATAAATTGTGTTCTGATAATATTCACAATGAGTGCCGCAACTTCAGCCAACTGCGCCGTTTTTGAACCTTTACGATGATGTACTGTGGCGGCCAATGCGGCAGCTGTCATTGCAGGTTGTTTGGTTGCAACCGTAAAGTGCACAATATGAATCAGCATAAAACCAAGTGAATAGTTCATACTATAAAAAAAGGCTTGCATTAAGGGCGCTAGGCTAACACGTGCCATCAGGGTCTTAAAGGTCGCCATAAAAGCGATTAATACACCGGCACCTGCAGCAGAGCGATACATCGCAAAAAAGCCTTTTTTATCGGTGCTGACATAATGTTCTCCAGTTTTACTTGCATTCTCAGTTACTTGAAGTGCAATTAATTCACTGTTTTCGGCAAGTAGGGAACGAACACTGGTTTCACTATAAATGGCATCTGTAATATCACTGAGTAAGTTACCCAAAGATTGATAGCGCAGCTGATCTTCACCGACCAACAAATTTAAAATGATTTCAATACGCTCTAAACATTGTTCTTGTAAAGACAACAGATAAGTAAGACTGATGCTTACCCCAATACGTTTTGTTGAACGACGAATTTTAAGTACAGCATCACGACATTGTTCTAACATGACCAATGCAGGTGCAATATCTGGCAGTGTGATATCGCTAAAGTCTTCATGATTTTGTAAGAGTTGTTTATATTGTTGTATAAAATCAATAATTTCACGGTTTTGTACCAGAAATGGTGATTCATATTCGGTTAATTCGGGGGATGCATTAATAAACTCTGGATATAAACCAATACCACTAACACGATAAGAAAGTACAGTCAGTGCTTTAATTAAATCCCGACGAATAATATGCTTTTCGTGTTGATTACAATGACCTTGATTTAATAAGTTAAACAGTTGTTGCCACTGCTGTTGTTGAATGCTTTCTAACCAGTATTGATCACTATGTTGATGAAAAACATTTTGAATCAAATCATGTAGGTGGTCTTTGTCACCAATCAAGGGTAAAAAATGTGCACCAAGACGTTGAAATAACTGATTCCAAAAACCGTCTAATGATAAAATACCTGTATCAGCATATAAACTGGTCTGCTTATATTGGCTGATCAGTTTAAGCATAAAGCTTTGTAAGGTGTGTGCCGCATTGGGTGTGATCAGTATTGCTTGAATAAATGCAGCAAATTTATGTTGTATTTCTTGACTATTTCTCGTATCCGTTGGACGAATTCGATTGACCAATTCAATCACTAGGGTATCGTCAAGAACAGCATGACAGGCAAGCTGTTCTTGCATACTGCTAATTAAGTCATTCAGTTGAATATGCATAGACAATCAATATCTGTTGACTACTGAATACGATTCAGTGCAAGACGTGCTAGATTTTCCAATGCTGTACGATACTCGCTTTCTGGTAAGTACTGTAGTGCTTGGATAGCCATTTCGGTTTCCTGTTTTGCACGTTCTCGACAGTAGTTGAGTGCACCTGAATCATGGACAATTTGAATGATTTGTTCCAAATCTGCGGTACCACCTGTGGCAATACTTAAACGAATCAGTTCATGTTCTTGGCCTGTGGTATTTTTAAGTGCAGCAATTAACGGTAGGGTGGGTTTACCCTCCATTAAATCATCACCAATATTTTTTCCTAAGGTTTCTGTATCTGAGGTGTAGTCTAAAATATCGTCAATAATTTGAAACGCATTGCCAAAATGTCCAGCATAACGTTTTAATGGTTCGCGATAGGCTGGTGTACCCGATAAAATTGCTGAACCTTCTGTTGCTAATTCAAATAGGCGTGATGTTTTACCATGAATAATATCGAGATAGGTTGCTTCTGTAGTTTCGGGTTGATGTTGTGATTGTAATTGTAACACTTCACCTTCGGCAATTTCGCAGGTTCCTGTCGAAAAATCTTTGAGTAAGGTCATATTGTTGAGATCGACCAGTAAATCAAACGCACGTGAAATCAGAAAATCACCTACCAGTACAGCCGTTTGGTTGTTCCATGTTGCATTGGCTGTTGGACGTCCACGACGCAAACCAGATTCATCAACCACATCATCATGAACCAATGTTGCTGTATGTAACATCTCAATAATAGCGGCAAGTTTACGGTGTTGTTCTAAATCTATGCTTCCACAAGCCTTTGCTGCCAGTAAGCACATAATCGGACGCATACGTTTGCCACCAGCTTCAACAACATGCTTGCTAACAGCCATTACTAAGGCAACTTTAGACGTAATTCCTTCATTAATGAATGTATCCATCGCAGCAAAATCAGTTGCAACAGGAGCGAGAATGTCTTGCTTAAAATCGATGGTCATGTAAAGCGAAACCTCATTTTATTCAATAAAAAAGATTGAAAGATGTAATTTATCAGGAAACACACAGTATAGCGTAAAGCTTTTTCAACAAGTCTGCCAAAAAAAACATTTTTAATCTATAAGCCAGCGTATCGTATCTGTTTAATTTAGCGTATTAAATCGTCATTATTGATTAAAGATGATATTGGATTTTCCTTATTTTTTAATGATTTATATCAATAGAACCTATGGGCCTGATTGATATGATTTTTATCTGGCTATTTGCGATCATCATGATCTCGCTACTGTGTAATTAAAATTAATACAATTCAATTAAACATCAATATCGTGAATGCTTGATCTCAAATGCTAGGTGATGAGTAAGATGGCTAGATGGTGTGGTGTAGATTTATTTTTCTGAATATCAATAAAAGCATGGTTTGTTGGCTAGAGCAATCCATCATTTTAAGTATATTGTTGAATTAAGCATCAATATTCTGCTGCTAATTTTTTCAGCAAATGGCTTGTTGTTTGCATCAATATCCCTTAAGATATTTGCCCTTGTATAACCCCCAGTGGTGATCGTTTTAAGTTCGATATATCCCTTTATCGGCACGACAACACGGGTATGTTGGAGTACATTATGTACGCAGTAATCCAAAGCGGTGGTAAACAGCACCGTGTAGTTGAGGGTGAAACCCTTAAAGTTGAATTATTGAAAGCTGAAACTGGTTCAACAATTACGTTTGATGACGTATTGATGGTTGTGAACGGTGATAGCGTTCAAATCGGTGCTCCAGTTGTTGCTGGCGCTAAAGTAACTGCAGAAGTGGTTAGCCATGGTCGTCACGACAAAATTCGCATCATTAAAATGCGTCGTCGTAAACATTACCGTAAACAACAAGGTCACCGTCAATGGTTTACCGAGTTGAAAATTACTGGTATTTCAGGCTAATCCACTAGGAGTATAAGACATGGCGAGTAAGAAAGCCGGTGGTTCTACTAAGAACGGTCGTGATTCAAATCCTAAGATGTTAGGTGTTAAAGTTTATGGTGGTCAAACTGTGACTGCTGGTAACATCATCGTTCGTCAACGTGGTACAGAATTCCACGCTGGTGCAAACGTAGGTATGGGCCGTGACCATACTTTATTTGCTACCGCTGACGGTGTAGTAAAATTCGAAGTGAAAGGTCAATTTGGCCGTCGCTACGTTACTGTTGAAGCATAAGCTTTGATTGTAAAGAAACCCACTTTTGTGGGTTTTTTTTCGTTTTAGCATGGGTGTTTTACAGTTAATTTACACAATAGCCATACAATAACAGGTTGTTTTTGATCAATATACCGTTGATTTAAATGTACTTAATCATTGATCTTGGCTGATATTTTGAATTGAAAACACTGTAAGGATAAATGTACGGGACTGAGTAGTTAGGTGCAGTTATTTGATTGCGATCTCTGTATCAGGTGCATTGAATCAGCTAAATTATGCTACAAAAACTACACAAACAGCCTAATTTTTTGTTGAAGAGAAATACAAACATCCTTATTTTATCTTAATTTTTTTGTTTTAATGATTTTAATATTGGTCATAACTTGCTTTAAGCAAATATCAAAGGTAGATCTATGAATATGCGTCGTCATCACGTATGTTGCTTAACATTGGCTGCAGGTATGTTGGTACCAGCTATACTGAGTACAACAGTATCTGCTGCAACGGTTGCAGCATCAGAGCAGCAGGCAACGGCAAGCTTAATTAATCAGCTGAAAGGTATGCAGCGCTTAACTGCAAATTTTGAACAAACGACGAAAGTGACTCATCCTAAGGCTGTGAAAAGTAAAGGCTTAACAGCCCAGCATATGAATCAGACTTTTAAGGGTGTAATGAAAGTTGAACGCCCTGGGAAGTTTTATTGGGAAACCAGTAGCCCAGTAAAACAGACAATAGTATCTTCCGGAAAAACAGTATGGATTTATGATCCAGACTTACAACAAGCAGTACGACAAAGTTTAGATGAACAAATGTCAAATACTCCTGCATTATTGTTATCTGGTAATACCAATCAAATCATGACAGCTTATAAGGTTGCTCAACCTGATCAAAGCAAAACATACTATACTTTAACACCTAAAAATAAAGAGGGTGCATTTCAGCATTTAACAATTAGTTTTAGTGCTAAAAATAAACCGTCCATGATGGTATTACAGGATTCACTAGATCAAACCACGTATATCAAATTTAGAAATGTAGTGGTCAATGGTGCGATTCCTGCAGCCACATTTAATTTTGTACCACCTAAAGGCACGGATATTATTGATCAATAATAGTGCCAAGCTTGCTGCTAAAGCACATCTTGATTCTCTGCTGAGTTAATCAATGCTGTAGATCATACTGATCAATAGCATTGATTGCTTAAGTTAGGCTAATTTTTAGTATTTTGGCATTATTTTGCATGATGGTCTTGATTTTGCCGAGCTTAAGATTTAAATGTTCAGTTTATGCCTGATCGATATTTTTTTGCGCTAAATTTAACCAGTTATCTTTTTCAGTAACTTGAATAGAATAAATACGTGGCTTGAGTAGCTTAAGCCAGATCATACAGAGAAATATGATGCTATTTAATTGATTATGCGAATTTTTATGATTTATTAATAGCTATGCTGATATCGTGTCATGTTGTATTGTACAGATGCAATCTTAGGCTTAAGCAGCAGAATGATATGGCTGGGTGAAGTATGAGGGATGAAATTTATATCATGAATTTGTATAGTGTAACTGTTATTAAGCGTCATTCTATTCGGGGTTAAGGTGAAAACAATTAATATTAAAGTACTGAGTATTGCGACAATGGTGCTTGTGTCCACAAGTTTAATCACTGGATGTAAACCACGTAATGAACCTGTTAATGAAAATTTAACCAGTACACAACAAGAAAATAATGTTCAAGTCCCATTAATTCAATCTAAAACAGTCACAATGAAAATCACCAAGCCAGAGGCTTGTGATGCTGAAGGTTGTACACAATATGATTTACAAACCGTAGAAACCAATGTTGACTGGATTAACAGCTATTTTAATGCGCGTATAAAAAAAGCAGAGCCGATTGCATTTTCAACTGAGCCAAATGAAAAAGTTCAATTAGGCGATGGTTCTGTTGCCGGTTTAAGTCAAAGCAGTATTGCCGTACGTTATATTAGTCAGTGGTATAATGTGGCAACTTTTGCGATTGATTCTTATACCTATAGCGCAGGTGCAGCGCATGGTTTATATCATACAGAGTATGTTAATTTTGATTTGTCTCAAAAAAAACGTATTGCTCTACAAGATATTTTAGTTAAAGGTGCTGAACAAAAAGTACTTTATCAACTGTATGATGCTAACTCGATTTGGTTAAGTGACCATAATATTGAACGTCAAAAATTACAGCTCAGTGATAATTTTTACTATGGCCCCAAAGGAATCGTTTTTGTTTATCCACTCTATGAATTGGCAAGTTATGCTGAGGGTATGAGTGAGTTAACCTTACCATATCAAATGAGTCAAAGCTTATTTAAGCCGCAGTATTTACCAAGTTTACCAAACTATAAAAAGTTATAGTCTGTAGCAATTATTGTGCTAATGAATCGTAACAGTTCGCGCTTACACTGTATTTTTTACTGTTAAGCGCTTACACTATAGGCAGTTTTTTTCTTTACTTAAGATCGACTATGATTGACCCTAAATTACTTAGAAATAATATTGAGGCTGTTAATTTAGCCCTTGCTAAACGTGGTATACAACTCAACGTAGAAGAATGGGCATCATTAGAAGCTCGCCGTAAAGAAATTCAGTCCAAAACTGAAAATCTGCAAGCTGAGCGTAATGCTGGTGCAAAACAGGTGGGTCAAATTAAAAAAGCAGGTGGCGATGCTTCTGAGATCATGGCACGTATGGCGATGATTGCAGATGAAATTAAAACTGCTGAACTTGAATTGGCAAACCTGCAGGCGGAGTTGGAAGAAAAATCATTATCTATTCCTAATTTACCTGATGCGTCTGTACCTGCTGGTAAAGACGAAAATGATAATGTTGAAGTGCTAACATGGGGTACACCTCGCGCATTTGATTTTCCCATCAAAGATCATACCGATTTGGGTGAGATGATGGGTGGCTTGGAATTTGATACTGCAACTAAATTGACAGGATCACGTTTTAGTGTATTAAAAGGCCCTTTAGCGCGATTACAACGTGCTTTAACACAATTTATGTTAGATACACATACATTGCAAAATGGCTACACTGAGGCTTATGTACCATATTTGGTCAATGCCGATTCGTTGCGTGGTACTGGTCAGTTACCTAAATTTGAAGAAGATTTATTCAAATTACAAGGTGAAAAAGAGTTCTATTTAATTCCGACCGCAGAAGTACCTGTAACCAACTTTGTTCGTGACGAAATTATTGATGCTGAGCGTTTGCCACTTAAATATGCTGCACATACACCATGTTTCCGTAGTGAAGCAGGCTCTTATGGGCGAGATACACGTGGTTTAATTCGTCAACATCAATTTGATAAAGTTGAAATGGTGCAAATTGTTAAACCTGAAACCTCAATGCAGGCACTTGAAGAATTAACCGGTCATGCCGAAGGAATTTTGCAGGCATTAGGTTTGCCATATCGTAAAATAGTACTTTGTGGTGGTGATATGGGATTTGGTGCAGTAAAAACTTATGATTTAGAAGTTTGGGTACCGAGTCAAAATACTTATCGCGAAATTTCATCTTGTTCATGTATGGGAGATTTCCAAGCCCGTCGTATGAAAGCACGTTATCGTGTCGATCAAAAGAAAACTGAATTGGTGCATACCTTGAATGGTTCTGGATTGGCTGTAGGTCGTACCTTGCTTGCTGTGATGGAAAACTATCAGCGTGCAGATGGTTCAATTGAAATCCCTGAAGTGCTTCGTCCATATATGGGTGGTCTAAGTTATATTGATTAATCGTCAATAACAGAAAATCACCGTATTGTACGGTGATTTTACTTTAAGCAATCAGGACAAATTCTGAGGTCTTTTGTGGATATTTTTCCAATCTCTTTAAAGTTGCAGCAGCAACCTTGTCTGATTGTTGGTGGTGGACATATTGCTTATCGTAAAGCAGTGTTACTGGCAAAAGCTGGTGCAATCATTGATATACTTTCGCCTACAATTGAACCGGATTTGCTTGAGATTGTTCAGCAGAGCCAAGGTCAGTATATTCAAGCACTGTTTAATTTAGATTTTCCAATCCGAAATTATCGATTAGTGATTGCTGCTACCAATGATGCCGCAGTCAATCAAGCGGTCTTTCAAGTCTGTGAAGCAGCGCGAGTGTTAGTCAATAGCGTTGATGATCCGCCTCATTGTCGTTTTATGGTACCAGCGATTGTGGATCGATCACCGTTGGTGATTTCAATTGCCAGTAATGGTACATCACCTGTGCTATCTCGTCAGCTTCGGACTCAGTTAGAAAGTATGATTCCCCATCAATTGGGAAAACTAGCTGCTTTTTCTGGAAAATGGCGTAATACTGTCAAAGCACAGATTATTCATCCTGATGAACGCCGTATTTTTTGGGAAAATCTGTATGCCAGTCCACTCAAAGAAAAAGTATTCAATGATGGTATTGATGAAGCAGATCAATGGATGGAACAAGCACTGAGCGATTGGACAGCACCTTCAGGTGAGGTTTATCTTGTGGGAGCAGGGCCAGGTGATCCAGAATTATTGACACTCAAAGCATTACGTTTAATGCAGCAAGCGGATGTTGTTATTTACGACCGTTTGGTTTCTGCACCGATTATGGACTTATGTCGTCGTGATGCCGATAAAATTTATGTCGGTAAGGCACGTTCTCATCATACTGTACCACAAGAGGGTATTAATGAGCTTTTGGTTAAATATGCCCGTCAGGGAAAGCGAGTGTGTCGTTTAAAGGGCGGTGATCCTTTTATATTCGGTCGTGGTGGTGAAGAAATTCAAGAGCTTTTTGCAGCAGGCATTCCTTTTCAGGTTGTACCTGGTATCACAGCAGCTTCTGGATGCGCGGCTTATGCCGGTATTCCTTTGACTCATCGTGATTACGCACAAAGTGTGCGATTTTTAACGGGCCATTTAAAAGAGGGTTCACCTGAACTCCCTTGGCAAGAATTGGTTTATGAAAATCAAACACTGGTGTTGTATATGGGATTGGTTGGTTTAGAGCAAATTTGTAAAAAACTGATTGCACATGGTCAAAGAGCAGATATGCCTGTGGCATTAATTTCTAAAGGTACCACACCAGCACAAAAAGTATTGATTGGAACTTTGGCTGATATTGCCGAAAAAGTTTCTCAAGATCAAATACAAGCACCGACCTTAACCATTATTGGTGAAGTGGTACATTTACGTGAACAGTTACAGTGGCAAGGCTAGTCAGCTTTGCTTAATTGATAAAAGTAGAGAAGAGATATCCTGTGATTCATATAGTGTTATACGAGCCTGAAATTCCAAGTAATACAGGGAATATTATCCGCTTATGTGCCAATACAGGAGCACAATTACATTTGGTTCAACCTTTGGGTTTTGAACTGGATGATAAAAAGTTAAAGCGTGCAGGCCTAGATTATCATGAATATGCAAGGATGCAAATTTGGCAAAATTTTGAGGATTGCTTGGCTAATCTTAAGTCACAAGGTATTGATATGGATGCAATTTATCCATTAACAACCAAAGGCCTAGAAACACCACATCGCTCAAATCTAAATCGACCAGTGGCTTTATTAATGGGTCCTGAAACACGTGGTTTGCCAGAACATGTCCGTACGATGTTTCCTAAAGAGCACTGGATTCGTTTACCGATGGCAGCCAACTCAAGAAGTTTGAATTTATCTAATGCAACCGCAGTGATTCTATACGAAGCTTGGCGTCAGCAAGATTTTAAGGCTTTAATCTAAAGCTGTTGATATAGCTGTAAGCTGTATGAATATAATTGATTGTGTCAATGATGCGCTAAAATAGCTTCAACCCAATATAAGATAGAAAACATCCGTATAATGCCATGTTTTAATTTTATGATTCGGTTTGATGGTATTTTAGCCATTTTTTATTCTGCCAAGTATATGGTTTTATTTTAGTGATATTTAATATTTTTTAATGAGCACTTTTAGTCATCAATATTGCTGAAATATGGGGGTGATCGTGAGGTCATTTAGATTATTCTAGATCACTGACGATTGTATAAAACTATAAATTTTTGATTAATATTTTTTAATCACTATGATGATCAGTTGAAATGATGTTACTGCAAAATAATATCGCTTAATGGATCATTTTATTTTAAAATTGATCACGCAATTTTTAAAATAAAATGATTGATCACAACTTAAAATATTCATTGATTTATAATTTTTGAGCAATGGAATAATGGATAATGAAATTTTCTTTTTTTAAAGTACAACATGATCGGCAGGTATTAATTTCTTTTTGTATAGGTCTATTATTATGCTTGAGTTCGAGCGTAAATCTTGTATATGCAGCAGAAAGTAGTGAAACGATCGTAGATGATACACTCTCTGAATCTTCACCATTATTAAAGGAATTACAGGTCCAACAAGAATTAGCCTTGATGAAAACACGCTTAAATGCACAAATTAAAACATGGGGAGATCAACTCACTGCAGATGATTTTGAATGGACGTTATATGGTCGAATGCTAAAACCTGCAAAACGGATAGAGGTCTGTAATATTTTTCAAAATGTGATCAATGAAACCTATCAACTGTTACAGCAAAATAAGTCACAATTGACTGCAGATAATCAGAAAGCTTTAGAAAGCCGTCATAGTTTTATTCAGCAATTGGGTATTAAAAATAATACGATTCCGACAAAAATGGGTTTTTCTTGTATGGTTAAATAGTCACTTCATCATGCTGGGATGAGTGTGTGTTTTGAAGATCTGTACATATTTAAATTAAAAAAGGCGCATGATGCGCCTTTTTGTTGTAATCATCGGATACTATCGTCAAATTCATTATGTTGTGGTGCTGGGTGTTTAAAGCCTTTGGTTTTGTATCCTAGATACATGATGCCAAACATGGCCCACCATAGCCCATACTTTAATGCAGTTTCTTCAATTTCAAGCCACATGGCAAAGATACTGGCAAAACCAAGTAATGGAATGACCACAAAACTGATAATATCTTTAAGATTTTGGGTACGTCCATCACGTAGTGCATAACGTGAAATCACCGATAAATTTACAAAAGTAAAAGCGGTTAAAGCACCAAAGCTAATCATGGAAATCACAATATCTAAGTCCATAAAGCCAGCTGTTAATGCAATAATACCAACGATGACAATATTGTAAGATGGGGTAAAATTCTTATGGCTAATATGTCCAAACAACTTTTTATTAATTACACCATCGCGTCCCATTACATACATTAAGCGCGATACACCTGCATGTGCAGAAATACCAGATGCCATTACCGTAATGATTGCAAAGGTGAGCACATAAGATTGAAACAGTGATCCACCTACAAGGAGTAAAATTTCAGGTTGTGTTTCTGCAATATTTTTAAAGTATTTGCCCGGTTCACTTGGGAAATACAATTGCATAAAGTAAGTGCTGATAATGAAAATAATACCTGCAATTAATGCCGTTAAGAAAATGGCTTTGGGTAATGTTTTTTCAGTATCTTTGGTTTCCTCAGCCAATGAACTGAGAGAATCAAATCCGGTAAATGAGAAGCAAAGGAGTGTTGCCCCTGTAATTAATGCACCCACAGAGGTCAGAGAACTCCAGAATGGATCTAAGCTCCAAAGTTGATAACGCTCTGCTGCACTGATAGGGCCGTTGGCATTAAAACCGGCTTGCAGTTTGCTATAAACCATCCAAGTAAAAATTCCGATGACCAATAATTGGATCAGTACAATCAGACTATTAAAGTTGGCAACAAATCGTGCACCACGTAAATTAATACCTGTCATTAAGGCACTGAGTATAATGACCCATACCCAATGATTCATTGCAGGAAAAAGTGCTTCTAAATAAATTACCGCGAGAATAATATTGACCATTGGGGACAATAAATAATCGAGTAATGATGACCAACCCACCATAAATCCAACATTAGGATGAATAGATTTTTGTGCATAAGTATATGCAGAACCTGAAGATGGGTAGCGGCGGATCATATTGCCATAGCTAATGGATGTAAACAGAATTGCAATTAAGGCAATAATATAGGATGCAGGTACATGGAGATGACTTTCTTCAGCGACGAGTCCGAAAGTATCAAATAGTGTCATTGGTTGAATATAAGCTAAACCAATAATAATAATGTGCCATAGCCCTAGCGTTTTTTGCAGTTTAGCTGCCGATTGAGTCCCAGAAACATTTGTCAACGGCGTATCCTCTTAATCGTTGATCAAGGATCAGTCATATCATTAAGGATCGTTTGAGACGAACGATCCCCCCTACATTTAAAACAAAGTGCGCCAATCTACTCCAAAATGCTAGTTTTTGTCAGTAGCGATCTAGACTTTTTTTAGCAAAAAACTGGCCAATTGGCTGCGACTTGTTTATTTTTTGTTCTGATATTAATAAAGCCCAATGTTTAAAAAACATTAGGCTTTTCGGGGCTTATCTTCCCTTATTTTTTTCAAATTACCAAGCTTTTTTTAGGATAGATTTTAAATCTGCTAAATTGGCTTCTTTAGGATTGTAAATGATAGAGCCATCATTGAGTGCTTTTTCAGCAATTTCATCCAGTTGAGCTTCATTAATTTTACCTGTTTCACTTAATGTTCGTGGTAATTTGGTTAAGTTATAAAGCTGATCGCGCATTGATAAAATCGTAGCAATGGTTTTATCGGCACGTAAATGTTGTGGTGTTTGTGCATAAATATCTGGGCCTGCAAGAGGCAACAATAAATCAGCAATCTTATCTGCATTAATTTCTTTGTTATATTCAAGAACATATGGCAATAGAAGATTCATACATAAACCATGAGGTAAATGTGCTACAGCACCTAAAGCGTGTCCCAAAGAATGAACCAAACCGACCATGGAGTTTGAAAATGCAATACCAGCCATCGTGGATGCCTGAGCAAGCTCTAAGCGGCCTTGTGCATCATCGGGATGGTCCAAGACTTGAAATAAATGATTGGCAATTTTCTTGATCGCTGCTGTTGCATAAGCATCAGACAGGGGATTGGCAGCCAGACAGGAATATGCTTCGACAGAATGGGTTAAGGCATCCATTGCTGTCATTGCTGTTAAATGTAATGGTAACGTTTGTGTCATACGTGGATCTAAAATAGCCGCATGTGGCATCAGGTAGTATGAGGCAAATGCTATTTTGACATTTTTTTCAGTATCAGAGACCACCGCGACCATAGTCACTTCAGATCCTGTGCCAGATGTTGTTGGAATCACAAAAAAAGGCTTTAATGGGCGGGGTAGATTATGCGCACCTGAATACTGTCGTAGATCATCGGCATTTTCACTGACTAAAATGTTAGTGGCTTTAGAGGTGTCAATCACTGATCCACCTCCTACCGCAATAATGGCATCACAATGATTGTCGCGATATAACTGTGCAGCTTGATGAACTGTGTCGAGGCTGGAGTCCGGTGGTACATCATCAAAAATACAACCAATCACAACATCAGTTGCAGCAAATGCAGCTTCAATCGGTTTGAGTAAATCATGCTGACGTACTCCTTTATCAGTGATGATCATCGGGCGTTTAGCCCCTAAGGTAGATAATTCAAAAGGAATATGCTCTAAGGCAAGATGACCTGCGATGATTTTTACTGGACAGAAAAACTCATAATAAGGTTGTGCCATGTTATATACTCCGTTGAAAATAAGATTGAGCAATTTTGAGATAAATATTGCCTGCACTCATTAATTTTTCTTTTAGACTTAATTGCTGTGGATATTCTTTAACGGCCAGTTCTGCAATCATTTTAGGTAAAATTAGTGCTTCCATTTTATTTAAACAGCGTACCAGTCGAACAGCGTAAGACAAATCTCCATCGGCAATCATACGATCATTAGCAAATGCTTGTGCAGTACTTTCTTGAAAAGAAAATACTAAAAAAGCATGACTGAGATGTTTAAAGGTGATGGTTAAGTCTGCTTTAGTCCTGATCGAGTCTAAACGTTTTAATTGATGTGTTTCGGTTACTTGTAAGATAAAGTTTGGTCCGTGAGGAAATACGGTCATTGACAGTATAAAATTTACAGGAAACTGGCGAATCTCTTGTTGGACTTCTTCATCAACCTGACTTGCCATGACGAGGCCTCGTCCAATTACATCCATCATTAGTTTGACATAGGTGAGTTGCAATGCAGGTTTTATGGCGTTGGTTGAGATCACACGTCCATCCTTTTATTGATGATTTTATTGTTTAGAGTAAATACTCTAGATGCTGCTTTGGCATAAGTAAAGTGATTTAATTAAAATTGTCTAACAGCGATTTGATTAAAGTAACCGCTGGTATTTAAATTTTCAATCACATCATTTGCTAACTGATTAAATTGAGGATAGTTTTCAATTAAATCCATGATTCTTACCATTTCTAGACCTGCGTATCCACAAGGATTAATGGTATGAAAGCCAAATAAATCGCAGTCAATATTAAGTGCTAAACCATGGTAACTACGACCTTTACGGATTTTAAATCCCAAAGAACCGATTTTTGATTGATTGACATATACACCTGGTGCATCTGCTTTAGCATAGGCGTCAATATGATATTTTTTAAGTAATGTTATCATCAAATTTTCAGCATAGGATACTAGGGTTCTAACATTCCAGCCAAGACGGTTAAGATCAAACATAAAGTAAATCACCATCTGTCCAGGACCATGCCAAGTCACTTGACCACCACGATCAGTGTGTACGACAGGAATATCACTTTCAATTAAAATATGTTCGGGTTTTCCTGCTTGTCCTTGGGTGAGTACATTATGATGCTGCAAAATCCATAATTCATCTGGACTATCATGATCACGTAATTCAGTAAATTTTTTCATTTCCTGAAAACGGTCTTGATATGCGGTTAAGTGTTGATAAACACGAATATTCAGATCAGGTTTTTGTCCAGTTTCAGTCACGTAAACCATATCCTTGTTGAATCAGTGGAAAATACAGTTTAAAGCATATTGAAAGAGAGATAAAACAGCATTTATATAAATAAGAAACACGCCATTTGGCGTGTTTTTTGTTGATATACCAACTAAAGTGCTGTTTTTATTAAAGGACAAGCAGCAAGATCGGCATATACCGCATGGACTTGTTCGAGTTCATCAAAACGCAGTTGTGCTGTAAGTGAATGATATTTTCCTGTCCGTGATGGCGTAATGGTTATACTGTTAGGATCAAATTCTGGAAAATGTTTGCTGAATATTTCAATTACAGCATCACGTAATTCATCACCAGCAAGGCCGATGAGTTTAATGGGGTAATCCATTGGAAATACCCAGAGATGTTCTTGTAGTTCACGAGATGGTGTACGATCTGACATGATAGCCCCTTATGGATTCTCTTTGTTATATAGCATAAAAAGAGGTGATTTTTCGTTGCTAGGCACAGCTATCCAAAGTAAAGATAGTCATGTGTTTATTTTAAATGATTTTGTCACATATTTTCTAAACTGATTGAATGGCGTGAGTTTGGAGAAAATGCATGAGTCTGCGATATCTCTACTTAAGCTTATCACTCAATAGATCAGATAAAAAAGCCTGCGATAATGCAGGCTTTTTTACGCTACTTTTCATATTATGGAGGCCATAAAGTTTATTTCAAGGCAACCATTATAGGTTCTTTATTTAGTCATTTTCCAAGAAAGAACGTAAATGTTCAGAACGAGAAGGGTGACGTAACTTACGTAATGCTTTGGCTTCAATCTGACGAATACGTTCACGTGTTACATCAAATTGTTTACCTACTTCCTCTAAAGTATGGTCGGTTGGCATATCAATACCAAAACGCATTTTTAATACTTTTGCTTCACGTTCAGTTAAGTTTTCAAGTACTTCACGGGTTGCTTCTTTAAGCCCCTCTGAAGTAGCCGCATCAATTGGAGAGGTAATATTACCATCTTCAATAAAATCACCTAAATGTGAATCTTCATCATCACCAATCGGTGTTTCCATTGAAATCGGTTCTTTAGCAATTTTCAGAACTTTACGAACTTTGACTTCATCCATTTCTAAACGTTCACCTAATTCTTCAGGTGTTGGTTCACGGCCCATTTCTTGCAATAATTGACGCGATACACGGTTAATTTTATTAATCGTTTCAATCATATGCACGGGAATACGAATAGTACGTGCTTGATCGGCAATCGAACGAGTAATGGCCTGACGAATCCACCAAGTTGCATAGGTTGAAAACTTATAGCCGCGACGATATTCAAATTTATCGACAGCTTTCATCAAACCAATGTTTCCTTCTTGAATTAAATCAAGGAATTGTAAGCCACGATTGGTATATTTTTTTGCAATCGAAATGACCAGACGTAAGTTTGCTTCGACCATTTCCTTTTTGGCACGGCGTGCTTTGGCCTCACCAACTGCCATACGTTTAGAAATATCTTTAATTTCTTTAACGCTAAGGTCCAGTTGTTTTTCAATGTCGGCAATTTTTTGTTGGAATGCTAAAACATCTGGACGGACTTTTTCTAAATATGTCCGTTGTTCTACAGGGATTTTACCGATTTGTGCATCTAGCCAAGCTGGATTTGATTCTTGCCCTGGGAATGATGTACGGAATTGAGTACGATCCATACGGCCACGACGTACTGCATAGCGCATCACTTCACGTTCTGAATGACGAATTTGTTCATGTGTACCACGAATCATTTCTGAAATAATATCAAACAGACGTGGCGTAAATTTAAACATCATAAATACGGTTGCTAATGCTTCTAGTGCTGCTGCACCTTCTGGGCTATTGCGACCATATTTTTCCATGATCATTTTGGTTTCTGTCCATGCATTTGCAAGTTCAGTAAAACGCATTTTGGCAATTTCAGGATCAGGACCAGATTCACCTTCTGAATCATCTTCAGTTTCGGCTTCTTCATCCTCATCATCATCATCTAGTTTGACATCTTTTGTTGATTTTGTTGATGATTCTTCGTCATCATTCAGCTCTGCTTCATCTTCTAAAACTTCTGGAATTTCTTCATCGGTTTCAGGGTTTAAATAGCCAGAAAGGATATCGGCAAGACGACGTTCGCCATTTTCATAATCTTTATATTCATTTAAAACCACTTCTACTGCATTTGGCCAGTATGCAATGGCATGTAGCACATCACGGATACCTTCCTCAATGCGTTTGGCAATACTAATTTCACCTTCACGCGTTAAGAGCTCAACAGTTCCCATTTCACGCATATACATACGGACAGGATCTGTTGTGCGACCTGGTTCATTTTCAACTGATGCCAGTACAGCTGCTGCTTCTTCTTCTGCAACTTCATCTGTTGCTTCAGCATTATCTCCGAACATGGTGTCATCAGATTCAGGCGCACGTTCATGCACAGGAATACCAACGTCTTGAAGCATTTGAATAATGTCTTCAATTTGTTCGCTTTCAGTGATCGAGTCTGGGAGATGATCGTTAACCTCAGCGTAAGTTAAGTAACCTTGCTCTTTGCCTCGGCTAATCAGAGCCGCTACTTGAGAAGTCGGGGAAGTCATATCGCTCATCTTTGCTTACTCTTCGTTGAATCTGTGGCAGTGAAAAACCGTGCATGATAGCACAATTCGCCTTAAATAGCTTCTGAATTGATCAGCCAAACAGCAAATTAAACTTGGCTTAGCTGTACAATCGAATAAAAATATCGGGGCAAAGTATAAAATTTCAAGTCTATAACTGTCGCTTGGATAGATATTTTAATTATTTTTTGTCGCAAGGTCGTTTATGACCATTTCACCCTAAATGTAGCATTTATCGCAAAAGCTGTAATGGAATTGGCTAAAAAAAGTGAAAAAAAATAAATAAAACTTGACAAGAATAGCAATCCTAGATAAATACGCCGTAGACCCATTTACATTTTTTCACTCTGAGGTAGTTTTAGTGTCTTCTACAGATTTTGAACTAGATGATAGCTACGGTGATGATGATGTTAATTTTGATGAAGCATCAAGTAAAATTAGTGCGAAAGAGTCATTAGAAAAACGTCGCCTAATTGATGATTTATTGGCACAACGTCGTTTGGAACGTGAGCTTAAAGATTTTGACTACGATTTTGATGATGACTTTGATGACGAAGATTAACTAAAAATTTCGGCAAAACATGGCAGCATGGTATGCTTATATTTTCGTATCTAAGTTTGGATTTTAAATGAGTGCTTTAGATTTAGACCTGTTAAGTGAATATCTAGATGGTGACCAAAACGAGTACGGTCTAGATTTTGCAGCGACTCATGGTTTTTTATGTGCAATTGCTGTTGGACCAAAATTTGACAAATGGTTAGAAGAACTATTTGAAGCAAATCACAACAAGATACCTGCTGAAATTATTGGCCAAATTAAAATCTGGTTAGACAGTATTCGCCAAAATTTAGCCAATGAAGAAGGCATTGAGTTTCCTTTTGAAATCGAGGAAGCAGATGTTGACTCAAGTCTAGGTGATTGGAGTGTGGGTTTTGTTGATGCCATGTTCCTTAATGAGGAAGCATGGTTTGCTGCTGAGTTTGAAGAGCAATTAGTTGATTTAACCTTGCCAATTATGATCTTTAGTGGTGTCGATGAAGAGGATCCACAGATGGAAACTTTCCGTCGCAACGGTCAATTAATGGATGAGCTTGCAGAAGAAATTCCAGATAACCTCAATGAACTTTATTTGATGTATCACACACCAAACTAACATTATGCAATGATTTGATTTTAAAAGCATCTCTACGGAGGTGCTTTTTTTTATGGGTAAAAGCTACGTTTAAAAAGTGGATGATTCAAATAAGTGTCTAATGATGATATCAAAAGCAGCAAGACTTTAATCCAATAATCGTTTATAACAAAACTGTGCATACCATCCATAGGCAATCGAGAAAATTGCCCCATGAACTGCAATAATAAAGAGCATGATAACTGCTGAAATAGCAATACCGGCTTGATCAGCTGAGGCTAAAATTGCATCTGCGCGAGGATTCATTAATACCAAGAAGAATACAAAAAAACTGCCAATGACGATCGCTACAGCACTAGATCCCCATACTAGCTGTACTTTTTCATCACTGAAAGGGAGGCGTTGTTCGCGTCGTACAAAATGACGTGCAGCAATAAAGGCAGCGGCAATTAATGCGGGAATAACACTTATCCCACCGAGCTGAAAACCAAAAATAAGTACCGTAATAACCAATAAAAGTGCAAGACAATAAACAGCAGCAAAATATTTTAAATAATGTGTCATACGACCCTCGATCGTCAAGGATAAAGCGTTATAGTAGTTGTGCAATTTTAATTGATTGATCGCTACATTTCGAGAGTACTCGTAATCACGACATAATGCCAATATTTCAAAAGCATTTTGTCTTTAAATTGTAGGTGAGCTTGTAGCATAAGCAGAGTTTTGTTGCTATAAATCAAGCGGATTAATCTTGATGTGCTTTTTGTTTATATTTTCGATAAAGTAGCCAACTGATCACGATTGCGGTAATGAGCAGAATAACATAGCCCGCTTGACTAAAAATTTGCTGCATTAAGGCTTGATTCTCTCCAAAATAATAACCAATACATGCTAAAAAAGTGGTCCAAATGATGGTCCCTAAGCCACTAAATAGCATGAATTTCCAAAATGGCATATGGCTCATTCCTGCTGGAATGCTAATGAGAGAACGAATCGCGGGAATCATTCGACCAAAAAATACAATGCGGTGACCATAGCGTTCAAACCATGTTAATGCTTTTTGTACATCGCTTACATTGATGCCTAAATATTTTCCGTAGCGCTGTACACAGGCAAAGATATGTTGATGTTTAAACTTATAGCCGACCCAATACAATACAGCTGCAGCAAGCAGAGAGCCAATGCTACCAAAAACAATGACACCCAATAAAATGAGCTCTCCCTGAGAAGCTGCATAACCTGCTGAGGGCATGATAATTTCTGAGGGAAGTGGAGGGAAAACATTATCGAGGAACATCAGTAATGCGATTCCCGCATAACCCAATTGTTCCATAATTGAAATGACCCATTGTTGTAGATTCATAATCAACACATCATTATTTCGCTATTCAAAACTGATCTATTCTAAATAGCATAAATGACAAAAAAATGAATAGTGACTCAAACAATTAAACTGATTGAGTGGATGTGATGGTGATTTTTTTTGTATGGTTGTAAAGTTGATTTAGCAAATACAACTTACATCATCATGATTTTTGAGCTAAAGCTTGAGACTTGATCGAGAAACTCAACTGCCTCTTGTTAATATCAGGCAGTTGAGTGTTGTGATTTTAAAGACGTTTACGTTTTGCTGCGACAATTTGCGATTGACGCATACGGAAACCTTCTTTTTGTTTTTCAGTGGTTTTATCAATACAATATTTACAAGATACACCATGTTCATAGCTTGCTAAAGCCACTTCTTCTGGCAATAGTGGCCAACCACAGGCATGACATTTGGTATTTTGGCCTTCTTGCATACCATGTGTTACTGCCGTACGACCATCAAATACAAAACATTCGCCTTCCCACATGCTTTCTTCAGCAGGTGTTTCTTCAAGATATTTTAAGATGCCACCTTTGAGATGATATACCTCATTAAAGCCTTCTTGTAGGAGTAAAGAGGTTGACTTTTCACAGCGAATACCGCCAGTACAGAACATCGCAATTTTTTTATCTTTATGTGCTGCTAGATTGTTTTTAACATATTCTGGAAATTCACGGAAGGTTTCGGTCTGTGGATCAATCGCGCCTTTAAATGTCCCTGCTTTATATTCATAATCATTTCGGGTATCAATTAAGATCACATCATCACGTGCAATCAGTTCATTCCATTCTTGAGGATTCAGATAATGCCCAACCAAGTCACGTGGTTTTACCTCTACGCCCAGAGTGACAATTTCATTTTTTAGTTTGATTTTCATTTTACGAAATGGTTTATCTGCGCTATGAGATTCTTTATATTCCATCGCATTAAAACCTTCGTTCAGCAAAAATTGATAAATGGTATCAATTGCGACACGATCACCTGCAACCGTTCCATTAATGCCTTCACCTGCCACAATTAGAGTTCCACAGAGATTGACCGTTTTGACCAGATCTAAAAGGCGCTGTTGAAGATCTGCAGGATCTTGGACCTCTTTGAATTGATAAAGTGCGGCAACAACCCAACCAGTCGTCGCTTGCTGTTCTACAGGTGCAAGCTGTTCTACAGTAGCGTTCATGGAAAACTCCAAATTGTGTAAGTTTCGAAAAGGGCGATATTTTAACGTGTATCTGGCGAATAAGCGAGTCATTGCTGTGTAATAAAATTGCTTCTCATCATACAATAGAGCAGGTATATTCAGCTAAAATTGAATGCTGTCAAGATATAAAGCTTAGAGGAATGCGTTTTGAGTAATGATGGTCGACTGACTGCGTTAACGCCATGTGCTGGGCGTTGTTCAACCGTTTTTGGCGATGCGGTATGCCGAGGATGTAGACGTTTTAATCATGAAGTGATTTACTGGAATACCTATAGTGCAGAACAGCAAACAGCAGTCTGGTTACGTTTAGATGTGCAGTTAGATCAGATCTTAATCCCCATGTTACCTCATGCGAATTTGGATCAGGTGGAACGGTTCATTGATGAAAAGCGTGTACGCTGGCGTCAAGATGCTTCAAGCGGACGTAAACTCTATCATGCCTTAAAATTATGTCAGAAAAATAAAAATTTTCTGGCGCAGAGTGGTTTGGCGATTGAGGTTGCCGATCTTCAACCGCTTTGGCAGACTTTTGAACAACGTATTTTAGCGTTAGCTATAGCCAGCTACGATCTGGCATTTTTACGTGCTGATCGTATGCATCTGGACCGTGACGATATTTAGCTTTCAATCCGTGGATTTGAGCCTTGTTGTTGCAGTCTTTCAATAATGTCATGGAGTGACTTGATACGTTTGACTTCATCCCATAAACATTTGGCTTCAGGGTAATGTTTAGACATCATGCCTAACCATTGTTTATAGCGACCAACCATGTTCATTTCTTTTTGATAGTGGCCATTTAAAAAGCGAAGTTGTAATTGTGTTAAATCATGCCAGTCGAGTAATGGTGTATCTTGGTCTTGACGAATACATTGTGTTAAATCGGGAGTTGTGACCGCCCCACGGCCAATCATTAAATCACGGCATCCAGACTCAATTTGACATTGCTTGGCATCTGCATTGCTCCAAATTTCACCATTTGCAATCACATTAATCTTTAGTGCTTCACGAATGGGTGCCAATAGTGTCCAAAAAGCAGGTGGGGTATAGCCATCTGCTTTGGTACGTGCATGTACGGTCACCCATGCTGCACCAGCATCTTCAATTGCATAAGCATTATCGAGTGTAAAATTTCGATCCATATAACCCAAGCGCATTTTGGCAGAGACTGGAATATGTGTGGGAACAGCATCACGCACCGCTTTGACCAGTGTATAGACGGTTTCAGGTTCATCGAGCAGAATGGATCCCCCCCGATGACGATTGACCGTTTTTGCTGGACAGCCAAAATTCATATCAATGGCAGGTGCACCGAGTTCAACTGCCCGTACCGCATTTGCAGCAAGCATTTCAGGATTATTACCTAAAAACTGGACATGGACGGGGGTCCCGGCTGCAGTTTTTCCTGCATGACGTAATTCTGGACAGTAACGTTCATAAATATGTTCAGGTAACACACTGTCAGTGACACGAATAAACTCTGTTACACACCAGTCGAAGTTTCCTACAGATGTTAATACATCACGCATAATTGGGTCTGTTAAGCCTTCCATGGGTGCAAGTACAAGTTTCAACGGGTAAATACCTGAACAATAAAAAAGGCTGTTATACGGTTTTTTAGATCACTTGTCTAGCATTGCGTCAGATTCATGTCTTTCAGCTAGCAGGGTTGAATCAATCAGGTGATTGATCTGTTGTGCAGTGGCTTGACCCGCTAAATATGCACCATGCACTGTACCAGCATAATCTTCACTACAGTGTTCACCTGTAAAAAATAAGCGTTGTTGCAGTGGGGTATTGAGCTGCTGTATGAGTCTTCGATGGTGTTGTGGGGCGGGATAACTAAATGAGCCTTTGCTCAAGGGATCAGCTCCCCAACGTGTGACGATCATTTGAGTTGGTTGCTGGGAAAAATCCACAGATTGTTGTAGTGCTGCTGCAAGCCATTGCAAGATGGCATCATCATCATGATGATCAATCCATTCAGCACGTTGTCCACCAAATAACAGTAAATAAGTAGGTTGATGATAGCTATCAGAAAGGTCTAAAACATTGATCCACTGCTGCTTTGCCCAGAAAAAATGACTGATTGTCTGGTGGTTGCTATCATTTTTAAAAACTAAAGGAGATTTAAAGCTTAAATAAACTTTATTAAATGAGCCATAACCCAGTTTTTGGATGGCATCCAAATAACCCTGAGGGAGGTTAGGGTTAAAGTCAATGTCCTGTTGTTTAAGAATACCCAATGGTGCTGCAATAATTACTTTAGCAGCAAAATAAGATTGCTGATTTTGATCTGTGATTTGAATATGCTGATCGTGTAATGTAATAGACTGCACGGTTACATTGGTACGGATATCTAATCCTGTACTGAGTGGGGTAATGAGCTGTTGATAGCCTTGAGGGAAAATGACTTCATCACCAGAAAAATAGCCTTCATATTGGTGAAAATATGTAGAAAGTTGTGTCAGTTCTGTTGCGAAAGGATCATTGGCATAGTATTGAAAATATGCATTTAATAAGGTGGTTAATTGTTGCGCTGGAAAAGGTGATGAGTGATCAGTAACATGACTGAGAATTTCTGCAATTGCATCTGCTGCAATAGGGTGGGAAGAATAGCTTAATTGTTGCATGATTTGACTGATACAATGTTCAAAGTAATCTTGCTCAGTTTGAGAAAAACATTCCCCATTAGCATGATAAAATTGACTGACATCATAATTAAAAACTTGTGTATCAATATGATATTGCTGAGTAATTTTCCAAATCGGATTCTGTTCAATGCCATGAATCCAAGAAGCACCTAAGTCATAATAAAAATTTTTTGCATCCATCGTATGTATTCGGCCACCAATACGATCTCTGGCTTCGAGGATAATACTTTGAAGTCCATTTTGTTGTAATTGATTGGCACAGGCCAGACCGGCAATACCTGCACCAATAATATAAATAGGTAAATGCTGTGATGCTGTATTTAGTGACATGATTTTATGAATAGTCGTTGCTGTGAGGGGGGTGAGGCTAAAACAGTACCTAAATTTATTTAGATACTGTTGTTTAAGATCAAAATACAGTTAAGGCTGAATAGGGTACAACTCAGTAAGTTCTTTGTATACTGGTGCCTCTTGGCCGTCTTTTAAGATATATCGAGAAATTACACCATGATTGGTATAAATCTGCATAGAGATTGTATGTGAACCTTTGAACTGCTCCATTAAATGCCTTGGAATTTGAATGCTATTATTAGAACGATAAACGCGTCCTACAAAATCAATTTTTGTTGCATCTAAAACATTAAATGCAATATTGGTTTTACCGTTACTAAAAGCAACTTTTTCAATTTCATATTTGTTTTGCGCACTATTTAGGCTGATTCGCACTTTTAAAAGATCTTTATTCGATTCATTCCAGCTTACTGTAACAATTGGACAAAGTTCATTTTCTTGGCAAATCAATAAACCAAATGTGCCAATATTGCTTGGGTTTGAAGGTGGCGTTGAGGCACAGCCTGTAATCAATAAACCACTAAGTGCTAAAAAGAGTAGTTTTTGTTTCATGAATATATTTCTCAAATCTTAATGAAATTATGATGTTCCTAAAAAGGTAAATGGTTTTGCCTCTTTAAATGAAGCATTGGCTTTACCTGAGTAAATCGTAGATTGATCAGGGCCTAAATCTAACTTTTTAGTTTTACCATCATTAAAATTAATTTCTTTTAAATCAACCCAAAAGATATTGGGTGATACTGCTGATTCAAAGAAGTATAAGCTATTTTTATGATCTACAACGCTACGCCAGCGAGTGGATGAAATATTAGGCTCTTCTTCTGTATTAAGACCATAAGGAACAGATACATTACGAATGACACTAAATACACTGGCTAAGGTATTTTGGGTAGTGCCTTTTTGTGGTACAGCATTAATATAGAAGGATGCACGGGCAAAACGATCAGAGGCACGATTGGTTCCTGGTAACATTACTGTACCACCAATTTGTTGCCAGTATGAGTTTAAAGCCAATTGTTTATCAAAGGTCGGAGAGTTGGTCATCACTTGATATTTACGACTATGATGAATGACTTGCTTGCCACCAATATATTCAACAATAGCACTATCACCTGTCGCATCAGAAATCGATAAATGTAGTGTGGCCAATCTTTGCTCACCCGGAACACTGTCTGTAACAATGGTAAAAGGTTCTTTTTGTAGAGCTTTAACTGCTTCATCTACAGTGGCAAAGTTATCCAGTACATATTGTGCCCATAATGAAATACTCATTGGTGGTTTTTTTGCTGTTTTAATATTTGGATATTCAGATTCAACCAGCCAAAGTAAATTCGCCACTAAGCCCTTTTCATTGATACCATCTGTGGTGGAAATATCATAACCTGTTGCAATTAGACTGCCATATTTTGATGTCCATTCAATTGATTTTGGACCAGCCATACCATTTCGTTTGACTTTGTTGGGCAGGATCCATAAATTGGTTTTTACATCAGATTTCCAATCCATAGAACGTGCAGTCATAATATTGTTATTTTCACCGAGATAAACCACACGGGTGCAGGCCATTGCAACATCTGCTGCGAGTAACAGTGCTGCTGCACAGAATGCTTTTTTAAATTTATGTTTCATATTTATTTATCCTAGAATTAGAAAATGGGTAAATTAATACCAATCACCGGACCACGTTCACTAATTTTCCAATGGAAACCATTAGATTCATAATCTTGTTTTAAATAGCGATAACCGACTCTCAGATTAAAGTCTCGATTAAAGCCTGGGATTCGATAGCCAACATAAAAATGTGCAGCGATGGTATCTTTGACGCCAATAGTGACTTGTGATGCTAAATTCCATGGTGAGTCAAAGTTAGATCTCAAACGTGTGCCCCAGAAAAATTCATTCCAATGTATTTCAGCTTGTTTTGTGTTACCGAGTGCAGCAAGGGTTGCATTTGCTTCAGTATGGTGTATGCCGATAGTGGGTTCAATAATCAGTGATGAATATTGATTTTGCAGCTTATTGGGGGATTTATAGGCCTGATAATAAACGCCATAGCTACTTTGATCGAGTTTGGTTTTGATCGCCAGTGGAACGTTAAAAACTTGTTCTGCTGTTGAGGTTTTTACTAACTGTTTGTCAAAATAGATCCCCCAATCCCCTTTATTGATATCAATATAGGTCATATAGGCTTGATCAAGGTGTTTTAGAGTTTCATTAAAAGATTGATCTACGTTGTATTTAATATTTTGATCATGCAATGTGCCATTGATATCCGCAGCAAAAACATAGATGGTTGCATTGATTTTTGGCGTGCCTGCAAATGAGTCAGTAAAACTATTGGCAAAAATAGATGGACTGACAAGGCCAAGTGCAAAAAAATAACAATATTTTTTAATCATAGTTTCTCTCTCTTTTGCTTATTTTATCACTGTTTACTTTGATCAGATGTGATATTTGTCAACAAATACAGTGGCTGAATGTTATGAAATTGTAGTGAAAAACAATCCCGATTGATGTGGCTTAACGTGATGGAAAAATATCTTATTGCAGATTGAAATAAGACGCATTGTTAATAGTTACAAATTTTAAAAACTTCAATATAGGCTTAAAAGATTAAAACTAGGAATCATTTTTTTAATACAAGCACTTATTTTATAAGCGGAAAATATTTTAAAGATAACTGCAAATGCGTGTGTTTATCATTTATTTTTTTTAAAATCATAAACTTAGCTGATATTTATTTTGCATTTATAATCTGGTTTAGCCATAATATTGAAAAAGGTATGGAGATTTAAAATGCGTGGCAATCCAGAAGTCATAGACTATCTTAATATGTTAATTGGTGGCGAATTGGCAGCTCGTGATCAATACCTAATACATTCTCGTATGTATGAAGACTGGGGATTAAGTAAAATATTTGAACGTATCGATCATGAAATGCAGGAGGAAGCACAGCATGCAGATGCTCTGATTCGCCGTGTTTTATTCCTAGAAGGTACACCTAATATGCAACGTGATGCTGTCGATATGGGCAGTGATGTCGTTAGTTGCTTAAAGGCAGATTTAAAACTGGAATATCATGTACGTGAAAAACTAGCACAAGGTGTTAAATTGGCTGAAGAAAAAGGTGACTATGTCACACGTGATATATTACGCCAGCAAATGTCAGATACCGAAGAAGACCATACCTATTGGTTAGAAAAACAATTACGTTTAATTGAGTTGGTTGGGCTGCAAAATTATATTCAATCACAGATGTGATATTGATTTAGTATTTCAATTGATACATGTGGGTATGCCAATTCATTTATGGATTGGCATTTTTTTATCCAAGATTTGAGTCGTATTTTTTTAATCACATTGAGCCTAAAACCTCGTCTTTTAAGACGGCAATATAAGCGAGTGGCGTTAAGCCATACGACACACTATGACGCATAGCCTCGACTTACAACGCTATGCGTATTTTCTTTGTACTATAATTAAGCTATGAAAACTCTTAAAATCCGCATAAAAGACCAACACGTTAAGGCACTTAATCAATTAGCGTCAGAGGTTAATTTTGTCTGGAATTATGTAAATAATTTGAGTTTTAAGCATTTAAAAAGAAAAAGTGAGTTTCTTTCTGCATACGATATTGCTAAGTACACAAAAGGCACATCAAAAGAATGCAATCTTCATAGTCAAACAGTGCAAGCTGTTACAGAAGAATTAGTTATACGCCGTAAACAATTTAAAAAAGCTAAATTAAATTGGCGTGTTAGTAATAAAAAATCGGCTAGACGTTCTTTAGAATGGATACCTTTTAAAAAGTCCGCTATTCGATATGCCGATGGTTTTATTCAATATGATAAAACTCAATTCAAATTATGGGATAGCTACGGATTAAGTAAGTACATAGTTAAAACTGGATCGTTTGTAGAAGATAGCCGTGGGCATTGGTACGTGTGTTTAGTTGTTGAATCCGTCAAACAACAAACACAAGCGAAACAAGCCATAGGGATTGATTTAGGCTTAAAAGACGTTGCTACATGCTCGGACGGTACGATAATTAGTAATCCTAAATATTATCGCCAATATGAGCAAAAACTAGGGATTGCACAACGGGCAAAGAATAAATGCCGTGTACGTGCGATACATGCAAAGATTAAAAACAGCCGTCAAGATTACTTGCATAAGGCAAGCACTAAGCTTGTTAAAGAAAATGCAATGATTGTTGTTGGTAATTTGAGTGCTAAAAAACTTGTAAAAACTAAAATGGCAAAATCCGTATTAGATACAAGTTTTTCAGGATTTAAAACAATGCTCAAGTATAAATGCGAGAACGCCCTTGCGTAGCAGTGCTACTTGTATCTTGATTGATATAGTGATTAGCTACCATTATACGCAAATTGTAGAGTTTGGAGTGCTGCTAAAATCTTAAATTTGAACCTGAGATAAAACCTACAATTTGCCCTTATCCCTCATACAACTCTGAACGGTAACTAAGCACTTTGATGCTGTATTCACAAGGTAAGATGATGGTTAATGGGATAAAAATCATAGCTTAAACTCAAGGAATATCACTATGATTATGCTAGGTATTGATGTCAGTAAAACCAAAATAGATTGTTGCATTTTCCCTCAAGGTTTGACTGGAAAAAGAAAAAATAAAATATTTACTAATACAGAAAGTGGCTTTGGCAGTCTGCTCAAATGGCTCATCACTCTTAAAATTGAACCTGATCAAGTGACAGCAATCATGGAAGCGACTTCGGTTTATCATGAGAATTTGGGATATTATCTATATGATGCAGGTGTAAAGGTTTGTGTGGCTAATCCTTCACGAGTAAGAGCCTTTGCCAAAGGCATGTCCATGCTAAATAAAACGGATAAAGCTGATAGTGAAGCTCTTTCACGTTATGGTTACACCGCAAAGTTAATCATATGGCAGCCTGAACCTGAAAATGTCAGATTATTAAAAGCTTTACTAGGCAGACGAGATGTCTATCTAGGTAGTCTATTGCAGGAAAAGAATCGACTTGAAAAGGCGCAGTCCACTCATACCTCCGTTGTTGTGATTAAATTATTTGAAGAGAATATTGAGTATTTAAATCAGCAACTTGAACATATTGATAAGTTAATAAATAATCACATAGATCAAGATCCAACATTGAAACAGGATTTGAAATTACTGCAAACTATTCCTTCAATCGGTGAACGATCAGGCTTATTACTGTTGGGGTTATTTCATTCGCACAAGTTTGAAAAAGCAAGTCAAGCTGCTGCATATGTAGGTTTGGTTCCAGTACATCAGTTGTCTGGCAGTTCAGTCAACAAGCAAAGTCACTTATCAAAAGCAGGTGACAGTAAAATACGCTCAGTATTGTATATGTCGGCATTAACAGCGATTAAATATAATCCACACATTGAAGCTTTATATCAACGATTATTAAGCCAGGGTAAAAATAAAATGTGTGCTTTAGGTGCTGCAATGCGCAAGCTTATACATCTGTGTTATGGCGTTTTAAAACATCAGACTGCCTATCAAAGAGATTATTTAGTGGTCGAATAATCTCAAAACCTGATTGACTACCAAGACGGTATCTCATGTTTGAAGAAGTAAACGAAAGTTTCACAACCCAGATGTGTTCGTGCTGTCAGAAAATATCTGGCAATAGTCCGAAAGGTAGGGCGGATCTTGGAATAAGCGTATGGAAATGTGAATGTGGAAGTTTAAATCAACGTGATTTAAACTCCGCAAAAAACATACTTCTTACGAAACAGTGTTTCTCAGGACATGAGCGTCTAGCAGTAGGAATCTCCGCCCTTTAGGTCGGAGAGGATGTCAAAGTCCAGCTTTCCAGCCATTCATGATTGGATAGCGACGTTCACGAGAAAAAGCGCGTGAGCTAATACGAGGACCAATCGCACCTTGACGACGTTTATATTCATTGCGATCAACCAAAGTAATCACTTTTTCAACGATTTCTTGATTAAACCCTTTGGCAATAATATCGTCTTGACTTAAATCCTCTTCAATATAGGCATAAAGAATTGCGTCAAGAACATCATAGCTTGGTAGTGAGTCTTGATCTTTTTGATCAGGACGAAGTTCTGCAGAAGGTGGACGTGTAATAACACGTTCAGGAATCACCGGTGTTTCGGCAATACTATTGCGGTATTTTGCCAATTCAAATACGATGGTTTTATATACGTCTTTTAATACCGCAAAGCCGCCCACCATATCACCGTATAAGGTACAGTATCCTACCGCCAATTCAGATTTATTACCGGTCGATAATACCAGATTGCCAAATTTATTGGATAAGCCCATCAGTAATGTACCGCGTGAACGCGCTTGTAGATTTTCTTCAGTCGTATCTGTTGGCGAATTACCAAAAAATGGATAAAGTGTTTGCATAAAGCTATTTACAATTGGATTGATTTCAGCAATCCCAAAGGTAATTCCCATACTTTTTGCTTGTGCAGCAGCATCTTCAATACTGATTTGTGCTGTATAGGTATAAGGCATCATAACTGCCTGAACTTTCTCTGCACCAATGGCATCGACTGCAATAGCGAGGGTTAGTGCTGAATCTATTCCACCTGATAACCCTAAAATAACACCAGGAAAGCCTGAGCGATGAACATAATCACGGGTTGCCATAACCAAGCCCTGATAAATTTCAGCCATGGTATCTAATGTTGGTGCAATTTCGCCTATTTTATAAGCTTTTTTCTGTTGATCAAATTCTGCGATTAGCAATTTTTCTTGATAGCTTGGCGCTTGTACAGCAATAGTGCCATCTTTATTAATGACAAAACTGGTACCATCAAAAATTAAATCATCTTGGCCACCGACTTGGTTAACATAAACTAAGTTTAAATTCAGCTGTTTTGCCAATTCTGACATTGTGATCATGCGATGTTGTGGTTTGCCAACTTCATAAGGTGATGCATTTAAAATCAGTACCGTTTCAACATTCAATTGAGATAATTGTTGAACGGTATGAATCGTCCAAGCATCTTCACAAATCAATACGCCAAATTTATGACCTAAATATTCAAATACCAGATGTTGATGGCCTAGATTAAAATAGCGTTTTTCATCAAAAACACCATAATTAGGTAGATTTTGTTTATTGTAGATTCCTAAAATTTCACCATCTTTCATGACGGCAGCAGCATTGTAACGTTGACCATCCTCGGTTTGGTTAACAAAACCAAAAACCATTACAATGTCTTTAACTTGACTTAATTGCTCAAATGCAGCTTCACTACGTTTCGTTAAACTTGGGCGTAACAGAAGATCTTCAGCAGGGTAGCCGATAATCGAAAGTTCAGGAAATACAATAATGTCCGCATGTTGCTTTTTTGCTTCGATTGTTTGTTCAATCATGCGCTGAACATTGGTCTCAATATTGCCGACATGTGGAGATAGTTGTGCTAAGGCAATGTTTAAAGATTTCATTTAAATTAAATCCTATTCCTATAGGTTTTAAAACACATGCTTCCATTTTTTTTATTTTTTTATTTTGGAATGTCAAGTGTTTAAGTGAGAATTAATGCCTAAAAGGCCAAAGTATAAAAGCCGTGTTTTTCCACTTAATAATAAAGTGAATCAGTGTCAAAAAAATCGCATTAACTATTTTAACGTAATTTAAGTCAGATGTTAGACTATATTTATGCTAATTTGTTTGAGATACCTATTTTATATCATAGCTGTTATTTTAAATTTAACAATCCTTTTAAAGTGGCTTATTCAACATTTATTTTATGACTTAATTCGCTGGTCGGATAAAATAATATTGGGAATTTTTTTTAAAAAAATATCTTTAGCAATATCTCCTTGTTGTTCTATATTATAATCAAAAAAACACTGCTCTTTGCTTAAAATATATGTATAAGGATTGTATAGTCCAAAACTTAAGAAACGTAGGATTTGTAAAACTGCACCAATTAAAAGTACATTCATATTTTTTTGATATTGTAGAATATGTGTCATTTCATGAATAAAAACTGCTTGGTAAGCAATCGATTCTTGAGCATAGTCTAATTTAAAATGTAGTTTTGCAATATGAATATTACCTTGGGGAGCCATAAAGACATGTTGAGATTGCCAAGGTAAATAACGCTGATTGATAATTTTGACTTTTTGATAATCAATTAAATTGGCAAATACACTTTGCGCCAATTTAATTTCTCCTGTTGTTAAATGACGACAATTAAACTGATCGAGATTAAGAAATCGTATGAGAAAAGATATTAGAATGGGACTAAAAAAGTAGCGCGACAATTTATTTATATTTCCTAAAGGTTCTAGAGTAATTAATAGATATATTGTAGTTTAAAGATGGCCGAATATTGAAGATGGTTGTTTAATTTTTATGCTTGAATTTCTGGATATCATTGCAGTGGATGATGCCTACTAGAAATAGATAAGTATTATATTTGATTATTGTCACAATTAGAAATATTAATGTGATTTAGTTATTAAATGCTGCTTTGGGATAGTGCAATGAATTTAAAATAATGCTGTTTAGGTGATTCACGATGAGCCATTACTCAATCATGATGGATAATAGATTTTAAGCTTGATGATTGCTGAAAATGATTGAATCATCATAATGAGATATAAAAAACCACCCGATGGGTGGTTTTTTATCCAACTTAATATAAATCGAATTAACGATCAATATTACGTTGAGTTTCACCTGTATAAAGTTGGCGTGGACGACCAATTTTATAAGGACCGCTATGCATTTCTAACCAGTGGCTGATCCAACCAACAGTACGTGCAAGCGCAAAGATTACGGTAAACATTTCTGTTGGGATACCAATCGCTTTAAGAATGATACCTGAATAGAAATCTACGTTAGGGTATAGGTTACGTTTGATAAAGTATTCATCAGACAGCGCAATACGTTCAAGTTCCATTGCTAATGCAAGTTGAGGATCGTTGATACCAAGAGCACTCAATACTTCATCACAAGTTTCTTTCATGACTTTAGCGCGTGGGTCGAAGTTTTTATAAACGCGGTGACCGAAGCCCATGAGTTTAACTTCTTTAGTTTTAACTTTTTCCATGAATTCAGCAACATTTTCAACTGTGCCAATTTCATCAAGCATTTTAAGTACAGCTTCGTTTGCACCACCGTGAGCTGGACCCCAAAGTGCTGAGATACCTGCAGCGATACATGCATAAGGGTTAGCGCCAGTAGAGCCTGCTAAACGTACTGTTGATGTTGATGCGTTTTGCTCATGGTCTGCATGAAGTGTGAAGATACGATCCATTGCTTTAGCAAGAATAGGATCTACTTTGTAGTCACGGTCTGCAGGAGTAGCAAACATCATGTAGAGGAAGTTTTCAGCGTAGCTTAAGTCATTACGTGGGTAAACGAACGGTTGACCAACAGTATATTTGTAGCTCCAAGCCGCTAAAGTTGGAATTTTTGCAATTAAACGAATTGCAGTAATTTCGCGATGATCAACGTTTTCAATATCTAAATTATTATGATAGAACGCAGATAATGCACCAACAACACCCACCATGATTGCCATAGGGTGAGCATCACGACGGAAACCATTATAGAAACGGCTAACTTGGTCGTGAACCATAGTATGGTTGCGAACTTTTGAATCAAAATCTGCTTTTTGTTCAGCAGTTGGAAGTTCACCATTTAGCAATAGGTAACAGGTTTCTAAGTAATCTGCTTTTGTTGCCAATTGATCAATTGGATAACCGCGGTGTAAAAGAACACCTTTACCGCCATCAATGAACGTGATTTTAGATTCACATGATGCTGTAGCCATAAAACCAGGATCAAAAGTAAAGTGACCTGCAGCCAACACATCCTTAACGTCGATTACATCTGGGCCCAAGGTGCCGCTGTAAATTGGTAATTCAATTTCTTTGCCATCAAGCTGTAAAACGGCTTTTTTGCCAGTTGCTTCAGACATTCAATAGATCTCCTGTCCTGGTGAATGTTGATCCAGTTTAGGGTGTTTATCTTGTAATCCCTTAAACTGGAGGTTCAAAAATTTGCTATAAGATTAGTAGTTACTGAAATTTTGTCAATTATACTTATGGATAAAAAGTGACAATTACATTAAGTCTTAGTCAAAAAATATTCGTATAAAAACTGAATAAAATCACAGTATCAGCGAACTATCATAAGTCAAATTTATGCAGAGTTGCAGAAAAAATTCACTTTTTAAACTTAATTGTAAGCAATTTTAAATTGTATTTATTAGAAAAATGTAGCAACTGTAAATGACATTTATAACTAAATTATTATATTTTTCGTAACTTACATGACATTTTAGGTTGATTTTATTTAAGATGAGTGAAGTGAAAACAGACTTAAAACTATTTTTTTATGAAATTGTTTGTTTAAAAAAAATGCAAACACGTTGTGTGTAATTTATACAATCATGGTTATGTTGTTGTAGATATTTCCTTTTTTGTATAAAAAACATCTGGATATATTTAAAATACTGGCTAAATATTGTTGTTGTTGGCCTTTTTTCAGCCGAGCAGTGGTTGTATTAATAATAGTTAATATAAATAGTAATTATTTATTTTTAAAATAATGTCTGGTAAATATATGCAATATGTATGACAACATTAAAAATAAAAGGTAGAAAAATTGTTCGGCTTTAGTCGTAAATTGTTAATTGATAAAAAAGCCAGTATAGGACGCTAAAAAAACTTTTTTCCATTTAAAAACAATTGATTATTTATACAATGACATATTTTAAGCATATTTTTTACATTATTTAAGTTGTAAATGATTCTTATTTGATATTTTTTTTATAAAAAAGCAGCGAGCTGCTGTTTGTATTTTAATAGTTGTCGTCTTATAATTCAGTGTCTTTTTGAATTTAGGCAAAAGCTTGCCTAACAATGCCAGCTTTCCTTCGAACTAATTCCAACAAACTCCGGATGGAGTTTTTACTTACAGGATGCCCGCTGTGAAAAGCAACAGACCTGTCAATTTGTCCATGGGTCAAGTTTTAGATGTAAACTTAAAATCCCCTGTGGCTATTGCATCAATTTTACACCGTCTATCAGGTGTCATCGTATTTTTACTCGTACCGGTACTTTTATGGATTTTGGACAAGTCATTGTCTTCTCCTGAAGGCTTTGCACAAGTACAAGCTATTTTTGATAGCTTTATTGTTCGTTTCATTGTATGGGTATTTGTAGCCGGCTTGATCTATCACTTCATCGCAGGTGTTAAGCATTTACTCGCTGACCTTGGTGTTGCAGAAGAGCTACAAAGTGGTCGTGTGGCAGCTACTATTTCATTGATCTTGTCTGCGATTGGTATTGTCGCAGCATTTGTATGGATTGTTCTCTAATGAAAAGTGCTACAGGTTTAACAGGTTCAGGTTCTCGTGATTGGTATATCCAACGCTTAAGTGCTGTTGTCTTGGCTGTTTATACCGTTATTGTCTTTGGTTGGGTCCTTTGCAATGGCGGCTTTAACTATGAGCAGTGGTACGGCTTTATGATGACATTACCAATGAAGATTTTATCTTTATTGGCAGTCTTATCTCTTGTAGTACATGCATGGATTGGTATGTGGCAAGTATTCACGGATTATGTGACTACACGTCAAATGGGTCCATCCGCTACAGGATTACGCCTTGTACTAACATCAGCAGTGATTGTTGCTGTATTTGCATACGCAATCTGGGCTATCCAGATTTTTTGGGCAAATTGATAGGAAAAGATCATGGGCGCTATAACCCCTAAAGAAGATTACACAAATATTCCGCATGAAACTTTCGATGCTGTCATCGTTGGTGGTGGTGGTTCAGGTATGCGCGCATCTTACCAGCTTGCTCAAGCAGGTCTAAAAGTTGCGGTATTAACCAAAGTATTCCCAACACGTTCACACACTGTTGCAGCGCAAGGTGGTATTGGTGCATCTCTTGGTAATATGCAAGATGATAACTGGCACTACCATTTTTATGACACTGTAAAAGGTTCGGATTGGTTAGGTGACCAAGATGCAATCGAGTTTATGACTCGTGAAGCGCCTCAAGTTGTGTATGAATTAGAACACCTTGGTATGCCTTTTGACCGTAACGCAGATGGAACAATTTATCAGCGTCCATTTGGTGGTCACTCTGCAAACTATGGCGAAAAAGCTGTTCCACGTGCATGTGCTGCTGCCGATCGTACAGGCCATGCGTTACTTCATACGCTTTATCAAAGCAACGTGAAGATGGGAACACAATTCTTCGTTGAGTGGATTGCACTTGATTTAATCCGCAATGAAGCTGGTGATGTGCTCGGTGTAACGGCGATTGATCAAGAAACTGGTAAAATTGCTGTATTCCAGGCAAAGGCAACTTTATTTGCTACTGGTGGTGCAGGTCGTGTTTATCGTGCATCTACTAATGCGTATATTAATACTGGTGACGGTCTTGGTATGGCAGCGCGTGCAGGTATTCCATTACAAGATATGGAATTCTGGCAGTTCCACCCTACAGGTGTTGCGGGCGCAGGCGTATTGTTGACAGAGGGTTGTCGTGGTGAGGGTGCAATCCTTCGTAACAAAGATGGCGAACCATTTATGGAACGCTATGCACCAACGTTAAAAGATTTAGCACCGCGTGACTTTGTCTCTCGTTCTATGGACCAAGAGATTAAAGAAGGCCGTGGTTGTGGTCCTAAAGGTGATTATATCCTACTCGATATGACACACTTAGGTGCTGATACGATTATGAAGCGTTTACCATCTGTATTCGAGATTGGTAAAAAATTCGCGAACGTTGATATCACTAAAGAGCCAATTCCTGTAGTACCAACTATTCATTACCAAATGGGTGGTATTCCAACTAATATTCATGGTCAAGTTGTTGTTCCAGAAGGTCAAGAGACTGTGGTTCTGGAAGCGAATTACCATAAAGAAACAGATACTTATACAATAAATACTGATCGTAATTTTACAAAGCCTATCAAAGGATTGTATGCGATTGGTGAATGTTCATGTGTATCTGTGCATGGTGCAAACCGTTTAGGAACCAACTCATTACTTGACTTGGTTGTTTTCGGTAAAGCTGCTGGTGAACATATTATTGATTATGTGACTAAACATCACGGTGATGAATACGCGCCACTTCCAGCCAATGTACTTGAGCAAACTATTGCGCGTGTACGCAAGCTAGATGAATCTACCTCTGGTGAAAATGCACAAGAAGTAGCAGACGCTATTCGTGATATCGTTCAGGATCATGCTGGTGTATTCCGTACTTCAGCACTTCTTGATGAAGGTGTGAAGCAGATTCTTGCAATTGAACCTCGTGTGCGTAATATCCACTTGAAAGATAAGTCTAAGGTATTTAATACTGCACGTATTGAAGCATTGGAAGTTGAAAACTTATACGAAGTGGCAAAAGCAACATTGATTTCAGCGGCTGCGCGTAAAGAATGTCGTGGGGCGCATACGGTTGTAGATTTTGAGTTGCCACCAGATCACCCATCTTACCCATATGGTCGTCGTGACGATGAGTGGATGAAGCATACGTTATGGTACTCAGCAGATAATCATCTTGAGTATAAACCAGTGCGTTATAAGCCATTATCGGTTGATGCAATTCCACCTAAACCACGTACATTCTAATCAGGGAGAATTAAGATGAGTAGAGGTACTCGTACATTTCATATCTACCGCTATGATCCTGATAAGGATAAAGCACCATATATGCAAACCTTTAAGCTTGAGTTAACAGATAAGCACCGTATGTTGCTTGATGCGCTTTTGGCTTTAAAGGTACAAGATGAATCATTAACATTCCGTCGTTCATGCCGTGAAGGTATTTGTGGTTCAGATGGCGTTAATATTAATGGTAAAAATGGTTTAGCATGTCTTTGGAATCTTAACGATTTACCAAATGAAATTACCATTCGTCCATTACCTGGTTTGCCAGTGATTAAAGATTTGGTTGTGGATATGAATCAATTCTACGATCAGTATGATAAGATTCAGCCATTCTTGATTAATAATCAACCAGCACCACCAAAAGAGCGTTTACAGTCTCCAGAAGAGCGTGAGCACTTAGATGGTCTGTATGAGTGTATTTTATGTGCATGTTGTTCAACATCATGTCCATCATTCTGGTGGAACCCGGATAAATTCTTAGGTCCATCAGCGTTATTAAATGCATATCGCTTTATTATTGACTCTCGTGATACAGCGACTCAAGAGCGTTTATCACGCCTTGATGATCCGTTCTCATTGTTCCGTTGTAAAGGTATTATGAACTGCGTATCAGTATGTCCTAAAGGCTTGAATCCAACCAAAGCAATTGGTCACATTCGTGGTATGTTGTTAGATATGGCGGGCTAAACGCGTATTGAGCTCGTGTTAAAAAGCACACTTCGGTGTGCTTTTTTTATGCTTAAGTATAGGGATGGTTGCATTGATAGATAGAATATAAATATCGTCATTTGACAACAGGATTTTGGTGATTGCGTTTTATGGCACCATGTGGGCGATGATTGTTGTGTTGGTTACTATCTATAAGTTGTAGCAGTGGTATAAATATAAACCATTTGATCGCGAAGTATTATTGCTTTTATTTGGTGTTTGTAATTGATTGGATATGCTGTTGGATGTGATTGTTTGTTTTTATCTTATTGTATTTTATTGTTTTAATTTTTTTATGCAAACTTATTATGCCTTGGGCATAAATTAGGGTGATCTTGTTAAGTTTGTATGTATAAATGTGAAGTTGCTGTAAGCGATGGTGCATAGTGATTAAAATAGAAGCGTTTAGAGCGTTGTGATGGATTAAAACGCTTTGAATCTACATTAATTTATTTTAGATGACTGGAAATTTGTTTAATCGCCTCCATTGAATTAAGTAAGACCATGGTGGCATATCAATATTTTGCTGTTTTATGGAAAGTATTTGTGAAAAAAAATTATTGGAGACGCTGACTTCATGTTAAACTTTACAGCATCATTATATTAAAAAAAAGAGCAGATTGGCTGCTGTTTTTTTAAGCATTTTTGCTGTTGGGTAATTGGTTTTAAGTCAATTTAAAAAAATAAGTCATGAGATTATTTTTTTAAGTCGATTTGCAAAAAATTGCTCGGTTTTTTCCGAGTATTGGTGAGTGATGATGCCGCTGAGGGCGTTATGATTCATTATATACATTGGAGTTTCTCTAATGTAGGGATAACGCCCCAAGGCTATGCCTAATGGGGAATAATGTCATGCTATCAATTTGACATTACTAATCATGGGTTTTGCTTATAAAGCATCCTGAAAATGTTTTTGCAATAGGAAATGGGTCCAAAAATGCAAGAAGTTACTGACGCATTGCGTCTTGACACTGAGCTTTCCGCTGATAGTGCAGCGTATATTGAAGAGCTTTATGAGCAGTATTTAACGGCTCCAGAATCAGTTGGAGAAGATTGGCGTAAATACTTCGATAAATTCCCTAAAGGGGATCAACCTCACAGCAATGTACGTGAGCAGTTCTTGTTATTAGGACGTAACTCTAATCGTATTCAACCAATCGTTCAAGGCGAAGTCAGTTCTGAACATGAACGTCGTCAAATTGGCGTATTACAGTTGATTTCTGCTTACCGTAATCGTGGACACCAAAAAGCAAAACTGGATCCATTGGGTTTAGCAAAACGTGAAGATGTTCCTGATTTAGATATTTCGGCACATGGTTTAACCAAATCTGATCTAGATACCGTATTTAATGTCGGTAATTTAGCGATTGGTAAAACTGAAACCACTTTAGCTGAAATGGTGAATGCAATGGAGTCAATCTATTGCTCATCGATTGGCGCTGAATATATGCATATCGTAGACACCAAAGAGAGACGTTGGATTCAGCAACGTTTAGAAGGTGCGCTCGGTAAATTTACTTTTAGTGCAGAACAAAAGAAACACTTCTTGGAGCGTTTAACGGCTGCAGAAGGTTTAGAAAAATATTTAGGTAATAAATACGTTGGTGCAAAACGCTTTGGTATTGAAGGTGGTGAAGCCTTTATTCCGATGGTGAATGAAATTATCCAGCGTGCAGGTACAGTGGGTTGTAAAGAAGTCGTTATCGGTATGCCACACCGTGGCCGTTTAAACCTTCTTGTTAATATCATGGGTAAAAACCCAGCAGATCTTTTTGGTGAATTTGAAGGTAAATCTTTAACCAAAAAAGGTTCTGGTGATGTGAAATACCACCAAGGTTTTTCATCTAACGTGATGACTGCTGGTGGTGAAGTTCATTTGGCTTTAGCATTTAACCCATCTCATCTTGAAATTGTTGGGCCGGTGGTTGAAGGTTCTGTACGCGCACGTCAAGTACGTCGTAGAGATATTGGTGGTGATGATGTACTGCCTGTTATTGTTCATGGTGATGCTGCATTCTCTGGTCAAGGTGTGAACCAAGAAACCTTCCAAATGTCACAAACACGTGGTTATACGGTAGGTGGTACAGTACATATCGTTGTCAATAACCAAGTCGGTTTTACGACATCTGATCCACGTGATGCACGTTCTACAGAATACTGTACTGATATCGCGAAAATGGTTCAGGCACCGGTATTTCATGTCAATGGCGATGATCCTGAAGCAGTAATCTTTATCACGCAATTGGCACATGATTTCCGTCATACTTTCCGTAAAGACGTGGTCATTGATTTGTTCTGTTATCGTCGTCGTGGTCATAACGAGGCTGACGAACCTGCAGCAACTCAGCCATTGATGTACCAAGTGATCAATAAAAAAACCACAACACGTGCATTGTATGCAGATAAGTTGGTTCAAGAAGGTGTGATTGATCGTGCTACTGCAGATCAAATGATTGAAGACTATCGTGCTGATCTTGAAGCAGGTCATCATGTTGCCAATGCATTGGTCCTTGAACCAAATACCAAAATGTTTGTGGATTGGGCACCATATTTAGGTCATGAATATACTGATATTTGGGATACGACTTTCCCGATCGAGCGTTTAAAAGAGCTTGGTGAAGGCATGCGCAAACTTCCTGAAGGTTTTGTGATGCAGCGTCAAGTTGCTAAAGTGATTGATGATCGCTTTAAGATGCAAACAGGTGAAATGCCGCTTAACTGGGGTGCTGCAGAAACTTTAGCTTATGCAACATTACTCGACGAAGGTTATTTGGTTCGTATTACCGGTGAAGATGTTGGTCGTGGTACGTTCTCTCATCGTCATGCAAAATTACATAACCAAGTTGATGGCGAAACGTATATTCCGCTTTGTCATGTAAAAGAAAATCAGCCACGTTTTGCTTTATATGATTCATTATTATCAGAAATGGCAGTATTGGCATTTGAATATGGTTATGCCACTACAATCCCACACGGTTTGATTATTTGGGAAGCTCAGTTTGGTGACTTCTCGAACTGTGCTCAAGTGGTGATTGATCAGTTTATTGCCTCTGGTGAAACCAAATGGGAGCGCGTATGTGGTTTAACGATGCTTCTTCCTCATGGTTTTGAGGGTCAAGGACCTGAACATTCGTCAGCACGTTTAGAGCGTTATTTACAATTATGTGCTGAAGAGAATATGCAGGTTATTACCCCAACTACACCTGCACAGATTTATCATGTGTTACGTCGTCAAGCTATCCGCCCAATTCGTAAACCATTGATTGTTATGTCGCCTAAGTCATTACTTCGTCATAAATTAGCGACATCTACTTTGGATGAGTTGGCAACAGGTACTTTCCAAACTGTCATTAATGAAGTGGATGCAATCAATCCTGCAGAAGTGACACGTCTGGTTTTATGTGGCGGTAAAGTCTATTACGACCTACTTGAAAAACGTCGTGAACAAGATCTGAAACATATCGCAATTGTTCGTATTGAACAGTTATATCCATATCCAGAACAACGTCTTGCTGAAGTTCTCGCTTCTTATCCAAACTTGAAAGAACTGGTTTGGGCTCAAGAAGAACCGAAAAACCAAGGTGCGTGGTTATTTATTGCACCTCAACTTTATAACACTGTTGAAAAAGCAGATAAGCAATTACGTATTAGCTATGCAGGTCGTGATGCTTCTGCTGCACCTGCATGTGGTTCACCATATTTGCATGCAAAACAACAAGCTCAGCTCGTAAATGATGCTTTAGCGATCGTAGCTGAATAACAGGAGAGTCTTAAGAATGGCAACCGAAATTAAAGCACCGGTGTTCCCAGAGTCAGTTGCTGACGGAACAATTGCAACTTGGCACAAACAACCAGGTGAAGCAGTATCACGTGATGAAGTGATTTGTGATATTGAAACTGACAAAGTTGTTTTGGAAGTTGTAGCTCCTGCTGATGGTACAATTGCATCTATCATTAAAAATGAAGGTGATACAGTACTTTCTGCTGAAGTAATTGCACAATTTGAAGCAGGTGCTGTTTCTGGTGCAGCTCAAACTCAAGCAGTTCAATCTGAAGCTAAAGTTGAGCAAGCGGCTGCACAAACTGAAGCAGGTGCTGCACCTGTTGTTGAGCGTGCACAAGCAGTGACCGATCAAGCTCCTGCGGTACGTAAAGCATTAACTGAATCTGGTATCGCAGCAGCAGATGTTGCAGGTACAGGCCGTGGTGGTCGTATTACTAAAGAAGACGTTGCAAATCATCAAGCAAAACCTGCTGTAGCACCTTTAAGTGTTGCTGTGGGTGAGCGTATTGAAAAACGTGTACCAATGACACGTCTTCGTAAACGTGTAGCTGAACGTTTACTTGCTGCAACCCAAGAAACAGCAATGTTAACGACGTTTAACGAAGTGAATATGAAGCCAATCATGGAAATGCGTGCACAATATAAAGACGCATTTGAAAAACGTCATGGTGCACGTCTTGGCTTTATGTCCTTTTTTGTTAAAGCAGCAACAGAAGCACTTAAACGCTATCCTGCTGTAAATGCATCGATTGATGGTGATGATATCGTTTATCATGGTTTTTATGATATCGGTGTTGCTGTATCTTCTGATCGTGGTCTAGTTGTACCTGTATTACGTGATACAGATCGTATGAACTATGCTGAAGTTGAAAATGGTATTCGTGCTTACGCAGGTAAAGCACGTGAAGGTAAACTTTCAATTGAAGATATGACAGGCGGTACATTCACGATTACCAATGGTGGTACTTTCGGTTCATTACTTTCAACCCCAATTTTAAATACACCACAAACTGCAATTTTGGGTATGCATAAAATCCAAGATCGTCCGATGGCAGTGAATGGACAAGTTGAAATTTTGCCAATGATGTATTTGGCACTTTCTTATGATCATCGTCTTATTGATGGTAAAGAAGCTGTTGGTTTCTTAGTAACAATTAAAGAATTGTTAGAAGAACCGGCTCGACTTATTCTTGACCTTTAATATTACAAAATAAACTACGGGCTTAGAGTGATCCTCTAGGCTCGTTTTTGGAGATACAGATGTCTCAACAATTTGATCTAGTTGTTATTGGTGGTGGTCCAGGTGGTTATGAAGCTGCAATTCGTGCGGCTCAGCTTGGCTATAAAGTTGCATGTATTGAGAAACGCATTCATAAAGGTAAACCTTCTTTGGGTGGTACATGCTTGAACGTCGGTTGTATCCCATCTAAAGCCTTATTGGATTCTTCTCATCGTTATGAAGATACAGTGCATCACTTGGCTGATCACGGTATTACCACAGGTGAAGTAAATTTTGATCTTGCAAAATTACTTGCACGTAAAGACAAAGTGGTTGATCAGTTGACGGGTGGTGTTGCTCAATTACTTAAAGGTAATGGAATTGAGTGGTTGCAAGGTACAGGCAAGCTACTTGCAGGCAAAAAAGTTGAATTCACACCATTCGAAGGTGATGTTCAAATTTTAGAACCGAAATACGTGATTCTTGCAACAGGTTCTGTACCTGTTAATATTCCAGTTGCTCCTGTTGATGAAGACCTGATTGTCGATTCTACTGGTGCTCTAGAATTCCCAGAAGTACCTAAGCGTTTAGGTGTGATTGGTGCAGGTGTTATTGGTCTTGAACTCGGTTCGGTATGGCGTCGTTTAGGTGCTGAAGTTGTTGTTTTTGAAGCAGTGGATGCATTTTTACCAATCGCAGATAAAGCATTAGCAAAAGAATATCAAAAAATCTTAACCAAACAAGGCTTGGATATCCGTGTAGGCGCTAAAGTTGCTGGTACGGAAATTAATGGTCGTGAAGTGACTGTTAAATATACCCAAGGTGGTGAAGAAAAATCACAAACATTTGATAAAGTGATTGTGTGTGTAGGCCGTCGTGCTTATGCAGAAGGTTTATTGGCTGAAGATTCAGGCATTAAATTGACAGAACGTGGTCTAGTTGACGTAAATGATTGGTGTGCAACATCTGTCGATGGTGTATATGCAATTGGTGACTTAGTTCGTGGTCCTATGCTTGCGCATAAAGCCATGGAAGAAGGCGTAATGGCTGTTGAGCGTATTCATGGTCATGCTGCGCAAGTAAATTACGACACTATTATTTCTGTAATTTATACACATCCAGAAGCGGCTTGGGTTGGTTTAACTGAAGAGCAAGCTAAAGAAAAAGGCTATGATGTTAAAACGGGTCAATTCCCATTTGCAGTCAATGGTCGTGCTTTAGCAGCAAATGAAGCAGCTGGTTTTGTTAAATTTGTAGCAGATGCTAAAACAGATCGTTTACTGGGTATGCATGTCATTGGTCCTGGTGCTTCTGATATTGTACACCAAGGTATGATCGCATTAGAGTTCGTTTCTTCTGTTGAAGACTTACAGTTAATGACATTTGGTCATCCAACCTATTCTGAAGTGGTACATGAAGCCGCTTTAGCTGTTGATGGTCGTGCCATTCACGCGATTCAGCGTAAACGTAAGTAAGTTGATTAAAAGAGCGGTTTTGACCGCTCTTTTTTATTTAAATGATTAATAATAATTGATAGATCATTTAGTCATAAAAGTATAAATTCTATAAATACAAAGCTTATTGTAATGGACGCTTAAGTTTTGTTGGTAAATAACAACGTGAAAAGTAGTAAAAGGTATAGAAATGAATCTACACGAATATCAAGCAAAAGCGTTATTAAAAAAATATGGTATGCCAGTTCAAGAAGGCATTTTAATTCAAACACCTAAAGAAGCAGCAACTGCATTTGATCAGATTGGTGGTCACTGTGCTGTGATGAAGGTACAAGTGCATGCTGGTGGTCGTGGTAAGGCTGGTGGCGTTAAGGTTGTAAAATCAAAAGACGAAGCAACCGAATATGCAAAAAAAATGTTGGGTTCACGTTTAGTTACTTATCAAACAGATAGTTATGGACAGCCAATTCATAGTATTTTGGTCTGCGAAGATGTTTATCCTGTAGCGCGTGAGCTGTACTTGGGTGCTGTTGTAGATCGCTCTAGTCGTCGTGTTACTTTTATGGCTTCGACTGAAGGTGGTGTAGAAATTGAAAAAGTCGCTGAAGAAACACCTGAAAAAATTATTAAAGTAGAAGTTGATCCTTTAGTTGGTTTATTACCATTCCAAGCACGTGATGTGGCATTTAAGCTGGGTTTAAAAGATAAACAAATTAGTCAATTTGTTACTTTGATGACCGGTGCATATCGTGCATTTATTGAAAATGATTTTGCATTATTTGAAATTAATCCATTATCAGTACGGGAAAATGGCGATATTCTTTGTGTTGATGCAAAAGTAAGTATTGATTCGAATGCATTATATCGACTGCCTGAAATTGCAGCGATGCGAGATAAATCTCAGGAAAATGAACGTGAATTAAAAGCATCTGAATTTGATCTAAATTATGTTGCATTAGACGGTAATATTGGTTGTATGGTCAATGGTGCTGGTTTGGCAATGGCAACGATGGATATTATTAAGCTTTATGGTGGTCAGCCAGCAAACTTTCTTGATGTTGGGGGAGGTGCGACCAAAGATCGTGTGATTGAAGCCTTTAAAATTATTTTATCCGATAGCTCTGTACAAGGTGTGCTCATTAATATTTTTGGTGGGATTGTACGTTGTGACATGATTGCAGAGGCCATTATTGCTGCAGTTCAAGAGGTCAATGTCACTGTGCCGGTAGTGGTGCGTTTAGAAGGGAATAATTCTGAACTTGGGGCCAAATTATTAGATGAATCTGGTTTGACTTTGATTTCTGCAGTTGGGCTTGCGGATGCCGCAGAAAAAATTGTTGCTGCAGTACAAGCTTAAGGAGTATCACATGAGCGTATTAGTAAATAAAAATACAAAAGTTTTAGTACAAGGTTTTACTGGAAAAAATGGTACTTTTCATTCTGAGCAGGCGATTGCTTACGGTACCAAAGTCGTGGGTGGTGTGACACCAGGTAAAGGTGGAACACAGCATTTAGATTTACCTGTATTTAATACCATGCGTGAGGCCGTACAGGAAACAGGTGCTAATGCAACTTCAATTTATGTACCAGCACCATTTGTATTGGATTCTATTGTTGAGGCAGTAGATTCAGGTATTGAGCTGATTGTGGTGATTACTGAAGGTGTACCAACGCTGGATATGTTAAAAGCCAAACGTTATTTAGAAACGAATGGTCATGGCGCTCGGCTGATTGGGCCAAATTGTCCGGGTATTATTACCCCTGGAGAATGCAAAATTGGGATTATGCCAGGACATATTCATCAACCTGGGCGTATTGGTGTTATTTCACGTTCAGGTACACTGACCTATGAAGCGGTTGCACAAACGACCAAATTAGGTTTGGGACAATCGACCTGTATTGGTATTGGTGGTGATCCTATTCCTGGAATGAACCAAATTGACTGTTTAAAACTATTTCAAGAAGATCCGCAAACCGATGCGATTATCATGATTGGTGAAATTGGTGGTACAGCAGAAGAAGAGGCTGCAGAGTATATTCAGTCATGTGTGACCAAGCCTGTGGTTGGCTATATCGCAGGTGTGACAGCGCCGAAAGGTAAGCGAATGGGGCATGCTGGTGCAATTATTTCAGGTGGTAAAGGAACGGCTGAAGAAAAATTCCGTGCATTTGAAAAAGCAGGTATTGCTTATACACGTAGTCCAGCAGAACTTGGATCAACCATGTATGCCTTGTTAACAGAAAAAGCGATGTTGTAACGCTTGATCTTGATGATGATCGCGTAAGCGTGAAACGCAGGTAAAGTCTCAATGATAGACTTTACCTGCATACTGGTCGTTAAAAATGAAATACGCCTAAACCTGATTTAACTTCATCTAAAGTCTGTTGGGTAATATCACGACAACGTTCTGTACCTGCTTTAAGAATATCCATAATATAATCAGGATCTTTTGCTAGTTCGATACGACGTTCGCGAATAGGGCCAATCAGCTCTTTAAGTACAGCTTCAAGACGTTTTTTAACAGTGCCATCACCTAAACCACCGCGGCGATAATGTGCTTTCAGTTCTTCAACTTCTTCTTTGTTTGGATCAAATGCATCTAGATAAGTAAAGACAATGTTGCCTTCAACTTGACCTGGATCTTCGATACGTAAGTGATTTGGGTCGGTATACATTGCATTGACTGCTTTTTTAATATCTTTATCACTTGCATCTAAAACGATGGTATTGCCGAGTGATTTAGACATTTTTGCTTTACCATCAAAACCAGGAAGACGCCCCATATTGGATAGTAGTGCTTTACATTCTGGTAATAAGTCATGACCGATTTGACGATTTAAACGACGAACAATTTCATTGGTTTGTTCGATCATAGGAATCTGATCTTCACCTACGGGAACAACAGTGGCTTTAAATGCAGTAATATCAGCAGCTTGAGCAACAGGGTAGCATAAGAAACCTGCAGGGATATCACGCTCAAAACCGCGCATTTGAATTTCAGATTTAATGGTTGGGTTGCGCTCTAAACGAGCAACAGTGACAAAATTTAGATACAGCATCGTGAGTTCATTGAGTGCTGGTAAGCAAGATTGAACACAAATGGTGGTTTTGTTTGGATCAATACCGACGGCAAGATAGTCTGTTGCGACTTCAATGATATTGCGACGCACTTTTTCAAAATTATCGGCATTATCGGTGAGTGCTTGTGCATCGGCAAGTAATAGATGCTGATGATGTGAATCTTGTAATCCTACGCGAGAACGTAGAGAGCCAACAAAATGACCAAGGTGAAGTTGTCCTGTAGGACGGTCGCCCGTTAATATGATGGGGCGATGATCTTGAGTACTCATGACGGATTCCAAAAAAGTAGTCTAGGCTACATCGAGCTTTATAGAAAATGATGCTATTGTACGGTATATTTTTTTTTTATGTCAGAACAATAAAATGAGAAAATTATAAAAGTAATTCATTTTATACAAAAAATAAATGAAGCATCTGTCTTTAAAATAGTAAATCATCATGTATTGATATCGATGTACCTTTAATCAATATATGCGCTAAGAATAGAGAAGCCGTGAATAGCCAGAAAGTAAAATAATGTGTGTATGCGAGGTGTATTTGTGAGTGTGGCAATATTCAAACTTGCATATTTTCTGCTGTAGAAATGTTATTTATTCTTCATAAACTTGAAGAAAAAGTATTATGATTTCTGGAATAAGAATATTTCAGTATAGCGTGAGCTATTTAAAATTATTCTCTTGTCTTGTAATTAAAAATGGTCGTGCAATGGGTAGTTTTTTATTTTTACAGATTTTCACCGTTATTTTTGCACTTTCGATCGCAACAACGATTTTTAATAAGCGCGTTCTTGGATTTCCGCAAGCGATTGGTGTTCCTATTGTTTCTGCAATTTTTGTATTTTTATTACAATGGGGTGCCAGTTTATTAAATGGTAATCGTTTTATTAGTATTAATATTAATAATATTGAAGCAGCAGTTAGACATATTGATTTTTATAATTTTTTAATTAATGGTGTGATTTGCTTTATTTTAACTTCATCGGCATTGAAGTTTAAGGTTTCTGATTTAAGAAATTATTGGAAACCAATTGGATTGCTTGCCAGTATTGCTTTAGTCCTCTGTGCTGTGTTTTTTGGTATCGCACTATATGGATTTCAGTTTTTATTAGGACAACATGTTGATCTGTTGGTGCTGCTTTTATTGGGTGCAGCCTTAGGTGCAACGGATCCAATTGGAATTAAAGGGGTATTAAGTTCAGTTAGAGCACCGCATCATCTAATTGTAAAGCTTGAGGGCGAATCGTTATTTAATGATGCAATGTGTATTGCGTTATTTATGACCTTGTTGAATGTTTTAAAAGGTCAACATATTACGGTGCTTGGTGTTTTAGAAACTTTGCTTTATGAAATTGTAGTGGCTGTTATTATTGGCTGGGGAGTCGGTTTTGCTATTTTACGTTTGCTTCGTGGTAAACATGAAATGGAATCACTGATTTTAACTACGGCTTTATTGGCGTGTGGCTCATATTTAATTGCTTTGTTTGCTCATGCTTCAGCACCGATTGCTTGTGTTATTGGTGGATTAATTGTGGGTAATAAGTGGAATGAAATTCTTCAAGAAAAAGAAATTCGGGAGGTCAATCATTTTTGGCATACGGTAGAAGGTATTATCAATTCATTTTTGTTTACGTTAATTGGTCTTGAACTGTTTATTATTGATTTGAGTGTTAAACTGATTTTGGGTGGGATAGTTGCCTTTATTATTTTACATTTAGCACGTTTTGCAGCGAACTTTTTATCATTTTCATTTTTTCCTGTATTTAGAAAGAATAGCTATAACGGTAGCTTGACGATTCTTTCTTGGGGTGGGGTTCGAGGCGGAATTTCCTTGGCCTTGATTTTGGCAGTGGCCAATATTCCTGAGTTGAGTGAGTATAGCGGGATTTTAATTGGTTATACTTTTATTGTGGTGTTGTTATCTGGGTTGGTGTGTGGGCTGGGCTTACCTGCAGTGATGAATGCCTTTTATTATAATCCCAATGAAGAAACTAAAGGGTTTAAGGGCTGGTATCAACGAATGTGCAATAAAATGAATCGGAAAGGATTTAAATATATTGTTGGTGAGGATCATCATGGTAATGAAACCATTACGGTGTATCAACCAGAAACATTAGTAGATCAAAGAACAGAAGATGGTGTGGCTGCAGTACATCATCCAGACAAGGCGCAAAAAGTGAAAAATTTTGAAAATCCTAACAACTTTTAGCATGATTTTATTGAAGGTGCTGGATCATAAAAATAGCAAAAGGAATAATCCTTTTGCTATGTGATTTAAAATTGATGTAACCAATCACGCTTATTATGAAAGTCTGCCTGTGGACTACTATGTTGCATCGCAAAGTAATGTTCGCCTTGCGTTGTTTTAAGTACAGCAGTTAATCCGATAAAGAGATCTGTCCATTTTAGTTTATAGTTCAACATAAACTCAGTGAGGTCAATACTGGCATTTAAACCATAATGGGTTTTTTTAAGTTGATGAAGTTCAATATCATAGGCCGGTTTTGGCGGCATAGTTTCAGGATAACGATATTCTTCAAAATCATAAGCCTGCCAAGCCTGAGATGGAGAGAGGTTGACTTCTCGATAAAAATCTTCGTCCTTTACACCAATAAAAACTTCAAAGCAGGTTTGTTGCCATAAATAATCTAGACGTGGTGATGAGTGAAGTACATCTGGCCATTGTATAAATTGATTAGGATCGCGTAACCAATATCCTACATTTAAAAGATAAGGATTTTGCTGTTCGATCGCTCCCACTAAAGAAATGGATTGAACATCTTTTTTATCGAAAGCGTTAAGTTCGTAACTGGCCATAAAATCAGCTTAATTAGATAAATGAGCGTGTCGAACAAGATTAGATAACTTTTGATTTTGTTTTGCTGCTTTTTTGTAAAGCAATGCAATTTTACCAATGGTTTGTACAATTTCAGCGCCTGATACTTCAGCAATTTGGCTGATTAATGTACTACGTTCAACACGATCTTCACCAGTCACTTTGACTTTAATTAGTTCGTGATCATTGAGGGCACGTGCCAATTCTTCAATGACGCTCTCAGATAAGCCTTTATCACCCACCATGACTACTGGATTTAGCGCATGTCCAATTTGACGTAAACGTTTACGCTCTTGAATAGATAAAGCCGCCATATAAAATACCTAATTTTAAAAACAGCTCAGTATAGCAAAAGGCAAGGTTAAGCGCTGTAAAAACTGTACAAATATTCTATGCAATTTATTGCAAAAAAATATGATTAAAAGACGTGATTTAGATACACATGTATACTGCATCTATAAACTTTTTCACGTACAATGAATACCAAGAAAATTAATGTTTAGAGATTTATGGCAACACGCATTACCAACCAAAAGTTATCAAAAAGTAGTCGTGCGTGGATGAGAGAGCATTTAGATGACCCTTTTGTAAAAAAAGCGCAAAAAGAGGGTTATCGCGCACGTGCCGCTTATAAACTACTTGAAATCCAAGAAAAATATAAAATTATCAGACCTGGTATGACCGTGGTTGATTTAGGTGCTGCACCAGGGAGTTGGTCACAAATTGCCGGCAAATTAGTCGGTGATAAAGGTTTGGTGATTGCTTCGGATATTCTAGAAATGGATGCTCTTCCCGATGTGACTTTTTTACAAGGTGATTTTCGAGAGGAAGAAGTTTTCGAAAAATTGTTAAATATTTTAAATGGACGCAAAGTTGATGTTGTAATTTCAGATATGGCCCCCAATACATCAGGTAATAGGGCTGTAGATCAACCTCGTCAAATTTATTTATGTGAACTTGCTTTAGACTTTGCGCAACGAGTATTGGGTCCAAATGGTCAATTTGTTGTAAAAGTTTTTCAGGGCTCTGGATTTGATGAATTTCGCAAGCAGGTTGTTGATAGCTTTGATATATTAAAGACTGCAAAACCGGCTGCTTCACGTGCGCGTTCTAAAGAGGTTTTTCTTATAGGACAAGGGCGTAAAAAAGCTTCTAAGTAAAAAGTTTACTTGCCAAGTCGTTAAAAATTGTGCATGTTGTATTTTTTTAATGATTTTGATAGCTGATCTTCAGCTTAATTGGAAACAAAGGTCACCCATTGAGGGCATGATCAAATTAGATTGATATGGGAATAAAGCTTTGAGCGATCTCTTCAAGAATGCCGTATTGTGGCTCATTATACTTGGTGTACTGATACTTATTTTCAGTAACATCAATGGCAGTGATAAGCCGACATCAATGAACTACTCTGAGTTTGTTGCTGCGGTGAATGCTGGTCAAATTAAAAAAGTTACAATCGATGGCGAAAGAATTAGTGGTGAAAAAGCAAATGGCTCACCATTTGAAAGTATTCGTCCGGCTGTTCAAGATCCTGAACTGATGCCGAGCCTCATAAAAAATCATGTAATTGTTGAGGGTACTGCACCGCAACGTCAAGGTTTATTGATGCAACTCCTCATTGCGAGTTTCCCTGTACTTTTAATCATTTTGTTATTCATGTTTTTTATGCGCAACATGGGTGGTGGTGCAGGCGGTAAAAATGGTCCAATGAGCTTTGGTAAGTCGAAAGCAAAAATGCTTTCGGAAGACCAAATTAAAGTGACTTTTACTGATGTAGCGGGTTGTGATGAAGCTAAACAAGAAGTTGTTGAGATTGTTGACTTTTTAAAAGACCCAGCAAAATTTAAACGTTTAGGTGCAACTATTCCTAAAGGTGTATTGATGGTTGGTCCTCCTGGTACAGGTAAGACCTTGTTGGCTAAAGCGATTGCGGGTGAAGCCAAAGTACCATTCTTCAGTATTTCTGGTTCTGACTTCGTGGAAATGTTTGTTGGTGTTGGTGCTTCACGTGTTCGTGATATGTTTGAACAAGCAAAACGTCATGCACCATGTATCATCTTTATCGATGAGATTGATGCGGTAGGGCGTCATCGTGGTTCGGGTACTGGTGGTGGTCATGATGAGCGTGAACAAACATTAAACCAGATGTTGGTTGAAATGGATGGCTTTGAAGGCAACGAAGGTATTATCGTGATTGCAGCGACAAACCGTGCCGATGTACTGGATAAAGCATTGTTGCGTCCGGGACGTTTTGACCGCCAAGTAATGGTTGGTTTGCCTGACATTAAAGGTCGCGAACAAATCTTAAATGTACATTTGAAAAAACTACCGTCGATTACAGGTGTTGATGTTAAAGTTTTAGCACGTGGTACACCTGGTTTTTCTGGTGCACAATTGGCTAACCTTGTGAACGAGGCTGCATTGTTCGCAGCGCGTCGTAACAAGAATACAGTTGATATGCATGATTTTGAAGATGCAAAAGATAAGCTGTATATGGGGCCAGAACGTAAGTCGATGGTACTTCGTGAAGAAGAACGTCGTGCAACAGCATATCATGAGGCTGGGCATGCGATCGTGGCTGAAATACTACCAGGTACGGATCCTGTGCATAAAGTTACCATTATGCCACGTGGTTGGGCATTGGGTGTAACATGGCAATTGCCTGAATTTGATCAGACCAGCAATTATAAAGACAAAATGTTAAACGAATTGTCAATTTTATTTGGTGGGCGTATTGCTGAAGAAGTCTTCATTAATCAAATGTCAACCGGTGCATCAAACGATTTTGAACGTGCAACTAAAATGGCACGTGCGATGGTTACCAAATACGGTATGTCTGATAAGCTTGGCGTGATGGTTTATGAAGATGATTCGCAGCAGTCATTTATGGGCAGTATTGGTAGTCGTACTATTTCAGAGGCAACTCAACAACAAGTAGATGCTGAAGTACGTCGTATTATTGATGAGCAGTATCGTGTTGCACGAGATATCTTGGAAAATAATAAAGATATTGCGCATGCGATGGTTAAAGCATTGTTGGAATGGGAAACCATTGATCGTGAGCAAATTCGCGATATTATGGAAGGACGTGAACCACAACCACCAAAAGTGTATGTTGCTGATCATCCTGTGATTGACGTGACACCTACTGACGCATCAACAACACCACCGCCATTACCATCAGCTTAACTTAAAAACCACCTTCGGGTGGTTTTTTTATGCCTAAAGTAATTGGATGTTTCTATCTAGACCATCCAAATTGAAGTAAGGAAAGTCATTAAAATATATTTTTGTCATGGCTGAACAAGATACAATAACATTAAATTTATGGAGGTCGATTAATAATGCAGTTAGTTGAATTACCTAGAAAAAAAATTAAATGTGGTCGCTTCAGTCTTGATTTGGCTGTACCACATGTCATGGGTATTTTGAATGTGACACCTGATTCATTTAGCGATGGTGGTCAGCATAATCGTGGTATGGCAGCTATTGAGCGTGCATTGCAAATGATGGCTGAAGGTGCAACGATTATTGATATTGGAGGGGAATCTACGCGTCCTGGTGCAGCAGTGGTTGAGATTGATGAAGAAATTAATCGGGTAATTCCTGTTGTAGAGGCGTTGGCGCAGTATGACATTATATTGTCGATTGATACTTCACAGCCGGAAGTCATGCGTGCAGCAGTAAAAGCGGGTGCACATATTTGGAATGATGTACGTGCTTTGACACGACCAAATGCATTGGAAACTGCAGTTGAATTAGATGTGCCTGTTATTATCATGCATATGCGTGGTGAGCCAACAACCATGAATCATTTAGATCAGTATGATCATGTTACTGTAGATGTTATGAATGAGTTGCAACAACGTATAGATGCAGCTGTTACTGCAGGAATTAAAGCAGAAAATATTATTATTGATCCAGGTTTTGGTTTTGCTAAAAATGCACAGCAAAACTTGCAATTGCTGGATCAATTATATCAGTTGAATGACTTAGGTTATCCGATTCTTTCAGGTTTATCTCGTAAGCGTTTTATTGGTGAGGCTTTATTGGGTGCAGATGTTGCAGATCGAGCGGTAGGTTCTGTCGTGGCACATTTGCTGAGTATTCAGCAAGGGGCATCCATTGTACGTGCACATGATGTAAAAGCCATGATGGATGCGATTCGTGTCTGGCGGGCCATGCAGTCATCCGTTGCAAGTGATCACTAGGAAGTGGCGAGTCTAAATGGGTAGAGTAAGTAGAGTAATGTAGCGACTTATTTTTTGATTTATGTCGCAATCATGGCATTTAATTTAAACAGGATAAATCACAGTATTTATCTTGTTTAATATTGGTCTAATAGCGTAATTATGATATAAGCACGTGGTTTTATACAAATTGATTAATAGGTATGTTAGAAGATTTATTGCTGCCAATGTTTGATGATGAATATTACCCAGATATTCTTGTTGCGGAAATTCAGCAACACATTGAACAATTTTCCAAGCATATTGAAAAAAATGTAACTGATTCGGATATTTACCGCATTGCTGATGACACTGTAGCAAAAATTAATGAAATGAAACCTCAGTTCGAGGATTTGGATTCAAGTTTGGATGCTGTTGCTGCAGATTATATTGCGGAAGCGATGATGATGATTGTTCAGGCTTATGGTTATATGGATATTGAAATGGAAGCCTTGGTTTCAAATCGAGCATGGTAATTGTTGTTTAATGATATGGTCATTGGTGCAAATAGGTAGGTAAATGGCACGTATGATATAGATGACGATTATGGAATGATAGCGCGCCTTAAATGGGTTAAAACGAATTCACTATTTGGCATTTATATCATATTATTTATGAAATGATAAAAATATCGTCATTATGATATGTGTATTTTATCAGCTGCTTGCGGCAGAGTGGATAGATTTGGTTTAGTAGATAAGACGAAGTTAAATTTTACATATAAAAAAACCAGCATAATGCTGGATATTTTATTGCACCATCTTTATTTAGACTTAAGATGGTGCCCGAGGCCAGACTCGAACTGGCACGCTTTGTGGGCGGGGGATTTTAAATCCCCTGTGTCTACCGATTTCACCACTCGGGCATGTGCGTCATAATAGAGGAGTAAATAAAGCTTGGCAAGTCTATTTTGAATAGATTGCTTTATTTTCAAGCAAATGAATTTGTTGTGAATAAAAAATATACAAAATATTCAAATTATACATCACCATATAGACAATATTTTTTATAAAGACTGTTGATTGTTGCGGTGTTGGAGTGAAATTTTTTTAGTTGTTTGATATTTTGTCGGTGTTATCTATGCTAAGCAGATTGAATGGCTGAGCAAAGCAGATATATTCCCGACGATGAATATGAGCATGTCAAACTATTTCATTAACTCATCAATATAGGTCTCAAGATTGATATATTTTAGGTTTTGATACAGCGCTTTTTCAAACTTTTGTAATGTTTGATGGGTTTGTATGGCTGTGTTTCGTTGTTGTTGTAGATGGGGGTAGTATGCGGATGATTTTTTATAAAACTTCATTTTTAGGGAAATTTTTACGACTTGTAGATGGGATGAGAAGCAGGCTTGGCGAATATGGCGTAACTGAACCAGTACTTGACTTGAGGTGTGGGGTTTAAATAGGTTTTCTTTGATCAGGCCAATAAAGCCATAGCTGATACTGAAAAAAAATAATGCACTTAATAGTAATGAACTTTCTAAAAATTTGATATTGATGGCTTGTAAGATAATTAATATTGTAATTCTGAGCGGAATATTTTTGATAGATTGATAGAGATGTGTAGATGAGTGGCGAATTTGATAAATAATGAAGGGTGAAATAAGCATAAAACATAAGGTAATGAATAAAATTCCAATGGCATAGCTGAGAAAATTCCCGACCTCGTGCAGTAAATAAACATGGAGTAGATAAACGCTTGGTATAAAGATTATCCCTGCAATTAACCAAGGTAAAAACTCTTTCCATTCATCCAGTGCTCCATGGACAGGGATGAGTCCGTACAATAAGCGCGGTTTTTTAAATGCTTCAGGGTATTGATTAAAGAGTTGGTTATAACGCTCTAAAATTTGTTGTTGAGTCATCATAGGGAATACAGGTTATCTTTAGCGTTTATTGTGTTTTTTAGTGAGGAAATTTAGACATAAAAAAACCAGCATAATGCTGGATATTTTATTACACCATCTTGATTTAAGATGGTGCCCGAGGCCAGACTCGAACTGGCACGCTTTGTGGGCGGGGGATTTTAAATCCCCTGTGTCTACCGATTTCACCACTCGGGCTTAACAAGATGGAGGCGGAGGTCGGAATCGAACCGGCGTCCACGGAGTTGCAGTCCGCTGCATGACCACTCTGCCACCCCGCCGCGTCTTGTTGATGCGTATATTAGCAAGCTCTGAAAAAAAAACAATACTATGATGCTATTGTATGCACATAAAAACAGCATATAACAGCAAATAATTTAAATATTCATGTAAAATACGCCAAATTGATTAATATCAACACTTGGGAGATGGGCTGTGGCATTAGTTTTGGATGGGCGTGCATTAGCGAAAAAAATTGAAGCTGACTTATTGATTCGAGTAGAAGCACTTAAAGAAAAAACAGGGCGGACCCCAATTTTAGCGACTATTTTAGTTGGTGATGATGGTGCATCTGCAACTTATGTACGGATGAAAGGGAATGCTTGTCGTCGTGTCGGTATGGATTCTTTAAAGGTAGAGCTACCGAAAGAAACCACGACTGAACAGTTGTTGGCTGAAATTGAAAAATTAAATGCCAATCCTGATGTGCATGGTATTTTATTGCAGCATCCAGTACCTGCACAAATTGATGAGCGTGCATGCTTTGATGCAATTTCTCTTGCTAAAGATGTTGATGGTGTAACATGTCTTGGTTTTGGTCGTATGGCCATGGGTGAGGCTGCTTATGGTTCAGCAACACCAGCAGGTATTATGACGATTTTGCAGCAAAACCAAATTGAAATTGCTGGGAAACATGCCGTTGTTGTAGGACGTTCTGCTATTTTGGGTAAGCCGATGGCGATGATGTTGTTACAAGCCAATGCCACTGTGACGATTTGTCACTCACGGACAGAAAATTTAGCTGAATTCGTTAAGCAAGCAGATATTGTGGTGGGTGCTGTCGGTAAGGCTGAATTAATTCAGCAAGACTGGATTAAGCCTGGTGCTGTTGTGGTTGATGCTGGCTTCCATCCGCGTGATGGTGGTGGTGTTGGTGACATTCAATTACAAGGTATTGAAAATATTGCTGCTGCCTATACCCCAGTGCCAGGCGGTGTAGGCCCAATGACGATTACTACATTAATTCGTCAAACGGTTGAAGCGGCTGAAAAAGCACTCGCTTAAGTACTATGTTGGGAGAGCTTGTGCTTCAACAAGCATTCTCCCTTTTGAATTTATTTGTTAGAGATTGATCCGTTGTTTGCTGCATTTTTATTGTAAAATCATGGTGAGAATAGATCGATATAATCGACTACCATGATCAGTGATAAGATTGTGTTATATAATGGGTTGATCTATGGTTAAGCTATTGAAAAATTAACATTTATTTCGAGATAAAAAATAATTTTCTGTGCGTAATGAGTGATTTTTATATGCTCAATATGATGTGACATCGCTATATCGTACAATAAGTGGGTAATGAGATTTTTTGATGTATAGTCCTGTTCAAACACGTCAAGCACCGGCACATTTACTGAGCGCTTTGCATAAGGTCATTCCAAACTGTGGATTGCAAGCACAAGTATTACCTGGCACACCGATTTCACTGTGGTTAATTCCTCCCGTATTTCCTGCTGAAGCTTTAGATGATGAGGTTATTCGACGTATTTGGCATGATACACCATATTGGATCTTTTGTTGGGCATCTGGCTTAGCGATGGCGCAGTGGTTATTGAAAGAACCGCAGCATGTCAAAGATCAGGTGGTATTGGATTTTGGTGCTGGTTCAGGAGTGGTGGCGATTGCTGCCAAAATGGCTGGTGCTAAACGGGTGATTTGCTGTGATATTGATCCAATTAGTTTGCAAGCATGTCGAGCCAATGCTGCTTTAAATGCAGTTGAACTTGAATATTTGGACGATCTATATCGCGCAGAAGACATTGATGTACTTTTGGCAGCAGATGTTTTATATGATCAATCCAATCGATTTTTTTTAGACGAATTTTTAAAATTTTCCCCGATGGTATGGGTAGCAGATAGTCGAGTAAAAAATTTTAGTCATCCTCGCTATATCAAGCTCGATGAGCGTAGTGCCACAACATGGCCTGATTTAGATGAATCAGCAGAATTTAATCAGGTCAGCTTCTATCAAACAGTTTAAGGATTGCTGAAATTTGGTTACATCAACAATCCTCAATTTAATATTCAAGAACAGGTATAGCGAACCACATGGAGAGTTGCTGGGCGTGCATCTAGCGCTTGGCGTGTAGCATAATCTTCGCTGTTATAAAGATTAGGTGTATTGGATAGGCCAATACTGGTTCTTGATTGACCAATTTGACGACCAAAAGTTACATCTTTTTCTGAATTAATAATTTCATTAATACTTAAAATTTTTAAGCTATAGACTTTATTTTTACCTAACACTTTTGCGCAGGCATTTTGTAATTTGGACTCATCTAATGATTGATTTTTGCGTCCTGCCAAAGTGTACGCAATCGTTGCTGTATGTTCAGTTTTATTTTCGACTTGATAGCCTACATTACCATTATATTGACGTGCTGTGGTTTGACATGCAGTTAGCCCAATTGCAATTGCACTAAGTCCCAATAACTTATAAATATTATTCATTTAAAAATATCCTGCTCTCGTTATAGCAACGAGTATGCCATAAGGCGTTATAATTCTCGATCAAAGATAGAACTTGTTTTGCAAAAATATGAATATAATTTGTAAATAATATCCTTCTGTTAAGGATTAAGATGTTCATCAAACTTATTACCATCAACGATATGGTTGGTTGAATTAGATTTCTTTTTAAAAAGAACTGTTAATAAAATGTAAATATCACTGTATTTAACCAAACATCCGATTGTTATTTATGCAGTAGAAATCTAAGATAAACAGATAACAAACCTTAGAGATAAAAAAATGAGTGATAATAACGTATTACTGGGTGAAGAGTTATTAAATAACGCGATTTTAAATCGAGGAACAGCATTTTCTATAGAACAAAGAAAACGTTTTGGTCTATTGGGTTTGTTACCAGAAAAAGTGGAAACAGAAGAAGAACAACTAGAACGTGTTATGTTTCAAGTTAAAAGTAGAGCAACTGACTTGGATCGTTATATTTATTTAGCTGCTTTACATGATACAGATGAGGTTTTGTATTTTAAAGCACTTATGTCTGATCCTGCTTATTTTATGCCTTTGGTATATACCCCGACAGTTGGAGAAGCATGTCAAAATTATGACAAAATTATGCGTCGTCCACGTGGGTTATATTTACCAATTACGCGTCAGAATGAACTGGATGAATTGCTAGGCAATTGGTATGAACCTGATGTGCGTTTTATTGTAGTTACTGATGGTGAGCGTATTTTGGGTCTTGGTGATCAGGGTATTGGTGGGATGGGTATTCCGATTGGGAAGTTGTCATTATATACCGCATGTGCTGGTGTTCCACCGCATGTCACTTTACCCATTACCCTTGATGTTGGTACCAATAATCAAGGTCGTCTCAACGGAACAACCTATTTGGGATTAAAGCAGCCGCGTGTTACTGGACCCGAATATGATGATTTTATTGAGGCTTTTATTCAATCCGTACAGCGTGTATTTCCAAAAGCATGTATTCAGTTTGAAGATTTTGCATTTGCTCATGCAGCACCGATATTGGCAAAATATCGTGATAAAGTGTGTTGTTTTAATGATGATATTCAAGGTACAGCTGCAGTAGCACTGGCGGGTATCCAAACAGCACTTCGTATTACGCAGCAACCTTTAACTGAGCAGCGTATTTTATTTTTTGGTGCTGGAACTGCCGCTGTAGGTATTGCCACTTTGTTGGTGAAAGCGCTGATGATGAATGGGTTAAGTGAAGCAGAAGCACGCCAGCACTGCTGGATGTTTGATGTACATGGTTTGTTGCAAAGTCAACGACAGGATTTAGCTGATTTTCAACAGCCTTTTGCACATGAACACCATGCAGTAGAAAACTTTGTTGATGCTATTCATTGTTTAAAACCTACTGCCATTATTGGTGTATCTACGGTAGGCAAAGCATTTAATCAGGCAGTAATTGAAGCTATGGCACAGCATAATTCTCGTCCGATTATCTTGCCATTTTCCAATCCAACTGAACATTCGGAGTGTTCAGCAGAGGATGCTTATACCTGGTCTAAGGGGCAGGCGATTTTTGCTAGTGGTAGCCCATTCCCACCGGTACATTTTAATAATCAATTATTTATGCCGGGGCAAGGTAATAATGTTTATATTTTCCCTGCCATGGGAATGGCAATTTATGTAACTGGTGCTAAATTTGTTACCGATGAAATGTTTATTGTTGCTGCAAAAGCTTTATCAGAAGAGGTATCGAGTAATTATTTGGACTTGGGTTTAATATTTCCACCACAACAAGAAATTCTGCCTGTTTCCTTAAAAGTTGCAGCGAAAATTGCCGCATATATTTTTGATCATGGTTTGGCAACCGTACCATGTCCAGAAGATATTGATGCTTATATTGGGCAAATGGCATATCAACCTACTTATCCAGATATGGAATAAATAGCGATGATTTTATATCGGCACATTATTTGAGCTGATATTCAGTCACTATAGGAGATGTTGATATGCTGCACATCATTCTTTCAGCCATGGGGCCGATTATTGTTGGTTTAGCGATTGGCTTTATTTGTGGTAAAAAAAAGTACTTTACACCTGATACTGAAAAAGCTTTTGCAGATTTTGTGGTGAAAATTGCACTTCCTGCTGCTTTATTTGTGTCTGCGGCAACGGTTTCACCGAGTATCTTACTCAATGTTGATTATTTTTTATCTTTAGCAGCCGGATTAATTCTGACATTTATCTTGGGTTTGATTATTGCTAAATTTATTTTTAAGCATAATCGCCATGATGGCACCATGCAAGCATTGACCATGTCTTTTCCTGATATGGCATATTGTGGACCACCAGTATTATTGGCAACTGTGGGGTCATCTGGGCTGATTGCAATGGTGATGGGTAATATTATCTATACGGTGATTATTATTCCAATTGCGATGCTGTTATTGAGTGAAGAGCAGAAAAAACAAAGTATTTGGCAAGCTGTCGCTAAAAGTGTGTCACAACCTTTGGTGGTTTTACCAATTTTAGGTGCTGTTGTTGCAATTTCAGGCATTAAGTTACCTCAGGTATTGTATGCATCTGTAGATGAGTTAGGTAAGTGTGCTGGTGGTGTGGCATTGTTTTTTTTAGGTTTAATGATTTCGCATATCAAGCTTAAAATTAATTTTGAAATGCTGTGTAATCTATTTGTGAAAAATATATTGCAGGCTGCAATTATTCTTATGGTTGCAATCGCATTAGGACTTGAGGGGGGATTGTTAAAATCGGCATTTATTATTGGTATTTTACCGACAGCAACAGCCGTTCCTGCATTGGCGATGAGCTATAAGGCATACGAAGAAGATGCGGCAGCCGCAGTTTTTCTTAGTACCTTATGTTCGTTAGTGACGATTGTTTTGGGGATTATTATTATTGAAATGTGGTTATAAAAAGAGTACCTATATTATTGATATGTTTATGATAAATTGCAGGGTGTAACATCACATCTATCGATATTGTTGTAGATCATGAATCTTAAAATAAAAAAGGCCGCAACAGCGACCTTTTTTATGCAATTGCAATTACGCCGATTGAACAGCAGCAATTAATTCAGCTTGACGCACTTTAAGTGCTTCTGGTAAGCGATCACCTAATTTGTTAAACAATTCAGTGTGGCTTTCCAGTTCTTTTAACCACTGATCTTTATCTTGAGCAGTCACAAGTTCAAATTGTGCTTTGCTAAAGTCTAAACCAGTCCAGTTAAGTTGTTCATAAGTTGGAACACGGCCAATTGGTGTTTCAACTGCGTCAGCACGACCTTCACAACGATCAATGATCCACTCAAGCACACGCATATTTTGACCAAAACCAGGCCATACAAAATTGCCTTCTGCATCACGACGGAACCAGTTGACGTTATAGATGCCAGGGAGTTTGTTGCCAGCAGCTTCAGCTTTAGCAGCAACTTGTTCGCCAAGCTCTAACCAGTGGCTAAAGTAATCTGCCATGTTGTAACCTGCAAATGGAAGCATCGCAAATGGATCGCGACGTACAACACCTTGTTGGCCAACAGCGGCAGCAGTGGTTTCAGAGCCCATTGTTGCTGCTTTATAAACACCATCTACCCAGTCAAATGCTTCTGAAATAAGTGGCACAGTGTCTGCACGACGACCACCAAAGATAAATGCAGAGATAGGAACACCCGCTGGATTTTCCCAGTCAGCATCAATAGATGGACATTGACCTGCTGATACTGTGAAGCGTGCATTTGGATGTGCAGCCTTTTCATCACCTGTATGTGCTTGGCCTTTCCAGTTGGTTAAGTTTGCTGGTACTTCTTTAGAAAGACCTTCCCACCATACTTCACCGTTGTCTGTCACGGCAACGTTGGTGTAGATTACATCTTTATGTAATGTTGCCATACAGTTTGGATTGGTTTTGGTATTTGTACCTGGTGCAACACCAAAGAAACCTGCTTCAGGGTTAATAGCATACAAACGACCATCTTCACCTGGTTTAATCCAAGCAATATCATCACCAACAGTTTCAATTTTCCAGCCTTCGTAACCTGCTGGTGGAATAAGCATGGCAAAGTTGGTTTTACCGCAAGCAGATGGGAATGCAGCAGCAATATAATGTTTTTCACCTTGGGGATTGGTTACACCAAGAATTAACATATGTTCAGCTAACCAGCCTTGTTGACGGCCCATAGATGATGCGATACGTAATGCAAGACATTTTTTACCTAATAATGCATTGCCGCCATAACCAGAACCATAAGACCAGATTTCACGTGTTTCTGGATAATGTACGATGTATTTTTCTGGATTACATGGCCAAGCAACGTCTTTTTCACCTTCAGCAAGTGGCGCGCCGACAGTGTGTACACAAGGGATAAATTCGCCATCAGTACCTAACACATCATAAACTGCTTTGCCCATACGTGCCATTTTAGACATGCTGACAGCAACATATGGTGAATCTGTGAGTTCAATACCAATATGTGCAATATGAGAACCCAAAGGTCCCATTGAAAATGGAACAACATATAAGGTGCGACCTTGCATTGAGCCATCAAATAAGCCATTTAGGCGAGCTCGCATTTCTGCTGGTGCTTCCCAGTTGTTTGTTGCACCTGCATCTTCTTGCTTTTCAGAACAAATAAAAGTACGACCTTCAACACGCGCAACGTCAGAAGGATCAGAATTAGCAAGATAAGAACCAGGATGTTTTTCTTGGTTAAGTGCTTGCATTGTGCCGTTAGCGATCATCAAATCGATATAACGTTGATATTCTTCTTCGCTACCGTCACACCATTCAATTTTTGCTGGTTTTGTTAATTTAGCAATTTCTTCCACCCAAGCAATAAGCTTAGGGTGACGAACGAATTCTGGTGCGTTCACTTGGGTCATGTTGAGGCCTATCTCAAATATGTATATATGTGTTACATCTATACAAAGTAGAATCTAAGCAATAAGTGATATTGGCTTAGATCATAAAATGAAAAAAAAGTGGCGCTATTAAAGCATAATTTCAAAAAAAAAATAAGACTAAAGCACATATAGATATTGGTCGCTTTCATATGCTATTGTTTTTAAAAAAATTATATAAAACATTAATTTAAGCTTATATTTTTGAATTTTTTAATTATTTATTTAATAAATGTTTAATATTTATTTTATATATTGTTATATTAATCAATAACATGTGTTGATTGATGTGTTGTTGAAATGAATAGGTAAAAATCCCTAGTATTGGGGATCATTTAGCCTAAATTAAGGTGCTGATGTAGAATGAGTCGCGCAAAATATCAGCATCACAAGCGATTAAACTAGAAAGTAAATACATCAAATGATATTTAATACTTATCATCGATGAGTGCTATGGCGACTGTGATGATAATAAATGATGCAATCAATCTATGTTGTGATTTTGTCGAAAAAAAATACAAAAAAATAAAAAAATATGTAAAAAGCCCTTGAAGCATTTTTTTCCATCCCCACAATTGTGTCATCTAACAAATTTGATGTTGGTGTAAGGAAAAAACAAGTCAACATCATTGACCTAAAAAGACTTAGTCTGATGGAGTAATTTATGAGCAATATTCGTCCATTACATGATCGTGTAGTTATTCGTCGTGTTGAAGAAGAAACAAAGACAGCCGGCGGTATTTTGCTTCCAGGTTCTGCTGCTGAAAAACCAGCTCAAGGGGAAATTATTGCAGTAGGTAATGGTCAAATTACTGACAATGGCGTACGTGCATTAGATGTAAAAGTTGGTGATAAAGTTCTGTTTGGTACTTATGCAGGTACCACAGTTAAAGTCGACGGCGAAGAACTGTTAATCATGAAAGAGTCAGATATTCTTGCGGTTTTAGAAGCTTAATTGCTACGCAAAATAATCGAATCTCTTTAAAAGTAAATTGAATAAAATTTAAAAATATTTGGAGTTAAATATGTCAGCTAAAGACGTAAAATTTGGTGATTCAGCACGCTCTAAAATGATTGCAGGCGTAAATGTCCTTGCAGATGCTGTAAAAGTAACTTTAGGGCCTAAAGGCCGTAATGTTGTGATTGATCGTTCATTTGGTGCACCGCACATCACTAAAGATGGTGTAACTGTTGCTAAAGAAATCACATTAAAAGATAAGTTTGAGAATATGGGTGCTCAACTTGTTCGTGAAGTTTCAAGCAAAACCAATGATATTGCGGGTGATGGTACAACTACAGCAACAGTACTTGCACAAGCAATTTTAAATGAAGGGATTAAGTCAGTTACAGCGGGTATGAACCCAATGGACTTAAAACGCGGTATTGATTTGGCTGTTAAATCTGTTGTTGAAAGCATTAAAACAAATGCAAAACCAGCATCAGATTCTAAAGCGATTGAGCAAGTAGGTTCTATTTCTGCAAACTCTGATACAACAGTTGGTACATTAATTGCACAAGCCATGGAAAAAGTGGGTAAAGAAGGTGTAATTACTGTTGAAGAGGGTTCTGGTTTCGAAGATTCTCTTGACGTTGTAGAAGGAATGCAATTTGATCGTGGTTACATCTCACCATATTTTGCGAATAAGCAAGATACTTTGACTGCTGAGCTTGAAAATCCATTCATTCTGCTTGTTGATAAAAAAATCAGCAATATCCGTGAATTAATTACCGTGCTTGAAGCAGTTGCTAAAACAGGTAAACCATTGCTTATTATTGCAGAAGATGTTGAAGGTGAAGCATTAGCAACACTTGTGGTCAACAATATGCGCGGTATTATCAAAGTATGTGCGGTTAAGGCGCCTGGTTTTGGTGATCGTCGTAAAGCAATGTTGCAAGATATTGCGATTTTGACAGGTGGTACGGTAATTTCTGAAGAAATTGGTATGCAGCTTGATCAAACTTCACTTGAGCATTTAGGTACAGCACACAAAGTAACTGTATCTAAAGAAAATACAGTGATTGTAGACGGTGCGGGTGATGCAGCTCAAATTGCTGAGCGTGTACAACAAATCCGTGCGCAAATTGAAGAATCTACTTCTGAATATGACAAAGAAAAACTTCAAGAACGTGTTGCTAAATTAGCTGGCGGTGTAGCTGTTATCAAAATTGGTGCAGCAACAGAAGTTGAAATGAAAGAGAAAAAAGATCGTGTAGATGATGCACTTCATGCAACACGTGCTGCAGTTGAAGAAGGTGTTGTTGCCGGTGGTGGTGTTGCATTGGTACGTGCTGCTCAAGTACTTGACGGTTTAACTGGTGCTAATGACGATCAAAATGTTGGTATCAATATTCTACGTCGTGCGATTGAAGCACCACTTCGCCAAATCGTTGCTAACGCAGGTGACGAACCATCTGTTGTGATCAATGCAGTGAAAAGTGGTGAAGGTAACTTTGGTTACAACGCTGCAACAGGTATTTATGGTGATATGTTGGAAATGGGTATCCTTGATCCAGCAAAAGTAACACGTTCTGCGCTTGAACATGCTGCATCTGTTGCAGGTTTAATGTTGACTACAGAATGTATGATTACTGAAATCCCAGAAGATAAACCAGCAGCAATGCCGGATATGGGTGGCATGGGTGGTATGGGCGGCATGATGTAAGCAGTCCATTTGGTGATTAACCATGGGTAATTTATAGATTGATTAATTTTATTTTTATAAGTTACTGATGATGTTATTCACACCATTATCTGTTGTAAAAAAAGGTCACAAATTGTATTTGTGGCCTTTTTTTATCGCCTTTTTTCGTCACTTACCGCGTGCTTTATGCAATTTTTTAAACAAATCATCAGTGCAAATTCTTATTTAAATGATCATTAAGTTTTGTGCTAACTTGCACAGATATTATTCGGTTAGTTGGACAAACAGTTATTGCTCTTTAAGATGATTAATTAATCGCTCATAGTCATTTTTAGACAGTTGACCAATGTAAGTTAATTTTGTCTTATTAATTGGTAACTGATATGTTTGTACGGTATCAATCCATGATTTTTTACTTAGTCCAACCGATTCCCAATCTATAATTTCAATATATTTATGGTTTAGAAATCAATACCAGTACACCTGTACAAGATCATTTTAGTGTGGGTGGAACATTATCTTATACTCGAGGCCAATTTAAAGATGCTCGTAGTGATTGGCGGGAACTTAACGCATTACAAGTTTCTCCAGTCAAGGGGACTTTATTTGCCGAGTGGAATGATCATCAAGATCATCGCCTAAGAGTTCAAATGCTTGCTGTGAAAGGTACGGACCAAGCATATAAAGACTCCCTTGTTGCAACATATGATGAAAATGTCCGTCCAAATGCTGCCACTAAAATCAAGGGATATGCGATTATGGATATGATTGCAGAGACAAAATTAGGCTTTGGAACAGTTGCTTTTGCGATATATAACGTTTGGAATACTGAGTACAAGACGGTATTTAGTCAAGCTGCTGAAGCAGTTTATGGCGCTATCTCTAGCTTAGCAGCCCAAGGTCGTACTTACAGTTTGAGTTATACGCTGAAATATTAATCTAAACAAAAAGACAATCAGGCAGTGCGTATGCGATACCGATGGATCAGTGAGTGGATGAAAGCAGTCGTAGAAATATAATGCATTCACGATTTTAATATTTTTGTCATCTTTATTCATTATGATTTTTAGAGTTAAATGAATGCTGGATTTATATACATTTTTTTGAGATTGTTACAAAGTTCGAGCAGGGAATTTATGCGTCAAATTGATATGGATATTTAATTTATATTATTGAAAAATAATATTATTTTATTTTATCTTTGGATTTCTTTAATAAACAAAACGAATTTAACAATAAAATATAGTTTATAAAGCCAGTGATTGTCATATAATTGTCACAATTAAATTGAAGAATAAGCGGATTCGTAGTCCTCTTTTTTTGTTTGCATGAATTCTAATCCAACTCCTATAGATTCAGCGCACAAGTCGGCCAAAGTGGAGTCGACAAATGTTCATGTGCCAACACCAAAGTTTTTTTTACCGGTGTTTCTAACACTTATAATTTCAACGCTGATTTATATTGGTATTCAATTGACTGCCGATTTGTCTCATGTTCCATCTTTAAGTTTATATTCTGTTGTACTTTTGGGGACAGCATTATTTATTGCTTTGGGATTTGAATTTGTCAATGGTTTTCATGATACAGCCAATGCTGTTGCAACGGTAATTTATACCAATGCATTATCTGCGCCTGTTGCGGTAATGTGGGCTGGTTTCTGCAATTTCTTAGGCGTAATGGTTGCTAGTGGCGCTGTTGCTTATGGAATTATTGCATTATTACCTGTTGAACTGATTATGAATGTTGGTTCTGGTGCTGGTTTTGCAATGGTTTTTGCCATGCTGATTGCCGCAATCTTATGGAACTTGGGAACGTGGTTTCTCGGTATTCCAGCATCGAGTTCACATACACTGATTGGCTCAATTTTAGGTGTAGGAATCATGAACTACATCTTGCATTCGGGCTTTGGTGCGTCTGGTGTTGATATTGAGCAAGTCATTAAGGTGGGTAAAGCACTACTGTTTTCACCATTAATTGGTTTTGCTTTTGCTGCTATTTTATTCTTATTGGTCAAAAAGATTTTTAAGAAACAAATGGACTTATTTCAACCACCAGAAGGTAATAAGCCACCACCGCCATTAATCCGTGCAATTCTAATCTTTACCTGTACAGGGGTAAGTTTTGCTCACGGTTCAAATGATGGGCAAAAAGGTATGGGACTAATCATGTTGATTTTGATTGGTATTGTGCCTTTAGCATATTCATTGAATAAGAACTTAGATCAGGCACATGTACAATCGTTTGAACAGCTTTCTGCACAAACTGCACATGTTATTTATGCCAAGCATGCTGATCTTTCGAATCAAGAAGCACGTGATATTCTGACTAAGTATATTCAAACCAAAGAAGTCACTCCTCATGTCGTTCCTGCTTTAGCTAGCTTAACGCAATATGTAGGACAACATATTGGCCAATATGGTGATCTTAAAAATGTACCTGAAGCTGAAGTATCTTTATTACGTAATGATATGTATTTGAGTACTACTGCATTTAAACGGTTAGAAAAAGCACAACAATTGCCTGTCATGACTGAGCAACAAACTCAGACCGTTAAAGAATATCGTAAAAGCTTAGATGCATTCTTACAGTATATTCCAACATGGGTTAAAGTGGCTGTGGCACTTGCATTAGGGCTTGGAACTATGGTGGGCTGGAAGCGTATTGTGGTCACAGTGGGTGAGCGTATTGGTAAGCAGCATATGACCTATGGTCAAGGTATGTCAGCAGAGCTGGTTGCGATGTCGACGATTGCCGCAGCTGATGGTTTCGGTATGCCAGTATCAACGACACATGTATTGAATTCGGCAGTTGCAGGAACAATGGTAGCGAATAAGTCTGGATTGAATTTACGGATGGTAAAAACCATTCTTTCAGCATGGATCTTTACTTTACCAGCGACAATTTGTTTATCTGGTGTTTTATACTGGCTGTTATTAAAAGTATTTTAAATGCATATGCATTGATCAAAATATTAAAAACGCTGCAATTGAATTGCAGCGTTTTTTAGCTTTGGGCGCTATTATTTTTTTCGCTCAAGAAAAGGGAGTTTTTCGGTAGCAAAACCATATAAAGCTGCAAAAGGTAATGCACTGCGTGCTAAGTAAGCAACACGCCATAAACCACCATGATTTGCGCCACTCATCATTAATTCTAAAGGGTGTTGTAGTTGAGTATTGGGTTGAGCAACAGATTGGGGATCTCTTAAATCATAAATCCATAATGCTGCCATGAGTGCATTCGTGGTTTCAGGACTAAATGCCTCAACATCAAATAGGGAGGCACCATGAAATGCTGCTTTGAGAAGTGGATTTTTGGTCACAGAATGTGTTGTGGTTGATGGTGCAATATTAATACTCACGGTTTGTCCCTGTGTTCGTGCAAGGGTTGCACGCCATTGCTGAATGCGTTTGGCCAATGCATAGTTTGGTCCCTGTTCAACCACTAGACAATCTGCAATACCATAACTTAATTGATTATTAGAATGAATCAGTTCAGGATTGTTTTGGCTAAAAAAGTGTTGACGTGTTACTTGTGAAATCGCTTGTGTTAGACCCTTATGCCATATAGAACGATGGCTAAATTTGCGCTGTGCTGCTTGAGTGACTTCTGCTGGTACAGCATAAATATCGGTTGGCGTACACATAAACATCAGGCTGGTATCGGGTTTATATTGACTGACCTGTTGCATAATTGCATCCATCGCCATGGCAACACGAACATGTTTTTCACCATCTAAGTAAGCAATTGCAGCAAGATCTAAGCGATTTGGATTATTGATTAACCATTGAGCAATCTCAGGTGTTTGAGTGAGAAGATTGGCACCGAGTTTACTTTTAAGTACTGCAATACTTGTCTCTGGATCAAGTACTTCAGTTGATGGTGCATATAAGGTTGCATTTCCTTGTTGAATGGTTTTAAGAATTTTTTCCCATACCGCTTCGTGCTGTAGGTCGACTGCGACAATGTTGGCTTTCCATTTGGATAACCATGTCAGTGGACCTGCTTCAGAACCAGCACCAAACAGTACCATGGTACGATCAGATAAATCTAGCCATTCTGGATGCGCAATCACTTGCTCTAATGCATGGGCATGACTGGGTTCAATAATGCCACGTTGTTGCCAGCATTTAATTTGTGTCAATAGTGCAGACCCTTGCAATTTTTGTCCTTGATAGGGGACATACCATTCAGGTTCAGCATCACTATCTCCCTGTAGTTTAAAGGTAGATAGTGGTTGAGTTTCTAAAGACATGATTTGAGAAAAATTGTAGCTTTGGCCTTGACGATGAAAGTTAAAAGATTGATGTGCAGTGCTAAGACCAATTTGGGCAATATTTAAAGCATCATCCGTTTGACGAATACCATATTCAACTAGCGCTTTAAAATACTGAGGATAAGTTTTACGCCAATGTTTTTCACTTTTGATTGCTTGGCTCATGTTTGCATCAATCGGTGCAAGTGCAGCGGAGAGGATATTTTTACCTACTGTGGATGTACTTATTTTGTTTGTTTTAGGGTGAAGTGGGAATTGTAAACCGTCGAAAGATGATGTCATTGCAAAATATCCCGGATATTAATCTAATTAATCTACAGATGTATACATTATCGCTGCAAACTATTAGAAGTGAGTGACAATAAATACCAAGTTATGGGCAAATTAAAATAAGTTTTTCCATATAGATGAGAGTGTTTATATATTTTTAATATTAATTCAGCTTGATCAAGCTAAAGATGCAACATCATGAAAAGATCAAAAGACGTTATATTAACATCAAAAAATCATAGTAAATTTATGATGTTATATCTAACGTCTAAGTTTAATTTGATGGATATAAAACGGCTACAATTTAGATTTCAATGACTGTACTTTCTGAGCATTCGCTATCATTTAAAACGGCGTTTGTAGTAGTTTACTGAAGAAGTGTGCAATCAAGCGTGGTTCAATGATAATGGTCATGATAATACCATATGCCGCTCCCCATAAATGTGCACTATGATTGATATTGGAATTGCCTCGTTTACCAGACCAAATACTGTAAGCAACATAAATGACTGCAAAAATAATGGCAGGAACTGGAATAAAAAAGACAAAAATAAGTTGCCAAGGTTCAAAAAGAATATAGGCAAATAGTACAGCCGATACTGCACCCGAAGCACCTAGGCTGGCCCAATGCGTATCGTTTTTATGTTTAATATAGCTAGGAAGAATAGCAAAAATTAAGCCACCAAGATAAAAAAGTACAAAGCCTAAATCATAAAAATATTGGCGATAAAAACTTTCAATAATACGGCCAAAGAAAAATAAGGTAAACATATTAAATAGTAAATGCATACCATCAGCATGAATAAAACCATGTGTAATGAAACGATCATATTGACCTTTACGCATTGCAGGTGGCCAAAAAATTAAACGATTCATAATATTTTGATTAGAAAAAGCTAAAAAAGACACAATGACCGTGATGATAATAATCATCACTGTATGATTAAAAGGTAGATTAAGCATAAGCAAAATATCTTCAAATTTAATTTATAGATTAATAATGCCATTAATTTAATGAATGTTCAGATCTTTTATAATTAATCCGACAAATTTAGTTGTTTTTTTTTAATTCACCCATAACTTCAGTTAGAATAAGCAACTTCAGATTGAGGAAAATTTGATATGTCGACTGAAAACACCAGCACTGCAGTTGCAGAAGAGATTCCAAACTTATTAATTACACCAACTGCGCAAGAGTATTTAAAGGATTTATTGGCAAAACAAAATACGCCAGATATTGCTGTACGTATTTTTGTAGAAAATCCAGGTACACCTCGTGCTGAATGTTGTATGGCATACAGCGCTCCAGAAGAGGTTGTTCCAACGGATTATAGACAAGATTATCCTGAATTTGCTGCATATATTGATACGCCATCCATTCCATATTTATTGGATGCAGTAATTGATTACAATAAAGATCGCTTTGGTGGTCAGCTAACATTCCGAGCACCAAATTCAAAAGTCCCTCGAGTTGGTCCAGATGCATCGACTGAAGAACGTATTACGTATGTATTACAGTCTGAAATTAATCCGGGTCTTGCAGGTCATGGCGGTAATTGTGCTCTAGTTGAAGTCTTAGAAGATGCAGAGCATGGTTTAACTGCTGTTCTAAAATTTGGTGGTGGTTGTCAAGGTTGTTCAGCTATTGATGTTACACTTAAGCAAGGTGTAGAAACGACCCTAAAACAACATATTCCTGAATTAATGCGTGTTGTGGATCAAACGGATCATAGCCAAGCTGATGGTGCCTATTTTAAATAAATTAAAATTTTAATATATAAAAAATAACTTCCATATGGAGGTTATTTTTTTGCCAATAATTCTAATGATAATAATAATAATTCTTATTTAGTATTGCAATATTATTATGTTTAATTACAATTAGTGACAATTCACGCATCTTGTCTTCTAATTCGTTTGGCTAAATTTTATGAAAAATACATTTTTAAAAAACACGCTTGCCTTTGCAGTTACTTCAATACTGATGACTTGGACACAAGCTCATTCGGCCAGTAATGACAATATTGAAGCTCAGGAAACAACACAATTAGATAAAATTGTTTTAACTGCAGAAGAGCAGATTAAACAAGCACTTGGTGTATCGATTATTACTGAAAAAGAATTAGAGCAATTACCTGTTGTCAATGATGTTGCTGAATATATACGACGCATGCCAGGTGTTAATTTGACAGGTAATAGTTCTACAGGGCAGCGAGGAAATAATCGCCAAATTGATATTCGTGGAATGGGTCCAGAAAATACGCTGATTTTAATTGATGGAAAGCCTGTTAATTCAAGAAATTCTGTCCGTTATGGTTGGAGAGGAGAACGTGATACACGAGGTGACAGTAACTGGGTCCCAGCAGATGCTATTGAATCTATTGAAGTACTACGTGGTCCTGCAGCAGCACGTTATGGCTCAGGAGCAATGGGGGGGGTTGTTAATATTAAAACCAAAAAGGTGACCAATGAAACACATGGTACTTTTGAGGTTTTTATGAATCAGCCTGAAAGCTCAAAAGAGGGAAGCAGTCATCGTGAGAGTTTTAATTTAAGTGGGCCATTAATTAAGGATGTTTTATCTTATCGTTTATATGGTAATTATAATAAAACGAAAGCAGATGCAGCAGACATTAATCCACTTTCTGCTTCTGGTACACGAGCAGCTGGTAGAGAGGGTGTAAAAAATAAAGATATTGCTGCACGTTTAGCATGGCAAATTAATGAAGAACAAAGCTTAACTTTTGATATCTCATCTGGCCGACAAGGTAATCTTTATGCAGGTGATACGCAAAATAGTAATTATGATGCTGGTAATGACACAGCAACAGATGACAAAACACAATTACTAAATAGTTTAATTGGGACTGAAACCAATACTATGTATCGTGATGGTTATGCAATTACTCATGATGGCGTTTGGGATTGGGGTACGAGTAAAATTGTTGCACAGTATGATCGAACTAAAAATAAACGTTTAACAGAAGCTCTTGCAGGAGGACCTGAAGGAAGTATTAATTCTGCAGATGATCGCCCCGTTTCAGATTTAAAGACTTACCGTTTAAATGCTGAAATTACCAAACCAATTGATTATATTTTACCACAAAATATAACGTTAGGCGCAGAATGGATTAAAGATGACTTTACGGATACAGCCTCGACTGTGCAAACAGATGCTTCGGGCATTATTAAGTTACCAGCAGATCGATCGACGATGAAGTCGGAAATTAAATCAGCTTATTTTGAAGATAATTTGAAGCTTAGCGATACAACAGATTTAGTGTTAGGCTTACGTTATGATGATCATAATAAATCAGGTTCAAATTGGAGTCCGAGTTTAATTATTACTCAAAAAATAGGAGATTACTGGACTTTAAAAGGTGGTGTTGCACGTGCTTATAAAGCACCGAATATGTATCAAAATGCTGAAGGATATTTATTATTTACTCGTGGTAATGGTTGTCCTGATACGGCAGAAACAGCAACAGGTAGTTGTTATTTAGTGGGTAATGATAATTTAAAACCTGAAACATCAATCAATAAAGAATTGGGTATTCAGTATGAAAAAGATATGATTAATGCAAGTCTTACTTGGTTCCGTAATGATTATAAAAATAAAATTACTTCAGGCGATACAATTGTAGGAACAACACAAGTAGGGTCTACTACTTATCATGTTTTAGAATGGGTCAATATACCTAAGGCCTTAATTCAAGGTCTAGAAGGTAGTATTACATTGACATTTGATAATGCCAGTTGGACAAATAATTTTACTTATATGAAGGACTCTAAGAATAAGACAACAGGAAATCCTTTATCGATTGTGCCAAATTACACCATTAACTCCATCTTTAATTATAATATTTCAGATAGTTGGGATGTTAATTTTGTTTATACTCAATATGGACGTCAAAAACCACGTGAATTTGCTGAAACGCGAAATACAACAGTGAATACAACAGAAGTGAAGAGTTATGGTATTGCGGGTATTAATACTGGTTATAAATTTACGCCAAATCTGAGTACACGTATAGGGATCAGCAATTTATTTGATGAGAAAAAGCTTCGTGATACTTCAATTAATCAAACTTATAACGAACCTGGTCGTGCTTACTATATAAACTTTAAGTATGAATTTTAATTTTTAAGCTTAAGTATTGAGTTAAAAGCCGCGTAAGCGGCTTTTTTTAGACATTTTGATGTCTCATTGCAAAATATTTTGACAGACTTCACTATAATAAAATTTTTCTAAAAATAACCGTGCACGTTTTTTAAGATACTGATCATCAACCAATTGTTGTATGACTGGCATAAATAGCGGATAGAGCTGTTGTTCTAGTAAAGACTGATCAATATTTAAATCTCTCAGTAATAAATCAAAAGGACGTTGCTGATTACGGATATACCAAGTATAAACACCATTATGTAATTGGTTTTTTAAATATTCTGATTGGCTTAAATAGATCCATATTTCATGGCTTAGATTTACACTTTGCGGCAAATCCTGTATTTCAATATAATTTTTGAGTATAGAGAGCGGTTGATCTTTAATTTTATGCCATAGATTAGCTTGCAAATAGTAGAGTTTTTGATCATCAAAATGCTGATTTAAAACATGTTCACTGATTTGACTAAGTTTTAAAATATTTTTATGTAAATAATTTTGTATGGTTTGTTCTAAATTAGCATCAGTGACAGATTCTAAAACAGATTTTCCCATTTTCATGAATTTAGATACCCCTGGCACATGTTTTACCATTACTGAATTATCTAAATAATCTTGAATTGCATGTTGGATGAGTTGGCTGATCATGGCAGAAAAAGCAGGATTATTTACTAAGCTATGAATTAGCCGTTGACGATGTTCAGTTTTACTTGCGATATATTGTGCAATTTTATCGACAGTCAGTACCGGAATCACATCTGCAATTCGTGTCTGATCATTTAGATCATGACTCAGTGCAAAGTGTAAATGCTCCATCACTTGCTCAAGGAAAAAGCTACTGACAGGGGTGGCCAAGATTTGTTGTTGTAATAGCTGATAGATATCCGAAAAGCTGCATAATTCTTGTAGGGTTTTTTGGCGAAACCATTGGTAGAAACTAACCAGTTCCTGTTGAATGGTTTCGGCATCAGAGAATTCTTGATCTAAGAAATCCAGATGAGCTTCAATTAGTCGCTCTATCTTATCTATTTTCTGCATACTCACTCTAAGCCGCTAATTTAAAGGTATAAGTTTATCAGCAAGTGGATTTTTTAGGTTCTGTGTCTTTGCAAGAAAAGGTAAATAATAGTGTGCGACCAATTGTCCTGCCTCTGAAATTGGCAAATGGCCAACATTATCCAATATGATTGGTGTTTCAGCACGTTTAATTAATGTTTGTAATTCATTGGCCACTTCATAATTAATAATTTGATCTTGTTTGCCCCATAAAATTAAAGTAGGAGCTTCAATGCCTCGTGTGAGTTGAGCAAAATTTTCAGGTGTATAAATTTGTGTGAGTCTGATAATTTGATCAATCAATTGATAGTTTTTTTCTGCTTGAGAAATGAGACGTAATTCTTGCGCTGTACGGATATTTTGAGATAGCGAGGGAGGGGATTGCATGAGTTTAATTTGTATTAACGATAAATCTCCAGGTTTCCTGATCACCAATTGTTTTAACATCGCTGGATTGCGTGCATAGCTGGTTTCCGCATTTTTATAAATGCCGGCGCTACTTAATAAAAATAAGCTTTGTGTATCAAATGGATATTGTGATGCATAAAAGGTTGCAATAGAACCACCAAGTGAATGGCCTGCAATATGTAAATTATGCTCAATATGGATAGCTTCAGCAAATTGACGTAATTTAGAAGAAACATGAGGAACTGATGCATCAAATGTATCTGAAATTTGAGCATCATAATTTGTGGGTAAATCAGGAATAATGACATGATAATGTGGGGTCAGATATTGTGCGACTTTGTTCCAGCTATCACGATTTCCAGACAAGCCATGTAGCAGTAGGATAGTTGGTTTTTGTTGTGTGCCACCTTCGTTATATTTCCAGGTGATATTTCCTACTTTGAGTACTTTACTGTTGAGTCCTGCCATTTTGCGCTCATGATCAATATATTGATGTAGTGTGGAGAATGTATTGAATTGAAGATGATTATTTTGAGCATTGAGCGATGTGCTGAGTGTTAATGCCGATCCTAGGCAAAATATTTGGCCATAGCATATTATTGTTTTAATCATATGAATCATTTTGGCTATCCTTAAGTTTTACACAATATACGATTTATTTGATGGTTTTTTAGTTGTTAAATATGGCGATCTTAAATACAATGTTGTTGATTATATTATTAATATTTTTTTCACAAAGATCATTAATTATTTTGCCTAATCTCACTTTAAGATGTCTTTAAATGTAACTATTTTGCACAATAGCGATCAAAAAGAGATATTTTATTGTATAGATAAAAAAGTAATCCCTATTTTATTTGCAAGTGACATTCTGCAAATCAGAGATTAAAATAATAAAACGTTAAATAATGGTGAAAAACATGCTCACAGCAGAAGAAGCTTTAGAACGTTTAAAGAATGGAAATCAACGCTTTGTACATGGTCAAACGAATCATCCAAAGCTTTTAACGCACGCGGAACGTGCAGAAATGGCAGAAAGCCAAGAGCCATTTGCTGTTATTTTGGGATGTTCAGATTCACGCGTTCCTGCTGAAATGGTATTTGACCAAGGTTTGGGCGATTTATTCGTGATTCGTGTTGCCGGTAATATTGTTGCACCATCACAAGTGGGCAGTGTGGAATTCGCTGCAGAAAGTTTTAATTGTCCAATTGTGATTGTGCTTGGACATACACATTGTGGCGCGATTCATTCTACGATTGATGTGTTAATGAATCCATCACAACCACCTTCTGCAAATTTGATGTCGATCGTGAATCGTGTTCGTCCTTCTGTTGAAATTTTAATGCAAACTGAGTTAAAAGATGATTTGGATAAACTGTCAAAACATGCAGTTCGTTCTAATGTATTTGCCTCAGTGAATCAATTACGCCATGGCTCGGCAGTGTTAGAAAATCTGATTGCGCAGGGTAAATTACAAATTTTGGGTGCAGAGTATTCTTTAGAAACAGGTGAAGTGCACTTTTATGACTTTTAAGTTGAACTATAGATAAGCGAAAACAAGTAGCTAGGCAAACAGATACATTAGTTTAAAAGTAAAAAGGTATTGTTTTCAATACCTTTTTTATTTAGCTAGATGTTGATGCTAGTTATAGTGCAGCTTTGATATAAGGATAGGTATTATTTAAGAGCAGTGGCTGTGCTTTAGCATTAGGATGAATTTGATCTTGTTGCATTAAATGGCGTTGTCCAGCAACACCATTTAAAAAAAATGGTTGTAGTTTAATTTGATATCTTTGACTGACTGTTTTATATGTATTTTCAAAAGCCTTGCTGTATGCTGTTCCCATATTGGGTGGGATTTTCATCCCCAATAAAATCACTGTTGCATTGGCTTTTTGACTTTGTTGAATGAGCTGCGCAAGATTTTTTTCAATCATTTGTGGTGGTTGTCCGCGTAAACCATCATTACCACCCAATTCAATCACAACGATATTCGGTCGATGTGTTTTAAGCAAATGAGGGAGACGTGCTACAGCACCACTCGTGGTTTCACCGCTCACACTTGCATTGACCACTCGATGCTGTTTGGGATACTGTTGATTCAAACGGTTTTGTAGAAGATGGACCCAGCCTTGTTGTTTTTCAATCCCATAGCCTGCACTTAAACTATCACCTAAAATCATAATGGTTTTGGCATAAAGGAGTGTAGGCATTATGGCAATACTGAACAAAAGACAACATGCCCATTGGAACTTGATAAAATTGCGCTTTCGCATAGGGATGCTATGACCACATTAAATAATGATCACTCCATCATGCCACAAGTCATGATTTCTGCACAACAATTGACACAAAAGATCCAGCTCCCCCATAAAGAGCTTATTATTTTTGAGAACATCAACTTAGATATTTATGCCGGTGATCAGGTTGCCATCACGGGCCGATCTGGTTCAGGAAAATCAACACTATTGGGAATTTTAGCAACGCTGGACCAAGCAACCAGCGGTGACCTTATCGTATGCGGTAATAAAATTCATCAACTCAATGAAGAACAACGGGCTCAAGTACGCCTGAAACATATTGGATTTGTTTTTCAATCTTTCCAGTTATTACCCCATTTAACAGCCTTAGAAAATGTAATGTTACCTTTACGCTTGCATACAGATTTTAATTATAAAGCAGCAGAAATAACAGCTTTAGCCTTACTCGAAAAAGTGGGACTTCAACAACAAGCTCAGCAAACGCCGAAGGTTCTTTCTGGTGGAGAACAACAGCGTGTTGCCATTGCACGTGCTTTAGTCACTCAACCACACATTATTTTTGCTGATGAGCCTACCGGAAATCTAGATGGTGAAACAGCCAAGGAGATTGAGCAATTATTATTTAAACTCAATGATGAATTAGGTACGACATTGATTCTAGTCACGCATGATCAACAGTTAGCACGGCAATGTCAGCGCCATTTTCAGTTGAAACAGGGTCAACTGATTGAACACGATCAAGGAGGATAACATGTTATCTCTATTTCCTCCTTTATTAAAACAAAGCTTTAAAACTAGCGGTATTTATTTATTAATTATTGCGTTAACGTTGGCCATTAGTACGACTACTGCATTAAAGTTTAGTCATACACAGATTCAGCAGGCAGTGGCATTACAAGCAGCTGAAATGTTGGCAGCAGATTTATTATTGACGGATCAGCAGGCCATTGATGAGAAATGGCAGTCCAAGGCAGCACAGCAAAATTTAACACAGTCTAAAGTCACTCTATTTAGTTCAATGGCACATACGCAAGATCAGTTTGTGATGGTGAATGTTAAAGCTGTTGATGATGCTTTTCCTTTAAGAGGAAAATTACAACTCATGCCTCAACAAGCTCGCATTCGTCCGGGTGAAGTGTGGCTAAGCCAACGGGCGATGGATTTGCTGCATGTCAAGATAGGTGACAATATTCATATTGCTGATGGTCAGTTTAAGGTGGCTGCAAAAATTACCCATGACTCGAATCAGGAGTTAGGCTTTTCCGCTTTTTCACCAACAGTGATGATTGCACAGTCTGATGTGGCAACAACCAATGCTATTCAAACGGGGAGTCGTATTGAATATCGGTTATTGCTGGCGGGTGATGCTGCACATATTAAGGCATTTGAAAATGACTTTAAGCAGCTTCAACAAGCCAATTCTACTGCAGTTACCAAAGAGAAAAAATCAACATCATCGAGCAGCTTAAAAATACGTAATGCCAGTGAAGGTAATACTCGGTTGATGAAACCGATTGCACACTTAGATACATTTTTACAGCTCACCAATATTTTGACCATTTTACTTTGTGGTATTGCGATTGCACTTACCGCACAAAGATATGTTCAGCAGAATCAAGATCATATTGCATTGTTGCGTTGTATCGGTGCGAAAAAATCACAGATTTTAATGGCGTATATGGCTTTATTGGCTGTGGTGATATTGATCGCAATGCTATTGGGTTCATTGATGGGAATTGGCTTTGGTTTTGTTTTATTACAACTGATGTTACAGCTTATTCCACATTTACAATTACAATTTTCTGCATTAGATCTATTATCCGGACCATTACCGATTGCATTGTTTACCAGTGTGATGGTTTTATTGGGTTTTGTATTACCAAGCCTTTGGCAGTTATTGCGAACACCGCCTATTCGAGTGATTCGCCAACAAGGAAAATCAATTAGCACTTGGCTATGGATGCTGGTCACTGGCACACTCAGCTTGGTGATTTTTAGTGTGATTCTAACCGAACGTTTTGTTTTAAGTCTTTTGGTCATCGGTGCGATTATTGTCTTGTGTGGTCTGCTTTACGCAGTTATTTGGCTACTGTTAAAAGTAATTCGTGCAGGTAAATCTAAATTAGCCAGCTATATACGCTTGCCTTATCAAACTGCTTTTCAGATTACCGCTTTAGCACTAGGACTGAGTTTGATTACTGTACTGATGGTATTGCGCAATGATTTGATTGATCGCTGGCAACAACAATTACCTGCAGGAACACCAAATCAATTTGTTTATGGATTACCGCCTTTTGAACTAAATGACTTTAAAGCTAAAATTAAAGAAAATCATTGGCGCAGTACCCCACTTTATCCCAATATTAAAGGCCGTTTAGTCGCTAAGAATAAACAACCTTTTTCAGCTCAGTTGATACAAAGTAATAATTCATTGCGACGTGAATTAAATTTGACGCAAACAAATCATTATCCTGAAAATAACCAAATTGTAGAGGGACAAGCACATTTGGCAAAAGCAGGCGAGGTATCTGTTGAGTATGAAACTGCACAGGCTTTGGGAATTAAAGTCGGGGATCAGTTGACTTTTAGCTTGCCTGAAGGATTACTGAATGCCAAGGTCGTTAATTTGCGTACAGTAGAATGGGAAAGTTTTAGTCCTAACTTCTTCTTTATTTTTTCACCTCAAACAATGGATGAAAATGCGGGAAGTTATTTAGGAAGTTTTTATGTTCCGCCTCAACAAAAAAATCACTTAATTCCGATCATTCAGCAATTCTCTAATACGGTATTTATTGATGTCAGTTTAATTTTAGAGGAAATCAAAAGTCTGGTGACTGTCTTGGCAAAAATCATTAGTTTCTTAGCATTATTAGTGAGTATTTCTGGGATTTTGGTTTTAATTGCTTGTTTAAATTTATTGATGGATGAACGAAAAAGAGAAATCGCTTTATTACGTTCTTTTGGTGCATCCAAACGACAATTAAAGAATATGCTGACTTTGGAAATTGGTTTGATGGGCTTGTTGTCAGGGATTGTATCTTGTGTATTTGCTGAAGTGGTTAGTGCGATTGCCAGTATACGTATGGATTTACCGATACAACTGCATGGCGAAATATGGTTAATTTTACCTCTTGCGATGACATTACTTTGTGCAGTGATTGGACGTTATCGCTTGGGGTATCTAACACATATTCCACCTTTAAAAAGTTTAAGAGAAATGAATCCATCTTAAGCAGAGGACAATACCATATACCTCGGATACAGTGGTGTATGGTATCGTTTGAGCAATGTATTTGCATTGATATTACAAAAGATATTGAAGCTAATTTGTAGGTGTTTTAAATCATACAAGATGTCATCTATTTTAACTCGAAGCGTAGATCAGACTTTTTCTGTAAAAGAATAAAATCAAGTTAACTTCCACGCAGATTGTAATCTTGTTTTAATTGGCATCGGATCAGTGCATTATTTTGTATTATTCAAACAGTGACTGAAGCGAAACTTTAGCAACATTTTTCCAGAAAAGGGATTAAAATTATTGGAATATCATCTATTGCTAAGGATGATATGAGCTCTTTAGGATGATTAGGATTAATTTTTGAGTATCCATTGCAGCAGTTGTTGCCAAAAAGGCAATAGATTTTCAATCAGTCGCAGGCAATATTGATAAAAGATGATACAAATAATGATACCAATCAATAGTCCTAAAAGTGCAAACAATCGTGGATAAGAGAGCTTTTGTCCCACATACCAGATCAAGGTCAAAATAATTCCCATAATTAACCCTCCCATATGTGCTGCATTATTAATACCATTAATGGTAAAACCAATAGCAAGGTTGAGAAGCATGACAATGATTAATGTTTTACGATCTAAGCTAAATCGTGCCGATGGCAATGCTGGTAGTAAAGCAAATACAGTCAATGATGCTCCCAGCCCCATCACAGCACCAGATGCGCCAGCACTGACAGATGGCAATAAATTTTGCTCAATTGAACTGGATTGTAATAGGCTATAACTGTCTTGGATGGCAATATAGCCACTCAACAGACTACCCATGACCCCCGCTAAAAAATAGAGTCCTAAAAAATAGAGACGACCATAAAGTTGTTCTGCAATTTTCCCAAAAACATATAAAGCCCACATGTTTAACATTAAATGTGCCAAACCAAAGTGGAAAAACATGCTGGTGAATAATCGTTGAGGTTCCATCAAAAAGGTCAATGGTGCAAAATCAGCACCCCAGCGTATTGCATCTGCTGTTGTTGGTGAATTGATATCTAGGCCGTGTAATACTTCCCAGATAAATAAACCAACATTCATCGTGATTAAACTTGCCGTCATCCACCATAGATGGATATCCAGTTTGGATTGAATAAAGGTGGGCGGTTGTTTGTTCATATCATCTGACTTAAAAATATTGATATAAAAAGTGAATAACTACTTTTTTTCTATTGAAGTAAATTCTAACATGATCAGGCTATTTTAAATGAGGGGTAAGTCTCCCAGATGAAGGCTTTTATTATTCGTATAATGTTAATCTTGGTGAGTCTGGTCTTACTTGTGCAAATTTGGATATTTGCCAGCTTAGTCTGGTGGAGAACTCATCCAGTTGAAACCACGATGTTTATGCGTATTGCCTATTTTTCAGATCGTTCACAACCAATCCAGCATCAATGGTTGCCCTATGATGAAATGAGCGATAACTTGAAACATGCCGTGATTGCTGCTGAAGATGGCAAGTTTATTTATCATCATGGATTTGATTGGGCAGGCATGCAATTTGCCTTAGAACGAAATAAGGATCAAGGCAAGGTTGTGGCAGGTGGTTCTACCATATCGCAGCAATTGGCAAAAAACTTATTCTTATATAATCAACGTTCATTTATTCGTAAAGGTGAAGAGGCTGTAGCAACCTGGATGATGGAGCGCATGTGGTCAAAGCAAAGAATTTTAGAGGTTTATCTCAACTCTGTTGAGTTTGCTGATCATATCTATGGCGCTGAAGCTGCAGCACAATATTATTTTGGTAAATCTGCCAAAAGCTTAACCACACAACAAGCGGCATTTTTAGCAGCTATTCTCCCTAATCCTAAATATTATCAACATCATCGCAATGATCGTAAGTTAAATTATCGCAAGAGAATGATTCAAAAATATATGCGTTATAGTCACTTACCTCAAAATTGATATCAAGATGCAAAAAGCCCATAAAATTGGGCTTTTTTTTTATGCAATTGTCATCAATTTAAAGCATACTGAGTAAAGATAAGGAATATTTTCAAAATCATAGGTGATTTATGAATACAGCAGAAACGATAGCTTTAACACAGGCCGAATACACCTATAATGATCGTTATATTAATCGTGAATTGTCTATTTTAGATTTTCATTTACGTGTTTTAGAACAAGCAGTAGATCCTTTGCATCCTTTGCTTGAGCGAATGAATTTTTTGCTAATTTTCTCAAGAAATTTAGATGAATTTTTTGAGATACGTGTGGCAGGTGTATTAGAACAGCTTGATTTAGGGAATGAAAGTCGGAGTCCAGACGGCTTAACCCCTAAACAAATTTTAGATCAAATTTCTTATACCGCACATGCTGCGATCGAAAGACAGTATCGTATTTTAAATGAAGAAATTTTACCTAAATTAAAAGAAGAAGATATCTGTTTTTTACGCCGTGGTGAACTGACACCGGCACAAGCTGCATGGGTTAAAAAATATTTTCAAGAGCAAGTGGCGCCAGTACTGACACCGATTAGCTTAGATCCAGCCCATCCTTTTCCACGACTAGTAAATAAAAGTTTAAACTTTATCGTAACTTTAGAAGGCAAGGATGCTTTTGGTCGCCAAATTGATCTGGCCGTTGTTCCTGCGCCACGTTCTTTACCACGCGTCGTACGTTTACCAGATGAGCTCACAGATGGCAAAGAGCATCATGTGATGTTGTCCGCTATTATTCATGAATATGTGTCTGACTTATTTCCGGGAATGACGGCAACCGGATGTTATCAGTTCCGCGTGACACGTAATGCAGATTTAGCTTTAAATGAAGATGTTGAGGATTTGGCGAAAGCTTTAAAGGGTGAATTAAGTTCACGTCGTTTTGGTCGTGCAGTACGCTTGGAAGTGACTGAAAATTGTCCGCAACATATTTATAAATATTTATTGGATGAATTTGATTTAGATGAAGAACAGCTTTATAAGGTCAATGGTCCTGTCAATTTAGCACGACTCTTATCTAACTTTAAACGTCCTCATTTACGCTATGATGCGCATATTCCTGTGATTCCCAAAGTACTTAAAAAAGCTGAAAATATTTTTAGTGCAATGAAAAAACAAGATATTTTATTGCATCATCCGTTTGAGTCTTTTGCACCGGTCATTAATTTATTACGTGAAGCAGCACGAGATCCTAAGGTATTAGCCATTAAACAAACTTTGTACCGTAGTGGCCCCGATTCAGAAATTGTTCAGGTTTTGGCTGAAGCTGCACGTAATGGTAAGGAAGTCACAGCCGTTATTGAGCTTCGGGCACGTTTTGATGAAGAATCAAATATTGAAGTTGCCAATGTTTTACAAGAAGCAGGCGCAGTGGTGGTGTATGGCATTGTGGGATATAAAACACATGCGAAAATGATTTTGGTGGTACGCCGTGAAAACAATAAACTAGAACGTTATGTGCATTTGGGTACAGGCAATTATCATGCAGGTAATGCACGTATCTATACAGATTATGGTTTACTGACGACTGATAAGGACTTATGTGAAGATGTTCATCGCATCTTTCAGGAACTTACCGGCATGGGTAAAATGGCTAAATTGAAAAAATTACTTCATGCGCCATTTACCCTTCATGCTCAATTGATCCATTTTATTGAGGAAGAAATAGAACATGCAAAAGCAGGTCTTCCTGCAAGAATTATTGTTAAAGTCAATGCTTTAACTGAATTACAATTGATTAATAAGCTTTATGAGGCATCACAGGCAGGTGTACAAATTGATTTAATTATTCGCTCAATTTGTTGTTTGCGCCCTGGTTTACTAGGACTTTCTGAAAATATTCGTGTTCGATCAATTGTTGGACGTTTCTTAGAGCATACCCGTGTTTATTACTTTAGTAATAATGGGAATTCACGTCTTTATTGTTCTAGTGCAGATTGGATGGATCGTAATTTATTTAATCGTGTCGAAGCCTGCTTCCCAATTGATGATCCGGTATTGAAAAAACGTATTTATCAACAAGGTTTACTTAATTATCTTGAGGATAATCAACAAGCATGGTTATTGCAGAGTGATGGAACTTGGTTACGTGCAGTACCTGCAGAAGGTCAAAAGTTGCATAATGCACAAAAAATTTTATTAGATAGTATTAAGTAGTTTTGTCGCTACTGAATATTTAATATTAAAAAAAGAGTCCGTATAACGGACTCTTTTTTGATTCAGTCTTTAGAGGTTTTTTGTGATTTTTTGCATAATTTGTAGTAATACATCAAATTCACTTTGTAACGGAGTGCTTTTACGTGTTACTAAAGCCAATGTTCGGCTTGGTGCTGCATGAATCGGTTTAACGACAAGATCTGAGTTGGCTTTGATCATATTGGCATGAATGGCAATTTCTGGTAATAAGGTAAAACCAAGATTTGCAGAAACCATTTCAACCAAGGTTGGTAATGAACTTGCTTTTAAGCGATGATCGTTTTTACGTTCTCCGATTGGACATGCACTTAAAGTATGATCTCGTAAACAATGGCCTTCCTCAAGTAAAATGAGGTGTGCTAAATCCAGTTGTTCTAAACTTTCTGCATGAATTGAAGATTGATCTAATTTATTGCAGACCAAAAATAAATTTTCTTTGGCAATTTCTGCTACTTTTAAGCCACGCGTATCAAACGGCAATGCGAGTGCAATCATATCTAAATTGCCATGTTCAAGCTTTTCGACAATTTTCTCACTTTGTGCTTCGTGCAAATGCAGTTGAATTTTAGGTAACTGTTTATGCACTTCATCTAAAAGCTGAGACAAAATAAATGGTGCAATCGTCGGAATAATACCGAGATGTAGATCACCTGTTAAAGGCTCACTCATTTCACGGCTTAAACGCATTAAATCTTGAGCATCGGCTAAAAGAACACGGGCTCGAGCGACAACTTGCTCACCAAGCGGAGTTAAACGTACATTTTGGCGATCACGTTCAACGAGTACGCCGCCTAAAAGTCGCTCCAGCTCCATAATACCACCAGACAAAGTTGACTGGGTGACAAACGATCGGCGAGCTGCTTCAGTGAAATGCAGCGTTTCAGACAGTGTTACTAGATATGAAAGCTGTCTTAGGGAAGGTAATGCAGCCATAGTGTCCTAATATTTATGATTTAAAGTGATGTGCAAATAATCCGCTAAGATATGGAATAAAATGCGGAGGGATATCATGCCCCATTCCTTCAATTAATTCAAATTTAGCGCCCGGAATTGCTTTCGCAACAGCTTTACCATGTTCAGGTGGTAATAAACGATCACAAGCGCCATGAACCACAAGGGTTGGTTTTTGTATCTGCTTATTTAATTGTAGCAAAGATCCTGTACATAGTATTGCTAAAAACTGTTGAAGTACGCCCGTAGGATAGTAACTTCGCTGATATAATTTCTCTGCGGTTTGAATGGCCTCTAGTGGATTGACTAAACCAGGTGATCCAATGGTTTTAAACACCTTGAGTGTATGATTGATAATGGCAGTTTTATCTTTAGATTCGGGTTTGCCAATGAGACTAAAAAGTTGCTTAGGGCGGGGTAAGGGTAAAAATGGTTTATTATTACTGGTAAACAGCAGCGCTAAATTTTGAACTTTATGTGGATATTTTGCTGCTAAAATTTGTGCAATCATACCTCCCATAGATGCCCCAACCACATGTACGTGATTTAAATTGAGTTGTTCAATTAATAAAGATGCATCTTCTGCCATGTCGTATAAATTATAAGGTGCTCCCTGATTTGTTAAACCAAAAGTAAATTTTCCCATCATTTTAAAGGTATTTAAATGAGGCCCTTCATAGCAAATTTTACTCGATAGGCCAATATCCCGATTGTCATAGCGAATGACATAAAAACCTTGATCAATAAGTGATTTACAAAAAAAGTCGGGCCAGAAAAGCAATTGGGCACCCAGCCCCATAATCAGTAAGATTGCTGGGTTTTGAGGATTACCCCCCATTTCAACATGCAGCTCTATTCCGTTACTCAGCGTAACTTTGGTTTCCTGCATAAATGAAGTATATGGAGAGTCCTTAAGTTTTAAGGCGCTATTCATTCTACTTTTCCTAAAAAAGGACGTTCCAAACGTCCTTTGTATTAAAACCTTAATTGTGAAGCGGAATCAAGTCGGGGACTTGTTTCACTAATGTAAGTCTTTGTTTCCCAGCCGTTGCACCCAACAGTACAAAACCGCGTAATGTTGCGGTTTCATCTATTGCTTTGGCCAATATACCATCAGCAAATACTTCAGTTTGCCAATCCACGTTAATGTCTAACGGTACTGGTAAAATAGTGAGTGGTGAGGCAGGCGTTTTGACTGCAATTGGCATCGCTGGATAGTGAATATCTGTGATCTCACCATTCAGTGTTTTAGCCAAAGCACGTGCTTGTTGCATGATTGGCATCACATAAGGCAGTAATGTACCATTGACTTCGGCACAGTCACCTACTGCGTAAATATCGGCTTGATTGGTTTCTAGTTTATTGTTGGTCATGATGCCACGATGGGTATTGATCATGGCATTTTGAGCTAAGGATAGTTTAGGCTGTAGACCTACTGCAGATAACACAATATCTGCAATCAATGATTGACCATTCGCGAGTGTAATCAGATAGGTCTGATGTTCTGTTTTAGTGATATTAATGACCGTAGTCTTGAAAATAAACTGAATACCTAATGCTTCAAGATTTTGTTGAAATTGCTGTGCGACATGTTGTGGTAATAAGCGTCCTAAAGGTTGCTCGGCAATATCGATGAGCGTAACCTGATGCTGATGATTTTGTAAATCATTGGCAAACTCACAGCCAATAAGCCCCGCACCTAAAATAACGACACGTTTTTCCTGACAATATTCGAGTTGCTGGCGAAATTTACGATAGTCATTTAAGTGATTGATGACATGAATATCATCAGCACCATCACCTGTGATATTAAGACGGATCGGTTCAGCACCCACGGCTAAAATTAATTTTGAATAGTTTTGCGTGGTTGTTAATTGATTTTTGGTAATTGAAATGGTATGTGCTATAGCATCAATAGCGCTGACTTCCGTTGCAGTTTCAATACGCATATTGAGTTGTTGTTGCATTTTTTCCGCATTCGCGAGAGCAATTTGTTCTGGTGCTTTTTGTGCCGTAAATGCATTAGAAAGTGTTGGTTTTGCATAGCTAACCCCATCATCCATACAAATCATGAGCAGTTCTTGTTCCGTATTGAGTTTACGGAATTCCCGTGCCACAGTATAGCCTGCCATACCTGAACCGATGATGATGATAGGATGCATATATTTCTCCAGGGTTTTAAAGAGGATGAAGCATGAAAAAGACCATATTGATGGTCTTTATTCATCAATTAGATTTCGACCATTTCAAAATCTGCTTTTGACACGCCACAATCAGGACATGTCCAATCATTTGGAATATCTTCCCATTTAGTTCCTGCTACAATTCCATCTTGTGGCCAACCTTCAGCTTCGTCGTAAATCCAACCACAAACGATGCATTGATATTTTTTCATGTGATTCTCCAAAAAATTGGTCTGAGATTAACCAATAAAATCCTCATTAAAGACAAGTGTGCTAGCGATATGGCTTGGCAGATCTTTAATGCGTAAATTTTTACGCAGTTAGCGAGCTAAAGTAAAGTAAATATCAGTGTTTAATGATGTAAATTATACTTTAAATATTTCGCTTCTTATCGATCAATCCAAAATATTATGTTTCAGCAATGCAGGAATTGATATTTAGGATCAGATTCATAGGATGACTCTATTCTGCTGATTTTTATGTATAAAAAAAGCCCAATCATGATGATTGGGCTTTTTGAATTCTGGCTCTTCCACCTGGGCTCGAACCAGGGACCTGCGGATTAACAGTCCGTCGCTCTACCGACTGAGCTATGGAAGAATAGTGGCTCTCCAACCTGGGCTCGAACCAGGGACCTGCGGATTAACAGTCCGTCGCTCTACCGACTGAGCTATTGGAGAATCTGAAGCGCATTTTAGGGAGGAAAGATCAACCGGTCAAGCTAAATTAAAAGAAAATATAACTAAATGTTTTTTTATTGGCCAATTTCATTACTTTTGGTTCTTTTTTAGCGTGTTATGCGGGAATTAAGTTAAAAAAACCATCCAGATGGATGGTTTTTTGAGTATCGCTTAACTTAGCTAAATACTTATTTTTCTACACCTGCTGCAAGACCAGCATATTTCGCATTGGCGTAATCCCAGTTTACAAGGCTTTCTAAGAAAGTCGCAATGTATTTAGGACGAGCATTACGGAAATCGATGTAATAAGCATGTTCCCATACATCGATTGTTAATACAGCAACTTTACCGTGTGCAAGTGGTGTATCAGCATTTGATGTTTTAAGAATAGAAAGTTCGCCATTCACTTTATCAGCAACTAACCAAGCCCAGCCTGAACCAAATTGAGTTGTAGCTGCTGTTGCAAATTCTTCAGCAAATTTTTCATAAGAGCCAAATGCTTCATCAATTTTTGCAGCTAAAGCACCTGTTGCCTTACCACCACCATTTTTAGCTAAGCAGTTCCAATAAAAAGTATGGTTCCAAACTTGAGCCGCATTATTGAACACACCCGCTTTAGATGCATCACCTGCAGTTGCTGTGATGATTTCTTCTAAAGTTTTACCTTCAAGATCTGTACCTTTAATCAGGTTGTTCAAGTTCACAACATAAGTATTATGGTGCTTATCATGATGATATTCTAAAGTTTCTTTACTGATATATGGCGCAAGATCTTCGTAGCCATATGGTAGAGCTGGTAAAGTAATCGTTGTCATGATTTCAATTCCTTGCATTTTGCTGGGTTATAACATTAAGTCGTCATATTGTAATAGATTCTAATAGAAAATGGGGCATTAGTTCTAAATAACAATACAGAATAAAACAATATAGAATAACGGCATAACTTATAACTTATTTAGATATATATCGATTTACAGTGCTTTAAAAGATGAATATAAATTCAATCCAGCAGTTCATGTTGTATCGATACCATTAAAAAAATTGTGACTGTTTAAGTATACGCTTGGCCATGATTAAAGTCGTGCTGAATAGCTGAAGTTAAATCGGATTATTTAGCTCAAAATAACACCATTCAATATTGAACTCGGCTGCAATTGCTTGGGCTAAACGTTGTACACCGTATTTTTCTGTTGCATGATGTCCGCAAGCATAATAATGAATATCCAGTTCTTTTGCTTGATAAAAGGTACGTTCACTGACTTCGCCAGAAATAAATGCATCACATTGTTGACTAGCTGCTTTTTCAATAAAATCTTGTGCGGCACCGCTACAAAAACCGACTTTATGCACCTGTGCTTTTGCAGCTGCCAAATGAATGGTTTCAAAACCTAAACGCTCAGTTAAAAACTCTTTAAAGGCTTGTGGTGACATCGGTTGTTGCAATTCGGCAATATTACCAATCGGATAACGTTCGCTTGGATCGAGTGCTTGAACATTGCGTAATTCTAAGCAATCTACCAATGCAGCATTATTGCCCAGTAGCGGATGTGCATCTAAGGGAAGGTGATAAGCAACTAAAGAAATATCATGTTGAATTAAGCTTTTGATACGTTTACCGCGCATACCCGTAATAGGATAAGACTCACCTTTCCAAAAATAACCATGATGCACCAAAAGTAAGTCAGCATCTTGTGCAATCGCTGCATCAATTGCATCTTGAGAAGCAGTTACAGCACAGAGAATTTTTTTTACTTCAGGCTTGCCCTCAATTTGCAAACCGTTAGGTGTATAATCTTTAAACTCTGTAGAGTTTAGCGTTTGATTACACCATTGAATAATATCATCGAGTTTAGCCATATCATCCCAACCAGCAATTAACGTAAATGTAGAAATATGGGTCAAAGGTCGATAGACCTTAAAATGACCCTAAAACGAGGAATATTAAGTAAATCATCTATTGTAGTCTAAAAAGGTCATTTTTTTGATGATAATATAGACATATAGCCGCTTTATTGTATTCCCTATAAACCTTAATTTGATTGACAATATAAGTGAATGATAAAACATTAACTGAATAAAGATCGTACTTTAAAAATTTGTAACTAAAGCAAGACAAAACTCCTGCTTATTGTTGTACTTATATCGATATTTCTATTTACAATAGTCGATAAATTACGGATACATCAACGAATTAAAAGATTTACAGAGGTATAGATTGTGCGTCGAACCTTTACATGGTTACCTTGGGTATTACTCATTATTGTCATTATTGGTTTTATTGGATGGCAGCAACTCAATAGACCAAAAGCGCCTGTGACTCCAGATGGTGTGAAATTACCTGCCGAAAAAGTTGAACCTTTGCTGGATACAACACGTACCGGTGCGGTTGTTTCTTATCATTCAGCAGTGAAAGTCGCTGCGCCTGCTGTTGTGAATATTTTTACAACGCAAAGTGTTAAGAATGTAACGCATCCATTATTAACCGATCCAGCATTCCGTGAATTTTTTGGTAATCAACTTCCAGATCAATTTCAACAAGGGCCGAATCAAAATAGTTTAGGATCTGGTGTAATTGTACGTTCAGATGGTTATATTTTAACAAATAATCATGTTATTGCACGTGCAGATAAGATTATTGTGGGATTAAATGATGGTCGTTCTGCTGAGGCAAAAGTGATTGGTACAGATCCTGATACTGATTTGGCCGTGATTAAAATTGATTTACAAAATTTACCGGTATTGCCATTTAAATTGAGTGGTAATGAAGTCGGTGATGTGGTCTTGGCCATTGGTAACCCTTTTGGAGTGGGACAAACCGTTACTCAAGGTATTATCTCTGCAACAGGTCGTTCTGATTTAAGTATTAGTACTTATGAAGACTTTATTCAAACAGATGCAGCGATTAATCCAGGAAATTCTGGTGGTGCACTCATCGATGTTGCCGGTAATTTAATTGGGGTCAATACTGCAATATTTTCGCAATCTGGCGGTTCAATGGGTATTGGTTTTGCGATTTCAGCAAAAGTATGCCAACAAGTATTAAATTCTATTTTAAAAGATGGTCGTGTTGTTCGTGGTTGGTTAGGTATTCAACTTAAAGTGAATAATTCAGATCAAAATATTCCAGGTAAAACACAGGCTGGTGGTACAGTTGCTGGCATTATTGCCAATGGACCAGCAGCTCAATCAGGTCTTAAACCGGGCGATATTATTTTAAAAGTGAATAATGAAGAGATTAAATCACCATCACATCTGATTAACTATATTGCATTACAGCAGCCAAATAGTACGGTGACATTATTGGTACAACGTGGCGATGAGCGTATTAATCTAGAGATTAAAATTGGTGAACGTGTTGCACAGCAAAATACTGGTAAGCAATATATTCCTTTACCAGAATAATAAGCTGTTATGCGACTGCATAAAATTGATCTTATATTGGCTTAATAGCACTAAACGTTTATTTTTCATGATTTAAAAAAATAAACTTAGTTTACTAAGCCATAACTCAAAACGTCTAGCTTGATTACCTTAAGCTAGACGTTTTTTGTATGATCAATAAATTAAAATAATGAACATTGATCCATTTAACATCAAAAGGTTATTTAACTCGATATCGCATATTTTTACCATTCACTTTGCGGTAGAAATTAATCATAGAAGTCTAAACAATCAATCAGGAATATGACCGTATTGCTGATATTTAAAGCGGATATTATCTATATTGATGGATTTATTTGATCACTAAACATCCTTATGATGCTGCTATATCAGGCTTAGAATCAACTGATCTTGAGTGTAAAATGAATGAGTGGTACTAAAATTAAAAAACCCAGTCATCTTAAGATGACTGGGTTTTTGTAGATGAGAATGGCTGAATTAGTTTTCTTGTTGAATCCCTGCCACTAACCAATCTTGGCTAGAACCAGCAGGTTTAACAAAATGCCAGATTTCAGCAAAAGGTTGCGGTAAGCTATTTAAATCTTCACTTACTGTACCAGTAAAGCGGACGCTGACGATATATTGACCATTTTCAGTGGCTGTTTCAGTCACCATCGCATTAAGATTAGAAAATTCGGCAACGTCTTGATCTTGATTTGCCATGATGTCTTGATACATTGACTGATAAAGATCTGGCGTTAAGTAGCGCTGAATTTCTGTAATGTTATTTGCACTGTTCATTGACTGAATATGATTAAAACGCTGGCGTGCTACACGTAAGAATGCGGCAGGTTCAGTACCATCTGGTAGTTGATTACCACTGCTGGTTGATGCTGCAGCAAACGGTGCTGAAGTCATAGTTGAAGCAGCAGATGAACCGGCAACATTTTGACCAAAAATATTGGTATTGTCATTTGATGGGCGACCAGCCTGTGGTGATTGCCCAAAGGGTGCTTGTGCTGCACCATTGTTTGGTGCATATGGATTATGAGTTGCTACTTTTTTTTTTCCACCGAATTTACGGAATAAAAAGAATGCAATTGCGGCAATTAAAACAATCCACAACCAACCTGGTAAACCGCCTTTTTCTTCTGGTTGTGCTGCTTGTTGGCTTTGTGCATCAGATGCTGCTTGGGCTGCTGGTTTGTCATCTGCGAGTGCATTAGCTGCGACTGCACCTATTGCAGCACCAGCGACACCAGCAGCAACCATACCACCCACACCAGGACCTGATTTTTGTTGAGCAGGCGTAGCGGGTTGTGGGGTCGGAGTTGCTTGACGAGGTTGTTGGTAAGACTGAGTTGGTGCTGCAGAACGTTGCATACCTTGGCTTTTACCACCACCGGCACGTTTTGCTTCTGCTGTTAAAGGCGCAACCAATAAAGCCGCAGTTAAAATACCAGCAATTAAACCACGCTGTCGAACTTCCATTAAACTTTCCTATGAAATACATTTTGTTTGGATATCTTATTTATATAGCCTTTGCATAAAAATTCAATATTTTTTTTCATTTATTACGACTTGTTACGATCTAAGTTATATTGATTGTGCTGAATGTTACAATTCTGTTAAATCCATTGCAGCTGTCAGTGCTTGATGTAGTCTTGCAACCGCAATAATTTGGACGCCTGCAATACTTTTTTGCGGTGCATTAGCCCGTGGCACAATAATGTATTTAAAACCATGTTTAATTGCTTCTTTTAAGCGCTCTTGCCCATTCGGTACGGGACGAATTTCGCCTGACAGACCAACCTCTCCAAATACTGCCAATTGCTGTGGTAAGGCTTTTCCTCTTAAACTCGATGCACAGGCAAGCAGTACGGCTAGATCGGAACCTGTTTCAGTAATTTTAAGTCCACCGACCACATTGACATATACATCTTGACCTGAGGTTTGTATACCACCGTGTCGATGCATTACAGCCAACAGCATATTCAAGCGATTTTGCTCTAGACCTAATGCAACACGTCTAGGCTGACCATGTGCATCATCCACCAATGCCTGAACTTCGACCAGAAGAGGGCGAGTGCCTTCACGACTGATCATGACAATTGAACCTGGAATAGCTTCATCATAACGGCTTAAAAAAATCGCAGATGGATTGGAAACTTCGCGTAATCCTTTATCCGTCATGGCAAAAACACCAAGCTCATTGACAGCACCAAAGCGGTTTTTAACTGCGCGAATCATACGATAACGTGAATCCGTCTGTCCTTCAAAATATAAAACACAATCAACCATATGTTCTAAGACACGAGGACCTGCAAGCGCACCTTCTTTGGTGACATGACCAACAAGAAAAAGTGCAGTACCACTATTTTTTGCAAATCGTGTTAATAGCGCTGCTGATTCACGAATTTGTGATACACCGCCCGGTGCAGACTGTAGGGTTTCAGTATATAAGGTTTGAATAGAATCTAGAATTGCGACAGCAGGACGATGTTGTGCCAATACTTCACAGATTCGTTCTACACAAGTTTCTGCCATAACTTTCAGTTGGTCAGTTGCCAAGTCTAAACGCTGTGCACGTAAAGCGACTTGTGATAAGGATTCCTCACCTGTGACGTATAATGCAGAACTTTGAGAGGTTGCCATATGCGTGGCAGTTTGTAATAGAATTGTAGATTTGCCAATTCCTGGATCACCACCAATTAAAACAACAGAACCTGTGACCAGTCCACCACCTAATACACGATCAAATTCGGCAATACCTGTTGCTAAACGTGTTTCTTGGGATACTGAAATTTGATTGAGCATGCTTATCGTTGCTGTTTGTCCAGCATAACCCCCACCCATTTTAGGTTGTGCTCGATGCGGTGTAGGTGCAATACTGACTTCAGTTAAAGCATTCCATGCACCACAATCTGTGCATTGTCCTGCCCATTTTGAGTGGTCTGTACCACATTGTTCACAACGATAGAGAGTTTTAACTTTAGCCATATTCAATAAAAATTAACGAAATTGTGTTACAGCATACATGCGAATATCAACAAAATAAAAGTCATGCTCGTTGAGGTATCAATTTGCGAGAATGACAGTGGTTTTACATGATGGCAAAAGATACGTTATATGCACAGATCTGTATCAGGTGATTAAGCCAATGCGAAATATTATGCTCGATTCACTCACTGATCAATCATCATATTTTGAGCAGATTGTGATGCTAGCGATGACGGTAACTCAAGACTAAAATCGCTGCTAAACAGGTCAATATACAGGAAAAAACAAGGTTTATTTCTAAGCCAATGCCATCATAAATTACGCCACCTAAAAATGCACCCAAGCCGATTGAAAGATTAAATATGGCAATATTAAATGCAGATCCGAGTTCAATATGATCAGGGGCTGAACGAATCATCCAAGTCATTAATGAGACTGAAACACCCCCATAGGCAAGTCCCCAAATAAATAACAACAGAATACTTAACAAGGGTGAGTGACCTAGAAACATAAATAAAAATAAAGTAATACTTAATAATGAAGCAATGACAAATAAGGTTTGCCAAAGAAATTTTTGAATGGTAAACCCTAAAATAAAGTTACCTAAAATCCCAAAAATGCCATAGATAAGCAGTAATATTCCAATCGCTGAATCTGGAAAATGAGCCATTTCTTGTAGCAGAGGCCGAATAAAGGTATAGCTTGCAAACTGCCCGGTTACGATCAATAAGGTTAATGCCAAACCAATAATAATACTGGTTTTTTTTAAAACAATAAGAGCATTTTTCCAGCTATTTCGTTGCTGTACAGCAAGTGATGGCAATGACCACCATAACATTAGGAAAATGATGGCAATACAGCCAGCTAAGCTAATAAAAGCCATCCGCCAGCCAAATAAATCTCCCAAATAGACACCCATAGGTACCCCTAATACAGAGGCAGCCGCAACACCGCTAAAAATAATTGATGTGGCAAGTCCAACTTGAGCTGTTGGGACTAAACGAACGGCAAGACTTCCTGCCAAAGACCAGATGCCTCCCATGGCAATACCAAACAATACACGAGCAAATAGTAACCAATAAAAAGCATCGGCTATCGCAAATGTTAGTGTAGAAACAAATAATATCAACATGAATAAAAGCAATAACTTACGTCTATTAATATGATTGAATATTAAAATGACACAGGGTGCAGTTATCGCGGCAATCAGAGATGGCATCGAAATAATTAGACTGGTATTTCCTAAGGGTTGTTGCATACTTTCTGCAATCGGCGTTAATAAGCCAATCGGTAGCATTTCAGCACTCACCACAATAAAAATGGCCAAAGCAACAGCGATAACAGCGAGCCAAGCTTGTAAACTTGCTCGGGAGTTTGATTGAGTAAGATCCGCAGTTTTCAAATTGATGTGTGACTTCAAATATAATGTTGCAGCACAATATACTGAATGCCTTTAGCTGGATAAACTCTATTCAGAGTTTATTTAGATCTGTTTTGATTTATTTTTGATAAAAATATATATAAATCATATTATTATTGTTAAATATAAACTCATAAAAAAAGATAGCAACATGCTCTGAGATTTTATGCTGGTGAGCATATATTAAACAGTAATATCAATGATATCATTTAGCGCAATGACTTGATAAGCATATCACATTCACTGATTTGGTGATTAAATTAGAATTAAATCAGATGATATGTATTTAGACTAAAACTATTTTTTTAATAGATTGTTTATGTTAATTTTAATTTATGATGATCACTTTAAAGTGAGAAAAAATTGCAGATTCAGTTTCAACGTTTAACAAAAATTTGTCATCAGGATATTATTACGCTACATACTCATCCACGTGTACTGCAACATATGCCTTTGGCAAAAGGTGTGATTTTTGATCAGGTACAATGTTTAGCGTGGATCCAAGAAAAAGAACAACAATGGCAGCAATATGGCTATGGGCCTTGGGCATTTCTTGTCAATGGAAAATTTGCAGGTTGGGGAGGATTGCAATATGAACAAGGGGATGCTGATTTAGCTTTAGTACTGCATCCACAATATTGGGGACTTGGTCGCAATATTTTTCATCAAATCATCAAAATGGCGTTTATGCAAATGGGTCTTGAATCTGTTACCATTTTATTGCCACCGACAAGAACTAAATTAAAAGCCATTGGCTTATTAGGTTTTCAGTTTGAAAATGAAACAATGATTGACGGTGAAAAATTTTTAAAATATCGACTGAATCGCTCATTTTTCAGTAAAAAATGATAAATATGCGGTCACCTTGTTAAGCCAGTAGCGAATCCGTCATTAGCCCAATAAATCAAGTTGGAGCTCGATTATAAAGATCAAAAATGCAGTCTATCGATGCGAGGTCACTAAGCTGTATGTTTCAACCAGTCAATAATTTCAATAAGATTATGACGATCAGCGTTCTTTCGAATAATGGCATAAAAATGATAATCACAGAAATGAAAACCAAAAGGTGCGGACAGTCTTTGGTTAAGGATTTCTTTTTCGACTAAAATTTCAGGTGCTATTGCGATCCCTAATCCAGAAACAGCGGCTTCTATCATTAAATTCAAGTGATCGAAATAACGATCATGGGTTTTTGTTAAACTATCCAAATTGTTGCGATTACACCAGATTGACCAAGCTTGTTGATTAGAATGTGTATGGAGTCGCGGATATTGCAATAAATCTTCAATATGTTGTGGTTGATAAAGTTTATGGTTATAAACGGGTCCCATATTATCGGCAAATAATAGATGTTTTTCAAATGGCTCAGTTAATGCAGTATTCATATGTAAGCTATTGATAAAAATATCAACTTTATTTTTTTCTAAATTTTTTAACTCATTACATATCATTAATTTAATATGGATATGTGGATAGCAAAGCTCCAGTTTTTCTAAGCGAGCAATGAGCCAATTGGCCATAAAACTATGTGATGCACCAATCACAATTTCTACTTCGGCCGATTGCTGGTTTAAAGCCATCACAGAGGTTTCTAATTGATTAAACAGATCAGTGCAAAGATTCGCTAAAGCTACTGCATTGTGATGAAGTGAAATCTTGGATGAATGTCGGATAAACAGTTTTTGATCAAACCATTGTTCTAAATATTTAATTTGATGGCTGATTGCACTATGGGTCACACATAATTCTTCTGCCGCTAAGCTAAAACTTTGATGTCTTGCCACGGCTTCAAATGCTTTTAATGCATTTAATGAGGGTAAATGTCTACGTTTCATGGTGTGAATTTTTCTAACATCAATCCTATAAAATATATCAATTATCAGCGCAATGGAAATGTCATAACATAAATTAAATTTCAATGATAAGAGCAATATGATGACAGTACCTTATATGGGTGATGGTCCTGATCAATCTGGTTTTTTTGATCAGTTTGGCGGCTGTTATATGCCAGAAAGTCTGATGCCTGCGTTAAAGGATTTACAACAAAAATTTGATGAGATGCGATCTAAAGCTGAGTTTTGGGCTGAATATCGTCAAATTTTAACGGATTTTGTCGGACGACCTAGTCCACTTTATTATGCAAAAAATCTAACAGATTATGTTGGTGGTGCCAAAATATATCTAAAAAGAGAAGATTTAAATCATACAGGAGCACATAAAATTAATAATTGTGTGGGGCAAATTTTATTGGCTCGCACGATGGGGAAAACACGTATTATTGCAGAAACGGGTGCTGGCCAGCATGGTGTAGCAACGGCAACAGTCTGTGCATTATTTAAAATGCAATGCATTATTTATATGGGAGAACGTGATATTCAGCGTCAGCAGAGTAATGTGGAGCGCATGAAATTATTGGGTGCTGAATTAAGATGTGTTCAAAAGGGGCAAGCAACTTTAAAAGATGCCATGAATGAAGCATTACGTGATTGGATGAAAAATATTGACAACAGTTATTATTTACTCGGTACTGGTGCTGGGCCACATCCTTATCCTATGATGGTGAGAGAATTTCAGAAGGTGATTGGTATAGAGGCAAGACATCAGATACTTTTAAAAGAAAATAAATTACCTGATGCCTTGGTGGCTTGTGTTGGAGGGGGATCAAATGCATTAGGACTCATGCATCCTTTCCTGACAGATCGACAAGTTAAAATGTTTGCTATAGAGGCAGGTGGTCAGGGTCTAGAGACAGCACAGCATGCTGCATCAATCAACAAAGGTCGAATTGGTGTATTGCATGGTAATTTGACCTATCTATTACAGGATTTAGATGGCCAGATTCTAGAAGCACATTCCATTTCTGCAGGATTAGATTATCCCGGTATTGGTCCTGAACATGCCTTGCTATTTGAAACTGGTCGGGTTACTTATTGTACTGTTAATGATCAGCAAGCCGTTCAGGCTTTTCAGTTGCTTGCTCAACAAGAAGGGATTATCCCAGCTTTAGAAAGCGCTCATGCCATTGCTTATGCGGTTCAGTTGGCCAAAAATATGAATCCCGAGCAAACTATTATGGTTAATTTAAGTGGCAGAGGGGATAAGGATTTAATGACTGTTCAACGCTATCTTGTCGGAGGTAGTATACGATGAATCGTTTAGATCAAACTATTAGTAAGCTGCAACAACAGCATAGAACTGGCCTGATTTGTTATTTTACAGCGGGAGATCCTGACTTCTCACAAAGTGTTTGTTTATTGAGTCAACTGGGGCGGGCAGGTGCAGATATCATTGAAATTGGGGTACCATTTTCTGATCCAATCGCTGATGGTGAGATTATCCAAGCAGCGCATGCTCGTGCATTACATCAAGGGCAAACAATGCTGAAAACCATTCAGTTAATTCAGCAGTTAAGACAGCGTGATCCATCTACACCGATTGTACTGATGAGTTATTTTAATCCGGTGATGCAATATGGTTTTGAAAAATTGATTACAGCAACAGCCTTATGGATTGATGGTCTTATTTTGCTCGATTTACCTGATGAATATAAAGAGAAATTTCAACCTGTTTTACAGAAACATAACATCCATTTGATTGCAATGACAGCACCTACAACCACGCCTAAAAGATTGGCGCAAATTACACAGCAGGCCACAGGTTTTATTTATCATGTTGCAGAAAATGGCACCACAGGAGGAGTGTTAAATCTGCCTCAAGTCAAAAAAAAGCTGGCGCAAATAAAACCACACTGTCATATTCCAGTCGCAGTGGGTTTTGGGATCAGTAGTGAAACACATGTGAGTGCTTTAGCAAACCATGTTGATTTTATTATTATTGGCTCGGCTTTGGTGGACACTTTATTCCATCAAGGAATAAGTATGACTTTGCAAAAAGTCAATCGATATGCCAAATTATTGCGAAATCCCACTGTTATTTAAAAATGATTGAATAGACTGCAGCATATTGATCATCGTGGATAATAGAATGATATAAAAAAGACCCCAACATCCTGTTGAGGTCTTTTTGTATGGGTTGTTTAAGCTTAACTCCTGTTGAGCTTCACGATCCTGGTGTGGCACTTATTCTTATTGTGATCTGTGTTAGAACATCCTGTTCTCTATAAAATCATCATATAAAAAAAATAATGATCAATCTAGGCGTAATTGGCTGTACGTTTTGTGAGCTTTAACGCACATGATTGGTTAAAAAGTAATCTTTTATAGATCGTGTAATATCGTAATGATGTCTTTTTTTTGATCAAATTGATGTTTTGATTAAAAAAAAGACCCAAATGTTGCCAAATGGGTTATTTTGCTCTCTTTAAGGGTGTTATTTTTTTCTTTTACTATGCAGTTTGTAGATGAAAATTTCATGACAGTTTGATGAAGATCATGTGAAAAATGTCGATACCATTATAATCGTCCATGCTATAGAAGCTAGGTATTATTTTGATCAATATGAATAGGATTGTCCTTGAGATAGCGCTCAATTGCATCATCTTTAGCGCTATTGATTTTGAATCAATATAGGATGAATCTTTGTTATGATGTGCTATCAGTAGATTTGGTGATGTCTATGCAGCATGATGGTATACATAACGACTATCATTGAGATCACAGATTTTTTAATTTAGATGTATTTCAGTTGAAGTATCTATTTTATTTTTAAATCTAAAAAAATTCCTGCTATGCTGATCCATCGACTAAAGTCTGATAATCAAACGGGTTACTGGATTTATTGTCTAATTACTAACTATCAAGTTATTTATATATATAAGATATTTATTTTCTATGCAATAAAATTGCCATTTATAATCCAGATAAGAAAAATGAATTAACTTTGATAGCTAATTGGAAAAATTAGATGATCCACAATTTTTTTTTGAGTTTTATCAAAATTACGTTAATTTGTAACAAATGTACGAAAAATGTGAATCAAATTAATGTCAGAACAAAACATCAATTCGCCAACGGAAAAGGGTGACTTGCAACGAAGTTTATCTAATCGGCATTTACAATTAATTGCCATTGGCGGGGCTATCGGTACAGGTTTATTTATGGGTTCTGGTAAAACCATTAGTTTAGCAGGACCTTCTATTCTCTTTATTTATATGATTATTGGCTTAATGATTTTTTTCGTTATGCGTGCGCTTGGCGAATTATTATTATCCAATCTTCAATATAAGTCATTTATTGATTTTAGCTCAGATTTAATTGGCCCATGGGCGGGCTATTTTGTTGGGTGGACCTATTGGTTATGCTGGATTACCATTGGTATTGCAGATTTATCAGCAATTATTTACTACTTGCAATTTTTTAATGGTGGAGAGGCATTTTCGCCCGGACAAGGGGTAATGATTAGTATTGCCGCCATTGTTTTTATCATGGGGCTTAACTTAGTTACCGTAAAACTATTCGGTGAATTAGAGTTCTGGTTTGCACTGGTCAAGATTATTGCTATTATCGTTTTGATTTTAGTCGGTTTATGGATGATTTTCACCGGGTTTACATCAGATGCTGGTCAAGTGGCTTCATTTAGTAATCTATGGAAATATGATGGTTTATTCCCTACAGGAACTTTAGGGTTTTTAGCAGGTTTCCAAATTGCAATTTTTGCCTTTGTTGGCGTGGAGTTAGTAGGAACTACGGCAGCAGAAACCAAAGATCCTGAACGTAATTTACCAAAAGCCGTTAATTCAATTCCAATTCGAATTATTATCTTCTATGTACTGGCATTATTAATTGTGATGTCTGTAACACCATGGAATCATATTGATCCAACCACCTCTCCATTTGTAAGTTTGTTTGGCCAAGCAGGGATTGCTGCTGCGGCGATTATTATGAACTTAGTGGTATTATCATCCGTGATGTCATCAATGAATAGCGGTGTTTTTTCAACCAGTCGAATGCTGTTTGGTTTATCACGTGAGAAGCAAGGACCGCGTGCTTTTGGTCGTTTAAATGCACGTGCTGTACCAGATAATGCATTATATTTTTCTGCATTGTGCTTGCTATGTGGTGCGGCATTACAATATTTTGTGCCCAATACCGTTAAAGCATTTACCTTAGCCACCACATTGTCGACGATTTTCTTTATTTGCGTATGGCTCATGGTGATGTGGAGCTATATTGTTTATTATAAAACACGTCCAGAATTGCATGCCAAATCTAAATTTAAGTTACCTGGCGGATTATTTATATGTTGGATTGTAATTATTTTCTTTATCGGTATGATTTATGTTTTATCTTTAGAAGAAGATACTTTTCAGGCACTTAAAGTAAGTCCAATTTGGTTTGTTATTTTGTTAATTGGCTATTTTGGTTTTTATAGGGCCAAACGGAAATAATATCTCTATAAAACGTCAGTGAAAAACTGGCGTTTTTTTATGACTAGCGATAATCTTTAACTTTTAATTCTTTGGTCATGATCCATGATCACGGTATACTTTTCTATCAACGATTAAATAGGTGGTCAAATGCGTCTCGTCATTTGCTGCATGGGTCTTATACTTTGCAGTAGCTTACTTGTGGCATGTGGTCAAACCGGAGCTTTACAGCTACCGAATGATCCGAATTATGATAAACGTGCAAAATATTTGTTATATCCAGATGCTAAACCTCAGCAACAGCAGCAAATTGCAGTACAACAAGAGGCATCAGCAGCTGTAGCCACTGAATGAGTCTCGTTGAGCTGACTCATTTTTTAATTACGACACCATTCTCGCTTTAACGAAAGGATACATTCATGAGTTTCACCCGCATTAATGGGGTATTGCATGCCGAGCAATGTTCATTACAGCAGCTTGCAGAGCAATTTGGCACGCCACTTTATGTTTATTCAAAGGCAAGCTTTGAAAAACATTATTTAGATATGGATCGTGCATTTAGCTTTATCGATCATCAAATTTGTTTTGCGGTAAAGTCTAATTCTAACCTTGCGGTATTGAATGTATTAGCCAAACTGGGTGCGGGTTTTGATATTGTCACTGGCGGGGAATTAGCACGTGTACTAAAAGCTGGTGGTGATCCTGCTAAAATCGTATTTTCTGGTTTAGGTAAAACCGAAAGCGATATTGAACAGGCTTTAAATGTTGGCATTGCTTGTTTTAATGTGGAATCTTATGCCGAGTTAGACCGTATTCAGCGTGTTGCAAAGCGTTTGGATCGAAAAGCACCGATTTCTTTACGTGTAAATCCTGATGTCGATGCAAAAACACATCCTTATATTTCAACCGGATTAAAAGAAAATAAATTTGGTATTCCATCAGATGTTGTTTTTGAAACCTACCAATATGCGGCATCTTTATCTCATTTAGACATTGTTGGTATAGATTGTCATATCGGCTCTCAGTTAACGGAAACACAACCTTTCGTTGATGCACTTGATCGTGTCGTGGTGATGATTGAGCAACTTAAATCATTAGGTATTCACTTAAAGCATATCGATATTGGTGGTGGGCTTGGAGTAACCTATAAAGATGAAACCCCACCTAGTGTTGAAGCGTATGCTCATGCACTAGAACCAGCACTAGAAAAACTGGCTTTAAAAGTCTATATGGAACCAGGCCGTAGTATTTCTGCCAATGCAGGTGTGTTATTAACCAAAGTAGATTTACTTAAGCCGACCAATCATCGTAATTTTGCCATTGTTGATGCAGCAATGAATGACTTGATTCGCCCAGCGCTCTATGAGGCATGGATGGATATTCAAGCAGTTACACCGCGGACAGATGCTCAAACACAGCTATGGGATATTGTAGGTGCGATTTGTGAAACGGGTGACTTTTTAGGTAAACAACGTTCACTGGCATTGCAGGACAATGATGTTTTGGCGGTATTGGGTGCGGGTGCATATGGCTTTGTGATGAGTTCAAATTATAATAGTCGTGGTCGTGCAGCAGAAGTCATGGTAGATGGCCATGAATCATATTTAATTCGTGAACGCGAAACACTAGAATCGCTTTGGGAACGTGAGCATTTATTGCCTTAAGGAGTCATTTAAAATGCTATTAGAATTTGCAAAAATGCATGGCTTGGGTAATGACTTTATGGTTGTTGACTTAATTAGCCAGAAAGCATGTTTTGATACCTTAACGATTCAGCGTCTTGCAGATCGACATTTTGGTATTGGTTTTGATCAGTTATTGATTGTTGAACCACCCGATGTACCCAATGCAGATTTTAAATACCGGATTTTTAATGCTGATGGTTCTGAGGTAGAACAGTGTGGTAACGGTGTGCGTTGTTTTGCCCGTTTTGTACATGATCGTCAACTGACGACAAAAACTAAAATAAAGGTACAAACTAAATCTGGAATGGTTGAGCCAGAACTCGGACAAAATGGTTGGGTGCGTGTCAATATGGGCTACCCTAAATTTCTTCCAGCAGAAATTCCGTTTATTGCAGCAGAACCAGATAATTTATACGCTATTGATTTGCCTGATCAGCAACAATTGATCATTGATGTGGTCAATATGGGCAATCCTCATGCCGTGACGATTGTAGCAAATGTATTGACCGCAGATGTGGCAGGTATTGGTCCACAAGTCGAGTCGCATTCTCGTTTTCCACAACGTGTCAATGTTGGCTTTATGCAAATTGTTGATGAAAAACATACACGGTTACGTGTTTTTGAGCGCGGTGTTGGGGAAACCTTAGCCTGTGGTACTGGTGCATGTGCAGCAGCAGTCTCTGGTATACGCCGTGGTTTATTAGCCAATGCGGTTGAAGTAGAACTGGCTGGTGGTAAGCTGTTAATTGAATGGTGTGAAGGGGATGTGGTCTGGATGACTGGGCCAACAGCACTGGTTTATAATGGTCAATTAGATTTAAGCTATTTTCAAGTTTAGTTAGCGCAGTTTTAATCTTAAAGTGTTTAAAATCAAAGTATCCTTGTCTGTCAGGATGAGGATACTTGAATGATCAATCAGATTTTGCCAAATGGTGCATGATGGATCGATATAATCTCGAATATGATGCTGATTATACTTAAAATAAACTTGCTATTGATTTGGATGATCATTGATCATCATCGATTGGGTCGGGATGTATTTTAATATGATCGATTGTTGATAACGCCATCACTGTGATGATTTAGGAACAGTAAAATGCAACAAAATACTATGCAATTACTTTCCATGTGGTTAAAAGAACGAGAAATACAGCATCATTCTCAACATACTTTGATTGCTTATGAGCGTGATGTTGCTGATTTTTTAAACTATTGTGACCGTCAGAAATTGGCGTTAAACCACTTGGAAACCTCTGATTTACGTCGTTATTTAGCAGCCAAAGTGGAGATTGATCAATTAAGTTCAAGTACCATGCAGCGTATGCTTTCTGCAATTCGTCAATTTATGAAATGGGCTGAACAAGGACATTATCTTGTATTTAATCCAAGTGATGATTTTCAGTTAAGACGACAGCCACGACCCTTACCGGGAATGATTGATGTTGAGATTATTACTCAGATTTTAGATCAGCCACCACCATCATCAGCATTACAAAAACAGCTTTGGATACGAGACAAGGCGATTTTAGAATTATTATATTCCAGTGGATTGCGATTATCTGAAGTACAAGGCTTACGCATTAAAGATATTGATTTTCAGCGCCAATTGCTTAGAGTAACAGGTAAGGGGAATAAGACCAGAATTATTCCTTTTGGGACTAAAGCCAAAGATGCATTATTCGTATGGTTAGAATGCTATGCAACGTGGCAGCCTAATATTGTGGCTGAGGCACAGGTTTTTATTACCCAAAAAGGTCAGCCTTTGGGAGTAAGGCAAATTGAAAATCGAGTGAAATTACAGGCACAAAGAGCAGGCGTCAGTGTTGATTTACACCCACATTTACTCCGTCATTGTTTTGCCAGTCATATGTTATCAAATAGTGGTGATCTTCGAGTTGTACAAGAGATGTTAGGTCATAGTAATTTAACCACCACACAGATTTATACCCATGTGGACTTTAATCATCTTGCCAAGGTGTATGATCAAGCACATCCTCGTGCTCAAATAAAGAAGTCTACGCTTTGATAAATCTCTATTGAGTGTAGGGCGAGTAGTATAATATGGGATAAAACACCTATTTTCCCCCAATGAAGATAGATGTGCGGCTTTATAGCGCAATATTGTTAAATTTTGAACTAACGTCTTATCACAAAAACAAAAGATTTTAGATACAGTAATGGATCATTAAAAACTCAATTTTATACCTGAATTGTGCTGGATAAAAAAGTTTTAGTGTTCCATAGTTCGAGAGACAAATTAAAAAATAAGGCTTTAAGATGATAACAGACATTCAGCAAAAATATGATCAGCTTACTGAAGTACAAAAAGAAATTTTCGCAGGTTATGGCTTAAGACAGATCAAACATTTTGTCGAAGTCAGTTTGCCTACAATCAAGGCGTTATTGCCTTGTGGTGCCGATGTACAAGGGATTAATTCACAAGGCAAGTTACAAGCTTTTAATCCAGAAACGCAGCAAACATACCTGTGGATTTCTGATTTAAAGTGGCAAGCTACACCAGTAACTGACAAAAACTTAGATACAGCAGAAAATTTTATTGCAATTTGGCAGACTTTTAATTTGCAAGCATATCCAATGATTGATTTAAGCCATATCCATCGTGATTTTTTGGCAGGAAAAATGAGTGAGACTAATTTTTAATCATCTGTTTTTTGCTGACCCAGTAAAAAATACATCATGATTTTAAGACTAAAGCCACATTGGGTTTTTAGGTTGAATATCAGGAATGTTTAAGATTGTTAAAAAAGCACATTTTACCTTTTGATCTTGTTTAGGTCGTATAGACTTTTTTCTAAACTGTGCGTTATTGTGGATCAGTTGACAGAACGGCCATGCAATGATCGGTGCGAATAGGTATAAAATTTTAGTGATGGTCACTATTTTAAATTAAGTTATCAGAACTTCTGATGAGCTAAATAAGATAAAAAGTAATATAAATCAATGTTTAAAAAGTGATCCATTACTATGGTCAAATGGAAAATATAAAAATGTGAACGCATCGTTCAGTGAATTTTACGCTTTTTTACAGGTCTTTAGCCAATTGTGACTTGACCGAAATACCATACACATTGCAAGATAGGGCACCTAAAAAAATTTAAGTGAAGAGTTGTCATAACTTTTCTCAATTTCTATATTTGCTAAAACAGCCGAGGATTACATGAAGGCTCTTGTTGCTGTAAAACGTGTGGTTGATGCCAACGTTAAAGTTCGCGTTAAACCAGACCATAGTGGGGTCGAACTTACTAACGTAAAAATGTCAATAAACCCATTCTGTGAAATCGCAGTGGAAGAAGCGGTTCGTTTGAAAGAAAAAGGAATCGTTTCAGAAATTGTTGTTGTTTCTATTGGTCCTAAAGAAGCTCAAGAACAAATTCGTTCAGCGATGGCACTTGGTGCTGATCGTGGTATTTTGGTTGAAGCTGACGACAATCAAATTGGTGCACTTGAAGTTGCAAAAATCTTAAAAGCGATTGTTGAGGCTGAACAGGCACAACTGATTCTTTTGGGTAAACAAGCGATTGATGATGACTCTAATCAAGTGGGTCAAATGCTTGCTGCTTTACTTGGCGCAGGTCAAGGTACATTTGCATCAGAAGTTAAAGTTGATGGTGATAAAGTTGTCGTGACCCGTGAAATTGATGGCGGATTACAAACTGTTGAGCTTGGACTTCCTGCGGTGATTACTACTGATTTACGTTTGAATGAGCCACGTTATGCGGCATTACCAAACATTATGAAAGCACGTAAAAAGCCATTAGATATTAAGTCTGCAGCAGATTATGGTATAACTTCTAGCACTCAATTGAAGACAGTTAAAGTTGAACCACCTGCAGAACGTAAAGCTGGCGTACAAGTGAAATCTGTGGATGAGCTTGTAGATAAGTTAAAAAATGAAGCGAAAGTGATCTAATACAGAAGGATAAAATCATGAGTATTTTAGTTATCGCTGAGCACGACAACAAAGCACTGAATGGTGCAACATTAAACGTTGTTGCTGCGGCTGAAAAAATTGGTGGTGATATCACTGTATTGGTTGCTGGTTCTGGCGTACAGGCTGTTGCTGAGCAAGCGGCTAAAATTGCAGGAATTAGCAAGGTTTTATTGGCTGATGATGCAATTTATGCCAATCAGTTGGCTGAAAATGTTGCTAAATTAATTGCAGCATTAGGTCAAGGCTATAGTCATATTTTGGCTGCTGCAACTACGACAGGGAAGAATATTCTTCCTCGCGCGGCTGCACTTTTAGATGTCAGCATGATTACTGACATTATTGCGGTTGAAGGTCCTAAAACTTTTAAACGTCCAATTTATGCAGGTAACGCGATTGCAACTGTAGAGTCGAGTGAGGCGATTGTGGTTGCAACTGTACGTGGTACAGCATTTGATCCAGTGGGTGCCAACAGTGGTCCTGTTGCTATTGAAACGATTGCAGCACAAGGTGATGCCGGTGTTTCAAAATTTGTTTCAGAAGAAATTGTTAAATCTGAACGCCCAGAACTGACTGCTGCACGTATTGTTGTTTCTGGTGGACGTGGTGTGGGTTCTGGTGAAAACTACCATAAAGTATTAGATCCATTAGCGGATAAATTAGGTGCAGCTCAAGGCGCTTCACGTGCTGCAGTTGATGCCGGCTTTGTTCCGAATGATATGCAAGTGGGGCAAACAGGTAAAATTGTTGCACCAGACCTATATGTCGCAGTCGGAATTTCAGGTGCGATTCAGCATTTGGCAGGAATGAAAGACTCTAAGGTGATTGTTGCTATCAACAAAGATGAAGAAGCACCTATTAACGCTGTTGCAGACTATTGGCTTGTTGGCGACCTGAATACGGTAGTGCCAGAGTTGGTGTCAAAACTTTAATTGAGTGAATGGTTAAATCTAACCATAACACCATGCCAGTCTATTATAGACTGGCATTTTTTATGCAACAAGGTTTTGGCTTATATTAGGCCAATCAACGATGATTAAAACTATTCTAATAGCCTGAATAATCATGATAAATTCTTGAGCGAATATTCACATTATTGAGTTGAAAATTGAAAATCCTATCGAATTAATATCATCTTTTAAAATAGAATAATCAAGATACTGAGTACATTTATTTTGCGATATCTCTAATTTAAAGTGCTGCTTTAAAATTGAGTTTAATACGCAATTGACTTTTCAATATGCATAGAATAAATCATCATGATGTTCGTGATGAAACAGACCAATTTAGACTGAAATATGCTATACTATCCGACTGAATTTTTAATATTAGTTCAGCTTTTTTGAACTGATTTATGGCTGAATTTACGACATATAAATACAGGTAAATATTGCTTGTAGAATAAGGAGTATGCATGAGCGTATCGGAAATTAGACCGATTGCCATTGAGGATGAACTCAAACACTCGTATTTAGACTATGCGATGAGCGTTATTGTATCGCGAGCATTGCCAGATGTACGAGATGGTCTTAAACCAGTTCATCGTCGTGTGCTTTTCGCAATGCACGAACTGGGCAATGACTATAATAAAGCGTATAAAAAGTCTGCTCGTGTCGTGGGTGACGTAATTGGTAAATATCATCCTCACGGTGATTCTGCTGTCTATGAAACCATTGTTCGTATGGCGCAGGACTTTAGTTTGCGTTACCAATTGGTCGATGGTCAAGGTAACTTTGGTTCTGTCGATGGCGATAGTGCTGCTGCAATGCGTTATACTGAAGTACGTATGCGTAAGCTTACTCATGAGCTATTAGCCGATCTAGAAAAAGATACGGTAGAGTGGGAAGATAACTACGATGGCTCTGAGCGTATTCCGCAAGTGATGCCAACACGTGTACCCAATTTATTGATTAATGGTGTAACAGGTATTGCGGTCGGTATGGCCACCAATATGGCACCGCATAATATGACCGAAGTGATTCATGCATGTTTGGCATATGCTGAAAATCCACATATTAGTATTGAAGGTTTGATGGCGCATATTACGGGACCAGATTTTCCGACAGGTGGTATCATCTATGGTAAGTCTGGTATTGTTGATGCATATCGTACTGGTAAGGGACGTCTTTATTTACGTGGTAAATATCATTTTGAGGAAGATGCCAAAACTGGACGTATCACGATTGTCTTTACAGAAATTCCTTATCAGGTCAATAAAGCCAAAACCATTGAACGTATTGCGGAATTAGTAAAAGAGAAAAAACTGGAAGGGATTTCAGAGTTACGTGATGAATCTGATAAAGAGGGCATGCGTATTGCTATTGACTTAAAGCGTGGTGAAAATGCTGAAGTCATTGTCAATAACTTATTCTTAAATACACAATTAGAAAACTCTTTTAGCATTAATATGGTTTGCCTCGATAATGGCCAACCTAAGCTAATGAATTTAAAAGATATTATTGCTGCGTTTATTCGTCACCGTCAAGAAGTTGTGACACGCCGCACCATGTTTGAATTGCGTAAAGCACGTGAACGTGGCCATATTTTAGAAGGTCTTACGGTTGCGTTAGCCAATATTGATGCCATTATTGAGACCATTAAATCTTCTGCAAATCCAGCCGAAGCGCGTGAACGACTTCAATCTGGTGAATGGTCCGCAGGTGGTGTGATTTCATTACTGGAAAAAGCAGGATCGATTTCTATACGTCCCGAGGTGATTGATGGTGAAGATTTAACTCGACCTTATGGGTTAGATGCGCAAATTTATCGTCTTTCACCGACTCAAGTTGCAGCAATTCTAGAATTACGTTTGCATCGTCTAACGGGTTTAGAGCAAGATAAATTACATGCTGAATATGCTGAAATTTTAGGCCAAATCGCTGAATATACTGCTATTTTAAATGACTTTAATCTATTGATGAATGTCATTAAAGAAGAATTGGCTCTGATTCTGCAGCAATATGGTGATGCACGTCGTACAGATATTGTGGAATCTCGTATTGATTTTTCACGTGAGGACTTGATTCCTGAAGAGCAAGTGGTACTCACGGTTTCAAAAACAGGATATGCCAAAACTCAGCCGTTATCTGATTATGCGGCACAGCGTCGTGGTGGACGTGGTAAGTCTGCAACATCGATGAAAGAAGATGATTATATTCAGCATCTTATCGTGACTTCAAATCATGCAACGGTATTGTGTTTTACCAATGTGGGTAAAGTGTATCGTTTAAAAGTATTTGAAGTACCACAAGCATCACGTGGTTCCAAAGGCCGTCCAATGGTAAATTTATTACCACTTGATGCCGATGAAACTATTACAGCAATTTTACCTGTCGTGGATGCACCAAAGAAATTTAAAGAGCGATTGATTGATTTTCAAGCCTTTGTTAAAGCAAATGCCGTTAAATTACAAGAGAATGAAATTATTCATACGCACTATGCTGAATTGACTGCTGCTTTAGCAGCGCTTGAGCCAGATGCTGAAGATCTTTCGGATGCCTTGCGTGTGCAATTAAAACAACTCGGCGTAGAACTTACTGCAAGTGATTTAGATGATGAAATCATTCAAGATTTTGCGCAACAAGCGGAAGCTGTACGTAAAAACTTCTATGTCTTTATGGCAACAGCCGCAGGTACGGTAAAACGCGTTGAACTTGAGCAGTTTAGTAACGTACGTTCCAATGGTTTACGTGCGATTGAACTGAATGATGAAGATACTTTGATCGGTGTTGCAATTACCGATGGTGAACAGCAAATTATGTTGTTCTCGAACGAAGGTAAAGCAATTCGTTTTGCTGAAACTGATGTTCGTGCTATGGGGCGCTCTGCCAAAGGTGTACGTGGTATGCGTGTCACGATTGGCGCGAGTTTAGTCGATGAGCTGGAAGAAAGCGATATTGATCCAGAGGACGAAGATACACCAGAAGTAAGTATGACCAGTCGTATTGTTTCATTGGTGGTGGTACCAGAAACAGGTGAAGTGCTTTGTGCTTGTGCCAATGGTTATGGTAAACGTACTCCAGTGGGTGATTTCCCAACTAAAAAACGTGGCGGTAAAGGTGTAATCGCCATTAAGACCTCTGAGCGTAATGGGGAGCTGGTTGGTGCTGTGTCTATTGATGAAAGCAAAGAACTGATGTTGATTTCTGATGGGGGTACTTTGGTACGTACCCGCGCTTCAGAAGTTGCCACTACTGGACGTAATGCACAAGGTGTGCGTTTGATTCGTCTCGGTAATGATGAAATTCTAGTTGGTGTCGTTTCGGTTGAATCTGTAGAAGAAGCTGACGAGATTGTATTGGATTCACTTGAAACTGAAGTGGTTACAGATGATGAAACCATTCTGGATGAAACTGAAAATGAATCAGATTTAAGAGAGTCGGAACAGGACTAAATTCGCATAATTAAAAAGGACGCTTAGGCGTCCTTTTTCTCACAGTAGCCTCTCAATGATGGTCTCTGTAATTGTAAGATTGATGTTATAGATGAGCATTAACTATGAAATTCAAATTATTACTGACGACAGCTACAGGCGCAGTATTATTGACTGCCTGTGATCAAATCAATCAGTATACACAAAGCGTACCAGATCCAAGTCCTGAGCAAGCACGTGTTGCACAAATTGCCTATGATCATTTAACACGGGCTGAGTTTGAGCAATTGACTGAAAATTTTGCACCAGAGCTTAAAACCAAGTTTGCACAAAACAATAAAGTATTGAAAAAATTTGCGCAAGATTTACCTCAACAGGCATATCAATCCAAAAAAATTGTGGCTAAACATTTAGATCATTCTAAAACGCATCCAGCACGATATACGGTGAGCTATGAATATGCCTATCCAAAAAACTTAGTACAATATGATGTAAGTTTTGATCCAGCTGATCATCAAAATAAAATTCGTGATATTAATATACAAATTTTTGGTGAGTGATTTCGATAATCGTCGGTTATCAGTGATCCGGCAATGATATCGCTTATCGAGATTTATCAGATGATATAACCCATCACAGAATCACAAACAGAACCTGTGAAGTTGCTGTTTGTGATTGAGTGGTTAATATTTAAACAATCGAATCGTCAAGATTTGGTGCTAACCAGCGTTTTGCTTCATCTAAGCTCCAGCCTTTACGCTGTGCATAATCTGCCAACTGATCAGCAGAAATTTTACCGACATTAAAATATTCGGTCTGTGGATGAGCATAATAAAAACCACTGACACTAGAAGGTGGCCACATTGCAAAACTCGAAGTTAGATACGTTCCAATTTTATCGGTAGAGCCTAACCAATCAAATAAAGCTGCTTTTTCTGTATGTTCTGGACATGCTGGATAGCCTGGTGCTGGACGAATACCGACGTATTGTTCTTTAATTAACGCTTCATTATCTAAGCTTTCATCGGCCTGATAACCCCAAAATTCTTTACGAATCCGTTGATGCAAATGTTCTGCAAAAGCCTCAGCAAAACGATCGCCCAGTGCCTGTACCATAATAGCATTATAGTCATCACCTTTAGCTTTATAGGCTTGAGACAATTCTTCAGCACCAAAAATAGAAACGGTAAAACCACCCAAATAATCTGTTGCAATATCTTGAGGTGCAATAAAGTCAGCCAATGAATAGTTGGCTTTACCCGTCACTTTGTCGGATTGTTGGCGTAAATGTTCAAAGGTATGTGTGACCTTACCCATTTCATCATAGGTAGAAACGGTATCAGCAGCGGTACGATTAGCAGGATAGATGCTAAATGTTGCACGAGCATCAAAACGCTGATTGACAATAATATCATCAAGCATTTCTTGTGCTTGTTGATATAGGTCACGTGCAGCTTCACCGACTATTTCATCTTGTAAAATTTTAGGAAATTTACCTGCTAAACTCCATGAAATAAAGAATGGCGTCCAGTCAAAATATTCCACTAATTTTTCTAAAGGATAGTGGGTAAAGGTTTGTGTACCAATAAAGTTCGGCTTGACCGGTGCCTGTTGAACAAAGTCAATTTTAAAACCATTCTCGATTGATTCTTGATAAGAGAGTTTGGCTGCTTTAGGTTGTTTATTGGCTAGACGAGTACGAATCTTGTCATAATCTGCTGCATAGTCTGCCAACAGCTGCGGTTTCATTTCTGCAGAGAGCAATTGTGTTGCCACGCCCACTGCACGAGATGCATCTGCAGTATAAAGCACACCATCATTATGATACTGAGGTGCAATTTTTACCGCAGTGTGTGCTTTAGAGGTTGTTGCACCACCAATCATTAAGGGAATATTAAATCCTTTACGTTGCATTTCTTTGGCAACAAAAACCATTTCATCTAAAGAAGGGGTAATTAGACCTGATAAACCAATAATATCTACTTGTTCATCAATGGCAGTTTGTAAGATTTTTTCACAAGGGACCATGACGCCCAAGTCAATAATGTCATAGCCATTACAACCTAAAACGACACCCACAATATTTTTACCAATATCATGTACATCACCTTTGACTGTCGCCAACAAAATTTTACCTTTGGATTGACCTTGTGTTTTTTCAGCTTCAATAAATGGGTTTAGCCAAGCAACGGCTTGTTTCATTACCCGTGCAGATTTGACGACTTGAGGCAAGAACATTTTACCGGCACCAAATAAATCACCGACAACATTCATGCCTGCCATTAATGGCCCTTCAATGACATCCAGTGGTCGCGTTGCTTGTAGACGTGCTTCTTCGGTATCTTGATTAATATAGGTAGTAATCCCTTTAACTAGAGCATATTCTAGACGTTTTGCTACAGGTTCGTTACGCCATTCAAGATTTTCTTCAACTTTTTGAGAGCCACCTTGGCCACGGAACTTTTCTGCAATTTCGAGTAGTTTTTCTGTTGCATCATGACCGCTTTCACCTTGATTTTGGTTTAAGATTACATCTTCAACGGCGGCTTTAAGCTCTTGCGGAATATCGTCATAAATTGCCATTTGACCAGCATTGACAATTCCCATGGTCATCCCTTGTTGGATGGCATGATAGAGAAATACCGAATGAATTGCTTCTCGAACAGGCTCATTACCACGGAAAGAGAAAGAAACGTTAGATACACCGCCTGAAATCATGGCATGAGGTAGATTTTGTTTAATCCAGCCAGTTGCTTCAATAAAATCAACAGCATAGTTATTGTGCTCTTCAATACCTGTTGCGACAGCAAATACGTTTGGATCAAAAATAATATCTTCAGCAGGATAACCAACTTCATTGACCAATATATTATAAGAGCGTTGACAGATTTCTTTTTTACGTGCAGCCGTATCTGCTTGTCCATCCTCATCAAAAGCCATCACAATAATAGCAGCACCATATTGACGGCAAAGACGTGCTTTATGAACAAACTCATCATAACCTTCTTTTAAGGAAATGGAGTTTACAATAGCTTTACCTTGTACACATTTTAAGCCTGCTTCAATGATTTCCCATTTAGAGGAGTCAATCATGATCGGAACACGTGAAATATCGGGTTCAGAAGCCACCAAGTTTAAGAAATGCACCATAGCACCCTCTGAATCGAGCATGCCTTCATCCATATTAATATCGATGACTTGCGCGCCAGCTTCAACTTGCTGACGTGCCACATCAAGTGCTTCAGCAAAATTTTCTTCTTTAATTAAGCGTAAGAATTTTTTAGAACCTGTGACGTTGGTTCGTTCTCCCACATTAACGAATAAAGAATCTTGCTTAATATTAAATGCTTCTAAACCACTTAAGCGACATGCTGCTTCAATATCCGGAATACGTCGTGGACTAATGTCTTTCACTGCTTGGTAAATTGCACGGATATGATCTGGTGTTGTACCACAACAGCCGCCAGTGATATTAATTAAGCCACTTTCAGCAAATTCTTTAAGAAATGCTGCTGTTTGTTCTGGTGTTTCATCATAACCGCCAAATGCATTTGGCAAACCCGCATTTGGATGAGCAGAGACAAAGGTATTGGCTACATCTGCAATGGTTTTCACATGAGGGCGCATCGCATCTGCACCTAAAGCACAGTTAAAACCAATTGAAATAGGTTCAGCATGGCGTACTGAATTCCAAAAAGCCTCTGCTGTTTGGCCTGTCAATGTTCGCCCAGAAGCATCAGTAATTGTCCCTGAAATCATGATAGGTAATTCAATCGACAATGTTTGAAATACTTCTTTAACAGCAAAAATAGCCGCTTTTGCATTGAGCGTATCGAAGACCGTTTCGATGAGAATAATATCCGCACCACCTTCAATCAGTGCTTTGGTTGCTTCAATATAGTTAACTTTAAGTTCGTCAAAAGTAATATTACGAAAAGCAGGATCATTGACATTGGGTGAAATTGACGTGGTACGAGAGGTTGGCCCAAGCACCCCAGCAACGAAACGTGGTTTATCTGGTGTCGAATATTTTTCACATGCTGCTTTGGCAATTCGTGCCGCCTCACGATTAATCTCAACCACTAAATCTTCCATATGGTAATCTGACATGGAAACACGTGTGGCATTAAACGAGTTTGTTTCAATAATATCTGCACCAGCAGCTAAATAAGCTTCATGGATATTTTGAATAATCTGGGGTTGGCTGAGGACTAAAAGATCATTATTACCTTTTAAATCATGTGCCCAATCTGTAAAACGCTCACCACGATAATCAGCTTCTTCCAATTTATGGCGTTGGATCATGGTACCCATTGCGCCATCAATAATTAAAATTCTTTTAGAAAGAAGCTCTTTAAGGGTGGTCAGTGTGGACATTGAAACTTTCTCAGCAGATATTAAAAAAACGCCTATAATGTTAGCAGATTCATACATTGATTTCTGCTGAGATTCGTCAAAATGATGGATATAGGTGATTTATAAAAGTGATAAAGCCTTGATCAGATTGATGTCTGACTTTTTAAGCTATTTTTTAGCATAATTTGGCTTGCTGTTTTAGCACGCATTAAATGATTGATATCACATTTGATCTTGATCACCAACAGGCTGGCTTATATTCGCAAAAGGTTTTAGTACTTTAAGCAAAGCTGTAACATATTGTTGTGTTATGTACACGCAACCAGTCATAAGGTCTATCATCGAATTAAAATAATCGACCATGTTGCAATAATAATGATTAAAGACACAAATTGAGCAGCACTGCCCATATCTTTGGCATTTTTGGACAACGGATGTTGCTCTAAGGAAACCCGATCAACGACAGCTTCAATGGCGGAATTAAACAGTTCAACAATAACGGATAGTAAGCATACGATAATCATCAGGGCTTGTTCTACAGCACTGACTGCTAAAAAAAATGAAACAGGAATTAAGATTAAGTTCAGAATAATAATTTGACGAAATGCCGCCTCATGATGAAAGGCAGATTTAAATCCTGATAAAGAATACTGTGTAGCATTAATTACACGTTTAAAACCAGTCTTACCTTTAAAAGGAGAATATTGATTCATAATGAGATTATCCAAAACTTTGCAAAATATTAAAATATGGTTCTTAAATAAAGCTTAAAAAATATCTGTGGCAGTGATGGATTGATCCTTTTGTTTACATCACAACCATTTCGCTGTTCCTAAAAATAATAGCGACCGATACTATGGTGGGACAAAAAATGCTACAACAGCATATCATTGATTATTGACTATTTAATGACATCTTATTGATGATAGTTAAAAAAACAGAAGGCAATAAAAAAACTCTTCATAGTTCCTCCATATTTAAAATAAAAAGAGATTTTTCTGTAAGCTATTCTTGTATTTTTAATCTGAGTCACAGATCATCGTGATGAACTTACTATCGGTAAATATAGTATTTATCTGTAATCCAGCCACTTTAATAATGGAAATGTGAATCAGACATTATGTTGTCTAAATATTTTATTGAGCGCCCAATTTTTGCTGGTGTTTTAGCCATTATGTTGATGGCTTTAGGTATTTTTTCGATTTTAAATTTACCTGTGGAGCGCTATCCAGATATTGCACCACCTAGAATTGTCGTCAGTACGACCTATTCAGGCGCAGATGCGACAACAGTAGAAGAAAGTGTTACACAAATATTAGAACAACAAATGAAAGGATTGGATCATTTACTTTATTTTAGCTCAAGTAGTGATAGTAATGGTCGCAGTCGAATTAACTTAAGTTTTGAAAATGGCACCAATCCAGACACAGCACAAGTTCAAGTACAAAATGCGTTGAATAGTGTGCTGACACGTTTACCTGCAGATGTACAGCGACAGGGGATTAACGTTTATAAGTCTCTTGGTGATACGCATATGGTGATTGGTCTATTTGATCAGACCAAACGCAGTAATAATATTGAGCTATCTGACTATTTATTAACTTATTTAGAATCAGAAATTGCACGGATTGATGGCGTTGGTGAGGTTGATGTATTTGGCGCACAATTTGCCATGCGTATTTGGTTAGATGCCAACAAGTTAAAAGAATATAAACTGATGCCAAGTGATATTCAAAAGGCAGTGGAAGCACAAAATACCCAAGTTGCTGCAGGGGGTATTGGGCAATTACCGGTCGCGACAACACAATACTTAAATGCCAAGGTGACTGCTGGTACACGTTTAAGAAGCGTAGATGATTTTAATAAAATTATTGTGAAATCAGCTCAGGATGGTAGTTATGTGTATTTAAAAGATGTGGCACGAGTTGAAATTGGTGCAGAAAATTATCAGGGATATAACACCATTAATGGTTATCCTTCTGCAGCGATGGCCATTTCTCTGGCATCCGGTGCTAATGCGGTAGAAACCACACAGCGTATTCAAGAAAAAATTAATCATATTTCACGTTTACTACCCAAAGGATATCAACTGGTTTATCCAAGGGACAATACACCATTTATTCAAGAATCACTTAAAGAGGTGGTTAAGACACTAATTGAAGCTATTGTTTTGGTTGTGATTGTCATCTTTATCTTTTTACAAAATTGGCGTGCAACCTTAATTCCAACACTGACTGTACCGGTGGTGATTCTGGGAACAATGGCGGTATTATTTGGCTTGGGAATGAGCATCAATACCTTAACATTATTTGCACTGGTTTTAGCCATTGGTTTGTTGGTGGATGATGCGATTGTGGTGGTTGAAAATGTTGAGCGTTTAATGCATGAACATGCTTTAGATGCAAAGCAAGCATCTATCGTTTCGATGCAAGAAATTAGTGGGGCATTAGTTGGCATTACCTTGGTTTTAACGGCTGTTTTTGTGCCGATGGCTTTTTTTGGTGGTTCAACAGGAGTGATTTATCGACAGTTTTCTATCACCTTGATTACTGCAATGTCGATTTCTTTATTGGTGGCCTTGGTATTAACCCCTGCATTATGCGGCCTCATTTTAAAACCTAATATTCAACCATATCGCTGGGCAACATGGTTTAATCAGCAATTAGACAAAATGAAGCAAGCTTATTTAAAGCTGTTTCATTTAAGCATACAACATCGTTTAATCACTGTCGTGATTGCTTTAGCTTTGGTTGTCGTATTTAGTTTATTTTACCGAATATTGCCGACGAGTTTTTTACCGAGTGAGGATCAAGGTAGCTTAGGTATTCAAATTACTTTGCAAGAAAATGCGCCAATGAGTAAAACCATTGAGGTAGGGGAAGATGTTCGTCGTTACTTTTTGCAGCATGAAAAAAATAATGTTGAATTGGTCATGTTGCGTTACGGTAATAATCGTTCAGGTACAGGCCAGAATTTGGCACAAGGTTTTATTAAACTTAAACACTGGGATGATCGACCTGGCAAGAAAAACAGTGCCGATGCTATTCGCACACGTGCGATGCAATATTTAGCACATCATGCCAATGCACAAATCAGTATGACCATGCCTCCTGTGGTCAATGGTTTGGGAGATACCAATGGTATTAATTTGTGGTTACGAGATATTGATGGCCAAGGACGTCAGCATCTTGCAGAACAGTTTAATCTCATGCAACAGCAAGCGAAAAATTATACGTCATTTGAAAAACTTGAAAAGAAATCAGCGCCAGAAAAAGCCAACTTACATGTCGATATTGATCAAAAAGCAGCATTAGCTGCTGGCGTTGCCATTAGTGATATTAATAGTACTTTATCCGCAGCTTTAGGCGGTAAATATATTAATGACTATATTGATCGTGGCCGAATTAAAAAAGTCATTATGCAAAGCGATGCTATTTTTAGATCACAACCTACAGACCTACAATTTTGGCATGTCCGTAATAGTGCCAATGAAATGGTACCCTTTAGTAACTTCTCTCAGGTCAGTTGGTCGGGAGGGCCAGAAGTGGTAAATCGATTTAATGGTTATACTGCTATTGAGCTAGAAGCAATGAAAGCTGAAAATGCCAGTTCTGGTCAGGCGATGAAAGAGTTAGAACAATTAGTCAATCAACAGACTGGCGTAGACTTAGCTTGGAGCGGTTTATCTTTTGAAGAAAATAAGTCCAGTCAGCAAGCCATTTGGCTATATCTGATTTCGATTGCATTTATTTTCTTATGTCTGGCAGCCCTTTATGAAAGCTGGTCTATACCGACTGCGGTGATGGCGGCAATTCCTTTAGGTATTGGTGGTAATATTCTATTTAGTTATTTTGCTGGTTTCCCCAATGATATCTATTTTCAAATTGCTTTGCTGACCACCATTGGTTTGTCATGTAAAAATGCGATTTTAATTGTCGAATTTGCTGCATTATCACAGCAACAAGGACATACTGCGATTGAGGCGGCACTACAGGCTGCAAGTTTACGTCTACGCCCTATTTTAATGACGTCTTTGGCTTTTGGTGCAGGTATTATTCCATTGGTTTTTGCCTTTGGTGCTGGCGCAGCAAGTCGTCAAGAAATTGGTATAAGTGTTTTAGGCGGGGTAATTTTCGGGACACTATTGGTTCTGGTTTTTATTCCTTTTATGTATGTAGCGATTCGTCAATTTTTTAAACAAAAATCGTGATGAATATTAAACTGAGTTGTAATGAAGTTTAATTTTGCTAAATGTTACATCTACCTGTTGATTGATGTTTATATCGAATGTCTCGTATAGCAGATTAAAATCGTAATGGTATGATTTTGCAAATATTAAATAATTATTCAACCTACTTTGAGCGATACTTCTATTGCATTGTGTTTAGGGTGAAGGAGTGAGTAAGTCCTAAACGATATATGTATAGCGCATATCGTTGTTGAGTTATGATTTTTATATGGTTTTAAGCTTGATTTAGTTTGCTCACTCTAGATCAAATCTATGGAGATGATGGATAAATCTCGGTATGGAATTTGTGTCATTATTAAATGTCAATGTTTTATTGTATGATTTGTAATTTTTTTGTGTGATGGCTTGAGCTGATGATAAGTTATCGGTACTATGGCCTCGCCGTATAAGCGGTATATAGAGGAATTATTTTTTAAATGGACAGGTGTAGTTGTCATTCATTTTATTTTTCAAAAACTTATATATATATTATTCAGCATAAAGGCTGTTTTTTGACATCGTATTAATTTGTCTTGTTGCCTTTATTGCTGTGTTAATTCGCATGCAGGGGCCAACATGAGCTATAACAATTTCTTATATTTATTAAATGATGCATTAGAAAAAAATCATATTTCACTTGCACTAGAATCAGTAAAAACATTTCATGCTGAAGATTTGTCTGATCTTTTAACCCAGCTTCCGTTACAAAATAGTCAGACTTTACTGATCCATTTAACCAATCGTGTTGATGTTTTTTCATGCTTTTCTCCCGAATATCAGGCCACTTTAGCCAAGGTAATGCCACGGAATGTTTTGGCCGAAATTATTGGAGAAATGTCTTCAGATAAACGTGTTGATGTTTATAAACGTTTAGACACCAGTCAACAAAATGCATTATTACCCGCTTTAGCTCAGGCAGAACGAGAAGATATCCGTCAATTGGCTTCTTATGTTGAAGGCACAGCAGGCGCCATTATGAGCTCTGAATATGCCACATTAAAACCCAATATGTCGGTTGAAGATGCAATTAAAATGCTGCGGACTGAAGCACCTGATACAGAAACCATTTATTGCTCTTATGTCCTTGATGAAACCCGAAAATTATTGGGGGTAATTTCGTTAAAAGAATTAATTTTAGCGCAGGAACATCAAGTTATTAGTGAATTAATGACGACCAATATTGTTTCTGCTGCTGTAAATGCCGATCAGGATGAAGTGGCAAAAATTATTGCACGTTATGACTTATTGGCTTTACCTATTGTTGATGATCATGGTGTTATGGTGGGTATTGTAACGTATGATGATGCTATGGATGTGGCCAGTGAAGAAGCAACCGAAGATTTTTTAAAAGTGGGGGCTGTCAATGGATCATCTAAATTTAGTCTTAAATCTGCACCATTATTTCAACTCTATACCAAACGCGTCTATTGGCTAGTGATTCTGGTTTTTGGTAGTTTATTGTCGGGTATTGGTATTGCGCATTATGAAGATATTATTGCTGAACATATCGTCTTGGTATTTTTCCTGCCACTGTTGGTTGGCAGTGGCGGAAATGCTGGTTCGCAGTCTTCGACTTTAATGGTGCGAGCTTTGGCGACAGGGGATGTGCAGTTTAAAGATTGGTTTTATTTACTTGGCCGTGAATGTTTGGTCGCCTTGGGATTGGGATTAACCATGGCAGTTGCCGTTTCTTTGCTTGGATTTTATCGTGGTGATGAATTTGTTGCATTGGTTTTAGCCTTAAGTATGACCGGTATTGTACTGTTGGGCTGCTTGATTGGTATGAGTTTGCCTTTTTTATTAAATAAGATGGGGTTAGATCCTGCGAGTGCATCAGCACCTTTGGTGACATCGATTTGTGACGCAATGGGCGTGTTGGTGTATTTATTTATTGCATCGATCATTTTATTTTAATAGATGATTGTTTGAATTTCATATACGTTGAGCGCATTAGTCTGCTGGTTACTGCAGTAATGAAATAAGGAAAAGTCAGTTTGAGGTTTCACCCCATGACAACTTCAAAGTCGCATGAGGTGAAACGATTATGGATAGTTTGATTAAAGCGTAATCAAATATATCAAGGTAGATTTAACTGTTGTAATGCTGCAACACGTTGTTCAATACTTGGATGAGTGTGGAACAGTGCTGCTAAGCTAAATCCTTGTTCTTTACCTTCAGCAATTGCAAAAGCTTTCATTTCTTTTGGCATTGCATCTGGCATTTCTGATTCGGCTTGTAAACGTAATAATGCTGAAATCATGGCTTGTTTACCTGCCAAACGTGCACCTGCTTCGTCTGCACGGTATTCACGATGACGTGAGAACCACATCACGATGGTAGAGGCTAAAATACCAAAGACGATATCCAGTACAATGGTAATGATAAAATAACTTAAACCTGGTGCTTCACCTTCTTCACGTCCGAAGACATTACGATCAATAAAGTCACCTACAACGCGGGCAAAGAACATGACAAAAGCGTTTACCACACCTTGAATTAATGCCAGTGTTACCATATCACCATTGGCAACATGGCCAATTTCATGGGCAAGAACAGCACGTAATTCATCTTTATTCATACGCTCAAGTAGGCCTGTCGAAACAGCGACCAAGGCATCATTCTTATTCCAACCCGTTGCAAATGCATTAGATTGATAAGAAGGGAAAATACCTACTTCTGGCATTTGAATGCCTGCACGTTGAGAAAGTTGCGCGACTTCTTGTAATAACCATGCTTCAGCTTGATTACGAGGAGCGCTCGGGTCAATGAGTTCAGTACCTGTAGTTTTCTTTGCCATCCACTTCGACATGAATAGTGAAATTAAAGAACCAACCATACCGAAGACAAGACAGATAACCAAAAGATTGCCTAAATTTAAGCCACCCGCGCCATGGTAACTACCGACACCGAAGAGTGACAAAATTATGCCAGCTACAACCAGTACCGCGAGGTTGGTTAGCAAGAACAAACCAATCCGCATCATTGAAAAAATCCTCTTATAATAAAAAATTAAACTAATTTATGAATCATAAATCATGTGCTTAAATATGAGGTGAAAATATTAAAAATTCAAGAAATAAAACAAAAAACTCAACTAAAAATCTTAAGTTACTGTCAAGAATTGTTGCGGTGATGCAAATAAATTATAGATTTTATTTAATATTTAATTTTTATCGTTAAACACATCAAAAACACTATAGTGACTGAGCATTTACAGTTTGCTAGCCAGATTGCTTTTTATATCGCATCAACCAAGCACAATTTGATGACATGTAAATATATTCGGATATTTTACGCTTAGGCTGGCATTTGATTGAACAGAGAAAATAAAATTAAATGCAGCATTTTTATGCTGTATTTCAGGATAAATGGGCACTATTTTCACTACAATATCCCGAAAAAATTTAATCTGTATCGATTCAAGCTAATCTAAAACCGTAATTGATGCAGATGCTGTTGCATGTTGTGTGGCATAGGTTCGTATAGATGGATCACGCTGCGCTGACTGCTGGTAGACAATTTTAGAGGCGAGGTTTAATGCGGGTAATGCAGACTGAGATGAGAATGATGATAGATCAGTTTGGCTATATAAATTTTTAAAACGACTCATGACGCGTTGCACATAGTCTTGTGTTTCTTTAAATGGTGGAATACCGCCATATTTGCTTACATTACCTTCACCTGCATTATATCCAGCCAGTGCCAGCGGTATATTGCCATTAAAGCGGCGTAACAGCCAAGATAAATATTGTGCACCAGCCATAATATTCTGATAGGGATCATAGGGCTGTGTAACATTAAAGCGTTTAGCTGTTGCTGGCATCAGTTGCATTAATCCTTGTGCACCCACAGGTGAGCGAGCATAAATATTAAACCCTGATTCGGTATGCATCACTGCTTTGATTAAACCTTCAGCTATTTTATGCTGCTGCGCAGCTTGTTGAATAATCGCATCGAATGCATTTTTATTGCCATGAAAACTGGGCAGAACTGATGCTTCAGATTTCCCCCAATTTTGATAGTGATGGATATTACTGTCAGGATAATAAGTTACTTTTACACGTGTTAGCGTCCGTTGCTGATGTTTTTTATTGGTTAATAAGGTGCTACCTGTGACCGTATCTTTATATTGATAAATATTTTCTGCATAGCTATGTGCTGCGATGAATACTATATTTGGGCTTATCAAAAGATAAAATAAGCAATTGAATAATTTTTTTATCATTGTTCTAAGGTCAACATATTTTTTCCCAATGGGGACAATTTTGATAGAGTGAAAAATAGGCCTGCTGATTATCATTAAAGTATTGGATTGATTCTCATTCAAGATATGCTTCAATTTAGCATCATTGAAAGATTGATATCTTGAAGATCATACTTTTAGAAAAGCAAGTCAAATCGATTAATCATCGAGCAAAAAAATATTTATTTTTTTTCAATACGAATGACTTGACAGGACTAACTACTTGAAAATAAAAGCTATTTAAATTGATTAAAAAACATACAATTTAAATAAAAGCCTTAACTTTGGGGGGCAGAAGATTGTCAAGTCTTTCTTCATCCACAAAGTTATCCACAGCTTTTGTGGACAACTGTAGAAAAGTATAAAAGATAAGCAATTTTACTCAATGTTGCATCTTAATGTTGAATATAAGTGAAAAAAATGACAAAACAATGAAGAATTTTTTAATTACATTCTTTTGATGCGTCCGGTGTGTATTTCAGCTAAAATTGCGCGGTATTTTTTTTATGGGTCAATCTCGTCTATGTACTCGCCAGTTGAGTTCGATCAAGGATTTAATTTTAAGCCAGAACTACCAACAAGCTCTGCGTATTATCGTTTGTTGAAAAAGCTCCGTCGCCAAGTTGGACATGCCATTCGTGATTTTAAAATGATCGAAGAGGGTGATAAGGTCATGGTGTGTATTTCTGGTGGTAAAGACAGTTATACCTTGCTTGATATTTTGTTGCAATTTAAACGCATTGCGCCGATCAACTTTGAGGTGATAGCAGTTAATCTTGACCAGAAACAGCCTGGTTTCCCAGAAGATGTCTTACCACGTTATCTAGAAGAAAATAAAATTCCATATTATATTCTCGAGAAAGATACCTATAGTATTACCAAACGTCTCACGCCTGAAGGAAAAACCTACTGTGCAGTATGTTCACGTTTGCGCCGTGGTTCATTGTATGGTTTTGCACAAGAAATTGGCGCAACTAAAGTTGCCTTAGGTCACCATCGTGATGATATTTTAGCGACATTTTTCTTAAACTTATTTCATGGTGGTAGCTTAAAAGCCATGCCACCTAAATTACTATCGTCAGATAAAAAAAATATCTTGATTCGTCCACTGGCTTATGTCGAAGAAAAAGATATTATTAAGTATGCAGAAATGCGTAAATTTCCGATTATTCCATGTAATTTATGTGGTTCTCAGGAAAACTTACAACGTGCCATATTAAATGATATGTTACGTAGCTGGGATAAAGACTATCCAAAACGGTTGCATAGTATTTTTGGTGCATTACAAAATGTATCACCATCACAACTGGCAGATCGTGAGTTATTTGATTTTGAAGCATTAGATGCACAGCGTGAATTTGACTTTAAAGGCTCATCCACAATTAATGATGAAGAAGAGGCCAGCAAACGTATTAATATGGTCAATTTAGGTTTTGTTGCTGATTAAGCACTTTTAAGACACCATACTGTTGGCGTATGGTGTCATTTTTCGATGCGATGATATACCACAGATATTATAACTGTGTGGCTGTTTTATGCTGGAACTTATTAAAAAGTAAAGTAAATATAATTAAAATAACAATTTTTGAACGATGCGATTAAATTTTATTAGCCCAAAGCAAAAATTACGTGCTATAACAACTGACGAGCTAAAAGCTTCATCAAGATGTCATCTGGATGGATGATACACAAATGAACAAATAAATAGAGGAAACATCATGCCTGCTTTTTTATCTGAAGATTGGTTTGCAACAGTTGATGCCTTAACGGCTGAAGTCGGTGAGTTAAACTTACCACCTGCATTGGCAAACCTTGCAATTAATTTAGTGGTTACAGATGCTTCAGGTAATATTGAGTTAGCATTAGATGGCGGTAAAATTAAAAAAGGCTTGTCTCCAAATGCCAAAACAACACTAAATATGGATGCAGAAACTTTACGTAAAGTATTCTTAGAGTTTGATATGGCAGCCGCAATGCAAGCATTTATGACAGGCAAAATCAAAGTACAAGGCGATATGTCACAATTAATGGCATTACAAACTGCAAAGCCAAGTCCAGAACAAAAAGGATTGTTTAAGCGCATTCTTGAACAAACGGTTTAATGGTGATTTGTAGCATTATGGCATTGTTATCATCTCAGTATATTGTCTCGTGTAGGCTGAGGTGATAAAGGCTATGATTGATATACGATCAATCCAATCAGCACCCAGTCTAATCAATGACTGAGGTGCATGCTGATTGATTAAATACTCACCAATTGTGGTGTGGTCTTGATATGTTCTAAGTACGCACGAATACGAGTCACATATTGAACTGCTTGACCATAACGACTATTGGCTCTTTTATTTTGCTCTAAATAAGAATATAAGTTTACCCAATTATTAGGGTTTTTACCTTGACCTTTTAAACGCTGCTGAATTTGGCCTACGGCACCAGGTCCCATGTTATATGCAACCAGAGCATACCAATTGCGATCTGGATAAGGAATACTGGCATAGCGTGTGAGCAGTTGATCATAATATTTTGCTCCACCTTCAATACTCTGTGATGGATTTGTACGATCATTTACGCCCATAGCTTTTGCTGTACCATTGGTGAGCATCATAATACCACGTACACCTGTGGGAGAAACAGAGTTTGGTTTTAAATATGATTCTTGATAACCAATCGCAGCCAATAAATGCCAGTCGATATCATATGTTGCTGCAGTCTTTTTAAAACTGGCTTTATATATCGGCATGCGTTTACTGAGATCACGTTGAATGATATTCCATGATTCATCTTTGACAATATTACGATTATAAAATGACGCAAGCTGCTGGATAGAACCATTTTGCTTATTACGACAAATATATGCACTGGCATTTTGACTTAATGGATCATTGGCAAACTTAAATACCCAATTGAGTTCTGGATTAAAGCCATTTTTAGTCAGTGTATTTAAATCACCACATGTTGCAGAAAAGGAGGTGAGATTCCTTTTTTCTACAGCATAAATGTTTGCTGTGGTCATGGCAAAATTAGCTTGACCGACATCCACCATTTTGAGTGCTGTTGCATTATCTTTAACGGTTTTAAACTCTAGTTTAACATTTAAACTATTGGCATAATTACGAACTAAATCATAACCAAAGCCATGGCGATGGGTACCTTTATCAAAAATGGTACTTGGATTTTCAACAGCAACGACAATCAATTTATTTTGATTGATGACAGTGTTGAATTGCTGTGCTGTCTTACTGGCATTAATACTGTGAAATGGAAAAATAACCGTACTGAGTATTAAAGCTTTTGCTGGGAGTGAATGGATAATTGAGTTAAGGCTAAGCCTCGACCCAGAGGTTGAACTACTACGCATGTTGTCTCCGCTACAAGTAATTTACTCCCCAAAAAGCTCTAAGAAATGTGCTTCGAACTTTCTTAAGTTTGATAAATTCAATTCAAGGGGTGGCAGTCATGACGTCATTCAAGATGACATAAGGTGGATGAAAATTTGTAGAAAAACTACAATGGTTAAAAATCGATCTGCATGGAAGATGTGCGAATAATAAAGTCGAAAAAAAAATATGTCAAATTTTGTCGTAAAAAAAAAGAATACTATTGGTTTAAGTTATTGTTTATTAGTTGATTATTTTTTTAGTTTTTGCTTTTGTTTAATGTTTATACTGTATTAACAAATTTAAGTTATTTTTTAACACAATAAAACACAAAGAATAATCAGGATATTGTTAAGTTTTTATTGGTAATTGATCGACAATCATAGTGTTTTAACTGATGAATAGTCACTATTGTGAAGGTTGGTTTTTAAATCGATTTAAAGGAAATAAAGGGTGAAATAGGGTTTATTTTGAGTGGATGATCAAATTAGAACATGATAAAAAAGCGTATAAAAATGCCGATGGTATGATAGGGTTTTTACCCTATTTTTGTTAATTTCTAGCTTTGTTAATACAGATATTAAGACTTATTTAATTACGATTTAAGGCTGTGACGAGAGTCCATTTTTCTTTAAAGTAGATCGATATTCGCTGGGATACTTTGTTGGTTGCTTAAATAATAAGCATGTATAATATACTTAACAATATACAATGTAGTTCACAATATAGTTAATCGAAATTTTAGAGAAAAATTTTCCTTTAATTTTGAATGTGTGTGAGTTGGGCGGGGGAGTATCTGAGAATTTTTGGGTGATCAATCACAAGAATTAAATATTGATGATTGATTAATTTTATTTTATATCATTTTCAATATTTCAGAAATTTTCTTTCTTTATCAATCGCTGTATAGTTAAGTTTTAGCGTGCAATAAGATGCTTAAGCGTCATCTTTGGGGTATTGATTTTGAATCGTAAATTATTAACTTCAGAAGGTTATCAACGTTTACAAGATGAATTAAATGACTTGGTTCGTAGAGAACGACCCGAGATTACTAAAATTGTTGCATGGGCTGCCAGTCTTGGTGATCGATCTGAAAATGCTGATTATCACTATAATAAAAGAAAATTACGCGAAATTGATCGTAGAATTAGATATTTAACAAAGCTGTTTGAAGTCGCTCGTAAGGTTGATTATAGTCCTGAACAAGAGGGTAAAGCTTATTTTGGTGCATGGATTGAATTAGAAAATGATGCGGGCGATACCATTAAATTTCGCATTGTGGGTGATGAAGAAATTTACCTACGTAAAGATTATATTTCCCTGCAATCACCTATGGCCAAAGCATGTCTAGGTAAGTCTGTTGATGATGAAGTACAGGTGATCACACCAACAGGTCGAAAAAACTGGTATATCTGTAATATTGTTTATGAAAGTTAAAAGCATCTATATAGATAGCAATACAGGATTAACTGATCGATATCCGTGTGCAATTAAGCCATATATTTGATTTTAATCGGTATTTATAATGATTGATATGATAAGTTTTGATTTAAAACGATCATGAGTGAGCATGATCGTTTTTCTGTGGGCAAAATTAGAAGAAATAGTTGATTCTAAATAAGTAATTCCGTGGTGTACCTGGCATAGCAGATGAGCGCCAATATGTTTTATTGGCAACATTGGTTACTGCAAATGTTGCGCCCCAATGATTATCTTTATAGCCAATCGCCGTATCTATGCGTGTCCAGTGAGGCATTTTCAAGTTATTGTTATCGGTTGTATAATATGAACCTGTATAGGTTACCCCAACTTCACTATATAGTTTTTCATAAGGCAAATAGCGTATAAATAAATTTCCTGTATTTTTTGATACATTTCTTAGATCATTACCCACTAAACTTTCATCGCGTTTATTTTTAGAGATTGTAGCATCTGTGTAGCCATAGCCTCCCCTAAGATATAGCTGGTCGAAAATTTGCCCAATAAAGCTAAATTCAGCACCTTTTGATATGTTTTCGCCAATAATAATATAAGGAGAATTATCATCATCAGGATCTTCATGACCTTTAATATTATGCTTTTTAATATGGTAAGCAGAAAATTGTGTGCTGAATTTTTCATTTAACCAGTCACTTTTTATACCCACTTCATATTGATCTAAATATTGTGGATCCTGATTAAAAGCATCTAAATCTGTCGTTGCTGAAACAACATTGACAGACATATTACCTCCAAAAGGTACAAAACTACGGCTATAGGATGCATATAGACTATGTGCTGGTATAGGTTGCCAAATAAAGCCAATATTAGGACTAACCGTATGACTTTTGATTTGTTTGGATGCACCGTAATCTGCTGAACTTTCTAATTTATTTGTTGTTTTGGTCTGATAGGTATCATATCGTAAGCCCAACATTAACTTATATTTATCATTTAAGCTGATGAGATCTTGTAAAAATATACCGTAATTAGTGCCCTCATTGTAATTATGAGACGTTATTAAATGTCCAGTGCCTCGATGATTAAATCTGTCTCCTGTTAATGGATGAACAAAACCATAAATTAAAGAACCGTCGCTATTTTTATTTGAAAGCAAAGGTTCTCTTTGCTCATAAGACCAATCTAGTCCTATTAATACGTTATGTTTAAGTACCTTGGTATAAAATTCAGCCGTGATATCAAAAGTACTTGCTGTGGTTTTATTGGTTGTTTGTTGCCAATAATAAACTTGATTAATATAACCTTTATAACAACCTTTATTGGTTTTTGTTGGTGTTACATCGCTCGTACAGATTGAGCCCAAATAAAAGTGATCAAAATTTTGTTGTGCTTCTCTATGACTTAAACTCCAATGTGCTTTCCAATTGGGGAAGAATTCGTATTTAATATCTGTTCTTGCTGTTTTTAGAAGATCATCTACATAATCATTATCTTGTGCAAAGCCCATTTTAATCGATGTTTCTGCAGGTAGATTATCATAAGAGGGTCCACGATCAGGTATTCGATTGAGCCTGTCATCGGTATATTCTGTCGTCCATATTAATGTTTGATCATCACTACGATATGTCATGCTGGGTGATAGCATGTCTTGATTTGATCCAATACCCGATCGAAAACTATTTGTATCTGATTTTTCTCCTACTAAACGAATAGCCCAGTTATTATTTAAAATTTGATTGATATCAATTGTTCCACCTACATTATTATCACTTCCAACATAGGCACCAATAGAACTTTTTGAATCAAAATTGGCATACTTTGTGACCATATTAATCACACCACCTCCAGCACTACGCCCATATAGTACAGAAGCAGGACCTTTAAGTATTTCAATCCGTTCAACATTCGCCGTACTACGACGAACTTGCCCGCTTTCACGAACACCATCTCTGTAGATATCTCCAGAATCAGCACTAAATCCACGAAGCATAATACCATCGCCACGCATATCATAGCTGGTTGAAACACCTGGTGTTCCTTGTAGCATGACACTTAAATCATTTTCACCATAAATTTTGTATTTTGAAACATCAATAGTATCAATTGTTTGAGGAACATCCTTTTTGTCTAGACCATTTCGAGTCACATTTGCTTGTTTATAATCGACATAAGTTTTTATGGGGTCACCGTCATCCATAGCTTCGATTGTCATGGTTGGTAAGCTGGCGGAGACAATTTGAGAAGTGTTGATAATATCTGCGGCTTGAGTGTCTTGAATGGCCATGACAATCATAAAACTGAGAAGACTTACACGAAAATTGTGAACAATAGTCATTGATGAATACATAAATGTGTCTAGATTATGGATATTGTAAATGATAATTGTTATATTTTACGTTATTATTATAATTTATTTCTAGTGCTTTGTTACTTTTAGATGAGCTTGGAAAAATGATTTGTATAAACGTTATGCTGTTGGAGATAGACGGACAGTGTATGATTTGGATAATCTGACGTTTAAAATCAGACTGAAATATATTAAAAAGCCTTGACGATAATCATAGAAATATTTCATGATTGAGCATGAGAAATATTAAATAAAGTTAGTTTAAGTCGGCTTAATATAATGTGTGAATTTTAGGCTATATCCTAAGATATCATGATTTTTTAGAGTTGATGGGTTGTTGATTATTATGGGTTAAATTTAAATATGATAATTATTGCTAGAATGATATAGCCTGACGTTATTTATAGATGAAAGAGCAAGAATCGGATTTTTAGTTTTTATATGATTTGTTAATGTGGCCATTAGTTTGAAAATTTCGGTAAATGATCATGTCAGAAAATATCAACTATATTCGCATTGCCAAAGCGATTGAATATATTCATCAGAATTTTAAACAACAACCGAGTTTATCTGAAATCGCCCAACATGTTCATCTTAGTCAAGCTCATTTTCAAAGAATTTTTACAGAGTGGGCAGGGGTTAGTCCTAAAAAATTCTTACAATATATTAGTGTGGAATACGCTAAATCGATATTAAAGCAAAACCCAAAAAATAGTCTGCTGGATGCGACTTTTGCAACAGGCTTTTCAAGTCCTAGTCGTTTACATGATCTATTTATACAAATAGAAGGAATGACACCTGCTGAATATAAAAATGGTGGGGCGTCTTTGCAGATTAATTATCAGTTTGCAGTAACCGTTTTTGGCTGTATTTTAGTTGCCACAACCGTAAAAGGTATTTGTTATATGGTATTTACTGAAGATGATGATCAGGCTTTATTACAATTAAAACAACAGTTTCCCAAAGCAAAATTTAACCATCAAATAGATGAATTACAACGTAAAGCAATTGGTGTTTTACAATCAGATGATCAAAACTTATCTGAAATCAAATTACATTTAAAAGGTAGCGCATTTCAACTTAAGGTTTGGGAAAGTTTACTTAAAATTCCTATGGGACAATTAACGACTTATGCAGCAATTGCGACAGAGATTGGTCAGCATAATGCCTCACGTGCGGTTGGAACAGCAATAGGCCGTAATCCTGTGGCATTTCTTATCCCATGTCATCGTGTGATTCAATCTAGTGGACATTTGGGGGGGTATCGCTGGGGAACAACGCGAAAAACAGCGATGATTGGTTGGGAAGGAGCAAAAACAGATCGAGTTTAAAATAATGATTGATGTATAAGTCAGTTTAATAAAAAACGGTATTTGATCATGCTTTTCTCATTACCTTAAAGTATGGCTTAAGTTTCACGATCTTAATCAATAGTAAATATCATCATATAGGCTTTAGAAATATGGATCTATTTAAGCAACACAATCAACTTGAAAATTTGTTACCTGATGATGGTCACGCTCTATATTTCGGCCCAATTTTGTCAGGATTGCAAGCTGATCGTTATTTTCAGTCATTATTACAGTCAATTGCTTGGCAACATGATGAAGCGATTATTTATGGAAAGCATATTATTACCAAACGTCAAGTTGCTTGGTATGGTGATCAGCCATTTGGCTATACCTATTCAAGAATAACCAAACATGCGCTGGCTTGGACTCCAGCATTACTTGAATTGAAGCATATCGTCGAACAAGTGACCCATGAAAAATTTAATTCCTGTTTACTCAACCTATATCATGATGGCCAACAAGCGATGTCGTGGCATAGTGATGCAGAAATTGATTTAAGAAAAAATGGTACAATTGCATCACTGAGTTTAGGTGCTGAAAGAAAATTTGTTTTTAAACATAAAGTCAGTAAAGAAAAGATTGAATTATGGCTAGCGCATGGCAGCTTATTGGTGATGAAAGGTTTAACACAAACACACTGGTTACATTGTTTAGCGCCCAGTAAACGAATTACGACAGCACGAATTAACTTAACGTTTCGACAAATGAATAATAAAAATTCGCTATCACATCAATAAAACGGTTTTATTTAATAGCGTTAAAAATGATTTGAGGTTCTAAATCATGATTGAATACATTGTAAAAATAGATTGGTTAAAATAATCACATGCTGTAACCACTGAAGCATATGATCAGCTTGAATAGCGCATTTTAGTTATTTTTCTGTTCTTATTATTTTTTAAGTTCACCTTTTAGCGGTGATGCCAGTTAAAATAATTTATAATAAACTGTTTGAGGTATTCAAATTGAAATTAAAGAAATCTATTTATATCGGATTGTTATCATCGATTTTATCTTGTTATTCAATGAGTGGTTTTGCAAAAACAACCGAACAGTCGATTAACTTTGCAAAAGCAACTAATCAAAAAACTCAAAAAGGGCAATTTAAGGGCTATGACGATATACAGTATAAAATTTATGCTAAAAAAGGACAGGTTTTTAAATTTAAAATAAAAAGCGATCATAATTTAGCAAACATCAATATTTTTTCGCCGGGACAAAAACCTGGCAAAAATGAAGCAATTTTTATTGGTAGTATTAAAGGACAAGATGGAGAAATTATTTTACCTGCAACAGGTGAATATACCTTACAAATTTATCAAATGCGAAACAGTGCTCGCCAAAATAAACTGGTTAATTTTCAACTTTACCTTCAAATCACAGATCCAGAGACCCAGTTAACGCAAAAATTTGATGCTGTCGGTGAGTTACCTTGTTCTTTAACTCTAGGGCAGCCTACTCAACAATGTCAATTTGGCGTAGTGCGTCAAGGCAATGGAAATGCATTGGTCACTGTATTCTCTAAAGAAAATCAAGCCTATTTATTGCAGTTTAATCAAGGTCAATTAAGCTCTCCATCCGGTAAAACTCAAAAAAGAGCAGATTTGTCTTTAATTGAACTAAATACTCATGAACGTTTTGAGATTCCAGATGCTGTCATTTATGGTGGATAAATACTGCTGATTTGATGATGATATAACTAAGTATTTAATATTTATCTTATCAAACCCCGAATAAAGAGCATTGAATAGCGTGTTTCATCAACTGAGTTTTGTCATCATTGAGCGATAACGCGTATTCTTGTTCTCCTGCAGATTGGTGATATGCTGAACAATGAGTATGTAAAATAGCGCTAAAATATTTTATTTTTCCCAGCAATATCGCCAATTGATACGCATTTTATGGTTCTAGATGAGCATCAATCAATGCCTTTATTTAAATGATAAAGATGAATAAAGTTCAGTTTTGCTAGATATGGCTTCATATTATTGATCTTATTAAATTGATATTTTTTAATTTTAAGATGAGTTTTATTCACTTTGCCATATATATGTGAAATAAAAAATAGCTTCCACTTTAAATCAATTATTTGTTTTTGATGATGAGATATACTTAATAATTTTTTATAAATATTTGATATTTAATGTTAAATAGATTTGTGATTAGTGCTCGTAAAAATGATACGGATGATATAAGTTGGTTGTTAATGACAAGAAATAAGGTCTTGATTTGTTAATGTGAATATTATTCATTTTTAGGTGAAGTTAAATCATTTTTATTCACTTTAATCTTCGCGTATAACTAACCCCAGTTCAGAAATTTTTATTTTTAAATTTGGGTAGCGGATCATCATGAATAATAAATTTGCATGTTCAATTAAGCGTATTCGTTTTGACGAAAACTATGAACCAGCGGATAACACACGTTTGACAACTAACTTTGCCAATTTAGCACGTGGTGAAAGTCGTCAGGAGAATCTTCGCAGAACTTTAGCGATGATCAATAATCGTTTTAATTCTTTAGCAACTTGTGATAATGCTAAGGCTGATCGTTATTCACTTGAAATCGATATTATTTCTGCAGAGCTGGATATTGAAGGTAATGGTCAAACATTTCCGTTTATTGAAATGTTAAAAAGCACCATTATAGATCATCATACTCATGAACGTATTGAAGGTATGATTGGCAATAGTTTTTCTTCTTATGTACGTGATTATGACTTTAGTGTACTGCTGTTGGCACAGGGTTATCAAGGCAGTGAAAAACCAGAAAATTTTGGTGATTTACATGGCAAACTGTATCAACATTTGGTTCACTCAGCAGCTTTTAAGGCTGAGTTTAAAAAACAGCCTGTTATTTGTTTAAGTGTTTCAACGACAAAAACCTACTATCGTACAGCAAATATACATCCTGTATTGGGCGTAGAATATAAACAAGATGAATATTCACGTACAGATGATTATTTTAAAAAAATGGGATTAACTGTTCGATATTTTAAACCTGAAAATGGTAATGCACCATTAGCGTTTTATTTCTCAGGTGATTTATTACGTGATTACACCGATTTTGAATTGATCAGTGCAATTAGTACCATGGAAAGTTTTCAAAAAATTTATCGTCCTGAAATTTACAATACCAATGCAACGGCCGGTTTGGTGTATCAACCAAGTTTACAATACCAAGATTATTCATTGACTCAGATTGTGTATGACCGTGTTGAACGTGGTCAACTTGCTGTTAAACAGGGACAATGGACAGAAGAAAACTTTATCAAACCTTATCACGATATTCTTGAGCAATGGGCTGCTGAATTTACAATTAACAATAATGCTGATCAAGAACAAGCTGCGTAATTTATTGAAAATAGAGATAGAAGATTAAATATGGCGATTTTATTACCGACCTCAACTGCTGGCAGCTTACCTAAACCATCGTGGTTGGCAGAACCTGAAAAGCTTTGGTCACCATGGAAATTACAGGATCAAGAATTACGTGATGCTAAGCTGGATGCTTTACGTTTATCATTACATGAGCAACAGCAAGCGGGTATTGATATTGTCAGTGATGGTGAACAAACACGTCAGCATTTTGTGACCACATTTATTGAGCATCTCGATGGTGTTGATTTTTCAAAACGTGAGACAGTAAAAATTCGTGATCGTTATGAAGCGAGTGTTCCTTCTGTGGTTGGTGAAGTGTCTCGTCAAAAACCAGTCTTTATTGAGGATGCACGGTTTTTACGTTCATTGACTGATCAACCGATAAAATGGGCATTACCGGGTCCAATGACCATGATTGATACCTTATATGATGGTCACTATAAAAGCCGTGAAAAATTAGCGTGGGAATTTGCTAAAATTCTAAATCAGGAAGCACGTGAATTAGAAGCTGCTGGTGTTGATATTATCCAATTTGATGAACCTGCATTTAATGTGTTTTTTGACGAAGTTAATGATTGGGGTGTAGCTACTTTAGAGCGTGCACTTGAAGGCTTAAAATGTGAAACTGCGGTTCATATCTGCTATGGTTATGGTATCAAGGCAAATACGGACTGGAAAAAGACCTTAGGTTCAGAATGGCGTCAATACGAAGAAGCTTTTCCAAAATTACAGCAATCTAAACTCGATATTATTTCACTTGAATGTCACAATTCACGAGTACCGATGGATTTGATTGAACTGATTCGCGGTAAAAAAGTCATGGTTGGCGCAATTGATGTGGCCAGTAATAGCATAGAAACAGCTGAAGAAGTTGCCAATACGTTACGTAAAGCACTTCAATTTGTCGATGCCGATAAACTTTATCCATCAACCAACTGTGGTATGGCACCATTGGGTCGTGAAGTTGCACGTGGTAAATTAAATGCCTTAAGTGCAGGTGCAGAAATTATTCGCCAAGAGTTATCTCGATAATTCTGGTCAGCAAATAATGTTTTCAATGTATTGAAAGCATTATTTGTGTGATGTAATGCGTGTGGTAAAAGTTTAATGTTGGAATATGGTAATGGTTGAAGCGATAGACTTTAAAAATGCAATGTCTTTATTAACAAGTGCAGTGAATGTTGTCACCACGATGGGAGAGTCTGGTCGTCATGGTTTTACTGCATCTGCAGTATGTAGTGTGACGGATACACCACCAACCTTACTGGTTTGTATGAATAAATCATCACGTTCTCATCACAGCTTTGTTGAAAATAAAGTGTTGTGTGTCAATGTTCTCAGTTCACAACATCAACATCTTTCTAATACATTTGCATCATCTAAACTCAGTTCTGATACCCGTTTTGAGCAAGGGGAATGGACGACTTTAGCAACGGGTTCTCCTGTACTTAATAATGCACTGGTGAGTTTCGACTGTCAGATTGAACATATTCAAGAGGTCGGCACACATACGATTTTTATTTGCCCGATTATTGCCATTCAAAAAAATAAACAAGATCAAGCATTGGCCTATTTTAATCGTGCTTATCATCAAATTGGTGAAATAGAAACGGTTTAAATCTGTTTTTAAATAATTTATTGCAAGCTCATTCAATTTATAACGTTGGTATTTAGTGGAACTGATTATTTTTTTAGCCATTGGCGCGTTTGCAGGATTTGCAGCGGGATTATTTGGTGTGGGTGGAGGGACGATTATTGTACCTTTATTATTCATCGTCTTCAGTCAAATGGGCTATAATCCTACAGTGGTCATGCATTTAGCATTAGGTACATCGCTAGCCACAATTATTGTCACCTCAATAAGTTCATGTATGGCACATAATAAGAAAGGTGGCGTTATTTGGCCAGTCTTTAAGCATTTAGCACCGGGTATGGTGCTCGGATGCTTCTTTGGTGCAGGAATTGCCGGTTGGCTTTCGGGCTTTTATTTGCAAATTATTGTGGGTTTATTTTTAATTTGGGTTGCCTATACCATGTTTGCAGGTGCAAACAAGACCATCGATCAAGGAAAAAGCCTGCCATCAACACCTGCACAAATGGTTGCTGGTACTGGAATTGGTTTTGCTTCAGCGATTTTTGGTATCGGTGGTGGTAGTTTAACCGTGCCTTATCTGACACGTTATGGCGTTGTTATGCAAAAGGCAGTAGGTACTTCTGCCGCATGCGGTTTACCCATTGCGATTGCAGGTGCTTTGGGTTTTATTTATTTTGGAATGCAACAACAGGTTAAAATTCCAAATACGCTAGGATATATTCATATTTATGCTTTTTTAGGGATTAGCATTATGAGTTTTTTTACTGCAAAACTGGGTGCAAAAGTAGCGCATGCTTTATCGCCAAGTATACTTAAAAAGTGTTTTGCAGTTTTATTGATCGTAACGGGATGCTTCTTTATATTTAAGAGTTTGGCATAACGTCGTTTAATTTTTTAATCGCTGAGCTAAAATTTTATTGCAAAAATAAAGCAATAATGTGATATCTCATACTGGTTACACAGCGTAAAATTATCATTTGGTTTATTGAATATCGTTTAAGATCACGTAATATCCATGATTTGCTATATGGGTAAGATCTATCAGCATGAGATATTCAATTAACCTCGGTTTAATCATGATATTCTACTGCTGAACTGAACATTCGGTCTCTGATTTTAAAAAAATATACCACTTCGATAGGATGATGGTGAAGAGGATTTGAGACTGGATAATCAAAGCAAAGATGAAACTCTATTCTGTGTATTTAATTTCTAGATGATTATATTCTAGTTCACAATATTAGTGCTGTTTAAGCTATAAACAGGTTGCTACCTTCAGTGAGCATTTTTTCATTTCTGATAAGGGTCTGCGCTATACCAGATCCATGCTATTACTGATCAATAAAATTTAGGTGTAGAGATAGATGATTGAACTGCGACATTTAAAAACACTGGTAGCACTACGTGAACATGGTTCATTGGTCGCTGCTGCAAGTGATTTATGTTTAACCCCATCCGCATTATCGCATCAGCTTAAAGAGCTTGATCAATTTTTGGGAACGGAAGTGGTTTATCGTCGAACACGTCCAGTCAGTTTTTCTAATGTAGGACAGCGCCTGTTGAAATTGGCAGATGAGATTTTGCCACAAGTACAAATCGCACACATGGATATTACGCGAATTTTACATGGTCAAACAGGACGAATTATATTCTCTTCAGAATGTCATAGCTGCTTTGACTGGTTGATGCCTTTACTCAATCTTTATCGTCAACAGTATCCTGATGTAGATCTTGATTTTGCTTCAGGTTTTGAAGCAAATCCACATGAACTTTTACAAAATGGTGAATTTGATTTGCTGATTACTGCGGATCCAATTGCATTAAAAGGTATTGAGTACTTTCCGATTTTTGAATATGAGTCGCGTTTGGTACTTTCCAATACACATCCTTTAGCACGTGTAGCCAATATTACGGTACAAGAACTGGCAGAAGAAACCTTGATTACTTATCCTGTAGATAAGCATCGTTTAGATATTATGTCGCGTTTATTTATTCCAGCCAATATTCAACCCAAGCAAATTCGAACCACAGACTTAACACAAATGCTTATTCAACTGATTGCAAGTGGCAGGGGGATTGGTGCCTTACCCGATTGGGTGGTAAATGAATATGAGCAAAAAGGTTGGGTGATATCACGACGATTAAATTGTGTTGCTCCACAAGGTTTACGTCGAACACTTTATGCTGGTTATCGTCGTGAAGATCAACAAAAAGATTATTTTGATGGTTTTTTAAAACAATTAGATCGTTTTTCTAAAAAACGTCATCGTTATTACGACTAGAGCAGAAGTTCGTACTGTAATGAATTTTAATAACAAAACCTTTAAAAGGTTGAAAATCGTATCAAATCAAGCAAAATTGATTTTATTTTATGCATTTGGTTGGTTTTTTATAGAAAAGTATTTGCCAAATCGACATTTTATTTATATTATAGCGGCCATGGAAGCGTGGCAGAGCGGTTTAATGCACCGGTCTTGAAAACCGACGAGGGTTTATAGCCCTCCGTGAGTTCGAATCTCACCGCTTCCGCCAAATTCTGAAAAGGAATCAAATCATAAATTTGATTCCTTTTTTTTTGTCAAAATTTTTTACGTTTCGAAATTGCAGTGATTGTTTTTTTATTGCTATTCAAGTGAATTGACGATACATCATGTTTAATGATCATCCTGCCACGATACCTCAGCATATTTAGGCTAAGGCGCCATAAAATAATACTCAATCGCTATAGCTGAATAGATCTAATTTTATTCTGAGTTAGATGTTGATGGTGCATTACATCATCTCTTGCAATTGAACCAAATCATCATATTTCCATGATGAATTACAGCTTGATAATAACAACTGCAACGCTGTATATGATCCATTTTTTTCATTTTGCACAAACATTTCGCAGAAGCTGGATAATCCTCGCAGATTTTGGACAGACGACAATCGCTATTCACAGACATGATAGCTGTCAGAGTTAGGTCTGGAGTTGGTGAAATGGCAGGTCAATATATTGAAGTAAAAACACAAACAGGGAAGTCATTTGCTGCGTATTTAGCGATTGCAGAAGGTGGTAAAGGACCGGGTATTGTATTGTGTCAGGAAATTTTTGGTGTCAATGCAGCAATGCGTGCCAAAGCAGATTTTCTAGCAGAAGAAGGTTATACGGTCATTGTTCCAGATTTGTTCTGGCGCACCGCAGCAGGTATTGAGCTGGATTATACCGAGCAAGATTTTAAAAAAGCTTTTGAGCTTTACCAAAATTACGATGAAAATCTAGGTGTTGAAGATATTCAAGATACTTTGAATTATCTAAAAACACTTGCAAGCTGTGATACTGCAGCTGGCTTAGGGGTAGTGGGATATTGTCTCGGTGGTAAAGTTGCTTACTTAGCAGGTTGTCGTATTGCAGAAGTGGCTTGTACAGTCAGTTATTACGGTGTCGGCATCGAAAAAGCTTTACATGAGCTTGCCGATGTTAAAGGCCGTATGGTTTTACATATTGCAGAATTAGATAAATTTACCCCGCCAGAAGCACGGCAACAGATTTTAAATGCTGCTGCACAATATAACAATATCTATGCCTATGTTTATGAAGGTGTAGATCATGCCTTTGCTCGTCCAAATAGCGAGCACTATCATAAGCCATCGGCACGATTTGCGCATGAACGAAGTATTACTGCATTGCATCAAACGATAGGCCCTGTTTATGACCTCGTTGCGCTTTGGGAAGAACACATTCGTCATGAATTTGATACGCGTGATGTGCCTGCGACGATGGCGACGATGGTAGCTCAACCTTATGTCAATCATATTCCAACACTTACAGGTGGTGTTGGTTATAGCCAGCTTGCGCGTTTCTATCAATATCATTTTGTGCATCAAAATCCTCAAGATATGAAAATCACTTCGATCTCACGTACTGTTGGTTCAACACAGGTAGTGGATGAGTTCATTATGAGCTTTACCCATGATCGTGAGATTGACTGGTTACTACCGGGTGTTGCTGCAACAGGAAAATATGTCGAAATTCCGATGTTAGGTGTAATTCAGTTTCGTGGTGCCAAATTGTGTCATGAGCATATTTATTGGGATCAAGCGTCTGTTCTGGTGCAAATTGGTTTGCTTAATCCTGAAGGTTTACCGGTTGCAGGGGTTGAAACTGCCCAAAAACTGTTAGATGAAGACATACCATCCAATACTTTAATGCCATCTTGGCCAAGCAGTGAAGGCAAGTCAGTTTAACGACTGAAATCAACCATCAGGAGTAGAATATGAATATTGAATTACATCAGAAAATTGCTGTGGTGAGTGGTGGTGCAACGTTGATTGGTCAGGCCGTAGTACAGGTATTGGCCGATGCAGGTGCCAAAGTTGTTATTCTGGATATTGCCGAGCATGGGCAGCAAATTGCTGATGCCATCAAGGGGCAGGTGAAATTTATTCAAACCGATTTAACTAGTGATATCGCAATTGCACATGCAGTTAGCACCATTCATGCAACATTTGGAACAGTTGATTATTTAGTCAATCTGGCCTGTACTTATCTGGATGATGGATTCAAATCCTCACGTGGCGATTGGTTGCAGGCGTTAGATGTCAATCTGGTTTCGGCAGTCGAATTAACCCGTGCTTTTTATGAAGATTTAAAAACTCATCAAGGGGCGATCGTAAATTTCACATCGATCTCTGCCAAATTCGCCCAAACAGGCCGTTGGTTATATCCAGTTTCAAAAGCGGCGATGCGTCAACTTACTCAATCGATGGCTATGGATTTTGCACCTGACGGCATCCGTGTCAATTCAGTATCACCAGGCTGGACATGGTCGCGTGTTATTGCAGAAGTGAGTGGTCATGATCGCGCTAAAGCAGATCGCGTGGCAGCGGATTATCATGTATTGGGTCGCTTGGGCAATCCAGAAGAAGTTGGCAAGGTTGTCCTATTTTTACTTTCATCTGCCGCAAGTTTTGTGACAGGTGCTGATTATGCCGTCGATGGAGGTTACTCCATCATGGGGCCAGAAAGGAATCAACCCGCTATTTCACGTTTAGCCGATGAAGCGTAATAGCAGATCAATATTTAAACCTTAAATAATTGAAAAAATATGGGAGAACCATGATGCGTCGTATCGCAATTGTTGGAGCGGGTCAATCTGGATTACAGCTCGGTTTAAGCCTGTTAGATACAGGTTATGATGTCACAATTTTAACCAACCGTACCGCAGATGAAATTCGGCAGGGTAAGGTGATGTCAAGCCAATGTATGTTTCATAGTGCCTTACAAACTGAGCGTGATGTTGGACTGAATTTCTGGGAAGAACAATGTCCTGCTGTTGAAGGAATAGGATTTACATTGGTTAGTCCTGAAACTGGAAAACCTGCATTTTCGTGGAGCGCTCGACTGGAGCGTTATGGTCAATCGGTTGATCAGCGCGTGAAAATGCCTTATTGGATTGAAGTATTTGAACGTCGTGGTGGCAAACTGATTATTCAGGATGTTGGCATTGATGAGTTAGAACAACTAACTGCCGAGTATGAACTGGTGTTGTTGGCGGCAGGTAAGGGCGAAGTGGTTAAACAGTTTGTACGTGATGACGAACGCAGCACATTCGATAAGCCACAGCGTGCGCTTGCTTTGACTTATGTCACCGGTATGCAACCAATGTCGCCGTATTCACGTGTTAATTTTAATGTTATTCCCGGTGTTGGTGAATATTTTTGCTTTCCTGCATTAACTGTTACAGGTCCTTGCGAAATTATGGTGTTTGAAGGTATTCCGGGTGGTCCAATGGATTGCTGGCAAGATGCCAAAACATCTGAACAGCATTTGCAAATGAGCAAAGATATTCTCAATAAATATCTGCCTTGGGAAGCTGCACGGTGTGAAAATATTCAACTCACCGATGCTGGTGGTTACCTTGCAGGACGCTTCGCACCAAGCGTACGTAAGCCCGTACTCACTTTACCATCAGGTCGTCAAGTATTTGGTATGGCTGATGCATTGGTGGTGAATGATCCTATCACTGGCCAAGGTTCTAACAATGCAGCCAAATGTAGCAAGATTTATTTTGATGCCATTTTAGCGCATGACACCGAAGTATTTACAGCTGAATGGATGCAGCAAACCTTTGAACGTTACTGGTCTTATGCCGAAAAAGTTGTGGCTTGGACCAATAGCTTACTGGTTCCACCTCAGCCACAAATGATTGAAGTATTAGCCGCAGCAAGTCAAAACCAAGCCATTGCATCCGTGATTGCCAATAACTTTGACGATCCACGTCACTTTTCTCCATGGTGGTTTGATCCAGAGCAAGCGCAGCATTTTATTGAAGCCAAAAGCTGTCAGAAAGTTGCTTAAAACACTAGGAAAGAAGAAGTGAATGTCATGAATATTAATACATCTTATGAGCTCGGTTTAAAACCGATTGATATTGAAAACCCAAGAGAAATTCGTAACTTACTTGGGCAGTTTGCAACAGGCGTGACAGTAATTACAACACGTGGTCGGGATGGAGGTAAAATTGGAATGACCGCCAATTCATTTTCATCATTGTCACTTGATCCACCTTTGATTCTGTGGAGTTTATCGAAAACTGCACCGAGTCTACCCGATTTTACAGCAGCTGAATATTTCGCGATTCACATGCTGGCTCAGGAGCATCATTCACTTTCTGGACATTTCGCACGGGGATCAGAAGATAAATTCGCCAGTATTGCACATCGTGAATGTGCGCATGGTCTACCTCTACTTGAGGATGTACTTGCGACATTGGTCTGTAAAAATATTAACCAATATGAAGGTGGTGATCATCTCATTTTTATTGGTGAAATTGAGCATTATCAACAACGTATTGGTGAACCTTTAGTGTTTCATGCAGGTAAATATCGTATTGCTGCAGAACATCCAGAACTCAGTATTTAATGATATCCATCACGATCAATTCCGGTCGTGATTTTTTCAGGGATAGAATATGAAGAACCATGTGATAAAAAGAGGTTTTCTTGCTGGAACAGTGGTCTTGACTGCGGTTACAGCCCATGCTTATGACTTACCAACGGTAAATCTGGGTATGACCAGTTTTCTGGATGGTGGATTACCTGCCGGACCGGGTTGGTATTCACAAACTTATTTTCAGAATTATGATTCAAATAAACTTATGGATCATCAAGGTAATCAACTGCCTTTACCTAAAACTGATTTAAACTATCAGGTGCTTGTTGAACAAGTTAGTTATATGTCCAATATACGCATTGGTGATCATGCCGCATTGGGGCTTAATGTTCTTATTCCATTTGTCAGTAAAATGGCGATGAATGATGGATTGAATAATGCAGCCATCAAGGCACAGGGTGGTTTTGGTGATCTGATGATTGGGCCATTTATTCAGTTTGATCCAGTGATGGGTCAACACGGTCCTAAATTTGTACAGCGTATTGAGTTGCAGGTGAATTTACCAACAGGCAATTACGATCGGCAAAAAAATATCAATCCTGGAAACAATGCTGTTTCTTTGGATCCATATTGGGCAGCAACGTACTGGTTTAATCCAAAATGGACAGCTTCTACGCGTATTCATTATTTATATAATTTTAAAAATGATGATCCTAACTATAGCTATGCCACAGCAGATGATATTCAAGCAGGGCAGGCAATTCATGCTAACTTTGCAACAGATTATGCAATTACGCCACAATTACGTTTGGGTTTAAATGGCTATTGGCTGAAGCAAATCACAGATAACAAAGTGAATGATGAAAAAATGAAAGATACACGTGAGCAAGTTTGGGCCATTGGTCCGGGTGCAATGTATAGCTTTTCAAAAAATGACCATGTGGTTGCCAATGCATATTTTGAGCAGAATGCCAAGAATCGACCTGAAGGTACGCGTTTACAGCTACGTTATATTCATCATTTTTGATGGGTATATTGAAAAATTTAAACATCAATACCTTGGCTTATTTAGAACATTCTAGATAAGTTTTTTTAATTAATCAGATACAGATTAAAATACAATTATTTTAATGATTCAATTTTAAAATAACGTAGCAGTGAAGTAATTAAGTTTTTAAATACAGTCACTTTAATATCAAAATTGATTTCATAGACGATGATTTAAATCTCTTTTGATTGGTGCAAAAATCATAGCTTGATTATGAATATGCTTTAAATCCAGAATTTTGATGATCCATCGTAGATCTGCGTGTAGACGAAGGTAATTCACCATAACGGCGTTTATATTCCTGAGAAAAACGACCAAGATGTGTAAAGCCCCATTTGAATGCGACATCAGTGACAGAAATATGCTCGTTACGCAATAATTCGATATGTGCTTGTTCAAAACGCAGCGCTTTTAAATAAGACATTGGTGACGTATTTAAAAAGCTTTTAAATCCTGCAAATAGCGTTCGTACACTCACACCCGCATGTTCGGCCAGTTGTTCAATACTTAGTGATGCATGTAAATTTTCACGCATAAAAGCTTCGGTACGTTTGATAAAATAAGGAGAAATCGCGTGTGTTTTGCTGTGTTCAATACCTTTTAATAAAGTATTTTGCTGACCATAAATCAGTGCGTTAAACAGGCTAGATTCAAATTGTTTAAAAGCCATTGGATGATGTAATGGATGATGTTCACAAGCCAAAGTATCCATGAGGGTACGCATGAGTTGTAAGAAATAACCACCACCTTGCGTCGAAAAATCAAGTTTTGGTTCAAATAAAGGCAAATGATGAGGTGCATCTGGCAGATGCTGGCGACAATGTTGTAACAGGTCTTCTTTATCAATTTTCAAGATGAGCTGTGGAGAGTTTGCATGCCAACGCATTTTTAAAGATTGATTTGGAGAAATGAGTGAGGCAACTTGTGTATACGAAATAAACTTTTGCTGATTAATTTCAATTTCAGCATAACCCTGTGTTGGAATTTGAATCAAATAAAATTTTTCTAAATGATCAGGTTCAATATAAACGTCAGCGCCGTATTCAAGGCGACTAATGGATAAGCGACCTGCCTTGAGATGGTGCATGGATGAGTGAAAATCATTACGCTGCTGTACTACTTTTAAAAGATGTGGCTTAAAAATTTTTCCAACACTTTTGCAAGTTTCGCTTAAATCTTGATGCTGAAATACCAAGTTTTGTGATGAAAAAATAGCGCATTGTTGTAGATGGCGTCCATTTAATTCCATAGTGGCATTGATCTGACTCATGCATATTCCTTTTTAGCTGGCTTATTGGTCACATCACATCTGAGTCAAAAAAGTCATCAGATTGCTATGTTACCCACAATACTTAAATATTTAAGTGGCTCGCAATGACATAAAGAATTAAGCAAAAAATAGACCAATCCAAACACTGAGCATACTATTTTTAAACTTATTGGAGCATGATCAAAGGGCTAAAAAATTGACAAGGATGACGTTAAATCAGAGCATAAAAATTGATCATGTCCTAAACTCTTTATAGGATCTTATTCCTTAAGATCTATGCTTATATATAACAAATCTGACCAAAATGATCAATTTATTTTAGTGATATGGTTTTATTTTAAGTTTATGAAATATAATGATTATTTTAATTAAATTGTAAATTTTTTAATAAAATTAGACTGTATAAAACTCAGCAGATAAAAAAGCGCTAAGCTGGAGTCAATTTCAGTAAAAAAGTCTGTCCTATTTGATGATTTATTTATAGATCACTTGAATAACTAGAAGCGCAGCAATGTCATATCTTTTGATATGACATGCATACAAGGACAGCATTAAATTTTTGCGCTATTGCTTTGCAAAAATTTTTCACTATAAATATGGCAATCTGCAATGGCATGTTCATCCAACCATGTTTTAACCGCTTCAATCATGGGGGGTGGACCACATAAGTACATATCAAATGTTTGCGCTTGGAGTTGGTTTTTATCCAAATGTTCATGAATATAACCAGACTTGCCATGCCATTGTGCTGAAGCTTTTGCAACAATTGGATGATAACTAAAGTCTTTAATACGTTCAGCATAGGCAGTTAAGCGATTTTGTTCGCAAAGATCTGCCTCAGTATTTACACCATAATATAGATGAATTGGCGGTTGATTGGCTTGTTCTGCAATATTATCGAGCATACCTAAAAATGCAGATAAACCTGTACCACCTGCAATAAAGACCAAAGGACGCTCTATTTCACGAAGATAAAAGCTGCCTAAAGGTGCTTCCATCATTAAGGTTTGACCAACTTGACAGCGTTCTCTCAAATAATTGCTCATCACACCATGCGGCAGTAGGCGAATCAGAAATTGAAGTTGATTGTTGCTATTTGGACGATTGGCAAAAGAATAAGAACGCCAGTGATCTGTATCTGTAATTTGCAAACGAGCGTATTGACCAGGTAAAAAATCAAGTTGCTTAGCGTGGCTACTGGCATCTAAATGTAAAATGGCAGTGGTTTCTGAAACCAGTTCTATGCCAGTAACGACAGTTGCAATTTTGAGCGTTTCACCTGCATGACAAATATTTGAATGATGATCAAAATAGAAAGCTGCATTGGATTTAACACGCGTTTGGCAAGCCAATATTTTACGATCAGCCAAATCACGTTCACTTAATGCATCTTCATCAACATATTCTTGTTCATAACTACCTGTTTCACATTTGCCTTGACAGGTGCCGCACACACCTTCACGGCAATCTAAGGGGAGATAAATACCTTGACGAACTGCTGCATCAAGCAACAACTCATCGTCCTGTACAGCAATAAAAAAAGTTTTACCATCGGCAAAATTAAGTGCAACAGAATGATTCATGCTGATACTCCTTAGACGTGATAAAAGTCGAGCACTGAATCGATCTTATCATTCAGTAACACACTGTGCTGACGACGGATACGGAAGCTATCTGCTGTTGGGCGCAATAAATAGGTTGCACGTCCATAAAAACAACCCTCAAGTCCTTGACGATTGTATAAGGTTCTCCAGTTGACGCTGGCTTCAATTAAACCATCATCCAGTGTTTTTACCTGTATGTTATGAATATTATGTTGCGTACGCGGTAGTGGCGTTGCTGAAGCGGCTTTACCTGTGCGAATACGAAACACACGGTCTTCAAGACCAGAACGATCTTCATAATAAATATATGACAAACCTTGGTTTGGATCTTGTACGTAGTGATGATCATCAATCCATTGAGGGATGTGATATTCACTGTCTTCATCATATAGGTTGATATAAGCATCCCAATCGTAGTGATCGCATAATTCAGCTTTTTTATAGAGGAATTGCGAAACTGCAAAATGAAGTTCAATAGACATGATTACACCTCATCCGTAACGGGTTGATGATCAAAAGTAATGTCGTGCATTTTCAGTGCTTTTTTGTTAAGTCCATCCAGTAGCAATCGTTGCCAGTGCCCATGTTGGTTGACATATAGACCTTCGTGTGTAAATTCACACCCAGTAATGACTGGCTTAATGCCTAGATCTTGCGCGTTTTGTGTTGAACCATAGATCCATTGATGGTGCCCACGAGAAATATCACTCCAACGCTCTATACGCCCTTGAAAGCCTTTTTGTTGTTCACGGAATTCGACCAGATCATCGGGTGTGCCTAGACCAGAGACATTAAAGAAATCTTCAAACTGACGAATACGATTACGACGTGCTTCTTTTGATTCACCTTTGACGCCAATACATTGGCTAATGACCTCAGTTTTATTCCAAGCCACTGGACGTACAATACGTAACTGTGAACTGATCTGATCCATAAAGAAGAGACTTGGATATAGGTTGAGGTTACGTAAGCGATGCATTGCCCATTCAGCGTGTTTTTCACCAAATCTTTCTAGCAAATAAGGCATAACGCTATCATAGCCAGGACGTACTGTTGGATTGGGCATGTCACTAAATAGCACGCTATGACCATTATTAAAGCTAAACCAACCATCATCGGTTTCGGCATCACCTGCGCCCAGTTTGCTATAATCGAGTGTATCGAGTTCATCACCTTTTGCTGCATTGACTTGCTGGCGGTGTTGTACGGTAGAGACATAGTTATAATGCACAGTACTGACGTGGTAGCCATCTAAACCATTTTCATTTTGTAGTTTCCAGTTCCCTGCAAAGGTATATGCAGATTTACCCGGTAAAACCTCAAGTTCACCTGTAGGTGATTGGTCAACCATCAGATCGAGAAATATTTTGGCATCACCCAAAAAGTCCTCAAGTGCATCTGTAGCCTGAGTATCTAAACTTACAAAGACAAATCCACGATAGCTTGCAATACGACCTTGTTTTAAACCACGGCTTGATTTATCAAAATCTTCACAGTATTCACTTGGCGCTTTAACTTTGACCAGACGTCCATCAGATTTGTAGCACCATGCATGAAATGGACAGGTAAATACAGACTGGTTTCCTTTAGCAACACGGGTCAGTGTCGCACCACGATGTTCACAAGCATTGACCATCGCATGCAATTGACCTTGAGCATCACGACTGATAATGATCGGTTGACGACCAATCTGTACGGTAACGAAGTCGTTATTGTTCGGGATTTCACTTTCATGGCAGGCATAAATCCATACTTTTTCAAAAATGAGTTCCATTTCAAGTTCAAATAGCTCGGGCTCGGTAAACATATCGCGAGCAATTCGATAGACACCATCATTGGGGCGAAAATCGATACAACCCTGTACAAAATTTTGCCATTCGGCGAGGTTACGTGCAGTCATGGGCTCTTCCTCTATCCAATCAATGCTTTGATATGATTGAACCGCGAATTTAAGCCATGCTCTATCCAGATTTTCCTTGTTTTTATCCACTTTATGCAGTTTGTTATATGCTGAATTTAAAAAAGGTCATTATTTTTCTAGAATTTAATTTATTGTTAATTTTATTTTTGATATAAATATGGAATTGCATATATACGAATATTCATATATAAGTATATTGGCGAATTTAATTGAGCTTGAGCAAATGACTGTTACTCTAAAAATAGAAATGGATCATCATCCTGAATCTGCGTTATCAGATTCGACATCGATGCGAATCCGTCATGCCAAGACTAAAGCTGAGCGGATGGTGTATCTTAAAACATCCCTCGCTCAAAATAAGCTGATTCAAATGATTATATTTACAGGTTAAAAAAGAAATATGTTTCCTTATTATATTTGGCGTTAGAGCTTGACCTTTACATGGATAAAAATGGCTTAACCTGATGCTTTTATTTGATTTTGATTAATCCTTATTTGGGGTGATTGAATGGGAAACAGCTTTAAATCACCGATGAAATTGGTGTTAGAAATTTTGCCATAGTCAGATAAAAGCATTTTATTCAATAAGATGGGAAAAATACTGAATATCTGTAGTGATTATAATCAAAATATTATGGATAGATGAATATTGATATATCCATAGATTAAAGTGAGTAAAAATATGGACCAAATTGATTTTTTTAAATGTTTGGCGGATGAAACTCGATTTAAGATCGTGATGTTAGTTGTTAAAAATAATGAGCAGTGTGTTTGTGATTTGACGGAAAAATTACAACTCAGCCAACCCAAGATTTCACGGCACTTAGCCTTGTTGCGTGCTTTAGGCCTGTTACGAGATCGACGTCAAGGACAATGGGTCTATTACAGTCTTAATCCAAATTTACCCACTTGCTATTTAGATATATTGAACATCCTTAAAAATGCAGATTTACAACCAAAAGTCGCAGCATTACTGCAGCAAATTAATCGTGATTGCGAGTAGAACACTATGAATTTTCTTTTTTTATGTACGGGAAATAGCTGTCGCAGTATTTTATCCGAAGTGCTTTTTAATCATCGCGCTCCAGCAGGCTGCAAAGCCTATAGTGCAGGTAGCAAACCCACTGGACAGGTACATCCATTGACCATTGAAACACTGCAAAACTTAGCTTTTTCAACTCAAGGTTTATGGAGTAAAACGATTGATGACTGTAAACAATACCAACCAGATGTGGTGATTACGGTTTGTGATGCAGCCGCTCAGGAAGCTTGCCCGCTGTATTTAGGTGAGGCCATTAAAGCACATTGGGGATTGGCTGACCCATCACACTTGGATTTACCACAACAACAAAAACTACAAGCATTTCAAGTCACCGTTGATCATATCAACCGCCGTTTAGATGCATTATTGGCACTTGATATAGCGCATATATCACGTTCTGAGTTGATTGCGGCGATCAATCAAATTTCGCACATTGAATGAGATCACCATAGTGCAACACAGATTATCTTTTTTAGATCGTAACCTTACGCTATGGATTTTTATGGCAATGGCGTTAGGAATTGCGATGGGTATATTTTTTCCACAGGTCTCAGTAGCTTTGGATAAAACCAGTGTCGGCTCAGTTAATCTCCCGATTGCGATCGGTTTGATTTTGATGATGTATCCACCTTTGGCAAAAGTGGACTATGCGGCTTTGCCACAGGTATTTAAAGATAAGAAAACACTGGCATTATCCTTAGTACAAAACTGGCTTATCGCACCTGTTTTGATGTTTAGCTTAGCCATTATTTTTTTACATAACGATCCTGAATATATGACAGGCTTGATCCTCATTGGCTTAGCACGCTGTATTGCAATGGTTTTGATTTGGAATGGTTTAGCCTGTGGTGATAACCAATATGTTGCTGCATTGGTTGCCTTTAATAGTATCTTTCAAATTTTATTCTTCAGTACCTATGCATGGTTATTTCTGACTTTGTTACCTCCTTATTTTGGTATTGCAGGACAAGTAATCGATATTGATTTCTGGACAATTACTCATACAGTATTGATATATTTAGGGATCCCATTTTTTCTGGGTTTTATGACCCGATTTATGTTGGTGCGTGCTAAAGGTTTGGTCTGGTATCGAGAGAGTTTTTTACCAAAGATAAGTCCGCTGAGTTTACTGGCTTTATTGTTCACGATTGTGGCGATGTTTAGCCTTAAAGGACATGAAGTACTGAGTTTGCCTTTGGATGTCTTGCGGATTGCAGTTCCATTGACGATTTATTTTATCATGATGTTTTTCATTAGTTTCTTTATGAGTAAATGGATGGGAAACAATTATGCTAAAACCACCGCCATTTCATTTACTGCTGCAGGAAATAATTTTGAATTGGCACTGGCTGTTGCGATTGCAACCTTTGGTTTGGCTTCACCAGTCGCATTTACCACGGTGATTGGCCCACTGGTTGAAGTGCCGGTACTGATTGCTTTAGTCAGCGTTTCCTTGTGGCTTAGAAAAAAAATTTTTAAAACAGAGATATAATTACCATGACTGTTCCAAATATAGAGATGAGTCTTCTTGATCAACCCACTTTAGAAAAAGTACAGGCCAAACCGTTAAATCATCCACCACGTATTTTACTGTTGTATGGTTCAAACCGTGAACGTTCATATAGTCGGCTGGCGGTGATGGAGGCAGGACGTATCTTGGCGCAGTTTGGTGCTGAAGTAAAAATTTTTCATCCGAAAGGTCTACCGTTACCTGAAGATGCGGATATCGAACATCCAAAAGTCAAAGAGCTACATGAACTGTTAGCGTGGTCGGAAGGCATGGTATGGTGTTCACCAGAACGTCATGGTGCAATGAGTTCAATCTTTAAATCGCAAATTGACTGGATTCCTTTAGCTGGTGGTGCGATTCGTGCAACACAGGGAAAAACCTTAGCCTTGATGCAGGTTAGTGGTGGTTCGCAGTCTTTTAATAGCGTTAATCAAATGCGAATTTTAGGACGTTGGATGCGTATGATTACGATTCCAAATCAATCCTCTATTCCTAAAGCTTTTTTAGAGTTTGAAGAGGATGGACGAATGAAACCATCCGCTTTCTATGATCGCATTGTGGATGTAATGGAAGAATTATATAAGTTCACCTTATTGACGCGTGGACAGCATCAGTATCTCACAGACCGTTATTCTGAACGAAAAGAATCTGCTGAAGCATTGTCTCAGCGCGTCAATCAACGTTGTTTATAGAGATATTGATTTGACGATCAAATGCCGACGATCAATTCGGTATTTGTATTGTGTTTCATATCACCCAACTTGAATCACTACCAACTATATTTAACCATGACCTGAAGGTTGGTTGGTGCACCATAATAGCTATTTAACGCAGATAAATGATATTTCTTATTAAACAGGTTGTTAATATTTAAGTTCGCTGTGAGATGCTGATTAATTTTATAACGTGCCATTAAATCAAGGATCCCATAGCTACCTTGTTCTGATTTAAATGAGTGAGTACGTGTGACATAGGTGTAGATATTACTTTGCCAATTAATTCCAGCGCCGACAGTTAAAGCCTCATCGAACTGCGGTAATGTGTATGAAGTAAATACTTTAGCGACGTTATTGGGTATATCGCTATTGAGGCGATCGCCTTTGTTATCTTGCGATAGATTACGTGCAAAGCTGGCGGAGATTTGCCATAGGTCTGTAAGTTTGCCTGTAGCTTCCAGTTCAAATCCATGACTTTTAGTGCCAGACTCGGCACGATATGGAGATACTGTTTGACCATTGGGGAGTGTAATGGGTGCAGCACCGGTGATGAGTACCGCTTTATTGTCTTCTTTGCTTTGATAAATGGCAGCACCAATATTCAACTGATGATCAAAAAATTCACCTTTAAGGCCAATTTCAGTACTATTACCCACCACAGGATCGATAAAATTACCATTAATATCATATCGATCCTGTGGAGAGAAGATATTGGTATAGCTGGCATAGGCTGTCCAATGTGGTGTGAGATCGTATGTTAATCCAATATACGGAATGATTTTTTTTTCTTGTTGTTTTTTATCTGTGGGACGGGCTGTTTCCGGATATGTTTTAGAAATTCTTTCCCAATGATCAAATCGGGCACCCATAATGATGGCAAGTGGCTCAGTAAGTTTTAAACGCACTGCACTAAAAGCAGAGAGACTTTTTTCATCTGTGCTATACCAGCCATTGGTTTTTAGTTCTGGCTGACTTGGTATATAACCGTTCCAAGTAAAAATATTGTTGATTTCCTTAATATCCCAACCTGTTGAACTTGGGCGTTTATTTTTACTTTTTGTATAGGTGCTTCCAATGACAATTTCATGTGTTTGATCAAATAAATCAAATGTGCCATTGAGTGTGAGATTAAATAAATCTTGGATCGGTTTATATTGCCAACGTGTTCCGTATAGTACTGCACCAGCGCCAGTATCTTTATTAATACCTGAACCTGAAAATACATAGCCGACGATTTCATCGGAAGAGGTGATGGTACGAGAAGCGATCCCATTGAGTTTCCAATGGTCATTGATTTGATGTTCAATGTCGGCAAAATAACCAGTGCTTGAACGATCTGACGTGGACCAATTTGCAGCAGCTGAATCTGAGCGTGACCAATTAATTGCTGTACCATCTGAATAGTAAGTCGGTAAACCACTGCGGGCAATTCCCTTGATATCAATTTGTTGGTAACTTATTCCTATACTGGCTTTGGTATTATCTGATAAATCTGCTTCAATAATGCCATAAGCAACTTTTCGTTCTTCATGATACCGATCAATATAACTATCACCATTTTGATAAGCGAGTATGGTTCTGCCACGAACATGAGCCGATGGTGTCAAAGGGGTTGAAACATCAATATCTGTACGATAATTATTCCATGATCCAGCACTGGCACTGATCGATGATTTAAAATCTGCTAAGGGTTTCTTACGGACCATATTAATGCTTGCACTGGCTGTACCTGCACCCGTCATTAATCCATTTGCACCGCGAACAATTTCAATTCGATCAAAAAGAGCAGTGTCCTGACTTTGGAATATACTTGAATATGAATTCAGTAGTTTTATACCATCGAGTAAATAGTTATCTACAGTTTGTCCTCTTGCATAAATCGGTGAGTTATCCGATCCGATATTTCCGCCTTGTTTAATGGTTAGGCCTGCGGCTTGATTGACAACATCCATCAATTGTGTCAGGTTTTGATCATCCATTTGTTGTCGTGTAATAACACTGACCAATTGAGGTGTTTCTTTTAAACTGAGCGTTAAACCAGTAGATGCAGTTGTTGCTTGGGCTGTGTATAAACCAGTTTCTTCGGTTGTTAAGTGTTGCGTATTATTGGTTTGCATAACAATGGTTGGGAGTTGTGTGATTTTATTTGCTGTTGCTGAGTCTAGCGTTGATGAAAGCATAAAATCTTTGGACTGACTGGCATTATGCTGATTGATGATTTTATCAAGTGCTTTAATGCCAAACCCACCATTTTCGAGTTTAATGGCTTCAAAATTTGCCGGTTGTAAGAGTTTTCTTAAAGCTTGTTCTGCCGAGTAATATCCTGTTAAACCATTACTGGGTAGTTTTGAAAAAGTCTGTGAATCGTAACTAATCGTCATGCCTGTCTGAATAGCCAATTGTTTTAAAACCTGATGGAGTGTTCCTTTGGGGATTGAGAAATTATAGACAGTTGCTGCATAAAGTGTCGTTGATGTTAAGCCACATGTGATCGTTGGAATACCGACTAGAGCGAGACGAATGGCAATTGCTAGGGTATTTTTTATTCGGTCGTTCATCATATAAATATTTATCTAAAAGCATGTTATTTATAAGTCGAATCACTTCAAAAAATAGCTCATTTTTTATGACTTGTGTATCGTATAGATGTTGATGATCATGCATGATGGATCAAAATGATTTTTTAGATTTTATGTGATTGAGCAATAATATCTTGATGATTGGTTATTAAAATCATGGTTGATATTGGTGAAAGTTTAAAAAATAATCTGCAGCGCTTGATCATCATGATTATTTTTTTACATAAAGCATATATGGACTATAAAAATCCAATTTCAGACGATGCGTATACGCTAGACTTTCTAAACTTTGAGGGATGTTTGCCAGTGAAAATACCCCTGATATTGGCAAGTTTTCAATTCTTGAGTCGATAAAATAATGCCCTTTTTTGTAACGATAAAGTTCATTTAAAACCTTTTTTAATGGCCAGTTTTCCACGACCAGTAAATGCTGTGTCCAATACGGACGATCATTTTTCAAGGGAATTGCTTGTGCGATAAAGGTATTGTCAAATACGGTACGATAACCTTGTTGAATCACTTGAGGTGTTTTTTGATCATGGGTATGTATAGCGACAGCATGCTGATAAACATTGAGTTTTGTCTTATGATTTTCATGTCTAACAGTAAATTCTGTACCCAGTGCTTGCATCTGACCATATTCAGTTTTTACAAAAAATGGGCGTTTTTGTTGATCGTGAGCTGTTGCTATATATATTTCACCTTGAACGAGTTCAATCATCCGAGTATTTTTTGAAAAATGAATATTAATATAACTATTGCTGGCTAAGGTTAATTGGGAACCATCGTTGAGTTTAAGATTTTTAATTTCGCCTACATCGGTATGATAATCTGCTTGCCATTTTGTCCAAGGTAGCTGATACACAATACATGAGATGATAAAAAGGCTTGATAGGCTTAAAATTGTATTGTGTTTTAAGGTTTGATTAAATTTATGCTTGGAAGAAGTGAAGGATTCGGATTTTAAGCAAGCAGGTAACTCACTTAGACTGGAGATCAATGTGGTGACTTTTTCGATTGCAAGTGCATTTTCTGGTTTTTGTTGTTTCCATTGTTCAAATTGCTGATATTGTTCATCACTGACTTCACCAGAGTTTAAAATAACGAGCCAGTCGGTCGCTTCATCTAAAACTTTTTCATTAAGCTGTTCTTGAATGGTCATAAAAATAATTTCAACGAGCTTTATTGCTGTAACAGGTGAATACAGGAAAGAAAGGCCAGTTTCATATCCCGTTTAACCGTTGCTTCAGAAATATCTAGTTTATGAGCAATTGCTTTATAGGTTAGGCCATCTAATTGAGAAAATAAAAATACTTGTGTGACTCGTGGTGGTAATTTTTCTAAAATTTTATGTACCTGAAATAAGGTTTCTCTAATACAAATTTCATGCTCGGCTGACGGATGAAATTCTTCTGGCAGTTGAGCCAGCGCCTCCAAATACAAACGTTCAACATGTTGATGACGCCAGTGATCAATAATGACATGTTTTGCAATACCCAATAACCATGCTTTAGGCTCTTTAATATTGTGATGATCGTAACTACTTTTTAAGGCACGATAAAATACCTCATGACTTAAATCTTCAGATTGATGATGGTGCTTAAGTTTACTTTTAAACCAAGATAATAATGTAGTTTGGTGTGTTTGATAAACAAGACTGAACCATAACTGCTTGTTTACATTTAGATTCATAATATAGCCTTATAACAAAACCAATAAAAATTTACTTGAATGGTATTAGATTAAACAATGAGGAGAATAATAATGATTATCATTACTGAAAGCAATAAGCTAAATTACAAACTTTAACATTTATTTTGAGCTGTTTATTTTTTTCATCCGTCTAACTAAACATAGCTGTGTAAAAGCAGTGTCGTGTATTGAAGTGATCTAGTCATGAAATCCTATTTTATTCTGTCGAATGCACAACAGCATTATCGACTTATTGTATTAATACGTATTTTACTTGCGGCATTTGGTGGTTTTGCTGTGGCAAATTTAAGTGTTGCTGCCATCGCGTTACTTTTTCCTGATGAACTTGCCATTGCAACTTATGCTGGTTTTCTATTGAGCTTTGTGGTTTGGCTAGTTTTGATATTGGCGATATTCAGTATCAAAAAAACCATACATGCTGTTTGGTTATGTATTGGAGTACTTTTTAGTTTGGGGTGCTTGCTCAGCATTTTAAAAATTTGGGGAAATACATGAAAGAAGGTTTTCGCCAAAGTATGGCATGGTTACATACATGGACTGGTTTAGTGGTGGGCTGGGTTTTATTTTTTGTATTTTTAACGGGTACGGCAGGTTATGTTCAAGTTGAATTAACTCGATGGATGCAACCTGAAAAGGCTTTACAGTCAAGTGTTACCGTTTCAGAAAATGAACAAATTGATAAAGCATATCATTATTTAAAACATCATTCAGATGCGCAAAATGCTGAGCGTTGGGGCATTAATTTGCAAACCAATCAACGTGGATCTGATGATTTTGCTGTCAATTGGACATCGTTATCAAAAGAACCAAATTCGCAAGGACAATATCATCATAAAATACTGGATACGACATCCGGCCAAGTTATTTCTCAACAAATTCAGCCTCGTGAAACTGGTGGTGGTTTTACACTCTATCGTATGCATTATGCACTACATTACATTCCGTATGATTGGGGAATTCGCATTGTAGGAATATGCACGATGCTGATGTTTATTGCCATTATTTCAGGGGTAATTACCCATAAAAAAATACTTAAAGATTTCTTTACCTTTAGGCCAGCCAAAGGTCAGCGTTCTTGGCTGGATGCCCATAATGTGATAAGCGTCATTGCATTACCGTTTTATCTTATGATTACTTATAGTGGTCTGATTTTCTTTGCAAATGCCTATATGCCTTTGGCTGTTCCGATGATCTATGGCGCAGGAGAAAAGCAGACAGAACGTTATTATGCTGAACTTTATCCAAACTCCCGTTTTAATCAAGATCATGCTCAACCGACCAAAGCAATCGGTGAGATCAAAGACCAGTTCGTTGCAATTCAGCCTTTACTGGCAAAAGTTCAAAATGAATGGGGGGCTAAAGATAAAATTAGTCAGGTTAATTTTTATCCTGAACAAGGGGCAAACCCTGCGAAAATTGAATTTTACCAGACAGGTAGCGACACGATTGCCAGAAAGCGCACATCTTTAAGTTTTAATTTATATACAGGTCAAAAGATCGCTCAAGATCAATCTAATCAAGAAAAAGCACCAATGATATTTGGGACAACAGTATTGGGATTACATGAGGGATTATTTGCTTCACCTTTGCTACGCATTTTCTATGTTATCACTGGTTTTCTAGGTACTGCAATGATCGCTACGGGGTTAGTCTTGTGGACGGTTAAACGTCGACCAAAACAATTAAAGGCAGCTCAAATGAGTTTTGGGCATGCATTGGTTGAACGCTTAAATATTGCCATGATTGCTGGATTACCACTTGCTATAGCAATTTATTTCTGGGCAAACCGATTGATCCCAGCTAATTTTCCACATCGTGCTGATTGGGAAGTACATAGTTTATATATCACCTTATTATTGAGTTTTCTATATGGCTTAAGCAGGCCGATAGTTCGTGCTTGGATTGAACTATTAGCGATAGCTGCTGTGGCCTATTTATTACTGCCTTTACTTAATGTTGTAACGACAGAACGTCATTTAGGTATATCTCTTCTACATCAGGACTGGGTCTTAGCCAGTATTGATATTGGTTTTATACTACTCGGTGTCATGCTGGCTTGGGCAAGCTATAGCGTTTGGCGTAAACGCGATCTCATTTTAAAGCCAGTAGTTAAAAAAACTAAAAAGCATAGCGTATCAAAGCGAGAGGCACCTATTGAATTAGCACATTCAGAGGACGTGTCATGAATATATTATCGATCCATATTTTAATCGCACTATTGTTGAGTTATATCGGATTATTCGCATTAAACCTTACCATGGAGCGAAATGCCAAGCTGATCTTAAAGCAGCCTTTATCTATCAAGAAAAATCAGATGATTAAAGTTTTGGGCTGGATGTGTCTCGTATTTTCATTATTCAACAGTATATGGGCATGGGGAGGTCCCATTGGTATTACCGCATGGTTTGGTGTGATTACAGTGATTGCTGGAGTCATTGTTTTTATCCAATCCTATCGAGCAAGACTCAATTTAAACTTATCCATCATCGCATTTTTTGTCGTGATTGGATTGCAAGTTCTGCGATGGTAAATGAGTAAGTTTTATGAGTAATCAATGTATAGATGTAACAAAAAAACGCACCTTATTCGGTGGAAATTTAAAATATATTCTTGGATTTGTTATTTTTATTTTATTGATGGTCGCGGGGATATATTGGAAAAAAATATCAACAAAGCCAGCAGTATCATATAGTCAATGGAATAAACCGGTTCCTGTACGTATCACGCCCGTGCAGCGTAATGATTTAGATATTGAAATTAAGGCGATTGGTACGGTTGTTCCAGCGCATATTGTCAATGTACAAAGTCAAGTTTCTGGTGTATTACAACGGTTGTACTTTAAAGAAGGACAGTGGGTTAAAAAGGGGCAGTTATTGGCTCAAATTGATCCTGCTGCTTTTGAAGTTGCTTTAGCACAGGCGGAAGGTCTAAGACAGCAAAACCTTGCACAATTACATCATGCACAAACAGAACTGCTACGTTATCAATTACTGTTTAAACAGGACTCTATTGCAAAACAACAAGTTGAACAGCAACAGGCACTTGTAAATCAACTTAAAGGCCAAATGCAATCCCATCGTGCACAAGTACATGCAGCAAAATTACAATTATCGTATACCAAAATTTATTCGCCGATTGATGGCCGTGTTGGTTTTAAGCAAAAAGATACCGGTAATTTGCTCCAAGCCAATGAAAGTACAGGTTTGGTCACCATTACCCAAGTTCATCCAATTTATGTACAGTTTGCAGTCGCTGAACATCATTTAATGGGATTACGTGAAAGCTTAACATCAAATCATCAACTGCAAGCCAGTGCATGGGATAAAGCAGAGCAAAAACAGTTGGCAATTGGTCATATACAAGCATTAGATAATCAAATTGATCTCAGTACAGGCACAGTCAAGTTAAAGGCCGTATTTGATAATCGTGATGATCGGTTATTTCCAAATCAATTTGTCAATATCCGTTTAAGTTCACAGATTATTAAAAATGCCGTCAATATTCCAAGTGATGCAGTTCAACATGGTGCAAAAGGTTCTTATGTTTATATCATCAATAAAAATAATCGAGCAGAACTTAAAACCGTTAAATTGGGGTTGAGCAGTAAGGGGCAAGTTGAAGTTTTAGATGGTTTGAATGGCACTGAAAAAGTGGTGCTTGAGGGTATTGATCGTCTATCAGAAGGTAAAGAAGTCAATATTATTTCTGATCAACAATCATCTCGCTTTGTCACAGAATCAGCTGCTGGATAAATCATGAATATTTCACGGTTCTTTATTTTACGTCCAATTGCAACAATATTACTGATGTTGGCATTGTTGTTGAGTGGTCTGCTGGTTTGGAGAGTACTTCCAATATCGGCTTTACCACAAGTTGATTATCCTGTTATTCAGATCTATACCTTTCAACCGGGTGCCAATCCAGACACAGTACAACGAACGATTACTGTGCCACTGGAGCGTGAATTGGGGAAAATTGCCGGTTTAAGGCAAATGTCATCCAGTAGTTCGATTGCAGCCTCTGTAATTACATTACAATTCGATCTAAATGCTGAGCTGGCTGTAGTGGAACAAGAGGTTCAGTCTGCATTAAGTATTGCAAGCAGTAAATTACCCGATGATTTACCAACAGCACCGATTTATCGTAAAGTTAATCCAGCCGATGTTCCTGTAATTACCTTAGCCATTAGTTCAGAAACATTACCTCTAAGTACAGTCTACGACATGGTCGATACTCGTATTGCACAAAAATTGTCGCAATTGACTGGTGTCGGTATGGTCAGTCTTGCAGGAGGCCAGAGGCCAGCCATCCGAGTACAAATCAATCCAACTGCACTCGCAAATTATAAAATAAGTACAGAGGATATTCGATCAAGCATTAATGCCGCAAATGCCAATCAGCCAAAAGGAAGCTTTGATGGACCATTTCGGACCACAATGTTGGATGCTAATGATCAGATTCGCTCAATTGCCGATTATGAAACTTTAATTTTACGCTGGAACAATGGCGCACCTATTCGTTTAAAAGATGTTGCAACAGTCATTGAAGGCAGTGAAGATCGTTATATGGCCGCATGGGCAGATAGTCAATCTGCAATCTTGGTCAACGTACAACGCCAACCAGATGCCAATGTCATTCAGGTTGCAGATCAAATTAAACATCTGCTACCTGAGTTACAAAAAAATCTGCCCGAGAACGTTAAAATTCGTATTTTGACAGATCGAACTGAAAGTATTCGCAGTTCAATTGATGATGTACAACAAGAATTAGTTTTTGCAGTATGTCTGGTCATGATGGTGACATTGCTGTTTCTAAGAAATTTATCCGCCACGATTATTCCTGTTATTGCTGTACCATTATCGATTGTTGCTACATTTGTTGTCATGTATTGGCTGGGCTTTTCGATCAATAACTTGACTCTGATGGCACTGACGATTGCTACAGGCTTTGTTGTCGATGATGCCATTGTCATGTTGGAAAATATCACCCGGCATCGAGAATCAGGTGAAAATTTATTACAGGCTGCATTAAAAGGTTCTCGAGAAATTGGTTTTACCTTGATTTCACTGACTTTTTCTTTAATTGCAGTATTGATTCCCTTGCTATTTATGGGAGATGTTGTTGGGCGTTTATTTCATGAATTTGCCGTCACCTTAGCTGCAGCAATCGCATTATCTCTGATTGTTTCTCTAACACTTACCCCGATGATGTGTGCATATTTACTTAAAAATAATCGACATACCGCATCAAGAAGTCGCTGGAGTTTGGATTGGATTATTCAACAATATGCGCGTGGTTTACAGTGGGTTTTTAAGCACCAAACCTTCACTTTGCTTGTGATGTTAAGCACCATTATATTAGCAGGCGTAATGTACTGGATGATTCCCAAAGGGTTTTTTCCAGTACAAGACAGTGGGGTCATTCAAGTGATCACAGAAGCACCTGATGATATTTCTTTTCAAGCGATGACTGAACGTCAACAAGCATTAGCACAAAAAATTTTAATAGATCCTGCTGTTGAGAGTTTATCCTCATTTATTGGGGTTGATGCCAATAATCCAAAGCTGAGTAATGGTCGAATTTTAATTAATTTAAAACCGTATGCTGAACGTGATAGTGCATCACAGGTCATGATGCGTTTGCGAAAACAATTTGATCAGGTTCAAGGAATTCAAGGTTGGATGCAGCCTGTGCAAGAGTTAAGTCTTGAAGATATTATTAGTCGAACCCAGTATCAATTGAGCCTTAGCACGACAAATTATCAAGATTTGCAACATTGGACCAGCATTTTAGTTGATGCTTTGGCTCAACGGCCAGAGTTGATTGATGTAACCAGTAATGGTCATGGATTGGGCTTACAAGCCTTTATTGATGTCAATCGTGATGCCGCAGCACGCTTGGATTTAAGTCTTGAAGACATTAGTCTTGCCTTACAAAACTTGTTTGCACAGCGACAGATTGCAACATTATATACCCAGTCCAATCAATATCGTATTGTATTGGAGCTTGTGCCAGAATCGATACAACACGTTGATGATTTGGCACAAGTTTATATTCATAAGCATAGTGGCGAAGCTATTTTGTTGAGTTCAGTCGCCACCATTGTACAAAAACGTGTTCCAATGCTTTTGCAACAACAATCACAGTTTCCAGTCAATAATGTGTCCTTTAATTTAGCAGAAGGTGTGGCATTGGGGGAGGCAATTCAGGCTATTCATCAAGTTGAACAACAATTAAATTTACCGGTTGAGGTCAAAGTTAAATTACAAGGCGCTGCGGCAGCTTATGAACATTCAAAACAACATACCTTCTGGTTGGTGATTGCTGCGATTGTCACCATGTATATTGTGCTAGGGATATTGTATGAAAGCTTGATTCATCCTATTACTATTCTTTCTACTTTACCTTCGGCTGCAATTGGCGCCTTATTCGCTCTATTTATCGTGAATCGTCCATTAGATATGCTAGCATTAATCGGCATTATTCTATTGATTGGCTTAGTCAAAAAAAATGGCATTATGATGGTGGATTTTGCTTTAGCTGCCCAACGTCATGAAGGAATGTCACCACAACAGGCCATTTACCAAGCTGCTTTAATGCGTTTTCGCCCAATTTTAATGACGACTTTGGCTGCATTAGCAGGTGCTATTCCATTGATATTGGCATCGGGTGCAGGAGCGGAGTTAAGACAACCACTGGGAATTGTCATGTTGGGAGGATTGTTATTCAGCCAAATTCTTACACTTTTTACAACACCCGCCGTTTATTTGTTTTTTGATCGTTTACAGCAATCTTTGCGGCGATCGGCTTCAAACTCAGACCAAGTGATTGCAGATGATAACGGGAGAGGGCTTTGAAACTTCTCTCGACATTTATTGATCGACCAGTGGCCAGTATGTTAATTGCAGTTGCAATTTTTTTGTTGGGTATCTTGGCGTATTTACGTTTACCTGTTGCCGCTTTACCACAAGCAGATATTCCCACGATTGTCGTGCGTGCTCATTTACCCGGTGCCAGTCCTGAAAGTATGTCAGCAACAGTAGTAACACCATTAGAACGTGCGATGATGGGTGTTTCTGGTGTAAAGATGATAAATTCATCAAGCAATCAAGGTGCAGCACAAATTATTTTAAATTTTGATTTGGCGACAGATATTAATGAAGCGGCAAGAGAGGTACAGGCTGCAATTAATGTCGCAATGTCACAATTGCCTTCAGGTATGCCCAGCCCCCCTAAATATTTTAAGCTCAATCCAAGTCAAAGTCCTATTTTTTACTTAGCATTGAGTTCAGCCAATTTATCTGCAGGTCAATTGTATGAAATTGCGAGTGATTTATTACAGCCAAGTTTGGCACAGATCAATGGGGTAGGAGAGGTTTCTATTGATGGAGCATCCATGCCTGCCGTACGGATTATCTTTAATGCGAATGCGCTCATTTCACAAAATGTCACTTTAGAGCAAGTACGAGAAGCGATTGTAAAAAGTAACCGTACTCAAGCATTGGGTGTGGTTGAAACTGAGCAATTACGTTGGCAAGTTGCTCTTTCTGATCATTTAAAAACAGCCGCAGATTTCGCTAATCTTGCAGTTTATCGTAATAATCAAACCATTGTACGCTTAAAAGATATTGCACAAGTTCAGGATTCAGTAGAAAACCGTTATGTGAGTGGTTTTCATAATGGTCAACCTGCGGTGATTATTAAAATTAGCCGACAACCGAATGCCAATACTGTTGCAACGATTGAGAAAATTAAAGCAAAACTACCTGAATTAAACATGATGCTATCAGGACGTGCTCAGCTGACGACAGTCATGGATGGATCAACAAATATTCAAGCAGGTTTGCAGGAAGCACGAAATACATTATTGCTTGCAATTGTTTTGGTCGTGATTGTTGTGGCATTGATGCTGGGCAGAATACAAAGTGCCTTAATTCCTGCTGTCGCATTAATTGTGGTATTGATTGGTGCAAGTAGTTTCGTGTATTGGGCTGGATTTTCACTTAATCATTTGTCAATTATGGCAGTCATTGTCGCAATTGGGCTGGTGGTTGATGATGCAATTGTCGTTCTGGAAAATATTGAACGTCATATTGAGCAAGGTGAACAACCGATTCAGGCGGCATTAAAAGGAATTCAAGAAGTTGCCACGACTTTGATTGCAATGAATTTAGCTTTAGTGGTGATTTTTATTTCTATTTTATTTATGGGGGGCGTGATTGAGCGTCTTTTTAGGGAGTTCTCGTTAACATTGGTGTTTATTGTGATGTTATCTGTGGTGATTTCACTGATATTGACACCTAGCTTATCTGCCCGTTATTTACAACCTTTAGCACAGTACCAGTATCAAACTTTATATCAGTATAGCCATCATTGGATGCAAAAACTAACACAGACGTATTTAGCTTCACTCAAGTGGATGCTTAAGCATCATTATGTGGTTATTTTATTGTGGCTAACTGCAATCAGCGGTTCTGTTTATCTTTATCAAATATTACCTAAAACTGTATTACCTGAACAGGATACAGGACAAGTTGAGGTATTTATTCGGGGTGATGATGGATTTTCATTTCAGATTATGCAGCCTAAGATAGCGACGTTTACTAAAGGTTTATTGAAAGATCCTGCTGTACAAAATGTAGTTGGCGTTTCAGGTGGTTCAGATGGCACCAGCAATTCATTTTTAATGGTGAGCTTAAAATCTAGAGCTGAACGAGATGGCCAAACGGCGGATGAAATTGTTGAGCGTTTAAAACAAAATGCACCGTGGCAAGCTGGTGCTATTTTCTCAGCACAAATAAAGCAAGTACTTGAACTGGATAATCCATTTGGCAGTCATGGGCAAGATTATATGTTACTGCTGCAGTCGGATAATGTTGCATTGTTACGTGATTGGATTCCTAAAGTTGCACTCGCAATGCAAAAACTTCCTCAACTTGAAGAGGTTGAATCAATCGGAGATGAAGGTGTACAGCATGTTAAATTGGATATTGATCGTGAAAAAGCCCGACACTTCGGTGTAAATATAGACAGTATTGCGAGTGTTTTAAATAATTCATTTTCACAACGTCAAATCTCAACAATTTATGATCAACGACAGCAGTTTCATGTCGTCATGGAAATTGATAGGCACTCTACTGAACAGCCAGAAGCTTTAGCCAATATTCGAGTACCAAATCAACACGGTACCCCCGTTCCATTGAGTAACTTTGCCACATGGTCCTATGGCATTAGTAATGATCGGGTTTATCGCCGTCATCAATCTGCGGCAATGGGTATTGGCTATGTTGTAAAACCAGAATATAGCCATGAACAAGCTGACGCTGCGATTCGTTCAGTCTTGGCTGAACTGATGTTACCCAATGAAATTTTTATGACCAGTGATCAAGAAGCAGAGGAACAGAGTTTACAAAGTGGTTTAAGTACACCAGTACTTATTTTAGTGGTGATGTTATTGATTTATATCGTGCTCGGTGTGACCTATGAAAGTGTCATTCATCCTTTTACGATTTTGTCCAGTATACCTGCAGTTGCTTTAGGTGCTTTGCTAACACTGTGGATGTTTAATTTTCATTTTACCCTTATTGCTTTATTAGGCATGTTTTTACTGATTGGGATTGTGGTAAAAAATGCCATCTTATTGATTGATTTTACGTTAATCGAACGGCAAAAGGGCAAATCAGCTTATCAAGCCATATTATCAGCAGCAGAACTTCGATTTAGAGCGATTTTAATGACCAATATTGCAGCATTATTGGCTGCGATTCCATTGGCACTCAGTTGGGGAGAAGGTGCAGAATTACGCCAACCATTGGGTATCGTGATTGTCGGTGGCTTAGCACTCGGGCAATTACTCACTTTATATACCACGCCAGTATTGTATTTAATCTTAGAAAAATATGCTGATTTTTTTATAAGATCAAAAAATAAGTATGTGACTGATTTAGGTGAATAGGAAAGAAGATGCGAAGTTTAATCTATAAAAATCTAGTAAGCCTCAGCTGCATATTCATTTTAACGGCCTGTAGCTCTAATGCTGTACGATATCCTGTTGCATATAGCGCTCCGATCATAGAAACAGATGATCGATATCAATATGCAGATTTAAATTGGACAGCAACGTCAGTCATTAAAATTTCTGCTGAGCAATGGTGGCATATTTATCAAGATCCGATTTTAAGCCAGTTAATACAGCAATTGAATCAAGAAAATTTAACCTTACAACAAGCTGAAGCACGTTATCAGCAAGCACAAGCACTACTTGATATACAGCGTGCTCATCGTTTTCCCAATATTACCGTCAATACTGCTGCAAATCGTAATGGCGCTAAGCATAGCAGTATAAATAATCAATTTGGATCAGCAATTCAAGCCAGTTGGATACCAGATCTATGGGGAAGAGTGGCGAAAGCAATTGAAGGACAGCAAGCGAATCTCGCAGCAAATCATGCCGATTTAGATGCTGTAAAATTAAATCAACAGCTTTTAGCCATAGAAGCCTATTGGAATATTCGTGTGCTTGATGCACAGTTCGATCTACTGCAACATACCGAAAATAGCTATCTTCGCTTTGTACAAATCTTAAACAATCAATACACTGCTGGCATGATTGCTCGTGCGGATGTTATACAGGCAGAAGCACAGTTAAAACAGGTACAAATTCAACTGGTTGAAAGTGTTCGTGCTCGAAATTTACAACAAAATATTTTAGCCGTATTACAAGGTAAAAGTGTTGCTCAATTTCAATTGGTGAAACAAAAGCAAACATTTATAGTGCCATATGTTCCCACTCAACTACCGAGTCGATTATTGATACAGCGTCCTGATGTGATTCGTGCAGAACGTGAGTTAGCAATCACACATGCTGAGCTTGGTTTAGCACAAACAGCATGGCTTCCTGATGTCACGATTGGTTTAAATGGAAGTCTAAATAGTCAAATTTTGAGTACTCTTTTCCAATCACCACAATATTTATGGTCTACAGGTTTACAGGCTGTAGCCCTTGTTTTTGATGGTGGAAAACGACGTGCAGAAGTTGCTCAGGCTCAAGCGAGTTATGCTGAAAAATTAGCAGCATATAAACAATCGATATTAATCGGTTGGAAAGATGTTGAAGATGCGTTATTGCAGGTTGCAAGTTTTCAACAGCAACACACTGAACAAGAAAAATTATTTGCTTTAGCGATCGAAAATGAACAAGTTGCCAATCAGCGCTATCAGGCTGGCTTAGTCACGTATTTAGAAGTTGTCACTGCGCAAAACTTAAGACTGCAGGTCGAACAAGACCAGTTGCAGTTAAAGTTATCACAATTAAAGAATACAGCACAATTGATTGCAGCATTGGGTGGGAAGGTGAAATAAGCCTTGTAAAGCATTGTGATATTCCAGTTACTTTTCTAGCGATATTTTATTTCAGTTAAATGAATAGTGTAATCACTGAAAATAAGATGACGATAGTTGGTACATGTAAGAGTTAGAAAATGTCATCATTTTTTTATTGATATCAGGATAATTTATTTTGTTAAGCCAGAAAAAAAAATTAGCGATACAACAACTTATTATTGAAATATTGAATAAACACGTTGCTGGATTAGCCGTGGATCAGCTTTATATTCAAATCAATATGGTTAAATCTTGTAGTTTAGCAAGTATTTATCGAATACTGTCTGAAATGAGAAAATTAGGTATCGTTCGTAAAACTGAATTCGCTCGTCAAAAAGCCATTTATACGATGGCGCAACAGCAGTTAAATTGCAGTGTAATGGATGTGTCGACGAGTGAAATATCGCCATGTATTGACCAAGATATTTTGCTTGATTTTAAGCAACTACTCGATAAATATCAAAATGAGTTCACCAATATGGATGTTGTACTATATAAAAAATAAACACATTTTGTGTCAAGAGAGTCACCTTACTTAATAGTCTGAAATAATCCTGATGCCTTAGCTTATATACCATTCAAATTAAATGACTGGCTACTCTATTTAACTGTGACTTCAAGATGGGTCACTGCACCGTCATTGTACGGTGATTATTCTTTTAGATAAATTCTATTTATTATTGATCTAAAATCCTACCGATCAACTTTCTTAATGTGATCTTAATAACTTGATTTTAGCCTGACATAGAAAAATTTCTTTGAGGGCGGGGGCGGTGAGTCAACACGTAAACATACGATGTCATAAAAAACTGTTATTTGCGATTGGTATATTGGTCGTGCTGATTCTCTGCATATGGTTGGGTCGTGATTTATTGTCTCATCACAATAAAACGGTATCGGTACAGGAAACTGATGTTGCAAGTAGTGATGCCATGAGGCGCGATGTTTCTGGCAAGCATATACTCATTTCTGCGCAACAAATGAAGCAGGCTGGTATTTTAATACAGCATTTGGGTCTTCCAAACACAGCTATTCAAGCAACTTTATCTTTACAGGGGCAGACACAATGGTCACCCGAGAGTAAGGTGGTTTTGACCAGTCCAGTCGCTGGCGTGGTACAACAAATTTTGGTCCAGCCTTTGGCAACCGTTGTACGTAATGACAATGTATTGATGATCAATAGTCCAGATCTCATTCAAATTCAAAATGACATATTGCAAATCCATGCACAGCAACAACTGGCACAGCAAACTTTAGCACGCGAACGTCAATTATTTGCAGAAGGGATTATTGCTGAAAAACGTGTACAAGAAGCACAAAACCACATACAACGTTTGAATATCGACTTAAGTGCCAAACAACGTCTGTTGCAGTTTATGGGAGGGAACAGTGCCACTGGTCTAAATCCTATCGTGTCTGTAAAAAGTCCAGCCAGTGGTCAGATAGAGAGTTTATTCGTTTCTACAGGTCAGTATGTAGACGTAGGTATGGTACTAGGACAGTTGGTAAATGCTGACTTACCTTTACAGTTGCAATTGCAGGCAAGTTTAGCGGACAGTCAATATATTGATGTTGGCGATACGGTTAAAGTTGAAGGTTGTGAAATTACCGGCAAGGTACAGAAAATCGCGCCTACATTGGCAGGTAATACACAAACTCAAAATATCATCGTGCAAATGAATACCAAGCATCGCTGTCTTCGTGTACAACAATTTGTCAAAGCACAAGTGCAAAGTCATTATCCAGCCACAATGGCAGCTTGGACTGTACCAAGTACTGCACTAACATTAAAAGATGGTCAATATTTCGTTTTCGTTAGAAATCAAAATGGCTTTATGGTCATTCCTGTCAATGTCGTGGGTGAAAACCAACAACAACGGTATATTCGCTCAACAAGTTTAAAACCAGAGATGCAGATTGCAACGCATGGTGTTGAACGTCTCAAAGCAGTTTGGTTAGGTTTTGGTGCTGAACAAGTCCCAGCAAGCAACAATCATTCGACAGCTGCAGTAGATTGAGGTCAAGCACATGTTGAAACGTATTATTGCATTTTCACTGAGTCAACGCATCCTGGTTTTGCTGATAGGGCTGGCAATTAGTGTGGCTGGCTATATGGCTTTTACCAAGCTACCGATTGATGCTTTTCCAGATGTGTCAAGTACTCAAGTTCAGATCGTGATGAAATCACCGGGTATGACGCCAGAAGAAGTAGAAAGTCGTATCGTGGTACCGATTGAACAAGAAATGCTGGGAATTCCGCATCAAACTGTATTGCGTTCGCAATCTAAATATGCAATCGCCATCATTACCCTAGATTTTGCTGAAGGTACAGATCCTTATTGGGCCAGACAACAAGTTAATGAGCGCTTAAATGGTGTCATATCGGTATTGCCAAGTAGTGCTTCAGGTGGAATAGCACCGATGACCACGCCTTTGGGTGAATCATTTATGTTTACCTTGCATGGCCCACTCAATAACATGGAAAAACGGACTTTATTAGATCGAGTTATCCGTCCACAGTTACGTAAAATCGAAGGAGTCGCTGATGTTAATGCTTTAGGCGGTTTGGTGCAGACTTTTGAAGTCATACCAAATTTAGCAGCTTTAGCAGCACGTGGTTTATCACTGAATCAACTACAACAGGCGATTGAACTCAACAATGCCAGTGATGGTGCAGGCCGACTCAATGAAAATGGTGAGTCATTGTTGATTCGTAGCGATAGTCGTATCAGTACCTTAGCTGAATTGGGCGATATAATTGTATCTAGCAATCAGGGCGTTTTGGTTCAAGTGAAAGATGTGGCAACAGTACGTACAGGTGCTTTAACGCGTTATGGTGCTGTGACTGAAAATGGTCAGGGTGAAGCGGTTGAAGGGATTGTCCTCAGTTTAAAAGGTGCTAATGCGCGTCAGGTGGTACAACAGGTACGTGAACACTTACAAGAAATTGAAAAAACGTTACCTGCTGGCACCACCATTGAGCCATTTTATGATCGTGGTGAGTTGGTTAATCGAGCCATTCATACCGTCAGTAAAACATTATTTGAAGCTATTATTCTTGTCTTAATTTTACTGTTACTGTTCTTAGGAAATTTACGCTCTGCATTAGTGGTTGCTGTTATTTTACCATTGTCTGCATTAAGTACATTTTTAATGATGTATCAGTTTGGCCTGAGTGCTAACTTGATGTCACTTGGTGGCTTAACCATTGCGATTGGTTTATTGGTTGATGCTGCTGTAGTCGTGGTTGAAAATATCGAAATGCAGTTAGCTGAGGCATATCAATCTAAAAATCGCGCATTTTTACCAATATTGAATGTAATCTATCGTGCAGTTTGTGAAGTTTCAGTGCCTGTGACCGCTGGTATGATCATTATCATGTTGGTCTTTATTCCACTGATGACGCTTGAAGGTCTTGAAGGCAAATTATTTGCTCCCGTTGCATTGACGATTGTTTTTGCATTGTCGAGTTCGCTATTCTTTTCTTTAACGCTTATCCCTGTGCTCTGTTCTTTTTTTCTAAAGCCTCAAGCTCATCACACATCATTTGTTGTACGTCAGCTTGAAGCAGCTTATAGCAAGATTTTGAATGCCAGCTTGGCCAATCCGAAAAAAGTCTATGTGATGGCAAGTGTAGCGTTATTGGCCGCGATTTTGACTTTTCCATTGATTGGTAAATCATTTATGCCGACGATGGATGAAGGCGATACCATTTTACAGTTGGAAAAAATTCCATCGATTAGTCTGCAAAACTCGATTATGTTGGACTTGGATATTCAACAACGCATTTTAAAACAAGTACCTGAAGTTAAAAGGATTGTGGCACGTACGGGCTCTGATGAACTTGGTTTGGATCCCATGGGGCTGAATGAAACAGATAGTTTTATTGTGCTTAAACCGCAAGATCAGTGGAATGGTCAAACCAAACAACAAATTCTAGAGAAAATACGTTATGTCTTAAATGATGTTCCAGGGGTAAATCTAACCTTTAGTCAACCGATTGAAATGCGTACATCCGAGATGCTTTCAGGAGTACGGGGTGATTTGGCGGTAAAAATTTTTGGTACAGATCTCGACCAACTGAATGAGTTATCCAAACAAATTGCTGGAATTTTACAGGGTATTGAAGGCAGTGAAGATGTCATGACCTTGGAAAACTCTGGCGTGCAATATCAAGAATTACGTATTCACCGTGATATGGCAGTACGTAATCAGCTGGATAGCCAAAACATTCAAGCACAACTGAAAATGTTGATTGAAGGTAAAGAGATTGGTTCGATTATTCAACAAGGTCGCCCGATACCATTAATGATCAAAGGCGATCCAGATTTGAGTCAGTCCAGTTTTAACTTATCCAATATTGCATTACCCATTGAAAATGCTGCTGCAGTTCCATTGCTATCTTTGGCTGAAATGATCAAAACTGAAGGTGTGGTAAAAATTGATCGTGAAAATGCCTCACGAATGTCAGTGGTCCGTTCTAACGTACGTGATCGTGATTTGGTGGGTTTTGTTGATGAAGCCAAACTAAAAGTAGCTGAAAAAATCCAATTACCTGCGGGTTATCATTTGAAATGGGGTGGACAATTTGAAAATCAACAACGTGCTGCAGCACGCTTGATGCTGGTCGTTCCAGCAGCCTCGACGATGATCTTTTTCTTATTATTCACAACATTAGGTTCTGTACGTCAAGCAGTATTGGTATTTAGCAATATTCCATTTGCACTTATTGGTGGCGTGTTAGCGCTGGCAATAACGGGTGAATATCTGTCAGTGCCTGCTTCAGTTGGGTTTATTGCGTTAATGGGAATTGCCGTACTCAATGGTCTGGTGATGATTAGTTATTTTAATCAGTTAATTGCTCGTGGTGTTGAGATCGAAGAGGTCGTCCGAGAAGGTGCAATGCGTCGTCTGCGTCCCGTAATGATGACTGCCAGTATTGCAGCATTTGGTCTGATTCCATTGTTATTTACCACGGGTCCAGGCGCAGAAATTCAACGACCACTTGCCATTGTGGTGATTGGTGGTTTGGTCTCATGTACGCTATTGACCCTTATTTTATTACCTAATCTATTTAAAAAGTTTGGTTTAGCGAGTGATCATCATGTCTGAAATATGCCAACTCTCTATTAATGTGTCGAGTGATATTGTCGAAGAATTAATGAGCCATCTATCGCTGATTCCTGAATGGGTCACAGGTTGTACCTGTGTCGCCGCAAAAGGCTTTAGACATCGCCAGCATTATCGCAATATACAGGAAAAGATTTGTGGCGCAACTGAGCGTAATCTGATCTTGATGATTTTACCGCAAGCATCAGTCATCTTGGTCTTAGCGCACATTAAACAAAAGTTTAAATCAAGTGATTGTTTTTACTGGGTACTTCCGGTTATGAATTCTGGCTATATCGGTCAAGGAGTGCTTGATTAATGACATCAAAATTCAATATGCAGCTCAATACTCAATGGTCTTTACCCCGTGATATTTTACGTTTATTTGGCTTAGGATGCTATTTTGTACTGATTCAAGTGAGTTGGGCCAATTCGATCCTTGATCCAGTATTACCTCCTTTGGCCGCAGTAAAACAAACTTTGGCAGACAATCCGAGTGTGCGCGCAGCAATATCTGATCAAGACTATGCCAGCTTTGCTGGACAAGACCTTAAACTGGGACAAAATCCATGGACTGTACGTACCGGTATGCAACTGCGTAAGACTGATGCACCAGTCGATCAGGGTAAATCCAACAGTTATGAGCCGAATTTTGCGATTGAGAAAAAGATTCGCTTACCAAGTAAATATCAACTCGATCAAGATTTGGCACAGCGAGGTATTCAAATTGCTGAGCTAAAATATGAAGATGCCAAACATGAAGCGGCTAAAACGCTGCTGGTGAACTGGTTTAGCTATATGCGTTCTGCTTTACAACTCACACGTTTGCAACAACAATTAGAGCAACTTCAACAGTATATGCTGATGACCCAGCAACGTATTCAAGCAGGTGATGCACCACGTCTAGAGCTAATGTTATTAAATAACGAATATAATCAGATTGATGAAAAATATATGCAGGCTAAAGCCATTTACGACCAAGCACAGCAACAATTAGCGCGTGATTATCGTGGTGCTATTCCACAGCAGTGGAATAGTGACATCATTAAAGTGGAGACGATTCAGCATACTCAGGCAGTCTGGGTAGACAAGATTTTATCTGCTAACCATGAGTTAGCATTAGCATATATGCAAGCAGAGCAACAACATACGCGAGTACAGCGAGAACGACTCAATAAGGTTCCCGATCCAACGATTGGTCTAGGCTATAGTCGTGAACAGTCTGGTACGGAAAATCTCATGGGTGTCTCTGTTTCGGTACCCTTATCTGGTCGTTATACACGTATTGCGGTCGGTATGGCAGCAGCCGAAGCAGATAAAGCTGATTATGAGATCGAGCGTGTAAAAAAACGTTTGCGTCAAGAGGCACAATATTTATCCATCCAAATGGAGTCTGCTCAGCTACGTTATGTTAAAACACGGCAGAATTTAAATCAGTTGCAACAGCAGCATAATTTGATGCAAAAGGCCTATAAGCTGGGCGAACTTAGCCTAAATGAACTCTTGTTACATGCACAACAATTGGTTGAAGCACGCCTTCGCATTGATCAAGCTAAAGTTGATTATGCTGAGAGCTATGGACTATTGTTGTTAAATTCACATCAGTTATGGCCATTGCATGATGAGCAGACATATGTTGATACACAGCAGCTGAACTCATCAGGTATTCATTAAGTAGGTTGGATATGAGAGTTTTATTGGTAGAAGATGATGCATTACTGGCCAAGGCGACAGCACGTGGTTTAGATCAAGTGAATTTTGTGGTTGATATCGCAGGCACGGCAGAGCAAGCATATCACTTCTTGGCGAGCTACCACTACCATTTTGTATTACTCGACTTAGGCCTACCAGATCGTAATGGAATTGAGATTTTAAGATATCTGCGACGTAAAAAAAATATGGTAGGGATTATTATCCTGACTGCACAAGATCAAATTGAAGATCGTATTGTTGGCTTAGATGCTGGTGCTGATGATTTTGTAGTGAAACCTTATGATCTGCATGAAGTGGTGGCACGAATGCAGGCCGTATTGCGACGGATTTCAGGTGAGATGAATGATCAAATTCAAATCGGGAATATTCAGATCAATAAAGCCAATAAACAGGTTTTTCTAAATGAGATTGAAGTGGAATTGACCTATAAAGAATTTCACTTACTTGAATTACTGATATTGAATCGTGGTCGCGTTATTTCTTGTGAAAACATTGAAAACTCATTTTATACCTATGATACCAATGTAAGCAGTAATGTAGTTCAAGTCCATATCCATAATTTACGCCGTAAGTTGGGTAAAGATATTGTACGGACCGTACAGGGTTTTGGTTATATCATGGATAAGCCAAATTAATGAAAGATAAGTTAAATATAAAAAAATCTACAACAGAAAAAATTCATAGCTATTCATTGACACAGCGCCTTTCGGTGATTTTGCTGGTGATTACTACCAGTGTATGGATAGGAAGTTTGGGGTGTATTTATTGGGGGATGCAAAATACCGCCAATAACATTTTTGATAAATCCTTAGCTGAAACGGCACATGCTTTATTGTCAACCACCTTAAGTACACTCAATGACACAGTGCCGAATCATACTGCAATTGAAAAAGCTCAAGGTGAACATTATGATCAAATTATTTTCCAGATTTGGCATCGTGATGGACAATTAATTTACCGCTCTGTCGGCGTATCAACGCAACCTTTAGTTCAACATGAAAATTTTGGTTGGATAAATATACAGGGTAAAACCTATCGTAGTTATGCTGTCTGGGACAGTACCCATACCATTCAAGTGCAAATTGCGCAGGTTTGGAATATTCGTCAAGATATTCAAAAAGAAATGCTATTATTTTTGATCTTGATATCCGCCATATTTTTACCACTTTTATCTTGGTTGATTGTTCGGACAATTCGCAGCCATTTATCTGCAGTATATAGCATTAGCCAAAACTTAGAAAAACAATCAATTGATCATTTAGAGCCGATCCATCCTGTGGTACCCAAAGAAATTAAACCTTTGGTTAGTTCCTTAAATATCTTACTCAGTGAAATTGCAGAGAGTATTCAACGAGAAAAACGCTTTACATCTAATGCTGCACATGAATTACGTACCCCACTTGCAGCAATCCGCTTACATGCACAAGTTTTACAAAATGCACGTTCCCGCGAAGAATCACAAGAAGCTGTTCAAGACATTATTACGGGGGTGGATAAAGCATCTCGTATGATCGCGCAATTACTGACATTGGCTCGTCTTGAACCGAATGCTGCTCAGACAAAATCTAAGATTGATTTGGTTAATATTATTCATGGTACATTGAAAATGATGGATTTTCAGTTACATCAAGCCAAGATTGATTTACAACTGGAATTACAATCAGCCCCGGTTTGGGCACAACCTGATCAGCTAGAGATTATGCTGAGAAATATATTAGAAAATGCGATTATCTATCGTAGTCAAATTCGTCCTGCCATGATTAAAATCAGTTGTGGAAGTGAGAATGGCTATGCTTTTATCAATGTTGAAGACAATGGTATTGGTATTGAAGAAGCGCAGATTCCTCTGGTATTTCAACGCTTTTATCGGATTCATCAACAAAGTGAGATTATAGGAAGTGGTCTTGGCTTATCTATTGTAAAGCAAATTGTGGATTTATATTCTGGAAAAATAGAGATTTTTATACCAGAAAATCAACAGGGTATCGTGATTAAGATTAGATTTTGTTTATGCATTTAATTTTTTTGTGTATGGTAAACAAGCTGATGATTGTTATTGATGCATCGACATTGCTACATGTTTATTCTCATTTTTATACTTGGCTATGATTCAGGATGATGGTCCCAGTATCGTAGTGCTCAAGCCACTTTGTTGATTAAAATCGATCATCAAATCAAATCTAGATCAAGCCATATTTTTTTGATGATTCGTTGATTCAAAAACGTCTATGGATTACAGTTAAAATTCGTCACTATACTATTTTTGCTCATATTGAATGAGATATTGAATTAATTGATTTAGCGCATGCTGTGTATCCGCTGTCAGTTCGAAAGAACAATTGATTCGCAGATGATGTGGTGTTTTTTCCGTGCGATAAAATAATCCACCAGAAGCAACGCTAATTTGATGTTGCAACATTGTCTGATAAATGACATTACTGTCCATATACTCTGCCAATGTAATCCATAGAAAATAACCTGAAGGATAATAATGGATGCTACAGGTATTGGGGAGGTTTTTTTTAAGATACTGATAATATTGATTTTTGATTCGTTTTAAGCTATTGCGTAAATTTTTTAAATGTTTTTCATAATAACGGTGTGATAGATAATCTGCCAGTGAATTTTGAATAAAGCAATTCACAGATACGGTACTCATCAGCTGTAAATGTTGAATATTTTCAGAAAATTTTCCTGCATATACCCAACCAATACGAAAGCTAGCGCCTAAGGTTTTTGAAAATGAAGAGCAGTGAAAAACTAAATTTTGCTGATCAAAATATTTCATAGATAAAGGCTTTTTATGATCAAAATAAAGCTCTTCATAGACATCATCTTCAATTAAATAAATATGATGCTGCTGTAATAGTTTTGCCAATTGTAATTTGATGTCATCACTGACCGTAAATCCAATTGGATTATGACTATTTAACATCAACAAGCATACCTTAATCGGATAGTTGTTAATGGCATTTTTAAATGCTTCTAGATCTAAGCCATGTTCAGGATGCTCTGGAATGGTAATTACCTTTAGACCAAAGTGTTCTGTTGCCTGCCAAGCACCATAAAAAATAGTCTCTTGTAACAGAATATAGTCACCAGGTTGGGTTAAGGTTTGTAAGGCTAAATTAAGTGCATCTAATCCACCTGCAGTAATGACAATATCAGAAGGATCAGTCGCAATACCTTGCATACAATAGCGCTGTGCAATTAATTTTCGCAGTTCAAAATTGCCTGGCGGTAGACTTGGTGCCTGTTCATAACTTAAACGATGTTTGGCGCGTTGTGCCAAAGTGAGCATCAGTTTGGGAGAGTAGAGCAGTTGGCTGTTTGGAAATGCAATCCCAAAGGGAATTATATTTTCAGATTGAATTGATTTTAAATAACGAAAAACGGTCGAATTAATTTCGATTTTCTCATTGACAAGAACTGTTTTCGCAATCGCTAAGCTATGTGGATCTTCAGCAACAAAGTAACCTAATTTTTCTTTGGCATAAATCAAACCTTGTGCTTCCAGTTCTTGGTAAGCATGCATCACTGTAATTAGGCTAAATCCTGAAATTTCAGCTTGCTGACGTAGAGATGGTAATTTTTCATGGGCTTTCCATGTCCCATTTGCAATCAGATGCTTTAGACTGTGTGCGAGCTGTTCAGATTTATACATAACCGATGATTCATATTGATTCACGAGACGAAATATGGTGAATATTATCCATATTGCATTGATATGATTGCTGATTAACACAGTAACATTGATTGCAATTTTAAACCATGATTTAGCCGTAGATGATGGCTGATTTTATCGACAAGTAAAAAACAATAGCAGGCTAAAAAATCTTGTAATCATGGCGAATGCTAAATATTTAAGTGATCATAAGCCAATAAACCACGATATGAAATTGATATTGATCATATAATTTTTTATGTGGAAGCATTTTTCATTCTGGATGCAACAGTAAACAGCCCCATCTCATTGATGTTGCTCGCTACGTAACTCATATGGAAAGATAGCGAAAAATATTCAATAAAATATAACAAAGAAATTCTTTAATTAAATCTTGTTATAGTTTTTTGGCGCTTTTTTGTAGCTAGTGATTCATTTAAAATCAATTGATAATAAAAAAATGAAAGATTCTACTTTAAAGGTAAAGTGATGTTTATCACAGCACAATTAAATAAAATTAGAGCGTTAGTTGAACAACAGGGTATTTCAAGTCAATTGCAAAAAATGTTTGAGCAGCGTTATGTGAATTTAGAAGCAATGTTGTTGCGAGCTAAAGTTTTGCGTGAATTTTCAACATCTAAAGTACAATATATTGCACAGTCAAGTATTCAGTCTAAACACGCTAATTTGGCTTTTTTATTTGCACCTTTTATTCTTGCAAACTTAAATCATACGGTGATTTATCATACCCCTGCCACATCTGCTGTTATAGATATCTTAGGTCGCTATTACCCCGCTGAAAAAAAACAATATATTAAAATAGATCAGGTTTTATCTGCATTGAATCTGTATTTAGATTTAAATGATGATGCATTAGAAGAGATTGATTTTTTTTATTATTCCCTAATTGTAGCCTTAAGTCGCGCAGATGTATCACAGATTTTTTTAGTGACTGATATCCAGCTAAATAGAGCAGTAATAACAGAAATAGAAGCATTTTTTAAAGTCGTGATTCGTTATATTCAAACGGATCCACATGATCAGATAATGGAAGTCACGAATTTAAATATGCGTCAATTATTATTTAAAACCAAGGATGATCAATATACTGCATTGTGTGAAAAATTTTCAAAACTCAATGGACAATTACTGATGTGTTATGGTGTCTATAATCATCAACAAGCCAAACATTTAGTGGATGATATGTTTTATGCAGAACATATTTATGAAAAATTATCGGTATATGCAGAGTATATGCAGACCCGTCTGCAACATGAGATGAGCTAAATAAAGACATAATGACATGTTGCATCTAATCGATCATATTATTATCGATCTGAGCTACTTGATTTATTTATATGGATTGCATAAGTGGATGATGGAAATGTTTGTATATCTAGATTTTGATCAAATCTCCTTGAATCAAGACATCATACAGTTTTGTGATCAAACGCAGTACTAGTTGGCGAGATTCGGTTTGACTGTATTTGATCAACTCATTAAAGCAAAACAGTTGGCTCAAATCGTTGCTATTGCAGCCATTCACGATTGTGCTAAGCCAGATCTTAAACAACATCTCTATATGGATATTCATTAAGTGCTGTCCAAATCAAGTATTCAGCAGATCACTATTAAATTTCAGCAGATGATGCTGATTATGATGATCTGGGGTTTTGCCTATTTGCTACAAATGTTTTTACATTTGCCGATTGCCCCAGGCGTGCTCGGTTTTTTTATTTTATTATTGCTCTTGTGGACGAATAGATTAAAGCTTCAGCAGATTGAACAAGGTGCAGATGTCTTACTCGCTGAATTATTATTGTTTTTTATTCCACCTGTGGTTGGCGTAATTCAATATCAACAACTTTTATTGCTCAGTGGTTGGAAAATTATTGTGGTGATCCTGTTCAGTACAGTAATGGTAATGATCACTTCAGTATGGATGGTCCGATATTTTTTAGCTGAGGATGCAAACACATGATAGATGTGTGGGGTATTTTCTATTTATTTTGGACGCTAATCTGCTATTTGGCAGCTAAAAAGCTTTTTATACGAACTCAGCGGATTTATTTATCTCCCATTATTGTGGTACCCGTCTTAAGCATTGCCATGCTTTTCATCATGCATCATCGCTTTGATGACTATTATCGTTATAGCCAATACTTGGTCACCATGTTAGGTCCAGTTACCATTGCATTTGCTATTCCTGTATTTCGTTATCGACAGATGATTCAACAGCATTTTAAAGTATTGGTCTTAAGTTCAGCGATGGCAATGTTCGTGAGTATATTGAGCACTTGGATTTTGGCAACGATGTTTAATCTTGATCAAATTGTTAAAAATAGTTTGCTGGCACGATCCATTTCGATTCCTTTTGCTTTGGTTCTGACTGAAAAAATGGGAGGATCAAGCAGTCTTATGCCTTTATTTACTGTTATTACTGGTTTAATTGGTATGCTATTGGGCGATTTAATTCTAGGTTGGACAAATTTTAAAAATCGGATTTCTTATGGTGCTGCATTTGGTAATGCTGCACATGCGATGGGTGTCGCACGGGCAAGACAACGCAGTCAACTAGAAGGTGTGATCGCCAGTCTTTCCATGATTATTTCAGGGATGATGATGGTATTGTTCGCACCACTATTGATTACACTGATTAAGTTTTGTTATGAATTAATATATTCAGGGTATTGATCATCACATGGTTCAAAAATATCTTGTCAATCAATGTGATCCGCTATGATGATCTGTGTCAAATTTTGATTAAATCGCGATTAAACATATTTGCTGGATAAAGTATATTAAGTATATACACAGCTTTCACTTGAAGCATCGACAATGAAATGCAGTTATACGTTAATATCATATATCACAGCACTCATTTGCAGTTTGATCGAGAGTAGCTCAGTTTTCCATTGAGTATAAAATAAGACAGCAAACCGAGTACTAATCCCCAAAATGCCCCACCAATATTTAAGAATTGGATATTGGCAGCTGTTGCTAGAAAAGTAATCAAAGCAGCTTCACGACTATCGCTATGACTCATCGCTTGATAAAGACTTCCAGCAATGGTGGATAGTAATGCCAAGCCAGCCAAAGTACTGATAAATGTTGCTGGAAAAGCGGAAAATATCGTCGCAAGTGTAACACCAAAAATTCCAACAATAATATAAAATATGCCAGCAGCGATACCCGCGATCCAACGTTTGGACGGATTTTGGTGAGATTCTTGACCTGTACAAATTGCCGCAGTAATGGCTGCCAAATTAAAGGCATGTGATCCAAATGGTGCCATTAAAAAAGAACCTAAACCTGTGACTGTCAGAATCGGTTTGGCATTGGTTTTAAAACCATCATTTTTTAATACCAATAAACCGGGTATATATTGTCCTGTTAAGGTAATTAAAAATAAAGGTAGGGCAATACTGAATAATGCATGTAAAGAAAAATCAGGTACAGTTAAAACAGGTGCTGCGACTTTAAGTTCAAGTCCTGAAAAATTGATTTTTGATTGCCATATTAAGATAATGAAACCACAGATTAAAACACTGACAATCGCGTATCTTGGAGAAAACCGTTTACTAATGAGATAAATAAAAAACAGTACTATGGCCAAAAGAGGATCGATATTGATATTGGTAAAAGCTGAAATACCAAATTGCAATAGAATTCCAGCCAATAAACCAGATGCAATACCCATCGGAATCCATCGGATAATTTTTTCAAAATAACCTGTAATCCCTAAAATCACAAAAGCCAATGCAGAGAGTAGATAGGCGCCAATCGCCTGATTATAGGGAACAGTGGCCAGTGCCGTCATCAGAAATGCGGCCGCAGGCGTAGACCAAGCGGTAATAATAGGTTCACGTCGATAGTAGCTGAGCAGTATGCCTGTAATGCCTACACCAATTGAAATCGACCATACCCATGATGCGGTGAGTTCTGGGCTAAGATTGGCAATTTGTGCAGCTTGAAAAATTAAAATAAACGTTCCACCATAATTGACAATAACAGAAATTAAACCTGCCAATATTGGAGGTAGTAAGTCATTGAAATAATATTGAAAAGATGAACGTTTAACAGACATAAACCTTACCTCTATAAATTAAACAAGCCAAGAAGAGATCCAGTGTATTTTTATAGTGGTTGGGTCATAAGAGACAGTTTGATTATTTTTTAAAGTACCAGTATCCGTGATGATGTATGTCAGATGATGCCGTTTAACTCTAGAGTGATATATGCACGTGGAATAATAATTGTTAAAACAGGATCAAGCGCTATGAATTGATTTATTGCTACAAAACCTTGTCAAATATGGCAAGGTTTTTTTAAATACTGTTTTATCTTGATATTTGAGCAGAAAAATTTGCGATCATCGATAATATAACAATCTTGACCGGCAGTTATGGTTGTGAAGAGCAAAAATAGCTGAAATAAAACAGATTATTAAGTTTTAAGAATGTAATAATTTTAAGCAAAAATGACGATGGGGATGCCCATCAGGAAGTAACTCTAATAAGCGCTGGGCTGCATCAATACGTTCAGGAAGTTTGCTAATGAGACGAAATAACTGATCAATATCCTTCATTTGATAAATGAGATAGCTTAAACGGGCATCAAAACATTCTCGCCAAGTACTTAAAAAAGGGCTTTCTGACTTGGCTAAAAAACGACCTTTATACAATGAAAATGTACTGGCCAGAAAGCCTGCATGTAATGATTGTTCTGCACGAATAAAATCGGTTTGTACTTCGCAAGTCAGTTGATAAGGACGCGATAAAATGCAATGTGGTAAACGTGTTCTCAGTTGTGATAATTCGGCTTTTAAGGTTTTTTCACTGACATCACGATCACCATACAGCGCATGATGTAGTTGATCTAAGGCGATACCGTCTGGATGCAGGCTTAAAATACAAAGAATCTCAATTTGCCGTTGTGTTAAGGTTAAGGTTTGTTGATTAAACTGTACCATTGGAGTACCAAAGGCCTTGATATATAGTATATTATTTTGTTCAAATTGAATCGCCTGTTGCACCAATGTTGCACAGCGTTCAGCAGCCAGTACGCCCAAAGCGGTATGTTTTTTATATTTGGTCGATAAGTTCATGATCCCATGAAATTGTCCAGATATTGGATCAATAATCGGAGTCGCGTAACAGACCCAATCTTGTACGCTATTCATCTGATTTTCATGTGAATAAACACAACTTGAACGATGATTATTTAAGGCCAAACCAATCGCATTGGTTCCTACTGCCTGTGTAGACCAGTGACCACCTTCGATAAAGTGTACTTGTTCTGCAGATGAACGCATACAATGACTACTCCATGTCCAGAGCAAAGTACCATGATGATCGGTAATACCCATGGCCATTTCCGCGTCTTGGGCTATTTTAAGTAGATCGGCATAACGATGTTGAATCGCACGATGAAAAAGAGAAGGTTCTGCTGTTGTGGTTAAAGTTAATAAAGGTGCAGCAGTAACGGCTTCTAAATTAAAAAAATGTGTAGTTTGTAAGTGAGAATAAGGATTCTCAAATTGATTCAATAGCTTCATATCATATTCCTTTATGATGGCAGCGCCATGAAGACTGTATATTGAGTATAAATATAACCTAAGATCGCGTGATCATTTGCTTTAAATGATTGATCCTTCACTTGTATTGCAAAATAAGCTTCACTGATCTTTTATGCTTCACTTTAAAATATTATGATTCGATTTTAAATTAATTTTTTCTCCATCAATGTTACATAACGTTATTGCTTTTAGTCGATTTAGATGGACTGATTTAGATCAATTGAGCGTTTAACATGATCACGTTTAAAAGGCTGGGGAACAGGTTCCCCTTGATATTGACGCTGTGCAAAATAACTCGAACGTACCATTGGTGCACTCCAAATATTTTTAAAGCCTAATAGTTTTCCATGTGATTGATAATGTTCAAACTCTTTAAGTGAGACAACGCGTTGTATCGGGGTATGTGACACAGAAGGCTGTACATATTGACCAATCGTAACATAATCGATTTGATGATCTTTCAAGTCATTCAATAATGCCAAAACTTCAGCTTCAATCTCACCCAATCCAACCATCAGACCACACTTTGTTGCGATCTCTGGACAATCGCTTTTAAACTTGTGTAATAGTTGTAAAGCGTGTTGATAATCAGACCCTGGACGTAGAGCACGATATAGTCGTGGTACAGTTTCAATATTATGATTAAATACATCGGGTGGTGTATGGCGCAAAATATTTAAAGCCAGCTCTAATCTTCCTCTAAAATCAGGAACCAAAATTTCAATTAAGGTGTTGGGACTAGATTGACGAATGGCGGTAATACAATGAGCAAAATGCTGAGCACCACCATCGGCAAGATCATCACGGTCAACGGATGTAATCACCACGTAGGATAAGTTTAAATTTTTTACTGTTTCAGCTAAATGTTCAGGTTCTTGTGGATCTAATGGTTTAGGTTGGCCATGTGTCACATTGCAAAATAGGCATCGACGGGTACAAATATTGCCCATAATCATAAAGGTGGCGGTACCCTGACCAAAGCATTGTGGCAAGTTTGTACAGGTCGCTTCTTCACAAACGCGATGTAGTTTCTGTTGGCGTAATAACTGCTGTATATACTGAATTTCCTCAGGATGATTGATTCTGCTTCGTATCCATTCTGGCTTGCTATGTTTTTGTCCACTGGTCATTTTCACTGGAATAGCTGCAAGTTTATCTGCACCAGATAATTTATGACCGATAAAAGGCGATGTTTTTAAATCCATTTAAATTGTCCATTTAATTAAATAATTTTAGATAAAATGACATTTTTATTTAAATTGTCATTTATATTTAATTTCTCATAAAACATAATAAAAATTGCAAAATGTTAATATTACAAAACAAAGGTTGGTTAAAGGTTTGTTTCTCTAAGATTTTGAAAATAATAAAAAATTTACAAATATTTTTGCATTGCAACCATTTGTTTTTAATCGCTTAATGATCATTTTTTCAATATATTTTTTTTAGTCTAATATAAAATTTATTGAAAATATTTTTATATAAAGATACGGATGTTTAAATACCATTATTTTTTAAATATGGTTTTTTTATTTATTTTAAGCATAAATATGAAGGAATAAATATATGCAATTAACCGAAGCGCAATTGCTCGCAGCATACAAACGAATGCGTGATATTCGTGAATTTGAGGATCGACTTCACGACGAAAATAATACCGGTGACATTCCAGGATTTATCCATCTTTATAGTGGTGAAGAGGCTGTTGCTGTTGGAATTTGTGAAAATTTGACCGACCAAGATTTTATTACGTCAACACATCGCGGACATGGTCATTGTATTGCCAAAGGCTGTGATATAGACAGCATGATGTTAGAAATTTTTGGTAAGGATGATGGTTTATGCCGAGGTAAAGGCGGTTCAATGCATATTGCCGATCTAGATAAAGGTATGTTAGGCGCCAATGGTATTGTCGGTGGTGGACCGCCATTAGCAATTGGTGCTGCGTTAACAGCAAAAACCTTAAAAACAGGAGGGGTCGGTTTATCATTTACAGGAGATGGTGGCTCGAATCAGGGCTTAACTTTTGAAGCGATGAACATGGCTGTAGTATTGAAATTACCCGTCATTTTTGTATTTGAAAATAATGGTTTTGGTGAAGGTACAGCACATGATTATGCAGTAGGTAGCAAAGATATTGCAGGTCGTGCAGCAGCTTTTGGTATGCCTGCTGAAAAGGTGGATGGGACTGATTTTTTTGCAGTATATGAAGCTGCACATAAAGCCATTACACGCGCACGTTGTGGAGAGGGTCCCAGCGTGATTGAAACCATCACCAACCGTTTTTATGGTCATTTTGAAGGTGATCCAGGTTTGATTCGCTCTAAAGAAGAGTTGGATTATGTCAAAGAACATCATGATCCATTAAAAATTTTCCGTGAAAAAGTACGCGGCCAAATAGATGAAGCCAAGTTAGATGCGATTGATGTCGAGTCGAAAGCACATGTGGATGCTGCTGTTGCCAAGGCACGTGCTGCAGCTTATCCAGAATTATCGCAACTGGTTACCGATGTTTATGTCTCTTACTAAAGGAATAGTAAAGCAATGCCAAATAAAAGTTATCGTAATGCAATTAAAGAAGCCATTGAATCTGAAATGCGCCGTGATCCTACAGTGATTGTTGTGGGTGAGGATGTACGAGGAGGACATGGCGGTAAAAATACCGATGATAATAAACTCGAAGGTTTTGGGGGAGTACTCGGGGTTACTAAAGGTCTTTGGACAGAATTTGGCTCTGAACGTGTGATTGATACACCGATTACAGAGTCAGCGATTATTGGTATGGCAGCTGGTGCTGCTGCAACTGGCTTACGACCTGTCGCAGATTTAATGTTTATGGATTTTTATGGCGTCTGTCATGACATGCTGTATAACCAAGCTGCAAAATTTCGTTATATGTTTGGTGGTAAAGCCAAAGCTCCTTTGGTCGTACGTGGCATGATTGGTGCTGGATTTTCTGCTGCAGCGCAGCATTCACAGTCGCCATACAATGTTTTTGCTGCGGTACCTGGCTTAAAGGTGGTTGTCCCCTCAAGTGCTTATGATGTGAAAGGATTATTGATTCAGGCGATTCGCGATGATGATCCTGTGGTCTTTTGTGAACATAAATTATTGTATGACATTAAAGGTGAAGTTCCTGATCATGCCTATACCATTCCATTTGGTATTGCAAATTATACCCGTGAAGGAACAGATGTTACCATTATTGCCCTCAGTTTAATGGTACATCGTGCCAATGAAGTTGCAGATAAATTGGCAAAAGAGGGTATTTCTGTTGAGGTGGTAGATCCACGCACAATTTCACCATTAGATGAAGAAGGTATTCTGGAATCTGTGGCCTCGACAGGTCGAGTGGTGATTGTGGATGAATCTGCTGCACGTTGTGGCTTTGGGCATGACGTTGCGGCCTTAATTGCACAGAAAGGTTTTTATTTTCTTAAAGCACCAATCGAGTTGGTTACACCCCCTCATTCACCTGTGCCATTTTCACCTGTACTTGAAAAAGAATGGTTACCAAGTGTAGCGCGTATTGAACAGGCTGTACGTAAAACATTGGAGGCTTAGGATGAGCGAAATTAAAACCTTAGAAATCCCAAAATGGGGATTATCCATGGAAGAGGGTACCATCGCCCAATGGTTGATTGAGGAAGGTACACAATTTGATAAAGGCCAAGAAATTTGTGAAATTGAAACCACCAAAATTGTCAATGTGCTAGAGGCACCTTTTCCCGGTATATTACGTAAAATTATTGCTAAAAATGGTGATACCTTACAAGTGGGCGGCGTCATTGCACTGTGTGCAGATGCTGGCGTATCTGATGAGGAGATTGAAATGTTTGCCCAGTCTTTGACTGGCAAAGTTGCCACGCCAGAGAGCGAGACTGTACTGGCCACTGAGATCGTAACATCAACAGTGCTTGAACAGCAATCGCAGCAGGTCATCACAGATCAATCGTCTCGAATAGCACCACAACCGAGCATCTGTAGCGGATCATCTGCTGTTGTTGCCTCAGATGATCTGATTCCGCTTTCATTGCAAGGATATCAGCCACAAGATGATTTATTCATTACACCGCATGCCCTAAAATTAGCACGTCAATATAATTTGAACTTAGCTTTAATTTCTGGTTCTGGACGACAAGGCCGTATCAGTGTAGCCGATTTACAACAGGCGGTAGAACAAGCTGGTGGTCAATGGCCGGTGCCTAAACAACAGCAGAAGCATATCGGTACTAAAATATTACAGTCTACGGCAGATGACCAGCATCTTGCTGCGACCCCTGTGGCTCGCCGTTTGGCTAAACAGTGGGGAATTAATCTGCATGATTGTCGTATCTCTGGTTCTAGAGGGCGTATCTGTCGGGCAGATGTTGAAGCGGTATATCATCGTCAACATGCACAGATCGGTCAGCATCAGGCAGAAGCCGTTCATCACAATACACCAAGTAATGTGGCGGTAGCACCAGCCGTTACAACGATTGCAATGAATAGCATGCGTAAAGCGATTGCTTCACGCTTACAGGCAGCTAAACGTAATGCACCACATTTTCGTTTGAGTTTAGATTTAAAGCTTGATGCCATACAGATCTTGCGACAGCAAATTAATACTACAGTGCCTCAGCTTAAACTCTCAATTAACGATGTGTTAATCAAGGCAGTCGCAGCAGCATTGATGAAAGTTCCTCAAGTTAATGTGCAGTTTGATGAACAGCAACAACAAATTTTACAGTTTGATCAGGCAGATATTGCTGTAGCTGTTGCGATTGATAATGGCTTGATTACACCGATTATTAAAGCTGCAAATAGTAAATCTTTAGCACAAATTTCACAGGAAATGCGTGATTTGGCTACGCGTGCTAAAACAGGTAGATTGGCTATTGATGAATTTCAAGGGGGGAGTTTTAGTATTTCCAATCTAGGTATGCTGGGTATTCAACAGTTTGATGCCATTATTAATCCGCCGCAAGGTGCAATTTTAGCCCTAGGGACAGTAGAGCCGCGTGTGGTGGTCGAGCAGGATCAGATGGTGATTCGTCAAATGATGACGGCCACTTTATCATGTGATCATCGTGTTATTGATGGTGCTTTAGGTGCAAAATTTTTAGCCGCATTAAAACAGTTTGTTGAAAATCCTACCTTGATTTTGCTGTAGGGGGATTGATTATGTTAGAACAAAAATTTGATCTTATTGTCATTGGTGCGGGTCCTGGTGGTTATGTTGCAGCCATTCGGGCAGCCCAGTTAGGATTAAAAACGGCGATTGTTGAAGAAAAACATCTTGGTGGCATTTGTTTAAATTGGGGCTGTATTCCCACTAAAGCGTTATTAAATGGGGCTGCATTGGCACAACAGTTTAAGCAGGCATCACATTTGGGCTTTTCTTTTACTGGACTCCATTTTGATATTCAACAACTGGTACAACATAGTCGTCAGGTATCCCAACAATTGGTACAAGGTATTGGGCAGTTATTGAAAAAGAATCATGTGACTGTCTTTTCAGCAAGAGCCGAGTTTATTGCAAAAACCAAGTTGGAGTTAACTGCTGCTCAAGGAGAAAAATATTATATTGCTGCACCACATATTATTGTTGCAACAGGAGCAAAAGCTGCAAATTTAGCCAATGTTCCTATAGATGGCGATGCTGTATGGAGTTATAAAGAAGCATTAACACCAAGCCAGTGTCCTCAATCTCTGTTAGTGATAGGGTCTGGTGCGATTGGCTGTGAGTTTGCGAGTTTATATCAAGAGTTAGGTTGCCAAGTGACCTTGGTCGATATTGCAGCACAAATCTTGCCGCATGAAGATGCAGAGATTGCACATTATCTGCAAACACAATTTCAACAGCAGGGGATGACAGTTTTAACCCAGACAAAAGTGGAAAAAATTGAAATTGAGGCAGGGAAAATACATTGTCATCTGATCACTGCAACAGGTAAGCAGGTGATTTGCGTTGAGAAAGTACTTTCAGCAATTGGAATTCAACCGAATCTGCACAATCTTGGTTTAGAAAAACTGGGTATTGAGTTGGAAAATGGTTTTATTAAAATTGATGATTATTGTAAAACTAATGTTGCTGGCGTTTATGCGATTGGCGATGTTGCTGGTGCACCTTGTCTGGCACATAAAGCAAGTCATGAAGCCATGCTATGTGTAGAGAAGATTGCTGGAATTGCCAATGTTCAGGCTTTAGACCGGACTCATATACCAGCCTGTATTTTTACTCATCCTCAAGTGGCCAGTATTGGTTTAACAGAACAAAAAGCCCGAGCAGCAGGTTTTAAAATTGAAGTGGGGAAATTTTCCTTACAAGCCAATGGCAAGGCTTTGGCGATTGGACAAAGTCACGGTTTTGTTAAAACTATTTTTGATCAACACAGTGGTGCATTATTAGGTGCGCATATGATTGGCCATGAAGTGACTGAGCAAATTCAAGGTTTTGCGATTGCTCAATATTTGGAGGCAACAGAGGAGAGTCTTGCTCAGGTAGTTTTTCCACATCCTACCTTATCTGAAGCTATGCATGAGTCAATTCTGGCGGCACTACAACGTGCAATTCATATTTAAACCATTCAATTTAATTGAATTATTGATCCGCCAAGCTAAGGCGGATCAATTGTTTTTGTATGTTCAATATTACTTAAATTTTAATAATCGCTGTTATCTTGAGTCATCCCAACTTAATTTTAAGCAATTCATGATATTGCCACATCGTGTTGTTGGAGAGTATAGGATGCTGTACAAATCGATGACAATTTTTTTACTTTATCAAAAAATCAAAAGAGATCACATCATCGTGATTCCATCTGTATTTTTTAAATAATCATTTCATGAATATCAGATGTGTTGCGATTTCGTATAAAAAGCAATCATTTTAGTTTATGTCGAGCACAAGCTATTTCCCATAATCAGATTGAAAATTGGTACCTGAAAGAATATTTAAAGTGGTACTCGAAAATAGTGGCGATTGAGAGGACATTAGAACTGTTGGATTTAAAATATTCACGATTTTATTTTCAGTATTAAGGATTAAATATATAGCGGCTGAGAAGCCAGATAATGTCATCAAAAGATTGATGAGCAGTAGGTGATTTATCTCAATGATTATCATTGAGGTCTATCAATTTTATATTGTTATGATACACAAGTCAGTCATTTGTATTCGCTTATGCGCTTAGTCAATAGTATGTATAAGTGATGATTTCTGCTGATGAAATGTTAAAAACCAATTAAATAACAATCAATAGAGCAGCAGCAAGTATAGCAGCAGCGAGACTCGAAGGATGATCGAGTATATTCAATAATGAAACAAAATAACGTATAGATCCGTGTCATGAGTTTCACTCACGTTCCAAACGTGATTATAAGATGGATCTATTTCGCGCACCTTAAAATTATTCATGGAATGAATTGAATATGAAAATCAATAAAGATGAGTCTAGCAATGAACTGAGTGCCTCTTTAAAAACCAGACATCTCACCATGATGTCAATCGCAGGTGTAATTGGTGCAGCTTTATTTGTCGGCTCTGGCAGTATTATTGCCTCAACAGGTCCTGCAGTTATTTTGGCTTATCTTGCTGGTGGTGCATTGGTGGTTTTTATTATGCGTATGCTGGGTGAGATGGCAGCCACTTCTCCTGATACTGGTTCATTCTCTACGTATGCGGAACGAGCCATTGGACGTTGGGCAGGTTTTACCATTGGCTGGTTATATTGGTGGTTTTGGGTCCTGTTAATGGCGTGGGAAGCATATGTGGCAGGGCTTATTCTGCATGAATGGTTTCCTTATGTCAGTGTTAATGTTTTTACCTTATTGATGACCATCGGCTTTATTTCGATTAATTTTATGCAGGTCAGCAAATATGGTGAAGCTGAATTCTGGTTTGCATTGATTAAAGTCGTTGCGATTGTGGTTTTTATTCTCTTGGGCGTATTGGCCGTTATACAGCTATGGCCGATGGCACAGGTTAATCCGATACACAACTTGACTGGAAATGGCGGTTTTATGCCCAACGGTATTGGTCCAGTCATTGTTGCGTTATTGGGGGTGATGTTTTCTTTTTTAGGTGCTGAAATTGTAACCATTGCAGCATCGGAGTCAAAAAATCCTGTAGAACAAACCAAACGTGCCATTAAGTCGGTGGTTTGGCGAATTTGCTTGTTTTATATAGGCTCAATTTTCTTAATCGTATGTATTGTACCGTGGAATGATCCATTACTGGGACAAACAGGCTATGGCGCATATCGCCGTACTTTTGAACTGCTGGGAATTCCTGGTGCTCAGTGGGTGATGAATTTTGTGGTATTGACGTCAGTGAGTAGTTGTTTTGTTTCTGGACATTATACTGCTTCACGTATGTTATATTCATTATCAAAACGTGGCGATGCACCTAAGTTTTTACAAAAAACGCGTCCAAATGGCATGCCTGTTTTTGCCGTTTTGGCGTCATGTCTTGTTGCCCTAACTGTGGCATGTATGAACTTTATTGATGCGTTAAAACCACGCGAAATTCTAGATATTTTAATGAATACTACTGGAATGATTGCATTATTGGTTTATCTGGTGATTGCCATTTCTCAAGTTAAATTACGGCAGAAAATGCAACGTGAAGGTCAGGAAATTAAGTTAAAAATGTGGTTGTTTCCATGGCTTAGCTATATTGTTATTGCTTTTATTAGTGTATCGCTTATTGCGATGTCATTTATTGAACAATATCGTATCTTGGTCTGGTCTACAGGCGCTGCGACCCTGTTGGTGGTGCTGTTGGGTATTCGTATTCAAATAAAAGCGGCAAGGAAGAAAAATATTGCCTTAGCACAGCCACAGTTAACGCGTGAGTTTAATTAACCGTTCTACAGAAGATCTGGTTGGTTGGCTGAGAGACTGCTGTATTTTAGAATCATCTGAGGTTCAACAGTCTCTTATGTGAAGTCGGTATTATGACATATTATGCTGAGATTAGGATTGAGATAAATGAGGGAAAATATGATGCTCTTTGAGACATTGTCTGAGAATGCTAAAAGCGATCAACATCTCTTTTTCAGCAACACAGGCAAAACCTAATAATAAACCCCGTGCCGTATTTTGTTCTTGCTGCGTAAAATATTGAGATAATGGGCGAACTTTGACATTACGTGTCAGTGCCAATTGTGCAATCGCGACATCATCTGTATGAGATGGTAATTTTAAAACCAAATGTAAACCGGCTTCATGACTATATTCATGAACAAAATCATGTCCTAGATAGCGTTCAATTAACTCAATTAAAAAGGCACGTCGTTTGGTATATAAAAGGCGCATACGTCGAATATGTGCCGCATAGTGCCCATTTTGAATAAATTCCGCTAAGGCCAGTTGTGTCAACATATGGCCACCTCGATAGAGTTCAGCAGAAATGGTTTTTAGCCCAGCCACTAAACTTTTAGGGATTACCATATAACCTACTCGCAGTGCGGGATAGATCGTTTTGCTGAAGGTGCCCATATAAATGACAGGGGTATTTTCCTCTAAACCTTGCAGAGATGGGAATGGTTGACCCTCAAAGCGAAATTCACTGTCATAGTCATCTTCAATAATCCAGCTATGATGTACACGTGCTAAATCTAACAGTTGTCTACGACGAGAAAGACTAAGATGAGAACCTAAAGGATATTGATGAGAAGGGGTCACAAAAATGAGTTTAGGTACAGGTGCCGTTTGATCTAAGGTAATTCCCTCATGATCAACAGGCATCGCATGAATATTTAGACCATTCATACGTAAAATATTTCTGGCTCCCCAATAGCCTGGTTCTTCTACCCAGACATGTTCATCAACATCACATAAGGCACGAGAAATAAAATCAACGGCTTGATGAATACCATCGGTAATGAGAATTTGTTCTGCATCACATTTTACTGAACGTACCACACGTAAATACTCAGCGAGCGCTTGCTTTAATTCCAAACAGCCACCATCACTGGTATAGATTAAATTGGCAATGTTGGGCTGACGGCTAAGTCGATAAAAAATCTTACTAAATTCTGCATGAGGGAATTCAGTCACATCAGGTACACCAGGCACAAAGGCACCCCATTGATAAGGTGATGCTGCAGCATTTTCAAAAAAAACCATACCTCGTTGAGAAAGATTTTTTAAATCATAACTGGTATTTTGCTGTGGTGTGGTTTCTGCGCTAAGTACATTCAGATAATCTTCGGGTAACTTTTCACAGACCCATGTACCGCTACCTGTAAAAGCCTCGACATAACCTTGTGCCCGTAATTGTTCATAAGCATTTAAAATAGTATTGCGAGAAACATTGAGTTCATGGGCAAGATCACGTGAAGCGGGTAAACGTGTTTTGGGAGGTAATACATCTTCAATCATGGCATCACGTAAACAGCGAAATACCCGTTGATATAATGCACCTTCAGTTTGTTGTTGTAGGCGTTGTAAAAGATGATCAGCCAATAAACTACGCAAATCCGTTCCTTATAATTAAAATCCTGTATCGCCAGATGAGCATACAGGATTTCCGTATTAGCTTGTTAATACTTTGCTGATTTTGTAAAATCAGAGATTAATAAGATATATGTGGTTGTTAAATATCAATTAAAAAGAGACCATTTTTCCTGGTTGTAGCATCGCACCCAATCCAAAAGCACTTTTTGCCAGTGGAATCATAATCGGCGCTAAACGACGGCCAAATAAGATATTCTGATGCTCAATTTTAGCCAGCATGGCAAAATCATGATTTTTACCCACAAAATCATCGGCAATTGCTTTGCCGATACGGACGGTCTGTGCCACACCGTGCCCACTCCAGCCGTGTACGGCATAAATTGGAAATTTATGTTCAAATTTACGGCTATCGACTGCACCATTAACCGTGAGATCTGTCGTGCCACTCCAGACAAAATCCATGCTTAGGTTTTTAATTTGTGGAAAAACAGTATGAATACGTTGCTGAAGATAGGCCAAAGTTTTTTCAGGACCCCAGCAGGTTCCAGTTCCCTGTCCACCAAATAATAAACGGTTATCCGTCACTGGACGATAATAATCAATTTGAAATTGGGTATCATAGACCGGATGTCCATGAGGCAATAACTGCTGAATATCAAGTTCTAAAGGTGCCGTGGTACTGACATAGGTATAAAAGGGAATCGTGGTTTGCTTTTGTTCTGGTAACAGTTTAAACGAGGCATGATGTACGGCAAGCACGACTGATTTTTTTGCTTTTATTCGTGCTTGTGCTGTTTGGATATAAATACCATCTTCTTGCTGTTTAATACTCAATGCTTCAGTATTTTCATAGACTGAACCACCATTTTGACAAAATGCATAAATAAGACCACGATTTAAAGCCAAAGGATGAATTTGTCCACCTAAATGGTCAATTAATCCACCAGTATAATAGTCGGACTTAATATAGTCCTGTAACTCGTGTTTTCCGACAATTTGAGTGTGATCTTCACCTAAAAATTTTCGTGCATCAGCACCTTGTGTTAAAGCAACTAAATGCCCTTCATGTACGGCTGCAGTAATATGACCTTGTTGACGATTGAATTGTAAATCATAGTGCTCTGAAATATGATCAATCAATTGCATTGCTTCAGTAGAGGTGAAGTGCCATAATTTTTGAGCATCTTGATAACTTAAATGCTCAATCATATCTTCTGCTTCCCAACGTGCAAGACCGGGAGTCAATTGTCCACCATTACGTCCTGATGCTGCACTACCAATACGGTTTTTTTCTAAAACAACAGTATCTACGCCTTGTTCTGCTAAATGTAAAGCTGTTGATGCACCGAGTAATCCTGCACCAATTACCACGACATCACATTCAATATCGTGGTTTAACGGATCAAAGGTATGCCATGCAGCCAGTGAGCTTTCATAATAATTGGCCGGATTTTCTAGATCTGCTGTTTGTGGATGTTTGCTATTAATCCAGCTCCATTCTTTACCGACTTTATTGGCTGCACTGTTTCTAAATTCAACATCTTTTAGATGTTGTGGTTTGTTAATTTGTTGAACGTTTGTATGGGTTTTCATGTCGATATTCCTAAAGATAATTAATTAATAGGCATTACTAATAGCGATTGTTTGTTTTTTAAGCATTTTATAGATAAATAATGAAATGCCTGCTAAGAGCCAAAAACAGCCAAAAATGAGTGAAGATGAATCAAGATTGATCCATAAAGCCATAATAGTGATCATTGAAAAAAGAGGTAAAAATAGGTTGAAGAATTTATTTTTTAAGCCATTACGTTGTTGATCACGAAGATAAAATTTTACAAATACGGAAAAATTAACTGCAGTAAAGGCCACTAAAGCACCAAAACTAATCAGGCTAACTACTTGTGCTAAATTTAAAAACATTGCAGAAAGTGACACCAATCCTACAAATAGTACTGAGAAAAAAGGGGTGTTGAGTGATGCATGAATTGTACCAAAATACTTTTTAGGAAAGATATTATCTTGACCCATAATATACAATAAACGCGATGCACTGGCATGTGAGGCCAGCCCTGAAGCAACAGTATTCATAATCTGACCGCATAAAAAAATAGATTGAAATAGCGCGCCACCTACATATAAAACAATTTCAGGTAATGCTTCAGATGGATTTTGAAAACGGATGTTGCTGGGAAAGTATAATTGAATAAACCATGAGGCTGTAAAAAAGATCACTCCTCCAGCAAGTGTGGTTAGAATCACTGCACGTGGAATGGTTTTGGTTGGATTGCGCGTTTCATGAGATAGAGTGGTCACTGCATCAAAACCGAGAAATGAAAAGCATAAAACGGATGCACCCGCAATTAAAGGCAAGAGTTCTTGTGGGCCATGCCAAAGTGGTTTTAAGCTAAGAACATGCTGATAGCCTTGACTGGAACCAATACCATCAATGACCAAGTAAATAAAAACCAGCATTAAAATAATAGGGGCAAAAACAAAAACAAGGCTTAGGTTTGCAAGCAGTTTGATTCTAAAACAATTGACCAATGTCACGAGGCCAGATGATACGATGACCCAAAGCCAATAGGGCACACTGGGGATTAAAGCATGCAAATAAATAGCAGCTAATAGCACATTAATTAACGGCAGTAATAAATAATCGAGTAATGAACACCAACCGACAAAAAAACCACTTTTTGCACCTAGGCTTTGTGCCGTATAACTATAGGCAGAACCCGATTTTTCTGAATGACGACTAAAGCGTGCATAGCTTAAAGCGGTAAGTAACATGGCACTTAATGCCAGCAGATAGGCAAAGGGTACATGTCCACTGGTGAGATCTGAAACAATGCCAAAGGTGTCAAAAACTGTCATGGGCGTCATATAGGCAATACCAATAATCGTCACTTGCCACAAAGACAGTTTTTTGCTGGAACTTTCACTTTTTTCCATATCATTTCAACCTTGAATTTTTATTTTACTTTCTGTCCTAGAAAGTTCAGATAAATTTAGGCAACAGCAAGCCCATACTCGATGCCTATATGTAAAGTCATCAAGTCATTAAAAGCGCTGATTGTAACGACAAATCATTTTTTAACTGCGATTAAGTCGACCATAAGCTGATGGACGTTTAATCAAAATAATTTATAAAACAATCAATTGTAGTGAGGGGTTGCTGCGTGTGATCTGCTGTTGTCTGCTTTTGTGTTTTAATAAAGTGCCAATACGAATACTGACATCATTGGAACTAATGACACGTGCGCTATCATTAATAATCACTGCTTTTTGCTTGATATGTTTGAGCTTTGGAATCAGCAGCTTTTCTAAAGCTGAAACTAACATATCAATCGCAATCACACCAATAAATTGAGCATTTACAATAACAGGGTGGGCAACTGTAATGGTATATGCACCATTGCAGATATAATCAACATAAGGACCATAGATACACGGCTGATTGTTTTGTGCGGGTTGCTGAAACCATTCAAATGATCTGAAATCTAAAAAACGTTGTGCATTCTGATAGTTTTCAAGTTGTGCTTGTTGTAATTGTTCAGCTTTTTTATACCACCATTCAAGTGTCCAATAATCTTGTTCATCGTGTGTCTCAGGGCTATAACTGGCAAATCCCATGCCTTGGCTATAGCTACTATGATGTAAAGCACTTTTAATTTCCTGTTGCAATAAATGACGTTCTGCTGTAGATAATTTAATGCCTTTTTTGGGATCAATATGATGTTGGGCACAAATACGACTGGTTTGATTGGCTAAACGTTCAGCAGTTGATGTACTTTCGTCAACAATTTGTGTCAATAAATCCTGAAGCTCTTGGATATATAGATTTTGGGTCATTCCTGTAACTCCTCAATTCCATATTAATTTTAATGCCTGATTTCACGTCTCGAGATGAATACTGAAACTACAGCAGAGATAATCTATAGCGCAGCATCTGATCGGTTACCATGCTAATCATTTTTCTGGCTTGAATTAAAGCATCATCTTCATTTGCATTAACAAATGAAGACAGTAGGCATTGATATTGTTGTTGTATCGCAGCATGAAATTCATCATCTTGATAAAGTACAGCAATTAATGGTGCCCATTCTGCTTGGATCGTCAGTTCTTGATTGGCAAGACGTGAAGATTGTGCAAATGAGCTCATGGTCAGTAAGCAGCGTAGATCATATTGTGCACGTGTATCTGGTTCACTGGCTTGGCTAAATTGTTCAATTAAGGTCTTAATCTTATTAATTTCATAAGATGTTGTACGTTGTACTGCTAAATAGACACTATGGGAAAAATTTGCACAATGAAATTCGCCTAAATCTGCTAAAAACTCACTGGATGCTTGACGCAAAGGATGTTGATTTAATAAAAAATCAGAAGGCAGTTCACAGACAAAACTGCCACCATTTCGACCACGACGTGTATCAATTAAACCTTTTACACGTAATGTATTTAATGCTTCACGCACAGTAATGGGAGAAACGCCCATGAGGCGTGCTAAGTCAGCTTCATTAGGAAGTTGTTCATTACTTTTGAGCAATCCAGAGACAATTGCATTTTCCAAACGTTCAATCACTTGTTCTGAACGAGTTGCTTGACCGATGGGGGCAAAAATAATGGTATAGGCTGACATCGCAATCTCTCTTAATAGCTCGGCTACTTCCCTTATTGATACTACAACAGTATCAAGGATTTAAAATATGCCGTAAGGGTGAACGGCTTGTTGATCTTCTGGTACTGCAGTAATTGCATCCCAAAGTTCGGCAATCTTACCATTTTCAACACGCCAAAGTTCAAAATATGCATGTCGATCACCCGCAATCTCACCTTCTGAATGGGTAAGAACAAACTGTCCATCAGCAATGGTACGATGAATTTTATGATAGACTAAACCTTGCCCTTGATCACGAATGTGTTCTAAAAAATCAATGACAGCATCTACACCATCACCAATATCAGGGCTATGCTGTAAAAAGTGATTGCCTTCAGCATAACGTCTAAAACCGCTATAGTCTCCAGCAATTAAAGTTTGCGTAAAAAAATTGCTAACCAGTTCACGATTTTTTTCTATATCACCATCAGTATCGACTTGATTGACACCATCTAGCTGTGTACGACCACTACTATTCGCTGCTGCTTCTGGGACGAGTCCATCCCAATGTTCAACAATTTTACCATTATCGACACGATAAATATCAAAACCCACCAGTGGTTGTTCATCTAAGCCTTGAAAACGACCATGAATCGCCACCAAATCACCATCCGCCAAGATACGGATTGCTTGATGTTGTAATTGAGGTGAATCATTGACTAGTTGGGCTAAACCTGAAATACCATCAGCAACTAAAGGGGAGTGCTCAATAAAGTTTTCTGCAAAATAGCGTGAAAGTGCTGTCGTATCGCGCAGGGTAAAAAGTTCATAGTGGGCTTGATTGACAAAGTCTTTAAGTTCCTGTTTATTCATTTTCATATCCATGTTAAATCGATTTGGTTTTACTATGGTTGATCATTTTTGGGGCAATGTGATTAAAGATTGACCCGATCCATTTATAATGATAATGCTCGATGATCCATTTCAGTAAACAGATCATCTATTAATAGAGCTTTAGAACTGAGCGCTATTTGGCGATGATTAATCCGTTGCACTCATCACATGTTTGATACGGGTATATTCTTCAAAACCATAACCTGATAAATCTTTGCCATAACCTGATTTCTTAAAACCGCCATGTGGCATTTCGGCTGTTAATGGAATATGTGTATTAATCCATACAGTACCAAAGTCAAGTTCACGTGCTAGACGGGTTGCACGAGCATGATTGGTGGTCCAAACACTTGATGCAAGACCATATTCCACATCATTGGCTTTATCAATCGCATCTGCTTCATCAACAAATTTTTGTACAGTAATGACTGGGCCAAAAATCTCATTTTGAATGGCATCATCATGTTGTTGTAGGCCAGAAATAACTGTCGGCTCAAAATAAAAACCACAACGATCGGCTTGTTTCCCACCTGTTTCAACTTTGGCATGTGCCGGTAAATTTTCAATAAATGCTTTAATATGTTTCAGTTGATTGGCATTATTTAATGGTCCATACAGCGCATCTTGATCATCTGGATCACCAAAGCGGGTATTTTTTGCTGCTTCAACTAATTTGCTAAGAAATTCATCGTAAATCGTTTCATCTACAATCACACGTGTTGCTGCAGTACAGTCTTGCCCAGCATTAAAGTAGCCTGTTATAGCAATGGTTTCTACGGCCTTGTCAATATCGGCATCAGCAAAAACTAAAACAGGTGCTTTGCCACCAAGTTCTAAATGTGCTTTAGCTAGATTCGCTGCTGCAGACGCTGCAACTTGTAAACCGGCACGTACAGATCCTGTAATTGAAACCAATGCGGGTGTTTTATGTGAAACAACTTTAGAGCCTACTTGTGCTTGGCCTAAAACAACGTTAAAAGCACCTTTAGGGAAAAATGGCGCAGCGATTTCAGCCAGTAATAAGGTACTTTCTGGAGTGGTATCGCTAGGTTTAAGTACTACCGTATTTCCTGCTGCTAATGCGGGTGCAATTTTCCATACTGCCATCATTAGTGGATAGTTCCATGGCGTAACTTGACCTACGACTCCCACAGGTTCACGACGAATACTTGAACTTAAACCTTCTAAATATTCACCTGATGCAGTGCCTTCCAGTAAGCGTGCAGCACCTGCAAAAAAACGAATTTGATCAGCACAAATCGCAACTTCTTCTGAAGCAATTAAATGTTTAAGCTGCCCAGTATTACGACTTTGCGCTTCAATTAAACGTTCTGCATTGGCTTCAATGGCATCTGCTAATGCCAGTAATGCTTTTTGTCGTGTAGAAGGTGTACTACGGCCCCAGATTTTAAATGCTGCTTTGGCAGCAGCATATGCGCGATCGACTTCTTCATCTGTTGCATTCGGAGATTGTGCATAGACTTGGCCTGTGACTGGGCTAACTAAATCAAAATATTGATCTGATTGCGCTGCGACATATTCACCATTAATAAAATGTTTAAGTTTCACATTTGACATTTTTTATTCCTTGTCCTTGGTTTTAAAATATAACATATAACAATATATGTATTATGTTTTAACTTAACTGTCAAATAGCAAATCACAGAAATTCATTATTTTTAAGTATTGATTGAGTATTTTAAAAATTTTATTGGATATAAGTTATTAATTTATAAAAATTTAATTTTTTTTATTGTTGTGCTAAAGATGTGGAAAAAAATAATGATGATGGAATATGATACTGCTTGATTGGCCGTGATATAAATTTACTACAAAATTGGTACCTTATTAAGATATTAAAGTGGCTCTCGTTTCATCATGATATTCGAGCGACATTAGCTTCATCAAAGACAATGTCGTGATCCATCATCTAAAGATGGTTCTCGGGCAAAAACATCAATAAATGATTTAGAGGTACGGATATGGATAATCAAAATGCTGCAATTAATGCACGTAAACTAGCAGCAACACCACGTGGTGTTGGCGTCATGTGTCAATGGTTTGTTGAGCGTGCTGAGAATGCAACGTTATGGGATAAAGACGGACGAGCATTTATTGATTTTGCTGGTGGTATTGCGGTACTCAATACGGGCCATCGTCATCCGAAAGTTATTGCTGCGGTGACTGAACAATTGGGTAAATTTACCCATACTGCCTATCAAATTGCACCTTACGAAAGTTATATCTCTTTAACTGAACGTATTATTGCCCGTGCACCGATTACAGGTCCTGCTAAAGCAGCATTATTTACTACGGGTGCTGAGGCTGTCGAGAATGCAATTAAAATTGCCCGCGCTGCGACTAAACGTCATGGTGTGATTACTTTTGGCGGAGCATTTCATGGCCGTACATTTATGACAATGGCAATGACCGGTAAAACTGCACCGTATAAACGTGATTTTGGTGTGATGCCATCAGGTGTATTTCATGCCCGTTATCCTGTCGCAGTAAATGGCATAACAGTCGATGATGCAATTGAAAGTCTAGAAGAAATTTTTAGTACAGATATTGCAGCACATGATGTTGCTGCGATTGTTTTAGAGCCTGTACAAGGCGAAGGTGGCTTTAATGTTGCGCCACAAGAATTGATGATTCGTTTACGTGAAATTTGTGATCAACACGGTATTTTATTGATTGCAGATGAAGTGCAAACAGGCTTTGCACGTACAGGTAAACTGTTTGCTATGGAACATTATCCAAATGTAACAGCCGATTTGATTACCATGGCAAAAAGTCTAGGCGGTGGTTTCCCAATTTCTGGTGTTGTTGGCCGTGCTGATGTGATGGATGCACCTAATCCAGGCGGACTCGGTGGAACTTATGCAGGTAATCCATTAGCAGTTGCTGCTGCACATGCTGTGATTGATGTGATTGAAGAAGAGAATTTGTGTGATCGTGCCAATAAACTTGGTGCTCAATTGATTGATGTACTGGAAGATCTACGTGATTCACATCGTTTTGTCCGTGATATTCGTGGTTTGGGCTCTATGGTTGCGATTGAACTAGAAAGTGCAGAACAGGTTAAAGCCATTCAAGACTATGCAATGGATCATCAGTTAGTATTGTTGTCTTGTGGTAAAAAAGCCAATGTTATCCGTTTCTTATATCCACTTACAATTCCAGATGCGCAATTTAAACAAGCCTTAGATATTTTGCAGCAAAGTTTTGCGGCGATTTCAGATAAGCAAGCGAGTATTTCTGCATGATTGATCAAAAATATCACTACTTATTAGATCATCCCGATATTGTCTTTGTTGCACCTGCATCGGATGATTATATTGAAGTTAAAGATGCTGCCCTTGGCACATCTTTGGCTTGGGTAAAAAAGCATGATCGTCACTCAGTGACTGCAGCGATTTTACGTGCTGAGCAAGCACAGGCCAAATTCAAGCACTATACGGCATTACAACGTGCAGACTTGTTATTGGCTTGGTATCAATTGATGCTTAAGCATCAAGAAGATTTAGCACAGATTTTAACAGCCGAGCAAGGCAAGCCACTTGCCGAAGCACGCGGTGAAATTGTTTATGCAGCGTCATTTATTCGCTGGTTTGCTGAACAGGCGCGTCGAATTGATGGTGATATTTTACCATCAACGCAAGTACAACAGCGTTTATTGGTATTAAAACAACCCATTGGTGTAACAGCAGCGATTACGCCGTGGAATTTTCCTGCGGCGATGATTACACGTAAGATTGCGCCTGCACTTGCAGCAGGCTGTTCAATGTTAATCAAACCTGCTGAACAAACACCTCTCAGTGCTTATGCACTTGAAGTATTGGCACAACAGGCTGGCCTGCCACACGATATTATGATCACCTTAAGTGGTGATGCAATTGAAGTGGGACAGACTTTATGTGCCAGTGATATTGTGCGTAAATTAACCTTTACGGGTTCAACTGAGGTTGGGCGGATTTTAGCCCAACAATGTGCACCGACCATTAAAAAGCTCTCTTTGGAGCTGGGTGGTAATGCACCAGTACTGGTATTTGATGATGCCAATATTGAACAGGCAGTAAAAGGCATTTTAGCCAGCAAGTTCCGCAATAGTGGCCAAACTTGTGTTTGTGCAAACCGTATTTATATTCAAGACGGAATTTATGATCAGGTTGCACAGCGTGTAGTGGAAGAAGTACAAAAACTTAAAGTAGGTGATGGGCGTTTAGTAGAAACGACGCAAGGTCCATTAATTGATGAAGATGCCATTGCCAAAGTTGAAGCACATATTCAAGATGCGTTAGAGAAAGGGGCAACTGTAGCAACAGGCGGTAAGCGTGTAGCAGTAAGTAATACCTTTTTTGAACCCACAGTATTGACAGATGTTCGTCAAGATATGCGCGTTGCACGTGAAGAAACTTTTGGACCATTAGCACCATTATTCCGTTTTAAAACTGAACAAGAAGCGATTCAAATGGCCAATGATACCGAGTTTGGTTTAGCGGCTTATTTCTTTACGCAAAGTACAGCACGTCAATGGCGTGTCGGTGAAGCGTTAGAATACGGGATGGTTGGTGTCAATACGGGTATGATTTCAAATGAAGTTGCACCTTTTGGCGGCGTTAAACAGTCTGGTTTAGGGCGTGAAGGTTCGCAATATGGTATTGAGGATTATTTAGAACTCAAATATCTTTGCGTTGATATTTCAAACTAAGTTGAGCGAGGCTGGTTTGCCCATTCAAATCGGCCTCGTTATTTATCATATTTAATTGTATTTCAATCATATATCATCCAGCTAATCTCAATGAATATTCACATATCGAGCTATTGAGCTAACGATTGTGTATCGACATAAGTTTCAACAGACATTCCTGGACGTAAGCGCTGGATATCGATTTGATCTGGATCAATTTGAATACGTACCGCGATACGTTGTACCACTTTCGTAAAGTTGCCTGTGGCATTATCTGGTTTAATGACACTAAACTGCGAACCTGTTGCTGGAGCAATTTGATCTACGTGGCCCATAAATTTTTGACCATCTAATGCATCTACAGTAAACCAAGCACGTTGACCAAGCTTAATATGTGCGATTTGGGTTTCTTTAAAGTTGGCAATAACCCAAGTTTGTTGAGGAACCAAGGTAAAAAGCTGTGTTCCTGCCGCGACATACTGACCGACACGTGGTTGAATTTGTCCTAATTGACCATCAATTGGTGCATTAATTGTACTATAGTTTTTAGTGATATCTGCTTGATTTAATTGTGCTTTCGCACTAGTGACTTGAGCCTGTAAGCCAATTTCTGCTACCTGTGCTGTTTTTAATGCTTCTTGGGTTACAATAAGATTTGATTGTGCTTCTTCTAATGCAGCATGTGAACGTTGTGTTGCTGTTTCAATCTGACTAATTTCTGAGGCAGATGCTGCACCTGTACGTTTGAGTTGGTTATAGCGTTTTTGTTCACTCATCGCCAATGCATAGTTAACTTGAGCCTGTTTGATTTGTGCTTCCGCTGCTAAAATATCGGCTTTACGTTGTTGTATCGCCTGAGTTTGGTTGGCTAGGTTGTTTTGTGCTTGGGTGAGTAGTGCTTGTGCTTCAGTGACTTTTTGCTGATAACTATTGGCATCAATCGTCATTAAAATTTGTCCTGCTTTGACATGATCAAAATCATTGACATTGACTGTTCGAATATAACCATTGATTTGCGAAGATAAAACCGTAATTTTGCCATGAATATAACTGTTATCTGTCGCTTCAACTGATCCCTGAAATGGACCAATTTTCCACGCATTTAAGATCAGAAAAATACCGATAATTAAAACTAAGAACATCAATGCCAGCATTGGTTTTGTGGTTTTAATTAATTTACTGGCATGGCCAATAAATTCATGCTGCTTAGAATCCTGTGATGGAGAAAGATCGGTTTTGGACTGATTTTCTTGCATGTTACACCATAAAAATTTTAAAATATAAATATTAAAAAGGACTAATATTTTGTTTTTTAAACAAATATTTATTAATTGCGATGACAAAAATCCCCCAGCAGAGTAGCAGGATTGCAAAAATAGCATTTAAAGTAATGACATCATTATAAGCACTCACTTGTGCTTGTGTGGTCACGGACCGATTGAAATCTTCTAGTGCAAGTTGATGTTGTATGGTTTGATCTTCTGTATAAAGATGTGCATTTGTTTTATATCTATCCAGTTGTTGTTGGACCAAAGGATCCGTTTGCAGCAGTTCATCTTTTAGGCTTTGTTGATGTGTTTGTGTTCTAATTTGTTGATAAGTTGAATAAAATGCAGAACCCATTAATCCGCCAAAATTTTGTGTTGCTGAAAAAAGCACCACAAAGGTAATCATATGTGTTGCACCACTTTTTAATGCGCGCATCATACCCGTTAAGAGTAAGGGACCCATAAAAATACCTGTTGCAAAACTAATTAAAAACTGGCTCCAGTAAAAATTGACTGGACGTGCAGCACTGGTGAGTTGATGATCAAGTGCACAGGCGATTAAAATGAGCAATTCTGCTAACAATAAATGTAACACGATTCTGTCTAAAGAAAAGGTAAAAGCACTAAATACTGTTCCCGCTAACACACCAAAAAAAATGATGGTATATAAAGGTACAAATTGTTCAGGACCCATGCCAACCGTCTTTAAAAAATTAACCGCAGCATAACTTTGTTCTGAAAGTAAAAATCTTAATGCACATGCGCTAATAATAAAACGCAATGTAGCAGCTGTACCTAGCCATTCCGTCATAATGAGAGGATTTTTACGTCGACTTTCAAAAAATAAACCACAGGCGATTAAAATTAATCCAGTTATGAGAAAATAGGCTAACCATGGAGCATTAAACCACCAGACAATCGGTCCTTGTGTGAGTACTAAACATAAACAACCAAAACCACAAGCCATTAAAATAAAAGTAATAAAATCCTTTTTTTCAAAAACTTTAACTTGTAAGCTGCGTGGTAATTTAACAGCGACGACCAGAGCAAAACAACATAAGGCCAAACCCAACTCAAAACCGTATAACACGCCCCAATCATTGACCTCAGTCAGCGATGGTGAAATGATCCAAGCCAAAGGGATACCCAATTGCTGACAACCTAACGCAAGATACATTCCGTTTTTTGAATGCTGTTTGCCGAAGGCTTGCATGATGTAATACATCCCTAAAGAGCTTAAAGGGGCAGCCGTAAGCCCACTGATTGCTCTGACAAAAAGTGCCATCGCAAAGGTATGGACAAATAAATGTAGCAATATCACGATAATAAAAATCAATAAGCCTACTTCTGAATAAGCACGTAAACCAAATTGCTGTCGAGATTTAAACAGTAATAAATTAGAACTCACATTGGCCATGACATAGACTGCAGGAATTAATGCAGCCTCTGACGCTGTGAGTGCATATTGACCTTCAAAAATAGGTAGATTTGCCGTAATAAATCCATTGCTTAAACTTCCCGCAATGGCAATAAAAAAACCAATCAGTAAATAAATACTACGCACTGGAAGCGAGCGTTGTATAAATGCAGGTGATCCAGGCAAAGTCGGTTTTTCATCGTCGGTCCAATCCGGAATAGGGCCAATAATTGTGGGCTTATTTTCCATAAATGCTCTTGATGATTATCATTTGTTTGATTTGTTTTTTAGTATGTATTGTGAATAACGACGTGATAATCTGGATACAAAATTGACGCGATTTTCTACATGATGTTGGCGATAAAAGTTTAACATACTCAATATTCAACCCATAAAATACCTTGAAATGATTTATTGAATCAATTGAAAGACCGTACATTATTTTATTGATTCAGCACTTTAAACAAATAGCAGGGTTGATAAGATAATAATATTTATCTGCTTACTTTGCTAAAAATAGCATGACCTTGATCAACTTATACCGTTATTTGCGATTTAAGTTGATGCGATACATTTCACCTGTAAACCATGAGGATGTTGTAAGCTAAATATAAGTTGATAGTGATACTTTTCAACTAACGTTTTAATTAATGCTAAACCTAAACCATGACCTTGTTGTTGTGCTGATTTTCGCCAAAAACGCTGACTTAAGTAATGTAGTTCCTCAGCTGTTAACTGTTGACCATTATCACTGATCATTAAATCATGATCGCACATGGTAATTTTAATGCAGCTTGCATCTGCATGGAGTTCAGCATTTTCGATTAAATTTTTAATTACGCTATAAAGTACAAAATAAGGCAACTTCATTGTGGTGAGTGTATGCCATTCAATGTCGAGCTTATCTTTAAGCTGTGGATAGAGCGGGCATAAATGATCAATCACTTGCTGTAGTACAGGCTGAAGTGCAGTATCAGGTGCTGGGTGTTGTCGTTTATGATCTGCTTGGGTCAACGTCAATAATTGTTCCAGTAATAAGGCATAACGACGAATACTGACATTGGCCTGTTCTAAGTTTTCTTGCAGTGTGTGAGGTGCATGTTGTTGCTGTGCAATCATCTGACTTAATTGTAAATGTGTTTTAATGGCAGTGAGGGGACTACGTAGTTCATGAGCTGCATAGGCAGTAAATACTTTTTCACTTTCTAGACTGTGATGAAGTGTTTGAATTAATTGTGTTGAATGATCGACAAAAGGTTGAACCTCTCTGGGGATATGCTGTGGATTTAACTGGCTTAGATAGTGTGTTGCTTGATTTAATGATAAATTACTAGCACCCAGATGTTCACAAATTTGATCTAAGCTTTTAAATTCCTTACGAATAATATAAATAATTAAGGCGCTACAGGTGATTAAGGATAGAATCAGTGGAATTAATATGGATTGCAAAATTTGCTGCAACAATGAATCTCGCAAGGATAAACGTTCTGCTGCAACGACTTGAATATCACCTTGACGCAATACATAGCTGCGCCATTGTGTCGTCCCTTGTTGCCAAGTACTGAAACCAACTTGCTGTTGGCTTAATTGCTTCGGGGCACCTCGTGTTTTCGCAATCACTTGATGTCCAATACGAATATCAGAACTAAATAATGCCACCTCACAGGCAATTAAATGTTCCTGATCTGCGGTGCTACTGACTGAATTGAGCAATGCAGGGGAAATATCCTGTAGCGGTAATTGTTGAATCAGACGGGCAACCATATGTGCAGAGGCCGATAAGCGTTGATCTAGTGTTGCCTGTAAACGATGTTGTAAGTCAATATATAACCAGACAAATACCATACTCCATAGGCATAGTAATACCATTAATAAACTGATCACCAATCGCCATTTTAAACTATTGCTACGCATGCGTTTCACTCAGATATTTTAAACATATAACCAACGCCGCGAATGGTTTGTATGATGTCTGGATTGAGCTTTTGTCTTAAATGATAAATATGAACATTGAGTGCATTGCTTTCAATACTGTCTTGATAACCATAAAGTTTATCCAGAAGTTGTTCATTTTTTAAAATTTGGTTGGGATGGCTCATCAGGGTTTCTAATAGACTGTATTCACGTCTAGAGAGCTGAATCGGTTGATTTTGATAACGTACATCTTGGGTATCACGATTCAGTTGAATATCTGCCAGTGTCACGATATTCGATGAAAAACCACGATGACGCCGTGTTAAGGCATGAATACGTGCAATCAGTTCCTCTAATTCAAAAGGTTTGGTTAAGTAATCATCCGCACCAGCATTGAGGGTCATGACACATTGCTGGGTATGTAAGCGAGCAGTTAAGACCAATACGGGGAGATCAATCTGATCTTGACGCCATTGTTGTAATAATTGCAGACCATCTTGATCGGGAAGACCCAAATCGAGTAAGCATAAATCTACAGCACTGTTACGAATAAAATAATCTGCATCACGTGCATTATTGACATGTTCTACAGAAATATTCAAATAGGCCAATGCTGCACAGATACTTTGTGCAATATATGGATCATCTTCAACTAAGACCACAAACATAATCACTCCCAAGTAATCGGTAATATTTTAGAAACATTTAATGTTGTTAATGCTCTCTTAATTTTAGTTTTTGAATAATAATGAAGATGATGTTAAAACCATGTTGAAACAAATGATGACACAGTTTTTGAGGATATTGTTATTCTGGACAATGCTATTATTGAATCTGTTGCAGATCAACAGTGCTTATGCCGATTTTTTACCACCTGATCAAGCATTTCGTTTTAAAGCAGTCTCGATTAGCTCTGATCGTGCAGAGTTGAGTTGGCAGATTGCAGAGGGCTATTATCTTTATCAAGACCAATTTAAAGCGAGTAGCCAGCAGCAGGTGATTCGCTTGAATTTACCTGCTGCACAAGATAAAGATGATCCAAATTTTGGTCAAACCAAAGTATATTACCATCACGTTAAAACGACGATTCCAGTACAGCCTAACCAGCAATTAAACATTCAATGGCAAGGTTGTGCTGAAAGTGGTTTATGTTATCCATTACAGCGTAAGATGCTGCAAGTGGATGCAGATGGTTTATTGCCAGAACAACAGTCCACAGAAAATCATCAACTACTCGCTAAGCTAACGGCACCGGCAAGTTCGTCATTGACTCTGGCACATGATCAACTACCTGTAGACACAGCACCTAGCAAAGCGTTATCGCAAACAACGGTTGCAGCAGCATTACCACCAGCGACAGTACCCGCATCAGCATCGCACGATCAGGATCAACAGCAAAGTAGCGCTGCCAGTCAAGCAACCACAGCTATACAGGCGGATATCACCAATAAAGTTCAATCACAAGCGATTGCATCATCAGCGATGGCTTTGGAAAGCCAATGGAATAATGATCAGTTCTTTTTGAATTTATTATCCCAGCAAAATCTTATAGTTAACTTATTGATATTTTTAGCTTTAGGCATATTACTGGCCTTTTTGCCGTGTTCTTTGCCTTTAATTCCAATTATCTCGGGTATTTTGGTACAGGGTAAACGTGGTTATCGAGCTGCATTGATTGCAGGTACATTTGTCTTCGGTATGGCCGCAGTATATGCCGTGATGGGGTTTGCTGTTGCACAATTAGGTTACAGTTTTCAACGTTGGTTTCAAAGCCCATTCTTTATTGGTATTTTTGCATTTTTATTTCTGCTGTTTGCAATCAACTTATTTGGCGTATTTCAACTTTCATTACCACAGCGTTTATTACATCGCCTTGATTTTTGGCAGCAAAAACAACAAGGTGGTACCTTATTGGGTGCATTGTTAATGGGGATGATTGCTGCACTGATTGTTGGTCCATGTATGAGCGCACCTTTAGCTGGCGCTTTATTGTTTGTGGCACAATTGAATACGCCACTCATGGGGGCCAGTTATCTGTTTATTTTGGGTATCGGTATTGGCTTACCATTATTTATTGCAGCTGTTTTTGGTGCACAGTATTTACCTAAACCTGGACGATGGATGGATCGTTTAAAGTTTAGTTTTGGTTTTATGATGTTGGCTTTGGCAGTTTATTTTATTCGCCCATTATTGCCAATGACACTCTATTTTATATTAATGGCAAGCATTCTATTGCTTTTTGCAGCCTATTGTCTTGGTTATTTACTGCGTCAAGTACAAAGCTGGATCAGTAAATTATTTATTCTTTTAGTTGTTATTGTTTCAGTATGCTGTGGTGGATGGCATATTGTGCAAGCAATTCAACAGATCAATGTGACCCAAGCAGATCAGCATCTTGAATGGATTAAAGTCAATAAGGCTACTGTATTACGTCAAATTTTGGCACAACATCCAGATCAGGCTGTAGTCATTGATGTCTATGCGGATTGGTGTGTTGCCTGTCAACCGATTGAACGTGAAGTATTGCCAAGAGCGGATGTACAAGCGGTATTAAGTGATGTGGTACGTATTAAATTGGACTTGACCAATTATGATGTCAGTCAAGATCAACTGTTAAAAGATTGGCAAATTTTAGGACCACCTACCATGATTTTCTTAGATACACAGCATCAAGAGCAGCGTGATTTACGTTTAACCGGAACCTTTAATGCAGCACAACTGATTGCCAGATTACAGCAACTTAAGCTGAAGCAGCCATGATGATTTCATTGGATGCTTTACATATTGGGCCATTGATGTTGCCATGGCCCTTACTCATGGTTGTATTGGCACTGTTGCTGATTGCCTTGATGCGCCGTTTAAGTCATACGCGGCTCAATTGGTCCAAAGAGATCATAGCGTGTTTTGATGATTCTTTATGGACGGCCTTTATCATTGGTTTACTTGCTGCACGTCTTGGTTTTGTATTGTTGCATTGGGATGTTTATCAGCTTTCACTGATCGATATCATTAAAATACAAGATCAAGGTTTTAATGTGATTGTGGGTATATTGGCCGGTAGTATATGGTTTTTTTATAAAAATACTGCACTTACTCTTCTTGCTCGACTCAGTTGGCTGATGCTTTTTATTTTGTTGGTGGCTTCGGGAAGTTTGGCGCAAAAAGCATTGCAGCATGAGACACATTATCCAGATTTATCCTTTAGATTATTAAAACAGCCAACAGATGCTGTGCCATTAAAACAGTTTATTGGCCAACCTACAGTGATTAATTTATGGGCCAGTTGGTGTCCACCTTGTCATCGTGAAATGCCACTCTTACAACAGGCAGCCCAACGTCATCGCGATGTTGGCTTTATCATGCTCAATCAAGGTGAAGATGCACAGACCATTCAGCAGTATCTGCAACAGCATCAGTTTAATTTTGACTATGTATTATTAGATCAGCAGGGTGAAATGGCTCAGCAAATGAATATGTTTGGTTTGCCAAGTACATTATTTTTTAATGCACAAGGACAAATGGTGGCACGTCATATGGGAGAACTTACACCCGCCATGCTGCAACAATATATGCAGAAAATCATAGACAAAAAATAGCGCAATTATGATCAATCCTATAGGTGAGTAATGAACAAATTAAGCTGGCGTCATTGGCTAGTCCTTTTATGCTCAAGTAGTTCCATGTTGACGAATGCAACAACGGATATTAAAGCAGAAATTCAAAATCAAGGGTTTGAATTTATTAAACAAATTCCTGCACCACAGGGTATGACAGGCTGGGCAGGACATAATAATCAACATCCAGCGACGATTTTTATATCCAATGATCAGCAGTATTATATTGTCGGCGATCTCTATAATGCCCAAGGTGATAATCTTTCCATTGATGCAATGAATAGCCACGTTAAAAATGCGGTGCTTGAAGATGTTTGGCAAACACTAGCAGCTTCAACTTGGATTCAAGATGGCGATATGAATGCACCGCGTATTGTCTATGTTTTTTCCGATCCTAATTGTCCTTACTGTCATACGTTTTGGCAACAGGCCCGACCGTGGGTCAAATCGGGGAAAGTACAACTACGGCATATTATGGTGGGCGTGATTCGGGAACAAAGCCGTGCTCAAGTGGCTACATTACTGATGTCAAAAAATCCACAAGCGATATTTACACAATTTAATCTAGATCAAGCCAAACATCCATTGCGTCCAGCAGGCAAAATTCCTGCTGAAATTACACAGAAGCTCGATTTTAATGAAGGTTTAATGGATAAATATGGCTTTTTTTCGACCCCATCTATGATATGGAAAGATAGCCAAGGCCAATTTAAATCTGCTCAAGGAACGGCGACAGATCTTAAAGAGATATTTGAAAAATAACGGCAAGTATAGTGCTGTTTCTTCGTTGAAAAACTATGGTGCCGCTTGCCTTGAAGCGGCACTTATATACAGATCAAATCGATGTAACGTCATGGCGCATTGGCCCAATAATATGAGCAAAATCTTAGATAATATCTTGCTTATTTCTATCGTAACGCCTGATAGATAATCTGCTGCTTGAAGCAAAAATTTACGCAAAATTTACGCCTTTATATCGGCTTTAAATAGAGATTTTACGCCACCTTTTTACATACTAGCCTTTGTAATATCTCTGGTGATAGGATGTAAAAATGAGTGCTGAATGGGTTCAATATCAGCAAGTACAATGCTCAATCGTATATATGCAGCAAAACCATAATAATGATATTGCTGTTAATCAAACTGACGGCTCCTTATGTGGAGAACGATCATGTTAGAGTTGAGTGTACTATTACTGATCGTGCTGATTCTGGCTTATCCTTTGGGTAAGTATCTTGCACAGGTTATGCAAAACCAGCCATTAAAAAGTGATGTCCTGTTTCATTGGATTGAACGTCCAATTTATGCCATGTTAGGCACCAATCCGCAACAGGGCATGAATGTTAAAAGCTATATATTAAGCTTTATTTGTAGCTGTTTTTTCCTTGGGTTGGTCGTTTTTATTTTATTGTTAACCCAGCAAAGCTTACCTTTAAATCCACATCATGCACCGAATATGTCATGGGATCTGGCTTTGCATACCATGATTTCTTTTCTGACCAATACCAACCAACAACATTATTCAGGACAAGTACAACTGTCTTATCTATCACAAATGGTGGCTATTGTTGGATTACAGGTCATTACACCGATGATGGGCTTGGCTATGGTGGTTGCCACCTTGCGTGCTTTATTCCAGCAACCTTTAATTTGTAGTCAAGATCAAGTGCAGATCAATAATACGATCCAGTCTGTTGATCAGATCAATGTCGGTAATTATTGGGCAGATTTGATTCGTCCAACATTACGTTTTTTACTCCCATTGTGCTTATTGTGGTCATTATTACTCAATAGCCAAGGTGTACCGGCGACTTTTCAAGCAGGACCACAAATTCAAGTCATGGATCAAAGTAGTGAGTTGGTGACACAGCAAATTCCGCTTGGCCCTGTTGCGCCTATGGTCGCGATTAAACAATTGGGAAGTAATGGTGGGGGATGGTATGGCCCAAATAGCAGTACGCCTTTAGAAAATCCTACCCCACTTTCCAACTTATTCGAAATGATAGCGATTTTACTGATTCCAGTCTCGGTAATTTTTATGCTGGGTTTCTTTACCCGAAAAATGCGATTTGCTGTTCTGGTTTTTGCATCGATGCTCTTGATGTCATTGGTTTCAGCAGCGAGTGCACTGTGGTCGGAAAGTTTGTTTACGACAACGATGCAATCAATCGTGATGGAAGGAAAAGAATTACGTTTTGCTGAACATAGTTCTGCGATTTGGGCAGCAATTACGACTCAGGTCAATAATGGCTCGGTCAATATGATGCATGATTCTGCTGCACCTTTAACAGGATTGATTGCATTAATGAATATGCTGATTAATGCGATTTGGGGTGGAATTGGCTGTGGTTTACAGCAATTTATGATTTATCTATTTTTGGCTGTATTTATTGCCGGTTTAATGACTGGGCGAAGTCCTGCATTATTTGGACGTAAAATTGAAGCAGGCGAAATTAAATTATTGGCTATATTGATGATTTTACAGCCATTGGTCATTTTAAGTTTTACTGCAATCAGCTTATTTATTCCCGAGATAACTGGCAATAGTAATCTGCAATATCATGCAGTTTCACAGGTTTTATATGAATATGTATCAGCCTTTGCCAATAATGGATCTGGATTTGAAGGTCTGGCAGACAATAGCATCTGGTGGAATATTACAACATCAATCACTTTATTATTGGGACGGTTTCCAACCTTAATTATTCCGTTATTAATCGCAGTACGACTTGCAGCAAAACCAGCAATGGCACAGAGTGAGGGTAGTCTTCGTATTGAAACCCCAACCTTTGCATTGACCTTAATTGCCATTGTATTGATGTTGACGTTATTACAGTTTATGCCAGTACTGGTCTTGGGACCAATTGCAGATCAACTGTTATGGTTACAGGGTTAGGGATAAAAGCAATGAATCATTCAAAACATGTAGTTAATACCCCGAAAATAGCGATATTTTTTCAAACTGAAGCATGGAAAAATGCCTTGATTAAATTGCTTCCACAGCATGCACTGAAAAATCCAGTTATGGCGATTGTGTGGCTCGGGACATGGATCACTTTACTCAGTACCGTTACGGGGCAAGCCAATCTTATTTTTGGTTTAAGTGTCAGCGTTATTTTATTGATGACCGTATTGTTTGCGAATTATGCAGAAGCGATTGCAGAGGCTAAAGGGCGCGGTCAGGCATCGTCATTACGTCAAGCACGACAAAATTTAACTGCACGTCGGTTAGCTTCTCAGCAGGATACAGAAGGCAGTTTGATTGCAGCAACAGCATTAAAAGTAAATGATTTGATTGAGGTTCGTGCTGGTGAATTGATCGCTGCAGATGGTGAAATTATTCAAGGCTTTGCAACCATTAATGAGGCAGCGGTTACGGGTGAATCGGCCGCAGTATTACGTGAAGCGGGTACCGATAAGTCCAGTGTGATTGGTGGCACTAAAGTATTGACAGATCGGATTATTGTCCAAGTGACTGCAGAGACAGGCAATAGTTTTTTAGATCGTATGATTGCACTCGTGGAAGGTTCAAATCGTCAAAAAACACCAAATGAAGTGGCATTGGCTATTTTATTAAATGTGATGACCTTGACTTTTGTATTGGTGGTGGCAAGTTTACCGATCATGGCTCATTTTCTAGATATCGTCATTCATCCTATTATTTTGGTGGCGTTATTGGTGTGTTTAATTCCGACAACGATAGGTGGCCTGTTACCTGCCATAGGCATTGCAGGCATGAATCGTGCACTTAAAGCCAATATTATTGCTAAATCAGGTAAAGCCGTTGAAGTTGCTGGTGATATTGATGTATTGCTATTAGATAAAACGGGAACCATTACCTATGGTGATCGTCAAGCAACTGCATTTTATCCAATCAGTACTGTGACAGAGACTGAATTACGTGAAGCTGCGATGTTTAGTTCATGGGCAGATCCTACCCCTGAAGGCAAATCGATACTTAGTTTGGCTAAAGCACAAGGTGGAACGAGCATAGAGCCCAACCATACTGAATTTATTAGTTTTAACGCTGTAACCCGTATTTCTGGTGTTAATTTAGCCAATGGTCAGCATATTCGTAAAGGTGCTTTAGATGCAATTTTAAACTTTACTGGACAACCTATCGCACAGCATAGTGAATTACAGACCCGAGTCAATCAAGTTGCATCAAAAGGTGCAACACCTTTAGTCGTGGCAAGAGATAGCTGCATTTTAGGGGTGATTGAATTATCTGATGTCATTAAACCGGGTATTAAAGAGAAGTTTGTTCGTTTACGTGAAATGGGCATTAAGACGGTGATGGTGACAGGGGATAATCCCTTGACTGCAGCTGCGATTGCAGCTGAAGCTGGTGTCGATGATTATATTGCTGAAGCCAAACCTGAAGACAAGCTGAATTGTATTCGTTTGCAGCAACAGCAGGGACATTTGGTGGCAATGGTGGGAGATGGCACCAATGATGCACCAGCGCTAGCACAAGCGGATATTGGTTTGGCGATGAATTCAGGCACACAGGCAGCAAAAGATGCAGGCAACATGGTGGATTTAGATTCCGATCCAACCAAACTACTTGCTGTGGTTGAAATTGGTAAGCAACAGTTGATCACACGTGGTGCACTAACTACATTTTCTTTAGCCAATGATATTTCGAAATATTTTGCCATCTTACCTGCATTATTTATTGCGGCTATTCCTCAAATGGAAGTATTAAATATTATGCAGTTGAGTAGTTCAGAAAGTGCCATTCTGTCGGCCTTAATTTTTAATGCCATCATTATTCCTTTGCTTATTCCGATTGCATTACGTGGTGTGAAATTTAAACCAGCTACAGCAACCCAATTACTACGTCGTAATATGCTGATATATGGTTTAGGTGGTGTATTACTTCCTTTTGTCGCTATCAAAGCCATTGATATCGTCATTAGCCCATTATTGCTGTTGTAATTTGTCAATGAGGATAAAAATGAATATTCAATATCAATCTGATTTAAGCTGCTCATTTAGACAAATTCTACGTGCAGCATTGGGATTAGTGGTGGTGGTTTGTGGTTTATGTGGTTTTGCTTATAGCAGTATTGCAACAGGGCTAGGTCAACTGCTTTTTCCGCAACAAGCCAATGGAAGCTTAATCGTGCTACATGATCGCGTGGTTGGTTCGTCTTTAGTCGCGCAACCCTTTTTACAAGCACAGTATTTCCAGCCTCGGCCTTCTGCATCTGGTTATGATCCGATGGCGATGGCGGGCAGTAATATGGCAAGAACCAGCCCAGAACTACAGCAAGTGATTACGACACGTTTAGCACATCGTGCTCAATTGGAACAGGTGGCTTTATCTGAAATTCCAGCAGATTTAGTTACCGCTTCTGGCAGCGGTATAGATCCTGAGATCAGTGTTCAGGCTGCAATCATTCAATGTCAACGTATTGCACGCAGTAGAAATTTATCTGAAGATCAATTGTTGGCTTTGGTACATCAGCATACCATTCAGCCAACTCTAGGATGGTTAGGTCAAGCTCGTGTTAACGTATTACAGCTCAATCTTGCTTTGGATCAATTACAAGCAAAATCATGATGATCTGCAATAGCAGATTAGACCTAGATCTTGATGACTTTGCTGATGAGTGACGAATGACATCTGATGATAGTCAGTCATTCATCAGCAAGATCATCTTTAACATATCCAGTGCAGCATAGCGCTAAGAGAACTATTATATTGATGAATTTACATAAATTGTGTTTGACTTTAAAACAACGCTGTCACTTGATCAAAGTATCGTGTTATGAATAATAATCGCAATCATAAAGCTGATGTTTTATTACAGCATAGCCAGCGCTATCAATCTGGACGATTAACGATATTTTTAGGTGCTGCCCCCGGAGTTGGCAAAACCTTTGCCATGTTAGTTCGTGCACATGAACTGGCTTTAACCGGCTGCAACATTGTGATTGGTTATGTAGAAACACATGGACGTCGTGAAACTGAGAATTTACTCGCAGGCCTGCCGATTATTCCTCGTCAAACCATAGCCTATCAAGGTCATCAACTTGAAGAAATGGATTTAGATACGCTATTAGAACAAAAACCGAGTATTGTTTTGGTCGATGAATTGGCGCATAGCAATATGCCGGGTAGTCGTCATGAAAAGCGTTGGCAGGATATTCATGAGTTACTTGATGCGGGTATTGATGTCTTTACCACCATGAATATTCAGCATTTAGAAAGTTTAAATGACCTTGTTTTTCAAATTACCGGTATCCGTGTAGTAGAAACAGTACCAGATCGTGTATTTGAACGGATTCGTGATATTCGTTTGATTGATTTGCCTGTTAATGAGCTACTGGAACGTTTACATCAAGGAAAAGTTTATCTTCCTGAGCAAGCCCAATATGCATTAGAGCGTTTTTTTAGTCATGCCAATCTTACGGCATTACGTGAATTGGCCATGCAGACGGTTGCCAATTATGTGGATACTCATGTTCGAGAAAATTTTGCAATACAAGGTGTACACCCCATTCCACTCAAGCAACATATTCTCATTTTACTCGATCGCAATGTAAATGCTGAAGCCTTGGTTCGGATGGGATGTCGTATGGCTGAACATCGTTTAGCTGCTTGGACTGTGGTTGTTTTTTCACCCAAATCACAAGCATCTGAGCAACACCATATTGAACAGGCACTTAACTTGACCCGTCAATTAGGTGGTATGACCGAAATTTTATATGGTCAACAAGTCGCCCAACAAGTTTTTAATTATATGGTTGACCGAGGGATATCCACAGTAGTATTGGCACAGCCATCAGCACACAGTTTAAATTTATGGGATATATTTAAACCCAATATTGTACAGCAACTATTGAAATATCATCCTGGTTTTGAAATCAGTATGGTGCCTATTTTACGGCAGCCTAAAAGCACAATGGCGCCACTAGAGCGGGGACGATTATTATCCGCTAAAGAAATGTTGTATATCATTGCCACCAGCATCGGCAGTATTGTCTTGGCAAGTTGGGCCGAAAAATATTTGGGCATTGAAGATTTTTCACTGATTTTTATTACGGCTGTCGTATTTGTTGCGTCACAGACACGAATGTTTGTGGCCTTTTTTTCTGCAATCGTCTTCTTTCTGGCTTATAATTTCTTTTTTATTTCACCGAAATTTACCTTGCAAATTTCTGCACATCAAGGGGTCATGACGGTGATGGCTTTTCTTGCAGCAGCACTTATTTCTAGTCGTTTGGCTTCACGTTTGAAAGAGCAGGTAACGGCTTTAAAAGCTGCAAATAGCTATAAAAGTATTATGCAAGATGTTGGACAGAAATTATCGACCGCAGTTGATTTAGAACAAGTACGACAAGTTGCCGAACAGAGTCTGGCACAAAATTTACATGCACAAGTCTGGCTCTATTTTTCTGAAGCTGTTGTAGATGCATCTTCGTCTGTATTGACAGATAAAGAACAAATTTCAGCAGATTGGACATTAAAACATCATCAACCTTCTGGGCGCTTTACCCAGACTTTAACGCAAAATGAGTGGTGGTTTGTCCCTTTATTGGCATCGAAACAGTGTTTGGGTGTTGTTGGACTGAAATTTTCTACAGATCAGACCCACTTAAGTACAGCACAAAAGCAGCTGGCAGAAGCGATGATTGAATACATTGCACAAGCATTATCTCGAATACAGTTGGCCAAAGCACTGGAGAATGCAAATATCAATTCGGAAACCGAGAAATTACGTTCAGCATTATTGTCTTCAGTCTCTCATGATTTACGTTCACCGTTAGCATCAATGATTGGTGCAGCCGATACATTAAGTCATTATCGTCATGCGATGAATGAAGAGGATCAGAATAGTTTATTAGAAGCAATTCATTTAGAAGGGGAGCGTTTAGATCGTTATATTCAAAATTTACTTGATATGACACGATTAGGACATGAAGGGCTCAGTTTAAAACGTGATTGGATTGGTGTGGATGAATTGATTGGTTCAGCGGTCAGGCGCTTATCACGGTATATGCCTCAGGTAATGATTGATGTTGATCTGCCTTCATCGACATTAAGTCTATTCGTTCATGCTGCTTTAATTGAACAAGCGATTTTTAATGTTTTAGAAAATGCGGCGAAGTTTGCACCAGAACATACAGCAGTTGTGATTGAGGTGACTCAAATGAATCAAAATGAAGTAGAAATTGCCATCACCGATCAAGGTCAAGGTATTCCAGCAGAGGAAAGAGAACAGATTTTTGATATGTTCTATACCATGCAGCGTGGTGATCGTGGACAATATGGCACAGGATTAGGTTTAACTATTGTCAAGGCGATTATTGGGGCACATATGGGAAAAATTATGGCATCTTCGGCCCAACATGATCAAGGGACCTGTATTCGTATACAGTTACCGATTCAGCCAACCCTTTAGATCACTTGAGTTGAGGATAGATGATGTCTGAAGTAAAAGAATCACTCGCAACAATGACACAAATATTGATTATTGATGATGAAAATCAGATTCGTAAGTTTTTGGATATCGCATTAAGAGCACAAGGATATCGGACCTTATTGTCTGATCATGGACGTAATGGTATTACACAATTGGCATTACAGGGAGCTGATCTGGTCATTCTTGATCTCGGTCTTCCGGATTTGGATGGTTTTGAGGTGTTGTCTGAATTAAGAACATGGTCAGATGTTCCCGTGATTGTTTTATCCGTACGTGCCAGTGAAGATGAAAAAGTTAAATTACTCGATGCAGGCGCTAATGATTATGTCACCAAGCCTTTTAGCATTCAGGAATTAATGGCGAGAATTCGGGTGTTATTGCGTCAATTTCAACAGCGTACGGTAACATGCGCTATTTTTGATGATGGCATGTTAAAAATAGACTTTGCACAAAGACAGGTTTTTTTACAACAACAATTACTTGCTTTGACGCGTAAAGAATATCAGTTATTGCATTTATTGGCACAACATCAAGGTCAGTTATTGACTCAACCACAAATTTTAAAAGCATTATGGGGGCCTACACATCAGGAAGATACCCATTATTTAAGGATTTTGGTGGCCAAGTTGCGCCATAAGCTTAATGATAATGCCATTCAGCCAAAATATATCATTACAGAGCCGGGGGTTGGTCTGAGATTTTTAAATCGATCTTAAAAACAGTATAAATATGAATGACATTTGATAGTACAGAAAAAGATGTCAGTTTACACATCAGATAAAAATAACGCTTCTATTGGTGTCGTTGATAGCGGGGAAGCTCAGTTGCTGATCATGGTTATTAAAGCCTAAAAATTTTATGTGATCTTTACGTTACAGCATAGTGAACTTGCTTTATTTTGGCTGTTATCGAAGCGAATGAGAATAGTTAAATGAGTTCTTCACTCATGATTGCCCCAGTAACCCTATCAACAAAAAAATGGCCTACACCAGTCACTGATACTACGCTGGATTTTACGACATTGTTTTTACAAGAAATAGACCAATATTTACAACGTTATCCATATACGCAATATGTTGATATTTATTTACATGATTTGAATGGACATCGCCGGGGTAAACGGATTGATGTGGCGTGTTTAAAGTCATTGCGAACAGGTTGTTATTTTCCCTTGTCAGTTTATGCCATGAGCTTGGATGGCCAAGTGATTGAAGACACGGGTTTGGGATATGCTAATGGTGAACCTGATTATCTGTGCCTGCCGCTATTAGGAACATTGCAGCCCTCAGCATTTAATCCAGAAAAACATGCCCAAGTATTGTTAACCATGCAAGATGGTCATCAAGGATGTCCTTTTGAGCCCCGAAATATTTTAAAGAAAATAGTTCAACAGCTTCATCGACTTGATTTTTATCCATGTATTGCTGCTGAACTAGAGTTTTATCTTGAACCTATTCAAAAAGACTCCAGTCATAGTGTAGCGTTAACACAGTGTTTTGATATAGATCCTCCTCGTCAAGATCAACATGTTTTAGATGAAATTAACCATATAGCGGCAGAGCAAGGTATTCATATCACGGGCATTGTTGCAGAATCATCATCTGGACAGTATGAAATTAACCTGCAACATCAGCATGCAGTTTTACAGTTGTGTGATCAACTGATGTTGTTAAAACGGACCATTAAACAAGTCGCGACCAAACATGGATTTCAAGCCAGTTTTTTGGCTAAACCAAATTTGCAAAAAGCAGGCAGTGGTATGCATTTTCATATGAGTTTGGCTCATTTGGAACAAAAAAATATATTTAGCAGCACATCGTCAGATCAATGTTCAGAGACGCTACTAAAAGTCATCAGTGGATTAATCGCCCTATTACCTGCATCAGTCGCGATATTAGCCCCCAACGTTAATTCATTTCGACGCTTTAGCCAAGGACATCATGTGCCTTTGGCAGCTACATGGGGCGTGAATAATCGTCATGTGGCTATCCGTATCCCTTGTTCGGATCAAGATAATCAACGATTAGAATATCGGGTTGCGGGTGCAGATTGTAATCCCTATTTGGCTGTTGCCATGATATTGACAGGTACCTTACATGGTTTAACACAAGACTTAGAGATACCGCAGGCATTCACTTCACCAACCTTATCCAAGGACGATGTCTTGTTCGCAACGAATCAATTGGATGCTTTAGCGCAATTAAAATCGGATCCAGTATTGGCCCATTATATTGGCGCCGATTTTATTCGGCTTTGGTGTGCAGTAAAATATGCCGAACATTGTGATCTTTTTAAGCAAATGACCAGTATGGAACAAGCGTGGGATCTTTAGTGGATCATGACGGATTGGCACGATATGTCAGGCTGATTTTTTCAGTATGAGCGATTTGTAGGTCAAATGGTTTAGAAAAAATAAAAGGACACCACTGAGCTGTTGTGTCCTTTTAAGTTGATTAAGATCTAAAGTTGATTGTTTTTCTCTAGGCTGTAATTTTTTTGCTTTTCATAATCAAATTCGCCTTCCCATTTACTGATAACAAGAACGGCTAAAGCATTACCAATGACATTCAGTACAGTACGTGCCATGTCCAAAATCCGGTCAATCCCTGCAATAAATGCCAGCCCTTCGAGTGGAATACCCACACTGCCCAGAGTCGCTAATAGCACCACAAACGATACGCCAGGTACACCTGCAATTCCTTTTGAGGTAATCATGAGGGTTAAGACCAAGATCACTTGCTGGGTAATACTTAGATCAATACCATAAAGTTGTGCGATAAAAATAGCAGCAATACTTTGATAGAGCGTAGAACCATCTAAGTTAAACGAATAACCAATAGGAATAACAAAACCTGCAATAGGTTTCGGTGCACCATAGGCTTCCATTTTTTCCATGATACGCGGTAATACTGTTTCTGAGCTGGCCGTTGAGTACGCTAGAATCAATTCATCTTTTAAAATTTTAATTAATGCCCAGATACTAAAGCCACAGATTTTCGCAACTAAGCCCAGTACAACAAAGATAAAGAAGAAAATAGCAGCATAAACCAATACAGCTAATTTAACCAATGGCACTAAAGAGCTAAAGCCAAAGTTTGCGACTGTTGCGGCAATTAAACCAAATACCCCAACAGGTGCAAACATCATAATCATATGTGTGACTTTAAACATTGTTTCTGAAACGGCATTTAAAACTTTGATGAGTGGTTGTTTAACCTCACTATCCAGTGCACCCAAACCTAAACCGAACATGACCGAGAAGAAAATAATCGGTAACATTTGACCACTGGTCAACGCTGCAAAAAAGTTTGATGGAATCAGCGATAAAATGGTTTGTACTAAGCTGTGAGAGTGTTCACTCACTTCATGTGTGGTATTTTGATAGCTTGAAATATCGGCCTGTGTCAGGGCAGACATATCAATACCTACGCCAGGTTGGAAGATATTGGCAGCAAATAAGCCGACAAGAATCGCAATAGTGGTAATAATTTCAAAATAGATAATCGTTTTAAAACCAAGTTTACCAATATTGCTACCATGGCTGGTATTGGCAATACCCAAAATCAGCATGGATACGACCAATGGAATCACAATCATTTTAATTAGATTAATAAAGATTGTGCCTAAGGGAGTTAAAAAGTTTGTGACTAAAGTATCACGGTATTCAGGAGAGTAGTGTAGGAAAGAACCAACAAGTATCCCTAGGATCAAGGCAATGACAATTTGCCACGCTAGACTAATTTTACTTTTTTTCATATTTAGCTCTGAAAAAATGAGATTCGATAAAATACCTCATACGGTCGATAATTTTAATTGTTTAAAAAAAATATAAATTATCGACCCATATGGCAGTATTGGGAGTATGGGTCTATTTTGAAGCCTAGATGATAAATGACCTATTCTTTTTCGTATAATTTATATTTGTTTGGTTACAATTTTCTCAGTTTTACTTGATATTTCGATTTAAATACCCGAATTAATTTGTATTATTAATTTAATGCAACTTATTAATTCAATTTTCTTAAGCGATAAAAGGCCAAAATTAAGCAAATTAAACCAAATGCACTTAAATAAATTAATTTTGGTATGACGATAATCGTCGGTACACCCATTTGATTGAGTTGAATAAACATTTGAATGCCAATTGATGAAGGCAGGACTTGGCCTAGCCAATGCACCCAAGTTGGCATGGCTTCATAAGGCCAAGCAATACCCGATAAAATAAACAGTGGAACAGAGGTAGCAACAAAAATTTGTCCTACACGCTCAGCACAATCTAAAAAAGTAGCAATCAATAAACTTAAGCCAATGATGCAACTGACAAAAATAGGAACGGCAATTAACATACCCCATAAATTACCACCATGAGGATAATCATAAAACCAGAAGGTCAAACCAAAAAAATAAAAACTACCTAAACAGCCGATGGTAAAGACCGCAAAGAATATTCCCCAAAATTCAGCAACTTTAGGGCGCCATTGTGATTCACGAAATCCCGCGATTAACATGGTTAAGCCCAAAATAATAATTTGATGAATAATTAAAGGAGCAATTGCTGGAAAGACATAACTGCCATAACCCGATAAAGTATTGTACAACGGAATTTGATGGATCGGGATGGATGGGCTAAATGCACTGATATGCAGAAATGGTGCCAGTTGTTGGCGTAAGGTATCTTCAATCGATGTTGCAATACCTTCTCCAATTTTTTTAGAGGCCAATAAGTTGGTGGCACTTAAATAAATTCCGATTCCGCCAGTTTTACCTTGTAACAAACTTTCTGACAAAGCATTGGGTAAATATAAAATACCACTTGCTTTGTCGTCCTGTACCAATTGCTGTGCTTCTAGAAAGTTACCCGTAATATGAATTACCCTCACATTAGGAGTAAGGAAAACTGCATCAATAATTTTATAATTCAGGACGGTTTTTTCTTCATTGACAATCACAATTGGAAGATCTGTCGGTTGTTGCGATTTATAGGCTGTTGGGTAAAAAAAACTATAGAAAAAAATAGAGGCAATCAATGTCGCGACAATCGGTTCACGCGTAACGATATCTTTAAAGGTTTTCAGATAATATTTTAAGAATTCTTTCATACTTGAGAGCCTTTTAGATAGCGTTTTAAAAAGAAAATCGAAAGCACAAAAAAGATCAAGCTATATAAAATTAATACCGATAAAGGAATCAGTGAAATGCTGAGTGGGCTGCCTATTGCCCATTGTTCAGTTTGTAGTTTGGCATAATGCGTATAGGGAATAAAATCTGACCAAAATTTGGTAAATTGTGGTGCATTGGTCAGTGGTAAAGTCACACCAGCAAAACTAAGTGATGAACCACCATAGACTGCAAGTATACCAAAAGTGGTTAGTGAATCTTTAAAAATCAGTACCATGAGCGTAGCCATAAATGAGTAGGCTGCATAAAAAAATAATTGTCCGAGTAAAATGAACCAGCCTTCACCAGCGATAAACCATCCACGAATACCAACCAGCCAAATCATCCATAATGCGGTCCAAAATAAAAAAATGACAATATAAACTAAATTTTTAGATAAAATTGCACTAAACAAACTCTGTTGGTTGACCCATTGCCTCACCGTATGGTTTTTAAGTTCTATTCCTACTGAAAAAGCAACACAACACGATAATAATAAATGTAGAATTGCGGGAATCAGAAAAGGTTCGAGATAAAACTCATAATTCATATTGGGATTAAACAGCACAGACATTTTAACATTCGGGGTTGGAATATCGATATATGGAATATTATTGTCAAAATAATCTGTCTTAAGATAATTTGCTGTGGCTTGTAAGGTACTACTGAGCATTGCGGATGAAATGGCGGTACCTACACTATAGTAGCTTTGATTAAACGCCATATTGATTTCTGCATCTTGTGCTTTGACCAAACGTTGTTCAGCACCATCTGGAATATGAATATAACCCCAAATTTTATTTTGATTAAGTAATTGTTCAACTTCTGTTGGACTACTGGAAATAGTGTAAATTTTTAATTTTTCATTGAGTGAGACATAATATTCAATATTACGACTTAAATCACTATTATCTTGATCAATGATTGCCATTGGTAAATGTTTCGGCACACCTTGTAAAAACATACTGCCGAATATCAAGATCAAAAATAATGGAAAAAGTGTGACTAAACACAAATCCCATTTATGGGTCAGTAAGTATTTTAATTCACGTTGTATGCCATGCAACATTAGGGTGCCTCATTAACTTTAAAGAGCACACTCATACCAATTTTTAAATTGGGTAAGTTTTCTGCAGGATCTAAATGAAATTTAAAGCTACGGATATCATAGCCACCTGTTTGGCGTGTGGTTTTAATTGTAGCGAAATCACCTTGAGGGTTAATACTTTGCAATTTAAATTTTGCTGTTTTATTTAAAGCCGGAATAAAGCCTTCAAAGATTTTATTCTTATAAAGATAAGCATAATGGTCTTCCCGGACATTTAAACTGACCCACATTTTTTGTTTGTCAATAATGCTGACAATAGGCACACCCAGTCCAATTAATTCAGAGACATTGCCATAGGTTTTGGAGACAACGCCATCAATAGGTGCATGTAAATAAGTTTCGGCCTCTAAAGCATTCACTTCTTCAACTGCTGCACGTGCAATATCAACTTGGGCTGCGGCCGTTGATTTTTCTTGCGAAGTACTACCACGTTTGGCACGTAAATATTGTTGACGTGCTGCTTCACTTAAATCGGCTGCAGATTGTGCAGCAGCATACATTTCATCTTGACGCTGTTTGGAAATCACACCTTCTTGGAACAGTCTATGGCCACGTTGATAGGTTTTTCTGGTGAGTTCTTCCTGAGCTTTGAGTGCTTGCCAGTTCGAATATAAGCTTTCAATATTTTCTTCTTGAGGGCCTCGTTCTACTGTGGACTGTAATGCCAATGCCGTTTGTAATGCAGCGAGTGCCTGTTGTTTTTTCGTATCGACTTCTGGACTATGTAAGCGAACCAGCGGTTGTCCTTTTTTAACGACATCACCACTCTCGACATATAATTCAGTAATACGACTAGGTACTTTGGTACTGACATAAATAGTTTCTGCTTCTACACGACCTTGTAATTCAAGCTCTGCAGGTTTATAACTCATCCAAAGTCCATAGGCAATAAATGCCAAAATGATAATCACCACAATGGCGATCGCAATTTTAATTAAAACTGCCTTAGATTTAGTGGGCTGTGGAGATGGCTGATCTGTTGATGCAGTTTTATCCTGATGAGTTTGTGATGAGTGATTTTCTGAAGTCTGATCAGGCGTATTTTGATCTTGAGTCATAAGTGATCCTCATCCATTATTGAATATAACGTGTATTGGGTTGATGAATATAGCTTTGAAATTGATCGATTGAACCATAGCTTTGTAATAGTGTTGCAAGAGACATGACGTATTTATAGGCGTTTAATGCCATTTCACTACGGATAGCCGACATTGCATTTTGGGCATCGATGACTTGTGTAGCAGATCCCATATCTTCTTTAAACGATAATTCTTGAATTCTTAAATTTTCTTGTGCTGCTTGCATATTACTTTGTAATAATTGTTGCGTTATTAATGCATTATTCATTTCATTGTAGGCTGTATAAATAATCGTTTCAATTTCCTGTTTAGTTCGGGAGGTTAATAATTCTGAAGCCTGTTTTTGTAATTCAGCAGCCTGAATATTTTTATTTTTATTAATCCCTGAAAATAAATTATAACTGGCAGCAATACCGACAATCCAATTTTCTTTTTTCTCTAAAGCATATTCACCAAAAGCAAAAACGGTTGGTTTTTTTGCAGCTTGTTGTGCTTTAATATTCACATCTGCTAATTGTGTATCCACTTGCATTTTACGAATTAAATTTGAATGCTCAGCAAAAGTTTTAAGTAAGCGATTTAAATCTTGACTTTGACTTGAGTTAATAAAAAGGGGCGTCGTTAATTCAGTAATCTGGCTAGTTTGTAATAAATTATTCAGTTGAAATAAGTTGCTTTGATACATGGTTTGGGTATTGGTGAGCAATCGTTCGGCATTATTGCGTGCCACTTCAAATTGCATTCGTTGTCCTTTACTAATCAGACCTTCTCGTTCAAATTTTAATGCATTGTTATAATGTTTTTGCATGGCCTGAACATTGAATTGGCCTGCATGTAACAAATTTTTTTGTAACTGTACGCTAAAATAAGATTTAATAATTTCAAATTTTTGTAGGTCTTGTTGCTGTTTAGCACTAATTTGACTACTTTGCGCTTTAATTCGTGCAATTTCTTTAGCACTACTGATTAAGCCTCCTGTATAGATTGGCATCATCACGGAAACCGTTGGGCGTGTGACATGGTCTTTTATGGTAAGTTCTGTTGAGTTTGGAATCAGGCCAACTCCATCTTTAATACCTTGTCCAACAGTTCCTTTAAGCTGATCGACATCTGATGCCGAAAGACCTGGAATATCACCTTGCCATTCATCAATTTTACTATTGGCACCATTAATTAAACTGTTTTCTAAACCGCTTTTTAACGCATCCAGTGGGACGTCGAATTCACTATGTAAGGCATAGCTACGTAGATTTAAGTCAATTTTAGGCAAACCAAGGCCTTTTATGGCTTGAGATTGAAGCTCTGAAGCCTGTTCTAATACTTGACTGGCTTGGCTGACATATGATTCAGACAACATCCGTTGTTCCGCTTGAGCATAACTCAATCCTTCAGCATATAGCATGCTGCTAGTTAAACTTATAAATGAAATTAGACTAGTTTTTAAGCCAAGTTTAATAGATTTATCTATAATTTTTAAAGTGAGTTGATATGTTGTGTGATCTGGTTCGCAAATCATTGATTCCACTCATTTCTATGCTAGTTTTTGTCATCAGTATAATACATATATAAGGTCAAGTGTCTGTGAATAAGTTGTTATATTTGATTTATTTTTAAACTATCATTTCAATAAAATAATAAATTTTAAGTTTAAGAGATCGGGTAAATGCAGTGTTATAACACCCTCATTTGCTATTTATCAGGCTATTCAGATTTCTGATGTTACTCTGATTGACCATTGAAATAATTTCCGGATTAAATACTGCAGAAAATACGAATCTATGGTTAAATGCCATTATTTTATTGTGGTTCACTTCGAAAGGAAAAATCATGCGCGCGTATAACTTTTGTGCTGGTCCTGCTGCATTACCTACTGCTGTTTTAGAAAAAGCGCAAGCAGAATTACTTGACTGGCAGGGTAAAGGCCTTTCCATCATGGAAATGAGTCACCGCAGCAAAGATTATGTCGCTGTAGCTGAGAAAGCGGAAGCAGATTTACGTCAGCTCATGAATATTCCTAGTGATTATAAAGTATTGTTTTTGCAAGGTGGTGCTTCACTACAATTTTCAGCAATTCCGCTCAATTTATTGGGGAAAAATAATAAAGCAGATTATATTCATACAGGAATATGGTCTGAAAAAGCCATGAAAGAAGCACAGCGTTATGGTGATGTGCATATGATTGAGGCAGGCACGAAAATTGATGGTAAATTAGCGATTTCTGAACAAAGTACATGGTCATTGTCTGATGATGCAGCATATGTGCATTATGCTGATAATGAAACGATAGGCGGTATTCAGTTTGCAAATATTCCAGAAACAGATAAGCCTTTGGTATGTGATTTTTCTTCAAGTATTTTATCTGCACCATTAGATGTGACTAAATTTGGCTTAATCTATGCGGGTGCACAAAAAAATATTGGCCCAGCAGGTTTAACCTTAGTCATTATTCGTGATGATCTACTGGATCAAGCAAAACCTGAAATACCAAGTATTTTAAAATACTCAGCACAGGCAAAAAATGGTTCAATGGTGAATACACCATCAACTTATGCATGGTATCTATCTGGTTTGGTCTTTGAGTGGTTATTGCAACAGGGTGGGGTTGATGCAATTCATCAAGTAAATCTGCAAAAAGCAGCGTTACTATATGATTATATTGATGCAAGTGATTTTTATGCTAATCCAATTGCAAAAGTAAACCGTTCAATGATGAATGTACCTTTTACCTTGGCAAATAGTGATTTAGAAAAATTATTTTTAAAAGAAGCGGAAGAGCATCATTTACTTAATCTGGCGGGTCATCGTTCAGTAGGTGGAATGCGTGCAAGTATTTATAATGCGGTCCCATTAGAAGGTGTGCAATCTTTGGTACACTTTATGGATCAATTTGCACAGCGTCACGGTTAAGTGAGATACACCATGCTTTAAATCGCATAATTAAAATGACACTCTAGCACTCAGATAGATCATGATCTGATTTGTAGGGTGTCGTTTTATCACCTATGAGCGAGCAAACTTATAAGATAAAATGGTGTAAAAGATAAGCACAAATAAACATGCCGAGCATAAAAAATAAACATGAAATTATATCGACTCGAATGGTTCGTTCAATACGATGTTCAAGGGGCTGTATATTTTCTTCTTGCATCATTTTCATTGCTATTTATTATCCAAAAATACCTAAATTGATAGTTATAGCTTTATTGTATTTGTAACATAAAAAAAATCTGAAAGAAAGCACACCCATAAATAGATACAAAGTGAAACATTATTATTGATCAGTGATGATTATTTTAGGCCTAAAAATCTTCTCTTGGGTTGGCAACAAAATGCGATAATATCATCAATGGATATTTATTTTTTGAGTATGCTTGATGCTGTACTGGAAAATAATATAACCGTATTGATGAATACGGCTATTTGATTCAAAGCAACTTAATAAATACTGGTTTGTAGCCAAATATTACCCCGAATATATTGCCCAATTGAAAAGTCTTGATGTTCACTGTTTTTGGTGGTGATACGTGCCAATACAGCGGGTTGATTTTCCTCTAAAAACAAAGTGACATCATAGTGTGTATAGCGTTGATTCATAAAATCAAATGTAAGTTTACCCACCACTTTACCTTGAAACCAAGCTTCATCTTCTTGCCCTATTTTTTCACCATATAAATAGGCCACCATTTTAGAAAAGTCGACTGTGACAGGTGCTTCATCATCTTCTGTTTGAGGTTGCCAAGCATCAATTTGATCTTGTAAGTTACTTGGTGCCACGCCATTATTGGCGGCTAAAATAGCATTTAAAGCACGATGATGTTTAATAGAGGCAGGATCATCGACAATTAACTGTTCATGATCAGAGACCGCTCGAAGCTCATATGCAAATGCATTTAGACGCACAAAATAAGTTTGATCTTTTTGATAACGTGCTTGGTTGACGCTATAAAATGAATCAAATGCATAGACAATGGTATTGTGACCAAGATTTAAACGTAATACAGCTTGAGCATTCGATTTACAGGTAATAATACGCTCAATTTTTGCTTCATATTTATATGGACTATTAAAACAAGGAAAGGCAATTTTAACGGCTTTTGGTTTATTATTTTCGACATCAATAATTTGTGAAAACTGAATTTCAGAATCTTGAGGTCCTTGAATGAGCCAAGTATTTTGATCCATTTCAGCTTCATTTTTACAGATCCCCATGGGCATGACTGGAGCATCAAGTGCCAACCCTAACCATTTTGGAACCGCGCTTGCTGGTTCATCGGTAAGTAGATTCCAATGTTCTACATGACTTCCAAAATTTTCATCATTAATCGTAATGATTTCTGGGTTATTTTGATTGTTCATATGCTCAATTGATCTTGGGTTGTATTTAATAAGTTAATCGTGGGTATTCTCGATTTTTCAAGTCAAACGATAAAAAATCCTGCAAAATGCCATAAAAGTGACGATTAAAATGAAAAATAAAGTCTTATTTAATCGATTTAATCAGTACTTGATGTTGTTTTTCCATCCTTCATTTACATTTTATCTAGGTCATAAAAATATAGCCCTCAATTGAGTCATGTATTAGGGCATTGTGCTGTGATTTGCTACAATAAGCTTTTCATCTCGACTTTAGGGCGCTATCGTGTTGCCATTTAAACTTTGGGTAGATGCCGATGCATTACCAAGAATTTTACGTGATGTGATTATTCGTGCCTCAGATCGCTATCAACTTGAAGTCACTTTTGTGGCCAATCAACCTGTTGGGATTAGCCCGTCCATTCGTATTCATGCGATTCAGGTATTGAAAGGTGCAGATGCTGCCGATCAAGAAATTGTGCAACGTATGAACCCATCAGATATTGTCATTACTCAAGATATTCCTTTAGCAGCACAAGTGATTGAGAAAGGAGGAATCGCAATTCATCCACGTGGTGAAATTTATACCACTGCCAATGTTAAGGCACGCTTACATTTACGTGATTTTATGGATACTTTACGTGGTGCAGGTGTACAAACGGGTGGTCCACCACCGATTTCTGAGCGTGATAAACGCGAGTTCTCTAGTGCTTTAGATCAAACCATTCAGAAATTAAAACGTCAAAATATCTCGATTAAGTAACGCCAATGTCCGTATCAAAAACCAGTACGATTGCTAATTATGTCCTATTAATTTTTATTTGGGCTACCACACCACTTGCAATTGTATGGAGTGTTTCAGACCTTTATTATCTATGGGCACTCATTCTTCGGTTCTGGATAGCATTGCCGATTGCGTTACTCTTATTACTTGTTTTAAGAATCCGATTACCGCTGCATAAAATTGCCTTACATAGTTATTTGGCTGGCGCAATGAGTTTTATTGGTTCACAAATTTTTACCTATATGGCAACGCAGTACTTGAGTTCAGGAATGATTGCCTTGATGTTTGGTTTGGCACCATTGATTGCAGGACTCATCGGATTTTTTATTTTTAAGCAAAAGCTAAAACCGTCTCAGTGGGTTGGGATGTTGATTGCATTATTGGGGTTGGCAGTCATTAGCTTGTCGGATTCAGCACATCATGTACAGGTTGTGGGTTTATTATTGATGCTGTGTAGTGTCAGTATTTATGCTTTATCTATTTTTTGGGTCAAGCAGGTCAATGCTCAGGTTGAGCCGATGGCTCAAGCAACGGGTTCGATTTTATTTTCTGTTATATTGACCTTTCTCATTGTCCCTTTTATTTTGCCATATGCACCGACGATGCTTCCTGAAGGCCGCGCATTATTGAGTATTGGTTATGTCGTCATTATGTCTTCTTTGGTGGCAATGTTTTGTTATTTTAATCTGGTTCGTTCTCTCTCGGCAACGACATTGTCTTTAACCACGGTAATTACACCGATGTTGGCTATTTTGATCGGGGCATGGCTAAATCATGAAACGTTAACCATGATGATTCTGTTTGGCGCATTGATTTTAATTACGGGACTATTTATTTATTTTTATTCTGATTTAAAACCGAGAAAAATAAGAAGACTTTAAGGATTTTGAGTTGTTGCTCTGTGGTAAATTAATGAATATTGTCTGTTGATGGTTGGTCTAAAACAGTGAAAAGAATAAAATTACCGATGTCGGTATCATGCTGTTTAAGCTGTATTTTGAGCACAGCTACAGCATATCATCGACATTAAAATATGTGAGCGGAATGTTTTGATATCAGTATGATTCATTCTATGCGCCAGCATGTTTTATCTTACTAGATGATTGTTGGTCTATAGTATGCTTAGATTGATCTTCAGTGTCTCAATAGGAGAAAATAACGAGCGAAGATAAAATGTAGATCATATGTACATTGGGCGTGATGTCATTAAATATGACCTGACCATTATTTTTTAAGGCGGCATTGATTGATGAAATTACTCAATATTCTAGTTGAATATTTGATGCTGAAATTTTCCATATTATTACCTCGGACTAGATGGTATGTTTAAACCAATCTCGCTGTATATCGGGTTAAGATACACTCGCGCACGGCGCAGTAACCATTTTATTTCTTTTATTGCTCTGGTCTCAATGATCGGCCTTACCCTAGGGGTCGCAGTACTCATCACTGTTCTTTCCGTGATGAATGGTTTTGATCGGGAGTTAAAAAATCGTGTACTGGGCATGGTTCCTCAAGCCACCATTTCTTCAACACAAATTTTAACAGACTGGCCACAACTTGCAAAAAAAGTTGAGCAGCATGAACATGTTGTTGGTGCGGCTCCTTTTACACAATTACAGGGAATGTTGACTGCACAGGGGCAGGTTTCTGGTATATTGGTGAATGGTATTGATCCTAAATATGAAAAGAAAGTATCTATTATTCAAGACCATATGGTTGAAGGAAGTATTGATCAATTAAAACCGGGTGAATTTGGAATTGTTTTAGGTAAACAAATGACCGATGCATTTGGTCTGGGTTTAAATGATTACATTACTTTAGTATTGCCTGAAGCAACACCATCTCCCGCAGGTGTGGTCCCTCGTTTTAAACGCTTTAAAATCGTCGGTATTTTTAGTATTGGCGCTGAAGTTGACTCGATGATGGGATATATCGATTTGGCAGATGCCGCAACGTTATTACGCTTACCTAATGGTGCACAAGGTATTCGTATGAAGTTGGATGATATTTTCCAAGCACCTCAAGTATCTAATCAGATTGTGCGTGAATTACCTCATAATTTCTATGCGTCAGACTGGACATTTACCCATGGTAATTTATTCAGTGCCATTCAAATGGAAAAAGCCATGGTGAGTTTATTGCTATTTCTGATTGTATTGGTGGCTGCATTTAATATTGTTTCTTCTTTGGTTATGGTGGTAACGGATAAAAAAGCAGATATTGCCATTTTAAGAACGTTAGGTGCTTCACCGGCAACCATTACCCGTATTTTTATTGTGCAAGGTACGATTATTGGTGTGATTGGTACTGTTGCAGGCGCAATTCTGGGGATTATTTTTGCTTCGAGTATCAGTGGTATTATTGCATGGATTAATAATGCATTAGGCTTGCATCTGTTTGATGCTTATTTTATTAATTATTTACCTTCATATTTAAAATGGCAAGATGTGGTATTGATTGTGGTTCTATCTTTACTATTAAGTTTTTTAGCGACGATTTATCCTGCACGTAGAGCAGCTAAGATTCAACCAGCAGAGGCTTTACGTTATGAGTAATATTGTACTTGAAGCAAAACAAGTGACTAAAAACTTTACTGATGGTAAATCTACAGTCGAAGTGATCCGTGGTCTTGATTTACAAGTTAAGCAAGGTGAGTTTATTGCGATTGTGGGTAGCAGTGGTTCTGGTAAAAGTACCTTATTACATGTGCTTGGGGGCTTAGATCGTCCAACAGAAGGTATGGTATTTTTAAATGGAAGCCGCTTTGATAACCTCGGTGAAGCTGAACGTGGCTATTTGCGCAATCAAAACCTTGGTTTTGTCTATCAGTTTCATCATTTATTGGCTGAATTTACTGCATTAGAAAATGTAGCAATGCCACTGATGCTTAGAGCAGGTAGTCGTTATAAACAAGTCAAAGAACATGCTGAGTTTTTATTAAGCAAAGTTAATTTGACCCATCGTATGCAGCATAAACCAGGTGAGCTTTCTGGTGGTGAACGTCAACGTGTTGCTTTAGCTCGAGCCCTAGTGACGCAGCCCAAAGTCATGCTAGCCGATGAGCCTACCGGTAATCTAGATCGTAAAACGGCAGTAAAGGTATTTGAATTACTTCAAGAATTACGTGCCGAATTTAATATGTCGATGTTGATTGTGACCCATGATGAAGAGTTGGCTAAATCTGCAGATATTATTATGCATATGCAAGATGGCATTTGGGGAAAATGACGAGCTGCATGAAATAAGACCAATACAATTGAAGCCCACTTCGGTGGGCTTTATGCTATAAAAAAAAGAATGATCTACTGTCATGATCTTGTATATTGCCATGATTGGATGGGTTTTAGGGACTGCCACGATGGGGCAGACTGATTTAGCATGGATCAAGCTATCTGGAATACATCAGTTTATTATTTTTCTGTTGTTGTTTATTCAATGGCGTAGCTATGATCGTTTACACGACTATCGACTGAAAAGTATTTGCTTGCTGCTCGCTCTGAGTTGTAGTGCAATTTTAGCTGCTCATTATGCTGATCATCAACTTCAGCAGCGTCTCGCTTTGCGCGAGCAAAAAACAGTATATGCCGAAGTATTGGTCTATGTTCATCATCTCTCACACTTAACCGCAAAGGGTACTCAGCAAAAAGTCTCGGTGTTAAATCACCGTCAAATACCAGTCCAGTGGCTGATCCAACCACAGCCTTTTTCATCAACCTTTGAGTTGGGACAATATTATCGCTTAACGGGATGGATACAACCGCCACATGGTTATGCCAATTTAGCCAGTTTTGATATTGAAAAATGGTATCTACAGCAAAATGTTATGGCCATGTTTAAAATCGAGCGTATGACAAAGCTTACCCAGTCTGAACTGCGACAGGATGCTGCGATTTTACAGCACATTGATTACTATCAAAGCTTTTGGCAGCAAAGTTTATTGTGGATTGAACAACAACGTTTGGCAATGAGAGTATTTATACAGCAGCAGCCAATTCAGTATCAGGGTCTTAGTTTAGCCTTATTGACTGGCGATAGTAGTTTATTATCCAGTTCGCTAACACAACAGTTTCAACGTTTGGGAATTCAGCACTTATTGGTCATTTCAGGACCACATGTACTGTTATTTGCTTGGTTGGTATGTTGTTTATGTCATCGTTTGCTGGTCTATCGCCAATCTTGCATTTATTTAGGTATTGCCAAACCGTATCTATTGATATGGCCATTTTTAATTTGTGTATTGGCTTATAGTGCTTATGTTGGTTTTGATATCCCCGTGATGAGAACTTTATTGATGAGTGTGCTCATTAGCCTTGCTGCACTTTGTCAGCAAGGCTTAACGCCATTCAAGAGCTTATTATGGAGTGCTTTTATTTTACTGCTCTATGATCCATTCAGTGTGTTATCTGCTGGATTTTGGTTATCTTATGGAGCGTGTTTGATATTGCTTAGAATTTATCAAACTATGCAACATCGATCTTTAAGTACCCTAAGCTGGCAAAAAAAATTACTGCATAATGTATGGATGTTGATGGCATCACAGCTGAGAATTTTTTTGGCATTACTGCCCATCATGATTATTTTTTTTCAACATATTGCTTGGTTAAGCCCAGTGAGTAATCTGGTCGCAATACCATTTATTGGTTTTCTTGTGGTGCCTTTGGAAATCATTGCAGGGATCAGTTATTTTATTTTTTCACCTTTGAGTGAATTTTTATTTCAAGTGAATGATGTATTGTTATCTGGCTTGATGTTAATCATAACCTTATTAGATCAATCCTTTACAGCACAGTTATATCGAATTTCTTATCATGGATGGCCTTTGGTGAGTTTAATTTTAGGCAGTATTTTATGTGTTATGCCTTATGGGGTTATTCCTTTTACTTGGCCACTGCTGTGTTTTATGGCGTTATTTTTTAGCCAAAATACATCCCCAAAGTTTCAATTTATATTGCTGGATGTTGGACAAGGACAGGCTATTTTTTTACAACACCAGCAATATCATATGATGATTGATACAGGAGGACATTATCGTGAAGATGAGTTTAGTATTGGTGAACAGATTATTTTGCCATTTTTATCGGCCCAGCAGGCAACGACACTGGATATACTGCTACTGAGCCATTTAGATCACGATCATAGTGGAGCATATTTTAAAATCAAAGATCAATTACAGGTAAAACAATTATATGCCAATGAAATAATGACAGATATTCCTTCTATGCAATTATGTCATGCAGGACAAAAATTTAGCCTAGGTGAGCATGTTGCTATTGAAATATTATCGCCTCAGGCCAAAGATTTAGCTCAAGCTCACCGACAGAAAAATGAATATTCTTGCGTGGTCTATGTATCAATAAAAGATGCCTATCCTTATCAACATTATTTAATTATGGGTGATGCCGGTTGGCAAACGGAATTTGAGCTTATACGACGTTATGCTGATTTACCCGTCGATGTTTTAGTCTTGGGTCATCATGGCAGTCGTCATAGTTCAGCCTATGATTTTTTACAACATTTTCAGCCCAAGTTAGCACTCATTTCTGCTGGATTGAATAATCCTTACCACCATCCTCATCTTGCCACACTTCGTCGCCTAGAGCAGCTTAAAATTCCTTATTTATTAACGGCTGAAACAGGCAGTATTGATATTGAGCTTCAGCAGAATATGGTCACAGAGCTGAGTACACATCGACAAAAACTAAAATGGTTAAACTAAACTTCGATTTGATTGATGGTTGTTTGATGTGTTAGATAATCATTTCTAACCTGTGTAATTTGTGCCAAAGCTTCTGTTGGCGCAATATCATAAATTCGTTTTAAACTGGGATTGGCACTAAAGCGTTTATAACTCCAGTGGTAATGCTCAGGACGTTGACGAATTAAATTTTCTTGTGCCTTAAAAATAAGATGAGTACCTTCATCTGCACTGACTTCATAAATCATGGGATCAATTTCTTCAATATACATATCAAAACCTTCATTTTCATTGCGTAATGCATATAAAAACAAACCTTTTGCTTGAGTTTTTTGAATCAGCTTGGCACTTAAGTTACTGGAAAACAGGGGAAGATCAAAATAAGGAATCATGTCAGCGCCATGATGGGGAGTATGATCAGGTAAAATGACCGTAGTTCCGCCTTTTTTGAGGGCTTTAAAGATTTGTCGTACACCAGATTCATCTGTAGGGACCAAATGTGCACGTTCACGACTACGTGCAGCACGAACAAATTCATCTGCAATCGGATTTTTAATCGGTTTGTACATAATGGTCATTTGGGTGTATTGTGCCACCCATGTATTCATAATTTCCCAAGTGCCAAAGTGTGGAACCACTAACACGACGCCTTTTTGTTGGGCAAGTGCCTCATGTAGTAAATACTCTTGATGGATCTTATGAACTCGTTGAATATTTTGTTTGGTTTGTGAGCCCCAAATATGGAAAAACTCCATATAAGACATCATTTCATTTTGAATGGCACGACGAGTAATTAATTCTCTATTGGCATCATCTAGCTCAGGTAAGGCGATTTTTAAATTAAGATCAATAATTTTTGATGTTTTAGTTAAGTGTAAAGTATTAATTAAAAAAGATAAGCAGCGTGAAAAGATACGAGACGCAGTTAATGAACGTCTACTGAAGAAGTTAAGTAGATATAGAATGGTAGATTTAGATTTTTGGTTAGACATTCTGAGTCATGAATCGTTAAAATATATAAAAGAAAAATATTATAGGATAAAAGACGTAATTAAGACAGTTAACATATACTTCAACCTATATAATCTATTAAGTTTAATTTTTTATCTGGATATTTAAAATTATGTCTGATTGGCCACCCAAACCTCAGAATGATCAACAAAACACACCACTTAATTCCCAACAACCAACTGGACAAGAGTGGAAGCTACTAGAAAAAGTCGTGCTGGTTTCTGTTGAAGAACAGCGTAGATCACGCCGTTGGAGTATTTTCTTTAAATGCTTAACGTTTGGTTATTTAATTATTTTATTGGGATTTATGTGGAAAGGTTGTAGCACGACATCATCCGATGTACCAACGTCTACAGAACATTTGGCTGTGGTGGATATTATTGGCACAATTGCAGCAGACCAACAAAGCGTTAATAGTGTTAATACCATTAAGTCGCTGAATAAAGCTTTTGATAATGTCAATAGTAAAGCTGTGGTGCTGAATATTAATTCGCCTGGAGGTTCGCCGGTACAATCCGATGAAATTTGGCAAGAAATTCAATATCTAAAAAAAATACATAAAGATAAAAAAGTATATGCTGTAATTGGTGATACTGGCGCTTCTGGTGCATATTATATTGCTTCGGCAGCAGATGAAATTATTGTAAACCCTTCAAGTTTGGTGGGATCAATTGGTGTGATCATGCCAAATTATGGCGTTACCGGTTTAATGCAAAAACTAGGTGTGGAAGATCGCACGTTAACAGCTGGAAAAAATAAAGATATTTTATCGATGACTCAGCCTGTGAATCCTGAACAAAGAGCACATGTACAAGCTGTTTTAGATGATGTGCATTCACATTTTATTGATGCAGTTAAGCAAGGACGTGGTACACGTTTAAAATCAAATGATCCTGCAATTTTTTCTGGATTATTTTGGACAGGTGACCAAGCAGTCAAATTAGGTGTTGCAGATAAAATTGGTAGTTTACAAAGTTTAAAGCGTGAGTTAAAAATAGATCAGGCGGTAAACTATACCATTGAATATAATCCATTAGAATCGATTCTCGGACGGATGGGTGCAAGCATTGGTGATGGTTTTGCAACATCAATTTCTAAACAAGTTCAAACAGAACAGAATCCACATTTACAATGAAACCACTGATTCACTTTGCGCATGCCAATGGCGTGCCTTCTTTAGTTTATCAAAAGCTTTTTGATTTACTACAAGATGATTATGACATTATTTATGTCCCTTTAATTGGGCCAGATAAACGCTATCCCATTGATAATCATTGGCGTAGTTTAACGCAACAAATTATCGATAGTATTGTTCAGCAAGCGAATGGCCGCAAAGTGATTGGTTTAGGACATTCATTAGGGTCAGTGTTGACGTTTCAAGCAGCCTTAAGATGCCCTGAACTGTTTGAGCGCGTGATCATGTTGGATCCACCACTGATAATGGGTAAAGAAGGTTTTGCATTACATTTTGCTAAAATGCTGAACTTGAAAATATTGGATAAAATGTCTCCGGCAGGATTGTCTAAGCGCCGTCGTGATCATTGGGAATCTCGTGAGCAAGCTGCAACTTTGTTACGGCCTAAAGCATTCTATAAAGATTTTGATGATGCCTGTTTTCAGGCATATCTTGATCATGCTTTAAAAGAAGATCGTATACGGGGGGGAGTTGAGTTGACCATTTCACGTGAAGATGAAGTAAAAATTTTTCGAACCAACCCTTCATTATGGTGGTTACCTCAGCAAAAACCCCAAATTCCTGTTGATATGCTGGTGGCAGAACATGGGCCATTTTTAGTGCGAAAATTTCCACAAAAAGCTGAAAAAAAATTTGGCATTCATTTTGATGTGATCGCGGGTGGTCATATGTTCCCTTTGGAGTGTCCGGCATTGGTTGCGCAATTCATTAAACAAAAAACCAGTTAAACCATTAATAGATTGGTTATTGGTCGACAGTGGCTATGCTGTTGCTTATTCATCAAATGCAACATAGCGCATAAACAATGGTATATTTTGTATAAAAAAATGCGAGGTTATCCAGAAAACGGATCATCTCAGCATTACGAATGAATAAAAAAACGCATCCAAAGATGCGTTTTTTTATTTGACTCAAGCTTATAGCTTACAAAACTGAATGGGTGCCTGTAATTTTTGATTGCGATACAATACACCTTGTGCGGTATATTGCATGGTACCATTACAAATCCATTCAATCACTTGAGGATAGATGATATGTTCAAGTTGATGTACACGTGCTGCTAATGATTGTACCGTATCATGGTGGTGAACGCTCAGCACACCTTGTGCAAGTGCTTGACCTGCATCTAGCTCAGCTGTGACGTAATGTACCGTACATCCATGAAGTAAATCACCCGTATTTAAAACACGTTGATGTGTATGCATTCCTTTGTAGTAGGGCAGTAGGGATGGATGAATATTCACCATTTTCCCTTGCCAAGTCTGTACAAATGAAGCACTCAAAATTCGCATAAAACCAGCTAAAATCACTAAGTCAACTTGCCAATCTACTAATTGTTGATGCATTGCAGCATCAAAACTTTCGCGATTTGGATATTGCTTATGTTCAATCACTGCAGTTTTAATACCTGCATTTTGTGCACGTGTAAGAGCAAAGGCTGCTGGATGATTAGAAATAACCCCCACAATATTACCTGATAGATTGGCATCAATCAGGGCTTGTAAGTTACTTCCATTTCCAGAAACCAGTACAGCAATATTAGTCATGAGCGATCTATTAAGCAAAAATCACACGGATTTTTTCGTCAGCACCTTCAATTGATTCAGGATGATCCTGAATATGACCAATTTTCCATGCTTTTTCACCTTGAGCCGTTAAAATCTCAATGGTCTGATCTGCATCTGCTGCATCAATTGCAATCACCATACCAACACCACAGTTAAAGGTACGATACATTTCAAATTGTGCTACACCACCTTCTTTTTGTAGTAGTGTAAATAATTCAGGCCATTGCCAAGATGCTTCATTGATTACAGCTTGAGCACCATTTGGGAGTACACGAGGTAAGTTACCAGGTAAACCACCTCCCGTAATGTGTGCCATTGCATGTACATCAATGTGTTTACATAGCTCTAAAATAGGTTTTACATAAATACGTGTAGGTTCCATTGCGGTGTCTGCAAGTGGGCGACCATCTACGATTTGTGTAAGATCGACATTTTTAACATCTAAAATTTTACGCAAAAGTGAATAGCCGTTGGAATGTGCGCCTGAAGAAGCTAAACCAATTAAGACATCACCCGCTTTAACTTTGGTACCGTCAATAATTTTACTTGCTTCAACTACGCCGACAGAGAAACCTGCCAAGTCATAATCTTCGCCTTCATACATTCCTGGCATTTCAGCGGTTTCACCACCAACCAATGCACAGCCAGCAAGTTCACAACCTTTACCAATACCTGTAACAACATTTGCAGCAACATCGACATTTAAATGGCCTGTTGCATAGTAATCAAGGAAAAATAGTGGTTCTGCACCGCACACAAGAAGATCATTTACACACATTGCAACTAAATCTTGACCAATCGTGTCATGACGGTTTAAGTTGAGTGCTAAACGTAATTTTGTACCAACACCATCCGTGCCTGATACGAGAACAGGTTCTTCATAACCTTTAGGAATTTTACAAAGTGCACCGAAGCCGCCTAATCCGCCCATTACTTCAGGACGAGTAGTACGCTTAGCGACAGATTTGATACGATCGACTAATAAGTCGCCCGCTTCAATGTCGACACCTGCATCTTTATAGCTTAAACCAGTATTTGGGGTAGAAGTTGAGTTGCTCATAATGAAGTCTCCGCATTCGCGTGGCGATTATACCTGAATATATGAAACTCTTATGTTATTTCTGCGCTAAAATGCTATCTTAATTCAAATATTTTTTTATATATAATCAATAAACCTTAAAAAGGTGAACTTCTATGGTAGATCGCACCTTACGTCGCATATTAATCTTATGTGGAATTGCTTTGATTCTATGGGTTTTATACTTATTAAAACCGGTAGTCATTCCTTTTGTCGCTGCATTTTTTATTGCTTATTTATTCAGTCCGTTGGTAAATCGGCTACATAAAATTGGTTTGCCACGTTGGTTGGCGATAAGTATTGTATTTATTGGTATCGGTTGCGTTATTACTTGGGCGATGTGGTATTTAGTGCCATTAATCTGGCAACAGCTGATGTATGCAAAATCAAGTATTCCTGCTGGAATTCATTGGGTAAATTATGAGTTTCTACCATGGTTTTCTAAAACATTTAACTTAATCCCTTTAGAAATCGATACTGATCATTTATCTAAAACAGTCATGGAATATATTCAAACCAATTATAGTGTTGATAGTATTCAAGCATTAGTTTTAAGAGTGGCACAATCGGGCTTAAATTTTATTCAAATTGGCGGAACAGTCGTTTTAATTCCAATTATTACCTTCTATTTTTTACTCGACTGGAATCGTATGTTGGAAAGTTTTCAACGTTTGATTCCTCGTCCTTATGAAAAAAACACCTTAATTATTGTGCATGAATGCCATAGTGTTTTAGGTGCATTTGTCAAAGGGCAATTTTTGGTGATGATCTTGTTGGGGATTATTTATGCTGTAGGTTTGCAATTAATTGGATTGGAAGTTGGATTAATCATTGGTATGGTGGCCGGTTTAGCCAGTATCATTCCTTATCTTGGCTTTGCGGTGGGCATTATTGCCGCTTGTGTTGCAACATTTTTCCAATTTGGACTGGATTGGATGCAGTTTATTTTGGTTGGTGTGGTCTTTATGATTGGTCAAGCTGCTGAAGGTTATGTATTACAGCCATTTTTACTCGGTGACAAAATTGGTTTATCGCCTGTTGCTGTCGTATTCGCGGTATTAGCAGGCGCGCAACTGGGTGGCTTTTTAGGGATGCTAATTGCTTTACCTGTTGCAGCAGTGATTGTAGTATTACTCAGACATTTACGTGATTTTTATGAAAAATCGCGTATGTATGGTGCTCATACCACGATAATGATACAAGATTCAGCCAAAGATGCATTTAATATCGATGCAGATAAGGTTGATGTGTCGATTAATCTTTATGATCATGCTGTTGATTCTGAACAAACAGTTGAGAAATCGAGTAAAATCACTAAATCAGAGCATCAAGATTCTTAACGGGATAACATTACAATATGCGTCAATTGCAACTCGACATAGAACCTCAATTGGATGCCCGAATTGGAGACTTTTCGGGTCCTGGTTGGGGCCATGTTATAGATGCTGTACGCCAGTTACATGCAGGACTTGTCAATCGATTTTATATCTATGGCGGTGCAGGTAGTGGTAAAAGTCATCTACTTTCAGCAATTTGTGATTCATATTTGGAAATAGGTAAAACGGCCATTAAAGTTTCCTTGCTTGAGGTTTTAGATGCACCTACAGAAGCCATTACTTCGTTAGAGCAGTATGATTTAGTGGCATTAGATGACATTGAAGCTATTAGTGGTGTACCTCATTGGCAACGTGCTGTATTTCATTTAATTAATTATAGTCATGAAGTTGGTGGACAACTGATTTTTTCCTCACGTTTTGCGCCAATTGAACTTAAATTAGAATTACCTGATTTACAATCACGTTTAACGCAGGCCGTAAGTGTCAAAGTGCCTAATGGTAGCTTATTTGCAGATCGTGTCGCCTTGGTGAATTCTGTTTTAGAACGTAGAGGCATTCATATGGATCAACAAATTATTGATTATTTATTGATCCATGGTCCACATCAAACATCTGTTTTATTACAGTTGCTAGAAAGAATAATACAATTGTTAAAAGGTGATCGTATTAAGCTGAGTGGCTCTAATTTAAGACAGATTTATGCATTGATTGATGAATATCAGTGCTGACAGCAATATGGGTGATGGTAAACATCATTAACATGTAATGTAAAAAATAGACCTTGATAAGGTCTATTTGATAACATGCCAAGCATTGAGCTTTTAAAATGTATGGGCCTAATCCTTGATGACATGATGTGATGATGCATTATTATTAAATTTTTCAATATACTCTTCGCGGATCGCGCTACGTTCTTCAGGTGTGGCTTTCTGTAAGCGATATGCTAACTCTTTACGCTCTTGTACACTCATTTTTTGCCAAGTTTCACGCATTTTTTGTTTTTCTGCATCAGGTAGTTGTGCAAACCAGTCCATGCGTTGTTGGAGTGCCGTACTGCTTTGATGTGGAACTTCTTTGAGTGACTGATAACGTTTAATCAACGCTTGCTGTTCTTCGTCAGACATATTTTCCCATGCTTCTGTCACTTGGGCATCAGCATTCTTAGAAAAAATCCAAAAACGTTCAAAACCAGCAAAACTTGTTTGCAAAAATCCCAATGTACATAAGGCAATTACAAAATTTTTAGCTGCCATGAGCAGGTGTATCCTCACCAAGAACCATCAACATTTCAAGATCTTCAACCATTTGTGGTGAAAGTTTGGGTGAAACAATCACTTGGTTATCTGGTTGTGATGTCACATCGATTGAGTTGGGTAATATAATTAAGCCAGCAAGCGTTGCTGCTATAGCAAAACCAGACATCTTAAATAGCCCAAAGCGTGATGTTTTTTTGTTTTCGATATGATCTAAAACATGATTCATCACTTGCGGTTTATTTTGATGGTGATAGGCCAATCCATCAAGTTTTTTGGTTACTTGTTTTAAGAAATCATCTTGTTTCATTGTGATGATTCTCCTGAGTAAGGATCCATATGTGCTAGATTGGCTCGTAAAGCCTGAATAGCGCGGTGATAATGGGTTTTAACACTGCCCTCACTACAGTTCATAATTTGAGCCGTAGTATGGGTATCAAAACCTTCCCATACACGCAACATAAAAGCTTGTTGCTGTCGTACAGGAAGTTGAGCAATCGCTGCTTGAATTTCTTCAGCCGTAACGGCCTGATCAAGAAAAGTATATGGATTAGGGCTATTGTCATCAACAATATCTAATTGTTCCATATCATGATCATCAAGGCTCACCTTTTTAAAAAAAGAAAAAGGTTGATTACGGCGCGTTTCTTTACGACGCCAGTCTTGTAATTTGTTGTTTAAAATTGTGTAGAACAGGGGATACCATTCTTCTGTAGATTTATCTGCATAAGATTTATGTAAAGCAATAAAAGATTCTTGTACCAGATCCATGGCAATACCATCTTGACCATGCGTCGCACTTTCCATCATGACTAAAGCACGTCCAGTGACCTCTTGCATAAAATTCTTCAGGCGTAATTCAGCAGTACTCTTAAGAGTACTTGAATTTTCCGACGGCAGTCGTTTTGGTACTTCATCCATAGAGATGGAAAATCCTGTCATTGGATACCCACCATTATTTTTAAGTTCATACACATATAACGTTAAAAATAATGGTTAGGTTGACATCACATATGATTATTTTTCTAGTGTAATCTATTTTTATCAAAGTGTCGTATAACTTAAGCTATTTTATAGCCGTTGACGAACCATCTCAAATAAACAAATTGATCCTGCTATAGCAACATTCAATGATTCTTGTCCACCTGGCTGGGGAATCGTTACAGCTTCAGCATGTTGTAAGGCATAACTGGATGCCCCTTGTCCTTCATTACCTAAAATCCAAGCACAAGGTTGGGTTAAGTCTTGCTGATAAATACTTTGCGGTTGATGTGAGCTAGTCACATAAACCGGAATAGAAAACCGCTCTAGGATATCTTCTAGTTGTACATTTTCATAAGTACGTAAACTAAAGTGTGCTCCCATGCCTGCACGTAATACCCGTGGTGACCAAATCGATGCAGAACCTTTACTACACACTACTTGTTCAATACCCGCAGCAGCAGCAGAGCGCAATAATGTACCCACATTTCCTGGATCTTGAATATTGTCTAAAATAAGTGTATCTGAGTCAAAGTCAAGTGCTTTGCTAGTGCTCGGTAAATCAACAATAGCGAGGCAAGCTAAGGATGTGCCTAATGTACTTAAATCTTGATACAAAGATTCGCTGAGGATAAAAATATTGCCTGGATATAATGATGCAATTTTTTCAAGATCCGCATGTGCATAAGCAATTTCTGTTGTAAAAAGCGAATGAATTTTACGATTTTTTTCTAACCATGATAGGGTTAAATGTGTGCCTTCGAGTACCGTTTGGCGATTTTTTTTACGGCATGAATTTTGTTCAATTAAGCCACGTAGATATTTAATTTTAGGATTGTCTTTTGATTCAAGAAAAAAAGCAGGCATGGCAGTTGTATCCATGGAAGTAAGCAAATATTGAGATTGGCTTACTTCCTATAATAAATTAATGGTGATATTGACTAACTAAATTAACTTCATTTTTAGAGCCAATAATCACAGGCACACGTTGATGAAGTTCTGTAGGTTCAATTTCTAAAATACGTACACGACCTGTACTTGATGCTCCACCGGCTTGTTCAATTAACATGCTCATTGGGTTTGCCTCATACATTAGGCGTAAACGTCCTGCTTTTTTAGGATCTTTTGTATCGTATGGATACATAAAAATACCAGAACGACATAAAATACGATGAATATCACCGACCATACACGCTACCCAGCGCATATTGAAATCTTTAGCACGTGGTCCTGTTTTTCCAGCAAGTAATTCATCAATATAACGTTGAACAGCTGCTTCCCAATGACGTTGATTCGATGCATTGATGGCATATTCTTGGGTATCTGCTGCTACAGTAATCTGTTCTGAGGTTAATAAAAATTCTTGTGTTTCAGGATGTAATGTAAAGAAAACTACACCAGCACCTACCGTAAGGACAAGCATGGTTGATGGGCCATAAAGCACATAACCTGCAGCCACTTGATGAATTCCTGCCTGTAAAAAATCTTCTGCTTGAGTCACTGCATTTTTAGCAGGTAAAACTGAAAAAATCGTACCGACACACATGTTAATATCAATATTGCTTGAACCATCGAGTGGATCAAATAAGACTAAATATTCTCCATTTTCTTGTGCTGCTGTGAACTCATCTAATTCTTCTGAAGCTAAACCTGCTACATGAGGATGAACACGAAGTGCATCTATAAGATAGTCATTGGAAATAATATCTAATTTTTTTTGAGTTTCCCCCTGAACGTTTTCATGTTCAGCACTTCCCAATATACCTGCCAAGGCACCTTTTTGTAGGGCTTGATCGATTGTCTTACAAGTATTTGCAATAGTTTCAATCACTTGAGAAAGTTCAGGCGTAAGGAAACCACTTTGTTTTTGTAAGAATTGGGAAAGGGTCAGGTATGACATGAGTAGACAACTCCAAAATAAAAACCATATGCTCATAATGAGCATATTTTAATAACTCGGTATTTTAGATGAGAACGTCTAAAAAGAAAAATCAAACTGAAGGATTTGTTGTGATTTTACCCTTGAAACTCTGTAGAAAACTGTTATGTTGATTAAAATGGCTGAAATATAGGTATGAGTATGACAACATTAAAATTTGAAAAGACACCAACGCCCAATGAAAGCATTAGTTTGGATAACATTTCTGATGAAAAAGTCAAACAAGCATGGTTGGGTTATGAATCTAAACCGGAATATAAAAATGTTAATAAACATGATTTAATTGAAGCTTTACAACAGTCTAACTCTAAAGATCAGGATTAAATATATTGTTTTCTGTTAAATATTATGGTGTTACGTCTTAATTTTCTAATATGGATGATGGCGTAATACCATGAAACATATCGCTTTATATCTGGGTGATATCGCAGCCAAAATTTGGCTCTTCAGCGTAGAGAGGTTTAAGCATTGCCTGAATGGTGTATCTTAATCATATATCAATGCTGCTATTGTTATTCTGAGTCAGTGAATAGGCGATAAAATTCCACTATTTATTGTAAGCCTTACATGATTCAGTTATTGATAATATTAAATAATTAAATCATGCCAGCAAATAGTTTCTGCTCGCATGATCGTGGATTGATGTTTGATCGTTTTATTGGGTGTGCGATAGCCGCTAAAGCGGCCTACTGATCATATCAGGCTTAAGGTGTTTCTTTGGTAAGTTTATATAAATCTGCCATTGGCCCAGTAATGGCTTCACCTGTTTCTGCTGCACGTAATGCAACATAGTTTTCACCCACAAAATATTTTTGGTGATCTGCAGCCGCACTTAAAATAATGATGGATGGATTTTTTGCATCAAATGTAAAGCTACCTTTGATGGTTGATTTTTGCTGATCTTTACGGCCTAAATATTCTTGGGTGAGCTCATAAGTTTTATCTTGATTTAATTCAAGTTCTGTTTTAATTCCTTCACAATCTGCACAAGGTAAAACGCCTTTATAATCACCCGCCCAATCTAACGCAGTTTGTGCATTATCGTCCGATGGTGCCTGAGCTTGTGTACTTTCGCTGGCTACAGTCGCTTGACTGCTTGCGGTCACCGTACTTTGCTCTGTCGTTTTTTGTTCTTCCGATTTGGGTTTACTACATGCTGTAAGTGCAACGGCTAACATACATAAGACTAAAGCTGTTTTTTTCATAATGTCACCAAGTTTATTCATGTTTATGATAAAGAGATTACTTTATGCCATATACCATATAAATTTTTCTGTCATTTAAATAGAAGTTTTACGTAACATTTAAACCAATATTCAACAAAATAAGTATCGATATAGAACATAGAGTTAGATGTTAGATTGCATTATTGTGATGGATATATTCATGATTAAACATTTCTATGATATTGATAGATTAGTATAAATATGGTTTTTATTTATTCTGAGGATAACGTATCTTGTGCTGTTTCATGGGAAATGGGAACACCACCTAAATTTTGGCAAGCCTCAATATAGATCAAATATTGTTGTTCAATAACTTCTGAGAGAGGGATGTTAAATAATGTTTCACCTTCTTTATAGCGTTCAATATATTGCTGTGCTTTTTGCTTAGAATTATATAATGTGCGCTCGTGATATGAGGTAATTGAGCTATGTAGCATTTGATTGCTTTCAATATTATTACAATGAAATTTATCAAAAAGTTGCTCTGCTGTATCAATATCTCCTGAATTTGAGAATATGCAGCCTCCAAGTAGTAAAGCGGCGATGAGAACAACATAGAATTTCATGGGAGCTCAGAAATGAGTAACAATAAATCCTATTGTATAAATATTTTGAGACGAATTTTATAGAAATAAAGCTAAGTGTTTAAAAACTCGACATATTTTATCCAAAATCATACAAAGTAAAACGTTTAGACTTCATTTATCGCAATTTTAATTTTTACGCGAGATTATTCTGGTGATGAAGTCTAAATCTTGGCTGAATTTAACCCTTAACTAAACCACCATCAACGATTAAGTTTTGTCCCGTAACTGCACGAGCATAAGGTGATAAGAACATCATCATTGCTGCAGCAAACTCATCTGGTGTCGTGACGCGACGTAATGGTGTGGCTGCTGCAATAAAATCAAAAACAGTTTCAGGGGTCATTTTACTGGCATCAGTACTTTGCAATAAGCCGCCTGATAGCATATTGACATTAATACCATATTGACCTAAATCATGTGCTGCTGTGCGTGTAAATGCCAACAATGCCGCTTTTGCAGCGGTATAATCATGATAAGGAACAACTGGATTCTGTACCAGATTGGTTCCAATATTGACAATACGACCAAATCCAGCCTGTTTCATATCTGCTAAACAGGCTTGTGTGGTATAGAGTGCTGCCAACACTGCACCATTAAATTGTTGTTGCATTTGATCTGCACAAAGGTCTTCGATGTGAGTACGAGCTTCACCATTAAATTGAAATTGAACCAGCGCATTATTGATGACACAATGAATCGCTTGACCGAAGTGCTGTTTAGCTGCGGACGTTAGGGCAATAACTTGATCTTTTTTAGTAACATCTGCTTGATAAATAAAGACTTGCTCAGGATACTGTTGAGCCAATTGCTGAGCTTGATCATGACTGGATAAATAGTTGACCACAACACGTGCACCTTCAGCAATCAGTGCTTGGGTAATGGCTAATCCTAAACCTCGTGCAGCACCAGTGACTAAAACAATTTGATCACGAATTTGCATAATAAAATTCTTTAAAATAATGTGGATGTACCATAACAAGATTTTGCAGAAGACAACAGTTGGATTGTGATCTTGTTGGATATACTTGATTTTTTTGTAATAACGTTGCTCTGACCGTACCGGCACGTGTTTGCTTAATATGTTGCCATGTTTTGGGTAAATTAAACTGTGTAGTATCTTGATCTGCTTCGAGATACACGAATCCACCTGGCTTAAGCAATGGATCGACCAATTGAGCCAACTCTTCCCATAAATTTAAAGCATAAGGTGGATCTAGAAACACCACGTCAAATTGATCTGCCATTAAGGTCGGTAAGATCTGTTGTGCAGTATTGATTTTAAGTTTGGCATGTTGTGCTGTAACTTGTAAGCGTTCTAAATTTTCTCTTAAATATTTTGCTTGAGTTTTATCTGGTTCAATCATCACTACCTGACTTGCACCTCGTGATAAGGCTTCGAATGCCAAGGCACCGGAACCTGCACATACATCGAGTACATGGCTATTTTGAATATCCCACATCAACCAATTAAATAAGGTTTCACGAATACGGTCTGGTGTTGGTCGTAGCCCTTCAATACTTGCAAAAGGAAGTTGACGTCTTTTCCATTCACCACCAATGATACGTAGTTGATTTTTCATGAATTAATCTTCCTCAATCGTAGCTTGGCGTGTTGCAGGTCTTGCAGCTGAAGTTTCGTGCTGATTGTTGGTAACAGCATTTGGGTCGGCACTTAAAATTTGATTGCCACTTGGTAATTCACTCGGTTTAATCCCTGCAGTCATTAAGCCACCACTAATATGATGACCAGTAGGTACAATTGGATTTTTCTTACGTGTCAGTAGCCAGTAATCAAATAATGGTTTGGCCAGTTGCGCAGCAGATCCACCATGACGCCCGTTCTCCCAAATGACGGCAACAGCAATTTCTGGATTTTCAGCAGGTGCAAAACCCACAAATAAACCATGGTCAAGTTGACGTTCTGTCAGTAAGGATTCGTTATATTTTTTACCTTGAGCAATACTTTTAACCTGAGCTGTTCCTGTTTTACCTGCAATGCTATACATTGGGGTACGAATACCGCGACCTGTACCAACATTAATCACATCGACCATGGCGTCACGCATTTTGATCCAATCTTCTGCTTTACCATTGAATTGAATCATACCATCTGGGGCATTGGTCACCTTGTAAGGTTTAGCGCCTCTACTTTCACGTAAAACGTGTGGTGTAATATGTGCACCTTGGTTGGCGGTAATCGCAGTTGCCATGGCTAATTGTAATGGTGTTGCTGTAAAAGCACCTTGTCCGATACTAACCGATATGGTTTCACCTTTGAGCCATTTTGTTTTACGTGTACGTAATTTCCATTCTGGACTTGGATAGAGACCAGAACTTTCGTTTGGAAGATCAATACCAGTTTTTTCACCAAAACCAAATCGACGCATCCAGTTATTCATTTTTTCGATGCCCATACGATATGACAAGACATAGAAGTAGGTATCACAAGACACGACTTGTGCTTTATGTAAATCGACCACACCGTGACCGCTTTTTTTCCAGTCACGGAATTTATGTGAGTCACCCGGTAAGGTGAAATAGCCATGATCATAAATTGCTGTCTGCCAATCTACAAGGCCATAGTGTAATCCCCCTAAACCAAACATCGGTTTAATGGTTGAGCCTGGTGGATAGGCCCCTTGGACTGCACGGTTGTATAGAGGTTGATCCAAATTGTCCCGTAATCCTGAATAGTCTTTGGTGCTAATGCCAGTCACGAATAAATTAGGATTAAAGCTTGGGCTAGAAACCAGTGCCAGTACTTCACCTGTTTTAGGATCTAAAGCCACGATTGCCCCACGACGTCCTGCCAATTGTTCACTGGCAATGACCTGTAAGCCATAATCAATCGAAAGATAGAGGTCATTACCACGAATAGGATCTTTGCGACCAAGGTGTCGTAATGCATTACCATGAGCATCTGCTTCAATAGACTCATTACCTGGCACACCGTGCAATAAGTGTTCGTAGGATTTTTCTACACCAATTTTGCCAATTAAATTGCTTCCTGCGTAGGCATCTTTATCAATTTGTTTAAGCTCTTTATCATTAATTCGCCCAACATAACCAATCACATGGGCAAATAATTCACCATATGGATAATAGCGCGTCATTTGTAATTCAATGTTGACGCCAGGAAATAAAAATTTAACTTCACTAAAACGAGCAATATCGGTTTCATTTAAATTGAGTTTAATCGAAACACGTTCTGTTTTACGTGCTGTTTTAATACGACTTTTAAAGCGTTCAATATCCTCTTCTGTCAGTGAAAGAATAGGCGTAAGACGACGAATGGTATCATCAATATCATCGACATCCGCTCGGCTAATCGTGGCATTAAAAACAGGCAGATTATCTGCGAGTAAAATCCCATTACGATCATAAATATAACCTCGAGCAGGGGCTAGAGGTTGTAGTCGGATACGGTTTTTATCGGAAGCAGTGCTAAACTCATCATAGCTACTAATTTGCAAGTAGGCATAACGAGCAACCAATAGCAGTAAAAATAGTGTGACAATACCAATCGCAATGAAGACACGATTACGAAATATGCGTTTTTCTTGTTGCACATTTTTAAGTGGGAAATTCGATTTCATATACGATTTGGCTATCAAACTAGAGCGGTTAAAATTTGTGGCGGCTATTTTAACGTAAGTTAAAAAAAATCGCTGTATTGTATATCGTGTAACACAAATGTTTGACTTTTTATAAGAGCATTAAAAGTCATGGATCAATATGTGCGTATGGACGAGTCAGAGGCGGTCACAATACAGAAGCGACATAGTTTAGCATGATGCCGATTTGATGTACCTGATTTTATCGTTGAATTGCATACGGCTGCGATTTATTGTTGAAATAATAAGCAAATATTGGCATGTAGTTGCTTATTTTTCATGGCTAATGTTATGGTAAACATAGCGTGATTGCTTGACAAAGGATCAGCCGGTTTTCATGTTTTTCCAGCATGATCATGAGGATGATTTTCTTGCAGATCCGACGGGCTGTTATAGGCTGAAGATCAGTCCGTTATCACTTTTATGGATGCGATCAGGTGAGCTAAGGTCTGAATCAATCTATATCTGCCATAGTGAATATCGATGGTGTGTAAATGCCAAGATTGATGTGTATATAAACGCTCAGTCATTAAAATATACACTGTTGCAAGCCGAGATCAATTGTTAATATTGCTGAAGCAAGATATGCTAAAAAAGTGATGATAGATAAACATATAGCATTGTGTGGTGGTTTAAAGCCATATGGTTTTATTTTAATTAACTCAAGATTTGGATTGTGATGGCATACGCTATTTTACAAAAAAATATCAAAATATAGCCTTTAAAGACTTACATTTATTGTCGCAGTGAATCGCTAAGCTTCAAATGAGTACTTAATGAGAAAGAAATACGGAAAAATGATTCATGCTTGAAGACATCCCACAGTTATGGCATACGTTTGTAAATCGTCCAGACTTTTGGGCTGTCATCAGTATTGTGCCTGTCACTGCTTTTGTGACATGGGCACATGTCTGGATGGCATTGAAAATGGTTTTTTTCCCCATTCATTTTTGGGGCTTCCATGTAGGCTCTATTCCGATTGGATGGCAAGGTATTGTGCCACGTAAAGCCGGGCGTATTTCAGGTATTATTACTGATAATACGCTATCGAAACTTGGATCAATTCGTGAGTTTTTAGAAGCGATGGATCCGGAAGATATGGCTGCAATTATTGGTGCTCAAGTGACTTCAGAGTTAGATAATCTGATTGACGAAGTCATGCAGGAACGTCACTCTGTGCTGTGGGAAAATTTACCTTATTCCATTAAGCGAAGGATCTATCAACAGGCACAAAAACAATTGCCTCACATATTAACGGAATTGGTGACTGATTTAATTTTAAATGTTGAGTCATTGGTGGATATGCGTGAAATGGTGGTCAGTCGTATGGAGAGTGACCGGCGTTTAATGGTAAGGATGTTTTTAAAAGTTGGTCAAAAGGAAATTAACTTTATTTGGCATATGAGTGCACTGATTGGAACATGTTTCGGTTTTTTCCAGATGCTGGTATGGCTTTTGGTGCCGTGGCATTGGACGATTCCATTTTGGGCATCTATTTGGGGATTTTTAACCAACTGGATTGCGATTTGGATGGTATTTAATCCATTAAATCCACATCCTGTTCGTTATCCTAAATTCTTTAGCAGGACTCAAGATCGTCGATTTCCATGGATAAAACCTGTTGTCCCACATATGGATACCTATAATATTCAAGGTGCTTTTATTAAACGTCAAGAAGAGGTATCTGATGTATTTGCACATGTCGTGACAGAAGATTTAATTACCTTAAAAACGATCATGATGGAAATGATGTATGGCCCAAGAAAGGACAAAACACGTCGTATTGTCAAAAGTCATATTAATGAAATTATGGAAACACCGTTGGTTCGTACGACATTGCAGCTATCTTTAGGGCCAAAAGAGTACGCAAGACTTAAATCAGACTTGATCGATCGTTCAATTGAAATTACGATGGTGCCTGTATGCGACCCAGCGTTTAATGCGAGCCGTGCACAAAAAATCTATCAAATGTTTCGTGACCGCATTCGCGATTTGACTCCTAAAGAGTTTCAAAATTTGTTACGTCCTGCATTTCAGGAAGACGAATGGATTTTGGTGGTATTAGGAGGCGTAACTGGCTTTTTTGCTGGCTTACTACATATGTTTGTGGTTTTTTTATAATTCGATGCTAAATTTATTGACGAATGTTAAATTCGCCATTGAACGATGCGTCATATACATTGTTAAAAAATGAGGATATTAAAATTATGCGCATTATCTTACTCGGACCACCTGGAGCAGGGAAAGGAACACAAGCTCAGTTGATCTGTAAGCGCTACAATGTCCCACAAATTTCAACCGGTGATATGCTCCGTGCTGCAATTCGTGAAGGTACTGAATTAGGTCTGAAAGCTAAAAGCGTCATGGATAATGGCGGTTTGGTATCAGATGAATTGATTATTGGCTTAGTCAAAGAGCGTATTGCACAACCTGATTGTGTAAATGGATGTATTTTTGATGGTTTTCCTCGTACCATTCCTCAAGCAGAGGCTTTGGAAAACGAAGGGATTAGCATTGATCACGTGATTGAAATTGATGTGCCAGATGAAGAAATTGTGAAACGTCTTTCTGGTCGTCGTCAACATCCAGCGTCTGGCCGTGTTTATCATACAATTTATAATCCACCTAAAGTGGCAGATAAAGATGATGAAACTGGCGAAGATCTAGTCCAACGTCCAGATGACCAAGAAGCGACCATTCGTAAGCGTTTAACTGCCTACCATGCAGAAACTGAGCAGTTGGTTGGCTTTTATCAAGGGCGTGCTGCATCCGGTGAGAATGCACCTACCTATAGTAAATTAAATGGTCTTCGCCCAATCGAAGATGTGCAAATAGATTTATTTGCTATTTTGGATCAGTCTAAATAGATTGAGTCATTGCTGTTAATTTTTTGACAAAAAAAGAGCTCTCATTCATATTAGGGCTCTTTTTTGTGGCTGTATTGAGGAAATTACATTGCAGAATATTGTGGTGATTGCTGTAATTATATTATGTATTGCAGTGCTGTTGGTATTATTTAGCATGAGTTATAAAATGTTACGTAAGGTTCGTCAGGAAGAACGTTTGCTGAATGCTAAAAAAGCCCCTGAACGTCAATTACATCCTAAGTTGGTAAAACAGCAACATAAAAATAAAACAGATCAGTCAAATTAATCGATCGTAGGTATTATTTTGACGTTGACTGGTGCGACTGCACCAAATTCAAAACGATCTGGCCAATTGCAGACATCTGCAACAACACATTCGTTACATTTGGGTTTTCGTGCTGTACAGCAATAACGGCCGTGTAAAATGAGCCAATGATGCGCATCAACCATGAATTCTTTAGGAATAACACGCATTAAGCGCTGTTCAACTTCGAGTACGTTTTTACCTACTGCGAGGCCTGTGCGATTACCAAGACGGAAAATATGTGTATCTACTGCCATCGTTGGGTGACCAAAGGCGGTATTGAGTACGACATTGGCTGTTTTACGACCGACTCCGGGTAATGCTTCCAAATCTGCACGATTATCTGGTACACGACTATGGTGTTTTTCGATCAGTATCTTACAGGTTTTGATGACATTTTCTGCTTTGGCATTATAAAGTCCAATGGTTTTGATATAGGTTTTTAAGCCTTCTACACCGAGTGCATAGATTGCCTCAGGCGTATTGGCTATAGGGAATAGTCGATCAGTTGCTTTATTGACGCTAACATCAGTGGCTTGTGCAGAGAGTGTGACAGCAACCAGTAATTCAAAGGGACTGCTATAGTTGAGTTCAGTTTTTGGATGAGGTCGCTGTTCTCGTAAACGGCTAAAAAAAATTTGGATCTGCTTTTTAGTCATATTCTTAACGATCATCATGCAGCTCCTAATGCCGTTAATTGTTGTTGTAATTGCTGAAGTAAATCACGTTTTTTATGATCCTCTCTTAAGCTAAGCTGTTTTTCTAGTTTTTTAATTTGTGTACGTATCTTTGCCAGTTCAATGGTAGTTTTGGCATTTTCAGTCACCATACTCACGGTTGTTTTTGCTGTTAATTCAATGGTTGAAATATGCTCCGCCTGAGTGGAGAACTGTGCGAATAAGTGACTATCTATTTCTGCCCGAACGACAGGACCTTGACGTTTGCGTCCTTTCTTTTCTTCACGTTGAATATGGGCATAATAGCGTTGTCGTAGATCATTTTGTTGTAAAATCCGAGTCATCTCATCAGCAAGTGGTTGCTGGTCTTCAACGAGATCAATGCAATCAACTGGGCAGGGTGGAATACACAGTTCACAACCTGTACATAAATCGGTAAAAACGGTATGCATGAGCTTTGCTGCCCCGATAATGGCATCGACAGGGCATGCATTGATACATTTGGTGCAACCAATACATTCATCTTCACGAATAATTGCTTTCATACGTTGTGGTCGACCATCACTTTGAATGGGCCAAACACTAGGTTCAACACTGAGTTGAGGACGTTCTAGCAATGTTGCTAGTGCATCTGCTACAGGTTGCCCACCTGGAATACATTTATTGGCCTCTTCACCATCCGCAATTGCTTTTGCATAGGGTAAGCAGCCATCACGATGGCCACATAAACCACATTGGGTTTGTGGAAGTAAAGCATCAATATTCTGGATGAGTGCAATTTGTGAATTCATTCGAAGTACCACAACTGCAACAAAATGCAGCTTAAACAGGGAAACTAAAATCAAAAACAATTTTAGCACGAATTATTTGATTTATCCTCTGATCTAATTTGGCACAATATATGCCTTATATTTGTGCAATAATAAGTGTTTTATTGGCAAAACATCTTGAAAATTAATATTTTTTATTTTTAGATATTTAGTATAAATATTTGTTATTTAACACTTAAGTAAAATTTATTTAAAAAAATGTTGTAGATTTTTGACAAAAGATATTAAATGATTTGCGCCAAAATAAATCATTGATTGAAATTTTGACCAATTTTGATCCATTTCTGCTGAGGATTAAGCGTTGAAATACAATAGCCTTAACGACTTCCTAGATTACGTTAAAACACGTGATGCACATCAACCAGAGTTTCTACAAGCTGTAGAAGAAGTGATGACCAGTCTTTGGCCATTCATTGAAAAGAATCCACGTTATGCTGAACATGGTTTACTTGAACGTCTTGTAGAACCAGAGCGTGCAATTCAATTTCGTGTTTCTTGGGTAGATGACCAAGGTCAAACACATGTTAACCGTGCATTTCGTGTACAGTACAACTCAGCAATTGGTCCATTTAAAGGGGGAATGCGTTTCCATCCTTCAGTGAACCTTTCAATCCTAAAGTTCTTGGGTTTTGAACAAACATTTAAAAATGCTTTAACAACATTACCAATGGGTGGTGGTAAAGGTGGTTCAGATTTTGACCCTAAAGGTAAATCTGAAGGTGAAATCATGCGTTTCTGTCAAGCGTTGATGATTGAACTTTATCGTCATCTTGGTTCAGATACAGATATCCCTGCAGGCGATATTGGTGTCGGTGGCCGTGAAGTAGGTTATATGGCTGGGATGATGAAAAAACTCAGCAATGATACTTCATGCGTATTTACTGGTAAAGGTTTAACCTTTGGTGGTTCATTGGCTCGTCCTGAAGCAACGGGTTATGGTACCGTATATTTTGCCGAAGAAATGTTGAAAACACGTGGTGATAGCTTTGTTGATAAAGTTGTGACCATTTCTGGCTCTGGTAATGTGGCACAATATGCTGCTGATAAAGCAATGTATCTAGGTGCTAAGGTGGTTTCATTATCTGACTCTGGTGGTACTGTCTATGTCAAAGATGGCTTTACGACAGAATTACTGGCTGAAGTAATGGAGTTGAAAAACGTTAAACGTGGTCGTATTTCTGAGTTTGCTGCAAAGCATGGCTTTGAATATCTTGAAGGTCAACGTCCTTGGTCAATTAAATGTGATATTGCATTACCATGTGCAACACAGAATGAGTTAGATGCTAGTGATGCAGCAACATTGCTTGCAAATGGTGTTATTTGTGTTGCAGAAGGCGCGAACATGCCATCAACATTAGAAGCTGTAGAACAGTTTGTTGCGGCAAAAGTACTGTATGCACCAGGTAAAGCATCAAATGCAGGCGGTGTAGCAACTTCTGGTTTAGAAATGTCACAAAATGCGATTCGTTTGGGTTGGACATTTGAAGAAGTTGATGAGCGCCTACATGCGATTATGAAAGAAATTCATCGTAACTGCGTAAAATATGGTACTGAAGAAGATGGTACTGTCAATTATGTCAACGGTGCAAATATTGCAGGCTTTGTCAAAGTTGCTGAAGCAATGTTGGCGCAAGGTGTTTATTAAGCTTAGCGCTTCAACACCTAAGAGTAGATGAATGATAATCATAGCATTCATCTATTCATCGCTATAAAAAAATACCCATTGATATTTATCAATGGGTATTTTTTATGGTGAATTATTAAGCAAATCCGCGTTTAAATTTACTTAATGATCTGATTATTGTTTCACCGTTTCGCTTTGTACAGTCATATCATAAACATACGCATATTTAGATTGATCTGCAGCAGGATTTTTTAAGGTATAGCGTTTTACACGAATAATTTGACGTAAATTCGGATTGAGCTGAAAGCCTTCGATTTGATTGTAAAATAATGTCCAGTTTGGATCTGTATAAGTTTTCAGTCCTTGTTCATTATATTTGATTTCACGTACTTGCATACAAGTTTGAGCACCGACACCTGTACATGGTTTAGTATCTGGAGCAACTTCTAAAAAGATCGTTTCCCCTTGTGATTGATACTTGGTTTCTGGCGTCATTTTGCCCGTAAAGACAACTTTTTCACCCGTTGTAGCAACCAAGCTAAGTGTTGGTGCTTCACGATCAGTTAAATTTAATACAAAAGGAAGCTGTGCTTGATTCAGTAATTTACTGGCAAAATTTTCTTGCTGCATTGCTTTTTCTTCACAGCTTTTTTGTGTGGCTGCAAGTGAGCTTATGGTGAGGACATTATTTTGTACTTTCCATGAACCCATCATATTGTTACAGCTAGTACTAATTGCAACACGGCCGTCCTGATTAAAATTGAGTATGAGCGGCTGTTCAGCACCTGCTGTTGTTAGCTGCCATTGATACGCACTCAGGCTTTGATCAGCATTTTGTTGTTGCAAAATTGACACTGCCAAATCTCCAGCTTTTTGTATATCACTTGATTGGCATGCCATTAAGCCAAAAGGTAAAAGGAGTAGTGCAAGATACTTAACTTTCATCAGATTATATTCTTTCAATCAATCATTGATCGGCATTCTAACTTATTCATTTTAAAAAGATATGGATAGATTTTACAGTTTTGGAGACAAAGTGTATCTGTTTTGTAGTTTTGTGTGGGGTTTGTGATCAATATATATATTTTGTGTATCTCAATGACTAAAACAGATGTGATATGAGGAGAATTCAATATAAAGATAAACAAATTGATCTAATAGGTAAAATAATCTTATGCGCTACTTGGATTTAGCTGACAATAAACATTAGTGCTTATATTTGCTCGTGACATCACTGCCGCTACGTTATTGACTGCCCAATCAGAAGGTTTCAGAGTAAGTTATTCATTATTGTTGGTGAGAATAATCTCTGAGATTGACGATCATTAAATCCATAGCTCTGTGCTTAAAGGTTGCTTTGTGATCCAGATAGATGAGTGTAAAAGCGTTGTATAAATCTAAATATCTATAATAACGCTGTGGCTCATCTACCTGAAATTGATTTTTTGTAATATGGCCTAACTTTGTGTAGCGCTAAAAAAAGTACTCAAAGCGGCTGACAGATTGTGGTAAATCAGTTTATTTTCTCATCATTATTTTTGCCGAGCGGTCAGATTCTATTAGTCAAATCGATAAATATCCATACCTAGAGCGCCCATACTAAAACTGCTATGCACAAGACTAAAACGTGGTCCTGTGCCCATGGCGAAAAATAATGGATTAAGGTGTTCTAGTGTTGGATGATTACGGCTTAAGTAAGGAATCGTTTGATAGTCTAAAATGGCATCATGATGATTGTGGGTCAATTGTTGTACCACATAGTTACGAAAGCCTGATGCCCACTCAGGAACATGATTATTCTGACCATCCCATGATAATTCTCTAAGATTATGGGTAATGCTACCAGAACCAATCAATAAAATTTGCTGTTGCCGCAAAACTGCTAAAGTTTGCCCAATCTGATAAATCTCCGTTGAGGTCATATGCATTGGCAAAGAAATTTCAATGACTGGAATTTCTGCGCTTGGGTACATATGTAATAACGGCATCCAGACACCATGATCACGTGGTCGAGTACTATTGGCATGTGCACTAAAACCTGCGTCGAGCAGTAAACGTAAAATTTGTTCTGCAAGTTCGGGTTGACCTGGTGCAGGGTAATGGATTTGATAAAGCGCTTCGGGGAATCCTCTAAAGTCATGCCATGTTTCGGGACGACGTGCTGTACTGACTTCTAAGGCCTGACTTTCCCAGTGCGCAGACATGATGATAATGGCTTGAGGAGAGGGAAGGTTAAGACTTAGACGCAATAATGCTGGACCAACTTGCTCTGGATTAAGTGCAAGCATGGGAGAACCATGAGAGATAAATAAACCTGGAAGTGTTTGTAAATTCATGATTTATGCCTAATATTAAATATACAACTATTGTGCCTAAGCCAATCATTGAGAAAAATGTCATGTCATGAACAGATCGTTCTATAAACATAACGCATAGTAGATCTGAATCGTAAAAGGTATTGGGTTTTAACCTGCACGATGATAAGGATGATTGTGATTGATCGTCATCGCTCGATACAATTGTTCAATCAACATTACACGAACCAGTGGATGAGGTAATGTGAGTTTGGATAATGACCAGTGCCATGCTGCTGCTTGACGTACAGTTTGTGAATGACCATCAGGGCCACCAATTGCTAATACGATATCTTGACCTTCAAGCATCCAGCTTTTCATGGTTTCAGCAAGTTTTTCAGTGCTAAATTCACGTCCACCGACTTCTAATGCAATCAGTATTTCATTGGATTTTAATGCATTTAAAATACTATCACCTTCAATTTGACGATATTTTAAAATATCTGCTTCAGAATCATTTTTCCCGCGTTTTGCCATAGGCAGTTCAATCAATTGTGTTTGTACAAAAGGTTGTATACGTTTGAAATAATCTTCAAAGCCAGTCAGTACCCAAGCTGGCATTTTTTGACCAATAGTGAGTATACGAATTTTCATGAAGCACATACCGTGTTGCAGCAAAATACCATTATAACCAAAAGGGACGGATTGATGTTCTTTCGCTGCTACTTCAAGCAGAGATGATAGCTGTAAAAATGACTTATTTTTTCTGTTGTTGGGTCTTTTTTTTCATATGGATTGGACGATAATGCTGATTAAAAATCACACCGCCCAAACGCCAACCATCTAAACAGCGAATACTGCCCCAAAAACGTTTGAGGGATTCGATTTGAATACCGATGATCCCTTTTTGATTGTCAATATCGACCATTTTATTACCACGTACGCCTGTTGGATGTACTGGTTCATCATATAAAGCCGTTCTGAAAATCACATCCCAAATGGCAAACACTTGCCCAAAATTACAGTGATGCAGTGTAGGTTTGTTTGGTACGAAATCCATATGGTGCAAGCGATGAAATTCTGGACTGACTAAGATCTTACCCAGTACTTTGCCAAAACCAATACGGACATTGGCATGTGAAAAGTTTTGTACCAACTCTCCTAATAACAGTAGCCATACGAATTCTTCAGCAGATACTCCCCATAAAATTCCGACAGCCGCCAACACAAATGATTGCAAGATACCATCTAAATAGTTGGTTCTATCATTACTCCAGCAATTGAGTTGCCGTTGGCTGTGATGCAAACTATGCATTGCCCACCACCAAGGTAGTGCATGCTGAAGCCGATGCATCCAGTAATATACGCAATCATAACTCAAATAGTACAGTATAAAAAATAGCCATGGGTATTCTGTTAGCCAAGGAAAATGCGTGCGAATACTCCATAATGTTTCAGTTGTTGTGCTTGGTGAAAAGTTACTTAAATAATTGATGGCTGGCGTTAAAATTAAAAAAGCAAACAATGGCAATAAACCGATGAGCATTAACCATGTTAAATGAAAATCAATTGCTGCATCACGCCGATGTGACCATTTTTCAGCAGGAATGAATTGTTCTAAAGGCCTGAAAATAATTGCAATAATTAGAAGTTGTAATGCTCCTATCATTAAGGTGGCAGCAATTTCTGAAGGGGCATTGGTGTACTGGGTAATATGGAATTGATCAAGCAGGGGGAGGATCGCATGTTGTCCAAGCCAGTGTGTACATTGTTGCCATAATGTCGCGATTTCAGATAACATGATTTTGCTCCCGCGATAAGACCGCTCTTGATACGCTTCGTATGCGATGAGCAAGATGATATCAAGCGTAAATAGACGGCTTTTTAAATTTTATTATTCAATATCATTAATTTTAGTGGGTTATATTGACATAGATTATTAGTGTTGAGATGAGTTACTGCATATTTTGTACAGAATTTATTATATTCACTGAGATTTGCATCAATGATGTATCCCATCATAGAACAGCATTAAAAAAACCTGAGGTTTAAGACCTCAGGTTTTTATCAAGCTGAAGATACAATCTAAATCAATGACGAGCAGCTTTAGCTTCATCAAGCGGTTTTACAATCGGTGGTACCAATGGTTTTGGCATTGATGTTAAGGCCAAAGGTAAAATGTCATCAATTGATTTAACTGCTTTAATTTCCAGACCGGCTTTAACATTTTCAGGTATTTCACTTAAGTCACGGACATTATCTTGTGGAATAAAGACCAGCTTAATGCCACCACGATGTGCTGCCAGCAGTTTTTCTTTTAAACCGCCAATACGCATTGCACGACCACCTAAACTGGTTTCACCTGTCATGGCAATATCAGGACGGATCGCAATGCCTGTAAAGGCAGAAATTAATGCAGTTGTTAAAGCTAAACCAGCAGATGGGCCATCTTTAGGTGTTGCTCCTTCTGGTAAATGAACATGGACATCTGTTTCTTCAAAGCGTGATGCTTCAATGCCCAATTCATCAGCCCGTGTACGTACTACAGTCATTGCTGCGGTAATAGACTCTTTCATGACATCGCCAAGTGAGCCTGTGGTAATAAACTTACCTTTACCCTTAACTGCGGCAACTTCAATCGTGAGTAATTCACCACCCACAGATGTCCATGCCAAACCATTAACACGGCCAACCTGCGCCTCTTCCTCAGCCATACCAAAGTCAAATTTATGCGGACCAAGATAGTTTGGAAGATTTTCAGAATTGACATCGATTTGTAAATTCTTGGCTTTTTTGCTCACAGCTTCTTTAACGACTTTACGTGCAATTTTAGCCACTTCACGTTCTAAGCTACGGACACCTGCTTCACGGGTATAACGTTGGACAATATCACGAATTGCCTGTTCATGAATGGTTAATTCTTTAGCACGTAACCCATTATTCTTAATTGCTTTTGGCACTAAATAGCGTTCAGCAATATTGACCTTTTCATCTTCTGTATAACCTGGTAGACGAATGACTTCCATACGATCCAGTAAGGCTTCAGGAATATTCATACTATTGGCTGTACAAATAAACATGACTTCAGAGAGATCCAAATCAAGATCTAAATAATGGTCATTAAATTTATCATTTTGTGATGGATCTAGAACTTCAAGCAATGCTGAAGCTGGATCACCACGATAATCTTGTGCCATTTTATCAATTTCATCCAATAAGAATAATGGATTTTTTACGCCCACTTTCGTTAAGGATTGCACAATTTTACCTGGCATCGCACCAATATAAGTGCGACGATGGCCACGAATTTCAGCTTCATCGCGTACACCACCAAGTGCCATACGAACAAATTCACGTCCTGTTGCTTTTGCAATAGATTCGCCCAGCGAAGTTTTTCCGACACCTGGAGGACCCACTAGACATAAAATAGGGCCGCGTAATTTTTTAACACGAGACTGTACAGCAAGATATTCAACAATACGATCTTTTACATCATCTAGACCATAATGATCGGTATCTAAAATTTCTTGTGCTTTATTTAAGTTGATGCTGACTTTACTAGCCGTATTCCAAGGCGTATCTAAAATCACCTCTAAATAATTACGGACGACAGCAGCTTCACTGGATGCAGGTTGCATCGCTTTGAGTTTACGAAATTCAGCCTCTGCTTTTTTACGCACATGCTCAGGCAAATCAGCCTCTGCTAGGCGACGTTCAATTTCAGAAACATCATCTTCTGCACCGCCATTCATATCGGAAAGTTCGCGCTGAATAACTTTCATTTTTTCATTGAGGAAGTATTCGCGCTGGTTTTTTTCCATTTGACGTTTAACAGAATCATGCAATGTTTGCTCAATCTGTTGTTCTTCAGATTGCTGCAACAAGTAGGTCATGAGTTCAGTTAAATGTGCTTGAAACTCGTTGTGTTCTAGATATTTTTGTTTGATATCAATATTAAGCGGGACTCGAGTAGCAACAAAGAATAATAATTGTAATAGATCATCAATTTTATTCGCAGCTGCAATAAGTTCACGCGCATTACGTAATTTTGCTTCAGCATATTGCGCAAACAAGGTACGTAATTCTTGAATCTGTGTTGCTTGAGTATTACTGTCAATATCGACAGTCATTGGACTTAATGCATGTTCCGCCGATAAATAATCGTCGTTGTCAATAATTTTGACCAATTTTGAACGGTGTAAGCCTTCAATCAAAACTTTAATGCAGTTTTCATCATTCTCGTGATTTACAACTTGTACGATCTTAGCCACAGTACCATATTGATATAAGTTGTCATGATCAATTTCTTCTGTAAGCGAATCTTTTTGCGCAACTACAAATACTAAATTGTCACTGTTACGAGCCACATCAACTGCGTTGATCGATTTTTCACGACCGACAAATAGCGCAATTTGCATGTGTGGATATACCACCACATCACGTAATGCTAAAAGTGGTAACACGCTTGGAACCTGAAGCTCTAAGGTTTCTTCATTCATAATAATTTCAGACATGGGCACTCCTAATGAGTGACAACAATGTTGCCATGCCTTTTATAGTGATTACTCTTTTTTAAATTACAAGGGTCATTTTGAATAAATTGTATAAAAAATAGGATAAAATTGATTATTTTCATTCTTTTAGGTCGCTAAAAATAATCTTGACCTAAAAAGAAGGATTTTTTATGATGCACAAAAATTCAACTTCATGTTTATGATAGCAAATATAGATATTGTGAATAGACATACCAGTATATCGATTTAAGTTAAAACCAATCACGCGATTAAACATAAAGTTTTAAAGATGATATTTAAATCGAATAAATTGATTGGGCGTGAGTAGTGCATGTAGGGGCTGATCCCATTTTTGTCGAATTAATGTCTTGGGAATGAATTGAAAATGATGTGCTAAACCTAAACGGAAGGGTTTATGCTGTTTGGCAAAGGCGAGTGTGCGATCGTAAAATCCTCCTCCCATTCCCATGCGTGTTCCAGCAGCATCACAGGCCAATAATGGCAGTAATAATAAGTCCAGTTTTACCACACTTTGACCACGTGTTGCTTGTGGTTGTTGCATACCTAAACGATGCATTGTAAAACGCTTGTTTCTGAATTGTTGTGGGCTAATAGCAATCCACACCAAACGTTGATTCATGTTACAAATACAAGGTAAATAAACTTTTTTTTTGCAAGCCAAGGCATATGCAATAATTTTTTGTGTACGGATTTCACCAAATGCATCTAAATAAACCCCAACATGCTGTGCAGTTTTAAATGATGCAAGGCGTTTTAATTGGTTGAATACTTGTGTTTCAGCCTTAAGTTGTTGAGATCGATTAATTCGTTTGCGTTGTTGTTTAAGCTCGCGGCGTAAGTTTTGCATAATAAATAGGGGTACTTACTATTTTAAGATGATGTCGCTGTATATTGTACGTCATCTACGATTAAAATAAATCATCGATGACGATATGATGCATCATGGCTATTTTAGCGGTGATGATTGACGATATCACCCCAATTATCGATCCTTGTTTTCTGGTGGGGTAAGGCCGAATTGTAGGTAAGCCATATGTGTTGCAATACGGCCACGTGCGGTACGCATCACATAACCTTGTTGAATTAAATAAGGTTCGATGACATCCTCCAAGGTTCCTGCATCTTCAGCCATTGCTGCCGCTAATGCTTCAACACCGCCAGGTCCGCCATCAAAACGCTCTAATAGCATTGATAAATAACGACGATCTAAGGTATCTAGTCCTGATTTATCGACATTGAGCATATCAAGTGCACGTTGAGCCATATCTTGGGTGACTTCACCATGGCCTTTAACTTGTGCATAATCACGTACACGACGCAATAATCGATTGACAATACGTGGCGTACCACGCGCACGACGTGCAATTTCTTTTGCACCATCAAATGTAATAGGTACATCCATTAACTGTGCAGAACGGCTCACAATATGGGTTAAATCTTCGACAGAGTAAAACTCAAGGCGTTGTACAATACCAAAGCGATCACGCAAAGGTGATGTCAATAATCCTGCACGGGTTGTTGCCGCAACCAAGGTAAAAGGTGGTAAATCAAGCTTAATTGAACGTGCCGCTGGACCTTCGCCAATCATGATATCCAGTTGATAGTCTTCCATGGCAGGATAAAGAATTTCTTCAATCACAGGAGAAAGGCGATGAATTTCATCAATAAATAAGACATCACCTTCTTCTAGATTGGTCAGCATTGCAGCTAAATCACCAGCACGTTCCAATACTGGACCAGAAGTGGATTTAAGACTTCCTCCCATTTCACGTGCAATAATATTGGCAAGTGTTGTTTTTCCCAATCCTGGTGGGCCAAAAATCAAGGTATGATCTAAAGCCTCGCCACGACCTCGTGCAGCACCAATAAATATTTCCATTTGTTCGCGTACGATAGGTTGACCAATATAGTCATCTAGAGAAGTCGGGCGAATGGCGCGATCATAATGATCTTCAGGTTTTTCTAAACCACTAATTAAACGTTCTTGCATGTTGATATCATTTAGCTCATTGCTTTTAAAAAGGTCATGGGGAGGAGAGATAATATATTTTTCATTGGTAATGGTATGACATGCTGGTTCAGTATCATTTTAGCAATATGCAATCGCAAGGCTATCGATTCATTGATTTTAAGGCTGCACGAATGATATCACTGGCTTCGGTAAAATCACCTTTGGCTGCTTGAACCATTTTTTGTGCTTCTAATGGTTTATAGCCTAAAGACTGTAAAGCCGCTTCTGCTTCTGCAATTGCACTACTACCAGTAAAGATGATCGGCTCAATCGCTAAGTTTGTGGATGCCTGATTGCTGGAGAGTGCTTTAAAACGATCACGTAATTCGATAATCAAGCGTTCAGCGGTCTTCTTACCCACACCGGGAACTTTGACCAAGCTGTTAATATCTTCTATCTCAACTGTATGAACCAGCATTTCAACACTGAGTGTTGATAAAATTGCCAGTGCCATTTTAGGGCCGACACCATTGACTTTAAGTAGCGTGCGAAAGAGCAGCTTTTCTCTTTGATCAAGGAAGCCATACAATAAATGGGCATCTTCGCGAACGGTTAAATGCGTCCAAAGGGTGATTTTCTGCCCTTTATGTAACTGGCAAAATGTAGATAAGGGGGTATCTATTTCATAGCCAATACCATTTACATTCAGCACGATCGTTGGTGCTTCCAACGCGAGGATTTCCCCGATTAAACATCCAATCATTTCTGTTATTCACTTATTTATTCATTACTCGATATTAGTGATCATTGAGATGAAATGCAAAATAACCCTTATTTTAGGCTTACTTCCTGAACACGTACATATTGAGTATATTTTAGTTAGAGGGATTATTGGGTTGATGATTCAGCGTGGTTTTAAAGCATGCCCATTTTATTGCCTCTTAATTCTTGGGATAATTGATATGCCTGATGATCAGAAAATTTTGAAATAATATCAAGAACCTGCATGATATTTTCATAGTGATTCAGTTGGAAGTGAGCACCAGAACGATATAGAATCGCCATTAAACGTTGTTCTTTAAAATTGAGTGTTTTATCGGGTATTGTTAAGGGGATAAAGGCATCGAGAATGGTTTGTAGGCTTTGGTGTCCGATAATTTCTAACCCAGCTTTTTGTGGATGTTCAAAAATTTTTTCACGGGCCAGTGCTTTGGCACGATCGATTCCAACTGCAATATCAGCTGAACAATAATCCAAAAGGCAGCCTTTTAATTGTCCGGACAAAATTTGATCATGTTGTTTAGCAAATGCTGTCGTTACCTCATCCACCAATCGCTTCATCACTCGGCCACGTAAAGCGGCAATTTTCTGTTGCCAGGTCATGTTGGGCATACTGAGTTCACTTGGCGTGCCATAATCATCAATTAAGTCTAAAAAGATAGGTTCGACTTCATGATACGATAACATGTTAAGTGTAATACCATCTTCTAAATCAATTAGTGCATAGCAAATATCATCTGCTGCTTCCAGCAGGTAAGTAAGCGGATGGCGACAAAATTGGTTTTCTGCCAATTGAATCAGGCCGAGCTGTGTTGCAATTTGTTGTAGGATGTTCTTTTCGGCTTGATAGCAGCCAAATTTTGCGCGGTGACTGGCAGGGATATTACCTTGTGAAGCAATGGTTTTTGATAACCAAGGGTATTTTAAATATGCTCCTAAAGTGGCGTAGGTCAAGCGCATTCCACCATCGTGAGGATGGTAGTCAATTTTAGTCAATAATCTTAATCCTTGTGCATTACCCTCAAATTGACGGACATCTGCTTCTTGTTCAGGACTTAGATCATTTAAAAAATTGGTGTGTGAAACGTCGTCAAACCATTCACGGATAGCATACTCACCAGAATGACCAAAAGGTGGATTGCCAATATCATGTGCTAGACATGCGGCTTGGATAATGGCACCAATATCCGCTGGTGAAATCCATACTGGAAGTTGATCTTTGATCTTTTCAGCAGCAAGCATGCCTAAAGAACGACCAATACAGGATACTTCTAAAGAGTGTGTTAGGCGGGTATGAATACCATCATGTTGTGTTAAAGGATGAACTTGAGTTTTTCGATTAAGTTGACGGAAACTATTTGAAAAAATAATACGGTCATAATCCTTATGGAACGGACTTCGTGCCTGTTCCGTGGTTTGTTTTTTACTGCCTATACGAACTGTAGATAAAAGTTCCAGCCATCTCATGTACATGTTTCATCATTATTCAAATTATTTATTCTGTATCATGCCAAAAATTAAGTGACAGTGCTATGACGGTACGACATAGATTGACCTAAACGATGTGAATACGGAAATGATTAAGTATGTCTGGCTCATTGTCAGATCAAGTCTGAATGCATACATGTTAGGATTTAGATAATGTTAAGCAATTGCTGATTTAAGTTGTTTTCTCGTGCAATTAACTACCTCATGACCGCTTAACTCACATTCTACAGCGCTATTCCATTTAATTGTTTGCATAAAAAATATCGGCCAAATTGTAAAATAGTAGATATTAATATAAACCTGTTGTACGCGATTTTTAGTCGATTACTATGTCAGATTTAGTCCACCGTCTGCCAATAAAATTTCTCCTGTAAGATAATCTGAAGCGACCAACATGGAAACGATTTGGGCAATATCTTCTGGTTGGGCTGCTCTATGCATGGGTGAGCGTTCTTGCCAAAGCTGTTGGGCAGAAGTCCATTCCTGAGTTAAAGGTGTATCGACCAAACCTGGTGCAACTGCATTGACCCTAATATCTGGAGCAAGTGTTACGGCAAGCAGGCGAGTTGTATGATTCAAGGCTGCCTTAGATACCGCATAAGGAATTGATGCCCCCTTGGGTCGAATGCCAGCATGTGAACTTATATTGATGACACAAGCTGCTCGACCGTACTGTGCTGTGCGTCTTAAAGCATTTTCTGCCTCTGCGACCAGTCGAAATGGTGCGATGACGTTAACTTCATATAGTTCGTTCCATATGGCTGATGAAGCGCTCATAAGATCATCATGGGCAATAATATGACTAATACCCGCATTGTTAATAAGAACATCCAGTCGACCGGCCCAAGATACTGCTTCCTGAATAAGCTTAATCCTTTCAATGTCTTTTGATAAATCTGCTTGGATATAAATCGCTTTGCCTAATTCAGTGGCTAGAGCAACTCCAGTTTCTACGGAATTACGTGAGTGCAGAACTACTGCATATCCTTCGCTAGATAGCCTGCGTGCTATCGCAGCGCCAATTCCAGATGTGGAACCAGTCACCAGGGCAACAGGCAGAATGTGATTTAGTGAGCTAGGCAAACAATATTTCTCCATTTTACTGATATTTTAAGAGTTTAATAATCACAGCATATCAAAATCAATGTTAGTCGTAGATGGTTTTTTGCTCGTTTAGAGAATGAATTACATATTGACCTTAACGCTAGAGTTGGATGCTTATGTATAAATGATGGTGTAATTTACAACAGGAAATTTATTTTTCTATTGAGCACTGCTCAATAGAAAAAATTAAAATTTCTTTAATTATTATAATGATAGTATTTTTTTTAAACTTCATATAACGTATATGAGACTAATTTTAAAGAAAGTTAAAATGATGAGAACAGAGTTAAAAGAAAGGTTTATTCATGGATGTAATCAGAAAATTAAGCAAAAAGGAGATCACGTTGGTTTATCTTTCTATGCCTTTTTCCACAATAAAAACGATAACCCTGAACTTTTAATGGAAGCAGCAAATTGGTGGATCATGCAACATAAATTAGATCATTTCGAAAAAGCCATAAAAATTAAAGCACTTGTTTTAAGTGAGTCTTAAGCCTGTGGTGAATATTTTCGGATTAAAACAGTGCAACCTATTGAAAAATATAAAAAACATAAGCTGAAGATAAGGTGGATAGTATGCATTTTTTACTTCTTCAACGTATCGTATATGGCTTTTAATAGTTTTAAGTTTATTCTTTTTATAAGAGACAAGCATGATTTTACCAGAAAGTTTTTTAGCATATACATTAGCGTGTTTAATTTTAGTATTAGCCCCTGGAGCTGATAACTTATTGTCTATAGGACGAGGGATGAGTCAAGGAAAATTCGCAGCAATGATCTCGGGCTGCGCTTCAGGAATGGGAATTTTATTTCATGTGTTGACTGCAACGCTAGGTTTAACACTTCTGATTCAAACGTCTGAATTTGCATTTTATTTGGTAAAAATAATCGGTGCTTTATATCTGGTGTGGTTAGGCATTAAGGTTTTAAAATCTAAAGGTTTATTTAATCTGCAAACAACTGAAAAACAAAGTTTAAAAACGATCTTTCTTACAGGATTTTTATCTGCTGCTTTAAATCCCAAACCTGGTTTATTTGTTTTGGCATTTATTCCTCAATTTATTCAACCAGAATTGGGTTCAGTCACGACCCAAATGTTTATGTTAGGTTCTTGGTTTGCCATTTTAACTACTTTAGGATTTAGTAGTATGGGATTCTTTTCCTCTTATTTATCCAAATGGTTATTCGCTAAGCCGAAGTTTATGTCTGGCTTAAATATTGGAGCTGGTTTAACGTTTATTTTTTCTGGTTTAGCTATCGCTTTTATGCGACAAAAATAGTGATGATTTGATAAGCGATGTGGATTCAATATGACATTCTTCAGGTTAATTTATTAAGATGGGCATATCATGGATAGGGTGAAATTGGGTGGATTTTAACTATGGAAGAGCTTTAAACTCTTCCACCATATTCATTTTCGATCAATTAAACATTGACCTTATAATTTAATTGTAGCTCATCGGCATTTTTTCCTCGAATACCCCAGTTTTCTTTAGGGGTTTCAAATATGGTTATTTCAATATCATTTGAATCAATGCCACATAGATTATTGATGTTATCAAAAAGCGTTTGAATCAATGCTTTTTTAGTTTTTGATGTTCTTCCAGCAAACATGGAAATTTCGATAATTATATAAGATGTACTACGATCTGATGGATATAAAAAATTTTTAGACTCTAGTGGAATAAAGCGTTGAAACTTTTTTTCTTCTGGATATTTTAATTCTTTGACTAGCGCTTGATGAATCGCTTTACTTAAATGATCACGGTGTAATTCTATGGTTTCATTTAAAGCGTAAATTTTTATTTGAGACATTATTTTTTCTACATTAAAAATCTCATTTTAGCTTAATTTTTGTTTTATTTAGAATAATAATGATATGAAACATTTTTTTAGAACCGAATCGAGATCATGTTGGTAGCAGTCAAGATTTAAAAAATTAAAATGTTGATTTAATTCCCCAGCATCTAAAAAAAGAGGTCACTATTCAAGTTTACGGTGATGATTTTGCAGATGATATACATCATTGAAAAAAATCACATAAAATGCAAATTTACTTAATTCACTGCTACATCCTTTTCTTTCTAGCGATCAGCATATTTTACCACTGTCTTGATAATCAAATAACCAATAAAAAATTTCATCATCACCATAAGGATCGATAGCTTGTCTTTTAAATGATGAGCATCACTGCCAATTTTCATCATAAAACTAAATTTGAGTTAAAGAATACAAAAAGATACGCTTTAATTGTGTTAATTTTTTTTATTTAGTGTAATTAATTTAGGGGCTTACATTTAATAAATCTTAATTTTTATAATGATCAAATAGGATTATAATTCATGAATAATATTGTAAAAGGTGAAGATCATTTCTTAGGCAACTTTTTGGTCGCACCTTCTGTTAGAGCAGATCTATGGGTTGAATTACTTTCTAAAGCAAGATCACTTGTATCCACAACCACGACAGTAACGCTAGAAAATGTAGTGCAAGAATATGCTGGAGAACTAGCAAATATTAGAAAAATTGAGAAATATTTCGCTTTTCCAAGCTTAGAAAAAATTAATGAATTAGAGAGTTTGTTAAAAAATCAAGAATATAAATTACTGCTTAAACATACACAGTTTATTGCGACAGCGATTATTTCTGAAAAATATATGCATGATATTGATATTTTTGATGAAAAACATTTGGATCAGACCGTCGCCGCAGATCGTTTACCCACCGCGATTAGCCATTCTAATTATGCGCCTTATTTTGAAGTACTGAGTGTTGTGCCTCATCAGGTTTCACGTTGGCAACATATTGTGCATGAGGCGAGACAATTGCGTCGTCCGGAAGATAAGTTTTTTTATGAACCGGTTGTGGTCGGGAATGCGATTGATGCATTAACCGCAATTATTTTAAATGCACAAATTAATGCTGTGGTATTGTATCAAGGTTTTACCATTGAAAATAATGAAAAAAATTCTATTATTGACGGTTTAAAAGTCGCATTTGATCTAGATTTTGGTGATGATGAATCAGACCATGCGATTCAATTGGCGAAATTAATTCATCGTTTACGTCCAGAATTGGATATTTATTTACTCAGTGACTTTGGGGTTGAAGACATTGTCAGTTCAATTGAGAGCCAGTGTATTCGCCGTGTGTTTTATCAAGTTGAAGAACCTTTAGAGCTACATTTATCGATTATTGAAGGGATTCGTGAGCGTTATGAAACCCCGTTCTTTGATAATCTTAAAAATTATGCATTAAAACCGATTTCAACCTTCCATGCCTTACCGATTGCACGTGGTAAATCGGTATTTAAGTCCAATTGGATCCGTGACATGGGGGATTTTTATGGCTTGAACTTATTTTTGGCTGAAAGCTCTGCGACAACAGGTGGTTTGGATAGTTTATTAGAGCCAACAGGAAATATTAAAAAATCACAGGAGCGTGCGGCTAAAGCATTTGGTGCCAAAGAAGCCTATTTTATCACCAATGGAACATCAACCAGTAATAAAATTGTTTTACAGGCTTTATTGGCACCAGGCGATATTGCTGTCATTGATCGTAATTGTCATAAATCCCATCATTATGGCTGTGTTTTAGCAGGCGCTCAGCCATATTATGTCGAGGCATATCCGCTCACTGAGTATTCAATGTATGGTGCAGTGCCTTTATATGAAATTAAGTTGGCATTATTAACGTTACGTGATGAAGGTTTATTGGATCGGGTTAAGTTGGTTGATCTCACCAACTGTACTTTTGATGGTCAAGTTTATAATGTCCGTTTAGTTATGGAAGAGTGTTTAGCGATTAAACCTGATTTAGTCTTCTTGTGGGATGAGGCATGGTTTGGTTTTGCACATTGGTCTCCTTTATTACGTAAGCGTACTGCTATGGGAGCTGCTCATGAACTTACTGATTGGTTTGGCAGTGAGGAAGCACGTCTATTATATCAAGAGCAGCAACTGCTGTTAGGTACGGATCCATCTAAACAAACTTTGCTGGAAACACGTCTTTATCCTGATCCAGATCGTGCTTTGGTTCGTGTTTATCAAACCAACTCTATTCATAAATCCATGTCTGCTTTACGTCAAGGATCAATTATTTTGGCGCATGATGTTTTACATCATAAATTATTAGGGCGTTTTAAAGAGGCCATCTTTACTCACTCGACCACAAGCCCAAATCAACAGTTGATTGCCTCCATGGATATTGCACGTCGTCAAATGGAGCTGGAAGGTTATGGCTTAGTCAATAATGCCATTCAAGTCGCCTTAACGATCCGTCGTGAGGTCAATCATCATCCTTTAATCTCAAAATATTTTAGAATCTTGACCAATCAGGAAATGGTTCCTGAACAGTTTCGTGTTAGTGGCGTGAAAGACTATACCTCATCTAATGTTTCATGGGCGGACGCTGCACGAAGTATTCAGATGGATGAGTTTTTACTGGACCCAACACGCTTAACTTTATTCTGTGGTTCTGCTGGGTTTGATGGCACAACATTTAAACAGTTGTTAGCAAATAAATATAATATTCAGCTTAATAAAACTTCACGAAATAGCGTGTTATTACAATCAAATATTAATAATACACGTAGTGATGTCGCCGCGCTAATGCGAGTATTAATGGAAATTTCAACCACACTGGATGAAAAGCTGAAGGAAGACGAAGAGCAGATTATTTTTGATCATAAAGTTCAATCATTGGTTTTTGACGTACCACATTTACCAAATTTCAGTCGATTTGATGATCGTTATAAAGATAGTCAAGCGAAAGAATCAAAACAAGGCAATATCCGTCAAGCATTTTATGATGCATATAACGATGAAAACTGTAGTTTTATTTTACTTAATGATCATAAGTTGGATGAGCTTTTGGCCAGTGATGAGGTATTGATTTCGGCAAATTTTGTGATTCCGTATCCACCAGGTTTTCCAATTTTGGTTCCAGGACAAGTAATTACAGCTGATGTTGTCACCTTTATGCGTAAGCTAGATGTCAAGGAAGTTCATGGCTACGATGCTGCGAAAGGTTTAAAGGTCATTGGTATTTTCTAAGCTAAAAGGTTCTTGATCTAAGACTACGGACGCTAAAACCTATTGAATGACAATACCGGTTTTAGCATCCCCAAGTTTTTTACTGCAGAGAATGCTTTAAGCAAATACAGATGACTTTTATCGCAGTTTCCTAACCTGATTAAGACGAGGGAAAGAAGTATGGAAATATTTCATTGGTTTGCAGAAACATTACGTAATTATCCTGAATTGGCTATTTTTTTAACACTGGCTTTTGGTTTTTGGATAGGGCAATGGCAATTTAAGGGGTTTAGTTTAGGTGCTGTTACAGGTACCTTACTGATCGGGATTATTGTTGGTCAGATTGGTATTGATATTTCCTCTCAAATTAAGTCAATATTTTTTATCATGTTTCTATTTGCTGTTGGCTTTGGTGTTGGCCCACAGTTTGTTCGAGGAATTGCCAGTGATGGTTTACCTCAAGCATTATTTGCAGTCGTAATTTGTTTACTCTGTTTAGGCTGTATTTATCTTGCCTCAATGATTGCAGGTTATGGGCCAGGATTAACTGCAGGTCTATTGGCGGGTTCCCAAACCATTTCAGCTTCTATTGGTCTGGCAACCAATGCCATTAATCAATTGGATTTTTATCCTATTCAGGATGAGCTGGCAAAAATTCCAGTTGCTTATGCGATTACCTATATTTTTGGAACGATTGGTACGGGTTGGATTTTAGCTTTTTTAGGTCCTAAATTACTGCGTGTTAATCTGGCTCAAGAATGTGCACGTTATGAAAAAGAAATGTCGATGGGTACCCCTGATGGTGGGATGCAAACAGCATGGCATGAGTATATTATTCGTGCCTATCAACTGGCTGATCAAAAACTGTCTGATCAAAGTATTGTCGGGAAAACGGTTAAAGCAGCAGAAGCATTGGCGCCAGAGCGTGTTTTTGTTGAGCGTATTCGACGTAATGGCAAAATAATTCAGTTTGATGAAAATACTGTACTTGAATTTAATGATATTTTAGCTGTTTCTGGTAAACATGAAATGTTGGTTCATTGGTCGAACAAGGCCATCGAAGTTGCAGATAAGGAACTGATTGATATTCCAATTGAAGAACTTGATGTAATTATCACCAATAAAAATGCCAATAAGAAAACGCTACTGGAATTATCGAAAATACCAGAAGCAAAAGGTATTTTTATTAAGCGGATTCGTCGAGGCTCTATGGGGGTGGATATCCCTGTGTTTGCACAAACCAAAGTTTATCGTGGCGATATTCTCTCAATTAGCGGTACGCAAAAAAATGTTGAAAAAGCTGTGAAAGCTTATGGATTTGCAGACCGTCCAACCAGTGTAACCGATATGGTGTTTGTTGGTTTTGGTATTGTGATCGGTGGTTTGGTGGGAGCAATTGTATTGCCTGTACATGGCGTACCAATTACCTTATCAACTTCTGGTGGTGCATTAATTTCCGGTATATTTTTCGGATGGTTACGCAGTTTTCAGCCCAAGCTCGGTAGTGTGCCAAGTGCCACACTCTGGTTTATGAATTCTGTAGGACTTAACATTTTTATTGCTGTTGTTGGGATTACCGCAGGGCCTACATTTATTGCTGGCGTACAACAAGTGGGCTTTGAAATGTTCTTCTGGGGTGTTTTTGTTACCAGTGTTCCTATGTTATTGGCACCATTGATTGGCAAATATATTTTTAAATTTGATCCAGCGATTAATTTGGGATGTTGTGGTGGTTCAAGAACCAGTACAGCTTCCGTTGCGATGGTTGCTGAAGTGGCCAAAAGTAATGTTCCGATGTTGGGCTATACCGTTCCATATGCCGTGAGTAATACCTTATTAACATTATGGGGAATGGTGGTGGTGCTTTTAATTAGTTAGATTTCAGGGGTTGAGTAGATGGCAATATCCTATTTCCTAATGAGGGTATTTGGAGATAGGATGGCCAGTTGCTTTTGTGGTTAAAATGAGCTGAAATCATCATAAAGAGCAGCAGAGAACCAGCTTGAGGTCATTTTCAACACATTGTAGATACAATATTTAACATATTGTAAAGTTTATCAAAATAACTATAAGATTGTTTTTATATGTATTTTTAATCAATATCAATCATCACTCAAGCTTAAGTTGTTATAATTTAACCAATGTTAATTATTGCCATTGATTGATAATTTTTACTTAATAATAACGTTCAGCTATTAAAACCTATAAAGAGTCCTGTGGCGCTTTGCGTAATACTTACATACAGCGCTATAGCATAATAAATTAGGCGAGTAATGGTTATGAAATATAAATTTTTGGTCTCCATATTGACCTTAAGCTGTAGTTTGGGACTTGCAGCATGTCATCAAAATAATCAGCAGCAAAATTCAAGCAAACATCAAGCACGTTCAGATCAGCATGTTCAAAAGAGTGCAGAGATTAATCTGGAGAAATCGATCACATTAGATCCAAATAAAATGATCAAGCACTTACAGGCATTGCAAAATATTGCAACGCAAAATAAGGGTAATCGTGCTGTGGGTACTTCTGGTGATCAGGCCAGTGCACAATATATTATTAGCCAAGCAAAGCTGTTTGATTATCCGGTGCAAATACAGCCTTTTAAAAGTAATAGCCATATCGTTGGACAGAATATTTTGGTTAAAATTCCAGGACAAAATGAGGATTCCTCTATCATTATTGGGGCACATTATGATTCAGTTAAAACAGGGCCTGGAATCAATGATAATGCTTCAGGTGTTGCTTTGTTACTTGAATTGATGAATCAATTGCATCTAGCAAAAATTAAACCTAAACAAACCATTTATTTGGCATTTTGGGATGCTGGTGAGGCAGGAAAAGCAGGCTCAAAAGCCTATGTTGATCAGTTAAGTCCACAACAACTAAAAACGATTCGGGCTTATATTAATGTCAATATGGTGGGAACAAAAAATCCGATTATGTTACTGGCTAATTCGGATGTTAACCAAGCAGCACTTAAAAAAGAGGAAAAAGTTCTAGACAGTAAACAGGATCAAAAAGAGATTAAGGATATGGATCGATTATTGACAGATGAGGTTTCTGATCTTCCCCCTAATCCAAAAGATTTAGCATTAAAAAATAGTCTAAGAGAATTTATGAAATCACAAAATTCAGATCTTGTAGACGATATGTCAAGTTTGACAGATAGTGATGCTGCATCATTTTTGGGTAAAGTCCCAGTAACTTCTATGAGTTTATTTCATCAGCAAAGTAATGGTGCGGTAGAGCGTGCAGTGTGTGATCATAAAGCATGTGATCGATTAGATCAGGTTGATCCAAAAAGTTTAACTGTGGCGGGTGGGGCTTTGTTACATTTAATTCAGAATACGGATCAATAGTATGACGTTATGATCAAGAAGCCTGATGCGATCTGACTTGGCTGCTAGATTGAAAAGAATGCACATGAAATATCAAGTTAGTCATACGGACATTATTATTGGTTAATGTCATATCACTGAATATGAAGTTGGTACTTCTTCCAATGATCAGTTGGGTCAGTATAAATCGAATGCTATGAAAGCAGTTATAAAGATCATACTTTTGATGCTAAATCATGATTTTGTGATCAAAATTCTATGATGAATACATCAAGGTATGATCTGATTGAGTTGATTATTTTTGTATAAATAGTGCAATGAGTAGAGGGATATAATCCACAGCTAATTAACCTCAAAATGTTTTAGAATTATTTATTTATGCTTTTATTTCATAAAACTATTTAGAAAAATTCAAATTTTTTATCTGAAAATAAAAGAATTCTTGTGAAGAAATAGGTGATTTGATGTAATAAAAAGTGTTTTTATCTCTAGCTGATTCCGCTAATACACAGTAGAATATGTGCTCTCTTCAAAGTCACATTGTGGCATGGTCGTCTGGCCATCCCGTGGAGCCAAAATCAGCATGTTTATCGTGGCCGGTGCACCCGCACACTCTTCTTTTAAGATAACTCAACTATTAACACGCTTATCGTCCATTAGTTCGGTTCAATCAATAGAAAGCCAATGGGTCTATCTGTTTAACCAAGCGCTCAACGAGCAACAGCAGCAATCCGCTTTACAGCTTTTAAATGATGGTCAAGCTTATACTTTACGTCAGGCTGCAAGTGATGAAATTCAAATCCTTGTGACACCACGCATAGGCACAATATCGCCATGGTCATCTAAAGCGACAGATATTTTTGCCAACTGTAATACACCTGTTCAACGATTAGAACGCGGTGTTTTATTTACTTTGAAGGGTGTAAAAGACATTTCGGATGATGTCAAACTTGTTCTTCATGACCGGATGACTGAAAGTGTTTTTAATCAGCTTGAAGCAGCGGCAGCATTATTTTTAGAAACTGAACCAAAACCTTTAAATAGTATTGATATTTTGGGGCAAGGTAAGGCCGCTTTAGTGCAAGCCAATAGTGAATTTGGTTTTGCATTGTCAGATGAAGAAATTGACTATCTCACTGAAGCTTTCAGTAAAATGGGGCGTAATCCGCACGATATTGAATTAATGATGTTTGCTCAGGCAAACTCTGAACACTGTCGTCATAAAATTTTTGGTTCTGAATGGACAATTGATGGTGAAACTCAACCATTATCATTGTTTCAGATGATTAAAAATACCTATAAAGAATCACCAACAGATGTTTTATCTGCATATAAAGATAATGCTTCAGTGATTGTTGGTTTTGATACGCAACGTTTTTATCCAACGAAACAACATGACACAGGTCATCACGTTTATAAATATAAAAGCCAAGCGGCACATATTTTGATGAAAGTGGAAACACATAACCATCCAACTGCGATTGCGCCATTTGCTGGTGCTGCAACAGGTTCAGGTGGTGAAATTCGTGATGAAGGTGCTACAGGACGTGGTGGTAAACCAAAAGCAGGTTTAACCGGTTTTACGGTATCGAATCTGAATATTCCTGGTTTTGAACAACCTTGGGAAGAAAATTACGGCAAGCCATCACGTATGGCATCACCGTTACAAATTATGATTGATGGCCCACTGGGTGGTGCTGCATTCAATAATGAGTTTGGTCGTCCTGCTTTAAATGGTTATTTCCGTACTTTTGAACAACGTGTTCACGGTGATGTGAAAGGTTTTCATAAGCCAATTATGATTGCCGGTGGCTATGGTAATATCCGTCCAGATCACGTTGAAAAAGATCCGATACAGCCTGGTGACTTACTGATCGTATTGGGTGGTCCAGCCATGTTGATTGGTTTGGGTGGTGGTGCTGCATCTTCTGTTGATAGTGGTCAATTGGGCGAAAATCTTGATTTTGCTTCAGTACAACGTGAAAATCCAGAAATGGAACGACGTTGTCAAGAGGTCATCGATGCATGCTGGCGTATGGAAGATAATAACCCGATTGTCTCTGTACATGATGTCGGTGCTGGCGGTATTTCGAATGCAATGCCTGAGTTGGTCAATGATCACGAATTAGGTGCAATACTTAACCTGCGTAAGATTCCATCTTTAGAGCCAGGTATGTCACCAATGGAAATTTGGTCTAATGAAGCACAAGAGCGTTATGTCTTGGCGATTCGTCCAAACTCATTGGCACTATTTGAGTCGCTTTGTGCACGTGAACGTTGTCCATTTGCGGTACTCGGTGAGGCAACTGAAGCACGTCATTTAACGGTTGAAGATCCTCTATTCGATAATAAAGCTGTGGATATGCCGATGCAAGTCATGTTGGGTGGTACACCACGCATGAGCCGTGCGTATGAAACCATACAACGTCAAGGCGATGACTTTAATGCGGATACTGTGGTTGATCTACAAGATGCCATTTATCGTGTACTGAAAAATCCTACTGTCGCATCTAAGTCATTCTTGATTACGATTGGTGACCGTTCTATTACTGGTATGGTTTCACGTGATCAAATGGTCGGTCCATGGCAGATACCGGTTGCGGATGCTGCGGTTACCACTACCAGTTTAGTCGGTTATACTGGTGAGGCGATGGCCATGGGTGAGCGTCCACCGGTCGCATTGCTGAATCCTGCAGCATCTGCACGTTTAGCGGTTGCTGAAGCGATTAGTAATATCATGTCAGCAAAAATTGACCAAATCAGTGATATTAAGCTATCAGCAAACTGGATGGCTGCTGCTGGTCAGCAAGGTGAAGATCAAGCCTTGTTTGAGGGCGTAAAAGCGATTGGTATGGAAATGTGCCCAGCATTGGGTATTGCTATTCCAGTGGGCAAAGATTCATTATCTATGCGGACTACTTGGCATGATGCAGGTGAAGAAAAATCAGTGACTTCACCAATGTCTGGTGTCATTACTGCATTTGCACCTGTCACAGATGTTCGCCAAACCCTAACACCTCAATTAAAAGACATTGAATCTGTTTTAGTACGCATTGACTTGTCTAAAGGTCAATTCCGTCTAGGTGGATCAATTCTAGCGCAAGTATATAAAGCCATCGGTTCGGTTACACCTGATGTAGACAGTTTTGAAGATTTCAAAGCATTTTTTGCATTGGTACAAGATTGGAATCAGCGTGGCTTAATTCAAGCCTACCATGACATTGGTGATGGTGGTTTGTTGGCAACAGTTGCAGAGATGATGTTTGCATCACGTTTAGGTGTTGCACTTGAAGATCAGTCGGTTGCGGCACTATTTGCTGAAGAAATTGGTGCAGTATTGCAAATTAGTCAGGCAGATTGGGCAAATCTACAAGCTGAAGTGGCTGAGTCTGTGCTTCATGATGCCATTTCGGTAGTTGGATATGTTAATCACACTGATCAATTAGCAGTCAACGGTTTGCTTTTTGAACGTGCAGATTTACAACTGGCTTGGAGTGAGGTTTCTCATCAAATCCAACGTTTACGTGATAATGTTAGCACAGCAGATCAAGAATTTGCCTTAATTACCGATCGCTCGCATGCAGGGTTAATTGCACAAGCAACTTTTGATTTAAATGAAGAAATCGAAGCACCTTATCTTAACTTACGTCGTCCAAATATGGTGATTTTACGTGAGCAAGGTGTCAATGGTCATGTGGAGATGGCAGCCGCTTTTGATAAGGTTGGATTTAATGCGGTTGATGTCCATATGAGCGATTTACTTGCTGGACGTGTGAGTTTAGATGACTTTGAGGGTCTGGTTGCTTGTGGTGGTTTCTCTTATGGTGATGTGCTAGGTGCAGGCGGTGGCTGGGCAAAATCTGTATTGTTTAACACCAAGTTACGTGATCAGTTTGAAAAGTTTTTCCGTCGCCAAGAAACATTTTCTCTTGGCATCTGTAATGGCTGTCAAATGTTATCACAATTGGCGCCATTAATTCCGGGTGCAGATCATTGGCCGCGTTTCCATCGTAATACTTCTGAAATGTTTGAAGCACGTGTGGTTAACGTTCGTGTTGAAAAATCTCATTCCGTATTACTTGAGGGTATGGAAGGTTCGATTTTACCAATTGCAATTGCGCATGGTGAAGGTCGAGTGGTCGCAAGTGCGGAACAATTAGCAGCCTTGAATGCTGGCCAACAAGTTATTTTGCGTTATGTTGACAGTCATGGTCAGCCGACACAGCATTATCCACTCAATCCAAATGGTTCACCTGAAGCAATTTCTGGTGTTACGTCTCAAGATGGCCGTGCAACGATTATGATGCCGCATCCTGAACGAAATTTCCGTGCAGTACAACACTCTTGGAAGCCTGAGGAATGGGATCAAGATGGTGCATGGTTACGTATGTTCCGTAATGCGCGTCAGTTTATTGGTTAATTGTTAAATCCATGAAAAGGGCTATGTGATAATGACATAGCCCTTTTTTATGCGGTTCTTGTTATTTTTAAATGATTAAACTTAAAAAAGTAGTCAAAATATTTTGACATTTCATATAAAATAAACAGGTTCATATTGAATTTAGATCCTTGCAAGATCGCTCAATCCTTGGTTTAAAATAAAAATATCATAGATTAATATCAAAAATTACTGTTACAGTATTGTGAGTCTGCATAGCATATTTTAAATGCTTTAATTTCATTATTTTTCAAGTAAATTAAGTTTCATACGATCGATTTGGTTTAGATTTTGCATTATTAGAAGTCCAGTACAGGCGTAGCTTAAAGCACAATAACAGAATCGTATATCAATCATGATGATTGTTATACGGATATGAGGTGGTCATATGCATAAAATAATAATGGGAGAGCGGCAACGAAAAGGATGGAAACTTTTTGTGATGGTGATTGTCATTCAAGTGCTATTTTTAATAGTAAGTTATTTATTAGAACGATTTTAACCATAGTTGAGCTGTATGATCTATCGCGGTTGTTGTATGGATGGCTTGAGCATGTTAGCGTGTGATATAGCGTCATACGATCAAAGGTAATGAGATGCTCAAATTGATTTATTATGTTCCTGACTCACATCTTGAAGTGACCAAACAAGCTATTTTTGATGCGGGCGCAGGGGGAATTGGCCATTATCAACACTGTGCTTGGCAAGTTCTAGGTCTTGGGCAGTTTCAAGCGACAACTGGTGCGACACCTTTTGTAGGTAGCGTCGGGGAGTTAGAAAAAGTCGCTGAATGGCGTGTGGAGACTTTAGTGGCTGAAATAAATATGATGGCTGTCGTGACAGCTTTAAAGATGGCCCATCCTTATGAAGTGCCTGCATTTGAGTTTATTCAACTTTTTCATGTTGATGCTGAATAAGACGCAGAGTCAGTGATCACTTATGCTCATCGTGTTTATGTTGAATGTTAAAGCGTTGCTAATATTGTAAAATGATCCAGTTTAGCTGTTTCATCCTATCATCTTTGCGTTCAAACATCCTTGTTTGGTGGTGTTGATATCAAAATGATCTCATCACTTAAATAGTCAACTGATCAGCAGTTGATGTCATTAAAGCTTTTGAATAAATAGATCACGATCAAAGCGATATTGCGGAAAGAAGACACCATCTTTGGCGCGTTCACCGGCTGCAATGACCATAACGGGATACTGCTGATCATTGAGATTTAATAATTGACGAATCAAGGGTTCATCAAAACCTTCCATCATACAGCTATCAAAACCATAAGCACGCAGGGCCAATACCAGATTTTCACATGCCAGTGCAGTTGTTTTACTGGCCCAAAGTTTGGCATCTGCTGGATTAAATGCAGTTACAGGAAGCTGTTTATCTAGAGTTCTTGCCACACCAAATGCCAATTTTTTAAAATGACCAAAGGCATTGAAGTAGCCTGTTTTATAATTATAAGGAATAATTTTGTAGTATTTTTTAACTGCTGCGGGAACTTCTGGGAAAGGGAATGCACTGAGATTTTTTGCTGCCATCTCATCAATGCGATCTGTTCTGGCAACACAAACAATCAATTCTGCAGCAGTTTTAGCAGCAAGTTGACCAAGACAGGCCTTGACCAGTTTCTTTTTGTTATCAGCTTGTTGAACGACATAAAATGTCCATGGTTGTAAGTTTGATGAGTTGGGTGCGAGTAAAGCTAAATCTAAGCATGCATCTAAGACGTCATTTGGGATCGCTTTATCCGTAAATTTACGGACAGAGCGTCGACTTTCAATGACTTTACGAAAATTATCAATATCAATATCGATAGGTGCAGGTTCATAATAACGTTGTTTTTCAGTCGTAGAATTTGACATAACTGCTTATTATCCTCATTCATGGATGGATAGTGTAGATTTATGATCGGATATACTGCTTCGCAGATTGCAGGATATCCTGTTATATGATGAGATTACAGTGTTATAAGATCGCGATCTAGCTGAGCTGATCAGTGATTTATTTTTAGCCATTGCATCCAGTATTCAAGTTGATATTTTGATGATCATCAAGGATGTCGCATCGATACATGATGATGCTAGACTCGATTATGCAAAATTAAACTGCGAAAAATCAGGTTGTCGCTTTTGCATAAAAGCACTTAGCGCTTCTTTCATTTCTGGTGAGGCAACGCGCTGCATAAAAATTTCTGCTTCGTGATCAATACAGGCAATAATATCGTTAAGATTATGTTTCATTAGAGCCTTGGTCTGACGTAGTGAGGCCAGTGGCAGTGCTGCTAAATGAGTTGCTTGTTTTTGTGCTGTAGCATAAGGGTCTATTTCAATTGCATTAATAATCCCCGCATTTAATGCTTTTTCACTATTAAACTTTTGGGCAGTAAATAGCAGTTCAGCCGCTTTATGGTAACCTGCCTGCTGCACTAACAATTGACTAGATGCACCTTCGGGAGACAATCCTAGACTAACAAAAGGAATTTGGAATAATGCACTCTGGTCACTATAGACGAGGTCAGCATGTAATAACAGTGTAACACCGATACCAATTGCAACACCGCGCACAGCCATAATTAAAGGTTTAGAAAATTGTGCTGCAGATTTTAACACCACAAAAGGAGGAGCATCGCCAGCTTTACCATGCAAAGGCATTTGAATAAATTTCATAAAATCTTGCATGTCATTTCCGGCAGTAAAATCATGATCTACGCCACGTAAAATTACGACACGAATTTGAGGGTCCTGATCTGCTTCATCGAGTGCTTGAGCAATTTTTAAATAAAGTTCGCCATAGAGTGCATTTTTGGCTTGTGGGCGATTAATTGCCAGTGTCAAGATACCGTCATTTAGATTTACTTTTAAATGTTCATGTGGTTGTTGAATACAACTCAGTGTCATCGTACTATCCTTGCTTTAAAGTCTAATTTAATATTATGACGCATTATGTCCTAAAAAATCGTATGCGACATAACTGATGAGTTCATAAAAAAGTTTGAATGATTTATGAAATATATTTTTGATTATTTAGTGTTTATTGGTCGTTTTCAACCTTTTCATTTGGCACATATGCAAACGATTGAAATTGCTTTACAGCAAAGTCATCATGTCATTTTAGCCTTAGGCTCTGCACAAAATGAACGGACCATTAAAAATCCATTTTTAGTATCTGAACGTAAGTTGATGATTTTGTTAAATTTTTCTGAACAAGATCGCAAGCGTATTCATTTTATAGATGTGATTGATGTCTATAATGATGAAAAATGGCAACAGTTGGTTAAGTCCTTAGTGATGAAAATTGCTAATCATCAGGATAAAATTGGTTTAATTGGCCATTTTAAAGATGATTCTTCTTACTATTTAAAATTTTTTCCAGAATGGCAGCTGGTTGAGCTAAATAGTTTAAAAGATGCGATGTCTGCAACGCCTGTACGCGAAGCCTATTACCGAGGAGAAATACAATTGGATGCCTTTCCACAAGGCACTATTCAGTTTTTGCAACAGTTTCAAAAGACCGCAATATATCAGCAACTGCAGCATAAATATCAAATGCAGGATGGTAGCCCACTTTAACTGTTTTAAGCGAGTGAGTTTTAAGCGCTCACTCGTTGTATATCAGCAATTGCTGTGTTTGAGTAATTATTTGCTGACTGATCGCATGTAGTGCAGTGGACTGCTGTTCCCAGTGGTGCCAATATAAATATTGATCCTTACGTGCTTCTGGTAGAAGTTCAATTAATTGCCCTGTGTGTAATTGTTGCTGGATTTGTATTTCCGGCACCATACCAAAGCCAAGTGATAATTCAATTGCTTCAACAAAAGCAGTTGAGGAGGGAATAAAATGATGAGGATAATCGTGTTGATTTAAACCAAATAGCGATAAAGTCATTTTTTCATGTAGTTGATCTTTATGATTAAAAATCACAGCGGGTGCTTGGCGTATCGATTGGCGATGTATTCCTTGATCAAACCAGTCTTGTCTAAACTGCGGTGTAGCAACCATTTTATAGCGCATATTTCCTAGTAAATGCGCATGACAGCCTTTCATGGTTTGCGGGACTTCTGAAATACAGGCATTGACTAAACCATTTGCCAGTAATTCATGTGTTTGTGACTGATCTTCAATCATTAAGTTTAAGGTAATTTTTTTTTGAATGAGTATTGGTTGTAGGATGGGAAGTAGCCATGTTGCCAATGTATCTGCATTGGTCGCAATATTTAATTGATAAAATGCATGACGATGATGACCTTGTAATTGTTGTAACAACTGATTTTCTTTTAAACGTTGATGTTGCAGATGTTTGAGTAAAATTTCTCCTGCATGAGTCACACGACATGGACGTTCTCGTACAATGAATATTTGTCCTAATTGTTTTTCAAGTGTTTGTACACGCAGGCTTACTGCTGATGCTGTAATGCATAATTGTGTTGCTGCGGCTTCGAAGCTACCATACTCAGCTACAGCTAAAAAAGCTTCACACGATTTATGCGCTAACATAATTTACCTTAAAAAAATTAATGGAGATTGATATTTTCTGAATATTGTCTTTTCAACACTAAAATAACAGAAAATGACCATGGTAGATATTTTATTGTGGGATGTAATAAAGTCATGCTCAATAGTTTTGTGCAAGGATTTTTGGTTAGTTTAAGTTTAATCGTTGCGATTGGGGCACAGAATGCTTTGGTATTAAAACAAGGTTTAACCCGACAATATGTATTCTGGATCTGTTTGTTGTGTGCACTGTCAGATACCATATTGATTTTGGCAGGTATTTTTGGTTTTGCACAAATACTGAGTATGTATCCCGATTGGCTCATTTGGGTTAAATATGCTGGTGCATTATTTTTATGGATCTATGCGTTACAGCATTTTTATCTGGCCTATCAAATTAAATCTGGTTTAGAACAGCACCCATCTCAATCATCCAGTTTAGGGCGAACATTATGTATTTGTCTGATGTTGACGTGGTTAAATCCTCATGTTTATTTAGATACCGTCATATTAATCGGCAGTATTTCGGTACAATTTGCAGCGACAAAAATTTATTTTGCCAGTGGTGCAATTTTGGCTTCTTGGTTGTTTTTCTTTAGTTTAGGTTATGCGGCACAGTGGCTACAGCCAATATTTAAAGATTATCGTATGTGGAAATTTTTTCATGTCTTGATGGCGCTGGTGATGTGCTGGATTGGTCTTCATCTATTGCAATAGATTTTTGACCATGGTCATGGGTTATTTTAACATGCTCAATCGATCTTTTATTTATTTGTCGCTATGAAGGTCGGACTGAGTCATACATCATATCTTGATCATATTATTTTAAGTACAGCAGATAGCGCCGCATTGAGACGATATCTGCTTTATCCTCATCGGGCGATGATATTATGAATTTTGTAGCTTTGTTAGGTCAGCTAAAACTTGTTCAGCATGTCCAGCTGCTTTGACTTTACGATAGCTTTTGACCAATTGGCCTTGATGAAAAATAAAGGTAGATCGTTCAATGCCCATGACTTTTTTGCCATACATGTTTTTCTCTTTAATCACATCAAAATGCTGACACAGTATTTCTTCTGGATCACTGATTAAATTAATACTGAGATTTTGTTTTGCTGTAAAATTTTGATGTGTCTTCACTGAATCACGCGAAACACCAATAATCGTGGTATTGAGTGCATCAAACTGATCTTTTAGACATGAAAAGCTGACCGCTTGTGTGGTACATCCTGGTGTTGAATCTTTAGGATAGAAGTAAATGATTAACCAGTCTGTGGTCATCTCATTGAGATTGACTTGTCCCGTGGTAGTGGCAAAATTTTGCTGAGGTAAATTGATTTTCAATGACATATCCTTTAATGCTTGATCACGAATAGGGCAATACTAAGCCTTAGGGTTAAATTTATTATGACTGATGTCATCCTCAAGAGTAAAAAAGCCACAGTGTTGTGGCTTTTTTACTCTTTAAGATTGCCTATTTGGCTTGAAGACTTAATAATTTTTTCTGTAGATCAGCACCTAAGCAATTTTTGATTTTAGGCTCTTCAGCTTTTTGTAAACGCGCTAAAATTTCTTTTACTTTTGCCTGATTTTTTGCATTTGTTGCACTTTGTAGATCCCATTTGGTACTTTCAGTCATACGGCCACGAGATTCTACATTACATGAACAGAGTTTGTTGACATCTGCTTTGGTTAATTTATTTAAAGCACCTGCCTTGGTATAATCATCGACACACACATTAATCAAACTTTGCTTGATATTGGTACTTTGATAAGCAGCTTCTAACTTTTTCGCCTGCTCAGCATTGTTGGCATAACTGGTTGCAGAAACCAATGAGGTGAATGCAATCAGTGTAGAAAATAAAATTTTAGATTTCATATCGCTTAAAGTGTCCTATTTAATTAGGCATATAACGAGTTGGATCTGTAACACCTGCTTCAGCAAAGCCTTGCTTGCGTAAGCGACAGCTATCACACTTTCCACATGCTCGTCCTTCTTGGTCTGCTTGGTAGCATGACACAGTTTGACTATAGTCTACGCCATGTTCAATGCCTAAGCGAATAATATTTGCTTTGGATAAATGTAATAAAGGTGTTTCAAATTTAAGCGGTTTACCTTCTACCCCGACTTTGGTGGCCAAGCGAGCCATATTAGCAAAGGCATCAATAAACTCTGGACGACAGTCTGGATAACCCGAGTAATCGACTGCATTAATTCCAATTACAATCGCTTCTGCTGCAAAAACTTCGGCTGCAGCTAAAGCATAGGAAAGAAAAATAGTATTACGTGCGGGTACATAAGTAATTGGAATACCGGTTTGTTCTTGTTCAGGAATTTCAATACTATGGTCGGTCAGCGCAGAGCCGCCTAAATTACCTAAATCAATATTAATGATACGATGTTCAATACCTGCACGTTCTGCAAGTGCTTTGGCAGCATCCAGCTCAGTAGAGGAACGTTGACCATAACTAAAGCTTAAGGCAATACAGTCATATTGAGCTTGTGCCCAAGCTAAACATGTAGTGGAATCTAAACCGCCAGATAATAAGACTACGGCACGAGAGCGCATATTTTATTCTCCAAAATCATGTACCATTAACGACCAGTTTCATCGTTCCATAACAATTTATGTAATTGTAGTTGGAAACGAACGGGGAGATGGTCTTCTAAAATCCATTGTGCTAAATCACGTGCAAGTTGTGGTAAGCGGACAGCACCTTTTTCAACAGCAAAAGCGGGGGAGAACCAGATGGTATTCACTTTTTCATTGAGTGTGTACTGTGCCACTTGGGCTTTAGACCATTCATAATCTTCACGATTACAAATCACAAATTTAATTTGATCATGTAAGGTTAAATAATCAATATTACTTATTAAATTTCGTGACATTTCACCAGAGGTTGGTGTTTTAAGATCTAAAACTTTAGATACACGTGGATCAATATGGGACACATCCAGTGCGCCACTTGTTTCTAGAGAGACGTGACAACCTAAATCGACTAAGCGTTGCATCAAGGGTAAGGCATTCGGTTGTGCTAAAGGTTCACCGCCAGTTACACAGATATAAGGTGTATTAAAACTCAGTGTACGTTGAATAATTTCGTCAAGTGATATTCGTGTGCCACCTTCAAATGAATAGGTTGTATCACAATAAGTGCAACGTAAAGGACAGCCCGTTAAACGAATAAAAACAGTGGGTAATCCCGCAGTATTTGCTTCCCCTTGCAGTGAGTAAAAGATCTCCGTAATACGTAGTCCTGCAGAAGGATCAGAAACAGGAATAGCCGAAGAACGTAGAGAAGTTGTCATACCATTAACCACAGATTAGAAAAATAAAATCTCTACGATTATTTATAATCGTAGAGATTTCAAAGGATTGTGTATTTTAGTCTTCGCGTAATAAATCATTCAAGCTGGTTTTAGCACGCGTTTTTGCATCTACTTTTTTCACAATAATGGCTGCATATAAGTTACATGTACCACATTTTGATGGCAGCGTTCCAGCAACGACAACAGAGCCAGCAGGTACACGACCATAATGAATTTCACCAGTTTCACGGTCATAAATCTTAGTCGATTGACCAATAAATACACCCATTGAAATGACAGAGCCTTCTTCTACAATCACACCTTCTACAATTTCAGAACGTGCGCCAATGAAGCAGTTATCTTCAATAATGGTTGGGTTTGCTTGTAATGGCTCAAGTACACCACCAATACCAACACCGCCAGAAAGGTGAACATTTTTACCAATTTGTGCGCAAGAACCAACAGTTGCCCAAGTATCTACCATGGTGCCTTCGTCGACATACGCGCCAATATTGACGTATGACGGCATGAGTACAACATTTTTTGCTTGGAATGAACCTTTACGTGCAACAGCGGGTGGAACAACACGTACACCAGCTGCTTTAAACTGAGCCTCAGTCCAGCCATTAAATTTGGTATCTACTTTGTCATAGAATTGAAGGTCACATGATTCAATGACTTTATTATCATTGAGTTTAAATGATAATAACACTGCTTTTTTCAACCATTGGTGAACGATCCATTCACCGTCAATTTTTTCAGCAACGCGTAATGTACCGTTATCTAAGCCTGCAATTGCTTCCTCAACTGCCTGACGAATTTCTGCAGGACAATCTGCAGCTGTAAAATTAGCACGGTCTTCAAAAGCTTGTTCAATGATTGTTGAAAGCTGTGACATGATTTTCCTTCCAGAAAAAAAATTTAAAAGATTTTACACTATATTCAGTAAAAAATTGATGAAAAACTGTTTTATATCGAAATTAATTATTAATTTTTACAATGGTCTATATTGACATTTAACTGTGCTTCTAGATTGTCTCGTTAAAGTACAGCGACAACCTTCTAAAGATTGATCAATATTCTGCTACAATAAATAACCGCATGGCCATCGGCCATAATCATGCTTGCTCAAATGGGTGTTAGTTTTGTGCACTATATATAAATAAGCGATATTGCATCAGTTAAGATAAAGAAAAATCATACAACAAAGATGAATAATGTATCAAAAAGTTACAAAAATAGACGAAGAATTCCACAATTATCACTTATATTCAGATTGTAAATTTTTTTCTTAATTATTATTTCAGTTAAAAATCTGAGGAAAATTGGATGAAAGCGATTAAAACAATCCTAGCAGCTTCGATGTTCACGGCAATTGCAGGTTCAACGATGGCTGGTGTTATCGATGATGGATATGTCGGAGCTTCTTCTTTATTACCAACGGGTGCACGCGTAGAAGTGGGGACTACTGGGTATGGTGCTGCATTACAATGGGCCGTTAATCCATATGTGGGCTTAGCATTAGGTTATAATGGTGGCGACATTTCATGGAATAGCAATTTAAAAATTGATGGGTCAAAATATGATTGGGACCAGAACAATAAAAACACCTATTTAAATGCAGAAATTCGTCCTTGGGGAGCAAGTGATAATAAGTGGGCTGAGGCATTTTATGTTGCAGCAGGTGTTGCTTACTTAAAAAATGACTATGATCTTGAACGTCGTGTTGGTGCAGGTGAAAGCTTTAAGGTCAATCATACCGAGTTTAAAGCGGGTGATCAAGGTATTCGTATTAAAGGAAGTACTGATTATAAAAACACCATTGCGCCGTATTTAGGTGTGGGTTATTCGCCTAAATTAGGACAAAACTGGGGGCTTTTTGCTGAAGCAGGTGCTTACTACAGTGGTAATCCAAAAGCAGATTTAGTATATGCTGGTGGTAATTTAGAAGGTATGACAGATGAAGCAACTAAAAAAGATCTTAATCTAGAGGATGCATTAAAAGCTGAAGGAAGCAAAATTTCGAATAAAAATAAATATGCATGGATGCCAGTGGCTAAAGTTGGTGTTAATTTCTTCTGGTAAGTCTTAAAGCGTATTTAAGCTGCTGGATGTTAGCGCAGCTAGATCACCCTACCAGTCAAATCGAGATTTGACTGGTATTTTTATTGCTATCAGTACTATTTTAACGTGACTAATCTTCTGGATAAGCCATTTTTTTCAATGCTTTAATATTGGTGTCTGGTGAGCAAAGCGAAATAAATTCATAACCATAACCGCGTAATAAATGACCTTTACGTACTGCAATCCAAGTGGTATTGATACCAAAAAGATCCGTTTCAATTTGTTTTAGACGATAATCACGTTCTGGGTCATAAGCAACATTATTGACAATACCGACCCCCATACCGAGTTCAACATAAGTTTTGATAACATCGGTATCAAGTGCAGACATCACAATATCGACTTCAAGACCTGCATCTTCAAATGCTTTATTGATCTTAGAGCGTCCAGTAAAGCCATCATGATAGGTAATAATCGGATAACTGGCCAAATCGGCAATACTGATCTGTGCTTTGGTGGTTAATGGATGATGTTGTGGTGTAATAATACTATGTTGCCAATTATAGTAAGGGATACTGGCTAAATTATCTTCTGTCGTTAATGACTCGGTCGCAATACCAATATCGGCTTCACCTTGTAATAACATTTCAGCAATCTCAATTGGACTGCCTTGTTGCAGGATTAAATGGACTTTGGGAAATTCCTGCTTAAACTGATTTATAATTGGCGGTAAAATATAACGTGCCTGAGTATGTGTTGTGGCAATAGTGAGCGTCCCTTCATCAACACGATTAAAATCATCGGCTAAGCGTTTAATGTTATCCGCATCTACCAACATTCGTTCTACGATTCCGAGTAAAGACTGTCCTGGTTCAGTTAAACCCAATAAACGTTTGCCTTTACGAATAAACAGTTGTACGCCTAACTCATCTTCTAGATCTTTAATATGCTTACTGACACCAGATTGTGATGTATAAAGTGCAGCTGATGCCTCAGTAAGATTAAAGTTCTGCCTCACTGTTTCTCGAATAATTCGTAGTTGTTGGAAATTCATATTCTATTTTCCTCAGAGGATGGGGCGTGTCGCCCCATCGATCAGTCTTAAGCGACTTGGTTTTCAAATAAATGTAATTTGGTCGGACTGAGCCAAACAGTTTGATTAATACGAAATTGATGTTGTTTTGATTCTTCAGCAGTTAATGCGATTTCAATGGTATTACCTTGGTAATCACTTAGTTCTGCTAAAATTTTGCCTGCTATCCAAACTTCACGTAAAAAAGTGGCTTGAATGGCATTTGCTTCTGGTTGGCTATGAATACGCAGTTCATGTGGTCGAGCAAAAGCAACCACATCACCTTGTGGTGCATTTTCATGGTGTGGTAGTTGAATACGATCTTCACCAATTTGAATAATGCCTTGATGACTGTATCCTTCAAAACGGTTGGCCTGACCTAAAAAGTCAAAAACAAAAGGCGTGGCAGGTTGTTCATACACTTCACGAGGTGAACCAATCTGTTCTACTTGACCTTTGTTCATGACAATGATTTGATCAGCAACTTCTAAAGCTTCCTCTTGATCATGTGTGACAAAAATAGAGGTAATATGTAATTCATCATGTAGTGTACGTAGCCAGCGACGTAGCTCTTTACGTACTTTGGCATCTAAAGCACCAAAAGGTTCATCTAGTAATAGGACACGCGGTTCAACTGCTAAGGCACGTGCGAGTGCAATACGTTGTCGTTGACCGCCCGATAATTGAGCTGGATAGCGATCTGCTAAAAAACTCAGTTGGACTAAATCCAGTAAGCGCATGACGCGCTGTTTAATTTCTGCTTCAGACGGACGAGTACCACGTGGTCGAACACGTAAGCCAAATGCAACGTTATCAAATACGGTCATGTGACGAAATAAAGCATAATGCTGGAATACGAAACCAACTTGACGCTCGCGCACATGCACATCGGTCGCATCCTGACCTTCCAGAATCACTTGCCCACCATCTGCAGATTCTAAACCAGCAATAATGCGTAGTAATGTTGTTTTACCGCAACCTGATGGACCAAGTAAGGCAACCAATTGGCCATCTGGAAAATCTAAGGTAATATTTTTAAGCGCATGGAATGCACCGAAGTTTTTTTCAATATTTTTAACTTGAATACTCATGATGTCATTCCTCATTAGATGGTTGAATCTTCATATGGTTTAATTTGCTTGCCTTGGCGTGCTTCAATCCATGCTTTGAAAATTAAAGTAATAATGGCGAGAAAGGCCAAAAGCGAAGACACCGCAAATGCTGCACTAAATGTATATTCGTTATAAAGAATTTCAACATAGAGTGGTAGGGTGTTGGTTTCACCACGGATATGGCCAGATACAACCGATACCGCACCAAACTCGCCCATAGCACGCGCATTACATAAAATGACACCATAAATCAGGCCCCACTTGATGTTGGGTAAAGTCACTTTCCAAAAGGTTTGCCAACCTGAAGCACCCAATACAATTGCAGCTTCTTCTTCTTCCGTACCTTGAGCTTCCATGAGTGGAATGAGCTCACGTGCAACAAAAGGTACTGTGATAAAAATAGTGGCAATCACAATTGCAGGGATAGCATATAAGATTTTAATATCATGATCTAATAACCAATCACCAAACCAGCCTTGCGTACCAAAAATCAGTACCAACATTAAACCTGCAATCACAGGAGAAACGGCAAATGGAAGATCAATTAAGGTGGTTAAAATAGATTTACCACGGAAATTAAATTTAGCAACAGCCCATGCTGCAGCAACACCAAAAATGACATTCATTGGAACGGCAATTGCAGCAGTCAGTAAGGTGAGTTTAACTGCTGATAATGTATCGGGTTGTATTAAGGCTTGAAAATAAACATTCATACCTTGTTTAAACGCTTCAACAAAGACCAGAATAAGTGGTAAGACGAGGCAGCTTAAAAAGAAAATCAAGGCAATGGTCAGTAACAGATAACGTACCCAAGTCGGTTCGCGGGTTGCATCACGTGACTGTAATTTTTCAGCTAAAGCATTGGGATTGATATTCATCGTGCAGTTCTCCCGGTACGACGGCTGGCCCAAGCTTGTAATAAGTTAATCACAAACAAGATTAAAAATGAGATCATCAACATGACGACAGCAATCGTAGTTGCAGCAGCATAATCATATTCCTCTAAACGAGAAATAATCATTAATGGTGCAATTTCAGTCTTAAAGGGTTGATTACCCGCAATAAAAATAACAGAACCATACTCTCCGACGCCACGAGCAAAAGATAAGGCGAAGCCAGTAATTAAAGCAGGCAATAAAATAGGTAGAATAATTTTACTGACAATTTGTAGACGATTTGCGCCTAGGGCTGCTGCTGCTTCTTCCAGTTCTGTTTCTAAATCACTTAAAACAGGTTGTACTGTACGGACCACAAAAGGTAAGCCAACAAAAATTAAGGCCAATGTAATGCCTAAAGGTGTATAAGCGACTTGAATACCCAATGGTTCCAGATATTGACCGAGCCAACCTGTAGATACATATAGTGACGTTAAGGCAATCCCTGCAACGGCTGTAGGTAATGCAAAAGGTAAATCGACTAATGCATCTACAATGCGTTTACCAGGAAAGCTATAGCGTACGAGGCACCATGCCAATAACAGTCCAAATACAACATTGGTTAATGCGGCAATAATGGCTGTAGTAAAACTGAGTTGTAGCGATTTAATAATACGCTCTGAGGTGACAATTTCCCATAAACCATCCCAACCAATACCCAAAGATTTAATAAATACAGCAGATAAAGGAATAAGAACAATTAATGATAAATACGCTAGGGTAAAGCCTAGAGATAGACCAAATCCTGGCAGCACTCGGGATCGCTGCGACATGATTACTCCTCAAACAGAGAGAATACTAACCCATATAGTTAGTGAAGATAAAAATTTGTACCAAGCATAAATTGCACTAATTAAAAAGCAAATTTAAATAAATGCTTGTGATCATCAGAAATATTGATATATCGCATATTCTTTTCTGAAATCAAGAAATCAAAAATTTCAGGGAAAGGACCAAATCCAGAAGCAACATTAATATGACCAACACAGCCTAAATTGACCGGTGTTAATTGCCAAGATGAAGCTAAATCAAGTGCATCATTAAAATTTAGCCAAGGATCATTTTCACTCATGATGAAGGTTGCTGGAACTTTAATTTTAAGTTGATGAAAATAATCTTGGTAATGACCGAACGCATCATCAGCAAAACCATGTATACCAAAACGTATCGGATTTGCGGGTGCAACCAAAACCAGATTTTTAACTTTGCTGTTAAACTCTGGATACTGTGCCAGCGTTGCAACAATACTCAGGCAGCCAAAACTATGGGCCACAATTTCAATACGCTGTTCAGGTAATGCCGATAAGGTTTTGGCACATTCAGCAACCCATTCATTTAAAATCGGTTGCTGCCAATTTTTCTGTTCGATTCGTGAGCAAGACATGAGCTGTCGTTGTAACCAAGATTGCCAATGATGATATTCACTACCACCTACACCTGGAACAATTACGGTATGTGTCATATCTTTACTCCTCAATCAATCGCACACTTATTTGGCATTGTTGGCACTAACAATCTGGTCAAAAATGCCGCCGTTTTCAAAATGTACTTTTTGAACTTTATTCCATCCACCAAACGCTTGATCAATGGTCACCAGTTTGAGTGGTTGAAAGGTATGTTGATATTTTGCTAAAACAGCTTGATTACGTGGTCGGTAAAAATTACGTGCAGCAATTTCCTGACCTAAAGGCGAATATAAAAAGTTTAAGTAACCTTTGGCTAAATGAATATTGCCTTTTTTCTGAGCATTCTTTTCAACGATTGCAACAGGAGGTTCTGCTAAAATGGATAATGATGGTGTAATGATTTCAAATTGACCAGGTTGTTCACGTAATGCAAGATGTGCTTCATTTTCCCATGCCAATAACACGTCACCAATACCGCGTTCAGCAAATGTTGTGGTAGACCCACGAGCACCAGAATCAAGTACTTTGGTGTTTTTATAAATTTTAGCCACAAAATTTTGTGCTGTTTGATCATTACCACCCGGCTGATTTTTGGCATAGGCCCAAGCAGCTAAATAATTCCAGCGTGCTCCTCCGGATGTTTTGGGATTGGGTGTAATAATTGCAACACCGGGTTTAACCAAATCATTCCAGTCCTGAATATGTTTAGGATTTCCTTTACGCACTAAGAAAACAATGGTTGACGTATAGGGAGTTGAATTATTTGGGAGTTTTTTCTGCCAATCGGTCGGCAGTAATTTGGCTTTTTGTGCAATCACATCAATATCGGCAGCAAGTGCGAGTGTCACGACATCAGCATTTAACCCATCAATAACAGCACGCGCCTGTTTGCCAGAGCCGCCATGGGATTGTTTGAAATTAATTTTTTGTCCAGTACGACTTTCCCAATATCGAGAAAAATTCTTATTAACATCATCGTATAATTCACGTGTAGGATCATATGACACATTAAGAAAATCTTTCGCAATCGCAGAGAAAGAGGTTGCAGCGAGAATCGCGGCGATAAGTCCAGTTTTTAGCTTTGATCCGCTCATGGTTACCCCAAATAAGAATGCTTTATAAGATGATGGCAAGAATAGCTTGTGTCTTTTTGCAAAAAAAATAAGAAAAAATGAATTTTATATACGAAAAAAAGCAATAGAAAATTAATATAACTTACCTAAAATAAGACATGATTTATGGCTGGATGTTGAATTGATGCAATGCTTTAAAAATGGCGAGCAAGTTAAAGAGATTTCATTATTTGATCGTGCCTTTCATTATGGAGATGGCTGCTTTACCACAGCATGTATTCGTGATGGAAACATGCAGTTGGCAGCATTACATATGGCACGGCTAGAATGGTCTTGCGAAAAACTTTTCCTTTGTGCTGATTTTGCGGTTATTCAACAGACAATACATCGTTTAAATATTTCACAACCAGCCAATGGCACATTAAAAATTGTGGTGAGTCGTGGTGATGGTCCACGTGGTTACACGTTACCCCAACATCCAGCCGATGTCTGGCTGTTTTATTATCCAGCTGATGTACAAGATTTTCGTTATCAAATCATAGAGAGTGGTGTTTTGCTGCAACGTATTGGACTGATGATGCCTAATTTAGTGGGTATAAAAAGTTTAAACCGCTTAGAGCAAGTCTTATTAAAACATGAGGCTGATCAACAGGGCTGGATTGAAGCATTGGTCTGTGATGTGCAAGATACCGTTGTTGAGGGTGTTAGCAGTAATTGTTTTATTCGTATCAATCATACATGGATTACACCGCAACTTGGTTATAATGGTGTGCATGGTGTGATGCGTGCTGAAATTTTACGACGTATGCAACAACAAGGTATAGATTGTCAACAACGTAGTGTGACGATGGATGAAATTCATCATATTGAGAGTTTATTTTTTTGTAATGTGCTTCATCCTATGAAAATGGTTGCCCAGTTTGAACAGCGAAATTTGGATGTGCAACCTTGTATTGACCTTTTTAATCATCTCCATTTGAATCAGATTTACTAATATGTCTACATCTCAAACCAAACCGTCCAATAAAGACCCTCAGCGTGTTAAAAAACTGCCGCTTCGTGCATTATTGATGAGTTTTATCATCATTTTATTACTCGTGATATGGGTATTATGGAGCAGTTTATTGAAAGACTATCCCGTTCAGGGCGCGAAAAAAATGCTCGCGATTAGTCAAGGTGATAGCTATTCGGCTTTTATTGATCGTTTAGCCAAAGAGGATGATGTTAATTTTCCAATTGTATTAAAGCTTTATCAGCATCTTTTTATTCATGATAGCCTTAAAGCTGGTGTATATGAAATTCCTCAAGGCACCAGTATCCGACAAGTTTTGGTGATGATTTCCAATGCAGATAATGCACATCTCAATCGTATTTTAGTCATTGAAGGAACCACATTTAAAGATTTGGTGCGTCAGTTACAACAAGATGATTTGGTTAAAAAAGAAGTTACACAGTTGCCTTATGCACAGATGTTGCAAGCTTTAGATATTCCTTTTGATCATCCAGAAGGATTGTTTTCACCGAATACTTATTTTTTTGCTAAAGGTGAATCAGATAAAAAAATTCTCAAGGATTTATATCAACATCAAATGAAAGCACTGGATCAAGCTTGGCAAGGTCGAGCAGCAGGTTTACCTTATAAAAATAAATATGAAGCTTTAATTATGGCCTCAATTATTGAAAAAGAAACCAGCTTAGATGCTGAGTTAGCGCAAGTTTCAGGTGTTTTTGTACGTCGTTTGCAAAATGGTATGCGATTGCAGACTGATCCAACGGTTATTTATGGTATGGGCGACAAATATCAAGGTAAAATTAGCCGTCAAGACCTAAGAACAGCAACACCTTATAATACTTATACCATGTCAGGTTTGCCGCCAACACCAATTGCATTACCCGGTAAGAAAGCGATTGAGGCTGCAATGCATCCTGATCAGGCAGATACGCTTTATTTTGTCGCTACTGGCAATGGCGGACATAAATTTAGTCGTAATTTACAAGAGCATAATCAAGCTGTTCAAGCTTATTTAAAAGTATTAAGATCCAAGTCATGAGGAGAGGGGATGTTTATCAGTTTTGAGGGAACCGAAGGTGTGGGTAAGACAACACTCATCCGTCGTATTCATGATTATTTACAACAACAAGGACAGCAAGTGGTGTTGACACGTGAGCCAGGTGGCACACCTATGGCTGAACAAATTCGTGCCTTGTTGTTAAGTGTTGATCATCAAGAGCAGATGTGTCATGAAACCGAGCTATTGTTGATTTACGCAGCACGTGCACAACATTTGGCAGAGGTCATTGCACCAGCATTGGCCAGTGGTAAAACAGTATTATGTGATCGTTTTGTCGATGCAAGTTTTGCTTATCAATGTATGGGACGTGGCTTAAGTCAAGCGCACTTTGCATTACTCAATCAACATTTTGTTTCCCATTTGCCCAATATTACGTTTTGGCTTGACGCACCACTGGAAGTCGGAATGAATCGTGCCCGAGCGCGTGGTGCTTTAGATCGTTTTGAACAAGAGAAATTAAATTTTTTCCAACAGGTACGTCATGGTTACCAGTTACTTTGGCAACAAAATCCTGAACGCATTAAGCGATTGGATGCGACACAAACTGCAGATGAGGTTTTTCAGCAAGCATGTCAATATCTTTAAGTCATCAAGATAGATGGATTTGACTGTTGTGTGAGCTATGCATATTCAGGGCGTATACACTGTTTATCGCGTTCGGTAGGAATTCTCTTAAAGAGTAAGTTCAATTCAACTTACTCTTTATCAATGGCTGATCAACAATTGATTAGATGTTTTTCAACTGTAAAATTTGGTGGTGTTAATACGGTTCGTTTTAATTGCTGTGCTTGTTCGGGATAGTCTAAGCTAAAGTGCAAGCCACGTGACTCCTGACGTTGTAAGGCACATTGTACAATCATTTCCGCAACCATCACCAGATTTCTAAGTTCAATTAAGTTTTTACTGACTTTATAGTCTTGATAATACGCTGTAATTTCATGCTTAAGCATTTCGATACGATGTAGTGCGCGTTCTAAACGTTTGGTGGTACGTACAATGCCGACATAATTCCACATGGTTTGGCGCAATTCATCCCAATTTTGTAAGATGACGACATCTTCATCTGGATCAGTCACTTGACTATCATCCCATGAACTCACTTGAGGTAAATGGATATCAGGACTATATTGACTTTGTATATGCTGAGCTGCTGCCATACCATAGACAAAACATTCTAACAGTGAATTACTGGCCATACGGTTAGCACCATGTAAACCCGTATATGAGGTCTCGCCAATCGCATATAAGCCTTGTAGATCGGTTTGACTATGTTCATCGACCATGACGCCACCACAAGTATAATGTGCTGCCGGTACCACAGGAATCATTTCTTTGGTGATATCAATACCTAATTCAAGTAAGCGTTGGTATAAGGTAGGGAAATGTTCTTGAATAAAATCTTGAGATTTATGTGTAATATCTAACCAGACATGACGAATACCGAGACGTTTAATTTCAAAATCTATGGCACGTGCCACAATATCTCGTGGCGCAAGTTCAGCGCGCTCATCAAAACGCAGCATAAAACGTTCACCATCAGGCAAGCGTAAATAAGCACCTTCACCACGCATAGCTTCAGTAATTAAAAAAGACCGTGCTTGGGGATGATATAAACAGGTTGGATGAAATTGATTAAACTCCATATTTGCCACTCTGCATCCTGCTCGGTATGCCATGGCAATGCCATCGCCTGTGGCAATATCTGGATTGGATGTATAGAGATAAGCGTTCATTGCACCACCACATGCCAGTGCAGTAAATGGGGCAAGAAAAGTATGTACTTTTTCAGTCCGTGTATCTAAGGCATACAGACCTATTGCACGTGTTGTCGTATCACGAGCTGTAGGTTCAGTTTGGATAATATCGATCGCAATATAGTTTTCAAAAATTTGAATATTATCTTTTTCAAGTGCGCGTGCAACCAGGGTTGTTGAAATGGCTTTACCTGTCGCATCTGCGGCATGAATAATCCGACGATGAGAATGTCCGCCTTCACGTGTTAAGTGCAGTTGTGCCTGCTCATCTAAGGTAAATTGAACACCTTGTGTTAATAGAAAATCAACAGCAGCTTCGCCGCCCATCACTGTTTTTTTTACCGCATCCAATTCACATAAATAAGCGCCAGCAACCATCGTGTCATCAATATGATGTTCAATTGAGTCAGTTTTATCTAAAACTGCTGCAACACCTCCTTGGGCATAATAAGTACTTGCATCTGTTAAGTCAGATTTGGCTAAAATAGCGATTTTAAAATGACTCGGCAGTGACAGTGCGAGTGTTAAACCTGCACCACCGCTTCCAACAATAATGACATCAAACTCATGAGACGTGTTTAAATTAGACATATTCATCGGCTAATTTGAGAAAAAGTTCATTAATAACAACGTTTTTTTTTGAAAAAGGCAAGGAAATAGCGCTTAAATTTGATATTGGAAATTTAGATCAAACATGGAAATGTCACTAAACGCTTGTTTAAAAAATATAATTGACCAATATGACTACTGCGATTGTGATATTGGTAGCGGGATGACGGTGTGGGCTGTGAGTGTGACAGCCTTTGATATTTAGGGCGACAGCATTTCATCAAATAAAATGCAAATATAATTCAGCATGCTGAGATTTTATGACATATTTTAAGGTGATTTTAATGCGGAATGTGTTGAATAAATATTGCGCCTGATTATGCTGTAATGGTCACATGATGTATCCGTTATGATGATATTGACTGACTGTATTGATGATGAATATGATTCGCATATAGAGGTTAAACGTTAAGTTTGATGTGTGATCATGCTATATCCAGATTGAAAATTATTGAGTGAATCGTGTATATGAAAAAAAATTATCTACAAAAAAGTTTATACGCTGGCATATTTGCTATGACAGCAATGCATAGTCAGGCAAGCTCTCCTGTTGACTTTTCTAACTTGGTTGAACAAGTCAGCCCAGCTGTGGTACGGGTAAATGTTGTAAAAAAAATGACACAGGAAGAGTTATTACAAGAACAAATACCTGAAATTTTAAGACGATTTTTTGGTAATCAAGTGGTGATTCCACAGCAGCAGACGCCACAGGAAAAAGTAGGTTCGGGGAGTGCTTTTTTTATCAGTAAAGATGGTTATTTACTCACCAATCATCATGTGGTTGAAAATGCCTCAAAGGTGACGATTGTTTTAAATGATCGCCGTGAGTTAGATGCCAAAGTTGTTGGAAGTGATGCACGTACAGATGTGGCATTACTTAAAGTTACCGGTACAAATTTTCCAGAATTAAAAGCAGGCAATGTCGACCGACTCAAAGTCGGTGAGCCTGTACTTGCGATTGGTTCACCATTTGGTTTTGATTATTCTGCCTCAGCAGGTATTGTGAGTGCCAAAATGCGTAATATGCAAGGCGAAGCGACGGTCCCTTTTATTCAAACTGATGTGGCATTAAATCCAGGAAATTCTGGCGGACCATTATTTAACCAGCGTGGTGAAGTGGTTGGTGTTAACTCTAGAATTTTTAGCGGTACTGGCGGTTATATGGGGCTGTCTTTTTCTATTCCAATAGATGTTGCCATTGATGTGGCTGACCAGTTGAAAAAAACAGGAAAAGTGACACGACCTTATTTAGGTGTCGGTTTGCAAGAAATTGATCGTACTTTAGCTGAAGCTTATAAACTTCCAAAACCGGAAGGCTCTTTAATTACCCAAGTTAATCCAAATTCTCCTGCCGCAAAAGCTGGATTAAAAGCGGGTGACGTTATTTTAAAATTAAATGGAATTGATATTCCAAGTACCGTACAACTTTTTAGTTATTTAAATCGTGCTGTACCGGGGCAAACCCTAAATTTTGAAATCTTACGTGATGATAAGCGCCAAAATATTTCAGTCACGTTAACCACTGCACCAGATGATACACCTGCTTCAGAGCGGGCACAAAATACAGCAAATAGTGGCCCTACATTAGGTGTGGCGATACGAGAATTGGCGCCAGCAGAACTTGCTCAATTAAATATTAAAGGTGGTGTATTGATACAAGATGTCCGCCGTGGTGGAATTGCAGCAACGGCTGGTTTAGCACAAGGTGATGTTATTGTGCAAATCAATAATACTGAGGTGATTAATCCAGCACAATTTGCACAGTTGGTTAAATCACTAAAACTAGGTTCTGTTGCACGTGTAACGCTTATTCGTCAAGGTACACGAGCGATTGTGGGTATGCGTATTACAGACAATAAAAATCCGCAATGATGATTAAATATCAATTGAATCATGTGTGCCATTTTTAAATTTTGGTACGGAAATGTTTTATGGATGACAACGTCGCTGGACAGAGCTTCGGATGTTAAGGGGATGATGGGTGATTTTATGAAGTCTCAAAAGATCACCGCTTAAGTACAATTGAACAACGTGAAATGTTCTGCCCTGTACGTTGCTATAGATAACGTATTGATATTGATCTTAAGATATGATGTTTTTAGACTTTTCATCTCTTTGCTGTGAGGGAATACAGCACATCATTTCCTATATCGCGTTATTTTAGTGGTCATATATGCTAAAGTCCGTGCTTAAGCATGCATATTTTTGAATAGGTTTATAGATGACCGATGTTTTTGATTTAAGCATAGTTGTAGAACCACAGCATATTGATATTTTGGGGCATGTAAATAATGTGGTTTATGTCAGTTGGATGCAAGATGTAGCTTCAGCTCATATTGAGGCATTAGGTTTGGGGTTACAACAATATATTGCATTAAAGCATGCCATGGTCGCAGTTGAACATCATGTACAATATCGAAAAGCAGCCTTGGTGAATGATGAAATTGTATTAAGAACATGGCTAGATGATCTCAATGCATTGTATTTATCACGACAATATGTGTTTTATCGTGCTAAAGATCAAACGATATTGTTTGTTGCTAATACCAAATGGGCATGCGTGGAAATTGCGACAGGCCGCGCTAAGAGAATGTCACCCAGCTTTACTCAAGCCTACCAGCCAATTTCAGCTCGGATAAATCCGCTTGATTTTAGTATTTATCATGAATGAATCTCAGCCAATCTATTCGTACTTAAGAGCAGATCAAGCGTACAAATAGATTGGGAAGGGTATCTAATCAAAAATTTTATGAATGGCTTGAATGGGTAAAGTAATCACATCAAAGGCAACTGCAAATGGAAAAAGTAATAGCTTTTCCCCCGAATTTTGTTGTTTAGAACTTGAAGATTGTTGCTGTTGCTGGGTATAAATACGAATGTTATATGCTTTACTTAAGGGTTTGAGTGCTGCTCTATTATTGGCGCCAGGATAAACTAATCCTGTTAAAGGAATATCTAGACAAAACCGTTGTGAGTTTAAGCGTTGATCACTTGATGATGTGCATTCTCGCGCATTATTTTCAATAAAAAATTCACGATCTTTTTTCTGAATATCTTCAGAAAGCATAATATATTCTAACGGCAGTACACCATTAAATTTGCCATCATTATGCTCAGAATGAAATGCCAAGGCTTTGCTTACTTTAATACGTTTTGGATCAAGTGTATTTAATACCTGACTAAATTGAGTTCCTCCACTGGTTAAAACATAACTATTTTTCTGTCCCGCAATCACGATGCTGTCAGCTGGAAGTTCAGCGATATATTGTGAGGGTTTACCAAATGCTAATACTTGATCTTCGAGCAGCAATTTTTGCACAGTATGTGAAGTACTTTTATGTTGATCTTTATTGAGTAGTGTTGTGGTGGCACAGCCACTGCTGAATAGACTTGCTGTAAGTGTTATAAAAAATAGATAATTTTTTTTCATAGATAGGAAAATCGCTGTTTAAGTTAAAAAATATCGGGTGTGACATCGACTTTAAGTTCAATCATCTATCAGGGATGATGCGTTTTGTCTCGCGTTAAAAGACGAGTTGGTTTTAACAAATATAGAACGCCATAATTTTTCGTCAATATCGTTGAATCTAGGAACACCTATTCAAAATAATATTGTTATTCAAGCCGATTGACTATTTGATTCATCTGATTTTACGTGCTGATGATCATTTAAGCATTGCATATCTGCAGCATAATTTAACATTAATTGATGCTATGCTTAAGTGAGATATACATTTAACTTTAATTCGGTCCTATATTTTATTGATCCGTAATCTATATTTTTAACTGTTATCTGCTTATACTGTGCGAAACTCATAGAAACATTCTTTTTACACGTCATACGTACTTTTAAGATACAAGTACATGATGGTGTACATATTTTTAAGGTAACACATGGCAACAGCTAAAAAGTCTGTAGATATCAATAACATACGAAATTTCTCAATTATTGCACATATTGATCATGGTAAGTCAACACTTGCCGATCGATTCATTCAAATGTGTGGTGGCCTGCAGGATCGTGAAATGCAAGCTCAAGTTCTTGACTCAATGGAGTTGGAGCGTGAGCGTGGAATTACGATTAAAGCAACATCGGTGACGTTATATTACACACATCCTAATGGTCAAGAATATCAATTAAATTTCATTGATACACCAGGGCACGTGGACTTTTCTTATGAAGTATCTCGTTCACTTGCTGCATGTGAAGGTGCGTTATTGGTTGTTGATGCTGCACAAGGTGTAGAAGCCCAGTCAGTTGCAAACTGCTATACGGCAATTGAGCAAGGTCTAGAAGTTTTACCTATTCTCAATAAAATTGATCTACCTCAAGCTGAACCGGAACGTGTTGTTCATGAAATAGAAGAAATTATTGGTATCGAAGCAACACATGCTCCGACATGTTCGGCAAAAACAGGTTTAGGTGTAGAGCAAGTTCTGGAAACTTTGGTGGATATTATTCCAGCACCACAAGGCGATCGGGACGCACCATTACAAGCATTAATTGTTGATTCATGGTTTGATAATTATCTAGGTGTTGTATCACTGGTCCGTATTAAACAAGGCCGAGTGCGTAAAGGCGATAAAATGTTGATGAAATCAACAGGTCAAACCCATATTATCACTTCAGTCGGCATTTTTAATCCTAAACATACCGAAACAGGTATATTGGAAGCAGGTGAAGTCGGTTTTGTGATCGCAGGAATTAAAGATATCTTTGGTGCACCTGTTGGCGATACGATTACCTTGGCAACAACGCCTGAAGTGACAACATTACCAGGTTTTAAAAAAGTTAAACCTCAAGTGTATGCTGGATTATTTCCAATTGATGCGAGTGATTTTGAACCATTTCGTGAAGCATTGCATAAATTACAGATTAATGATTCAGCACTATTTTTTGAACCAGAAAGTTCTGATGCTTTAGGTTTTGGTTTCCGTTGCGGCTTTCTGGGTATGCTGCATATGGAAATTGTACAAGAGCGTTTAGAGCGTGAATATGATTTAGACTTGATCTCATCTGCGCCAACGGTAATTTATGAAGCTGTGATGAAAAATGGTCAAACCATTTATATTGATAGTCCATCAAAAATGCCAGATGGTTCAACAGTTGAAGATTTACGTGAACCGATTGCGGAATGTCATATCTTAGTACCACAAGAATATTTGGGTAATGTCATGACCTTATGTATTGAGCGTCGTGGGGTACAAAAAGATATGAAATTTTTAGGCAATCAGGTTTCAATCACCTTTGAGATTCCAATGGCTGAAGTGGTTATGGATTTCTTTGATAAATTGAAATCTTGTTCACGTGGATTCGCATCTCTTGATTATAACTTTGTACGTTTTGAAAGCTCATCTTTAGTCAAAGTCGATGTGTTAATTAATGGTGATCGTGTTGATGCTTTGGCCATGATTTGTCATCGTAATGATGCACGTCATCGTGGTATTGCACTGGTCGAAAAAATGAAAGATCTAATTCCGCGTCAAATGTTTGATGTGGCAATTCAAGCTGCGATTGGTGCACAAATTATTGCACGTTCAACTGTTAAAGCGATGCGTAAAAACGTATTGGCTAAGTGTTATGGGGGCGACGTTTCTCGTAAGAAGAAACTATTGTCGAAGCAAAAAGAAGGTAAGAAGCGTATGAAGCAAGTGGGAAGCGTTGAAATTCCACAAGAAGCATTCCTTGCCGTATTGAAAGTAGAACGATAATAAGATAGAGGTCATTTAGCTCATGGATTTTGATTTTAATTTAATTCTGGTACCCGTTACACTGATTTTATTTGTAGTGTGGCTGTTAGATAAATTGGTTTTTAAGGAGCGAAAATCAAAAGGGCGTGGTAATGAAAAAGCAATTATTCGATGGGCTTATGATTTCTGGCCAGTATTGGCTGTAGTGTTATGTCTACGTTCATTTTTATATGAACCATTCAATATTCCATCTGATTCTATGGTACCGACTTTAGAAACAGGTGATTTTATTTTAGTCAATAAGTTTGACTATGGTGTCCGTTTACCGATTATTAATAAAAAAATTATTGATGTGGGTGAGCCAGAGCGCGGAGATGTGATTGTTTTCCGTTATCCGCCACAGCCAAGCATTAGCTATATTAAACGTGTGGTGGGATTGCCTGGCGATCATATTGTGTATGATCATGGACAATTGATTATTAATGGACAAAAAGTCTCTAAAACACCAATCAAGTTTAGTCGTGAAAAAGATATTTTAGATACGCCTAATTCTTTGTATTATAAAGAAAAATTAGGAGATCATACCTTTACCATGCGTGAGTTGGAAGGGGTGAATGTAGCCAGTCAAGCGCCGTTTCTTAAATATGTTAATGGTGAGAAGTTTGTTGCTCAAAATGGTCAATACTGGGAAGTGAATGTACCTAAAGGTCAATATTTTGCCATGGGTGATAACCGTGATCAGAGTGCTGATAGCCGCTTTTGGGGATTTGTACCTGAAGAAAATTTAACAGGTCGAGCATTCTATATCTGGATGCACAAAGAGCCAGGATTCCATTTACCATCGTTTAGTCGTAATGGTTCTATTGATTAAGTAGAAGATTGTTCTTGAGCAAGTATGAACATGACAAATCAGCAGCATCGATTGTAACTTTTAATGTTACAATAGTATGAGATGTTACTGCTACTCACCACACATGCGGTGGGGCTTGTTTTAATGGATAATATGACGCCAGTCATATTTCTATCTAACATTAAAGTTTAAAGATGTGACCATAGTGAAATATAAATCAGTATGGTTGATAAATAAATGATAGCAAGATGGGCGCATGTCCTGTCTTGCTGTTGATTTGCTATTAAAGTTCGAGAAAAGTTTTGATCAAAGCTCAATCCAAGCTAAATGAAATGCGTTTAGCGAGTCGTATCGGTTATCAATTTAAGCAATCTGAATTGTTACAGTTAGCACTAACCCATCGATCGGTGAGCCATAAATACAATTATGAGCGTTTAGAGTTTTTGGGTGACTCGTTATTGGGTATGATTATTGCGCATTATCTATACCATGCTTATCCCAATGAAAATGAAGGGCGTTTAACCCGTATGCGTGCAACACTGGTTCGTCAGGAAGCATTAGGTAAAATTGCCAATGATTTAAAATTAAGCCAGCACTTGATTTTAAGTACTGGAGAGTTGAAATCTGGTGGACATCATCGTGAATCCATATTGGCCGATACTGTAGAATCCATTATTGGGGCAATTTATCTGGATTGTGGTGATCTTAATCAACTGCGTACAATTGTGCTAAAGTGGTATGAGCCTTACTTAGAGTATATTGAACCAACAGATCAACTCAAAGATCCAAAGTCACGCTTACAAGAATATTTGCAAGCACGTAAAAAGCCTTTACCTATTTATGATGTTGTTGATATTCAAGGGGATGCACCGCATCAACATTTTACAGTAGAATGTCAAGTTGAAGGCCTTCCGATTATGAAGGGTGAAGGATCAAGTCGCCGCTTTGCTGAACAGGCAGTTGCGGCAGATATTTTAAAATTAATGGAGCAAAAGTCTAAATGACTACTCATTCCGATCACATCGATGCTGATCACGAGTCGCAAAGCGACAATAATGACTTAATTGGTCAGTTTTTTAGTGCACAAGGTACAGAAATTCCATCAGATTACCGTAGTGGATTTGTGGCCATTGTTGGTCGTCCAAATGTGGGTAAATCGACACTAATGAATCATTTGCTGGGACAAAAACTGTCGATTACCTCACGTAAACCGCAAACAACACGGCATAAAATTGTAGGAATTGATTCTCGTGAAAAATCTCAAGCTGTATTTGTAGATACTCCGGGAATGCATAAGAAGGAAGTTCGTGCCATCAATAAAATGATGAATCGTGCTGCATCTTCTGCCTTGCGTGATGTAAATTTGGTTCTATTTGTGGTCGATGCACAAAAATGGACTCAAAATGACGAATTGGTTTTAGAGAAGTTAAAAAATGCTGAAATGCCTGTCATTTTGGTGATTAATAAACTAGATACGTTAGAAAATAAAAATTTTGCATTACCTTTGATTCAAGAGCGTGCAAAACTGATGAATTTTGCAGAAATTGTACCAGTATCTGCATTGCGTGGTGCTAACTTAGAGCATTTGCGCGATACCATTGCGCAATATCTGCCTTTTCAGCCACCATTGTATTCATTAGATCAGGTCACAGATCGTTCAGAGCGATTCTTGGCTTCCGAAATTATTCGTGAAAAGATTATGCGTCAATTAGGTGAAGAGTTACCTTATGACTTAACGGTTCAAATCGAATCTTTTAAAACCGAAGAACCGAGTTTGAATACAAAAACAGGACGTATGAAAGCGGCATGTACTTATATTGATGCGACCATTTTTGTTGACCGTCCTGGACAAAAAGCCATTGTTATTGGTGAAAAAGGTACCAAGCTGAAAAAAATTGGTATGGATGCACGTGTTGACATGGAAAAAATGTTTGAACAGAAGATTATGCTGACACTTTGGGTTAAGGTAAAAGGTGGTTGGTCTGATGATGAACGTGCCTTGAAAAGTTTAGGTTATAGTGATATTTAATCGCAACAGATGTGTGTTTTGATGTGATTAAATGGTTGAAAATAGGTAGGAAATATATTTGATCCTTATTCACCAATATTATGTCAAAACGACATCGTTTTATATTGAACAATAATTAATGATGTGTTGATCATTAAATGAAGATATGGAGCTGTAATGAATAAAGTGATAATTGTTCTTGCAAGTATGCTGTTGTTGCAGGGGTGTATTACCAAGCTTGTTACAGTTCCTGTGGGCCTTGCTTATGATGTGACCAAAGGCGCAGTAAAAGGGACTGTTGCTGTAGTCGATGCCGTAATACCTGATGGTGATGATGATGAAGATGATCAAAAACATAAAAAAAATAATGATTAATTTGATTGAATATGCGTAATCAAATCCTGCAAGGTTATTTGATTCATCACCGAAAATATCGAGAACGTAGCCATATTGTGCATTTATTTACCCAAGAATATGGTCGTATTGACGGGATATTAAGACAGACGCCACCTCCGCAATACCAGTTGATTCGTGTGCAGGTGACGGGAAAATCAGAACTTAAAAATTTTAGTCATTTAGAAATGCTTCAGCAGCCAGTATTCTTTTTTGGCAATGCTTTTTTTTCGGGATTTTATTTAAATGAGCTTTTATTGCGCTTATGCCCACTTGAAGTCGAAATGCCTGCGACCTTTCAGCAATATATGCAAACCATTCAGCAATTGAGTCAATTGCAGTTATCCGCATCGCACTTACGACAAATTTTGCGACAATTTGAATATGAATTATTGGCGGAATTGGGTTATGCCTTGGACTTTTCATGTGATTCAAATCAACAGCCGATTGCTGTAGATCAATCTTATGTATTTCAATTAAATGATGGTTTTATACTGACCAGTGCACCTACGCAAGCGAGCTTACAGGGTTGTCAAATTTTACAGATGAATGATTATGAAAAAGGTAGGGAATTTAGCCTAGAACAGTTACAATTACTATCTAAGCTATACCGACAAATGATTACAGCACTTTTAGGTGATCGTCCTTTAAAAAGTCGTCAATTGTGGATTCAGAATACTCAAATTCAACCTGATTAGGAAATTATTATGGCTGCTTTACTCGGTGTGAATATTGACCATGTCGCAACATTAAGACAAGCACGCGGTACAACATATCCAGATCCTGTCAAGGCTGCATTAATATGTGAACAAGCCGGGGCAGAAGGAATCACGCTACATTTACGTGAGGATCGTCGTCATATTCAAGATGACGATGTGCGTCGTATGCGTCCATTATTAACCACACATATGAATTTGGAATTAGCGGTTACTCCAGAAATGATCAAATTTGCTCAGGAAATCAAACCTCAGCATGTGTGTTTTGTTCCTGAGAAACGTCAAGAAGTGACAACAGAAGGTGGTTTGGATGTAGTTGGTCATTTTGAAGATGTTAAAAATGCGACTCAAATATTGACGGCAATTGGCTGTGATGTATCTTTGTTTATTGATGCTGATTGTGCACAAATAGATGCAGCGGTTGCCTGTGGTGCACCAACGATTGAATTACATACTGGTGCTTATGCAGATGCTCATACAGCAGAACAACAACAATATGAGCTTGAACGTATCATACATGGTGCTGAATATGCAGCATCAAAAGGTTTGGTCGTCAATGCGGGTCATGGTTTAAATCTAGATAATATTCAGCCGATTGCAGCGATTCCACAAATCCATGAATTGAATATTGGGCACTCGATTATTGCCGATGCAGTGGTGGTTGGTCTAGCGCAAGCAGTTCAACAAATGAAAGCAGCAATTCAGGCTGCACGTTAATTTTTAAATTTGTAATGTATTATGTCTACAATAAATTATGATCACCTTATGCAACCAGTCATTGGTTTTTTAGGGTGTAGAACACCAGATGCATGGTTAGATGAAGCTGTGCATCAGCTTGATATTCTGATGCAAGATCATGCCAATTGTGAGAAAAAAGCAGCCAGTACCGCGATGAACTTAATGTTCAGATATAGTTTTTTCTCAGATCTTCAAGTGAAATTGGCACAATTGGTTCGTGAGGAAATGTTGCATTATGAACAAGTACTGGAATTAATGGCAAAGCGAGGCCAAGCATGGCAAGGTTTAAGTGCGGGACGTTATGCTGGAGAATTACGTAAAGAAATCCGAACGTATGAACCAGAAGCATTGATTGATGTTTTGGTCATTGGTGCTTTTGTGGAAGCTCGTTCCTGTGAGCGATTTTATGCACTTGCACCACGAGTTGATGATGAGCTAGGGCGTTATTATCGTTATCTATTAAAATCTGAATCTCGGCATTATGAGGACTATCTGGCTTTGGCTTTGGACGTTGCAACGACGGCAAAACTCAAGGATCCACAAGAAGATATTCAAGGTCGTATTGCACATATTCGTCAAGTCGAAAAAACTTTAATCGAAACACCTGATGCGTTATTCCGTTTTCATAGTGGTGTACCGATAAAGAGCAATTAAGTAAAACATCAACAATACATAGCGCAAGATGTTGTCATATTTCTTGCGCGTGTTTTGGTATGGATGTATTAGGGAAATTCAATTTAGATGTGGTGATGACCAGCATTTACTGTTTATTTTACTAATAAAAAAACCTACTTCATCATGAGTAGGTTTTTAAAATTTGGCTCTCCCACCTGGGCTCGAACCAGGGACCTGCGGATTAACAGTCCGTCGCTCTACCGACTGAGCTATGGGAGAATCTGAACACGATTATAAGCGGATTTATCTTTGGGTCAATAGCTGAGGGGGATTTATCTGTGTTTTTAATATCAGATGTTGGTTATTTATACGAAAATTCTAATGGATAAAAAATCTGTAAATACCTTGCAATCAATTGATGTAATTGCTAGTCTAAATTGAGTATTAAATGTTTAAGTGATTCACTTAAGCCGTGTGGATTTAACCAACTTGCCAGCACTAAAAATGGCTAAATCGGAGAAATAAAATGCTGAAAATCGCCACCGTTTTAAAAAATTTAAGTCTTTATCAGGTGCAATATCTCGATATTTTACAAGATTCAAAATTATATTTTAGTCAAGTTGAAGGTGCCTATCTTCATATTTGGCCTTTTCAGCCTATTCCATTATATCTTGGGGATTTATTACAATTATGGTTGAGTGATAAATGGATTGAGCATTTGGGACATAAACCATTAATTAATACCATTTTGAGATCGCACACTCAGATTGACTCAAGTCAGGATCATTATGTCTATGCAATTGAGGCAAATCTGTTGACTGGAAAGAATCATGTGGTCAGTTGGTCCAAGTTACTTGGGCAAAATCAATATTTAGATTTGACCAATGCCTTGCAATATTATTGTGTGTTTAAAGCTTTAAAGCGACCTAAACTCAAAACATCATAATTCAACCATTGTTATTTTTAAAGCTCATCATAGTCGTCTTACTATAAGATGTTATCGCACACGATACTCTGCTTCAAATCCTGTTATAAACAGGATTTGAAGCTATTTATTTAACTTAATATTTATGATTTGGTTGGGTGAAAGTGTGCTTTAAACTCTTCCCATTTTTGTTTGCGTTTTTCTTTATGCTCAGCTTTCTTTTGTTCTTTTAGAGCAAGATTGGCAAGACGACTGGTTTCTTCCCAAGTTTCAACAGAGGCCTCAATTTCTGCTTCAACCTCATCAAAATCCCAGCGATATAGTGTTGCCTCATGCTTTTTAAAAAACTCATCGGCAATTTGCTCTGATTCTTCAAAAATATCGACAATAACACCTGTAGCACCAATCGGTAATGCTTTACTAATTTGTCCTAAGACGGCTAAATCTGTTTTTTCATGGTCAATATCATGACTTGAGCCAATGAGTGCACCTGCCGTTAGGCCAAGTACCATACCTAAAGGGCCACCTAAAATTCCAATTAAAAAGCCCACAAGACTACCACTCCAGATACCATTGTCTTGATCGGGGTTATCTTGATTAACAATTTTAAAGCTGCCATCTTGTTGGCGAGTGACAATCGTAATTTCGTGGATATTTTGAATATATTTTGCTTTTAATTGTGTAAAACTATCCAATGCTTTGGCTTTAGATAATTCATCCCAAGTTGCGAGTAAAATGTGGTGAGCCATGAGTATTTTCCTTATTGTTTGATGTTAATTTTGAGTTATAAACCAAAATAAATATTCAAATCATCTATGAATCGATGAATTAAAAATTTTAGTCTATTGGATTGTTTAAATGGGTATAGTGTCTATTGGTTAATATTTTAAATTAAATCTTAAAATGCGCTAAGCGATCCTGATCAGTAAAAATGTGTATGAGCGGATGCTCATCTGATTGTTTGATCATTCGCTCGTGTGATGATATGGGGGTGATGTTAACTCTGTGACATATAGGTTTTGTCATAACTATCAAATCCATTGAGTACCTTTAGTGCGATTTCTTCGCCTGTGGCCCATGTTGCATTGGATAACTGGTGGTCGACATCAATGATATCTAAGTTTAAACATAGGGTATGAGTACTTTCAATAATAATAAATTGAGGAGAGTGTTGTTTTAAGCATTTCGCAATATATGAATTAATTTCTGTGCTTTTATAAACATCAATAATTTTGTAGCGCATAACCTATTCTCTTAATTTAAAAATAGTTTTAATATTTTATGAATATATACCGTGATATTACATGATTTTTATATATAAAAAGGTATTGGAATGGTAATTTTTTTATGATTTATTTCGCTATAGACATCATTATTCTTTAGTTATTAGCTATCAGATACATCGATGGATATTTAGATCTGCTGTACAGCTGGTATGAGGATGATCTGTGATGATGAGATCTTATGGATATTGCTATTCTCGCATAGATAAAATGAAAGGACTGAATCGGTTAAACGATTCAGTCCTTTAAGAAGTGTATTGATGTTCTCATGCATAGCATGAGAACAATTCAATTATTTTTCAGCAGCGATCGATGCAATAGCAGCATCTACACCTTCAATAGAATCAGCCGCTTTTTTAATACGTGCCAATGCATCTACCAGAACTTCATCAGCAGTTGCATAAGAAATACGCATATAGCCACCTAATCCAAAGGCATCACCAGGAACGACTGCAACACCTGTTTCTTCTAATAGCCAAGCTGCAAATTCTGTGCAAGATTTTAAACCTTTAGCACGAATAAGTGGGCGGATGTTGGCATAAGCATAGAATGCACCATCAGCAGGTAAGCAGGTAATACCATTGATATCATTTAAACCGCTTACCACTAAGTCATGGCGACGTTTAAATGCTTCAATCATAGGTTGAAGTACATCTTGAGGGCCATTTAATGCAGCTTCAGCAGCAACTTGAGAAATTGAAGTTGGGTTTGAAGTAGATTGCGACTGGATTTTTTTCATTGCACCAATCAATTTTGCAGGGCCTGCTGCATAGCCAATACGCCAGCCTGTCATTGCATAAGCTTTAGAAACACCATTGAGTACAATCACGCGATCATAAAGATCTGGTGCAACGGTTGCAATATTATAGAATTCATCGTCCCAACGAATAGGTTCATACATATCATCAGATGCCACCATGACTTCTGGATATTTGCGTAGCACTTCAGCTAAAGCTTCTAATTCTGCTTTGGTATAAATCATGCCTGTTGGGTTAGATGGGCTGTTTAACACCACTAAACGAGTTTTATCAGTGATTGCAGCTTCTAATTGCGCTGGAGTAATTTTAAAACGTTGCTCTTCACCACATTTTACAATGACAGGTGTACCTTCAGCGATAATGACCATATCTGGATAACTTACCCAATACGGTGCAGGAATAATCACTTCATCACCTTTATTTAACAGAGCAAGTGCCAAGTTAAAGAAAGATTGTTTGCCGCCACATGAAACCAAAATTTGGTTTGCTGCGTAATCAAGATTGTTATCGCGTTTTAATTTAGCAATAATTGCTTTTTTAAGACCCGGTGTGCCGTCAACAGCGGTATATTTTGTGAATCCGTTATTAATCGCTGCAATTGCTGCATCTTTGATGTGTTGCGGAGTGTCGAAATCAGGTTCGCCAGCGCCTAAGCCAATGACATTTTTACCAGCAGCTTTTAATTCTGCTGCTTTATTTGTCACAGCAAGAGTTGGGGACGGTTTGATGGCATTTACACGATCAGAGAGACGTACGTCCACGGCAATATTCCTTCTTACTAGGGATTAAAAATAAAAATCACATCATCTTATCCTAAAATGGCGTAATTAGTCGCCAAAAAAATGCATTAAATCGTAAAAAAAATAAAAAAACATATTGAGTGCGCTAAAAAAAATCAATTTGTAATTTACTCAGCAAGGGTCGCCTCGCATTTAAAAATTACGTACAATAGCGTCAGTTATCATTGAGTGAATCTAATGAGCACCCAAAATACGCGTCAAAAAAAGCCATTGGTGAATTTACCTTTTCCAATATCGTCATCTGAACAGCAGAGTGATGCCGTTCATAATCAACTTCGTCCTAAACCAGAGCAGTATGCGGATAAAACCTGGCCACCACCACGTGGTACACGTCGTTCATTTGGTAAACGTTAATATTGAATGGTATTGCTTTGATTAATCCATAGGGCAATCTCGATGTGTAGGATGAATGCTTACAGATCGAGATCACCTATTTATGTTGGCTGTGTGGCATAGGATGAGGTGGTGAAATCTGTTTTATTCCTTGCCAAGCATCTATAAAATCTTGTTCGTTGATGTTATATAATTCTAATAACGCTAAAACCATCCCGCCAAAATTGAGTGCTTCTGCACCAGAATGCTGCTGTGTTGCTGTGCTATCCCCCTGTAGTGAAATATGTTTACGATGAAGTTGATATAAAATATCTTCAATTTCAAAAACTCGATCGCGGCCATTACTATCTGTTGGATACATTTCAGTTTGATTTAGAATTTTCGCGAGATTTTTTTCACTGTCTGTTAATGCTAAATGATCAATTAGGCGATAACTATCTTGTGCCAAGAGTATATCCTGAGCAAAAAAAGTATGTAAAAAATGTTGAGTCAGTTTAGGCAGTGCCTTTTCGACAAATGGGCGAAACGATACTGGTAAAATGACATTATGACTAATCCCCTTAAACATGGGGGCAATTTCTTCTACTTTATAGCCTGCTGTACCACAGCCAATCGCAGTAATAAAGTATTGCTTGTCAGGATGATTTTGGGTGTAAATTTTAAAGTCATCAATATAGTGTTGAATTTGTGATAATGGCATTTGCTGTAAATGTTCATTCATGGTCGGAATTGCAAACGATTGTCCTGCCCAACCACGACCAACATGATCGACAGCACCAAAATAGCGTTGAGCAATTTTTGCAGCCCCTTCATTGTGTTGACCAGCTAAATTACTACCAAAGACAAAAATCGTATCTTCAGCAAGTGTTTTGATAATGCTTTCATTGTGATAGTGATAAGTCATAAGTCGTCTGATCAGTGAGCCATGATGAATGACATGTTGCCGTTGAATGAAATCAGGGTCAAGTTAAAAATCTGATTATGATAAAGCATGAATCTGTTAAACTGATACGTTAAATGGCGATTGAAGAGAGTATGGGCGTGAGTGAAAATCAACCTTTTGAACTGGTCACACAATATCAACCTGCTGGAGATCAACCACAGGCAATTGCGAAATTAGTTGATGGGTTTAATCAAGGCTACCACGATCAACTTTTACTGGGTGTAACCGGTTCAGGTAAAACCTACACCATGGCAAATGTTATTGCACAATTGCAACGACCTACCATTATTATGGCGCATAATAAAACCTTGGCTGCACAGTTATATGGCGAATTTAAATCTTTCTTTCCACATAATGCTGTTGAATATTTTGTAAGTTATTACGATTATTATCAGCCAGAAGCTTATGTGCCATCTTCAGATACATTTATCGAAAAAGATGCATCAATTAATGATCATATTGATCAGATGCGTTTGTCTGCAACCCGCGCATTATTAGAACGACGAGATGCCATTATTGTTGCCTCCGTTTCAGCGATTTATGGTTTAGGTGATCCTAATGCCTATATGAGTATGTTATTACATGTTGTTGAAGGTGATCGGATCAATCGCAATGACATTATTCGTCGTTTAGTTGAAATGCAATATAGTCGTAATGAATTAGAATTTTTGCGTGCAACGTATCGTATTCGTGGCGAAATTATTGATATTTTTCCTGCCGAATCTGATCAGCATGCCATCCGTATTGAACTTTTTGATGATGAAGTGGATTCGATTCGCTGGTTTGACCCACTAACAGGTAAAATGCTGCGCAAAGTACCACGTGTGACGATTTATCCAAAAAGTCATTATGTAACACCAAAAGATCATTTGCAGCGCGCGATTGGGACGATTGCAGAAGAACTTAAGGAACGTTTAGCATTTTTCCGTGAACATGATAAATTGCTGGAAGCACAGCGTATTGAACAGCGTACACGTTATGATCTTGAAATGATGCAACAACTGGGCTATACCAATGGCATTGAAAATTATTCACGACATTTATCTGGCCGTCTAGCCGGTGAAGCACCGCCAACTTTATTTGATTATATCCCAGATGATGCATTGTTAATTATTGATGAATCACATGTGACGGTTCCTCAAATTGGTGCGATGTATAAAGGGGATCGTTCACGTAAAGAAAATCTGGTTAATTATGGCTTTCGCTTACCGAGTGCATTAGATAATAGGCCAATGAAATTTGAAGAGTGGCAGCGTATTGTTCCTGCGACTTTATATGTCAGTGCAACGCCTGCAAATTATGAATTAGATAAAGCACAGCAAGTGGTTGAACAGGTCGTTCGTCCAACGGGTCTGATTGATCCTGAAATTGAAATTCGTCCTGTACTGACACAGGTTGATGATGTGTTGTCTGAAATCAATCAGCGTAAAGAATGCGATGAACGTGTCTTGATTACCACATTGACTAAACGTATGGCTGAAGATTTAACCTCTTATTTAAAAGAATACGGTATCAAAGTGGCTTATTTACATTCAGATATTGATACGGTTGAACGAACCAAGATTATTCACGAATTGCGTACTGGAATTTATGATGCCTTGGTCGGGATTAATCTATTACGTGAAGGTTTAGATATGCCTGAGGTATCTCTGGTGGCTATTTTAGATGCAGATAAAGAAGGATTTTTACGATCAGAGCGTTCCTTGATCCAAACAATTGGCCGAGCTGCACGTCATTTACATGGTAAGGCAATTCTTTATGCAGATCGTATTACGGATTCAATGCAAAAAGCGATGGATGAAACAGAACGTCGTCGTCATAAGCAAATTGAGTTTAATTTACAACATAATATTACGCCACGCAGTACAGTTAGACAGAATCATCAGGATCTCAATACGGGTGAGGTATTAGATGATCAGCAAATTGAATCCAATGCGATGACTCAAAATCAAAGTCTGACCGCAGATCAACAGCATTTATTGGCTGATCCAAAATTATTGGCTAAACATTTGGCCAAGTTGGAAAAGCAAATGTTAAAAGCATCAAAAGAATTACAATTTGAGCAGGCAGCACGTTTGCGTGACGAGATTTTAGCGCTTAAAGAAAAAATGTTGTATTAGAACGTAATATTTGATTTTACATTACATAATCCAGACGTTTTTATGTAAAAAAATCATGATTGTTATGACTATAATTGAATCAAATTTGATATTGAGGATAGTTTTATGAACACAGAAAACCTTCCTAAAGCAGGAATAAAACTTGCAAAAATTTTGTTGGGAAGTGCTGTTTTAGTGGGTTTGGGGGCTGTGACCTTGGCTTATGCGCAAACCAAGCCACTCAATACCGTCATTCAAGTCGATTTAAATCGCTATTTAGGCACATGGTATGAGATTGCACGTAAGCCATTATCTTTTCAAAATAAATGTGATCGTAATGTTTCCGCACAATATAGCCTTAATGAGCAGGGAAATATTCGTGTAGATAATCGCTGTTATGGTAAAGACAATCAGCTTTATCAGTCGATTGGCGAGGCATATGTGCAAAATCCACCTGATAATAGTCAGCTAAAAGTCAGTTTTTTACCTCAAGCTATTCGATGGTTACCTGTTGGACGAGGTGATTATTGGATTCTTAAACTGGATGATGATTATCAAACTGTACTGGTAGGAGAGCCACGTCGTAAATATATGTGGATATTGTCACGTACACCACAGCTTGAGCAAAGTCGCTTGCAACAATATTTAGATTATGCCAAATCTGTAGGCTATAATTTAGATGATGTCATTTATACTCAGCATACGCAAAAATAATCATAAGATGATCGGGTGAACATATCAAAAGGGAGTTTGGTATGTTACTCTTTTATTCGGCAGGTATTCTTTTGCGTCGTTGAAATTATCGACCAAAATGCGCCGTATACATACCTAAGTAACTGCTGTATTCAGCCCGGCTAAAGTCAGCTTTTGTTGTGCTTATTTGCTGTGCTTAGCGGGTGGTCTTTTCTCCCTGATCTTAGCTTCAATCTATTCAGTTAGCTGTGTTTATTAATGTTACTCGACTTGATATCGTTGCTGTGACTTTATCCATAGATCGAGATGAATGTAAATGACCGATGTCTTATATCGGGTTTAAATACAGATGAAAAGATTGATGGGTGAGCGATATTTTAAGTTACCCCTATGAGCCTAAACAGATCAGTCATTTATTACTTTAGCATAAAGATATTCAGAATTTGAGGTGAGCGATGTATCAAGGCGTCGTGATGTCGATATTGGCGTCGGTTACTTTTGGGGCATTGTATTTTTTTACACAATTTTTAAAACCACTGAATAGCGAAGAAATATTTGCTTGGCGTATGTTGGCCACATTGCCATTTCTTAGCTTATTTATGTGGTGGTCTGGCGATTTTAAATATATCCAACATATTTTTAAACGCGTATTGAAAAAGCCAAGTTTATTGATTTGGTTATTGATTAGTTCATTTTTATGTACCACACAATTATGGTTGTTTTTGTGGGGGCCGGTGAATGGTCGCGGGTTATCCGTTTCTTTAGGATATTTCTTATTGCCTTTAGTGATGGTCTTAATTGGCTGTGTTTTATATCGAGAAAAGTTGTCACGCTTGCAACTTTGTGCTGTATTACTTGCTGTAATTGGAGTGGCACATGAAATTTGGCGTATCGGAGGGATTGCATGGGAAACAGTCTATGTGGCATTGGCTTATCCGCTCTATTTCTTTTTACGCCGTGCATTTAAAACAGATCATCTGGGAGGATTTTGGTGGGATTTACTGTTAGTAATTCCTGTTTCGATCTATCTGGCGTTTTATTATAGTGACAGCATCATGCTGATTAATGCATTTCCTTATTTGCTACTTTCGATTATGGGGCTAGGGTTCTTAAGTGCATTAGGTTTGGGCAGTTATATTATTGCCAGCCGTTTACTTCCTTTTGTATTGTTTGGTTTATTAAGCTATTTAGAACCTGTATTGCTGGTTTTGGCTTCTTTAATGATGGGTGAACGAGTAAATCCAGATGAGTGGTTAACCTATATTCCAATTTGGTGTGCAGTATTGCTATTAATTGTTGAAGGTGCCTTGCATTTATTGCAACAGCGTCGTCGTCGTGAAGACTTAAAATTAAATATCGATCATACACCTGTAGAGCCATCATAATTTGATCCATCGCGTACTATACGGACGTAGGGTATATTAGGCTTTAATCGCTGATGTATTGTGCATATTAGATGGCATGATTTCTTGCCGTCCGGCCTAGTTTGCAATGGCATTGCTTTTTGATGCCAACAAATGACTGTTAATGTTTGTTTTTGATGTGGATGGTTACTGCAATATCTATCATTGTGGCATAAGTATAGATGGAGTAGTGAGATAGTTTACTGAAAATAAGACTTTAACAAGGAAATAAGTAGTAAAAAAGGCGAATAGATATCAGCTTTTGATTCATTCTTTGGCTTAATTCCATTACAATTGTTAGGTATTTAAATTTATGCCTAGATATACATTAATTAGAGGACGTATCTGTGAGCAAAGAAACTATTATCGCCCTACATGCCGAGCACCAAGGTCGTTGGAAAAACCGTGAAGATATTGCGGAAAAAATGATTGTACTGATTGGTCAGCTTTATCGTGAAAAAAATATTGTAGTGTCAGTGTTCGGTCGTTCTTTGGTTAGCCGTTCTGTAATCCAAATTTTAAAAGCACATCGCCGTACTCGTGTGATGGATGTCGAACTTTCAGTGGTCAATACTTTCCCAATACTTGAAGCATTAGCGAAAGTCGATAATATTGGCACGGCTGAAATTGATTTAGGTAAACTGGCTGTTGAGTTTGCAGCACAAGGCGGTGATGTCGATACTTTCGTTACGCACGCTGTACAGTCTTTACAAGGCAATGCAACGACCGTTGAACCTAAAGATGTCGTACTGTATGGTTTTGGACGTATTGGACGTATTTTAGCACGTTTGATTATTGGTCAATCAGGGCTAGGTCGTGGTTTAAATCTAAAAGCAATTGTGGTACGTAAATCTTCTGATGGTGATCTAGAAAAACGTGCATCTTTATTGCGTCGTGATTCTATTCATGGACCGTTTGCAGGGACGATTTCTGTTGATGAAGAAAATGAAGCGATTATTGCGAATGGTCAATTCATTAAAGTGATTTATGCATCAAATCCATCTGAAATTAACTATACTGATTATGGTATTGATAATGCTTTGATTATTGATAACACGGGTAAGTGGCGTGATGCAGAAGGTTTATCACAACATCTACAATGTCCAGGTGCTGCACGTGTTATTTTGACGGCACCAGGTAAAGGTGAAATGAAAAACGTGGTCTTTGGTGTCAACCAAGCAGATATTCTTGATGAAGATCGTATTATTTCTGCTGCAAGTTGTACCACCAATGCAATTACACCTACACTAAAAGTATTGGATGATAAATATAAAGTCGTGAATGGTCATGTGGAAACAGTTCACTCATTTACCAATGACCAAAACTTAATTGATAACTATCATAAAGCAGATCGCCGTGGTCGTGCAGCAACATTAAACATGGTAATTACGGAAACAGGTGCGGCTAAAGCAGTGGCTAAAGCATTACCGGCACTGAAAGGAAAATTAACAGGTAACTCTGTACGTGTTCCTACACCAAACGTATCGCTTGCAATTTTGAATCTAACTTTAGATAAAGAAGTTGATCGTGATGAAGTGAATGAATATATTCGTCAAATCTCAATCAATTCAAAATTACAAGGTCAAATTGGTTATACCAATTCGACTGAAGTCGTATCAAGTGACTTTATTGGTTCACGTACAGCAGGCGTTTTTGATGCTCAGGCAACAATTACATCAGGTAATCGTTTAACTGCTTATGTTTGGTACGATAATGAAGTGGGTTATAGCTGCCAAGTATTACGTATTGCAGAGCAGATGGGTGGTGTAAGCTATCCTAAAATCCCTGCTGAAAAAAATGCATAATACAATTTTGTCATGAAATGATGTGATGAGATTTAATTAAAAAAATATCATACATCGATAAAATAGTCCCAACTTTGTTTGGGACTATTTTATTTGTGTCGTAGCGTAATATGCAAAACAATAGATGAGGTATAATTTAAATCATAAAAGATATTGGCTCGATCCTTGGTCAGAGATATTTGATCCTTTATTTTCATGCTGGTATACACAATAAAAGCTAGATATGACATTGAGTGATAAACATAATAATACTTGGAAATACTTGACGAAATATTGATCTACAGCTTTTAATTTAGCATAAATAAAAAAATGAGCGTACATGATAATGACATCACAAAAACAAGTATCTAATCAAGTTGATAAAAATCAGTCTATCTCATTAGCTGCTGTCGATCCTGTCTGTGGAATGATTGTTAAAGATCCAGTTATGTATGAAATTGACTATGCTCATCAGCATTATGCTTTCTGCAGTGAAGGATGTAGAACAAAATTCTTAGCTCATCCCGAGCAATATCAAATTACTGATTTAGATGAAGTCTCTGAAATAAGTGGTCATCAATCATGTTGTAATCAAGTACATGATCAACAGCAGAATGAACCAAAAGTTATTGAATCAGTTCAAGCCACTGATCCTGTGTGTGGGATGGTGATTGATCAAAGCACTCGTTTTACAACCAGCGATCAGTATCAGCACTATTATTTTTGTAGCGCATCGTGTTTAGAAAAATTCAAAGCAGATCCAGCACGTTATGCTATACCTATTCAGCAAAGACTTGTTCCAGAAGGCGCTGCTGAGCTAGATTATACTTGCCCAATGGATCCTGAAATTATCCAAAAGGGACCGGGAGTTTGTCCAATTTGTGGAATGGCATTAGAGCCAATGCAGCCGACATTAAATGATCATCCTAACCCTGAGTTGGTTGATTTTAGTCATCGTTTTTGGAGAACCTTGCCTTTTACGGTCATCGTTTTTATTTTGGCCATGACGTCACATATGTATGCAGTTATTCCACAGCATATTCAACCTTGGATTGAGTTGATTCTCTCACTTCCTGTGGTGATATGGGCCGGAAAACCAATTTTACAACGCTGCTTTATTTCTTATAAAACATTTAAATTGAATATGTGGAGTTTGATTGGTGTTGGAGTTCTGGCTGCATTTTTATACAGTATTGTTGCGACTTTGTTTCCAACCTTCATTCCGATACAGGCCAAAACTGCGCATGGCGTTGCGGTGTATTTTGAAGCAGCGTGTATGATTGTTTCCTTAAGTTTACTGGGACAGATGATGGAGCTTAAAGCCAGATCTAAAACAGCCGACTCATTAAAATCATTATTAAAGTTACAACCGACAACCGCTACGTTATTACGAGCAGGTCAACCTGTTGAAGTGGATATTGCCGTGATTCAAAAAGGTGATATTTTGCAGATTGCATCTGGTGAACAAATTCCGCTTGATGGGATTGTGCGTGAAGGCACAACCTATGTCGATGAAGCCATGATGACAGGAGAACCTGTACCTGTTAAAAAGCAGCAAGGAGATACTGTTATTGGCGGTACAATTAATCAGCAGGGTAGTATTCGAATTGAAACCACTGCAGTCGGAACACATACCACGTTGGCGAAAATGATTCAGACTGTAGCAGAGGCACAGCGTTCTAAAGCTCCCTTACAACGTCTAGCAGATCGTGTTGCTCAATATTTTGTGGTGATTGTCTTGTTGGTGAGTATATTAACCTTTGCATTATGGATACTTTTAGCACAGGCACCATTTAATTTGGCCTTGATGTGTGCAGTATCTGTATTGATTGTTGCTTGTCCATGCGCATTGGGTTTGGCGACACCAATGTCGGTGATGGCGACAACTGGACGTGCTGCACAAAGAGGGGTGCTGTTTAAAGATGCACAATCTATTGAAACACTGAGTAAGGCAACGACCTTAATTATTGATAAAACAGGAACCTTAACGGAAGGTAAGCCCAGTTTAAATGAAATTAAAGTGCTTGTTCCTCAAATTGATCAAAAGCAAATCGAACTTTGGATTGCATCTTTAGAGCAATTTTCTACCCATCCAATTGCGCAAACGCTAGCAAAAATTATTCCGGCACAACACTATGTTAAAGTTGATCATTTTGAAGACATGACTGGATTTGGTGTCAAGGGTGAAATTGAGGGGATTACGGTATATGTGGGTAGTCAAAAACTACTTGAACAGCTCGGTATTGTGTTAGCAGAAGATCAACAGTTACATATCAATATTCTGCGCCAACGTGGTGAGGTCATCAGCTTTTTGGCCACAAGTAATGAGGTTTTGGCGTATATTTCTATACATGATGCAATTAAATACAATACCTGTCAGGTTATTGATTTATTAATGGCTGATGGTATTGAGGTGATTATGGCCTCTGGTGATCATGAACAAAATGCCAAATTGGTTGCGCAAGAAGTTGGTATTGAGCATGTTTATGCCAATTGTAATCCACAAGATAAATTAGAACTTGTTAAAAAATATCAAGCACAAGGCAAAGTGGTTGTAATGGCAGGTGATGGTATTAATGATGCACCTGCATTGGCTCAGGCAGATATCGGTATTGCAATGGGGAATGGAACAGATATTGCCAAGCAAACAGCCCAAGTTACCTTAGTGAAAGGCGATGTTCGAGGAATTGCCGATGCAATTCATATGGCAAAATTAGGTGTGCGTAATATGAAGCAAAATTTGGCTTTTTCTTTTGTATATAACGGACTGGGCGTACCTGTTGCGGCAGGAATTTTTTACCCATTTATAGGATTGCTTTTAACGCCTATGTTTGCAGCAGTTGCTATGTCACTTAGTTCACTGTCTGTAGTGCTTAATGCCTTAAGATTACAAAAAATGAAGTAACGGGTGGATATTTGATCTGTGATTACGATCATCTTGATTGAATTGGTGGTATTGCATCCCAGATGAGCGTCTCATTTTGCTCTTTATCTGGATGAAAATGAGAGCTTGATGCCTGAGTTAATATGAAGTAAAGCTGCCAAGATCCAGTCTGTAGAGCTTGGCAACATGATGGGACATATCATGTAGATATATTTGGATATGTGGTATTTTTAAATATGGTTAAGGCATCAATTCTCTTTTGAATCAGCATTTCACCAATTTCATGACCTTTGATCTCTGGTGCCAGATCTTGTACTTTAATCTGACGTACAATGTGCATGGCATCTAAAAGATATTGTGCTTGAGGATAAGGGCGGTCTTCTAAACCGAGTCGACCTTTAGCATCACACTCACATGCTTGAACAAATGCAATCACCCTTTCTGGTCGCCTTAATACATCTAGACGTTGTAGTAATCGCCATAGAGTACCTGGTTTTAAGCTTAATGCCTGATGACATTTTAAATGTTCTTTACATACAGTAAGTGCCAATTGTTTAGTGCTGCTGGGTACTTTTAAGCGATCACAGATTTGTGTTACAGGTACAATGCCGCGCTCTTCATGCATAATATGCCGAGGGAGTTCGTGGCTTGGCGTAAGTGCTTTACCTAAATCATGCACCAGCACTGCAAAGCGTACATCAAGAGAATAATTTGCCCGACAAGCCTGTTGTAAGGACATCATGCTATGGATGCCACAGTCGATTTCGGGATGGTATTCTGGCCGCTGTGGAATACCATATAATGCATCAATTTCTGGAAATAAGACTTTAAGCGCGCCACATGAACGTAGCACAGCAAAATATTCATCGGCATGATTTTCCATTAATGCGCGTGAAGTTTCTTTCCAGACTCGTTCAGGTGTTAATGCATGAAGTTCACCTGATTGTGTTAAATCTTGCATTAAGGTGAGTGTTTCATCTGCAATACGAAAGCCCAGTGTTTTATAACGTGCAGCAAAACGTGCGATACGCAAAACACGTAAAGGATCTTCAATGAATGCTGTTGAAACATGACGTAAAATTTTATGTTCTAAGTCGTGTTGACCACCATAAGGATCATAAATATGACCGTGTTCGTCCATTGCTATAGCATTAATGGTTAAATCACGACGGATAAGATCTTCTTCAAGCGTGACTTTGCTGTCGGTATAAAATTCAAAACCGTGATAGCCTTGTCCTGACTTGCGTTCCGTACGTGCAAGCGCATACTCATCTTTAGTTTCCGGATGTAAAAAAACAGGAAAATCCTTCCCTACGGGTTGAAACCCTAAGGCTAAAAGTTGATCTGGCATCGCGCCAACAACAACGTAATCTTTTTCGTGATAGGGGTAACCAAGTAAATGATCCCGAACAGCACCGCCTACTAAATAAACTTGCATGAAAAAACCTCTATTCTTATTGTCATCATGCAACAGAATAGAGGTTTTCTCAAGTCTCAAAATATAGAGATATCACTTCATTACAAAGATTCTTTCTCGTATTCTTGAATTTCAGCAACCGTCAATGCAGTCATATTGACTAAACGACGTGTTGTTGCTGTTGGGGTTAAAATGTGTACAGGTTTTGCTGCGCCTAAAAGGATAGGGCCAATCGTCACATTGTTACCTGAAGTTGCTTTAAGTAAGTTAAATGAAATATTTGCTGCATCTAGATTTGGCATGATGAGCAGATTTGCTGAACCTTTAAAGCGTGAATTCGGGAATGCAAAGTGGCGAATATTTTCATCCAGTGCAGCATCACCATGCATTTCACCTTCAACCTCTAGCTCAGGTGCAATCTCAGTTAAGATCTCGAATACTTTACGCATTTTTTGAGCACTTGCATCAGTTTGATCTGAACCAAAACTAGAGTGTGATAACAATGCAACACGTGGTGTAATACCAAAGCGACGAACTTCTTCTGCTGCCAGAATGGTCATTTCAGCCAATTGCTCAGCACTTGGATTAGTGTTGACATAGGTGTCGGCAATAAATAAGTTGCGATCTTCTAGCATCAAGGCATTTAAGGTAAAGAAGGTATTGTGACCTGCTTTTCGACCAATAATATTGCTCACAAAATCTAGATGAATATCGTAACTTGAATATGTACCACACAGCATACCATCAGCTAGACCATGTTTAACTAGCATTGCTGCAATCAAGGTAGAGCGGCGACGTGCTTCACGATGTGCATATTCAGGTGTTACCCCTTTGCGTTGCATGATCGTATAGTAGTCATCAGCAAATTGCTCATAATTTGGATTATTTTCTTGATCAATAATGGTGATATTTTCACCATGTACAAGACGTAAACCCAGTTTTTTAATGTTGGCTTCAATCACTGCAGTACGACCGACCAAGATCGGTTTTGCCAAGCCTTCATCAACCGCAATTTGTACTGCACGCAATACACGTAAATCTTCACCTTCAGCATATGCAATACGCTTAGGATCTGTTTTTGCTTGTGCAAAGATGGGCTTCATCATAAATGCTGAGTTATAGACAAACTCAGATAAGCGTTGGCGGTATGCCGAAAAATCTTGAATTGGACGTGTTGCAACACCTGAATCCATCGCGGCTTGTGCAATTGCAGGTGCAATTTCTAAGATTAAGCGTTGATCAAGTGGGCGTGGAATAAGATACTCACGACCGAATGATGCTGATTTTTCACCATAGGATGCTGCATCAGCTTCAATATGTGCCATACGTGCAATCGCATGTACACAGGCGATTTTCATGTCTTCATTAATCGTTGTTGCACCAACATCTAGTGCACCACGGAAAATATAAGGGAAACATAAGGCATTATTGACTTGGTTTGGATAATCTGAGCGACCTGTTGCCATAATCACATCATCACGAACTTGATGTGCATGCTCTGGTAAAATTTCAGGATCTGGGTTGGCTAAGGCAAAAATGATTGGATCTTTTGCCATGACTTTAACCATTTCTGGCGTTAAGATACCTGGTGCCGATAAACCTAAGAACATATCTGCATCAGCAATCACATCTGCCAATTGTGTTGCATTGATATCTTGAACATAACGTTTTTTAGATTCATCCAAGCCTTCACGTTGAGTCGTTAATAATCCACGTGAATCGGCAACAATAATATTTTCTTTTTTTGCACCAAGTGCACACAGTAAATCTAAACAAGATAGTGCAGCAGCGCCTGCACCTGATGCAATAATTTTGATGTCTTCAATTTTTTTGCCGTTTAATTGTAAAGCATTCAGTAATGCTGAACCGACAATAATCGAAGTACCATGTTGATCGTCATGGAACACAGGAATGTTCATGCGTTCACGAAGTTTTTTCTCAATATAAAAACACTCTGGTGCTTTAATATCTTCTAAGTTAATACCACCGAAGGTTGGCTCTAATGCTGCAACAATATCAACGATTTTATCTGGATCATTTTCTGCGATCTCGATATCGAATACGTCAACACCTGCAAATTTTTTAAAGAGTACGCCTTTCCCTTCCATAACAGGTTTAGATGCCAATGGTCCGATATTACCTAAACCCAATACAGCTGTACCATTACTGACGACAGCAACCAAATTACCACGTGCTGTATAGAGTGCTGCAGTCGATGGGTCGCGTTCAATTTCTAGACAAGGTGCTGCGACACCAGGTGAATAAGCAAGTGCAAGATCACGTTGGTTCACCAGTTGCTTACTTGGTGTGACGCTAATTTTTCCTGGTGTTGGGAACTCGTGATAATAAAGTGCCTGTTGCTTTAATGATTGCTCGTCCATCTGAATCTCTTTTGTGTCAAAAAGGAGTAAATACCATACTTCATATTGAATATATCATTAGTTATGGCTTTATCACAGAGTGAGCAATCGTTTTTTCAGACTTATTAGATTAATTTTCTATTTTTTTATATAGATTAAATATAAAAACAATTCGTTGTGGCGTATCTATATTTTAGTGATCGTATAGGTTGAGATTTTATGGACAGTGATAGATGTCAAAATTCTGATATAAAATAAAGCTTTCACCATAATCATATATGCTAAAAATTGATGTCACAGTTCTGATCTACAGCATATATGGGTGGTTCATTTTTAATGAAAAATGACGCTATATTGAATGACGATAAAAAAATTAAGCCATCTAGGTTAAGGTTCGAATGGCGCATGATGAGAGAGCGTCGTTTTAATCCACTGTATAAATTTGTCAATTAACGGGGAGGATGCTTGGCTTTGATGCACAAAATAGTAAGCACGACGATCAAAATGCTGGTGTTGCGCCGTCATCACCAGTTGATGGTGGCGTAATTCAGTTTCGATCAGAATTTGTGGAATTAAGGCCATTCCCATTGATTGTTTGGCAGCAACAGAAAGCATGGAAAAGAGCTCATGTCGATGACCATCAAACACTTTGTGATGCTCGATATGATAATGATTAAACCATTCCTGCCAGATCGCTGGACGAGTTGTTTGCTGTAATAACGGCAGTTGGATCAGTTGTTCAGGCGATAAATCATAACCATAAGGATGTGTTTTGATGGCATTCGGAAAATAGCGTAATAATAATTCTGGAGAGCATACTGCAATCAGATCCTCTTGCATCAGATAATGTGCATCAATATCCGGCCATAGATGGATTTGTTGTTCTGTGCCCGCATAAATCGCACCATCAAAAATAGTTTCATTAAATAGAAAAGGCTTGGTATTGGTTTCAATATGAATAGTAATTTCGGGATGTATTTTGTGAAATTCATCCAATTTGGGGAGTAACCAACAGGTGGCAAAAGTAGGTACCACGCCCAGTTTTAATGTTCCACCTAATCCTTTATGAGATTTAAGATCTAAGGTTTTTTGTTCAAGCTCCAATAACAATGGTTTAATTTGAGCAAAATAATGTTGTCCTGCGATGGTGAGTTCGACACCATGTCGGGTACGTGTAAATAGTTTGACATCAAGAAAATCTTCTAGTTGCTGAATCTGCCGTGATATTGCACTTTGCGTCATATACATTTCTTGAGCAGCATGGGTATAGCTCATATGCTTTGCTGCACTTTCGAAACAGAGTAAATTTTGTAAAGATGGAATATATCGACGCATAAAAAATACCATGAACAAGTGTGCAGATCATTAAAGATACTGCGATAGGGGTGATCTGAGTTCGGTAATATGTTTATCTGGGTAAAATCTGGATCCTACTACGCTCACTATCTATGATGAAACATGATTTCATGCTTAAAAACAATAAAATACATGATTTTTTTATAATGCTTTGATTCGCTTAATCTAGCATGCGTGAATTTAATCTTAAAGTGACTTCTAATCAATAGTGGATCTAAATGATTCTATTCTATTGAAATATAATGATTATATTGTAATGGAGATCAATCTTTATCAATTAAAGCCTTTCAATTGATCTATTTGTATCATATATAAGATATGAAATTAAATCATATCTACATGTAAAACAATCGTTTGAGTTTTTTGCCTTTCTTTCATAGCATCAACAGACAGATGAATATTTTAAAATTAGCAGAGGATGCCATGAATCAAATCGTAGAGATGAATAAGACACAAAAAGGTTATTTTAATTGGCAAGATCCTTTTTTGTTAGAGCAACAATTATCTGAAGAAGAACGAATGATTCGTGATACAGCACATGCTTACTGCCAAAAACAGTTACTTCCTCGTGTTCTCGAACAATTTCGTCATGAACAAACAGATGCTACGATTTTCCGAGAAATGGGTGAGCTAGGATTACTTGGACCGACTATTTCCGAACAATATGGGGGTGCAGGACTAAATTATGTGAGCTATGGTCTGATTGCACGAGAAATTGAATATGTTGATTCTGGTTATCGATCGATGGCAAGTGTACAAAGCTCGCTGGTGATGGTGCCGATTCAAGAGTTTGGTAGTGAAGCACAAAAACAAAAATATTTGCCTAAACTGGCAACAGGTGAATATATTGGTTGTTTTGGTTTAACCGAACCTGATCATGGCTCAGATCCTGGAAGTATGCTGACACGGGCGAGAAAAGTGCCTGGTGGTTATCGTCTAACAGGCAGCAAAATGTGGATTACCAATAGTCCGATTGCTGATGTGTTTGTGGTATGGGCTAAAGAGGTTTCGGAACAAGGTCATGTGGGCGATATCCGAGGTTTTATTTTAGAAAAAGGCTGGCAGGGACTTTCTGCACCAGCAATTCACGGTAAAGTAGGATTACGTGCTTCCATTACAGGTGAAATTGTAATGGATGAGGTGTTTGTCCCTGAAGAAAATGCATTTCCAGATATTCGCGGCTTACGTGGACCTTTTACCTGTTTAAATAGTGCACGTTATGGTATTGCTTGGGGAGCAATGGGGGCAGCAGAGTTTTGCTGGCATACCGCACATCGATATACCTTAGATCGTAAACAGTTTGGTCGTCCATTAGCAGCAAACCAATTGGTACAAAAAAAGCTAGCTGATATGCAAACGGAGATTGCACTTGGTTTACAGGCTGCTTTACGTTTTGGCCGAATGAAAGATGAAGGCATTGCATCTGTAGAAGGCACTTCGCTGATTAAACGTAATAATTGTGGTAAGGCTTTAGATATTGCCCGTACAGCCAGAGACATGTTGGGTGGTAATGGTATTAGTGATGAGTTTGGTGTTGCGCGTCATCTGGTGAATTTAGAGGTGGTTAATACCTATGAAGGTACACATGATGTTCATGCGCTGATTTTGGGGCGTGCACAAACTGGAATTGCTGCTTTCTGTAATTAAATGCTCAGCGACTAGAATAGGTGATAGCGCCTATTCTAAACGGTAGTTTAGTATTTATCCAAATATACCATCAAGCAGATACAGCATGATCTTGCGCTGTTGCTGAGCAGAGCACAGCGTAGTCATTATCTACGTTAAGATTTAATGAGCATCTTACATCAAGATCATGATGGTCATGTCCGTTGGCGGTATTGACTCAATCTGAATCTGTGTAGATTGACGATGTGCCGTAGCAATAAATGAAAGAAAACATGGTGATTTTGATCGGTATTAATCCAATTGTTATCGCCATCCAATCACATATAAGAAATCCAATGAGATGACTGATAGCAAGTTAACTGACAATGTGAATTAACGAAAAGAATCGCTGTCCTCGAAGCATCAGATATCGATTGTATGATGGGTTTTTATTATCAGGTCTAAAATCATTACAAAATTGAATAGTCATATACTGATGGAGTTGTACTATTCAAGGATCAAGGAGTAACGCTGAATGGGTGCATTAAAGGATATTCGTGTTTTAGATTTAAGTCGTGTCTTAGCCGGGCCTTGGTGTGGGCAAATTTTGGCAGATTTAGGAGCAGACGTCATTAAAGTGGAACGTCCTCAAGTCGGTGATGATACACGAATGTGGGGCCCACCATGGATGAAAAACATGCAAGGACATGCCACGAAAGAGTCGGGATATTATCAATGTACCAATCGTAATAAATATTCAATCGCCATTGATATTGCCTCAAAAGCTGGACAAGATCTGATTCATCAAATGATTAAAGATACAGATGTCTTGATTGAAAACTATAAAGTGGGGTCATTAAAAAAATATGGTTTAGATTATGAAACCTTGGCTGCCATTAATCCACAGTTAGTGTATTGCTCAATTACGGGGTTTGGTCAAACAGGTCCACGAGCACAAGAACCAGGTTATGATTTTATTATTCAAGGTATGTCTGGATTAATGAGTTTTACTGGCGAAAAAGATGGTGTTGAATCTGCTGGTCCGCAAAAAGTAGGGGTCGCTGTTGTGGATATTCAGACGGGTTTGTATGCTACGATCGCGATTCAGGCTGCTTTATTGGCTCGTCAGCATACAGGACGAGGACAACAGATTGATATTTCGTTATTTGATGTACAGCTTGCGGGTCTTGCCAATCAAGGGATGAATTATTTAACAACAGGTATTTCACCGACACGTATGGGTAATACCCATCCCAGTATTGTGCCATATCAGGTTTTTGAGGCCAAAGATAAGGCATTTATTATTGCCTGTGGCAATGATAAACAATTTAAAGATTTATGTGATGCAATTGGTCGATCTGAATGGTCTGTTGATCCACGATTTGTACGTAATCAAGATCGAGTCAAACATCGTGAGCAATTGACAGCATTACTGGCAGCACACTTTTTAACACACAATGCACAGCACTGGGTTGACCAAATTTATGCTGCCAAAGTACCTGTTGGTTTAATTCACTCGGTAGAAGAGGCGCTATTGGAGCCTCAAGTACAAGCAAGAGAAATGCTGGTCAATATTCCACATCGTTTAAACCAGAATTTCACCATGATTGCCTCGCCGATCAAACTGTCTGCCACTCCCGTACAGTATCGCCATGCTCCTCCTGAACTTGGTGAGCATACTGATTTAATCTTATCGCAGTATCTCAGTGCTGAGCGATTAGCTGATTTACAACAACGTGGTATTGTAGGACAGCGCATTGATGATGCATTGGTCATGACCGGATAAATTCATGATGCTAATGATCGTTGATAAAGGCTAAGCTATTTTTATAGGTTAGCCAGATATCTTATGTTGTTTTATGATCGTTTAATAAGAAATGAATGAATCCTATGATTGAATGAGATGATTTAAAATCGCCAGTGCAACTACCGGTGCTGTTTCGGTACGTAATACGCGTTCACCAATACACCAATTGGTAAAGCCATATTCATTTGCAGTGTTGATTTCAGTCTCGGTTAAACCACCTTCAGGACCAATTAATAAAGCAATTTCATTGCTAATACTGGTACAGATATCATGGGATTGTGTATTGGGTGCTAAAACCAATTTCGTCGAAGCGATAACACGACTCAGCCACTGTTCTAGTGTGAGTGGTGGCAAAACTTTGGGTACAATATTCATACCGCACTGTTCACAGGCTGCAATTGCTACACTTTGCCAGTGATCTAATTTTTTTTGATCACGATCGTATTTTAAACGCATTTCACAGCGGTCAGAAGTTAATAACTGAATTTCGCTTACACCCAATTCAACTGCTTTTTGAATTGCATAATCCATTCGATCTCCTTTACTCATCACTTGACCGAGTAAAGTACGAAATTTGGGCGTACGATTAGTCGCATTAAAATTATGAATATATACAGATGCCGATTTTTTTGTGATCTCGACAAGTTCAACCTCATATTCGCCACCTTGGCCATTAAATAAGGTCGCACGCTCCCCCATTTGAGCACGCAATACCTTGATCCAATGATGAAAAACGGTCTCTGTAAGTACTACAGTCGTATTGATATCTAGTGGTGCTTCAATAAAAAAACGCGGCATTGTATCTTTTCTCAAATGGGGGACAGATTAGGCTAAGCCCAGATCAACGACAAGTTGGCGCGTCGGCTCAGTCGTATTCATGGTATAAAAATGTAAACTTGGTGCACCACCTGCGATAAGGCGTTCACAAAATTTAACCACCACGTCATGACCAAAGGCTTTAATACTGGCTGTATCATCGCCATAAGCCGCCAGTTGTTTACGAATCCAGCGTGGAATTTCAGCGCCAGTACCATCTGCGAAACGGATTAAATTATTGGCGTTCGTAATGGGCATAATACCAGGTGCAACGGGAATATTAACGCCAGCTTTCTGAATACGTTCAATAAAATAGAAGTAAGCATCTGGGTTAAAGAAAAACTGGGTGAGGGCAGAGTGAGCACCTGCTTGAACTTTTTCAACAAAGTGTTGAATGTCCTCATCAAAACTATTGGCTTGTGGATGCATTTCGGGATATGCCGCAACCTCAATTTTAAATTGATCGCCTGAATATTCTCGAATAAAACGGACTAAATCTTGTGCATAAGGTAGTTCACCTAAGCCGACTTGTCCTGAAGGTAAATCACCACGTAATGCGACAATACGATCAATCCCTTGTGACTGGTATAGATCTAGAAGCTCAGCAATACGTGCTTTATCGTCACCAATACAAGACAGATGAGGCGCGATAGGCGTTCCTTTTCCGTTAAATTCATTAATGGCCGCTAAAGTACGTTCACGGGTGGAACCACCTGCACCATAGGTAATCGAAAAAAATTCGGGATGAAGTAATTGTAGTTCTTGATGAACAGTTTTAAGTTTTTCTGCACCAGCATCAGTTTTGGTTGGGAAGAACTCAAAAGAAATGGGGATATGTTTTGCCATGCTCAAATCCAGTTTGATCCATACGTTTTAATCAATGATGAGATCCTTCTCAGCTAGTCATTTGTATCGGTCATGTCAGCGTGATATTGACACATGACGTTTTTAAGAGATTCGCTGAGAAAGACGATATTAAAACTTAGTATTTATATGCATCTGATTTGAAAGGACCTTCTACAGCAACACCTAAGTAGTCTGCTTGTTCTGGCGTTAATTGTGTAAGCACACCACCAAAACCTGCAACCATCGCAGCAGCAACTTCTTCATCAAGTTTTTTAGGCAGTAATTCGACACGAATTGCACCTGCTTTTTCCGCCTCAGGCAAATCTGCGAATTTTTCAGCAAATAAATGCATTTGACCTAAAACCTGATTAGCAAACGAACCATCCATGACACGAGATGGATGACCAGTTGCATTGCCTAGATTTACTAAACGACCTTCAGAAAGTAAAATTAAATAATCATTTTCATTTTCTGAACGATAAACCTGATGTACTTGAGGTTTAACTTCAACCCATTGATAACCACGTAAATAATTAGTATCAATTTCAGTGTCAAAATGACCAATATTACATACCACAGCGCCTGCTTTTAAGGTATCTAACATGGCTGCATCACAAACATGATAGTTGCCTGTTGTGGTAACAATTAAGTCGGTATTTTGTAGTAGATCTAGATTTACATCTTCTTTTTTACCTGTTTGAATACCATTTTTATATGGTGAAACGACTTCATAGCCATCCATACAGGCTTGCATTGCGCAAATCGGATCAATTTCAGAAACACGAACAATCATGCCTTCTTGACGAAGTGATTGAGCCGAACCTTTACCTACATCACCGTAACCGATGACTAGAGCACGACGACCAGACATTAACATATCTGTACCACGTTTAATGGCATCGTTTAATGAGTGGCGGCAACCATATTTATTGTCATTTTTTGATTTGGTGACCGAATCATTTACATTAATGGCAGGGACTTTGAGTGATCCGTCTTTCCACATTTCTAAAAGACGTTGTACCCCAGTGGTTGTTTCTTCTGTAATTCCATGAATTTTAGCCAATACAGTAGGATATTTTTCATGTACTAGCGCAGTTAAATCACCACCATCATCCAAAATCATATTGGCATCCCAAGGTGTGCCATTTACATTGATTTGCTGCTCTAAACACCACATGTATTCTTCTTCAGTTTCGCCTTTCCAAGCAAAAACAGGTACGCCAGAAGCTGCAATTGCTGCCGCAGCATGATCTTGAGTTGAGAAAATATTACATGAAGTCCAACGTACTTCAGCACCTAATTCCACTAAAGTTTCAATCAAAACTGCGGTTTGAATGGTCATGTGGATACAGCCCAAAATTTTGGCACCCGCAAGTGGTTTTGCAGCAGAATAACGTTTACGTAGTCCCATCAGTGCAGGCATTTCTGCTTCAGCAAGTTTGATTTCTTTGCGACCATAGTCTGCTAAATTAATATCTGCAACTTTGTAATCTGTAAATGAAGCATGAACCGCGTTCATCACGATCTCCTTTAATAAAAATACTTGATCATTCAGTTCGCGGATGCCGTTGTTGATCAATATATTGACCGATGGTCGAGCCTAGCGATTTCACTTTACAGTAAAAACGTCGCAGCATCCCTCGACTAGCGAATTATTGTACTTGGAAATTGATTTAGTTCCAATCAAGTTTTGTTTATTATCAACACAATCATTTTTGGATTTTTGATTATGGCGGTAAATCTTCCTGAGCCCTTAGTAAATCTTGAGGCAAATTGTGGTCTTTATGCAATCTGGATGCTCTTACAGCATCATGGTATCGAAGTGGATATTCAACAGTTGATTGATCTGACACAATATGATGATCAAGAAGGTACATTTACTATTGCACTGGCTGTAGCATTAAAAAAGATGGGCTTTGAGGTTGCATTTTATACCGAGCAAGATCCTGATATTGGTAGCAAGGAGCGTGCTTTGTATCGAGAAGCACAGCAGTTAGATATTGCGATTCAACCTGCCTTAAGTTATGCACAAATTCAAACAGCGGTTGAGCAAGAAAAATTTGTGATTGTGTATTATGATACGTTGGATGAGGTTGGAAACCAGTCTCTGGTTTATGCCATTGATCATGAACAAATTTGCTTTTTTGATTCATTTGAACCCATGCCAGCATTACTTTTTGAAAATCAGCGTAAGGCAGCAGGCATTTGCCGACAAGTGATTGTGATTGATGATCAGCACTTTCACGTACGTTCTACTTTTAAAAGCTAGATTTGATCATCATTTTAAATGGCAACGATATTGTTGATGCGATAATCAAGCAGCAACAATACCTCGATTGTTGCGCTATACAGGGTTGCCGATCTGTTATACATCAATACTGAATACTGCCTATTGATACTCAGCCTTGATTTGCTTTTTCATTCCAAAAATCAGCTTGTTGTTCATCAATTTCAATACCTAGGCCGTTGGCGTAGATAAAGGCCAAATCACGCATGGCTTGAATATCTCCCCATTTTGCGGCTTGTTGAACCAGTTGAATGGATTTTTCTATATTTTTTTCAACAATATCGCCACGACGATAATATCCTGCAAGTTCTAAGGTAGCAGCAGGATGTTGTTGTTGATAAGCTTGATTTAACCAGTAATATCCAAGATCAAAATGACGATGAGATTCTTCAGGATCTTGTTGTTGTAATTCTTTTGCATAGACCGTATATCCTTCACCTAGCCAGTACATGGCCTCGACATGGCCTTGTTGGGCGGCTTTAAGTGCCCATTCTTCAGCCAGAATAATGTCATCATCATGCTCGCTTTGCATATAGCATTCTGCCAGTTCAAATTGTGCTTTGGCATGACCAGTAAGGGCCAAATTCATTAAAGCTGCTGGTGGTGAAATGGGAGTAGACATAGCACTCGATCCAAAAAAAATGATTTATAGATTAGAATAATGGTAGGAAAAAACAAAGCTAAAGCATAGATTATTATTCTATTTATTACACGCTCTTTTTAGGGAATCATGTCAGGCAGTTACTCAAATAATCCAGTACATCATGGCAATAATAATTAAAACTTTGCCCTATCGTGTCGATCGGGCAAAGTCATAATAGTGATGGTTTAGATCAAGGATCCGATGACACTGCAAAATGCGACAATCGTAACGATCAGTGCAATCATTTTAATATGATGCGCTTGATAGCTGAGTGATAGTCCAACAAATAAGCCTGCAAAAGTCACGCTACCTAACCAGTAGCTGATGGCATTACTGAGTGGATAGGGGAGAAGGCATAAGCTTGCTGCAATCAGTAGTAGAATCCAGCCGATCACAGTGGCAAATTTACACTGTTGCCGACTGAGTTCATGCGCAAAAATTTGTTTTTGATGTTTAGACATGCTGCAGGCTAAGCAAAAAAATCCTAGCGTGGTGATGGCCCAAATAAGCAAGAAGAACATCATAGATCAGACTCCTGTTGTTTAGGGGAGCCTTGACGAGTTTTTTGCTTGCCTTGTGGATGTCGTTTTACCTTGTAAAATGCATAAGCAAATACTGCAGATAATACCCACATCGCAAGATCAAAACTAGCAATGACCCATTGTCCTTGAACAAGTGTATGCCAAAGTCCTTGTCCGCCTGTTATTGCATTGATCAGTGGTAACAGCGCAAATAAGATACTGGCACAAGCAAGTAATTCTAACCATGCTTGACGTGATGTGCGACATATTGCATAAATAAGGGTGATCAGCCAAACGATAAAGAAAATACGAATTTCCCATTCAAGGCGCATATTCATGTCTGCTGGAATAAAGCGATTGGCATAAAAATAACCTGCACATGCAATCGGTAGGCCAATAATTGCAGCAATATTGGTCACTTCAACCAAGCGATAACCAAACGATTTATAGCCTTGCTTTTGTTGCTGAGGTGCACGTTTTACACACCATAAAATTAATCCTGTTGCCACCATCAGTGTTCCGACCACACCAGATAGAAATAATAGCCAACGCAGTGCTAATTGTACGCCGCGTGCTTCATGTAAGCTGGTGAATATATTGTAAATCCCCATGGCAACGGACGGATTTTTAAGTTGAGTATTTTCGTTACTGATGTTTTGACCTGTGACACCATCAAATTGTAAATTTGCATAAACATTACGAAATGCGACGCTTTCCCCATGTAACGCACGTAATTCAATTTGTGCTTGTGTGGTGTTTGGTGCCATAACCGTGATACTACCCACTGGATTATCATGCCATTGCTGTTGAGCCGTATTCACAATCGCGCTGATATTGGCTAACGGTGCAAATTGTTGTTCACTATTTTGCCGTTGTCGATCAGCTCGCATCGTAGATTGCTCACCACGTGGAGGACGATTCTCATTCATCTGGTGTCTGCGTGGTTCAGATGAATGCTTTGGTTTTGATTCTGCAGAATTATTGTCTAGCAAAGCTCGACTTTGCTCTTGTAAAAATTCCCCTCTATTTTCATAAATCCGTTCAATTCCCCAAGGCATCAGCGTAAATAATAATAGCAACAACCCACTAAAGGTGATCATAATGTGGAAGGGTAACGCCATGACAGCAGTCGCATTATGTGCATCTAACCAAGAGCGTTGACCTTTGCCGGATCTAAAGGTAAAAAAGTCTTTAAAGATTTTTTTATGTGTTATCACGCCACTGATAATGGCTACAAGCATCAGTAGTGTTGCAATTCCAACGATCCAACGTGCCCAGATACGCGGCAGGCCATAGAGTTCAAAATGGAAGCGATATAAAAAAGAGCCGCCACGTGTTTCACGTGCTTCCAGTACTTGTCCGGTGGTACTATCGAGTGTAATTCGTGTTCCACCACGTCGAGCACGAGGATCTTCACCTTGCTTGCGAACAATAATCTGCGTGGTATTTTGACGAGCATGCGGCAGTTGAATGGTCCAGCTTGCAGCATGTGGATAGTGTTGTTGTAAATAATTAAAGGCGACTTGAGTTTGTGCAATCTGCGATTGTTGCGGAACAGATTGATGTAATTCAGGTTTCATCCAGATGCTGATTTCATTTTGGAAAAAACTTAAGGTGCCTGTCACGAAAATAGCATAAAGTAACCATCCTAAAATCAAACTTGCCCATGTATGTAACCATGACATGGATTGGCGTGGACCTTCCTGTTTGGCATCTACACGCATATTATATCCCTACGAGCTGATACATAAGGTAAAGGACCGTGCTTGGGATAATAATACCTAAACTGGCTTTTAGGGTTTGATGAACCATGAAAACCCAAATAAATGCACCGGCCCAGAGTGTCAGTGCAATTAAGGTGGCACTCATGGCAGCACTACCGCGATAGTCGGCAAAATAATGTGCAATCAGAATGGCACTCAATGTGGCTAAAATATATCCACCAATCAATGCCAAAGCAAAACGATAAAAAATCATCATACGATAATGAATCAGTGATGCTTGAGGCTTATTTTTACGTCTATTGACCGCAGTAATAGGCGTATTTTGCGAATCGAGAATATTACTGGAATTGTTCATCATGATTTAAAACAGTGCAGTAGGCAATAATGCAAATGATAACAATTATTATTAGTATTTTAAATATTTACTTTCGATATATAACATGATAAGTAGAATGATTCTGATAAAATTTTTATCATCAATTTAATTGAACCGCTGTTTTTGGATCATATGATGAAATTGAATATTCAATTTTAAAAGATGCAGCCATAATCAATAAAAAGGCAGTTATCGATTGATCGGGTAGGGTGATGCTTAAGACAGGAGCAAGTATTAGAAGATGGTCATTGTGTCAGATGACCATCATTATTTTAACACTGTAAAACAGCGATCGATTTTAAATCAAGTTTTATCATCTCTATGGATTAATGACATTAAAATGCTGTCCATCCACCATCTGTTGCCCAAGTTGCACCAGTGATATTTGAGGCTTCAGGGGAAAGTAAAAATAAAATGACACTTGCTTGTTCTGCTGCTGTTGCCTGTCTATGTTGAGAGTCTGAAAATTGTAATAGGCTCATGGTTTTAACCATTGCAGTATTGGGTATTTTTGCTAATTCTGGATTGGATGCACGTTCTTTTTGTAGTGTTGCGACTTTTTTAAAAGCAGCATCTGTCATGGGGGTTTCGGTTGATGCCATATTGACAGAATTAATTCGAATACCATATGGTGCATAATCAATAGCGGCATTACGCGTTAGACCTGTAACAGCATGTTTACTGGCAACATAAGCAGGTGTACCCCCAAATCCGGTTAGCCCTGCGACAGAGCCAATATTGACGATCGCTCCTCCTTTGTTTTGCTTCACCATTTGACGTAATTCAGCTCTTAATGAACAAAACATTCCTGTTGCATTTACAGCCAAAGTACGATTCCAATATTCATCCGTAGCTTCATGAATTGGTGCAAAAAGTTGTTTTCTTTGTTGATTGACATTGACCTTTGCATCGGGTGCGATGGCATCCATGACACCTGCGGCATTTAATACTGCATCAATTTTTCCAAAATTATTGACTGCAACATTGACCATACGATCACAATCAGCCGTCTGACTGACATCCGTCGCAACAAAAACAGCTTTTTTACCGAGTTTTAAAATTTCAGCTGTCGTTTCTTCACCTTCTTTTTTTAAAATATCTGCAATAACAATATTGGCACCTTCTTTTGCTGCACGTATTGCTGAGGCTTTACCTATACCTCTTGCACCACCTGTCACTAAAATCGTTTTACCTTCAAAACGGCCCGGAATATAGTAATCTTCTGAGATTGCTTCAATATCTAATGCATGTGCCGTTGCAGATACGGCTGTCAAGATCAATGCGCTGATCGTAAAATGGGCGAATATTTTTTTCATCATTTTATTTTCCATGTTTGGGTGAGTGTTAAAAGGCATAACGGATAAAAAACATCGTACTCCACCAGTCTTTTTGCTGATGGTTAAGAGCTTGTTTAATGGCTTCTCCTGGGTGTGTATAGGCAATATGTCCATGGATATAGACTTGCTTTGAGTGAAAATATTTCACAGTCATATTTAATTCTTGGCCATAATCTTTTGACTGTAAGTTGGAAAGTGCTGGATTACCGCCTAAATTTAAAGTTGAGTCTGCTTTAAATAGCCAATATTGTGGAACGAGTTCTATTTTTTGATGTGGTCGTAGACGTAATTGAAAGCGATGTGCAATTAAGTTTGAATCTTGTACCACTTTAAAGTGGTTGATCCCTTACACCCATTGTTCACCATTACCTCCTGAAAATAGTGGGTCCCAACGTTCATAGCGTTTAGTATCTGGCTGATCTCCTGTAAATTTGGCATAGCGGTAACTAAAACTAGGTGACCATTTTGCCATTGGCCAACGGTATCCCAGTTCAGCATTATAGGCTTGAGCCTTCATGGCGAAATTTTCATGTGTTTGTTGGGCATATTCACCTGCTAAAAAAATACCACCCTGATGAGTCGGTGTTTTATTCCAGTGTGCACGAATATCCCAGACGTTTAGTCCTTGACGTGTATATTTTTCATGGGTAGGTAAATAATAGTAAGCATTTGATTTTGCTACTTTAAGATAGCTGAATCCTAAATCTGCTCTGGCGATATTGGTTTGTAGATTAATACCATTAATAACGGTTTTTGTATCCAATATGGACAGCTCGCTAGGATCGACTCGGAAAAATTCTAATCGATGTCTATTGTATTGAATTTGCGCTTTTGCAACAAAATCTGCAGACCATCTTGCATTGGATTGTAGTGCTGCTCGTTCCCCGCCATTGGCTGCAGTATTAATAATTAACATACCATCACCTAGGGTGAATCGTTCACGACCAGCAGAAAGATTTAAAACGGCTCTATTACCCTTTGTGGTTGTCGTTCCTGTAACGAAGCCAATATATGCATCTTCGAATGCTAGATAGCTTCTGGTCTTGTTTGTAAATAATTCTTGCCCGTTCGAAAAAGAACCTATTGCACTGATTCCGGCATATCCATAAGTATTTGTGCTCAGAGGATACATACCATATAAACCACCATGGATATAATTTTCCACCCAATCGTCATAACCTTGACCTGCTGATTTGCCATCAACTAACGGATTGCCAGCCAACATGGCTTGAGGATTACCGTACCATGCATTTTGATTGGCGTAATATAAGCCTAAAGCTTCAAATTTTGCTTTGAGAAACTTGCCATCTTGATGATAGAGTACGGGGAATTTTGTGGTATTGTCTGCTGTCAATGATGCTGTTTGTGCGGTTATATTGGATTTGATATGGAGGGACAATATGATGTTAACACCGCCATATACGCCCGTTTCTAAACTGTAGCTCAGATCACTTAAATCGGGATTATTCTTCAGTTGTATAAGCGCAAAATCTAATTTTTCTTGGCTAATATGATCACCTGGGAATAAAGCCAATTTGGTCCTGATCTGATCAATAAACTTACGATTATAAGCTGGATCTGATGTTGGATTGATGAGATTGATTTTTAATTCATCAATACGTCTGGTGGTAAATTCAATCGGTGTATCTGTTGCTTGAGCAAGATGAGGGACTAAAAAGCTCCAACATAAAATTAAAAGATATAATGGCTTTAAAGCAGTTGTTCTAGGCGTAATATGCGATGGAATCACTGCGCGCATGGGTGACTCCATATTATTTTATCGCTATAAATTGTTATCATTTGGTTTGTTCATAAAAAAAATTAATCAAACGATAAACTTATTGTTATTAAATTAAAACCCAGTAGCGAGATATACTATATTAATCAAATAATGGCTAATTTTTAGCATAATTATTTTTATAACTAATTATTAAATATCATTATTTTAATTGATTAATTTTTTTATTGCCAAATAATAATTTTCCAATTGGTAAAATATTATTAATAATTTATTGATTTTATTTAATTATAATTAATAAAAATAGTGGTGATTTTCTTGCTTATACGATACATTTGTTGATTTTTTAATCATATATTATGGGTTTAATATATTTTTAGAAGATTTTTTGATGGAAGAAGATATATAAACTGAACAGATTTAATGGCACGATTATGGTCATTTGGGGGAATTTATTTACAGCATCTTATTACGAGGTTTAGCGCTTTATAATGTTATGGTTGACGTGCAGTCAGTAAAGTAGGATGAGATAATGTGTTTAAGATCATACAAAATTGAGCATTGCTTGATGAGGATGCAATAGTAGAACAGTCAAAATAACTAAAATAGTAAACACTACATAACGATTTGCTCGTTAAATCATGGCCTCATGTCAATCAGAACCTGATTGACATGAGGCCATATGATCATTTAATCAAGCTTCAATCGTTTGTACGGCAATTTTTTTAGCAGGATCGGCTTTACGACGTACAGCAGGTACGGGTTCACCATAATATTGACGATCTGCAAAATAACTTGAACGCACCATAGGTGCAGACCAAATATTTCTAAAGCCAAGCTGACGACCATGTTCTGCATAACGTTCAAATTCTTCAGGCGTTACAAAACGGTCGATTGGTGCATGTTCTTTAGAGGGTTGCAGATATTGTCCAATCGTAACATAGTCAACATCATGGGCACGTAAGTCATCAAGTAATGCAATGACTTCTGCTTCAGTTTCTCCAATTCCTACCATTAAACCACATTTGGTTGGTACATCTGGACAATATTCTTTAAACATTTTTAATAAGTTTAATGAGTGTTGATAGTCTGAACCTGGACGCATGGCTTTATAGAGGCGAGGAACGGTCTCAATGTTGTGGTTAAATACATCGGGTGGGCACTCTGTCATAATTCGCAGCGCAATATCCATACGGCCACGAAAATCTGGCACTAAAATTTCCAATAAAGTTTTAGGGCTAAGTTGGCGTGCTTCTTTAATACAGTCAACAAAGTGTTGTGCGCCACCATCAGTAAGATCGTCACGATCGACCGAGGTAATGACAGCATATTTTAAACCTAAATTGGCAATGGTTTCGGCCATATGACGAGGTTCATCTGGATCCAGTGCATTTGGACGACCATGTGCAACGTCGCAGAATGGACAACGACGTGTACAGATGTCACCCATAATCATAAAGGTTGCTGTACCGCCACCAAAACATTCAGGTAGATTTGGGCAAGCGGCCTCTTCACAAACAGTATGCAATTTTTGCGCGCGTAAAGTGGTCTTAATTCGTTGCACTTCTTCGGGTGCAGACATTTTGACACGAATCCAATCTGGTTTACGTGGTGTTTCAACCGTAGGAATAACTTTTACAGGAATACGAGCGACTTTTTCTGCGCCACGAAGTTTAATACCCTGTTCAGGTTTACGGTTTGCTGACATATTTTATTTTCCACTGTTTTGACGGGGGATACTATTCCTACACTATACCTTGTATATTATAACTGAAGCCATAAAAAAATGGTGACAGAATAGTATTCATATAAAAAATGTAATCATCACTGAATATATACTAGGTAAATACAGCAAATTCATATGAATTACGTCATAATAGTGTGAAGATAAATGATCGATTTTTAAATAAAGGAGCGTTGAATGCCACGTAAAAAAGAGGTCCTTGGAGGAGCTTTCGTAAAGTATGATGCGGTCGTTCTCGGTTCAGGTCCTGCGGGTGAAGGCGCGGCAATGAAACTTGCTAAATCTGGTAAGCGTGTTGCAATTGTTGATATACGTGAACAGTTGGGTGGTAACTGTACCCATGTTGGTACGATTCCAAGTAAAGCATTGCGCCAAACAGTATCGAGTATCATTCGTTATCAGCGTGATCCAATGTTTCAAAAAGTAGGTGACTGGAAACACTTTACCATGAAACAAGTATTACGTAATGCGCATAAAGTCATTCAACAGCAAGTTGAAACGCATTCGCGTTTTTATGACCGCAATAAAATTGATATTTATCATGGTCGTGCTTATATTCAAGATCAAAATACGATTTTGGTCTTTAGTCCTGAAGGGATCAAAGAAACTTTAATTTTTAAGCAATTGGTTATTGCAACAGGTTCGCGTCCTTATCGTCCTGAAATTTTAGATTTTAATCATCCACGTGTATTTGATTCAGATAAAATTCTAGATCTAGATTTCCCGATCCAAAAAATTATTATTTATGGTGCTGGTGTTATTGGTTGTGAATATGCATCCATTTTTATTGGTTTGGACCATAAAGTTGATTTAATCAATACACAAATGAAATTATTAAGCTATTTGGATGATGAAATTTCTGATGCGCTTTCTTATCATTTACGTGAGCAAGGTGTACTGATTCGCCACAATGAGCAAATAGATCATTTGGAAACATTTGATGATCATGTGGTGCTGTATTTACAAAGTGGTAAGAAAATTAAAGCAGATGCTATTTTATGGTGTAATGGGCGTTCTGGAAATACAGATGGTTTAGGTTTGGAAAATGTAGGCCTAAAACCGAATAGTCGTGGTCAATTGGCAGTCAATGATCAATACCAAACAGAAGTACCGCATATTTATGCTGCTGGTGATGTGATTGGTTGGCCATCACTTGCCTCTGCTGCATATGACCAAGGTCGTTGTGCTGGTGCGAATATGAGTGGTGAAGAAGGTGTTGCACCAGTCACGGATATTCCAACTGGGATCTATACAATTCCTGAAATTTCCTCGATTGGTAAAACTGAGCAGCAATTGACTGAAGAAAAGATTCCTTACGAAGTCGGGCAGGCCTCTTTCCGTCATTTGGCACGTGCGCAAATTACCGGAGATACGGTGGGCGAGTTAAAAATTCTCTTCCATCGTGAAACATTGGAAATTCTAGGTGTACATTGCTTTGGTAATAATGCATCGGAAATTATTCATATTGGGCAAGCCGTCATGAATAGTCCAAATAATACCATTAAATATTTTGTTGAAACGACGTTTAACTATCCAACCATGGCAGAAGCCTATCGTGTGGCAACTTTAAATGGAATGAACCGTTTATTTTAAAGCGGATCTTTGGTGAATAAAAAACCCATAAAGTACACTTTATGGGTTTTTTTAAAGCTTAAAAGTATTCATTATTGCAAAAATCAAATCGTTATATTTGGTGAGCTGTTTGCATAAAATTCAATTGAGATCATTTAATCATAAGATAATGTGACATAAGCAAAAGAAGAAAATTCCCCTGGTGCAACATTATTATTTAACGCCACTAAGGTTGATTGTACGGTAAAAGTTGTGCCATTTTCAGAAATATTAAATCGGGTTGGATTGCTAATATTTTGTCCGTTAATGGTTAAATAACTCAATAAATTGCCACTATCTTCTAGGCGAATTTTGGTACCTGGAATATTGATACTACTTGGACTTAAGTCTTCATCTGGTGCAGTAATTGAAAGTAAGACATTAACATTTTTATTACATTTGATGCGAAAATATCCCAATTTAACATCATACTTATTGATTAAATTTGCGATAGTATGTGTGCCATGATCAATATCTACATCTTCTGTTTCTAAACTACATTCGGTATTTGGGGGGGCAATTTTAGCACATGTTCCACCACTCATGACAATATAGTTCGCACCGCCAGAGACTTTTGAGATCCCCATAGCACCGCACCATTCTACCCCTTCATTACGTCGATCTGATGCAGTTGAGTTTACAGTATAGATGTAGCTATTACCGATGGCTTTATAGTAGGCCGTGAGTGCCTGTCCAACAGTGGTTCCTGTAAAAGCAACTCTTGGAATACCTGGGTCAGGATTATATTTCTGATTGGGATTATTTGATGCTTGGGTATTAATTTGAATATAGCAGGTCGTTCTACAGTCCATATTTAAAGGTTCTGTAGATTTTAAGCTGTCTGCGGTTAAATAGAGAATAGCGGTATATTTAAAACGTGTTCCGAATGGTGCATTTGGATCATATCGCGATACCGGTATACTGACGGTCCATGCATCTGCTGCATATAATACGGATGGGCATATGAGCAGAAATAAAACAAATAAATATTTATGCATTATATCTACCTTATTGATATTCAACTAAAAAATTTGCTGTTGCATAAAATTCACCCAATCTAATTTTGCGAGAGTTAATCGCATCTTGGCTGGTTTGAACAAAAGCTTTTAAATGAATAGATCGATTATTTTCGATATTAAAAGTGGTACTTTCTTGATTCACTGGAAGTGGCGTGCCATCTAGATAAGTTAATCGAATGGCAAAACCAGCAGGTGCTGAAGCAACATCACCATCTATAGCCAACAAGCCTTGTAAATCAGAATAAAAACTTTCTTCTCCCATAAAGGTAATTGCTGCACTATTATCATCGATTTGGCAGTCAGAAAACTCAATTATGACATCTTGACTTGGAGAGCGTTGATTAAAAAGTAGATCCTTGTTGGTTAAGGTACCAAATTTAACGAGTAAATCTTTATTTTTAATGGTACAGGTTGGCCCTAAAATCGTACCATGTATATGTATTACAGTTTGTGTAATATCTGCTGCATAGGTCACAGAAGTGCCTATGAGTGACGACAGTATGGCAAATCGGTATAAACTCAGCAGCATCATCATCTCTCCATTATTTTTGAATTGAACAACTCTGGTTGCTGCAGTTAAAACGCATTTTTTGTTTACCACCATAATCGTCTAGATAAGTTAAAAATGGTGTTTTACCGATTTTTTGCTGATTGATGTTGAGTGATAAATCACTGAATGGAGCAACCATAAATGATTTAAATCCTTCAAATGCTTCAGTGTTTTTATCTTCTGAGATACCAATAATGGTAATGTAATACGGTGTTGGATTAGAGGCGATCAATCCTTGATTGGTTTGTTTTAAAATCAATTGCTGCTGCCATGGATGATTATTAATTGCTGTACCATCTACATATAATGCTTTTGGTCGATAAAAGACTTTAATTTTAGTTTGGATCGAAAGCTGCATAACATTGGGCTTATCACTTTTTGGTGGTATTGCCCTAAAGTTAAAATAATAAACGCTTTCACGATCTTGTGGCAGTTGTACATTTTTCAGCTTTTCTAATTTAATTTGGGATGGTTGCTTCGGTTCAATACGTTGAATAGGAGGCGTGACTGCAAAAGGTTGATCAATTTTTTGTCCTTGATCGTTTTCCAACCATGCTTGAGCAAGATAGGGAAGCTTTTCACTTGAATTAGAAATATTTAAAGAAATTGCTTTGTCTTGTTCATTATAAATAACCCGTGTTCGATCTAAAGATAGGGACGCATAACTCAGGCTAGGTACAATAAAACAAAATATTGTCAGTGATTTAGAAAATGGATGCATAGAAATTTACCTTAAAATTAAAGTTACTGACAGATGAGCTGGTTATGACTGGCATCTAACGTTATTTTTTCAGCAATATGAATCTTACATTGCGTACTATTTAGCATGGTCATTTCAGCATTTGGCAAAATACCAGAAAGATAAGTTTTACCTTGTTCACCGACAATTCCGGTGATAAAACCTTTTTGATTGCGTATTTCTGTGCCAAATTCAGGGTAGTTGCCATTTGCTAATTTAATGGTCACCATCATTTTTTCTCCAGCATTAACTAAAAATTTCTGATAACCAATTGCACCTTGTGTTAAAGAAATAGTTTTTACACTTTTAACCACATCTGCATTTTCAGGTAGTCGATTTAAGTCAATCGCAATATTATTACGATAATAGTCACGAACATCTGGTGTAACTGCAATACCAAACATATTGGAATATGCTGGTATACCATAGCCCTTGACTGGAATATCACTAATTTGATCTGTATCGACCAAAACGCGTGTACCACCTGGAAGATTAATACGATGCAGGTCAACACCCTCTGCTGTTGCTGTTAATCCACCTTTAATGTTAATACCGAGGCTTAAATATTCACCATCTTTATAACTTGCAGATAAATTGCTATCTAGACGGTTACCTTGATGATAGATAAATGAGCTAGCAGTCAAGACATTATCATCCTGACCAATTCCAGCACTAAAGTTTGTTGCTTCATTGACACGATTAAATACATTTAAGCTGGATGAAAAATTATTATTTTTTCGATAGTTTGCATTGTAGCTTACAGACGCATTTGTCTTAATAGGAATGGAAAAACGAAGATAGGCACCATAATCATTTTGACTGGTTGATTTATATATACTTAAATTTGCATTAATATTCTTATAACCCTCTAGATCAAAGTATTTATTGATATTGACTTCAAAACGCTCTTGATTTTCATTTAAATGAGTTTCATTATTATAGTATGATAATAAAATAGAGGCTCTATTATTTATGAAAGTCTTGTTAAAAGAGATATTTGTTGTTTGTTTAATATTTTGATCGTTATTTATATAATTGTAAAAATCAGAATAGTTTCTTTCATAAAATGTAGTAGAAAACTGGAGTCTGGAACTAATATTTTCTATATTTTTATAATAATTGAATTGATATCCAGTACCATTTTTATTTTCATTAGAGTTTAAAATAAATGAGTTTAAAAAACTAAAAGAAAATGCACCAAAATCAGATAAATCTTGTCCAAATCCTAAATTAATATTATGAAAATCTTGAGATGATAATAACCCTGAATAAATAGATGTTTTATTGTTTAAACCATAAGAAATTTCACCTGATGCAAAAGTCTGATTAATCAAATGATGTTCATCACGTGGTTGGCCAACAGTGGCCTTATAACGAATACGTCCAGGACGGGTGAGATAAGGAGATGCGATCGCATCTACCTGATAATTTTGTACACGACCATCTTGTTCTTCTACTTTAACATCGAGTAAGCCATTGGCGGAGTTAGGTAAATCTTGAATAGTAAAATTACCAGCAGGTACTTGTGTTTGATAGAGAATACGACCTTGTTGGGAAATTGTCACTAAGGCATTCGAATTTGCAATACCAGTTACTTGTGGTGAATAATATCTTAAACTTGGAGGAAGCATATCCTCATTTGATTCTAATGTAATTCCCGTATAATTAAATGAATTAAATAAATTTGAATTAAAATAGGTTTCACCAATGAGCAAATTTGCTTGAATATTTTTTAATGCGCGATAAACATAAATATTATTAAAGCGAGAATCATGGGTTGTATGACTATTATTTTTTTGATAGTTGGCTTGCCATTCTGCTCTAAGTCGCCATTGATTAAAATTAAATCCTGCAATTCCATTAATATATGAAGTATAGTTTTTAGTATCAGCAATTTGATTATTAAAGTTTAGGTTGGCATTATAATCTAAGATAAAACCATTAATTCCATCGCTCCACATTTTTGGTGGATCCCAGTTATCTTCCGTATATTGTAGTAAATATTTGGGTATAATAAGGTTTAAATTTTGTGTCGATAAGTCAATTTTATACTCTGATCCAGAGACAGATGAGAATTCAAAGCATCCTGCAGCATTAAAAGTAATATGTTCTTCAGTTTTTCTAATAAAAGGAATTACATCTATAATATTTTTGCCTAAACATGGTTTAGATTTACCATCTTCATCAATAATGTTGAAATTAATATCTTTATAAAACTGGTTGTTAATATAAAGAGACATATTATATTGACCAGGATAAATATAGTCCTGATGAGAAAAGTTTGCGATATTAATTTTCTGGTTTTCTGAAAAACCTAACATTTTTTCATTGAATGTATAATCAACTGCATAACTGTTAGTCCCCATGATATTAATAAATATTAAAAATAAATTCCGTTTCTTCATATAGTAAATTTCTCTTAACTTAAAGAAATAAAATATCTTTTTTTTATTAAGATAAAGTATAAATTAAAACAAATACCACATAATGATTATGTGGTATTTGCAACAAAACTTATTGATAACTTAAGGTAAAGTTGGCATTGGCGTAGAATTCACCAGTCATAATGCTTGAATCACCTAAGCCTTTTACATAAGAAGCAAACTCAAGTGTATTTGGACCACTTTGTAGTGTGCCTAATTTAAGTGGCGTGTTGTTTTGAACTTGTTGATTTCCTGAGGTAATGACAATTCCCACACCTGAGTTTGCAACACCATCTAAGCCAACATAATTCACTCCAGGTCCGGTATCTGCGGCACTGGTATAGCTAAATTTAATAGATAAGTTATTTCCTACATACTCTCCAGAACCTGGAGTCTTTTCATCGAATGAGCAGTCAGCCAGTTCAATTTGAAATGGTCTAATATGGCTTTCACCAGTATTGGTATTTTTTTGTAATACTTTATTAGAGATTTGTCCAAATTCAACTTGAATCGGGTCATCAGAAACGATTGAACAAGGTGAATTAATAATATAACCATGAAATTTTACTTGTCCAGAGCCTTGACCTTGATCACCAGCAGCATGGACAAATGTAGAACCTGATAAAATTAAAGACATTAGTACGGTTTTTGATAATTTATTCATTTTCATAACCTTATAATCATATTGAGACCAAAGTATCAAATTTACTTTGAAAAATAAATATGTATTTTATGTAAACTTTTATTGTATTTTTAATGTGAAAAATATTTTTTTGCATTTATGGCGTTACGTATTTTGGATTAGTTATGTAAATAGATGAAGGTGATTTACACCTTCATTAAACATCATAATCTTAATGGATATTGGATGTGAATAAGATTTATTCTATTGCAGAAAGATATAAAAACTAATGCGCACAAAACGCTTGATTAAAGTATGTAAATAAATCAGGTGTGTTAAACCATAGAATTAGTGATAAACCCAGTAAAGCAATAATCGCGATGTATAGGATGATTTTTCGTAGTCCAAGATTAGTCATCAACAACAGCCTCCTCATTGACAAAGAAATGTACCATGACACCAAGTAGGCTGAGTAAAATTGCAATCAACCAAACTGCATTATAATTTCCTGTCATATCATGATTAACACCACCAAGCCAGCCACCTAAAAATGATCCAACCTGATGGGTAAAGAATACAATACCACTCAACATGGTTAAATATTTTACACCAAACATATTGGCAACAATTCCATTGGTGAGTGGGACAGTGGATAACCAAAGTAAGCCCATAATAATGCCAAAGGTATAGATACTCCAGATACTTAATGGCAGCCATAAAAACCCAATAATGGCGATGCCGCGCAGGCCATATAGGCCCATTAAGAGGTGAGGTTTGGAGTATTTACCTCCCAGCCATCCTGCAGTATAGGTCCCGACAATATTAAAAAGTCCAACTAAAGCTAAAAATATCGTCCCTGTAGTTGCACTATAACCATGATCAATTAAATAACCAGGAAGGTGAATACCAATAAATACCACTTGAAAACCGCAAACAAAAAAACCTAAAGCGAGAAACCAGAAGGGCTTATGATTTTTTGCCAAAATCAGAATTTGTTTAAATGTTAGCGCAGCTTTATGAGGATGAGATACATTGGGGTCTACATACATCGGTGCTTTTAAAGTCCAAGCAAAAGGAATCACCAAAGCAATTAAAATGGCACTAACAATTAATGCACCTTTCCAGCCTAAACTTTGTAAGAGCAGTAAAGTGGTGGGCAGCATAATAAACTGTCCAAATGACCCAGCAGCACTTGCAATTCCCATGGCCATACTTCTTCTAGACGGATGTGCAGCACGTCCTACCGCAGATAATAACACTGGAAAAGAGGTAGCAGATAAAGCCAAGCCTAAAATAAGACCTGCGCTTAAGTTAAGAAATAATCCTGTTGAGCTGATTGCCATTAAAAGTAGGCCAATACAATACAGTAGCCCACCTACAGCAACGACAATTTTACTACCATATTTATCTGCAAATGCACCTGTTATAGGTTGTACTGCACCCCAGATCAAATTTTGCATGGCAATTGCCAAGCTAAATACATTATGGCCCCAGCCGAACGCATGACTCATTGGAATGAGATATAAACCAAAAGCATGTCGAATTCCTAAGGAAAGTGCTAAAACAAATGCACTACCAATCAGCATATAAATTAAAGTTTTAGAAAATTGAGTGTCTGACATTATTCGTCCATGAATGATGAATCTATTAATTCTAAGAGCCTACTATCATTGAACGGGCGTAGTGAGAATTAAATTTTTCAGGAATAAACTAATCGTAGAGGAGGATCATATTCAAGCTCAGATTTGGCTATGATGATCAGCACTCACTATGATTAGGTGTTAATGTCATGCCAAGATTGTTATACAATTCAATCAGGGCATGGTTCATGGGTGATTGAAGAGATAATCATTACAATGATTTTGAAGTAGATCATGTTCATAGTTGAGATGATTAAATATACACCAGCTTTAAAGTGATCACTAAAATTTAGGATAAATTAAGAGATGTATATACCATGATCTTGACTTCGTCAGGTGTTTAGGATATTGGCACTAAACTTCAATGTGCAATAGCATGACTAAAAGCTGAATTAAGCTGAATAGAAACGGGATAGATCCTCTTCAGGGCGTGCAGTTAAAATTTCCACACCAGTTTTAGTGACCAATAAGGTATGCTCATATTGTGCAGATAAGCTATGGTCTTTGGTCACTACAGTCCATTTATCACCGAGTAATTTGGTTTTCCAATCACCTGCATTCACCATGGGTTCAATGGTAAAGGTCATACCTTCTTCTAAAATCATGCCAGTATTGGGCTGGCCATAGTGCAACACTTGTGGTTCATCATGGAAGACAGTACCAATACCATGACCACAGTATTCGCGCACTACGCTAAAACGTTCAGACTCGACATATTGTTGAATCACATGACCGATATCACCTATCGTTGCGCCAGGTTTAACTGCCGCAATACCACGATACATTGCCTCTTGTGCAACTTTGCATAAACGGTTAGCAAGGATCGTGGTTTCATCACCGACGATATACATCATATTGGTATCACCGTGAAAGCCATCTTTAATCACCGTGACATCAATATTTAAAATATCACCCTTTTTTAAAATTTTTGCCGTAGATGGAATACCGTGACAGACCACATGGTTGACAGATGTACAGATAACATGCTGGAAAGCTGGACGTCCTGGCGCTTCACCATAACCTAAACATGCAGGAATAGCATGTTGTGTATTGACAATATAGTCATGACAGATGGTGTCTAATTCAAGGGTTGAAACTCCTGGTTTGATATGAGGTTTAATCATATCTAATACCTCAGCCGCCAGCTTGCCAGCGATACGCATTTTTTCAATATCTTCAGCAGATTTAATTAAACGACGGGGAGCTTCATAAGTAGTATTCATTATCTTCAAAAACTTTTGGAAATTTATATGTGACTATGGTATAAATAGCCGCCCATTTTATCAAATGCTTTTTTTGAATCAAAATCATCAATCGAATTGATAACTTGGCATGAACAAATCCGCACATATATCGACACATTGCTCTGGGTGCCCTTTAAGGGTGGAGAATGAGGGTATATGGAGGCCTAACCCAAACTTTAAGGTAAAGAAAATGGCAGATTATAACGTAAGTATGCGCGACCTTCTTCAAGCAGGCGCTCATTTTGGTCACCAAACACGTTTTTGGAATCCAAAAATGCGCGATTACATCTTTGGTGCGCGTAACAAAATTCATATCATCAACCTTGAACATACTGTTCCTGCGTTAAATGATGCTTTAAACTTTGCTAATAAATTAGCAAGCAAAAAGAATAAAGTTTTGTTCGTTGGTACTAAACGTGCAGCTTCAAATATCATCCGTGAACAAGCTCAACGTGCTGGTCAGCCTTATGTAGATCACCGTTGGTTAGGTGGTATGTTGACTAACTGGAAAACACTTCGCCAGTCAATCAACCGTTTAAAAGATCTTCAAACTCAATCTCAAGATGGTACTTTTGCTAAGCTGACTAAACGTGAAGCTTTAGAACGTACTCGTGAAATGGAAAAACTTGAGCGCTCTTTAGGCGGTGTTAAAAACATGGGCGGTTTGCCAGACGCTTTATTTGTTATTGACGTAGATCACGAAGCGATTGCAATTAAAGAAGCTAAAAACCTTGGTATTCCTGTAATCGGTATTGTTGATACAAACTCTAACCCAGATAACGTTGATTTTGTTATTCCTGGTAATGACGATGCGATCCGTGCAGTTACACTTTACGCTTCTGCTATGGCTGATGCGATTCTTGCTGGTAAAGAATATGCTCAATCACAAGCAAATGCACAAGCTAAAGCTGAAGAAGTTAAAGAAGCTCCTGAGGCTTAATGCGTTAGACGCTAGCTTGTCATTTTTACGACACGTGATAGTGGCAGACTAAGCGTTGTGTATGCAGGCGGCCCATGAGATTCCTCTGGGCCGTTTCTGTTCTAAAAAGAATTCATTTTCTACCGAATTTAGGAGATTAACATGACTGCTATTACTGCAAGCATGGTTAAAGAATTGCGTGATCGTACTGGTCTTGCGATGATGGAATGTAAAAAAGCTTTGACAGAAGCGGGTGGTGATATCGAATTAGCGATTGATAACCTTCGTAAATCTGGTCAAGCAAAAGCTGCTAAAAAAGCAGGTAACATCGCAGCTGATGGTGCAATTACTATTGCTCAAGAAGGTAATAAAGCAATTCTTGTAGAAGTTAACTGTCAAACTGACTTCGTTGCAAAAGACGAAAACTTTGCTGGTTTCTCTGCTAAAGTTGCTGCTGCTGCACTTGCTGCTGGCGAAACTGATGCTGCTAAAATTGCTGAACTTAAACTTGAAGATGGTTCAACTGTTGAAGAAGCGCGTATTGCACTTGTTCAAAAAATCGGTGAAAACATCCAAGTACGTCGTGCAGCGATTATTGAAGGTGAAAACCTTGCAGTTTACAAACACGGTTTAAAAATTGGTGTTGTTGTTGCTTATGCTGGTGATGCTGAAACTGGTAAAGGTTTGGCAATGCATATTGCTGCATTTAACCCAGTTGCTGTTTCTGCTGAACAGGTTCCTGCTGATCTTATCGCTAAAGAAAAAGAAATTGCTGAAGCGAAAGCACTTGAATCTGGTAAACCTGCAAACATCGTTGAAAAAATGGTGACTGGTTCAGTTGAAAAATACTTAAATGAAGTCGTTCTTGAGCGTCAACAATACGTTATTGATAACGAGAAAAAAGTTGCTGATGTATTAAAATCATCTGGTACAACTGTTGCTCAATTCGTACGTTTTGAAGTGGGTGAAGGCATTGAGAAGAAAGCTGAACTTTCTTTTGCTGAAGAAGTTGCTGCTGCTCAAGCTGCTGCTCAATAATTGAGTTATACATGAAAGCTAAATCGTGTTAATGCACGTTTAGCGCGTTATTCATGTCGATAAAAATGAGTGCTCTAATTGCACTCATTTTTATTTGTATAATAAAAAAATTATCATCATACTGTTTTTGAATAGGCATATTAAAAATAGCAATTTTGTTCTATTTAGATTTGAAAAATAAATTAAGCTAATACTTTGCAGTAATTTTTAGATGTTTATGGCTGAATTAAGTAAGGAGTTGGTACAGTATCATCATGTCGATGATCTTGATGGACTGGCATTTTTAACTGCACATTTCCAGCATACTCAATTTTCTAAACATACCCATGAAGGTTATTGTATTGGCGTAATTGAAGAGGGGGCACAATCTTTTTTACGTACTACAGGACAATATATTGCGCCAAAAGGGGATATTATTCTTGTCAATGCAGATGAAGTACATACCGGATCATCTGCAGTAGAAACAGGCTGGTGTTATCGTGCGATTTATCCAACCCCTGAAATGCTACAGCAGATTAGTTTGGATTTTTTTGATCAACATGGTGTAATTCCTTGGTTTCCTCAAGCTGTGATTCATGATCAGGGTTTATCGACACAGCTGCGTTTATTGTTTGATGTTATGACTCAACCTAATAACGTGTTATTTAAACAAAGTTTATATATATCAACAATGGCTTTGTTGTTACAACGACATGCTAATATTCGTCGTGAATTAAAACCACTTTCATCGATTGAAAATAAAATTATCCAAGTTAAAGAGCTATTATTGGTAGAACCTGAAAAAGAGCATAGTTTAGCCAGTTTAGCGCAGTACGTGAATTTAAGTCAGTGGCATTTATTACGTCAATTTAAACACTCTACTGGTTTGCCACCACACGCATGGTTAATCCAAATTAGATTGAGGAAAGCATTAAAATTACTGAAGCAAGGTCAAGATATTGCTTTAACCGCACAGCTTTGTGGTTTTTCAGATCAAAGTCATTTTAATCGTCATTTCAAAAGAGCGATTGGCTGTACACCAACACAATATTTAGCATATCAGTCCCAATCATTCTATCATCTCAATAAGTCATTTTAATCGCTAGATGATCATGATTGAGCAATGATGAGTGATCGTGAAAATAAATGAAAATTTTTAAATAAAATATATTTAATTGAGTTATTTTTTTGGTTAACTTTAAAAAATAGCATCAATATCAATCGTTTGAGTGCTGATTGACCTTGATAGAATTATTGCGCAATTTTGTTCAAGTATTTCAAGATTCAGAAGGCTAATGTGACTTTTTCTATTAAAGTCATATTGGGTATGAATTTCAAACATCGGCCATCACAACACAGTTCGGCAAGGTTAAATTTTTTATATGGTGTAAGAGATATGTTGCCATTATCTTTGGCCGTAATTCCTTGGGCTGTTTTAGCAGGTATGTTGGCAATTAATGCAGGCCTTACGATGACACAAGCAATTGCAATGTCTGTTTTTATTTTTGCAGGTACAGCGCAATTGGTGAGTTTGAGTTTATATATGGCAGGGGCATCAGCGATCACAATTTTATGCATGGTATTTTTTATAACCACACAACATTTTATTTATGCATTGAGTTTAAGATCAGATATTCAGCATTTGCCCATGATTAAGCGCTTATCACTAGGTTTTTTATTGACCGATGAGTTATATGCGATGAGTGAGCTGTATCCTGAGCGTCAGTATGTTTATTTATTGGGTGCTGGATTAAGCTTCTATTTATTTTGGGTTATTTTTAGTCTATTTGGGATTTTATTTACCGCGACATTAGGGCAATTTTTATCCATTTATCTAGATTATTCTATTGTTGCTATTTTTCTCGTCATGGCCATTTTATTGATTAAAAATAGATATACTTTAATTGCTGTGCTGATTTCAGCTACTTTCTCACTTATTTTTAAATCCTTGGATATTCAGTTTGGCATAGTATTGGCCAGTATTATGGGGATGTTGATTGCAGCAGTCATTGAGCAAAAAGGATCTAAATGATGTCTTGGATGATGATTTTAGGCCTTGCAGTGATTGTATTGATGAATCGTTATTTATTTCTAGATCGTCATTTCTACTTTAAGTTGCCAACCTTTATTGAAAATATGTTGAAATATGCAGCACCCTCACTGATGATTTCGATGAGTATTCCGATTATTTTTTATCAGCAACAGGATTTTCGTGGTGTTGTTGATAATTTATATGTTTATGCAGCGATTGTGACTGTGTTACTAGTGCTTTACACCAGAAAGATGTTACTCAGTATTTTGGGGAGTTTAATTTTCTTTTACAGTATCATTTATTTTATGACTTAAGCTTATTCTCTATTTTGCATCAGATTGATCAATATGCTGCTTTGAGGTCGAAGTGCTGGTTTGTATCATGTATTTGTGCTTAAAGCGTCAAAGAGATCAATTTAACAGCTATATGAGATGTGTTTGTATAGGATTGAATCGAATTCAATAAAATAGCGTATTTTTGAGTCAATCACGGTTATTTAGGCATGGAGGATTGCGGTGAAATCTATCGCACCATATGGGAAAAATTTTATTATCGTGATTGCTTAATTTAAAAAATAAAAAATACCAATTGATTTGAATTGGTATTTCTTTGATAGACGGTTAAATTGCATTAAAAGATTTAAGAATTGGGACCGATTACACGTTCAATACTTACTTTGGCTGTACCTTGATTGGTAATACCCAATTGTTTTGCGGCACCATAAGATAAGTCTACAACACGATTACCATGGAAGGGGCCACGATCGTTAACTTTAACGACTACGCTTTTTCCGTTGTTATTATTGGTTACGCGGATATAGCAGTTGAGTGGTAGTGTACGATGTGCGGCGGTTAAGGCATTCATATCATAAGTCTCACCACTTGCGGTTGGACGACCATGAAATTGGCGACCATACCAAGATGCAACACCAGTTTGACTAAATTTACGGACAGTATTTGAAGCAACGCTATTTAACTTTTCAATCACAGAAGGCTCTTCTTCTGGAATTTCAATTTTCGCAGCAATCGTTTGACGACGGATTTTATCGCCAGAACGTTCAGTGATTGAAAGGCTATTTAGATTAGATAAATGTGAGTTAAAGCTTTGAGCATCTTTATTGAGTACACGTGCAGCAAGACTTGAATTATCTGTATCATTACCAAATGATGAAGATTGCACCATCTCTGCTTGGGACTGACTTAAGGTAAATAAGACTGTCGAGGCTGCGAGAAAGGCTTTAATGGACGACTGCATCGTTGATTTAACTCCTAGGCTTACTTTGCTAAATATTAATTCATTGATCAATATTGCTAAATTTTCACCTATACATTTTGCTATTACAAATACATTTAATGATTTGAATCTGACAGGATAATATTCATCTAGACCTAAAGCTGTCTAGTAAAGATACTAAAATAAATTAAAAAGCTTTAAAAAAGAGATTTTTTTGATTAAAAAATAATCAAAAATGTAACAAATATTTTAATTTGCGCCATTTTTGATCTTTTTTAATGAAAAAAGTGTTGATTTTATTGTATTTTTGTAAAACGACATATTAGCGACGACTAATTTGAGTGCCGAGAAGCCATAGCGCTGTCGCATACATGCGGCTCTTATTATAGGTGGTGATGACCTGAAAGTTAGGATAAGTGATGTAGTAAATTGGACCATTACTGTCTTGCAGTTGAATCACATTGACCATATCTAAGTCATCAATTTTAACTAATGGGTTTAGAGGGATAACCCCTTGATTTTTTAATACACCATAAGGTGTGGGCTGTGTTAAATCTTGAGCGATAATGGCTTCGGGTGTATTACCCGTATATTGGGCAGCAAAGGCAATCGGTTGATCACGTTGCCAGCCATGTTGAGCCAGATAATTTGCAATAGATCCAATGGCATCTACGGCAGAGTTACGCAGATCGACATGCCCATTACCATCATAATCTACACCAAATTTAGGGATATTACTGGGCATAAATTGAGGATAGCCTACAGCACCGGCATAAGAGCCAACAATGGAATTGGCAGGTACACCATCTGTATATGACCAAGCAATCAGCGCAGCAAGCTCATCTTGAAAGTATGCTGCACGTCGTTCATAGCCAAAACCTAAGGTAGCGAGTGCATCTCGGGTGACAAATGAACCTTTATTACTACCAAACCCAGTTTCAACACCTAAAATACCCAGAATAATTGATTGGGGTACACCAAATTGTTGTTCTGCACGATTTAATGTATCCGCATATTGATTACGAAAACGAATACCACGCTGAATAGTACTTTCTGTCAGAAAATTTTTTTTATACTCATACCAAGGTTTGCTTTCACCTGGTCGATTCATAATATTAATAATATTAGGAAGATTTTTTGCACCTTCCATTGCCCAATCGACTTGTGATTCACTCAAACCATAAGTTTGCATTGTTTTTTGCTTAAATTGTTGATAGTTAGCATTGTTTTTAAAGTCATTTGCTTGGCAAAAACTGGTCAGTGATAGCGCACCTAAAATTAAGGAATAACGTTTAATATGGTGATACAAAGTTACAGCAAACATAAAAATAAAGTTCCAAATGTATTTTATTTGTGAGTATGAATAGACATGACGATACCAAATGATGCCATTAAAGTAATTACTGCCGTACCACCATAGCTCATAAAGGGTAAGGGAATACCTGTTACGGGAAGTATGCCACTGACCATACCAGCATTGACAAATACATACACGAAAAAAGCTAAACCTAAGCCACCTGCCAGTAGTTTTCCGTAATTATCAAAAGACTGCATACTAATTTGCATGGTTCTAATGATAATAGCAAAATACAGCAAGATTAATAGTATAATGCCCAGAAAACCAAACTCTTCTGAGTAAGCAGCAATAATAAAGTCGGTATGACCTTCGGGAAGAAAGTGTAAATGAGATTGTGTGCCAGATAAAAATCCTTTTCCAGATGTTCCGCCAGACCCAATCGCAATTTTAGACTGAATAATATTCCAACCCGAGCCTAATGCATCAGATTGAGGATCGAATAACGTCAAGACTCGTTTTTTTTGATAATCATGTAGAACAAACTGCCAAGAAATTGGAATAAACACACTTGCAAGCACCAGCGTACCGCTGATAAACCACCAGGATAAACCACTTAAAAACAATACAAAAATTCCACTGGCCAGAACGAGTGCTGAGGTACCTAAATCAGGTTGTTTCGCAATCATGAGAAAGGGCACAATCGTCAGTATCAGAATGATGACAATACGCAATAGTGTCGGTGGCATTGGATATTTAGATAAATACCAAGCTGCCATCATCGGCATGGCAAGTTTCATAAACTCACTGGGTTGTATACTTCCTATACCGGGTATTGCAATCCATCGCTGTGCGCCTAAACGTGTTTCACCAAATAAAAAAACGGCCACCAAGCTGATTAAACCAAAGATATAAAACGAAGGAGAAAGAGCCTGATAAAACTTAGGTGAAACTTGCGCTAACCCAACCATAATGATGAGGCCAATCGCAAAACTCATGACTTGTTTTGAAACGAGTAATGTATTTTCCCCAGATGCGCTATAAAGGGTAATACATCCTAGAATAGCAATCAGTGAAATATAAAATAATAGCCAAGGATCTAAATGTAAGCGTTGAAAGAAATTATTGTGGGGTGGATCGCCTAAACCATCTCTAGGAGCGTATCGCAAGAATTTATTTTGGATGCCTGAAGACATAATAACGAAGAAAAATCAATAAATGCTCTGCATGCTAGCATGTGAGCCAAGATAGAATAAGGCATAGACAAGAGATTAATACAAAAAAAATCTTAACTAAATAGATTGATGAATAAAACCATACTCAGTGACATTGTGATGATGTCATTGAATCAGACTCAACAACTTATTCGATAGCAACTTTAAATCATGCAATTTATTTATTGTATATTGGCTTTTATATGAACTCATATTGAGTAAGTTGTATTTTGATGTGGCCTAAGCGTTAAATGTTATGCATGTATGCTAAATTTACGATCTCTTTAAGCCACATCAAAATATCCAACTATGCTGAAATCCTTTACTCAGCGCTCACAGTGACGCTGATGCTTCATGAAACAATGTATCATGATATTCAGCCAAAGCGACGAGCTCTTTGGATGTGAGATGAGGGAATATTCGATCAATTGCAATATGTGATGCTTTAATCACGGCTTTGGTCGCTAAATCAGATGCTTTACTTTTAATCATGCCTAAATCTAATGTTCGATTAAACTCAGTCATAAAATGGTAAACCGTTGCATCACAAAATTGCTTATACAGTTCAATCAGAATAGCGGTATTGACCGTTTCACCTGCTTTAATTTGAGCAAAGTTAAGCTTGAGATTGGTAACCAGACGTTGATCTAAAGCTTGTCCTATACGTTTTTGTCCCGTAGCATCAATAAAGATACTTTTACGAGAAAATTCAATGGACTGTTTAACCACATCATTATTGGCTTTACTGAACAATTGTTTGAGTAGCACCGCCACAGTCGATTTAATATAGCCAGCAAGTTTCTCGGCAGTATCACGTTTTTCACTGGGTGGAAAATGGTGTAATAATGTCGTTAAAATAGCATCAATAATTTCATCATTGATCATTAATGCGATTTGATCACGATAGGGATAGAGAGGTTCTTTCGAATGCTCTTTTGCAACAGCGGTTTCAATAGTCTCCAGCAGTGTTGCTGACGGAATAAATCCAAAAAATGACATGATATACAAACCTTAAGATTTTAGATTATTGTCGTGCTAGGCGAATTGGATGAGGCATCCAGTCTAAATCAGAAACTCGACAAGGATTAATGTCTAAGCCACCACGACGTGTATATGTTGCATAAACCATTAATTTTTCTGGTTGGAGCTGTTGCCAAATATCAGCATAGATTTGTTCGACGCATTGCTCGTGAAAACCATTATGTTGACGATAAGAAATAATGTAGGCAAGAACACTATTAAAGCATGGCTTTTGACCTTTATAGCGAATAAAGATAGTCCCCCAATCCGGCTGCCCCGTAACAGGACAGTTACTGCGTAACAGATGTGAATAAAGTTGTACTTCCAGTGTTTCTATTTCATCCTGATCAACGCATAGTAGCGAAGCATCTGGATGATCAGCGAACCGCAGAGGTTGTAAATGATCGAGACATATACCTTCAGGTTGACTAATTGCTAAATCATCGACTTGAAATAAAATGAAATTCACCGCTGCCTTTGCTGCTGCTGAAAGATCATGTTCTACCGTTGCAATAAAATCTGCTGCTGAATCAAATTGAGTAAAATTAAGACTATTGAAATAGAGCTTAAGAGACTTTGATTCAATCAGATTTTCAGAATTTGCCGGTAGGGTCATACGCCCAATCGCAACTTGTGGAATACCTGTGGCATTTAACCAAGATACCTCAAAAATATGCCACCAATCTTTACCTAGACGAATTCCTTCAATATGCTGATAGTTTTCACGTGCGCTAGCACGCGCAATAGGAAATAACAGATCAGGCTGATATTGGGTTGGATAATCGGTATTTTTACCTAAAAGAGAATGTTCTACACTCATTTTATTCACGCATTCCTGAACCATGAGAAAGTAAATAGTATGCTATGGCATAAAATACAGCACAACATAAAGTAATGACACTCAGTGAAATGGCAACATTAACATCACTATGCCCCAGAATACCGTAACGAAATGCATTTACCATATAAACAATAGGGTTGATTAACGACAGATTTTGCCAAAAAGGACTCAGTGCTGAGATCGCATAAAAAACGCCACCTAAATAAGTAAGGGGTGTTAGTACAAAGGTTGGAATAATTGAAATATCATCAAATGACTTGGCATAAACAGCATTGATAAAACCACCTAATGAAAATAAAAAAGAGGTAATCAGCACGGTATATATGGTGACAAACCAATTGGTAATATATAGGTCAGTAAAGAATAAACTCATCGTGGTGACAATAATCCCCACTAAAACCCCTCGACATACACCACCCAGCACATAGCCCCATAAAATAGCGTGTAAAGGTATTGGACTAATCATCAGTTCTTCAATACTTTTTTGAAATTTAGCACTAAAAAAGCTAGATGAAACATTCGAATAGCTGTTGGTAATCACTGCCATCATAATTAAACCTGGAACAATGAATTGCATATAGCTAAATCCACCCATTTCACCAATACGCGAACCAACCAGATTACCAAAAATGACAAAATATAAACTCATGGTAATGGCAGGTGGTAGTAGGGTTTGTGGCCAAATTCGCATAAAGCGACGAATTTCTTTACGTACTAAAGTAGAGAGCGCAATATAAAGTTGATTAAAAGTCATTACACGTCTCCATTGAGATTCTTTTCAACCATTTTGACAAACAGTTCCTCCAAGCGATTAGATTTATTACGCATACTACGAACTTGAATACCCTGAGTTTCTAATAATTGAAATAATTCATTGAGTGTATGTGCTTTGTTCATGGTGACTTCTAAGGTCAGTGGGTCAATTAAGTTAAATTGAACACCTAGAATTTCAATATTAAGCGGTTCAACAGGTGCTGCAAGATCAAAAATAAAGGATTCTTCATTGAGTTGATTTAAGAAGTTTTTCATCGAGGTATCTTCTTTAATCACACCACGATCAATAATCGCAATTTTACGACATAGCATTTCTGCTTCTTCTAAATAATGCGTGGTTAAAATGATCGCAGTACCATTATTATTGGTTTCAACCAGAAAATCCCACATTGAGCGTCTAAGCTCAATATCCACACCTGCCGTTGGCTCATCTAATATCAGTAATTTGGGTTCATGCATCATTGCACGAGCAATCATCAGGCGACGCTTCATTCCGCCAGATAGCATTCGTGCTTGCACATGACGTTTTTCCCATAAACCTAATTTTTCAAGATATTTTTCAGCACGTTGCTCAGCTTGTTTTTTGGCAATACCATAATAACCTGCTTGGGTAACTAAAATATCAAATGTTTTCTCAAAATGACCAAAGTTAAATTCTTGTGGAACCACACCTAAACATTGTTTTGCTAAAGAAGGTGCGCGATCTAAGTCATGCTGAAAAATTTCAACACTACCGGATGTTTTTTTTGTTAATGAGCTGATAATACTAATCGTTGTCGATTTTCCAGCACCGTTAGGTCCTAAGAGCGCATAAAACTCACCTTCAGGAACATTCAAATTAATTCCTTTTAATGCTTGAAAACCATTTCTATAGGTTTTGGATAAATCTCTTAACGTCAATGCATCAGCCATGAAATTCTCACTTGATTAATCTTGTATAGTATTGTGAGCGATCTTTAGATTTAAACCAAGTCATTTACTTGATAAACTCTGTTGCAAGATTAGAATGATGCTTAAAGTATAGGCAGTAATGAGCAAGAGTGTGATTAGTTGCTTTACCTTCTGAATTTTTTTGTTATTATGTCCATCGCGCGCTTGTAGCTCAGTTGGATAGAGTGCAGGTTTCCGAAGCCTGAGGCCGTGGGTTCGATCCCCGCCAAGCGCACCAACTTTATAGCCAAATACAAAAAAATATAGTTAAAAATCCTTTATTATAAGTATCTTAGCTAAACTTTATAGCAAAACATACCTAAAGAAATCAGGATCCAGTGGCAAGAAACAACGATATAGATGAGGAGATACATCAGTTCTATCAACTTAGCTTTTTTAAATTGTTTACGGCGTATAACTCATTCTTCTGTAACAGCTTGAACTGTTTGACTATGAAGATTGCATTCTTTTGATGTGCCTTTTGCGTACTTAGCAATATCGTATGCAGAAAGAAACTCACCTTTTCTTTTTAAATGCTTAAAACTCAAATCATTTACATAATTCCAGACAAAATTAACCTCTGACGCTCATTGATTAAGCGCCTTAACGTGTTTGTCTTTTATGCGGATTTTAATAGTTTTCATAGCTTAATTATAGTACAAAAAAAATACGCATAGCGTTGTAAGTCGAGGCTATGCGTCATAGTGTGTCGTATGGCTTAACGCCACTCGCTTATATTCCCGTCTTAAAAGACGAGGTTTTACGCTCAATGTGATAAAAAAAGAAAATACTTTTACTTTTGATGTTATTGCTACAGATTGACACTGTGCATACAGTAAAACAATCGATGGATAGCATTGATGGCACAAAAAGCATTAAAAGCTTTAGGCGAATATATATTTTCATGCATTGGCGAAAGACCAATTGATGAAGTAAGGCCAAAAGATTTGGTTATGGTTTTACGCTTTATTAAAGAACAGGGGACTGCCGATATTTGTCTAGCAGAGTGGTGGTAGTGGTGGTAGTTCAGTTGTCAAAGTTGAGTGGATGAATAAATAGGTTAGGTTTTTATGATTTAGATTATTTTTTATAAATAGAAGTAATATAATAAGATAGATTGATTATTGTTATTTTACTTCTATGTTGTTTGGCACTACCGTTGAATTTAATATTATTCCTTTTTGTATTGGAATGACTGCACTTGTTATCTTGTTTGTTATTTCATTTAAAAAAGAATCTATTTTTAAGCCGAGTAAAAAAATTCAACCCAGATCTTTGTTAACGAAAACAGAGATTAAATATTTTTATATGATACGAACTATCCTTCCTTCAAAATATCACTTGTGTCCACAGGTAAGTTTTAATGCAATTATAACCTCAAAAGACATTGCTATTCGCAATACATTTAACAGGAAATACTGTGATTTCACTATATGTGATTCTAATTTTAAAGCGCTTGCAGTCATTGAAATTGATGATAGAAGTCATAATGATCTAAAAGTAAAACAGTCTGATGCCTATAGAGATAAGATACTTAAAGAAGCAGGATTGTTAACCATTCGATTTCTTGATACGGCAACTAAATATGAAGTTGAAAAAGTAATTAGAAATAATTTTTAATTTGTATGGGCGTTTAAATATTTGTCCACATTTAAAAACGTATCAAGTTACTCGACAGCATTTAAAAGACTATTTCGTTACAGCGTCTATATGCAAATGACTTGCATTGATTTGAGCGATTGGCGGGTAATTTCTATTTAGATTCCCTTGGCGGGCATCGAACCTATCATGTAAAAATTATCAAATACAAAAATACCTATATAAGGTTAGATTTAAGGGAAATAGTAGCGGGGAGATGTCAAAATGAGGATAGATATGGTGATATGATTTAAAATGTGTTTTTGTTAAAATTATATGTATGATGAGAGAGTTAAGTTAATATTTAAAATAAAGTTTGATTTCTTTTTTATTTAGGCGTATAAAGTTAATCCATTGATGCGGGATGGAGCAGTCTGGTAGCTCGTCGGGCTCATAACCCGAAGGTCGTTGGTTCAAATCCAGCTCCCGCTACCATAGAATTTTTTAAATTCAAAGTTTATAGCCTAATCATCACTGATTAGGCTTTTTTTATGTAAACTAAAATATAGGTAGCTATTGATCCTTAATATAATTCGAGATCTTAGCGCGTTTCTGCTAAGTGTCTATTGCACTTGAAGGCCAAAAATACTACAAATTTGATCTTAAACTAAAAATCTAATCATAAAGTGAATCAAATAAAAATAGTAAATGTATGGGGTTGGTGGTTTAAAAGCCTTGCTCAGTTGTATCACCATTAAGTGAAGCTTGAGATTTACAGTATGGAATTGAATAAAAATAATGTATCAAATAGATCTCATATGACAAAAATCAAATACTTTATATTGAATGACTCTATTATCGATATTTTAGTCTGATTTTATAAAAGAAAAGCTGTAGATGGGTAAGCATCTACAGCATATTTCGCTGAAATATATTTTTGTTTTACATTGTTTTTATGTCGCAAATAATAAATATTAAATATAATTTAATTGTATTTAATATATTCATGTTGAGTAAATAGAATGTGTAACTACTGTATTTTTTTTGAAAAAAATTAATTTTATTTAGGGCGTGTCCTCATTTGAAGAATAATATTTAAACGCCTAGAATTAGGCTCTACTTTATCTCCATTTCAATATTTTTCAATGGCACGTACTCTTCTCACAGATGATATTTGGCAACAGATTCAAGTAACAATGAAATTTCATGGTTGCTATAGCTCAAAGAACAGTAGAAATATTATGGAAGCTATTTTATGGAAACTACGCACAGGTGCGACATGGCGTGATATTCCTCAAGAGTTTTGCCCTTGGAAAACTGCTTATAACCGTTTTAATCGCTGGGCTATGAAAGGCTTATGGGATAAATTTTTTTCAAACTACGAGGCAGCTTGGACCAAGAATGGGTATTCATTGATGGAAGCTACATACGCGCGCATCAGCATGCAAGTGGAGCTCGGCATGGCTTCGAGCGTGCAATTGGACAATCTCGTGGAGGACTCACAACAAAGATTCATCTTGCAACCGACGCGAATGGATTACCGATTGATTTTAAAATCACTGGGGGTGATGTCCATGACAGCCAAGTTGCAGAACACCTAATAGATCTAATTGAAACAGCAGATTATCTAATCGCGGACAAGGGATATGATTCTGAATATATCAGGAAGTCTGCTAGAAATCGAAAAATGATACCTATTATTCCATTAAGATCAAATAGTAAGAAATTCAATCTTGATTTTGATAAGTACTTATATTGCTTAAGACATTTAGTTGAGAATGCCTTTGCAAGATTAAAACACTTCCGTGCAATAGCAACTCGATTTGATAAACTCGCACGTAATTATCAGTCTATGATTTATATCGCCTGCATGTTCATTTGGTGTAAATCTAAATGAGGACACACCCTAATCAATTACTTATATGAAAAAATATTATAATGCTATATATTTTAAACAGATATGCTGTTATAGGGTTTTAATTTTAAAGAAAAAATTAAATATAATAATTGATTAACCATTGATTTTTATATTGAAATTAGATCTATAATTTTACTTATGGCCATTTTCTTTAACATATACTTGGATTGTTTATTGGCTAAGTTGTTGCTGGATATTATTTTAATTGATATTTTTATTCAGTAAAACTGTTTAAGTGTATTGATTTTAGGATTACTCCATTCATCAACTCACCAATATGAGTTGATGATAGGCTATGATGATCGATATTTATAATGATTTATTTTCGATTTGGCTATTCCATATTTCTTTTAATGATAATAAATCATCAGGTGTCACATGAATAACACCTTTGCCAGGTATATCAATTTCGGCAATAATAAAGAGTGCTAAGGTCGTTAAAAAGGGAAGTACTAACATTAAAAGATTCATCCCTTGTTCTTTGCGCGCATTATAACCAATAAAAAAATTAGAAAATATGGCAAAGAAAATAAGTAATGCCCATACAATATTTGGAATTTGATAACGCCAGCTGACAGTTGTTTTTTCTTGAGAAATATATAAATCATTATAAGCGCTGAGCACTGATGCTGTCACAGGGTTAGGTGCTTTATTGGCTTCAGTAACGGCAATTGCCCACAGTTGATTTTGTTTTTCTGCTGAAATGAGGCGCCAATTCTTGTTATCAAGCTGAGTTTCTGACTGGAAGAATGCAATTCTTGCATCTAAGTATTGATGTAATAAGATTTTAGCTTGTTGTTGTTGAGCAATATCTAATAGCTGAGTACGTTGTAGTGCTGTACCAATGACGACCATTTCATTTTCTTCTGTTTTTTGTCGTTCATTATAGCCGCCAATGGAAATAGACAAGACAAAACCAATTAATAAACCTAATAAAGATAGAATAGCGCCGAGGACAATTTTGGCTTGATCATCATTAAAAGTGGTACGATGATTTCTAAGTGCATACTTTCCACAATATGCCGCACTACTTAATAAAATAAATGTTCCCCAAAATATAAATGTTGAGCTCATGGGTAAGTCATTTAAAAATTCTTGAATCCATGACATGCTTATTTTCCTGCTGGGAATATTTTAAAATAGGCTATTCTAAAATAAGAAATGATATCAGCCAATTCAGTTGCATTTAAAAAGAAAAATAAAAATTCAATGATGCTATTTTATTTAACATGACTGATCATTTACTCATAAAAAAACCTACAAGACGCTGATAGTTTCTTGTAGGTGATTTATTGTTATTATATTTATATTATTTTCTATTTTTACCCTCTTGTTTCCACGCTATATTATTCCTAGATTATTTTTGTTGTTGTATTCATCATACTCAATTGAGGAAATTATGCAAATAATATGTTGTTTTTTAAAGGTTAATTCTGATTAAAATAGTCTGTTTTTAACCGATTGATAAAATTGATATTTATTATTTTTAATAATTTAATTGAATTAAACTGGTTGTAATAAATGGATTATTCAATGATTTTTTGTAGTTTTCTATGCGGCAATACTGGTTTTATTGTCAATTCTACATAAAACAGCACATAGGCCTAACAGATTAGGCCAGATATCATAAGAAGTATAAAGATGGATCTTGGCTTACTTTGACGATGATAGGGTCATTTGGCTGACTTATTGACTCATATTCCAACGCCGATTAACAGATTGACCACTCTGATTGTAATGAATGACTTTTGCATAATTACCAACAGCCGTTGCATTGTCGGGAATATCCTTGGTCACTACACTGCCTGCTCCAATAGTGGCGTTATTGCCAATCAAGACATGATCGATAATACAGACATTAGGACCAATATAGACATTATCTCCAATCACAGCAGCTTGCCGGCCACCATTGGCACCAATCGTCGTATACTGTGATAAATTTACATTATTACCAATAATCGTGGTGGGATTCACGACTAATGGACCACCATGACCAATATAAAGGCCATAGCCAATTTTTGTTGTACAATGGATATCAATGCCGTATTTTTTCTTTTTATAATAGAAAATAGGATAAGCGAGTTTAGCTAAAAAACCTTTTGAACTTGCCAGACGTAACCAAACACTAAAATTAAAACCGCGATTAAATAAATAATTTTTAATGAATGAACTCAACTTGGTGTTGCCACAGTAACGAAATAAGTCGCTTAAAATATATTTTGAAATCATAGTCTTACTACAATGGCTAATCAATTGCTATAGGATGCTATATTAAATTTTTTATTTTTAAAATGTAAGCGTTTAGATAACTAAATTCTAATATTTAATGCTATATGGTAGTTGATCATTATGCTGACATCTTATGTATCAGGAGAGTATCGGACTATATTGACCATATATAGCTTTATTCACTAGCAATAATTTCAATATTAACATCATATTTTTGAAAATCCTGTAAAATACCTTGAATCAGTGGTCGAGTGAGTGGACTGGTAATATCGAGTTGTACTTCTTGATTTAGTTTTCCATTAAATGCATCAATTTGAATGATTTTCCAACGTATTTCTTGCTGTGTACTTTCAATGATTAAACGACGAATTTGTATATCTTGATCGGCTTGACGAGGAAGGACATAGCTAATCGCCAGTTGTGTATTCGATGCTATATTAAAGTGATGAAATGTAATGACCCAGTGACCCACTTTGCTCAGCTGCGTTGGATGGTCAAATGGATTAAATTCTAGATAAAGATTCATAGCATGCATATTTACAAAGACTATTAATATTAGGCTGTATGATGCGTTAGATCTATGTCGCTAAAGTCGCACAGTAAGTTGTAATATGATGATCATAGAAATAAATAGTATTTATCTATTTGAAAAATAATACATTATTAATATTAAGTAAGTTTTTTTTTCGATAGTCTGATTGTTTAATATTCTAAATATGATCCATTATAGGGAAGGCATAAGCAAATCGATGTATTTGGTAAAACACATCGATCAATGATGGCAGGATAAATTATATATGACGACTTTCTAAGGCTTTACGTAAATAAGGATCAAGATCATCTTGACGTAATAACCATTGGATATAATCGAGAGGTAGTTCAGAAATTGCAGTACCTTTATGTTTACCAAAATTCAGGCTACGTGGGATACGCGCATCTTCAGAAGCGGCAAATAATGCTTCAATACTATTAATTTGTAATTGATGTACAATATGCATCAAAATATTAGCAGTTAAAATAATATCCATATCTGCACGATGGGCTTTTCTAATCATTTCACGTGCTTTTTCACTTCCTTTTGTAATCATATAGATCAAGGCAGAAATATTATGTGCTTCTGCATTCGGCCAGACTTTACGGGCTAATGCCAGCGTACAAATCGCTTTGATATGAGAAGTATCTACACCACACTTTTCAATTGCACGAAGATCATAATCAATATTATGACCAATAATATATTGTGTATCCTGAGGTAAACGAAATGTACTGTAGTGAGGTTGATGTTCTAAGTCAGACTCTAATATATGATGAACGGCCATTGCTGCAAAGGAAATAGGCTCATCTGCACAATAAAGCTGATCAAATAATTGAGACTTATCTAAACTAATTTTAGTATCGTGAATTTGAATAGGTGCGTAAGCAATTTCGATAGGTTGACCGTTTAAGGTATGGGTTTCAGTATCTAAAATAATGGCGCGCATAGCCTATTCCATAAGTGAAAAATTCAATATCAACCTTATTATATTAGAATTTTATGTTATTGCATGCATCCATTATTTTATCATATTTTTGAGCAGCTTATAAGCGTGATATAGCTCGTATCCTATAGAAGTATTTTTCTTGATCACCTGTATTGGCTTTGATGGATATTGATCTATGTTTACTGGTGGTTTGAAATCGGGATATTACATGGCTGTTATGAGGTTGTTTTTGTATGTATTGGCTTCATTTGAAGCGATCACAGTATGTGAAAGAGAGTTAAATTGATCAAGTAAAACTTAAAATATGCCGATTATGGATGACTTCGATATTTTTTATTTAAAACTGAGTAAAGTTCGCGCTCAAAACCTGATAACTTCATGTTACAATCCGCATCAATCTTAGCACGGCTTAAAAGCCCTAAATTAATAGGACCTCGCTAATGTTTGCCAATATCTCTATTGCTGAATTTGATCCGGAATTAGCTCAAGCAATTTCTCAAGAAGATGCTCGTCAAGAAGCTCATATTGAGTTGATTGCTTCTGAAAACTATTGCTCTCCAGCAGTAATGGAAGCTCAAGGTTCAAAACTCACTAACAAATATGCTGAAGGCTACCCAGGCAAACGCTATTATGGTGGTTGTGAATATGTAGACGTTATTGAACAGCTTGCAATTGACCGTGCTAAAGAACTCTTTGGTGCCGATTATGCTAACGTACAGCCACATGCTGGATCTCAAGCGAACTCAGCTGTTTACTTGGCGTTACTTAATCCAGGTGATACTGTTTTAGGTATGAGCTTGGCACATGGTGGTCATTTAACACATGGTGCGAAAGTCAGTTTCTCTGGCAAAACCTATAATGCTGTTCAATATGGATTAAACCCAGAAACGGGTGAAATCGATTATGAAGAAGTGGAACGTTTGGCATTAGAGCACAAACCACGTATGATCGTTGCTGGTTTCTCTGCTTATAGTCAGGTTGTTGACTGGCAGCGTTTCCGCGAAATTGCAGATAAAGTTGGTGCATATCTATTTGTTGATATGGCGCATGTTGCAGGTCTGGTTGCGGCTGGTGTTTATCCTAGCCCTGTACAAATTGCTGATGTGACAACAACGACAACACATAAAACACTACGTGGACCTCGTTCTGGTTTGATTCTTGCAAAAGCCAATGAAGAAATTGAGAAAAAACTTCAATCTGCGGTTTTCCCAGGTAATCAAGGTGGTCCTTTAGTGCATGCTGTCGCAGCTAAAGCGATTTGTTTTAAAGAAGCAATGGCACCTGAATACAAGAGCTATCAACAACAAGTTGTTAAAAATGCTCAAGCGATGGCTGAAGTATTGATTGAACGTGGTTACGATGTTGTTTCTGGTGGAACGAAAAATCACTTATTCTTATTATCTTTGATTAAACAAGATATTACTGGTAAAGATGCAGATGCATGGTTGGGTGCTGCACACATTACAGTAAATAAAAACTCAGTACCAAATGATCCTCGTTCCCCATTTGTCACTTCTGGTATCCGTATTGGTACACCAGCAGTAACAACACGTGGTTTTGGTGAAGTTGAAGTACGTGACTTAGCAAACTGGATTGCTGATATCCTGGATGCAAAAGGTGATGAAGCTGTGATTAATACAGTAAAAGCAAAAGTTGAAGCTGTTTGTGCTAAATTCCCAGTTTATGCACAATAAGGTCATCCCTTAAGAAAAGCCTCCTTAAGGAGGCTTTTTTATTACTGTAAGAATTTCAAATATTCATGTACATTTATAGCGTATAAAGCCACTTAACCGATATTTAAAAAATTACAACATTATGACTTTAATGAAGGACAGTATTTTATGACCAATAAGCCTAATATTATTATTTCTGAGCAAGATTTGAATCGTTTGGAATCCATGCTGGAACATCAACATGAAATGACACCGACGATGCTTCAACTTGAAGATGAATTAGCACGTGCAGAAGTGGTAAAACCACAAGATTTACCTGCCAATGTGATTAGTATGAATGCGCGTGTACGTTTAACTATTGCACCATCACAGCAAGCAACAGAAATAGTATTAGTTTATCCACATGATTTTAAAGGTGAACCTGGTCAGGTTAATGTCATTGCACCGATTGGTGCTGCTATTTTAGGACTGGCTGAAGGACAAACGATTGAGTGGCCACAACCTGATGGACAAATGATGAAAGTACATATTGAAAAAGTACTTTTTCAACCTGAACGAGAAGGGGATTATTTGTAAGTCTGTATTGAAAAATATTCAGTACGGTTGAATATATTGGTATTCGACAAGTCGTTATATCCTATCAATAGGGGCGATTGATGATCGTTGTCATTAATGAAATGTCAATCAGCCCTGATCAATAGGATGGTATTCGACATCATATTAAAGAAATCATCATCGAACTCTTGTAAAACCTGTCATAAACCCTGATATATTTACAATATGAAAGCGATATAGAAGGTTTTTTCATCATGTCACAGATGACTATTTTGACACCTATACAGGAAATTGCTGTCGATGATAGTCAACTTTTGACGATTAAACGTGATGATTTAGTGCCATTATTAGCTCAGCATTCTCAACTTAATCATTATGCTGATCATGTGGTTCAAGCACAATCTTTATTGCTGGATGGTATTGATAGTCAACTTATTCAGCAATTTAGTCAAACGATTGTGCAATTGATTTCTGCTTTATCTATTTCTAAGCGCGATGTAAAGCAGAAAAAATTTAATCGTGTGCAAAAGTGGCTAGGTTTAGATATTGAATATGGCGCTAATCAAATTGCATATTATCAAAAATTGGATGACTTATTGCGACGTGCGAGTGAAATGAGTCAGCAGTTACAATACGAAATTCATCAATCTCAAGCAAAATTAGCCAATATTGATTTATATCGTCAAGAAATGGCCCATTATATTATTGCCGCAGAGCAATTCTTAGATGAATATCCGAGTTTTATGAAGCATGTTCATCCACTGGATCATTTTACTGAACGTTTGGCTAAAAAGATTCTAAACTTACGTACTTTACAAGCGCATAATGATATTGCCATTACACAAATACAATTATCACAACAGACTGCCTTGACATTATTAGATCGTTTTCAAGAGGCAGAAAATGTCTTGATACCAGCTTGGCAGTATTATGTTAAACAGCGTAATCAAGATCAATCACATGCTGATTTTACCCAATTAGATCGTAGTCGATCTCATTTGATGAAGATGTTAAAAACAGCTTTAGATAAAATCACACCTCAATGATAAAGGTAGGTTATGACAAATTCTGAACACTATGATCTGATGGCAACAATGTTATCGGCAGAGCAAAGCAAGGAAAAATTTGAGCAACTTGATTTGGCAGAAATCGGCTTAGAAACAACTGATTTTGAGCAGGTTTTGGCAGTACAACAAGATTTACAGCAATTAAGTTATCAAGGTATTGCAGAGTATGGTAAAAATATTGCAAAACAAACATCAGACTATACTGATGAATTATTGAATTTAGTACAAAATAAAGAGTTAGAAAGCACAGGTCAGAAACTGACTGAAGTCGTTCAAGTGGCACAGCAACTGAATAGTTCTAATCTCTTAAATCCAACTAAAAGTTCTGGATTTTTAGGTAAATTAATTAATAAAATGAAGGGTGCTAAGCAAAATTTTGCTATGGAATTTAGTACCACAAAACAGCAGCTTGATTTATTGATTCAAGAAGTAGAAGCATCTCAAGCGGGCCTGAAGTCACGTGTTGATACTTTGGAAAAAATGTTTTCTGCTGTAGAGCAGCAATATAAGCAGCTCGGGATCTATATTGCTGCAGGCAAAATTAAGCAATATGAACTACAGAATCATTTGAAAAAATTAAGTGATTTAGAACAAAGTCAAACGATTGTACAAAAAATTTATGATCTCAATCATCTTGCGAATACCTTAGAAAAACGTCTGAGTGATTTTCAAATTTTACAGCAATCTGCAATGCAATCGTTGCCTATGATTCGTATTATTCAGTCAAATAATATCATGTTGATTGATAAATTTTACGCTATTAAAAATATTACCATACCCGCATGGAAAAATCAGATCAGTTTGGCGATCTCATTAACGGAGCAAAAAAACAGTGTGGAATTAGCCAATCATATTGACGAAGCAACCAATGATATTTTACGTCGTAACGCTGATTTATTACATCAAAATTCAATTGATACAGCACGTGCAAATCAACGTTCAGTCATTGATGTGGCAACTTTGGAGCACGTACAAAATACTTTAATTAATACGGTGAATGATGTCATTAAAATTCAGAAAGAAGGGGTACAAAAACGTCTTGAGGCAACTGAACGTTTAAAACAACTGCAACAGAATTTAAATCAGCTTGTGATTGAGTCACAAGTAACATCATCCAGTTGAAGTACATTGAGGAGATGATATTGTCATTAGAGCAATATGCAGTAGATCCTGTGGCAATTCAAACGGGTATTGCACAAATTAAAAAGCGTTCACGCCAACTGGATATTTTAGCCATCTGTACCCTAACACTTTTTATTGTCAGTGTGATGGGATTATATCTACAGCAAGACTTAATATACGGTTTTTTTGGATTAACGACGGAAGTAAAACAGTTACATGTTCCTCTCAGTGCAGCGACTGTATTAAATGGATTAAATCAGACACCTGATTATTTTATGACTTTATTACGCTGGTTTGGTTGGTTTATTTTTAAACTATTTACCGCTTTCTTGGCGGCATTCTTTTTGATTCGTTTTTTTAAACGATTTAATTTTTTTGCACATCGTTTTAAATCTTTTGTATTAAAAACAGTAGGTTGGCTAATTGCATTTATTGTGGTTTGGTCTGGTTTAACGCTATTACAAGACCACAATAACCGTCAGAAAAACGATACCTATCAAAATATGATTCGTTATGATCAGCGTATTGAGCAAAGTGAAATGGCACAGTTTTTATCCAATTCAGATTTAAATACAACCATACAAGCTTATTTATTGGCTCAAACGGCCTTATTACATCAACCTGCTGATAAAAATAGTGCGATTCCTTATGTATTAACTTTAGTAAAGGCTGAAAAAAATGATGCTAAATTTATTGAATATGGTTTTCAACCCGCTCAATTATGGACAATGCAATATCAATTATATGGCCGGCCTTTAACTGCACTGGCACATTCTGTTGATCAACAAGCGAGTCAAGCGATACAACTCAGTCAATGGCTAAAAATTTTAATCTGGATCATCATGATCAGTAGTGCTGTGTTAACGCTAATATTGTTTTTGCTGGCACGAAATTTAAAGCAAAGAGTGATGAGGATTGAGCATAAGATCTCTTTACTATAGCGATATGTGAATGTAGATGTAATTTGGCATGGCAGGTTTTTAAACAGGATTAAGCTATTTTTCTTAATTTATAAAAACGATCAAATTGATAAATATAAACTGTTTTCACAATTATTGGGTTTATATTATGATATCCCTATTCACTACATAATGACGCCTTTGGAGATGTTAGCCATGTTAGATCAAAATACAACACAGCAATTAAAAGTACTACTTGAACGTCTAGAAGGGCCAATTGAGTTGGTTGCAACTTTAAATGACTCCGAAAAGTCAGATAAAATTAAAGAATTAGTGACTGAAATTGCAGCATTATCAGATCAAGTTAGTGCTCGTTTTGATGGTGATAATGCGCGTGTACCAAGCTTTGGTATTGCCAAAGCAGGTCAGCAACCACGTGTATTTTTTGCTGGTTTGCCGATGGGGCATGAATTCACTTCCTTAATTTTAGCCTTATTACAAACTTCTGGTTATGCACCAAAGGTTTCTGATGAGATGCTGAATAGTATTAAAAATTTAAACTTAACTGCAGATTTTGAAGTATTTGTCTCACTTAGCTGTCATAACTGTCCCGATGTGGTTCAGGCACTGAATTTAATTGCGATTTATAATCCACACACGACGGCAACCATGATTGATGGTGCATTTTTCCAAGATGAAGTTGAAGCACGTAAAATCATGGCCGTACCGATGGTGTTCCAAAATAATCAACATATCGGTCAGGGTCGTATGACACTGGAAGAAATTGTTGCCAAACTTGATCAAAATTCGGCAGCAAAAGAGGCGGCTAAAATTAATGCCAAAGATGCCTTTGATGTCTTAGTGATTGGTGGTGGACCTGCTGGAAATACCGCTGCAATTTATGCAGCACGTAAAGGGATTCGTACTGGTATTGTCGCTGAACGTATGGGAGGTCAAGTGATGGATACCATGGATATTGAAAACTTTACCTCAATACAAAAAACACAAGGGCCTAAATTTGCTGCTGAAATGGAAGCACATGTTCGTGAATATGGTGTTGATATCATTAATTTACAACGTGTTACACAGCTAAAAGGTGCTGATCAGACAGCCGATGGTTTGGTTGAAATCCAGTTAGACAGTGGCGCACAACTAAAATCAAAAACAGTAATTTTATCTACCGGTGCACGCTGGAGAGAAATGAATGTTCCTGGTGAGGCGGAATACCGTACTCGTGGTGTTGCATACTGCCCGCATTGTGATGGACCGTTATTTAAAGGTAAACGTGTTGCAGTAATTGGTGGTGGTAACTCTGGAGTTGAAGCAGCGATTGATCTTGCGGGGATTGTAGAACATGTGACATTGATTGAATTTGATACCAAATTACGTGCAGATCAAATTTTACAAGATAAGTTAAACAGTTTAAGCAATACAACCGTCATTAAAAATGCCTTATCAACAGAGGTGGTCGGTGATGGCAGTCAAGTCACTGCTTTAAAATATCAAGACCGTGCTACCAATGAAATCAAAACATTACAACTTGCTGGGATCTTTGTACAAATTGGTTTATTGCCAAATACAGATTTTCTGAAAGGCAGTGAGGTTGCACTTTCCAATCGCGGCGAAATCATAATTAATGAACGCAATGAAACCAATGTAAAAGGTGTATTTGCAGCAGGTGACTGCACCACTGTTCCATATAAGCAGATTATTATTGCTTCTGGTGAAGGTGCTAAGGCGTCATTATCTGCTTTTGATTATATGATTCGTTCTGGACAGTAGTACAGGCCAATATAGTGTCATTGATATAATATTAATTTCTTTTTTAAAGGAGCGTTGTTTGCTAACACATCGCTCCTTTTTTTATGGGGGATCGATTGCGACAAATAACCAGAGAGTTAATGCAATGACATGCTGCTTATTATCGGTATAACTCAGTTTCTGTTTGCGCAAATGACGGATATTTATCATTTTACAATAATAGTATAGCTTGTTTTTGTAGGTGTTTTGGTATTGTGCCTAGCTATTTTCTATTTTATTGAATATATATTAAGTGATATTTGTATAAAAATTAGCGTTAACAACAGTTCATAAAATAACCCAACGATAAATTAATAAAATTCTTTGTTGATTCTTATGGTGTAATAAGGAGATATTGTGAGTAAAACAACATTAAATTCAGATTATAGTATATTGGATGATATTTATAGTTCATCCGATTTAAGTCACACATTAGCAAAAACTAAATTTCCAACAAAAGAAGCTAATCCAAGAAATGTCTTTAGTGCAATTCGTGATGAATTAATGCTAGATGGTAATTCTAGACAAAATTTAGCCACATTTTGTCAAACTTGGGTAGATGATGAAATTCGTCAACTTATGGATTTATCAATTGATAAAAATATGATTGATAAAGATGAATATCCACAAACTGCAGAAATTGAAAATCGTTGTGTACATATGTTGGCAGATTTATGGAATTCTCCCGATCCGCTAAATACATTAGGCTGTTCGACGATTGGTTCTTCAGAGGCTGCCATGTTGGGTGGTCTGGCACTGAAATGGAGATGGCGTAAAAAGCGTTTGCAACAAGGAAAATCAACCGATAAACCTAATCTAATTTGTGGTCCAGTACAAATTTGTTGGCATAAATTTGCCCGTTATTTTGATGTGGAGTTAAGGGAAATTCCTTTAGAGGGCGATCGTTTAATGATGAGCCCTGAAGAAGTTCTTAAACGTGTTGATGAAAATACGATTGGCGTTGTACCGACTCTAGGGGTAACATTTACCTGTCAATATGAACCGGTAAAAGCAGTGCATGATGCTTTAGATCAATTGGAAAAGGATACAGGTCTTGATATCCCGATTCATGTTGATGGTGCCAGTGGTGGGTTTTTAGCACCGTTTTGTGCACCTGATATTGAATGGGATTTTCGTTTACCGCGTGTAAAATCGATCAACTCATCTGGCCATAAATTTGGTTTAGCCCCTTTAGGTGCCGGTTGGGTGGTTTGGAGAGAGGCCCAAGATCTTCCTGAAGAATTAATTTTTAATGTAAATTATCTGGGAGGGGATATGCCTACATTTGCATTAAACTTTTCACGCCCAGGTGGACAGATTATTGCACAGTATTATAATTTCTTACGTCTTGGACGTGAAGGTTATGCAAAAATTCATAATGCATGCTACACAACAGCAGAATATCTTGCCGCGGAAATTGCCAAACTTGGTCCTTTTGAGATGATTTTTGATGGTGATCGTCAAACAGGAATTCCAGCAGTCGCATGGAAGTTAAAACAAAATGTGAATGTCAATTATAGTTTATATGATATCGCAGATCGACTACGTAGTCGTGGTTGGCAGGTTCCGGCTTATTCTATGCCAGCAAACCGTGAAGATTTAGTTATACAACGTATTTTAGTCCGTCATGGTGTGAGTTTGGATTTAGCATCATTATTAATTGCTGATTTTAAGCGCACTTTAGATTATTTTGATAAACATCCTGTAAGTGAACCATTGACTGAAAAAGAATCAGGTTCTTTTAAGCATACATAAAATCACGATCTAAGTAAGGTTAAAATATATTTTAACCTTACGACTATTATTCTTAAATCTCATTATTATTGATTATTTTTAAATCATATTGAGTGATCTAAATCAAAGTGTAGCTGTTTAATTTTTTTAATAATATTAGAGATTTATTTATTTTCACTGAACGTATTGGAAGAATATGTATGGAAAGTACAATAAAAAGTCCAGCGCCCAAACAGCTTACATTACTCGGTTTTTTTGCCATTACTGCCTCAATGGTCATGGCTGTTTATGAATATCCTACCTTTGCAACCTCAGGTTTTAGTCTAGTCTTTTTCTTATTATTGGGTGGTATTCTGTGGTTTATTCCAGTGGCCTTATGTGCTGCAGAAATGGCGACAGTTGAAGGTTGGGAAGAAGGTGGAATTTTTGCTTGGGTATCAAATACATTAGGAGAGCGATGGGGATTTGCAGCAATTTCTTTTGGTTACTTGCAAATTGCTGTGGGCTTTATTCCGATGTTATATTTTGTGTTAGGTGCTTTATCCTATATTCTCAATTGGCCAGAGTTAAATACCGATCCTATTGTTAAAACGGTTGCAGCCTTAGCGATTCTATGGGTTTTGGCATTAACACAATTTGCAGGAACTAAATATACGGCTTTAATTGCCAAGATTGGTTTTTTTGCAGGTATTTTACTACCCGCTGTTATTTTGGTTGTTTTAGCGATTAGTTATTTGGTGAGTGGTGCACCACTGGCGATTGAAATAAGTAGTGCGACTTTTTTTCCTGATTTTACCCAAATTGGCACATTGGTTGTTTTTGTCGCTTTTATTTTAAGTTATATGGGCGTTGAAGCATCAGCAACACATGTCAATGAAATGAAAAACCCTGGTAAAGATTATCCTTTGGCGATGTTACTACTGATGATTGTGGCTATTTGTCTTAGCTCAATAGGAGGACTATCTGTTGCAGCCGTCATTCCACAAAATGAAATTAATCTATCCGCAGGAGTAGTTGAAACTTTTCATCAGTTGATTATTCACTTTAATCCTACATTGGATTGGGCTGTGCGTATTATTGCTGCATTACTGTTACTGGGTGTATTGGCAGAAATTGCGGCCTGGATTGTTGGTCCATCTCGAGGGATGTATGTTGCTGCACAAAAAGGAATCTTGCCGCAAAGCTTTGCCAAGGTCAATAAAAATGGCGTACCCGTTACATTGGTGATATCTCAATTATTGATTACCACTATTGGTATTGTCGTATTGACAAATACAGGCGGTGGAGGGAATATGTCTTTCCTGATCGCACTGGCATTGACGGTTGTTATTTATTTATGTAGCTATTTTATGTTGTTTTTAGGCTATATTCATTTGATTCGTAAACAACCTGAAAAAAAACGTGTCTTTAATATTCCTGGCGGTAAGACCTTTAAAATTATGGTCGCAGTATCGGGTTTGATCATTTCAATCATTGCATTTATTGTGTCTTTTTTTCCACCAAGTTCATTGGCGAGTACAGCACAGGATGACATTTATGTAACCTTGTTGGTGGTCTGTTTTATGATCATTTTTTTACTGCCTTTTATTATTTATGCGTTACACAATAAACAAGGTAAAACCACCAATGCATCTTTAACACATATTAAAATGCACAATGCACCCGAGGGACACTTTTTTATTCATCCACGAGCACGTCCAACCCATCACTTAACCATTGAGGATGAAAAAAACATAGAGGATCCCAAATAGTCATTGATGATACGACTTAATGGTCAATCATATCGTTGGTATGATTTAGTCACATGGTTTAGTCTCATGATTGAGCTATAAAATGATGGATAAAAGTATTCAGTGAGCTGTATATAGACCATGATCTGATTTTACAGTAAGCAATAAAAATCGATTGAATCTATCAGATAATATACGACAAGCTTAAACATAAATCATCAGGGGGTATGCTTGACATGCCCCCTTATCAACATGTCCTATTTACTATTAATTTTTTATTTGCTTTCTCAGCATGATTGCTGAAACAGATTTAAACGATGAAATTTTTCGATAAGTTGTTGTTGATTTTCCTTATGACAAGGATGCGTAATAATACAATCAATCGGACATACGGAAACACAGGTTTGATGATCATAAAAACCAACACATTCCGTACAGCGCTCAATATCAATTTGATAAATTTTTTCACCTTCATAAATGGCATCATTTGGGCATTCAGGTAAGCACATATCACAATTAATACATTGATCTGTAATCAGTAAAGCCATGACATGCTCCTTATTTAAGTGGCTTGATAGGCCAGTGCTGCTGCCGTAATATCTGTAGATGATGTGGGTAAATTACGAATTAATAAGGCATAACGCATATTGACATCTGCAGGTATTGGAATATCAACGATATGTCCAGAGCCTTTGGCTTCTGTTATTGCTTGTCCCTTTTGGTTTTTAATTTCGGTTAAGTTAAAGGTGATATTGCCTGAAGTTGTCATCAATTCTAATGAGTCACCGACCACAAAACGATTCTTGACATCGATTCTCATATAGTCACCGTGACGTTGTAAAACTTCACCACAAAATTGTTGATGATCAAAACGCGAAGAGCCTGTTTGATAGTTTTGATATTCACTGTGTACATGACGACGTAAAAAACCTTCGGTATAACCACGATTGGCTAGACCCTCTAGTTGTGTCATCAATGCTGGATCAAATGCTTTACCATGCTGAGCATCATCAATAGCTTTACGATAAATTTGTGCAGTACGTGCACAATAAAAATAAGACTTGGTACGTCCTTCGATTTTGAGTGAATGTATGCCAATTTTAATTAAACGATCTACATGTTGTACGGCACGGAGATCTTTTGAGTTCATAAAATAGGTGCCGTGCTGATCTTCTTCGGCAGCAAACATATCCTCGTCATCACGCTGAAGTAATACTGGCTCTTTAAATTGATGTTGTGCTATAGCATGTTGTTGATCATGATCCTGTTTTTGGCAGCATGATGTTTCCTCTATAAATTCAGTGGCAATAACATCACCAGTTTCATTTTCATGTGCTGGATGAATTTTATATTGCCAGCGGCAGGCATTGGTACATGCACCTTGATTGGCATCACGTTTGTTCATATAGCCAGAAAGTAGGCAACGACCGGAATATGCCATACATAGTGCACCATGTACAAACACCTCAATTTCCATATCGGGAACATGATTTTTAATTTCTTCAATTTCATCAATTGATAATTCGCGTGATAAAATCACACGTGTTAGTCCCATATTTTTCCAAAATTTAACCGTTGCCCAATTGACTGCATTGGCTTGAACGGATAAATGTATAGCAATCTCTGGAAAATTTTCACGGACCAGCATAATTAAGCCCGGATCTGACATAATCAGTGCATCAGGTTGCATGGCAATAATCGGAGTTAAATCGCGAATAAAATTTTTAAGTTTAGAGTTGTGTGGTTGAATATTCACCACGACATAAAACTTTTTACCAAGCTGATGTGCTTCTTGAATACCAATTGCTAAATTATCGTGGTCAAAGGCATTGTTGCGAACGCGTAAACTATAACGTGGTTGACCAGCATAAACAGCATCTGCACCATAGGCAAACGCATAGCGCATATTTTTTAGTGAACCTGCTGGTGAAAGTAGCTCTGTAATGTGAGTAATGCTCATGATAAACACAAAGGCTTAAAAAAATTATGTGTTTATTGTAGAGATGTTAAAATAGGATTCAACCTAGTAAATTACTCGGATTTATAGAATTTTAGGTACTGATCCAATATGATTGCTTATAATTTTTTGCTTAAAATTGAGCTAAAAACGATGAGTTTTGCTTATATCATTACTGCACATCAAATTGAAATTTTTTACTGATTTAAGCCTAGAAAGCATTTATCTAAGCTATAGTCATGTGCAGGATGTCTACTGAATATATAAATACATAAATGCACGATGATCGTTATAGATCAAGACGATGAACAGTAAAAAATGATGAAATAAGCGTAGTTTTGTATCGTGGTAAAATTGATATCTTAGCAGGGTAGAGTATGATAATACTAGGATTGATATGGAATGCATGATGAAAATTATTGCAGACGAAAATTTAGCATTTACAGAATACTTTTTTTCTGATTTTGGTGAAATCTCTCAACATGCTGGGCGTACGCTAAGCCATCAAGATGTACAAGATGCAGATGTATTGTTGATACGTTCTGTGACTCAAGTTGATGCAGATTTAATTAATAATTCATCTTTAAAATTTATTGGTAGCGCCACGATTGGAACAGATCATTTAGATCAACAGGCGATCGAGCAACAACATATTGCATGGTCTAATGCGGCGGGTTGTAATGCTCAGGCGGTAGCAGAATATGTAATTAGCGCACTTTTACATCTAAAACCTGATTTACTTGATTTAGAGCAGCAGTTTACGTTAGGTATTGTTGGATTAGGCAATGTCGGTTCTCGTTTAGCCACCATGGCAATGTTGTTAGGTTGGAAAGTGATTGCTTATGATCCATTTGTACAATCTTCAGATGTTGTACAAGTGTCATTTACAGAACTGTTAAAGACTGCGGACGCGATTTCGATACATGTTCCTCTAACTCAAACCGGTCGTTTCCCAACCTATCATTTATTTAACACCGATACTTTTGCCCAGATGCCAGCACAGACCATGCTGATTAATTCTGCACGTGGTGCGGTGGTTGAAGAAATGGCACTGATGGCAGATATCGATCAGACACAACGTCAAGTCGTATTGGATGTATTTGAACATGAACCTGAAATTTCACTAGATTTGTTAAATCGACTTAGTCTCGCTACCCCACATATTGCGGGGTATAGTTTGGAAGGCAAGGCTCGTGGTACACAAATGATTTATGAAGCATTTTGTCGAGTCTTTTCTTATACAGCGGATAAACAGTTTACGCGTCAATTGCCATTATGCGAACCCTATTTTCAGCATAGTGACCTCAAGCAAAGTTTAAAACAGTATTTGTCAGAAATTTATGATATTGCTCGGGACGATCAGCAGCTACGTGCATGTGTAAAAGATGGAAAAGTCGATGCAAAAGCATTTGATTATTTACGTAAAACTTATCCATTACGTCGTGAGTGGGCTGCATATGGAGGGCCTCAAGCATGAATTTAGCGCATTATCAACCTACTTGTGATTTAAAGACGATGCGTGCACGTGCCCAGATGTATACCCAGATACGTCAGTTTTTTGCTGAGCGAGATGTACTGGAGGTTGAAACACCTGTTTTATCACAGGCGGGTGTAACAGATATGCACTTGGCTTCAATCGCTGCTTATCGACATGTAGCAGGAAAAGCACAGACGCATTATTTGCAGACGTCACCTGAATTTGCTATGAAACGATTATTGGCCAGTGGCAGTGGACCGATTTATCAGATTTGCAAAGTGTTCAGAGATGATGAGCATGGGCGTAAGCACAATAGCGAATTTAGCATGCTGGAATGGTATAGACCTGAAATGAGTCTAAAAGCATTAATGCTTGAAGTGACAGATTTATTAAATGTGACTTTAAAACATCGTTTTGTTGAAGTTCGTCCGATGGTATTGAGTTATAAACATGCTTTTATGGATCGTTTAGATTTAAATCCGTTACAAGCAACACTACCGCAGCTTAAAGAGTGTTGTCAGCGAGTCGGTTTGGACCTTGATTTGGCAGATGACCGTTTAGGATATATTGATTTATTATTTTCTCATTTTGTTGAACCTAGTTTGGGGTTTGATACGCCTGTATTTTTGACTGATTTTCCTGCTGAATTAGCCTCTTTGGCTAAAACACGACAAGATGATGATGGGGAATGGGTTGCAGCGCGTTTTGAACTGTATATTGAAGGTTTAGAATTGGCCAATGCTTATGATGAATTAATCGATGCAGATATATTGCGTGGACGTTTTGAAGCAGATAATTTACAGCGTAAAAAATCCGGTTTAACGGTGATGCCAGTAGATGAGTATTTACTGGCAGCTTTATCTCATATGCCGCAATGTTCGGGTATTGCATTGGGGTTGGATCGTTTATTGATGGTGGCCACGCAACAATTAAGCTTGCAGCAAGTCATTACTTTTCCTGCCGAGATTTCATGATTTGCAGTCAAACTTAAACCGTATGGTTTTATATGACTAAAATAAACCACCAGTCAAACATAGTCTGGAAGATAGGCATAAAAGTCAGTCATTCTGACTTTTATGCTGAGATATCGAGAATATTTTAAACGGTTCAGTGATAATTAATCTTTGTAGGACAGATTATCGTGCATTTCGACCACGGCCACGTGGTGTTTTTGTATTGGGGCGTGTCGTACCATTGGTTTTGCGACGTGGTTTTTCACTATCATCCATTTGCCAAATACGTTTGGTACCCGATTTTTTCACTGAACCATCTTTATTTTTACGAACCATTGGTTTACCGCCAGTACCCCCTGGTTTTTTAACATAAGAGCGTGAACGATATGGTTCTTCAGCAGGGATATTCTGGAAGTCTGGATAGAGCAAAGGTTCAATTTCTTTGGTTTCACCAGGTTGTAATTGCATATTAATTAAATCGATATTGCCAATTCTCGTACGAATTAAACGTAGTGTTGGATAACCTACCGCTGATGTCATACGACGAACTTGACGGTTACGTCCCTCACAAATTGAAATCTCAATCCAAGATGTTGGGATCGATGCACGAAAACGGACAGGTGGCGTACGCTCCCATAACCATTCAGGTTCAGTCACTTTTTCGGCACGCGCAGGTAGCGTCATACCATCTTTTAACTCAACACCTTGACGTAATTGCGCCAAGGCTTCTTCTGTGACATCGCCTTCGATTTGTACTAAATATGTTTTAAATTTTTTATTGGCAGGATTGGTGATATATTGATTTAAGCCACCGTGGTCGGTTAAAAATACCAAACCCTCGGAATCCATATCTAGGCGACCAGCAAGGCGTAAGTCTTTATCATTGACGAAATCTGCCATGGTTTGATGTTTTTCATCCGGACGAAACTGGGAGAGTACGCCATAAGGTTTATTGAGAATAACTATTTTCACGTTAACCAACTAATATATCAATAAAAAGAAATGTTTGAGCAGCGTTTCTATATTTAGAAAAAGAGCAGCAAAAGAAAGTTTATCAGATGCGGATACTATAGCAGATTATGAATTAGGCGTTTAATTTTAATTGAAAATCATCAAATAAATATCATGATTTACTATTTTATAGTATTGAATTTATTGACTTTAAACTATAGTTAATTTTTTGTGGTCAATTCGTATAGAGCATGATTATGCTTGAGTGCTACCCTAGGTATCGTACCAAAGATCCGCTCACAAATACGTCATGCTAATAGAATTGTATTGATATTCAACACGAAAATGAATTGTAATCGATTATTTTAATCGATTTAATTTAAAATATATAATTGATATTTAAGTTTTAAATAGGGTTTTTAATTTAAAACTTTCCAGCTGTTTTCTAGATTTGGCTCATCGTTGGTCTGCCAATCAGATTTGATTCTCTGTATAATGTGTTAACTTAGCTGATCAGGAATCCATCATGCATTTGGCGGCATTACACTCTCCGAGCCAGATTCAACTTAATCAATACGGAAACCTAAAGCATTTTTTGACTATTGAAGGTCTATCTAAAGAAGTTCTTATAAAAATATTGGACACTGCGGCGTCCTTTTTTAATGACCAAAATCAGCTGATGACCAATAATTTACTCGAAGGTCGTACGGTCATGAATTTATTTTTTGAAAATTCTACCCGTACTCGAACAACTTTTGAAGCAGCTGCAAAACGTCTTTCTGCCAATGTACTTAATATCGATATTGCACGTTCAAGTACCTCAAAAGGTGAAACCTTAAGAGATACCTTATGGAATCTTGAAGCAATGGCAACAGATATTTTTGTGGTTCGTCATTCTTCATCTGGTGCGGCCCATTTTATTGCCAAGGATGTTTGTCCGCATGTCGCGATTATTAATGCTGGTGACGGACGACATGCACATCCAACACAAGCCATGTTAGATATGTTGACGATTCGTCGGACCACACAAAAAGATTTTGCCGAGATGTCGATTGCGATTATCGGTGATATTAAACATTCACGTGTTGCCCGTTCAGATGTTGCTGCACTACAGACCTTGGGATGTCAGGATATTCGTATTATTGCACCCAATACATTATTACCGTATGGTTTTGATGACTATGGTGATGGCATTCGTTTATTTAATAATATGAATGAAGGCATTCAAGATTGCGATGTGATTATAACCTTACGAATTCAAAATGAACGTATTGATTCACCCGCATTATCTTCTCAAGCTGAATTCTATAAAATGTATGGCTTAAATCAAGAACGTTTAGCATTGGCTAAACCCGACTGTATTGTGATGCATCCTGGTCCAATGAATCGAGGCGTAGAGATTGATTCCAGTATTGCAGATGGCCCGCAATCTGTCATTTTGCAACAAGTGACTAATGGTATTGCAGTACGTATGGCAGTATTGGCTTTATCGATGCAAGGTCAATTGCAAGAGCAGGGTTTATTAGAAGCGATGATGGTTTAAGGAGACACTCATGAGTATCGTCAAAATTGAAAATGTACGTGTCTTAGATCCGATTCAGCATACCGATGAAATTAAAACTGTCTTTATTGAAAATGGGCAGTTTGTCGCTGAGTCTGATCAGGTGGTTACAACCATTAACGGTCAGGGAAAATGGTTAATGCCAACGATGGTTGACTTATGTGCCCGTTTACGTGAACCGGGACAACAGCAACATGGTACATTAAAATCTGAAGGTAAAGCGGCACGCGATAATGGTATCTTACATGTATTTACCCCACCAGATTCTAAACCGATTGTACAAGACAATGGTGCATTGATACATGGTCTGGTAGAAAAGGCGATGTTAGATGGTGGTATCTATTTACAGGTGATCGGTGCACAAACCCAAGGCTTGCTAGGTAAACAGCCTGCGAATATGGCCAGTTTAAAGAAAGGTGGATGTAGTGCAGTATCGAATGCTAATGCCGCTTTTGCAGATGATGATGTTGTCATCCGTACTTTAGAATATGCGGCTGGTCTAGATATGACAGTTGTCTTCTATGCCGAGGAACCACAAATTGCCAAAGATGGCTGTGTGCATGAAGGATTTATTGCATCTCGTCAAGGTTTACCGATGATTCCTGCTTTGGCTGAAACAGTTGCGATTGCCAAATATCTTTTAATGATTGAAGCGACTGGTGTACGTGCCCACTTTGGTTTATTGTCCTGTGGCGCTTCGGTTGAGTTGATTAAAATTGCCAAAGATAAAGGTCTTCAAGTTACCTGTGATGTTGCAATGCATCAATTACATCTTACAGAGCAACTGATAGATGGATTTAATGCATTGGCACATGTTCGTCCGCCATTGCGCTCTGAACAGGATAAAATACGACTGCGACAAGGGGTTAAAAGTGGTGTGATTGATGCCATTTGTACGCATCATGAACCTTTGAGTAGTTCAGCAAAAATGGCACCTTTTGCAGAGACTTTATCTGGATTCACGGCATTTGACAGTTATGTGCCATTTGGTATTGAATTAATCCAGCAAGGTCTATTAAGCCCTTTAGAATGGGTGGAAAAAGTGACTGTTGCACCAGCAAAAGTAGCACAAATGTATGATCGGTGGTTAAGCGAACTGGGCTGGGTATTGATTGATCCTGAATACCAATGGACCTTAAACAAAGAAAATATAATTTCAAATGGTAAAAATACACCATTAATTAATCAACAGGTTACAGGAAAAGTATTACAAACATTTGTGGCATAAGCTGTATCCTCTATATTAGCCAGCTTCGGCTGGCTTTTTTTGTGGATTTTAATGTCATACTTGATTGGGGTATATACAGCATAACAAGCTTAGGTGGTGATAGCACAAATGAAAATTGGTTTAATCGGATCGGGGCGTGTTGCAACACATTTAGCCTGTAAGTTACAACAGCAGCACCAAATCATGCAAGTTTATAGTCGTGATAAAGTGCATGCTGAACACTTGGCGATACAAGTTCAAGCGATGCCAATTGATGATTTAAAACAGTTTGATTTAGCTTTAGAGCTCCTGATTATTTGTGTTAGTGACAGTGCAATTGTGCATATCGCAGAACAATTGGCACAGTGTCAGATCAATGCTTTGGTGGTGCATACTTCTGGCAGTACATCTCTAGATGCATTGTCAAATCTCGCCCGCCATGGCGTATTTTATCCGTTACAAACCTTTAGTCTGGATAGCCCAGTTGATTGGGGAAATACGCCGTTATTGATTGAAGCACGGCATACAGAGGATCATCTGCTTTTGACTCAGTTAGCTCAGCAGTTGAGTACACGGGTGTATGCTTATAGTTCTGAACAACGACTGAGTTTACATTTGGCGGCAGTATTTGCCTGTAATTTTACCAACTACTGTTATGATATGGCACAGCAAGTCGTGGCTCAACATCAAGTTGATTTTGCACTACTGCATCCTTTAATTTTGACTACGGCACAGAAAGTGACCCAGATGGATGCGAAGACAGCGCAAACGGGACCTGCGGTACGTGCTGATCAGCATATTTTAGCAATGCATCAAGCTTTGTTAGCCAATTCGGCCATGGCTGACTTTGGTCAGATCTATCAGCTGATGAGTCAAGCGATTGTACAGCGTCACAAGCCTGACCATAATCCTATGCCGCGTATTGCAGCAACAGACGTTGATCATATGGCTAAATAGATTGTGAATATTGAGGTAACTATTCAATCACAGGCAGGCAGGATACCTGCCTGTGATATATTGCGGGACTATTTAATTTTCTTAAATAGAAAATCATTAATTTTGTGGCCAGACTCTAAACCACGGCGTTCAAATTTTGTTTGCGGACGCCATTCTGGACGCGGATAACTGTGTCCTTTACCCGCTAAATTCTCTAAACATGGGCGCTGATCTAAAATATCAAGCATCCATTCAGCATAAGGCTCCCAATCCGTTGCAGCATGGAAGGTACCATTTAATTCTAATTTTTGTTCAACCAAAGCCATACGCTCATGTATGACAAAACGGCGTTTAAAATGGCGTTTCTTTTGCCAAGGATCAGGGAAGTACAGTTGTACACAGTTAATACTGTTATCTGGCATTTCACGCAGGACTTGAATCGCATCTGCATCAAGCACACGTAAGTTGGTGACACCAGCCAGACCCGCTTCATAAACACATTGTGCAATACCAGGCACATGTACTTCAATACCAACAAAATTGCGCTCAGGATTGGCTTTTGCCATCAAGACCAACGAACGTCCCATGCCAAAGCCAATTTCTACCGTGAGTGGACGCTCAGGATGCTCAAATTGTTGGCGTAAATCACCGACAGGATATTCCAAAATTAAGTGAGCATATTGTTCAAGCGCAGTACGTTGAGATGTATTTAATGGAGATGAACGACGCATGAAAGTGACAATTTCACGATGTTCGTTCAGGTTGTCCAGCTCTACAACTTGCTGGTCTAATAAATCGTTCGACATAATTTGGGCAGATTAAAACTCGAAAGCGGTATTTTAAGACCTCAGCAGACGAAGTCAAACGATTTTATTTTCAGTCATGAAATTTATCGAGATGGTGGTGCTCACTTGATGGTCGTCAATGCAGTATGAAGATGGGGGTAAAGGTGTGTCTGACGGTTAGATTGTAATCCAATTAACTGTACAACCGTACCTTGGGCCTGAAATTGGCCAATCACATCATTTAGTATATTCATTGAAGTCATATCCCACAGTTGAGCATGACTTAAATCAATTTCAACATATTGTAAGTCCTGATTGAAATCAAAAGCATTGAATAACTTTTCCGCACTACTAAAAAAAATTTGTCCAGAAATAAGATAACGGTAGTGCTGTGGATGAATTTTCAGCACATTAATCTGCAAGGTGTGTTCTAAACGATAAATCATACAGAGTGCTGATAACAGTACGCCAACCAATACGCCTAAAGCAAGATTATGTGTATATAACACAATAGCAATGACCAGAATCATAATCAGATTAAATGAAAGGGGATGATGATGAAATGTCTTCACCGATTGCCACTGAAATGTGGTGATGGCAACCATAAGCATAATTGCCACAATGGCAGCCATGGGAATATAGGCTAACCAATCCTTAAAAAATACCACCATAAACAGTAAAGATAGGCCTGCAATCAATGTGGATAAGCGTGTTTTTGCACCAGATCGAACATTAATCATTGATTGTCCAATCATAGCGCAGCCAGCCATTCCGCCCATAAAGCCACTCACAATATTGGCATAACCTTGTCCGCGGCATTCTAGGTGACGGTCGGCTTGAGATTGGGTCATTTCATTAATGACGTTGGTGGTCATCATGGTTTCTAACAGACCTACGAGGGCAAGCGTCACTGAATAAGGAAAAATGATGGCCAGTGTTGTAAAATTAATCGGGATTTGTGGAATTAAGAAAATGGGTAAAGTTTCTGGGAAATGTCCTAAGTCACTGACCATACGTGTATCTGTACCGAGGAAAAACACCAGCGCACTTAAGATGATGATGCAAATAAAAGGAGAGGGGATACTTTTACCAATTTTAGGTAGATATGGAAACAAATAAATAATCGCTAAACCGAAGGCGACAGAACAATAGCCAAAATAATTCATTTGGCTTAATTCGCTAAACTGCGCAATAAAAATTAAAATTGCTAAGGCATTTAAAAAACCATAAATCACAGATTGAGAAACAAAGCGCATGAGTCTCGCAATTTGCATATAGCCTGCAATGACCTGAATGATCCCTGTTAAAATGGTGGCTGCGAGTAAATATTGTAATCCATGTTCTTTCACAAGTGTAATCATTAACAGTGCTAGGGCGCCTGTTGCCGCAGAAATCATGGCTGGACGACCACCTAGAAAGGCAATGCTAATTGCAATGCAAAAAGATGCATATAAGCCGACCTGTGGATCGACACCTGCAATTGCGGAAAAAGCAATTGATTCTGGAATCAGTGCAAGTCCAACCACCAGACCTGCTAAACTGTCACGCGGTATATTGGAAAACCATTCTGCTTTTTGAAGATGAATCACAGCCAATTGTTCATAAATCTTGGAAGCGCGCTATATTAAAGTAATTCAACTGTAAAAATCAGTATTTTATACTTGAAAAATTTATATTTTTAAACAATATTGATAGATGTAGCACGATTTGTATGCAGATGTTTTTTTGCAATTTTATAGGTTTCATTACTTGAAAGTTCAATAGAATCAAGATAAAACATTGAAAAGAGATAGAAATAACAAGGATTAGCGATGAAACTTTATTATGCTCCAGGTGCTTGCTCGTTGGCAGCTCATATTATTTTAAATGAAATTAACGTTGATTTTGATCTCGAAAAAGTAAATTTAAAAACACATCAGACTGAAAAAGGTGTGAACTATTATGATATTAATGCAAAAGGATATGTGCCAGCACTGGAAATTAATCCAGGCTTAATTTTAACTGAGAATGTGGCAATTTTACCATTTCTTGCACAACATGATCCTAAGCAAGATCTGATTCCACCTTCAGGACTTGGCCGTGCTAAGGTACTAGAGTGGTTGGGTTATCTCAATTCTGAACTACACGATGCTTATGCGGTATTTTTTGCAGCAACTTTAGATGAGGAGGCAAAACAAAAGGCTTATGCAGAAATTGATCGACTCCTCCATTATATTGATCAAACGATGAGTCAGTCAGATCATGACTATTTGGTAGATGATAATTTTGGGCCAGCAGATGCTTATTTATTTGTGATCACCAATTGGTCGAAGCTGATTCAACATGATTTAACCCCATATCCGCATATTGTCGCATTACGCGATAAAGTGGCTCAGCGTCAATCGGTGCAAATTGCAATGCGCGATGAAGGATTAATTGCTTGATTTTAAATTTATAAATCCATCATGCATGATGGATTTTGCACATGATTATGCAGAAAACCACTCATGGCTATTTGAGTGGTTTTAAATTTGAAAAACCTTGTAGCACACTGATTATTTAAAGAAATAACCTGTTTCAGGTGAACTGGCATTGGCCATACGTTTAGCAGGCATACGTCCAGCTAGGTATGCTTCACGTCCAGCTTCCACTGCTTTTTTCATCGCAGAAGCCATTAGAACTGGATGTTGTGCAGCAGCAATAGCAGTATTCATTAACACACCATCACAGCCAAGTTCCATAGCAATCGCTGCATCACTTGCTGTACCCACCCCAGCATCAACCAGTACGGGGACTTTCGCATTTTCTTTAATAATCGCTAGAGTATGTGGATTTAAAATACCCAGTCCTGAGCCAATTAAACTTCCTAATGGCATAATGGCAACACATCCCATACTTTCCAGCTCTTGTGCAACAATAGGATCATCTGAAGTATAGACCATAACTTCGAATCCATCTTCAATCAGAGTTCGTGCTGCTTTTAGGGTTTCTGTCACATGTGGATATAAGGTTTTTTCATCACCCAATACTTCTAATTTAACCAGATTATGACCATCAAGAAGCTCACGTGCTAACATACAAGTACGCACAGCACTATTGGCATCAAAACAACCCGCCGTGTTGGGTAAAATGGTATATTTTTCTGGCGGAATGACTGAAAGTAAATTCGGCTGTTCAGGGTGTTGGCCAATATTTACACGACGAATAGCAACTGTCACAATTTCAGCGCCACTGGCTTGAATCGCTAGACCTGTTTCATTGAGATCTTTATATTTACCTGTACCTACGAGTAGGCGAGATTGAAATGTACGTGAACCTATTGTTAAGGTTGAATCTTCCATGGGTGCTCCAAATTAACCGCCACCGACGGCATGAATAATCTCTATTTTATCATTTTCTTGCAGAATGACCTGTGCGAGCTTACTTTTGGCAATAATCATCTCGTTACATTCTACGGCAAAACGTTTTCCTTCCAAGGAAAGATGTTGAATCAATTCCAGAAGGGTTGAGCATTGTGTATTTTGCTGTTCGCCATTTAAATAAATTTGCATGGGTTTAACCTATTTTATTTGACATATTTAAATGCATTCCAAGCCAAGACCAACCACCCTAAAATCATCAATGCGCCACCGATAGGGGTAATGGCACCGAGACCCCGTGGTAATCCTAAAGCCATAATGTAGAGTGAGCCGCAGAATAAAAAAATACCGACTTGAATCAAAATAAAACTGGATTTGATGGGAAGTTGCGGAATCACCTTGGCAATGATTCCGAGGGCGAGTAGTCCTAATGCATGGTAAAAGAAATAATCTGTTGCTGTTTGCCACCATGCGATTTGAGCTTCTGTTGCGCGTGTTTTTAAGCCATGTGCACCGAATGCGCCTAATAGAACAGCAAAGACTAAATTTAAAGCAGCAATACCTATCCACATAATCGAATTCTAACGGCCAAACAATTTGTGATAAACATAACATAGCTCGACCCGATCAAGAAAGCCTTAAATGTATTTTGCTCTATTTGGTCATCGCTGTATGATTAGAATGAAATGTATAAAAATTTTATGTAAAAAATAAAAGGAAATTTTATTAAATTTCCTTTTATATCATGAGGCAATGAGTTTAATTAGATGACATGGCTGTTTTGATTTTTTCCATGGCATTTTTTTCTAACTGACGAATACGTTCCGCAGAAACATTATATTCGGCAGCAAGTTCATGTAGGGTTGATTTATCATCATCTAACCAGCGACGTTGTAAAATATTACGAGAGCGATCATCAAGTTGTTCCATTGCATCGTGTAATGCAGAGGTGCTTTGTTCTTCATAATCTTCATTTTCAGCCAAACGTGCTGGATCGTAGCGATTATCTTCTAAATACAATGCTGGCGCGACATAGCTTGAACCTTCATCGTCATCATCACCAGATGCTTCAAATGCAGCATCATAGGCCGTCAGACGTCCTTCCATTTCAAGCACTTGTTCTGCGGTGACGTTTAAATCATTTGCGATGGATTGCGCTTCTTCAAGCGTTAATTTTTTACTTGATTTTTTTAGACTTCTTAAATTAAAAAATAACTTACGCTGTGCCTTTGTGGTGGCAATTTTGACAATACGCCAGTTACGAATCACATATTCATGTATTTCGGCTTTAATCCAGTGGACTGCAAAAGAGACTAAACGAACGCCCATGTTTGGGTCAAAACGTTTTACTGCTTTCATCAGACCCAAATTACCTTCTTGGATTAGGTCTCCCTGAGGTAGGCCATAACCTGCATAGCTTCGTGCGATATGTACCACAAAACGTAAATGAGACATGACCAGCATTTTTGCAGCATCTAGATCTTGGTCATAAAAATAGCGCTCGGCCAACTCTTTTTCTTGTTCGGCCGTTAAAATCGGGATTTGATTGACAGTACTAATATAGGCACCGAGATTCGCACCTGGTGTCGATAATGACAGGGGCATCAATTGATTGCTGCTGTCACTCATGTTTTCTCCTTATAGGATGGGTGGTTGAATTACCAATAATCTATCTTAATGCCAATATCATCAACTGGAGAAGATGATATGGGTGAAGAAATGTAAATTTTAATGTTAATTATGAATGAAATAAGAACTTAAAAAATGCCAATTAGATCACAATTACATAGTGGAATTCATGTTCAGAAATCTGTATAGCTTCACAGCTTATTTGATGAATTTGGCAATAGCGTAAAACATCTTGTAAGCTATGTGGATCTGAAGATTTAAGTAAGAATTTATGAAAGTCCTGATTTTTTAGTGATTTTTTAAGCATTAATAATGGCATAGGACAAGGTTTTCCCATTGCATCAATGACATTAATTGGTATTTCAATCTCACTCATGTGTAACGTTTAAAATAGGTGAATATCTGGATATTATATAGTAACAAATTGATTGTGGAAGTAAAAAATAAAATTACTTAAATTTGAGTAAGATATAAACATAAAATAAATATATAACTGAAATAATTAAAATTAAGGAATATATATAAAAAAATTCTATTAATTGTCACAAACCCGTGTTAATCTCAGTGCACAGTAGCTTTTTAACAATGTAAGTTGTTAGAAAGTTACTTTAAATATGGATGTAACCGGGATTTTGTTAATAGTTTCACAGAATGATTACAAGATTAGAAATAATAATTATTTTTAACCCTTGTTTGTCTGCTGTTTGCAACACCGGGTGGTCCTTTTATGAAATCAATGAGGATTAACTTATGACAGCTGCTCGCGAACAAGGCGTAGTAAAATGGTTTAACGACACTAAAGGCTTTGGTTTTATTCAACGCAATGGCGGTGATGATGTATTTGTTCACTTCCGTGCAATCCAAGGCGAAGGCCACCGTTCACTTCGTGACGGTCAACGCGTTGAATTCAGCGTAGTTAAAGGTCAAAAAGGCTTTCAAGCTGAAGAAGTTCAGCCATTAGACTAATTTTTATATTGGTCTGAGGAAGACGCCCCAATGTATATTGGGGCGTTTTTTGTTTATAATGCAGCAGATTTTATTCACAGATGAGTGAGAGCATATTCATATGTCAGCTGGTTTTGAAACCTTAAATTTACATCCTGATTTGAAAAAAGCGATTGATGCACTGGGCTTTACCACCATGACGCCAATTCAACAAAAGGTTTTAAAATATACATTGGCAGGGCATGATGCGATTGGCAGAGCTCAAACAGGTACTGGAAAAACAGCCGCTTTTTTAATTAGTATCATTAATGATTTGTTGACAAATCCGATACAGGAACAACGTTATCGTGGTGAGCCACGGGCTTTGATTCTGGCACCTACTCGTGAGTTGGCTTTGCAAATTGAAAGTGATGCACGATTATTGACCAAATATACCCAGTTAAAATTGGTGACGTTATTGGGTGGTGTTGATTTTGATAAGCAAACATCATTATTGGATAAAAATTTTGTTGATATTATTGTTGCAACACCAGGACGTTTGATTGATTTGGTAGAACAAAAACAAGTTTGGTTAGATCAAATTGAGTTTTTGGTTATTGACGAGGCTGATCGTTTACTGGATATGGGCTTTATTCCATCGGTTAAACGAATTGTCCGTTATTCACCTCGTAAAGAGCAGCGCCAAACACTGATGTTTTCTGCGACCTTTAATTATGATGTTTTAAATCTAGCACAGCAATGGTTATTTGAACCCGTTACAGTGGAGATTGAACCTGAAAAGAAAACCAATGCTGATGTTGAGCAGCGCGTTTATATGGTTGCTGGTGCAGATAAATATAAATTATTACAAGATATCTTGCGTGATGAACCTATCGATAAAGTAATGATTTTTGCTAATCGTCGCGATCAGGTACGTCGTTTATATGATCATTTAAAAAAGGATGGTTATAAGGTCGTGATGTTATCTGGTGAAATTGCACAAGATAAACGCCTTAAAATGTTAGAGCAATTTAAAAGTGGTAAACAAAATATCATGATTGCGACAGATGTGGCAGGGCGTGGCATTCATGTTGATGGTGTATCGCATGTGATTAATTTTACTTTGCCAGAACAGTCTGATGACTATGTGCATCGTATTGGTCGTACAGGGCGCGCTGGTACGCGTGGCGTGAGCATTAGTTTTCTATCGGAAGATGATGCCTTTTATTTGCCTGAAATTGAGAAAGCGATTGGGCAGAAGCTTCCATTGACACGTTTGGATGGTTATTGTTAAGCCATCATCGACGAATCGTGTTTTTTGGATGTAAATTAAAAGTGCCGCAATAGATGCGGCATTTTTGTTAACGGCTGCCTTTGCATTGAAAGTTCAGTGTGGTTTGATAGTCGTCATCTGAGGCAATCGAGGTATTACTGCCTGAAATTTTACCAATGACGGTTGTCGCTGCCTCAATCAGTTTACCTGTTTCTTGATCTACTACGCCTTGTAATACACCATTATAGGTGGTTTTTTCACTGACCACGATAGTTGTGGCTTGACCACAAGTTTTATTGGCGGCATTGATGGCATTGTTCTTTGCAATAATGCTGGTTTTACCCAAACCCGTAACTTCAAACAGGTTGTTTTCTTTTTGGATGGCAATAGTATGGTTTTGAGGTGTTGAGGTACATGCAGCAAGTAATATTATGGATAAAGTCGTTAGTGTATATACGATTTTTTTCATGATTTTCTCTATAGTTACGCTCTTATTGGTCATATCTTGCATGATTTAAATTTAAGATAAAACTAAAAAAATGTATAAAAACTTAGTGTTATTGTATTTGTCGTGCTTCAAATGAGGTTGTTGATGAATTTATGGCGATTTTTTTTAGGTTTATGCTAATCTAAGTTTTCATTTCGTTTAGGTATTTTTTATTCAATGACCAATTCAGTAACAGAGATTGTTCATCAAAATATTCACCAACGCCAATCTATTGGTCATTTGGTTGAACCAGCACCGAATGCAGAACAATTGCAGCAGGCCTATTCGGCAGCACTGACTGCACCAGATCATCATCGTTTAAAGCCAACACGTTTTGTGGTGATAGAGGCAGAGCAGAGGGCAGCATTTGGTGAGTTGCTATCACAAGCACTGGCAGATTTAGGCCAAACTGAGGCGGCACAACTTGAACGTGTTAAACAGCATCCATATCGTGCACCACTTTTGGTGTTGGCATTAACTCAATTTGTAGATCATCCTAAAGTCCCTTATTTTGAGCAGACATTAAGTACAGGTGCTGCAATTCAGAATTTTTTATTGTCATTACAAGCACAAGGTTTTTCAACCATGTGGCGTACGGGTGCTGTGATTGAATCCAACTATTTAAAACAGGCCTTAGGTCTTGAAGCAGATGATTTAATTGCGGGAATTATCTATATTGGTACTGCTGCTAAAGCAATTGCACCACGTCCGGTATTGGATACAGCAGAATTTGTGCGTTATTGGAATCAATAAACTTACGGGAGAATAATAATGTCTGAGTTTGATTTTTCTGCTTTTATTGAGCCGATACCTAAAGCACACAGCAAATTAAGAATTACGGTATTGGGCGGAGGAAGTTTTGGTACGGCAATGGCCAATACAGCAGTGCGTAATGGTTGTGATACCATGATTTGGATTCGTGATGAAAATACTGCACAAGAAATTAATCGTAGCCATCTTAATCAACGTTATTTACCCGATTTTCCGTTAGAACATGATTTAATTGCTGTATCGGATATTGAAGTTGCAGTACGTGATCGTGATATTATTTTTGTGGCTATTCCAAGCCATTCATTTCGCGAAGTCCTCAAGCAAATTCAACCCTTTATTAGCGCACAAGCCATTGTATCTTTGACGAAAGGAATTGAAGCAGAAAGTTTCTGTTTTATGAGTGATATTATTCGTCAAGAATTACCAGAGGTTCCTTATGGTGTACTGTCTGGTCCTAATTTGGCGAAAGAAATAGTCGCAGGTCAGCCTGCGGGTACAGTGATTGCGAGTGATTCAGAGTTACTACGAACCGCAGTACAACAAGCTTTGCATAGTGCTTTGTTTCGTGTTTTTGCAAGTGATGATGTGCATGGTGTCGAGTTGGGAGGGGCGTTAAAAAATATTTATGCGGTCGCGATGGGAATGGCCGTTGCCTATAACGTTGGGGAAAATACCAAAAGTATGATCTTAACACGTGCTTTGGCTGAAATGAGTCGATTTGCTGTGACTTTGGGCGCTAATCCGCTAACTTTTTTAGGATTGTCTGGAGTGGGTGATTTATTTGCGACTTGTAATAGTCCTTTAAGCCGTAACTACCAAGTGGGCTATGCAATCGGCAAGGGAAAAAGTTTAGCGCAAGCGACAACTGAATTGGGACAAACAGCAGAAGGATTAAATACCATTATACAAGTCAAGAATCGTGCACAAGCATTGGATGTGTATATGCCGATTACCTGCGCTTTATATGATGTGATTTATAACGGTGCTCCACCGATGAGTATTGCTTTATCGTTGATGAAAAATGGTAATCGTAGTGATGTAGAGTTTGTTTTACCTCATCAACACAGTTAAATTAAAAAAATAGATCTAGATCATTATGAGATTTGCATATTTGTCATATTCTATCTCTATACTGTATTTAGCTTAAATAATAGGAAACGTGATGCAAATTACATTGGTTCGTCATGGTGAGGCGGCAGCAGCAGTTTTGGGAAATGATAAAACTCGCCCATTAACAACAAAGGGACATTTACAAGCAGAACATAGTGCCCAGTTTTTAAAAAATCAGTTACAACCTGATGTTTTCGTTGTCAGTCCATTATTGCGTGCACAGGAAACCTTGGCGCATCTCCAGCATTATTTTCCACAGGTACCTGTGGTGATTTGTAATGCTATTCAACCTGATGATGATGCAAAAGTGGCAGTTGAGTGGCTGGCACAGCTTCCTTATGAATCTATTGTAGTTGTTTGTCATATGAATGTGATTGCCCATATCGCCTCAATTTTGACCACAGAAACATTTGATCCTTATGCTTTGGCTGAAGCACGTATCTATAAGCAAGCTGTGATTGCTGCTGGACTTTCAACTGAAGTAAAGCGCTATATCCCTACGCCATAACGTTGTATTTAAAATAATGGCGGATGATGATGTTATATTTATGGATGCCAGAGGCCAGTCAGGCTTGGCAATGGTCAGTTGGGGGAAAATGGTATGAGGCTGCCTCGATAGAGGCATTAATTCAGGCCATTCAACCTTATCGTGACACTGACACGACGGTGTTTTTCCCAAGTCGCGCGATACAAATAATTCAGCAGGATATGAGCAAAGCTCAATTCCATAAATTGGGCGCTGATGGCGTGCAGTATTTATTGGAAGAGTTTGTGACGATTCCAATTGATAGTATGCGGGTTGTGCATTATTTTAAATCACCCCATCAATTATTTGTGATGGGGATTGCTCAGCAAACTTTACAACATTTTGTACATCTCTTGGCCCTATTGCCTGTGAAGATCGTTGGGTTGTTACCTGACTTTCTGATCTTGCCTGTACCTGAGCCAAATCAAGTGGTGATTGCAGAGATCTCAGGCCGTTTGTTGATTAGAGAAAATGAATATCAGGGGTCTTCTTGTGACGATTTATCTTTATATTTAGATTTTCAAGACCAAGCTCAGCAACAACAGTATAAAATTATGGGCTTACAGCAAACAGAACAGCAGATTTTATCGGCTTTGATCACACAGGAACGTTTAGAATCTGTCGATTATGTATTTTATACGCCTAAAAAGCCACAACAACATCCTTGGAATGTATGGCCCAAAGTTGCATCACATCAGGCTATTTCAGGATATTGGAAAGCCTGTATTGCATTGGTATTTACCCTGGTTTTTATTCAGTTAGGTTACGATGCTTTACGTTGGTTTAAATTTAATCAATTGGCCAATCAGACCGCAGCACAAGCATTAATGCAATACCAGCAGTGGTTTGGTGAAAATGCGCGTGTCAATGAGCAAAATTTAGCCAGCCAATTTGAAAGCCAATTAAGATCGGCTAAAATTGCAGATCAATCAGCAATACAATTGCTGAGTCAAGTTGGCCCGATGTTAATGCAGCGCAAAATGATTGCAGATCAGGTTGAATATGATGCTTCAATCTTAAGTTTGCGTTTAAAAGCAGCAGATACCGATAGCTTTAATCAATTTAGTCAACAACTTAAGCAGCAGGGGCTAAAGGTCGAGTTAGGGGATATTCAGCCGGATGGTCAAGGGGTTATTGCGATGGTTAAAATACAATCATGAGAGTTTTTCAACAGTTACAGCAGCAAACGAGAGCATTGCAGCATAAGCTAGTAGATCATCTAGATCGTTTAAGCCATCGTGAAAGAATTTTGGTGATTGCGACCAGTATTTTTCTTGTGTTTACATTGATTGGCGTGTCACTTTGGTCCATGCATCAAGCTGCAGAAAAACAGCAAATGCGTTTGAATACACTCAATCATTTAATTGTGTGGATGCAAGATCGTGTGGTTGAAATACCGCCGACAAGTGATGTTTCTGTGGGTTTAACAGAAAAAATTCAACGGGCAGCACAAACACAGGCTTTATCAGTAAGTTTGCAGGAAAATAATGGAGCTGCTCAAATTTTAGTCAATCATGCGCAATATGCTGTTTTGGCCAATTTTTTAACGCAGTTAGTACAATCTGGACTAAGTATTGAAAAGATGGTACTAATTTCTGAGAATGGTCAGATTAAATTAACAGCAATGGTGCATGAGTGAGTACAAATATACTGCGATGAAGCATGGTTTTTTTTGCGACCACCCCCTATAATACGTTGACTTAAAAAGCAGTAGACTTTTACCGATATGTTGTATTCGCTTGTCCGCCCTCTGTTATTTTCTTTAGCACCGGAGCGTGCACATGAGCTAACATTATCTTTATTGCAATCGACCCATAAATTTGGCTTGATGCGGCAAAATGTTCCTAAAAAACCTGTGATGTGTATGGGAATTGAGTTTCCGAATGCGGTTGGTTTAGCTGCAGGTCTAGATAAAAATGGTGCTCATATCGATGCCCTTGCCAGTCTTGGTTTTGGTTTTATCGAAATTGGTACCATTACACCACGTCCTCAATCCGGTAATCCTCAACCCAGATTATTTCGTTTACCTAAAGCGAAAGCGATTATTAATCGTATGGGTTTTAATAATGAGGGTGTTGATCAGCTCGTTGCCAATGTGAAAGCGGCTAAATTTAAAGGCGTATTGGGGATTAATATTGGTAAAAATGCCGATACACCTGTCGAAAATGCAGTAGATGATTACTTGATTTGCCTAGAAAAAGTCTATCAATATGCTTCTTATGTTACGGTTAATATTTCTTCACCCAATACTAAAAACTTGCGTAGTTTACAAAGTGGTGATGCACTTACAGTATTGCTCAAGACATTAAAGCAGCGTCAGTTAGAATTGGCAGATGAATTTCATCATTATGTACCACTGGTATTAAAAGTTGCACCAGATTTAGAGCAAGAAGATATTGATTTTATTGCTGCGCAATTACTTGAGTTTAAAATAGATGGTTTAATTGTAACCAATACCACTTTATCACGTGAAGGTGTAGAAAATTTACCTTATGCGAATGAAGCTGGTGGATTATCTGGTGCGCCAGTTTTTACCAAGAGTACACAATGTCTGGCTGCATTTGCTCAGGTACTGAATGGTGAAATCCCGTTAATTGGTGTAGGTGGAATTTTATCTGCTCAAGATGCAGTTGCTAAATGTGAAGCTGGAGCAAGTTTAGTTCAAATCTATAGTGGACTTATTTATGCAGGGCCTGAATTGGTGAAAGACTGTGTTCATGCATTATAAATATGAATTTTATTGATATATTTATATTGATTATTCTGCTCATTGGAGGGCTTAACGGTTTGCGTCAAGGATTGATTAAAGCCTTTGCCAACTTGATCGGATGGGTGTTTGCTTTTATTGTCGCTGCAAAATATACACCTGTTTTGGCACCTGCAATGATAATGTTTAGTGCTGATCCTGTCGTGCAAAAAATAGTGGCATTTGCCTTTATTGTATTATCCATTCTGGTGATGACATGGATTGTCACCTATGTGTTAAACCGTATTTTAAAGACATTGAAATTAGGTCCTTTAAATCGCTTGGCAGGTGGGGCTTTTGGTAGTCTAAAAGGTCTATTTATTGTCTTGATCACCTTACAGGGTATAGGGCCTTGGGTGGAAAGTTCGCCATATTGGAAGCAATCAAAATGGGTGCATGCATTATTGCCTTATGCGCCATGGGCAACACAAATGTCTAAAGATGTGGCGGGTGAAGCTTTGCAACATATAAAGCCTGAGAGTACCAAAAAGACTCCAGAGCTACCTTCTGTACATCACTCTAATAGTGAAACAGAAGATTCAACGAAAAATCCTTTTTATTAATCCTAGCTTGTCTGCGAGGTTGTTATGTGTGGAGTTGTTGGTATAGCTGGTAAATCGCCTGTTAACCAAATGTTGTTTGATGCTTTGACGATGTTACAGCATCGTGGACAAGATGCCGCTGGAATTGTGACCTGTCACGAAGGGCGTTTATTTCTTCGTAAAGACAATGGTATGGTGCGTGATGTGTTTCATACGCGCCATATGCGTGCATTACGCGGTAATTATGGTATTGGTCATGTGCGTTACCCAACTGCAGGTTCTGCAAGTAGTGCCGAAGCACAGCCCTTTTATGTAAATTCTCCTTACGGTATTACCTTGGCACACAATGGTAATTTAACCAATGCTGAAGATATTCATGATGATCTGTTTAAAACGGATTTACGTCATATGAATACTGATTCTGATTCAGAAGTATTGTTAAACGTATTTGCGCATGAGTTACAAAAGCGTGGTAAGTTGGTTCCTTCAGCAGATGATATCTTTGAAGTTATTGCGCGTGTACATGAGCGTTGTCAAGGCGCTTATGCTGTTGTAGCAATGATTACAGGACAGGGGATTGTTGGTTTTCGTGATCCGAAAGGAATTCGACCATTGATTTACGGTTCTCGTGAAACAGAGCAAGGGTTAGAGTATATTATTGCATCGGAGTCAGTCGCAATTACGGCTTTAGGCTTTAAAGTTGAACGTGATTTGGCACCAGGCGAAGCGATTTTTATTAGTGCAGATGGTCAATTGTATACACAGCAATGTGCAGCTCATCCAGAATATCGTCCATGTATTTTTGAGTATGTTTATTTTGCGCGTCCTGATGCAACCATTGATGGTATTTCTGTCTATAAAGCACGCTTAAAAATGGGTGAAAAATTAGCACAAAAGATTCTGCGTGAATGGGGTGATCAGCATGATATCGATGTGGTGATTCCAATTCCAGATACATCACGTACTTCAGCACTAGAGTTGGCAAATATATTGGGCGTAAAATTTCGCGAAGGTTTTATGAAAAACCGTTATATTGGCCGAACTTTTATTATGCCAGGTCAACAACAGCGTGAAAAATCAGTTCGTCAAAAATTAAACCCTGTTGAGCTTGAGTTTCAAGGTAAAAATGTACTGTTAGTGGATGATTCGATTGTACGTGGTACAACCTGTAACGAAATTATCCAAATGGCACGTGACTCTGGCGCTAAAAAGGTATTCTTTGCTTCTGCTGCTCCAATGGTTAAATACCCGAATGTCTACGGTATCGATATGCCAGCAAAATCTGAATTGATTGCAGCAAATCGCAGTGTGGAAGAAATTCGTGAAATTATTGGTGCAGATCGTCTGGTATTCCAAGATCTTGATGATTTGAAAGAGGCGGTGCGTACCATTAAAGTTCCAGCTGTGACAGAGTTTGATTGTTCTGTATTTGATGGTGTTTACGTGACAGGTGGTATTGATGAACAATACCTGAATAATCTACAGAAAAAACGTAATGATTCTGCTAAAAAAAATAAAAAAGATGGTTATATTGATGCCAATGTCGATACGGCTTCAGTTGATCTAACAGGAATTAAAGAAGAGTAAACATTCTTCTTGATTATCACTTAAAAAAGCGGGAATTTCCCGCTTTTTTAATTTATGATGTAGTGATTGAGACATGATAATTAGGGAATTTACATTGAATGATGTAAGTTACTTTGGATTGAATGATAGAACATTATTCTGGGCAATTGCGGTGTGGTTTGTTGCGCTGGTGTTGACGCTTCTGATTCTAAATGCACTATTGGGGGTGATGGTCTACTATTTTGATCCTTCACAAGCGATATTCTGGAATGATCACAGTCTACATTTTTTGATGTTTTTATTGGGCTTGATGAGCCTGTTTTTATTAAGAGATGCTTATATCTTTAGAGATGGCGGGCATTCATTTGCAACGCATTTAAAAGCACGTCGTATTCATTTTATTGAGAGTACACCTGAAGAACATCAGGCATTAAAAATAACCAGTGAACTGGCTGAAAAATTTTCTATTGATGCTCCTGCTTTATATGTTTTAGCCGATGAAATTGGCGTTAATGCATTTACTGCAGGATTTCATACGCAAGATACCGTGATTATTTTAACTTGGGGTGCATTACAAAATTTAGATGAATATGAACTATATGGTTTGTTGGGTCATGAGTTTAATCGAATTTTATCAGGTGAGACGGTTGAAAATACTCAATTAAAAATTCTATATAGTTGTTTAACTACTTTAAGTTTGATTGGCAGTAAAATTGCCAAACAAGGTTTTAATCGTAATTGTAAAGATTCTAGAAGAAAGTTTTCGACCTTATTTGTGGCTTGTGGCGGTTTTATTTGGCTCGTGGGTAGTTTGGGAATACTGATGACGCGCTTTTTTAAGTATATTACTTTAAGAGGGCGAACCTTTAAGGATGACTTGACGACGAAACAATTATTGCAAAATGATGCCAATATTCAGACCTTATTACGTATCTCTGTACAGGCCGAAGGTTCACAAATTTATAGTGAATATTCGGAAGAAATTGCACATATGTGTTATGCCAATTCTTTAAGACCACAAAACTGGCTTAATATTCATCCGAGTATTGATAGTCGTTTATTTATGCTCAGACCTACTCTGGCACAAGAAATATCTTGGGACTGTTTAACCACACGGCATCATCTTTCATTATTAACATTATTTAAATCATGGCAAGAATTGGATGAGGATGTGTATAAACCCTTATGGTCATCACCAAAACCTTTGCCGCTGTTACGTTTATCGCCGATTAGTTTTGCGATTAAAGATGCCATTAAGCCGCTCAATCCTGAGGTACGCGAAAATATACAGCGTCCTGAACTGATTCAACGTGCATTTCAAACCTCAACAGGTTCAAGAGAGGTGATGATTGCAATTTTGATGATACGCCAGTACCGTGAGTTTATTCCCGCTGATGCAAATGTCAGTCGAGCAATTGTGGATGAATTATTACGTTTAGATGGTCGCTATCATATTAGTATTTTTCACGAAGCGTGCCGAAATATAGGCCCAATGCCTGACAGTATTGCACGTCAGTTTGTCACCAAATTGGCCCATATCATTCAAGAAGATGGTGAAATTGGTTTATTGGATGCTTTATTGCTAGAATGTGTGAAGGATCAACTTAAACTTTTACCTCAAAGAGTACCAAAGTCCTTTATTGAGGTTAAACCGAATATTGTACGATTAATTGATGCATTACTACATGTACAGCAAATTAATAGTGAAAATCAGCTACATGTGCGAGAAGATATTTTAAAACGAATTTTAACGCCAGAAGAATTAGAGAACTATCAAGAAATTTCAGATGAACCAATTGATTTAGCTGAAGTTTTACAGGATATGGCTGGTTTGTTGTTACGAGAGCGTTTGATCATTTTAGCGGATGCTGAGCTCTGTTTGTGGAGTGATCGAATTATTACTCAAGATGAATTGGATGTCTTGGAGTTATTGTACTGGAGATTGGGTTTTGAGACCAAAGAAATCATTGAAATTATGCATAAAAAAAATAGTTTGATTATCATTTAATATGCGATTGAAGAAACAACAGCAAGCGCTGCAATTTCCCGTTAAAATAGTATGAGACTAGACAGTAGATACATGTGATGATTGGCCATCAAAGAGCAGTTTTAGCACAATTAGGGATTGATATTTGGATCTCTAGAGATAGCGTGTGTCAAAAAGTCGCTTCTTCTCCACTATGGCGTGATCAAGTACGATCAGAAATCGTAACTCATTTGGCGGCACCGTCAGATATTAAAGCACCGATCACAGTAGATGTAGATGTTGTTGCTTCATCTATAGCATCACCTAAATCATCCATAGACATGGAAGCATTCAAGGTGGTGGATGCCGCTCAGATACAGCAGACCGAAGCTATTGTGCGGGAACAGTCAGCTCAAGATAAAATTGCGGCATTTTCATTACAAGCGATACAATTGGTGCATATGGTCATCGTTGTAAATAGTACCCATCTTACAGCGCAACAACAACAATTATGGGCCAATATTCAACGTGCGGCAAATGCCACATTTTTTGAGTTAAACTGGCCTTTTGCAGCAGCAGAAATGAATGATGCTGATGGTGTTGAAAATTATATTCAAGGTTTTATGGATATGATTTCGCATGATAAACAGATGATCAGCTTGGGGCCACTTCCGTATTGGAACAATCGTGAATTGATGCCACTCGCCAGTTTGCAAGATATGCTGGATCAGCCCTTGTTAAAACGAAGACTATGGAATTTTATACAACATCAACAAAACGTAGCAGGATAGCAGATGAAGCAAAAGGTTGTTGTTTTTAGTCAAATTGATCCAGTCATACTGGCACAGTTAAAGGCGCAGTTTAATGTCGTAGAAATTAATCCTAAATTGGGTGATGTTAATCAGCAGATTGCACATGCTGTGACAGATGCTGATGCGATGATTGGTGCTGGACGTTTACTCAACCAAAGTAATTTAGCCAGTGCGACGCGATTAAAAGTAATTTCAAGTGTAAGTGTTGGCTATGATAATTATGATGTTGCGTATCTTAAACAACGCAATATTGTATTGTGTCATACCCCAGGTGTATTGACTGAAACAACAGCGGATTTAGCCTTCGCTTTACTGATGAGTGCTGCACGAAAAGTGGTGTCTTTGGATGCTTGGACTAAAGCAGGGCAATGGCATAAAACGGTTGGGCCAGCACTTTTTGGCCAAGATGTTTTTGGTAAGAAACTTGGTATTATTGGTTTGGGGGACATTGGTGCAGCCATTGCACGCCGCGGTTTTTATGGTTTTAATATGCCTGTTTTGTATCATAGTCGTCATGAAAAACCTGAAATTGCTTTGCCGTTACAGGCACAATACTGTGATTTAGATTATTTGTTACAGCATGCTGATTTTGTTGTGGTTGCAGTCGACTTAAATCCTGAATCGCAGGCATTAATTGGTTCAGCACAATTTGCCATGATGCAAAAACATACGATATTTATTAATATTTCACGTGGTGCTGTTGTGGATGAGGCTGCTTTAATTCACGCTTTAGAAACACAGCAGATTTATGCTGCTGGTTTAGATGTTTATGCAAAAGAACCTTTGCAACACAGTCCATTGTTTGCGTTAAATAATGTGGCGACTTTGCCTCATGTCGGTTCCGCTACAGCCGCAACACGTTTAAAAATGTCACAACTGGCCTATCAAAATTTAGTCGATGTATTGGCAGGTAAAACCCCTCCATATTGTGTTAATGCATAGTATTTACAGTTTGAGAAGATTAAACACATAACGTAAAGGCTGAGTTTATGGATACTGCATTGATTTAAAGGTCAAATTTGTTCAATTTGGAGCTCTTTTTGTCAGGGATGCCCAATATGAAAAAATTATGGTTTTGTTCTTCATTGATGTTGTTAGGTAGTAGTTCGTTGAGCTATGCAGCAGATTTATCGTGGGGTGATCCGCATGCCGAAGCAGGTCAGTTTAGTATTGCTGGTGCGATTCGTACCCGTTATCAACATAAAGATTTTTCCGATGATGCCAATGAGGGAACAAATGGTGATTGGAAACTTGCGGATTTAAAGTTGGTATTGAATTATGAAAATCCAAATTGGTTAGCACAAACCGATGTCCGTTGTTATCAATATGACCGTTTATGTGATGCAGTGTTCTTACATAGTGCTTGGGTGGGATATAAACTTAATGATCAACAGACCTTGAGTGCGGGTTTACAATCAACAGATTTTGGTTTTGGTCGTTTTTGGGGAAGCAGTTATTATGAAACACTATTTAATACGCTGGGCTATGAAGATGTTCATAATTTAGGTTTAAGATATAAAGTCAAGCATCAGGATTATAGTTTTACTTTGGGTTTCTATCCAACAGATGGGGGAAATTTTAAAGGTATTTCAAAAGATTCAAGTCGTTATACTGGTAATTTTGTAGAAGCTGATGATCTGGATCAAGGTACTCATATTAAAGAACGTAACATGTGGGTGACACGGCTTGCCAAGAATATTCAATGGGGAGCGCAGGACAGTATATCGTCTGAGATTGGGGGATCATTTTGGTATTCTGATTTAAAGAATAAAAAAACTGATTTAACAGGTCATAAGCGTAATTGGAATATATTTAGCACCACCAACTATCAGGACTGGCAACTGATGTTATTGGCAGGTAAACAAAAAATTAACAATAAAGATCAATTGATGCGTGATAGTTCGACTTTGGGCGCATTTGATTATGCCTATAATATTGCCAATAATGGCCGCTATGGGTTGGCTGAAATAAACTATAGTTTTAAACATGAGTTTTATGGTATTACGGGAATTAAGCCATATTTATCTTATAGTCAATTCTTTAAAGATGAAGATGGATATAAAGACTCAAATCGTATTATTGGTGGAGTTGCCTTCAATTATAAACAAATTGGTATTCAAGCAGAATATATTTGGTCCCGTAATGATGCCATGATTGGTGGAACATCGAAAGCACTTGCAGAAGGCGATAATAATGACTGGAATAAACTGTTCTATTTAGCAATTGGTTATTATTTTTAATCCAATTTTAAATTATGAATGCAATCTAATCATTTCGGCTTTATACGAGGATTGAGGCAATAGTGTGAATTGCTGACCTCAATCCTCTCTATGCAATAGCATTATAAAAATACTTTCTCTGGCGCAATAATAGGTTGATCGGTTTTGGCCAGAATAGGTTTACCTCGAGTCAAGCTATTTAAATATTGTAAACGACTTAACAATTGGGCCTGAATGAATAAAATACATGTTTTTAGCTTGGAAGAACTTCGTAGTCGAGAAGGATAAACTGCCCAAATATCAGCATCTTGCCAATAACTGGTGAGAATGTGTTGTAATTTACCATCTAATAATTCTTCCATAACATCCCAGACAGAACACAGCATAATGCCTTGGTCATCGATTACCAGTTGTTTAATGATTTCACTATTATTTGAAGTAAATTTAGGTGCAATCGAAATTGATAAATCCTCCATGGGGCTGCGTAATTTCCATACATGGCGAGATTGATCACGTTCTTGTATTGCTAGACAATAATGATTGGCCAGTTCATCTAAATCATCAGGTTCGCTATGGATTTGTAAATAGCGCGGTGAAGCACATAAGATCCGAAAATTGGGCAACAGCTTTTTAGCGATCATATTGGGCGAAATATCATTTCCGACAAATATATCTAAATCCAAACTGTGTTGAATTAAATCTACCGCATGATCAATGGTATTAAATTGAATATCCAGTTCAGGATACATGGTCATTAATTTTGATAGAATGGGGGCAACATGGCTGCGACCAAAGCCAAAACTACTGACAATATCAATACGACCAGTAGGCGTATTTTGTGGATTATTAATTAAATCATTGAGTTCATCAAATTCATTTAAAATATTAGATACACGTTCTAATATCAGTTTGCCATCTTCCGTTAGGCTGACATGTCGTGTACTGCGATGAAAGAGTGTACAGTTTAGATTATTCTCTAAGATATTGATTCTTTTACTAACGTAAGCAGGAGAAGCCCCCAGTTCGTCTGCTGAAGCAACAAAACTTTTCCGCTTAGCGACTACGCAAAAGACCTTTAAGTCTGAAAGGTTTGGTAGATTATTCACGATTCGTGTCCATAGGATTAATGATTACCTTGTTGATCTTTGACGCCCGAAAAAGCATCTTAGCGCCTGAGGAATATGCTAAGTAGCAAACGGAATGGATATGACAAAGATTTGGAAAATCGCAACCATTGCTGGCGATGGAATTGGCTTAGAGGTTTTACCACAAGGGATCAAGGTAGTAAAGGCAGTCGCAGAAAAATATCAGCTCAAGCTGCAGTTTGATTGTTTTGACTGGGCCAGTTGTGATTACTATCTAACACATGGTCAAATGATGCCAGATGATTGGTTTGATATTTTAAAACAGTATGATGCTATCTTTTTTGGTGCGGTAGGTTGGCCTAGCAAAGTTCCGGATCATATTTCACTGTGGGGATCCTTACTACAATTTCGTCGTCGTTTTGATCAATATGTTAATTTACGTCCAGTACGCTTAATGCCGGGTGTGCAGTCACCATTGGCCAATAAGCAACCAGGCGATATTGATTTTTATGTGGTACGTGAAAATAGTGAAGGCGAATATTCTGCGATTGGGGGTAAAGCATTTGAGGGAACAGACCGTGAGTTTGTCTTACAAGAAGCAGTGTTTACTCGTCATGGTGTTGATCGAATTTTAAAATATGCGTTTGAGCTTGCTCAAGCCAGAGATGCCAAGAAACTAACGGCTGCAACCAAGTCAAATGGTGTGGCGATTAGTATGCCATATTGGGATGAACGTGTTGATGCAATGTCTACACACTATCCTGAAGTACAAGCAGATAAGCAACATGTCGATATTCTGGCAGCAAGATTTGTATTGCAACCTGAGCGTTTTGATGTGGTGGTTGCTTCGAATTTGTTTGGCGATATTTTATCTGATTTAGGGCCAGCATGTACTGGAACAATTGGTTTAGCCGCTTCAGCTAATTTAAATCCAGAGCGAAATTTTCCTTCTTTATTTGAGCCTGTACATGGTTCAGCACCAGATATCTATGGGCAGAATATTGCCAATCCAATTGCAGCAATTTGGTCTGGCGCAATGATGCTGGATTTTTTAGGTAATGGAAATGCTGTATTTACTCAGGCAAGTCAAGACATTATGCAGGCAATTGAGCATGTACTGGTGAACGGTCCTAAAACTGCAGATGTGGGTGGTTCTGCAAAAACGGATGAAGTGGGCGATGCAATTGCTGCATTTATCACGAGTTATGCATAACGCTTAGTCAGCAAGATTAAGTTTGATTAATAAGGATTTATGAATATGGATAGCAAACCTAATAAGGTTAAAATGGATAAGCTACTCGCGAGTATAAGCTTATCTATCGTCTTCCTTTCAGTGCTTGCGCTTTCAATTTATTCGAAAGAATCAATTGCATTTGCAGAAAAGATTTTATATTGGAGTACCTCCATTTTTTCTGCACCAGTTTTGTTATTTGGTTTTTTTGCCTGTATTTTTGTGATCGGTTTAGCATGTAGTAAATATGGACATATTAAACTGGGGGAAGGAAAGCCAGAATATCGAACGTCATCATGGATTTTTATGTTTATTCTGGCGGGGCTTGGATCTTCAACCTTGTATTGGGGGTTCTTGGATTGGGCATATTATTATCAAACACCAGGTTTGAATATTGCACCGAATACTGCGGATGCATTGAAATATAGTGTGCCTTATACCATGTTTCATTGGACAATTAGTGCATGGTCAATTTATGCCTTAGCTTCTATTTCAGTATGTTATAGCTTCCATGTCCGTAAAAATAAAGGCTTAAGCTTAGCTGCTATTATGGAGTCTATTACGGGTTTTAAAGCGACCGGTGTGGTTGGGCGTCTAATTGATTTGATGTTTTTATTGTGTATGTTTGGTGCATTGACGATTTCACTGGTTCTAACAGCCATTACATTTACCAATATTTTATCTGCTTTAACTGGTATTCCAAATACTTTCATGACCAATGCAATCATCGTACTATTTGTTTCGATACTGTTTGCACTGAGTTCATATGTGGGTATGGATAAAGGAATGCAGCGTCTAAGTTCAATGGTGTGTTATGCCGTTTTTGCTTTCGCAATTTATGTATTTTTCTTTGGTCCAACACAATTTATCTTAAATAATACCATCACCAGTGTTGGGTTAATGTTTAGTAACTTTGTCAGCATGAGCTTATTTACTGATCCACTTGGCGATGGCAAGTTTACCCGTGAATGGACAGTATTTTATTGGCTATGGTGGACATCGTATGCACCAGGTGTAGCACTTTTTGTAACACGTGTTTCAAAAGGACGTACGATTCGTGAAGTACTGTTGGCCATGGTATTAGGCGGGAGTGCGGGTATGTGGGTTTTCTTCGGTATTATGGAAAACTACAGTATCTATCAATTTGTCCATGGTGTCGTGAATGTACCTGAAATATTGAGTGGACAAGGTGGTGAGGTCGCGATTGCTCAATTGCTTAATCTATTGCCTGGCGGCACAATCATGATGTGGATTTTCTTGGCCATCATGGTGATCTTTTTGGCAGCCCATATGGATGCTGTCGGCTATGCAGTATCGGCAACCTGCTCTAAAGGTTTGCAAGAAGGACAAGATCCATCTCCAAATATTCGTTTATTTTGGTGTGTGATGTTAACGCTCGTACCATTAGCGATGATCTTTTCAAAAGCGCCTTTAGATACCATGAAAGCGGCGACGATTGTGACTGCTTTACCATTTATTGTCATTATTTTAGTACAAACTTTTGGTTTAGTGCGCTGGTTACGTGCAGATTATGCAACATTACCTTCTTATATGATTGAAAAGGGTGAAAAGAGTGAAACCCTTAAGCAAATTCAAGAACATAATGATGCGCTCCTTCCACAAGTATTGACTTCTGAGTGTGAAAGGAAATCCGTATGAGTGAACAGAGTCAACCGATTTTAACCGAAGATATGCACATGTTTGATTACTGGAGTGGTGTTTATAGTCCAGCTGATCAACATATTGATTCTCTTCGCGCAGCATATGATGCATTCCAGCAGCATTATACTTTGCCACGTACAGATGACATGATCGTGGAAGATCAAGTATTGCACTTGCCTGATCATGCGATTCATTTGCGCACATTTTGTCCTGAACAGGATATGCCTGAAACAGGCTGGCCATGGATTTTTTATATTCATGGTGGTGGTAATGTCGTAGGCAGCGCAGATTCACATGAATATATTGCACGTCAATTAGCACGTGATCTGCAGGTTAAGGTATTTTTACCTGAATATGGTTTGGTACCTGAGTTTGGTTGGGATCAGGGGCAGCGTGATTGTTTAGAAGCCTATTGTATCCTGATTGCACAAGCGAGTGTATGGAACATTGCCGTAAATCAAGCGGCGATTGTTGCGGATGGTTCAGGCGTCGCTATTGCCTTGGCAGTACAGCAAGCCTTGGCATTATCTATACAACCTCAAGTACAAGCATTTATTTTCCCATCATTTATGCCGCAACAGAATGAAGTACTGCCTTATTCCAAAGCGAGTTTGGTTTATCAAGTTGAAAATCAAGCATTAATGCAAGATTGGACGGGTATTGCAGTACAACATGCGTCACGCACCTTCGTAAGTTTAAAAGGTGATATTGTTCCTAGTTTTGTCGCCTTGACTGAATTTGATTTATCTGCCAGTGCAAATCAGGCCCTGATCCAGCAATTAGAGCAATTAAGTTCTCAGGTTGAAGTGCATCGAGGGATGGGTTTGCGTGCCAATTGTTTACCACTATTAAGAGATTGCCCTGAAGTGGCAGCAATTTACGCTGCATTACTACAGTTTTTAAGCCCCCATTTTTTAGAAATTTAATTTTAGTGAGGAGAACATCATGAATTCACTTGAGAAAATTCCAACTGTGCAAGCAGTGGATCGACTACCTGAAGACTTTTGTCAGGATCCGGATCAAGCCTGGACAGTGCCTAAAGTGTTCTATACATCTAAGCAGGTTTTTGAAAAAGAAAAAGAAGATATCTTTGCAAAAAGTTGGATTTGTGTAGGACATTGCAGTGAAGTTGCCCAGCCTAATCAATATTTTACGCGTAAAATTATTGGTGAAAATATTATTGTGATCCGTGGTAAGGATAGTGTTTTACGTGCATTTTATAATGTTTGTCCACATCGTGGTCATGAGCTATTAACAGGTGCAGGTAAGTCGAAAAATGTGATTACCTGTCCATATCATGCTTGGACCTTTAAGCTAGATGGTTCTTTGGCTTTAGCACGTAATTGTGAAAATGTTGCTAATTTTGATAAAGAAGGCTCGAATCTTGTTGGATTGAAAGTTGAAGAGTATGCAGGATTTATTTTTATTAATATGGATCCAGAAGTAACCTGTGTGGCAGATCAACTGCCTGGATTTGCTGAAAAATTAAATGAAGCATGTAAAGTTGTTAAGGATTTAAAACTCGCAGCGCGGTTTGTGACAGATACGGCAGCGAACTGGAAAATCATTGTGGACAACTATATGGAATGTTACCACTGTGGTCCAGCGCATCCGGGTTTTTCTGATTCAGTACAAGTCGATAAATATTGGCATACGGTCCATGATCGTTGGACGCTACAGTTTGGTTATGCACGTTCATCTGAAAAATCATTTAAATTAGATCCATCTGTTGTTGATCCATCATTTAGTGGTTTTTGGACTTGGCCAAGTACCATGTTTAATGTGCCACCTGGTGGTGATTTTATGACAGCAATCTATGAGTTTCCTGTCGATGAAGAAACGACGTTACAGCATTATGATATTTACTTCTTAAATGAAGAGCTTACTCAAGAGCAAAAAGATCTAATTGAATGGTACAAGCATGTGTTCCGTCCTGAAGATTTAAACTTGGTTGAAAGTGTACAGCGTGGTCTAAAATCGCGTGGTTATCGTGGTCAAGGTCGTATTATGACGGACAAGCAACGCTCTGGTATCAGTGAGCATGGTATTGCTTATTTCCAAAGTCTGGTTGCGCAACATCATCAATAATTAATTACAGCAGATCGTTGAGTTGAACCTAAGCCCATTCTTAGGTTTGGCTTGATGGTTTTATTGCGGAGTAAATAACCATGTCAGCATTACAACATTATGACTTATTTCAACAATCTGCTTTTATTGGTGGACAATGGCTTGATGCACAAGATCAAGATACTGTTATTGTAACCAATCCTGCAACGGATGAGCAGATTGGTCGGATTCCCAATATGGGACAAGCTGAGGCGACTCAAGCTGTTGAATGTGCTTATCAAGCATTACAATCATGGAAGGCTTTAACTGCTCAGGCACGTGCAGATCTTTTATTGGCATGGTATCAATTGACTTTAGCACATGCAGATGAACTTGCCCATATTATGACGATTGAACAGGGTAAGCCATTGGCAGAAGCTTTGGGTGAAGTGAAATATGCAGCGTCATTCATTCAATGGTTTGCAGAAGAAGCCAAACGTGTTTATGGAGATATCATTCCAACCACCAATACAGCGCAACGTTTTTTGGTGACCAAAGAACCGATCGGTGTTGTTGCTGCAATTACACCATGGAATTTCCCTTTAGCGATGATTACACGTAAGGCAGCGCCAGCATTAGCGGCAGGTTGTACGATGGTCATTAAACCTGCAAATGAAACGCCTTACTGTGCTTTAGCAATTGCTAAACTCGCAGAGAAAGCTGGTATTCCTGCTGGTGTAATTAATGTAGTGACGGGTAAATCTGAAGCAATTGGTTCAGTCTTTACCGGTCATGAAAAAGTCAAAAAACTTACTTTTACTGGTTCAACACCTGTTGGGCGTTTATTGATGCAGCAATGCGCCCCAACCATTAAAAAACTTGCATTAGAATTGGGTGGAAATGCACCTTTAATTGTATTTGAAGATGCTGATTTAGATAAAGCAGTTCAGGGTGCGATTTTAGCCAAATATCGTAATGCAGGACAAACCTGTGTGTGTGCCAATCGTATCTATGTCCATAAAAATGTATATCGTGACTTCACTGAAAAATTTGTTACAGCAGTACAAGCATTAAAAGTCGGGAATGGCTTGGATGAAGGAACACAGATTGGGCCTTTAATCAATGAAAAAGCACTGCTTAAGGCACAACATCTGATTGATGATGCATGCGCTAAGGGTGCTGTTATTGCATGTGGTGGTCAACGTCATTCATTAGGACATAGCTTTTTTGAGCCTACGGTTTTAACACATGTTGATCAAAGTATGGATATTGTTTCTGAAGAAATTTTTGGTCCAGTGGCACCATTAATTTGTTTTGAAAATGATGAAGATGTCATTGCTCAGGCAAATGCCACCATCTATGGTTTGGCAGCCTATATTTATACTGAAAATATTTCACGTATTTTTAAAGTTTCAGAACAATTGGAATATGGCATGGTGGGGATGAACTCTACGGCAATTTCCAATGAAGTGGTACCGTTTGGTGGTGTAAAACAATCGGGTATTGGTCGTGAAGGTTCTAAGTATGGTTTAGAGGAATTTATGACAATCAAATACTTATGTTTGGGTCTTTAAGCACTAGGCAGCCAATTTATTTTGCAATTCAGCTTTGTATTGTATGTTGAAAAACTTATCGGGAGGCACTGTGCCTTCTGCTGGCTGAACATGAATCTATATGATGTGCTGTGATTATGAGTAGGTAATACAGCACATATGTTTGCTTAATATCAGGATATCAAGATGACAGAAAGTTATCATATGTTTCCCGCTGTCGTCACAAAAGTGGAACAGCTGACACCATTGATTAAACGCTTTACTTTTAAACGTCAGGATGGTGAAAATTTTCCAGCATTTACAGGAGGCAGTCATATCATTGTTAAAATGAATGATAAATTGTCGAATGCTTATTCACTGATGAGTAATGCCAAAGATTTATCCAGCTATCAAGTCTGTGTGCGTAAAGATGTCGAGGGTAAAGGTGGTTCTGTTTTTATGCATGAACAGTGCATAGAAGGTTTTAAACTGGAGATATCATCTCCTAAAAATCTATTTGAATTGGCAGCTACGGGTGAAAAACATCTTTTAATTGCAGGCGGCATTGGTATTACGCCATTTTTGCCGCAAATGGATGAGTTAGCAGAACGAGGTGTATGTTATGAATTACATTATGCCTATCGCTCTGCTGAACATGCTGCATTATGGGATGATTTAACACAAAGTCGTCATGCTGAATGTGTGATAAACCATATTGATAGTGAAGGTGATCAGCTAGATTTAAATCAATTAATTGCCGATCAGCCATCAGGTACGCATGTTTATGTCTGTGGGCCAAAACCGATGATTGATGCTGTGATTGATACTTGCCATCGGTATCAACTGCGCGATGAGTACATTCATTGGGAGCAGTTCGCGTCTAATGCACCTCAGCAAGGTGAGTCTTTTACGGTCATTTTAGCCAAAACCAATCAGCGTATTGAGGTTATGGCAGATCAAACCATTTTACAAGCAATTGAATCTCTTCATATTGATGTCGAATGTTTATGTCGTGAAGGGGTATGTGGTACCTGTGAAACAGCAATTTTACAAGGTGAAGCAGAACATTTTGATCAGTATTTGGATGATGATGAAAAAGCAGCACAGCAAAGTATGATGATTTGTGTTTCTCGTGCTAAAGGTAAAGAAATTACCTTGGATCTTTAAGGGGCTTGATTTGGTTGTCATCTCCTGATATTGACGCTAAAAGATGATCATCATCACATGGTATTTTGGATAGGGATAAGGATTCAGGGATGAATCCTTTTTTTGTATTTACTCATCCAGATTGAAGTGTGATGATGTCATAGACCAAAATAGCAATCGACTATGCTTTGAATCATCAAGGTGCTATAGCAGTACCTTGAGTGATGATCAGAGCTGAATACAAAAAGCGACTATGATTTTTTATGATAAAGTAAATAATAACTGAGATAACAGCCGACGATAAAAATCATACAGGCAATAAATCCTGGTCGCATTTCACTATCAAAGACCATACTGATACAGGTAATAAAACAGAAAATAAAGCCTAGAATTGGTACGAGTGGAAACAGTGGTGCAGCAAAACCTAATTCTTCTTTGCTATGGCCTTGTTTATACCATTGACGTCGGAAATTGAACTGACTTAAACAAATACTCATCCAGACAATCACCATCGTAAACGCAGCAACCCCTAATAGGTTTTTAAAGATAGTTTCAGGGGCAAATTGTTCTGATAGTAGTCCAGGTAGTGCACCAAACATGGTGACAATCACCGCAATATAGGGAATACCGCGTTTGTTGAGTTTAGCAAAAACTTGTGGTAACTGTTTTTTATATGATAATGACCACATCATACGTGATGCTGCAAATAAACCTGAATTGGCTGCTGATAACAATGCTGTAATAATCACAAAGCGAATAATATCTTCTGCATAAGGTATACCAATTTGATTAAATACTGTGACAAAAGGACTATTACTGACGCCTTCAGCATTTAACCCAGCCAATTGATGGGGCAGAAGTGCACTGATGACAATAATGGTCCCAACAAAAAAGATCAGTAAACGCCAAATTGATGTATTAATTGCCTTGGGTACGTTTTTGGCTGGATCTTGGGTTTCACCTGCAGCTACACCGATTAATTCCGTGCCAGAAAATGCAAAATTAACAATTAGCATGGTTGCGAAAATTGGAAACAGGCCTTCTGGAAACATGCCTTGAGCCGTGAGGTTACTGAATAAAGGCGCTGACTCATAACCTTGATAAGAGATTAAGCCAACAATTGCCATTAAACCTAAAATAATAAAGGCAATCACGGTAATGACTTTAATTAATGCCAGCCAAAATTCTGATTCGGCAAACCAGCGTGTGGAACTCATATTCATGCTTAATACAAAAATGGCAAAAATGATGGTCCATAGCCACACTGAAACTTGTGGAAACCATTCTTGCATTAGTAGTGCAGCAGCGGTGAATTCTGTACCTAAGGTAGCAGACCATGTCAGCCAGTATAACCACGTCATGGTATAGCCGGTGCCTGGACCAATGTATTTAGTTGCATAAGCACCAAAAGAACCTGATTCAGGCATATGAACAGCGAGTTCGCCTAAACAGAGCATCACCATATATGCGATAAGACCACCTAAAAAATAGGAGATAATCGCACCTACTGGTCCCGTATGTGCAATGACTTCACCCGACCCTAAAAATAGACCAGTACCAATTGCGCCGCCTAGCGAAATCATGACCAGATGTCGAGTACTCATCGCGCGTTTTAATGGCGCAGAATTGCTCTGATGCGAAGCATCATTGGGAGATGAGTGCATGAATATCAGAAATAAAAAAATGAATGAAGGGCGTTATTTTAGAGAAAATATATATTTGTGCAATGGAAGAATTGCTAATAATTGAACATCTCTTTATTTATAAGAGCTGAATTGGCGTCCCTACGGGGATTCGAACCCCGGTTACCGCCGTGAAAGGGCGATGTCCTAGGCCTCTAGACGATAGGGACGTTGTGAGGTGGTGCGTATATTAGGGGGTTTGCATCGGCTTGTCAATTTGCTGGTGCATAATTTTATGCTGTTTGCTTAAATAATGCATAAGATATTAAAAAGAGCGCGAATGCGCTCGTGACTAAAATTTAAAACTCATATCTGCGATAAATTGACGGCCAATTTCAGATTTAAAATAAAAATCACTATCTAAATAAACATTGTGGCGATTGGTCACATTATTGACCGTCAATCCAAAAATACCGATGACATTTTTAACAAGAGGCTGGGTATAGGTGATGCGCATGTCCCAGCGAAATACACTTGGAACACGAATATCATTGTAGGCATAAATAATCGGCAGTCCTTGATGGCTAATTTGGTCTTTCGCCGCAATAGTGCTTTTACCAATACCATCATAATCAGGTTTATAAATCAGGAAATTACTAATATTTAACCCGGGTAGATCATTCGGTGTAAAGTCCCAACTTAAACGTGCAGATAATGGTGTATTAAAATCGCTGGCTGGAATATCACTTGGATCGGTAATATTGCCATTATATAAAACGGCATTAAATTCTTTTAACTCTGTTTCATCTGCATTGTTATAGTCACGTTGAGTATTTGTATAATTCACCGCAATATTAAAGCGATGCTGTGCAGCCAGTATCTCAATTGGTCTCATATTATTAAAATTAAGCGTAATGTTTTTAGATTGATATTGTTTGCTATTGGTATAAATACGCGTCCATAGATCACTTGGATCTGGCCGTACTAAATAATATTGATCTTTATAATCACGATGGATATATTTCAGTTGATAGGCCCAATTATTGAGTTCACCACTGATTCCGACTAACCATTCATCTGCATAAGGAAGGCTTAAATCACTACGTTTGACATTAATGGAGGATGATTTTTTAGCATTTCCCCATGCCGAATCAATATTATTTCGTGTATAGGTTGTTTTTAAATCGCCAATACCATCTTGTAAATCAAAAGAATATAAATAGCGATCATAATAACGATTCCAACCGGCTGTTAAAATAAAGTTTCGATTTGAAAAAGGCATATAATTTAATGCAGTTCGAGGTGCCAAGTTGGTCTTTTTACTAATGCTGTCATAATCTGTACGTAAGCCAAGCACGGCTTCAAATGTTTCTTTCCAGCGAATACGATCTTCTGCAAATGCGTACCATGTATCTTGTTGAGTATCAATGTTACCTGCAGAAAATATCACTTTGGTTGTGCTGTATTGGCCATTGCTATTTTTACTGGGTACATAACTAGCATCACAGGCATCGGCGATACTGCCATCAGATCGAATACAATCTGTACCAAACTTATTGGCTTTGAAATATTGTGTAAAATCCTCTGGTCGTGACCAATTTGCTTCAACATGTGCAAAACCTGCACCAAAATTAAAGCGATGTGTAGTGTTACCCCATGCGATCGGATTAAATATGGCATTAATATTATAGTCTATGTTTTTCTGTTGGGTATAAATGGTACCTGAAGTGCCTTCTGTTGATGCATTACTACTTACCCAGTTTTTAGCATCAGAATAGTTCCAGCTATATTGTTCAGTCGATGTGCTTTGACGTTGATTTTGTTTTTCTTGATAGCTTAAATTTTGTTTTAAACTAAAGGTATTAAATTTTTTATCAATATTTAAATTAAAAGAATGACTATCTGAGTTTTGCTGAATACCATCTGTTAATACATTGGAAAGAAATGCTAATTTTTTATCTTCAAAATATTGATAAGCAAATTTGATAGATAAATCATCAGATGGATCATAAAATAATTCAATAATTGCATTATCGGCTTGTCGGGTTTCATTATACGGCCGTGCATCTAATAGTGTAGAGACACCATCAATCGTTGATTTTCGTTGGGTAAAACCAAGATTAATACCGAAATTTTCAGTTAATCTTCCATAATTTAAGATACTGAAACCTTGTTTATGATAATTTTTTTGTGCTTCTTTTTGTGTTGGATCCGTAAACGTTTCCTCCTCGGCCAAATCAATATAGTTAAAACGATTCCAAGATGAATGGGTATAGTCGTAGCTGAGCGTACCATGAATCTTGCCTACAGCAGTTTTGGGTGCACATGTTTTTGCGCTAATAACACCCCCGGTAAACTGCCCATATTGTGCGCTGACATTGCTATCTAAAACTTCTAGGCTACATAATAAATCGGTATTGATAGTGACTGCTTGTGAACTACCTGCTAATTCATTGATGCTATTTGATGAGGTATTATTGGCATAAGGGTTAATATCATTATTAATACTCATACCATTGATTAAAAAACTATTATTATAGGGAAGGGCACCATGAATTGATAAATCTAAAGCGGTAATTTCTCCTTGATTCTGTGCTGCATTGGCATTATTAGAAAATTGAATATTAGGATTAATTTTTAAAAATTCACTTATGGTTTTTTGGCTATTGGGTGTTTTGGTTAAATCTTCAGTTGTATAAATGGTTTTACCAATTTCATTATTTTCTTCTGCGATCAGTTGAATTGGTATTAATGGAATAACAGGCGTTTCGATTGCTTTTGACTGTTGCACTTCTGAGTGAGCATAAAGAGATGTGCTTAAAACAGATAAAATTGCATAATTTAGCGTGGTTGGCAACAGTTTCATAAACATATTGAATACAAATAAAAACGATAGTGATTATCATTTAAAATAAGTTGATATTCAATAGAAATGAGAATTATTTTCAATATTTAATTTATATCAGCTAATAAGAACAATTGAGATAATTTAGAAGATAAATTGTTGATTTAATGGGGGTGATGATCAATTATCATCTTAGAGTAATGCGCTATATAAATACTGAGTTCAGCATTTTATGTGAACCAATAAATATTAATGATCAGCAGGAAGCTGTAACAATATGGCGTCCCTACGGGGATTCGAACCCCGGTTACCGCCGTGAAAGGGCGATGTCCTAGGCCTCTAGACGATAGGGACATAAAGAGGAAGACGGTATCTTAAGGATCCGCCTTCAAGGTGTCAAGTAAATTAGGTGCAAGTTTGTTTAAAATATAGCAAAACAGTTCGGCTGTTTTTTGAGTATCATATAAAGCAGAATGTGCTTCTTTTCCATCAAATTCAATACCTGCTTGAATACAAGATTTTGCTAATACTGTTTGACCAAACATCACTGCACTTAAAGTCACGGTATCAAATACCGAAAAACTATGAAATGGATTTTGATTTTTAGTTCCTGTACGGGCAATTGCTGCTTGTACAAATCCTAAATCAAAATGTGCATTGTGTCCGACCAGTACGGCATGAGTACAATTTTGTTCTCTGCGTACTGTATTGATGGCCTTGAAAATGCGCTTTAAAGCAGATTTTTCATCTTCAGCCATAGCAACCCGTAGTGGATTAAATGGATCAATACCAATAAAATCTAAGGATCTACGGTCTAAATTGGCCCCTTCAAATGGGTTGATATGTGCATGATAGGCATCCCCAGGAACGAACTCGCCTGTCTGGTTATACACAATTGGAATCGCTGCAATTTCTAGTAATGCATCAGTCTGTGAGTTGAAACCTGCTGTTTCGACATCGACAACAACAGGTAGAAATCCACGAAAACGCTGACCAATGATTGGTAGAGTTTCGTCTGTCACAATTTTCTCCATTGGATTGTTTTACCCGCATATAACGGGATAATATTTTCGCCCGCTAAATAATCTAAACTTTCAGGAATAACCTGATCTTCTTTGACCAAAGTGATGGTCTTTGTATTACGTGGCAAGCCATAAAAATCAGCACCAAAATGACTTGCAAAACCTTCTAGACGATCGATTTTACCAACTTGATCAAAAGCTTGAGCATAAAGTTCAATTGCGGTTACTGCACTATAACAACCTGCACAACCACAAGCATTTTCTTTGGCATTTTGTGCGTGTGGTGCACTATCTGTGCCTAAGAAAAACTTAGGATTACCACTGGTGGAAACCTCAAGCAATGTTTGCTGATGCATTTGACGTTTTAGAATCGGCAGACAATAAAAATGTGGTTTTATCCCACCCACTAACATGTCATTACGATTAAATAATAAATGTTGTGGTGTAATGGTCGCGGCCACATTTCTGTCCTGTTCTAAGACAAAGTGTGCTGCTTCACTGGTTGTAATATGTTCAAGAACAATTTTTAATTTAGGAAACTGTCTTAATAATGGCGTAAGAATTTCATCTAAGAAGCGTTTTTCACGATCAAAGATATCGACATGATGATGAGTAACTTCACCATGAAGCAATAATGGAACCTGATGCTCTTCTAATTGTTCAATGACTGCATAGACTTTACGGATGTCACTTACACCATTTTCAGAGTTGGTGGTTGCGCCTGCAGGATAGAGCTTAATCGCATTGACATGTTCTGAAGCTTTAATCTTTTTGACTTCATCAGGTGAAGTGTGATCTGTAAAGTATAAAACCATACGTGGATCAAAGTGAAGATCAGCAGGAACATGTGCTAAAATACGTTCGCGATAAGCTTCAGCTTCGGCAACGGTTTTAACAGGAGGAACTAAATTTGGCATACAGATTGCACGAGCAAATTGTCGAGCCAAATCTGGAACAGTTCTTTGTAGCGCTAGGCCATCACGCAAATGTGCATGCCAATCATCTGGCTGAAGGATAGTAATCGTATTCAAAGCAGTTCATACAAATGCAAATAATATGAATGATAATCCAAATATCTAGAAAAAGATAATCGCAAATCATAAAAAAATAACCATAAAATAGGACATTAAGCAGTAAATTTTTTTTTATGAGATCGGATCAACTAAAAAAATTAAAAAAGTTAAAAAGTATTCAAAAATTTGTCTATTAATAACTAAAAAATATCACAATATTGAGCAGATCATATCTAGGGTAAATGATGTGTTGTATTTGATTGATAATGATCAATTACACCGATTTTATTTCAGTCGATGCGCTCAGGTGTGGTTATACCTTAAATCTTATCCATAATTAATGGTATCGATGATAGGCTGATTTTATGATGGTATGGCTATAAAAATGCCAGTCAAAAACAATGACTGGCATGATATTTGTCGATGCTAATCAAGCAGCACGACAGATGAATATACGCTTATTTATTTTTATCTTGTAATTGTGGCACTGCCGAACCTGTGCCAACAGCAAGCAAACCAGAGTTGGTGTAAATACCTAATTTAGCACGTGTATCAGTAATGTCGAGATTACGCATCGTTAATTGGCCAATACGGTCCATTGGCGTAAACATCGAATCACCTTTCTCCATGGTTAAGCGTTCAGCTTCATAAGTTAGGTTCTCTGATTCAGTATTCATAATCGTATAATCATTGCCACGACGCAACTCTAACGTTACCGTACCTGTAATGGCTTTTGCCACCCAACGCTGTGCTGTTTCACGTAACATTAATGCTTGAGAGTCAAACCAGCGGCCTTGATATAATAAGCGACCTAAACGTAGTCCGTTGATACGGTATTGTTCAATCGTATCTTCGTTATGAATACCTGTCACTAAACGTTCATAAGCAATATGCAATAGCGCCATACCTGGAGCTTCATAAATACCGCGAGATTTAGCTTCGATAATACGGTTTTCGATTTGGTCAGACATCCCTAAGCCATGACGACCACCAATACGGTTTGCTTCAAGAATGAATTCAACTGGATCTTCGATACGTTGACCGTTGATCGCAACAGGGAAGCCTTCTTCAAAGCTAATCGATACTTGTTCTGGCTTGATTTCAACCTCATCTTTCCAGAATGCAACACCCATAATCGGTTCAACAATTTTAATGCCAGCATTCAGATATTCAAGATCTTTTGCTTCATGTGTAGCACCCAACATATTTGAATCTGTTGAATAGGCTTTTTCTTTTGACATTTTGTAGTCAAAACCATTATCGATGAGGAACTGTGACATTTCTGCACGGCCGCCTAATTCATCAATAAAGGTTTGATCCAGCCATGGTTTATAAATTTTAAGTGCTGGATTTGTCAGTAAGCCATAGCGATAGAAACGTTCAATATCATTACCTTTATAGGTTGAGCCGTCACCCCAAATATTGACATCATCTTCTTTCATCGCAGTAACCAACATGGTTCCTGTTACTGCACGACCTAATGGTGTGGTATTAAAATAAGGCACACCACCAGTTGAAATATGGAAAGCACCACATTGAATTGCAGCAATACCTTCTAATGCAAGCTGTAAACGGCAATCGATTAAACGTGCTTTAACTGCGCCATAAGCTTCTGCTTTTTTTGGAATGGCATCATAATCATCTTCATCAGGTTGACCCAAATTTGCAGTATATGCATAAGGTTCAGCGCCTTTTTGCTTCATCCACAAAAGTGCAGCTGAAGTATCTAGACCACCAGAGAACGCGATACCTACTTTTTTGCCTACTGGTACATGCTGCAAGATGGTTGCATTATCAGTCATTGCTATTCCTAACGTATTAAAATTGGCGCCAAATTGCCGCCTGAGAGAATATGAGATACGACTATTATAACACTGATTTTTGAGTAACTGTTTTGCTAAATCAGAATTTCATGATCCTGTTGCAGCATAAACGATAGGTTAATTCGAAAAATCACTAAAAATACGATGCTAAATTTTGCAGCAATATGGTGTGCGACATGTTTAAAAGTTTTGTTACAGCGTGATGGTAGTGAGCAAAAAATCGATTTATGCAGCATGATATTTTTTGATAATTGTATATTGGTCTGATCAATTTAAGGGTAAATGATTTTTTACTAATACTAAAGTCTAACATTTATTTTTGATTCGATGTTTATTGTTTAAAAAATATAAAAAACAAGAGGATATATTAATTGTATGGCTTTTAAAATGGGTTATATTGGTCGTACCGATTAAAATAAATTAAATTGTGTATTGCAGTTTTTTACTGCTGAAAATATCATTTTCGGCTAAATAACCGCGTATTTTTTATTTAAATCCTTATTGGTATGACCAATTTGGGGGTAAATATCTAAACTTATGAGCAAGGCATTTCAAGGAGATGACAATGCTGCAAAATTGGCAACAGAACTATGATCCACTGGGTAATATTTGGTTTTCCAGTATTATTGCATTGATTCCGATTGTATTTTTTTTCTTGGCGTTGGCTGTATTTCGTTTAAAAGGTAGTGTAGCAGGTACGATCACTGTACTGTTGGCTTTGGCTGTATCATTATTTTTCTATGATATGCCTGTATTAATGGCATTCGCAGCATTGGTTTATGGTTTTTTATATGGTTTATGGCCAATTGCTTGGATTATTCTAGGGGCTGTTTTTCTTTATAAGATTTCAGTTAAGACCGGACAATTTAATATTATTCGTGCTTCGATTTTATCGATCACAGAAGATCAGCGTTTACAAATGCTTTTGGTTGGCTTTGCATTTGGTACTTTTTTAGAAGGTGCTGCTGGTTTTGGTGCACCCGTTGCAATTACGGCCGCTTTACTGGTCGGCTTAGGTTTTAAGCCGTTATATGCAGCAGGCTTATGTCTGATTGTCAATACTGCACCTGTCGCATTTGGTGCAATGGGAATTCCAATTATTGTTGCGGGACAGGTTTCTGGTGTTGATACCTTTGAAATTAGTCAGATGGTTGGTCGTCAACTACCGATTATGGTCCCGATTGTACTGTTTTGGATTATGGCGATTATGGATGGCTGGAGAGGTGTAAAAGAAACTTGGCCAGCAGTTGTTGTCGGGGGCGGGGCTTTTGCCTTAGCACAGTATCTTACCGCAAACTTTGTTGGACCTGAACTGCCAGATATTACCGCAGCCATTGCATCTCTAGTTGCTTTAACTGTTTTATTCCGTTTTTGGCAACCCAAACATATTTTCCGTTTTGATCATCAAGATCACCAGAGCAACACGCATGTTACTGTAGATACTTCAATAAAATATAGCTTGGCACAAATCGCAAAAGCATGGTCTCCATTTGCAGTTTTAACTATTATGGTCACCATTTGGAGTGTGAAACCTTTTAAAGATTTATTTGTTAAAGGTGGAGCGTTACAAGATTGGGTAGTGGCGATTCAGGTACCTTATTTACATCAATTGGTACAAAAAATGCCACCTGTTGTGGCCAATATTCAAGACTATGATGCTGTATTTAAATTTGATTGGTTTTCAGCGACAGGAACGGCCATCATGTTTGCGGCAATCATCAGTATTACCTATTTAAAATTAAAACCGAAACAAGCATTGCAAACCTTTGCTGAAACCGTCAATGAACTAAAAACACCAATTTATTCAATTGGTATGGTATTGGCATTCGCTTTTATTGCCAATTATTCAGGTATGTCGGCAACTTTGGCATTAGCTTTGTCACATACTGGTCACGCATTTACATTCTTCTCACCATTTTTAGGTTGGGTCGGTGTGTTTTTAACGGGTTCGGACACTTCAGCCAATGCGCTGTTTTCTGCACTGCAAGCAACGACTGCTCAGCAAATTGGTGTACCAGAAGTCTTATTAGTCGCAGCCAATACCAGTGGTGGCGTTACAGGTAAAATGATTTCACCACAGTCAATTGCAATCGCCTGCGCTGCTGTAGGTTTGGTTGGTAAGGAAGCTGATTTATTTCGCTTTACGGTAAAGCACAGTATTATTTTTACCATGATGATCGGTATCATCATTACTTTACAAGCTTATGTGTTCCCATGGATGATTCCATAACACAATTAAAGGACCGTATGAAATGAAAGTCTCCGACAAAGTGGTACATAATCTACGCTTATTAATTGAAAAAAATAATATGCAGGTCGGAGCACGTTTACCTGCCGAACGAAAATTATGTGAACAACTCGGCGTCTCTCGCTCTTCTTTACGCGAAGCAATTCAACAATTAAGTAGTCAAGGGATGCTGATTAGTAAAGTGGGGGCAGGAACCTATTTACAGCAGTTACCTATCAATTGGTCACAACATCAAATTGTACAGCCATTAAGCCATTTAATTGATGAGGATCCTGAATATCGTTTTGATGTTCAAGAAGCGCGATTAATTTTAGAAGGTGGAACTGCCTGGTATGCAGCACAGCGGGCAACTGCAAAAGATTGTTCGAATATTCGACAGTGTTATGAGCAAATTTCGCATTATCAATCAATTGGCAATGATGAGGAAGCTGCACGTGCAGATGCCCGCTTTCATTTAGCAATTGCAGAAGCATCACATAATATTGTGTTGATTCAAATGATGCGTAGTTTGTTTGATTTATTAGAATTTAATGTCGTTTTAGGACGACAAAAAGTGTATTCAGAACCCAATCGTTTTGATCAATTACAAGATCAACATTTTCAGGTAATGGATGCCATTGAGCATCAAGATCCAGAAGCTGCACAACAAGCAGTATGTGGACATATTGAGTTTGTCATTCAACAAGTGCGTTCTATCGATGAGGAACAGGCTCGTCAACAGCGTGCAAGTCGATTAAATAGGATATAACTGATGATTATTTCTTCTGCAAATGATTACCGAGCAGCCGCGAAACGACGTTTACCGCCTTTTCTCTTTCATTATATTGATGGTGGTGCCTATGCGGAATATACCCTCAAGCACAATGTAGAAGATCTATCTAAGATTGCATTAAGACAACGTGTTTTAAATGATATGTCGCAATTAAGTCTTGAAACCAAGTTATTTAATGAAACTTTGGCGATGCCCGTAGCTCTTTCCCCTGTGGGTTTAACAGGAATGTATGCACGTCGTGGCGAAGTGCAGGCAGCAGTTGCAGCAGATCGTAAAGGAATTCCTTTTACATTATCCACCGTATCGGTCTGTCCAATCGAGGAGGTTGCACCAGCAATTCAACGACCTATGTGGTTCCAGCTTTATGTGTTGCGTGATCGCGGCTTTATGAAGAATGCCTTGGAGCGTGCTAAGGCAGCAGGCTGTTCAACCTTGGTCTTTACCGTAGATATGCCTGTACCAGGTGCACGTTATCGTGATGCACATTCAGGTATGAGTGGGCCAAATGCAGCTATGCGCCGTTATATACAATCTTGTTTTCATCCTCATTGGGCGTGGAATGTAGGACTTTTAGGACGTCCACATGATTTAGGAAATATTTCCACTTATTTGGGTAAACCAACGGGTTTGGAAGATTATATTGGTTGGCTAGGTAATAATTTTGATCCTTCCATTTCATGGAAAGATCTTGAATGGATTCGTGAATTCTGGGATGGACCTATGGTCATTAAGGGAATTTTGGATCCTGAAGATGCCAAAGATGCTGTGCGTTTTGGGGCAGATGGTATCGTGGTCTCCAATCATGGTGGACGTCAACTGGATGGTGTTCTATCGACTGCACGTGCTTTGCCACCGATTGCAGATGCTGTTAAAGGTCAGATTAAAATTCTAGCAGACTCAGGTATCCGTAATGGTTTAGATGTGGTTCGAATGCTGGCTTTGGGGGCAGATACCTGTATGTTGGGGCGTGCTTTTGTGTATGCATTAGCTGCTGAAGGTGGTGCCGGAGTGACGAATTTACTAGATTTAATTGATAAAGAGATGCGGGTAGCAATGACCTTAACAGGGGTAAAAAGTATTGCAGAGATTGGTCCAGAGTGTTTGGTGGATTTAAATCGTGAACTCAATCATATTTCAAATTCATAGATAGCCATTCTTGGATGAAGACAACCAGACATCCTTGTCTGGCATGGGGAGATTACACTTGCAAAGGGCAAGTGTTGAGGAACAACCTTTTACAATGATTTAAAAAATAATGTGGCCGCATTTTGACCTAAAATAAGTGCTTGTTCGTCAAGATCAGGTACAATCTGTTGAAAGCTATCTACGACACTGTGATAAGACACTAAGGATTCATGTTGAGTATGTGGCCAGTCACTACCCCAGATCATTTGTGTAAGGAAGCCTTTTGCCTTCAGTAAGGCAAAGGCTTTTTGCGCTGTTGCTATATGCTGTGGCGCATTACCCAAACGGTAATAACCCGAAACTTTAATCCAGTGCTGCTTTGGATTTAATAAAGTTAAGAATGTTTGATAATCAGGGTCATTAATACCAAGTGTTACATCTATACGCCCAAAATGATCAATGACAATATTGATGGGGTAATGATTTAAGATTGGTAAAACATGTATCAATATCTTTGGTGGTGCATGTAATTCAAGTTGGAAATCTAATTCAGTTAAATGTTGTAAGAGTTTAACCCATTCAGGTTGGGTAAAATCTGGTACGGTTAAACCAAATAAATTAAGACGAATCCCTACAATACCTTGTTGTTTTAATTTAACTAGCTGCGTAAGCTCGATATTTTTATCTACAACAGCAATACCTTTTAGGCGCTGTGGTGCTTGTTGAATGGCATTGAGTAAGACGTGATTATCATGACCAAAGAAACTTGGTTGTACCAATACAGCATGACTATAAGCATGTTCATCTAAATGAGCTAAAAACTGCGCAAGGCTGGCATCATACGTCGGGGTGTAGCGTGCGTTTTCAATCATTTGATCATGCTGAGAAAAAACATGTGCGTGGCTGTCAATACGGATCATTTTAAACTCACAAAATAACGTTAAGAACAATAATTGCAATCAGTGCAGCAACAACACCTACAGGAATTGCTCTAAATAATAATTGGTTAAAAAGTGTATTTTTATCTACATGTTCTGGTAATGAAGCCATGATTAAACTACCGCCAGAGGAGAATGGCGAGATGGATGAAGATTGAGCACCAGCAATAATACAGATGAATAACAGCATTGGATTTAAGCCTGAAGCCAGAGCAATCGCTGGAACAATCGGGAATAATGTGGGCGCAACAACACCTAAAGTACTTGAAAAAATAGACATAATTGCACTAATCAGACAAAGTAGAATGGGAATGAGCCAGATGGGTACATGTTGAGTAAGCCATTGTGTAAGAATATCAATAATGCCTACTTTCACCCCAAGGGCTATCAGCATACCAACACCACAAATCATGATTAATGTTCCCCAAGGAACGAATGCAATCACCTTTTTTTCATCAGCGAGTTTCATCCATAAACTGATTAATGCAAATAAGATGGCAATAAATGCAATATCGATTTTTGAATTAAGAAAGTGAATCAGTGCTTGATCAGGAAAAATTAAATGCAAAATAGGGAAAATCAACACGACTGCCATCATCAGTAAAATTAAAACCAATGATTTTTTTTGTATAGTATTAAAGGGAGTTGGCTGTATTTCTTCAATTTCAATGCTGCTGCGGTTACGATTCCATAAGGTATATAAGCCTAAGACAACAATAGGAATAATCATCGTGATCAAAAAAATACCTGTTGCATAGCTAAAGCTTGTTGAACTGGCAACCCCTGAGCTTTCCATTAGACTTCTAAAAATGATGCCACTTTGTGATGTCATAAAATTGGCACCAGCAAGCGCACCATAGTTGACGGCCATACCACCAATAATTAAGTTCATTTTAGTTTTTTGACAGAGCAATAAGGTAATGGGTGCCATAAATGCCAAAACGGTATAAAACCCCGCACCTAAAGCAGCAATTACCGTAGAGGCTGCAAATATGGCTAAAGGCAATAAATATGGGTATTTACGACATCGATAAAGTAAATGTTCTGCCAGACGTTCTAAGGCACCATTGGCTAAAGCAAAGTTATAAAATAAAGTCACAGCAAAAATAATAAAGAAAATTTTGACTGGCCATAATTCAGTCACTTCAGCAGGTTTCATCTCCAAACCAAAGCAGCCAATAAAATAAGCTGCAATCATGGCAAACAAACCAATATTAATTTTGGTGATATAGCCCAGTGCAATGGATAGCACGAGTGCCAATAGTATTAACGTGACCACAACAAAAACTCCCAGTCAATATATAGATCTGTATATGACAAGCATAAATATGTGTAAGCTTGTAACATATAGACATTTAGTCGTATATACATATATATGAGTTGCTTGGTATTAAAGCTTGATATGGTAATATTGTCAAACTTTCATTCAATAACTGTGTTTACAAATGCTTGATGATATTGCATTTAAAGATCTAAAATTGCCGCGTTATGTACAAATCCGGTGGCAATTACAAAAACTTTTGGTCAATTCTAAATGGAAAGTTGATCAGCCGATTCCGAGTGAACAAGAACTTGTCAGCCAATATGGTGTATCGATTGGGACAATTCGTAAAGCTGTAGAATGTTTAGTCGAAGATGGTTTTTTGGTGAAAATACAAGGTAAAGGGACCTTTTTAAAATATCCTGATTTTAAATTTTCCTTAATGCGTTTTTTTCGTTTACGTGATCAGGATGGTGAGTATGTATCTCCATTGGCAGAAGTTAAAAAACTGATGCTTATTCCTGCACAGTCAGAAATTAATCAACATTTAGGTTTGGCTCCAGATGCTGAGCTTATTTATATAGAACGTGTTCGAAAACATGCAGATACCGTGCTATTAAGTGAAAAAATTTGGTTGTCTGCACAATTATTTAGCCCTTTAAAAGCAATACCATTAAAAAAAATCGGTAATTTACTGTATCCTTTTTATTATGAGCAATGTGGCCAATTCGTCATCTCCGCCCATGAACATTTATCATTTATCATGCATCATCACGATGAATATTTAGCAACCCCGACCATTGTGCCACTGGTCAAAGTTTGTCGATGGGCAAAAAATATGGAAGGAAAGGTGATTGAATATCGTGAGTCCTATGGTTTGGCACAAAATTTTAGTTATGAGTTAGCAATTCATTGATACTTTTTGGTCGCTGAATGATCACTGTTGCTGTGCAATGACTGAATCTTATCGAGATGAACTATATTTTCTAGATGCGATAAAAACTGAATAATCCATACTGTAACAATCTTTAGCGGAAGCTATAGGAAATCCATGATTTCTTATAGCTTTCTGAAGAACTATTTTTCGCCATTAGCAGATAAATGAAATTATAATAAGCTCACATTTTATTTGAATGAATTGATTTAAACCAATCTATAAGGACCAGTTGAGCTTGTTGTTGTAATTGTTTGCTATAACGGAGATGATCCTGACGAAGCGTCACGATATCAATGTTGGCCTGTCGTAATTCTACATGATGTCCAATCAGCCAACGTTCAAAGTGATGTGGGTCAATTTCGATATGACATTGTAAGGCTAAAATATATTGACCAATAGCAAAGGCTTGATGTGGATAATACCTAGAACTGGCCAACAGATCTGCTGAATCTGGTAAATCAAAAGTATCACCATGCCAATGTAAAACCGCACAATGATTTAAATGTCGTAGTGGTGAATGTTGACCTTTGATGCTGAGTGTCAGTGGGCTCCAACCAATTTCTTTGCTTGGCCCTGAATAAACATGTGCGCCTAAAGCTGCTGCAATTAATTGTGCACCTAAACAAATGCCAAGCGTAGGATGATGCTGTTTAAGGCGCAGCTTTAATTGTTGAATAAAATTGGAGAGGTAGGGGTAATCTTGAGTTTCATATACACCAATTGGTCCACCTAAAATTATAATGGGATCTGGGGTATTTAAGATATCGTCCATGTCGTCAACACCCAGTTGTCGATATCGAATCTCATAGCCCAACTGCTGCAGTATAGGCGTAAAACTCCCCAAATCTTCAAAGGCTAAACTTTGAATTGCATAGATTATTTTCATGATGCTATCTCATGTGTAGATTGATCAAGTGTTTGACATAGGAGATATATTTGTTGGGCTAAATATTCGATTTCTGCATCAGTAATGATAAGAGGGGGTAATAAACGAATCACTTTTCCTTGTGTAACATTTAATAATAACGAAAATTGATCACAAGCCAATTGTGGCAGTGCATCGACAACAGTCGTCAGTTCAATACCAATCATGAGTCCAACCCCGCGTACAGAACGGATATGCTTGAGTCCGGTGAGTTGAGTTTGTAATAAATTGATTAATTTCTGACCTTTATGATAAATATCAGCAAGATACTGCTGTTCAAGTATATTTAATACGCTATAGGCCACACGACATGCTAAGGGATTGCCACCAAATGTTGAACCATGTGTTCCTGTATGAAATAAATTGCCTAATTTTTCATTGGTTAAGCATGCTCCAATCGGTAAACCATTGGCGAGCCCTTTGGCAATAGTTAAAATATCTGGGCAAATATCAGCCTGTTGATGGTAAAACCATGTGCCTGTCCGGCCCAATCCAGATTGAATTTCATCAAAGATGAGTAACCACTGTTGTTGATCACAGTATTGTCTGAGTTGTTTTAAATAGGGCAGTGACGCAATATGGATGCCTGCTTCACCTTGAATCGGTTCAAGTAAAACAGCAACCACATCAGGATCATCTTGATACTTGGTAATGGCAGTCAAGTCATTAAAAGCAACAAACTCAAATCCACTTAATAAAGGATAAAATGGTTGACGATATTCTACTTTGGCTGTTGCAGATAATGCGCCTAAGGTACGGCCATGAAAAGCATTATGCATCACAATAATTTTAGGATGTTGAATACCACGATGATGACCGTATAGACGTGCCAATTTAATAGCAGCCTCATTGGCTTCAGTACCTGAATTACAAAAGAAAGTCCGTGTTAATCCGCTAATCTGTGCTAGTTTTTCTGCTAAACGTTCATTCCAAGCATGTTTAAATAAATTGGAAAGATGTAGGAAGCTTTGTGATTGTAATACGATTTCTTGATGAATTTGGGGATGTGCGTGTCCCAATAAAGTTACTCCAACACCTGAGATTGCATCAAAGTAACAACGGTTTTGTGTATCCCATAAATAACAGCCTTGGCCGTGTTGTAATTCAATATCTAAAGGTTGGTAGATTGGCATTAAATAACTCATGTATTGGCCTCCATGAGCTGAGCTAATGCACAGGATTGATAAATTACTTCAGTTCCTAAAAGCTGTATTTTATCTTGATGTTGCATTAGAAATCTTTTATTTTCAATACATTGATATAGTTCAAAACTGAAATCATGATAAGACTGTAAACGATTAAAGATGATTTTAAGATCATCTAATGGATGTAGCGATGTCGTTTGAAAGTGTCCTAATAACTTGCCATGCTGATAAAGATTAAGTTGATAATTTTGCTGCATTTTTAACACTCCGGCCAGTAATATTGATCAGGCACTGTTCGAGGCCCAAAAATCGCTTGTCCAATACGAATATCTGTCGCACCTTCCTCTATAGCGATGATAAAATCACTCGACATACCCATCGATAAACGTTGAATATTGGGGTAGGTGATTTGTAGATCATCACGTAACTGACGTAATGTTTGAAAACAACGTCTGACTTCAATCGGATTTTGACTATGGATTGCAAGTGTCATGAGCCCATTGATTTTTAAATTGGAAAATTGTTGACATTGCTCAATTAAAGACCGTGCTTGTGCTGGATTTATACCAAATTTACTCGGTTCATTTGATGTATTCACTTGAATGAATACAGCGAGTTGACGTCTTTCTATTGCAAGACGATGATTGAGTTTTTCAGCAAGTTTTAGGCTGTCTAATGCATGAAATTCATCAATGAATTTTGCAACATATTTGACTTTGTTGCTTTGTAAATGACCAATTAAAATCCAATCGATTGCGCACTGATTTAATGCTTCATATTTCCGTTTGGCTTCTAAAACCTTATTTTCACCAAAGCGGCGCAAACCCAATTGATACGCCTGTTGGATCTGTTGCACACTCAGTGTTTTAGTCACAGGCAAGATACGAATTTGTTCAGGATTACGTCCTGCTTTCTGGCATGCTAAATCGATTTGCTTTTGAATATTCTCAATATTGGTTTGCAGTTCAAGCAAACTTTGCGGAGATTGATATTGATTCACTTTATGACCTAATGCAGTAAATCATCGTATTTAAGATGATGTATTTTGATCGTAATTACAGCATCCATAGCAGTGCAATGGATGCGAGTGTCTGACTAAAGAGGCATGCGGTATTCAATGACGCCCGGTTTTTCTGCAATCCAGTCATATAATTTCTGTGCAGTATGATTGACTGCTTGAGTGTGCCAATATAAACGAGCGCAGTGCTGCATTTTGGCCTGTTGCTGTACATATTCAATCAGGCGTTTTCCTAACTGTTGACCACGTACCTCGGGTGATACATAGAGATCTTCTAAATAGCAAAAATTTTCTATGGCCCATGTTGAGCGATGAATAACATAGTGAACAAAGCCGAGAATACGTTCATGTTGTTTAATCACAGCCGCATAGATAGGGACTGTTTCATCAAAAAAACGTTGCCAAGTCATTTGTGTCACATCATCGGATAAACATACTTGATAAAATTCTTGATAAGCTCGCCAATAATCTAACCATTGAGCATAATCTTGTTGCTGTACTGGGATAACTTGAATGACTGGATGTGACATGATGATCCTTCCACGAATGGGTGATACTTGCAAAGCGATAAAAACAGCATAATCTTGATCTGGTGTGTCGATAAGAGACAGTTTTAATATTTTTAACAGTACCAGTTTGGCTGAATTAAAATGATCTCATCCTGATGACATTGTGATAATCAGGGCTGTATTGATTTGTTTTAAGATCGTCATACGATAAGCTTTAGCTATCTTAGAATGTAGTGATTATGATGTCAGTTTCATCTTCTGCTTATTTTTCTCATTTAATTTTGCCGAAAGGAAAAATTAAAGATAATTTATACTGTGCATTACGTGATGCAATTTTAGATGGACATTTATCTGCAGGAACGAAACTACCTTCCAGTCGTGTTTTAGCAGAAATGATGTCAATTTCACGTAATTCTGTATTGGCTGCCTTGGAGCGTTTATGTGATGAAGGATATTTACGGACTCAACCAAGCTCTGGGACTTATGTTGCTGATATTATTCCTGATCAACTGATTCAAACACAGCATCATTCACAGCCCATTAAAGATTGTGCGACAGTAACATTAAATATTAATCCACATATTGCAACATTATTATCAGATTGGCCTCAGCAAAATTGGTCAAATACAGTTAAAAAAGTATTTCATGTTGGCGTAGGGTGTGTTGATTTATTCCCTCATCAGCTCTGGGGAAAATTATTAGGGCGCGCTTGGCGGCAATCGTATTATCAATTAGGACAATTACATGATCCACGTGGTTATTTACCTTTACGTCAGGCAATTGGTCAGTATGTCCGTACAACTCGGGGATTAAACTGTCATGAGGAGCAGATCATTATTGTAAATGGCACACAGCAGGCAATACATTTAGCAGCTTATGCTTTATTGCAACCACAAGATCAAGTCTGTTTGGATGAGCCTGGCTATGATGCTGCTTTAAAAGTATTTCAAAGTTTTGCTATTCAGGTTCATCCGGTAAATAGCGATGAAGAAGGAATGAAAGTTGACGATATTATTCAGCGTTATGCTGATAGTAAATTAATTTATACCACACCTTCACATCAGTTTCCTTTAGGCGGAACATTAAGTTTAAGTCGTCGCTTGGCCTTACTTGAGTGGGCATCACAACACCAAAAATGGATTTTTGAAGATGACTATAACAGCGAATTCCGTTATGGCACACATCCAATTCAGGCTTTACAAGGTCTCGACCAGCAACAGCGTGTGATTTATGCGGGTACCTTTTCTAAAATGATGTTTCCCGAGTTTAAATTAGGTTTTATGGTTGTGCCTTATGCATTAATCGATGCATTGAGTTGGGCAAAGTATTATACAGATACACGCAGTGCATATTTAGAACAGGTGGCATTAACTTCATTGATTAATGAAGGACATTATGCCAGACATGTACGTAAGGTTCGTAAAGCCTGTTATCAACGACAACAAGCCCTGATTGAAATCATTGCAGCTCATTTTAGTGATATTCTTGAAGTGCAACCGACAGATTCTGGCATTCATTTATTATGCTGGTTAAAAAGTCCATGGACCGAACAATACTTTATAGCACAATGCCAACAAGTCGGTTTGGCGGTACAGCCATTGTCACGATATTGCCAAAATCCAGATCATCCAGCAGCAGTCTTATTTGGTTATGCTGCACATACGGTCGAGGAAATAAAAGAGGCAATGTATAAATTAAAAAATCAGATTCGCCATAAATCATGAATAGCGCTGTATTTATCATGTTTATTATAGAATCCAGCATGCGGTTTCGTTATGCTCAGTTTTATGGTGCGTTTTTATCTCCTGATCAATTATCATAATTTTAAATTCTCTTATTTGATGATCAGTACACTTTATTAGCATATTAAAATGAGATAAATCGCTAGCGATCAGATATTGATAAGCGCATATTGGTATACAAAATGAATTAAAAGAAAAGGCTTGTGCTATGGAACATATTTTACAATCGATCATTATTGTTATTCCGATTATTTTTGTATTGGCTTTTGGTTTTTTTGCTGGCCGTAAAAAAGCTTTTGGTCAAGAAGGTAATCCTTTAAATATTCTAAATGAGTTAGTTCTTACATTCGCACTTCCACCAGCATTATTTGTTGGTACAGTCACCGTTTCTCGGAGTCATTTAATTCATGAATTAGATTTATTTTTTGCACTTTTGGTTACTTTGTCAATTGCCTATCTGATTGGGCTTGGTCTTGCTAAATATATATTTAAACGCAATATGGTTGAATCATCGATTGCTGGGTTGGCGGTTAGTTTTTCTGCAGGCCCTTTTTATGGACCAGCACTTTTAGGCAGTTTATACGGTATAGAAAGTGGTGTAGCGGTCAGTATGATTTCTGTGGTGATTAATGTAGTTATTGTGCCTTTGGCAACAATTATCATTAAAATGGACTTGGCTCAACATGCTGAAACTAAAAGTTCAGTATTACATTTAATCACAACATCTTTATATCAGGCAGTATTTAAAACCCCATTTGTGTGGGCACCTTTAGTCGCTTTTATTTTGGTATTTTTAAATATTCAAATGCCTCATGTGGTGATTAATTCTCTTGAGCTGATTGGTAAGGCCACAGCAGGTGTAGCCGTATTTGTCGCAGGGATGACCATTGCGGCCAATTCATTTAAAATTGATGCTGAGGTATTGGTGATTTCATTGCTTAAAAATATTGCAATGCCCTTACTTTTTATTGTCGTAGCTATTGGTTTATTCCATATGCCGCAACATACGTCCACATTTAATGAAGGATTATTATTAGCTGCTTTACCATCAGGCCCCATGATTGTATTACTGGCTACTCGTTATCAGCAATATCAACAACAAGCATCCACAATATTAGCCGTGACCACTATCGGTATGCTGCTTACTGTCACAGCATTAATTGTGATGATTGGAGGATAGTGAAGCGACGATCAAGAATGGATGATAAACCGGTCAAAAAGACTGAGAGCAGTAAAGTAATCACAGCAATTCATTTGCTGTGATCGTACATTGGCGAATGACATTCGTCATGTGATGTTTGAAACACTGTATAAATATAACCTATTTTGCGCTGAGTCGGTTTTTATGTATACGTTGTTATATGTGTCGATCAGATCATTTGATTAGTGAGAATATCCAGCTTGCTTTAAGCTCAGCTTATAATAAGCGAACACCCGTTGCCGCTTGAATCTGTTCAAGGCTGACATCTTTGGCTAGTTCAACCAGTTTAACGCCTTCAGGTGTGATATCCATGACCCCTAAGTCGGTAATAATACGACTGACGACCGCTTGGCCAGTGAGGGGTAAGCTACATTCGGCAACGATTTTTGCACCACCATCTTTGGCACAGTGCTCCATCAGTACCACCACTTTTTGTACGCCAGCCACAAGATCCATGGCACCACCCATCCCTTTGACTTTTTTACCTGGGATCATCCAGTTGGCGAGGTCTCCTTTTTCTGACACTTCCATCGCACCTAAAATAGCAATATTGACATGACCACCACGGATCATGGCGAAAGATTCCGAACTGGAGAAAAATGCCGCACCATCACGTGCAGTCACGGTTTGTTTACCGGCATTGATCAGATCGGCATCAACACTTGCTTGGGTTGGAAATTCCCCAATACCCAATAGACCATTTTCTGATTGTAGCCAGACATCGATATCATCGGGAATATAATTGGCCACTAAAGTCGGTAAACCAATGCCCAAGTTAACATAGAAACCGTCTTGTAATTCAAGTGCGGCACGTTGTGCCATTTCATTACGTGTCCAAGCCATGTGTTAGTCCTCTGCCTTGAGTGTCATTTGTTCAATACGTTTTTCCGGTGTTGCATTTAATACAATTCTATTGACATAAATACCCGGTAAATGGATGTCATCTGGATCCAGTTCACCAATTTCTACAATTTGTTCCACTTCAGCAATGGTGATTTTACCGGCCATGGCACATTCAGGGTTAAAGTTGCGTGCGGTTTTTCTAAAGATCAGATTGCCAGCTTTATCTGCTTTATAGGCTTTGACTAAAGCAATGTCTGCAGTTAAAGAGGGTTCTAAAATATAGTTTTTACCATTAAATTCACGCACTTCTTTGCCTTCTGCAATCAGGGTGCCGACACCTGTTTGGGTAAAGAATGCTGGAATACCTGCACCACCTGCACGAAGCTTTTCTGCCAAAGTACCTTGAGGGGTAAGTTCAACTTCAAGCTCACCATTTAAATATTGGCGTTCAAACTCTTTGTTTTCACCGACATAAGAGGCGATCATTTTTTTGATTTGTTTGCTGTGTAGTAATTTACCTAAACCAAAGTGATCTACCCCAGCATTGTTGGAAATACAGGTTAAGCCAGTGACGCCTGTGGCTTGTAAGGCATCAATTAAACGTTCTGGAATTCCACATAAACCAAAACCGCCCACGGCAATGCTTTGATCATTAGCCACAATATCTGCTAAAGCCAGTTCTGCACTGGCAACAACTTTATTCATCCGTATTTATCCTATTTCCTTGGTGTTGTTATACTTATATGTAGCATTGGTTGGCTGATTTGAGAAATTGAATATTTTAAACATATAATAAGAAAAATTGATTAATCCTGATGTTTAAAATTCAATGATTAAATACTTGATGGCTGTATCATTTACAAAGTCTGGAGCTGCTAACATGTCAAATTTCATCAGAAGTTTATGCTTGATGAATTTTAAATAGATCAGTGATAAGGTATATCACGAGTAATATATCTGCACGAATACTTTTTAAATCAAAATCTTATACGGTTGGATCGGATGAATCATGATAGTGATCAAGTAAGGTTTTAATAAATGCTGTTGAGATATTCGATAGATCAAAATCTTTTTTATAAATGACGCCAATTGGTAAATGTATATGGTCATCTGTAATGTCAATTAAAATATTTTCTTTGCTATCAATAAATTTTTGAAAATGACGTGGTATAGCAGTGACGCCCATATTATAAGAGACAAATTGCGATAAAGAACTAATTTGATGACATTCGATTTTAAGATCTAAGGTTATATTTCGTTCTAGGCAGTGTTGCTCAATGACATATCGGATAATTGACGGTGTTTGTAGGGTGATAAATGGATAGGAAAGCAATTCAGACCATGTTACGCTTTTTTGTACAGCAAGCGGATGAGATTTGGCGACAAGAGCTACAAATCCCTCATTAAATAACGGTTTAAAAATCAGTTGATCATTGGGCTTGGGGGCAAAACACAGACCAATTTCAAAAATGCCTTCTTGGATATTTTCAATAATTTTTTCATTGGTAATATCATGAATAGAAAAGCTAATATTGGCATGTTGTTTGGAAAACTGATGAATTACTTCGGGTAAGATAGCATGTGTTGCAAAAGGCATTGAAGCAATATTTAACACCCCTTTATGCAGCTTAAAGCGTTGTTTAACATCTTTTTCCATATCCTGCCAATTGGCTAATAATTTTTTAGCATATGGAATTAAGGATAAGCCCTCCGTGGTAATTTCAACACGTCGAGTATTGCGTCGAAACAACTTTCCGCCCAATTCGTCTTCTAATGTTTTAATACTTAAACTTAAGGCAGATTGACTGATACACAGTTCATGAGCAGCATTGGCATAATTTAAAGTTCGTGCCAGTACCAGAAAAGCTTTAAGTTGTTTTAATGTCATAATAAAGTCTTACTTAAGTTATAGCGTTCAAAAGTATAGTCGATCGCTGGATGATTGATTGAGGTTGTCATCATGCGGTGTTTTTGGATCAAAAAATATCAGATACGACAATACAGCCAGTAATTAATCATGATCGCGAGTAATATTTTCACTGGCATAAGCCGAAGCCAATTTTGATAGGATGAATATTTAAATTACGGCATGATTTTCAAATATGGCAAGCATGATTGACTATGACTTTCCCACAAGCCATATTAAAAAAGACATAAAATAAATTGTACTGCATCACTTAATCATTTTTAGATTAATTGATTTTATTCATTAATCAATAAATATTTTCAAATAGCCAAAATCAATACATCGATTATAGTTGCCGATAGTCACAATGATTACGCTTTATTGTACATCCGTTATTCTTTAGACAGTAAATTGTGACACAACATGGAAAAGAATGTTCCACGGTGCAATAAAAAGTTTTCATAAAGATAAATATACTCAGGAATGGAGTCGAGGTATGTTGGAATTAGGCATTATTTTACTATCCTTATCACGGTGCTGTGATGACTTTACTTGCTGTTGCAGGACTTACCCATAAACAGTCTTATAAAGATATTTTTGCAATTACCATAATTAAAACGATTGCTGTTTTTGTGGCTATTGCGACATTTACTTGGTTTGGTATTGTATAAATGAAATAAAACATGTGTTTAATTGCTATCTAAAGCGTTATAAACGAAAACAAGGAGTATAAAGTGAGTAAAATTTTAAATCATAAGGTTGCATTTATTACCGGTTCAGCAAGTGGAATAGGATTAGAAATTGCTAAAAAATTTGCCCAAGAGGGTGCTAAAGTTGTTATTTCAGACATGAACAGTGAAAAATGTATTGAAACAGCAGCCTTACTGAAAAATGAAGGTTTTGAGGCTTTGGCTGCACCGTGTAATGTCACTGATGAACAGGCTTTTCAAGAGGCTATTGCACTGGCTCAACAAACATTTGGCCGTTTAGATATTTTGGTCAACAATGCTGGATTTCAGCATGTTGCTAAAATTGAGGATTTTCCAACAGAGATATATAAAAAATTATTGGATGTGATGCTGGTTGGATCTTTTATTGGTATTAAGCATGTATTACCCATCATGAAAGCACAAAAATTTGGTCGCATTATTAATATGGCATCTATTAACGGCTTGATTGGTTTTGCGGGTAAAGCAGGCTATAACAGTGCTAAGCATGGTGTGATTGGTTTAACCAAGGTTGCAGCATTAGAATGTGCCTTAGATGGCATTACGGTTAATGCATTATGTCCGGGTTATGTGGATACACCTTTGGTCCGTGGGCAAATTGCTGATTTAGCTGCGACACGTAATGTAAGTGAAAAAAGTGCACTCGAAGATATTATTTTGGCAATGGTGCCTCAAAAACGCTTGCTGAGTGTTGAAGAGATTTCAGATTATGCCATTTTTCTATCGAGTGACAAAGCAGCAGGGATTACTGGACAAGCAGTGGTTATGGATGGTGGATATACTGCTCAATAATGCTTGACCCTGTTGGATTGAACGTATTGTGTGAAATTCCCCATCTATCATGCTGTGAAACGGTGTTTCTCGTTAGCTGGGGAGGGAATACACTAATCTTTTAGCTAATTTCGTACAATTAAGCATCAATTTATGATGCTTAATCTGCGCGCTTAATGTGGTATAAAGCGTTGTTCTATATGTCCTATATTTAGGTATTGGCACCTGTTGTTTTTATCACATTGAGCGTAAAACCTCGTCTTTTAAGACGTGGATATAAGCGAGTGACGTTAAGCAATACGACATCCTATGACGCATAGCCTCGACTTACAACGCTATACGTATTTTCTTTGTGCTATATTAAGCTATGAAAACTCTTAAAATCCGCATAAAAGACAAACACGTTAAGGCGCTTAATCAATTAGCGTTAGAGGTTAATTTTGTCTGGAATTATGTAAATGATTTGAGTTTTAAGCATTTAAAAAGAAAAGGTGAGTTTCTTTCTGCATACGATATTGCTAAGTACACAAAAGGTACATCAAAAGAATGCAATCTTCATAGTCAAACAGTGCAAGCTGTTACAGAAGAATTAGTTATACGCCGTAAACAATTTAAAAAAGCTAAATTAAATTGGCGTGTTAGTAATAAAAAATCGGCTAGACGTTCTTTAGGATGGATACCTTTTAAAAAGTCCGCTATTCGATATGCCGATGGTTTTGTTCAATATGGTAAAACTCAATTCAAACTATGGGATAGCTACGGATTAAGTAAGTACACAGTTAAAACCGGATCGTTTGTAGAAGATAGCCGTGGGCGTTGGTACGTGTGCCTTGTTGTTGACTCACCTAAACAAGATAAACCAAGTGCAACTGCAACTAAATCAATTGGTATTGATCTAGGCTTAAAGGATGTTGCTACATGCTCGGACGGTACGATAATTAGTAATCCTAAATATTATCGTCAATATGAGCAAAAACTAGGGATTGCACAACGGGCAAAGAATAAACGCCGTGTACGTGCGATACATGCAAAGATTAAAAACAGCCGTCAAGATTACTTGCATAAGGCAAGCACTAAGCTTGTTAAAGAAAATGCAATGATTGTTGTTGGTAATTTGAGTGCTAAAAAACTTGTAAAAACTAAAATGGCTAAATCTGTTTTAGATACAGGGTTTTCAGCATTTAAAACAATGCTCAAGTATAAATGCGAGAACGCGGGAGTATTGTTTGAAGAAGTAAACGAAAGTTTCACAACCCAGATTTGTTCGTGCTGTCAGAAAATATCTAGCAATAGTCCGAAAGGTAGGGCGGATCTTGGAATAAGAGTATGGAAATGTGAATGCGGTAGTATAAATCAACGTGATTTAAACTCCGCAAAAAACATACTTCTTACGAAACAGTGTTTCTCAGGACATGAGCGTCTAGCTGTAGGAATCTCCGTCCTTTAGGTCGGAGAGGATGTCAATGGATGATGCGTGTGACGGAAACGTGCTCCCTGATGATGGTCGGGGAGTAAGGCACCTTGACCAAATAGTTTTTCACGTAGCGTACCTGCAGTATATTCTTTGGGATAGATACCACGATGTTGTAACTCTGGAATCAGAAACTCGACAATATCTTCAAAAGATTGATGGGCCAAAATATAAGCCAAGTTAAAGCCATCGATACCTGTATATTCAATCCACTGTTGTAGATGATCTGCAACAGTCGTTGCTGAACCGACGATCACAGGTCCATTGCCACCAATACTGGTCCAACGTGCGATTTCTTCAATCGTCCAGATTTTATTCTGATCTGCTTCCACATAGGATTGCAGCATAGACTGAATGGCATTGGTTTGAATATATTCAACATGATCTGTTGATTTAAATTGTGAAAAATCAACTCCAGACCAGCCAGAAGCCAATGTTAAACCACCATCATAACTTGCATATTGTTGATATTCTTTAAATTTGGCTTGAGCTTTTTCATCTGTTTCATCCACTACAATGGCTAACATGGTATAAATTAAAACCGCGTGAGGATCTTTACCCACTTCAATCAGATTATGACGAATGCCTTCAGCGAGTTTTTTTACGGCGTTTTGGGTGGGTGCAGAAATAAATACACATTCAGCATGCTGACTGGCAAATTTTTGCCCTCGTGCAGATGCACCTGCTTGGTATAAAACAGGAGTACGTTGAGGAGAGGGCTCACAAATATGAATACCAGGTACAGAAAAATATTGTCCTTCATGATGAATTGGATGAACTTTGCGATAATCTGCAAAAATCCCCTGTTGTTTATCTCTTAATACCGCATCATCTTCCCATGAACCCTCCCATAATTTATAGAGTACTTCTAAATACTCATCGGCAATATCATAACGATGATCGTGTCCTACCTGTGTTTTTAAGCCCAGATTTTTAGATCCACTTTCTAGATAAGAGGTCACAATATTCCAGCCTGCACGACCTTTGGTAAGGTGATCCAAAGTACTCATACGACGTGCAAAAGGATAAGGGTGTTCAAAAGAAATCGAGGTCGTGACACCAAAACCTAGATGTTGAGTGACGGCTGCCATTGCAGGTACAATTTGTAATGGATCATTGACTGGAACCTGAATGGCGCCCGTTAAAGCATGTTGTGCTGATCCATGATACACATCATAAACACCTAGTACATCAGCAATAAAAACACCATCAAATCGTCCGCGCTCTAAAAGTTTAGCCAGATCAGTCCAGTATTCTAAATCTTTATATTCTGTAGAGCGATCCAAGGGATGGCGCCATAATCCAGGGGATTGGTGGGCAATACAGTTCATTTCAAAAGCATTAAATCGAATTGGTTTAGCCATAATATGATTCAAAATATATTCAGTAATTAATTGATAATAAGGATGGAGAATTAATATTTTTAATAATAAAAATAACAATATTTATTAAATAATTTTTTAATAATAATTTATGCAGTACTTATGATGAATAATGCTGATGATATAGTTTAATATTTGATTTTTATATAAAAATTAATAATAAATAAATCATGATTTTAATATAAATTAGGGTTTATATTGAAATGTGATTTTTAAATCAGAAAATCACTAAAGTATTTTAGATTAAATGATTTGATTCTATTATTTATATATAAGTCTTCTAGAAAAAAGATGCTAGTTTAAAGGTAACTTTAATAATTGAGAGTATTCAGCCATGACATCTGGCATCGAAATTAAATTAACTGATGCGCAAAATATTCCATATGATTTCTATCAAAATGATACTTTAGCACATGTCATTCATTCAGATGCAGAAGCAATTAAAATTGCAAAACAGCTTGCAGAGGTATTTAAAAAAGAAGCTTCTAAACGTGATCATGAACGTTTATTACCACTACAAGAGGTACAACAATATTCGGCATCTGGTTTATGGGGCATAACTATTCCAAAACAATTTGGGGGTGCTGGTGTTAGCTATATTACTTTGGCCGAAGTGGTAAAGATCATTTCAAGTGTAGATTCATCTTTGGGACAAATTGCTCAAAATCATTGGGCATTTATTGAGCATATTCGACTGGATGCCACTCCAGCACAGCAACAATTTTTCTTTGATCAAGTATTACAAGGTCAGCGTTTTGGTAATGCCTTTTCAGAAAAAGGTTCTAAAACTGTGGCTGAGTTAAGCACCCAAATTGAATTCTATCCTGATCACGCTATCGTTGATGGTCAGAAATTTTTTGCAACAGGTGCATTACTGGCACATTGGATTCCGGTGGTGGCCGTCAACAATGGTCAAGCCTACGCCGCTTTAGTACCACAGCATAGCCCAGGACTAAATATTATTAATGATTGGAGTGGATTTGGTCAGCGTACCACAGTGAGTGGTTCAGTGCAGTTAGAGCATGTGCGTGTGGATTTGAATCATATCATTCCTATTTATCAAGCATTTGAACGTCCAACAGCTGCAGGCGCTATTTCACAATTTATTCAATCTGCTGTTGATGCCGGCATTGCACGTGGTGCCATTCAAGAAACCATTGATTATGTACGTCAATACGCACGTCCTTGGATTGATTCTGGTTTGGATCATGCAACAGCAGATCCTTATACCATTGCAAATATTGGGGAATTAAAAATTAAGTTACGTGCTGCGGAAGCCGTACTTGATTTGGCTGGAGCTGCAATTGATCGAGCAATCGAAAATCCAACCGAAGAAAATGTTTCAGAAGCCACATTATTAACGGCTGAATCAAAAGTATTAACCACAGAAATTGCCTTATTAGCAGCCAACAAATTATTTGAACTTTCTGGAACACGTTCTACCTTATCAGAACTTAATTTAGATCGTTATTGGCGTAATGCACGTACACATACGTTGCATGATCCTGTCCGTTGGAAACTTAATCTTGTCGGAAATTATTACTTAAATAATATCACACTACCACGTCATGCATGGAGCTAAGGAGGATAAAATGAGTATATTTCAGCAACAAGAATTATCGTTAGGCGGAAATTATGAACAAGTTGCCAGTCAGTTTAGACCTATTTTTCAGCGTATTGCTGATGGTGCATTAGTACGAGAGAAACAACGTATTTTACCGCTTGAACAAATTCAATGGTTAAAACATGCTGGTTTTGGTGCTGTTCGTGTGCCAGTCACATTTGGTGGTGGTGGGCTATCACAGCAACAGCTATTTCAGTTATTAATTGAATTGGCAGAGGCTGATTCTAATATTGTACAGGCATTACGAGGACATTTTGCATTTGTGGAAGACCGCTTAAATGCACATAAAACCAAGGATCAAACACTTTGGTTTCAGCGTTTTGTGCGAGGTGATCTGGTAGGAAATGCATGGACAGAAATTGGTGATGTAGCATTGGGGCAGGTCATCACACGTATTACAGAAACTGATCAAGGCCAATATGTCGTTAATGGAAAAAAATATTATGCGACAGGAACTATTTTTGCAGACTGGATTGATTTATTTGCTGTAGATGAAAGCCGTAATGAACATGTGATTGCGGCTGTTGCAACCGATCATGATGGCATTCAAATTCATGATGATTGGGATGGTTTTGGACAAAAAACGACAGGGAGTGGTAGCTTAAATATTGATAACGTTCCGATTGAACGAGATCATATTTTACCTTTTGATCAACGATTTAAATATCAAACAGCTTTTTATCAAGTGGTTCATTTGGCAACTCTAGCTGGCATTGCTCATGCCGCAGTAACAGCATTTAGTGAAGAAGTTCGTCAGCGTACCCGTATCTATAGTCATGGAAATTCTACACAGGTACGTGATGATGCACAAATTTTACAGGTAATTGGTAAGGCTGCTGCGCAAGCTTATGCTGCCCAAGCAATTACCTTAAAAGCGGCAGAGGCTCTAGATCAAGCATATCTGTTACATTTTACAGGTGATGATATTACAGTATTAAATGCCAATGATCGGGCAGAGCTTGAATCTGCACAAGGGCAAGTCGTGATTGCGGAGTTAGTATTAAATTTAAGTACAGAACTCTTTAATGCACTTGGTGCATCTGCAAGTACTGTTGAAAAACAATTGGATAGGTTCTGGCGTAATGCACGTGTGATTTCCTCACATAATCCACTGGTTTATAAGCAGAAAGTGATTGGTGACTGGATTGTAAATCGAGCAGCATTACCCTATGTATGGCAAATTGGCCGCAGTCCAGCATATACAGATCAAAATAAAGTTGCTTAAGCTTGAGTATCAATTGTATTGATTACAATGACTGATCTAAACTTTAATTTAAGCTGATCATGATATGAATGATCGACTTCTTTTTAGAATCTAATTCAGATTGACACAGGATATTTGGCAATAAACACACTTGTTAACTGTGGATATTCTTGTGATATAAAGTTGAGTAAACCAAGTGAATTGATACCCAAAACCCCGATAGTATGGTCGGGGTTTTGGCTGTTTAGAACAAGCTATATGTGAAAGATCGATAAGTCATCGTGGATAATATTAAACTGATGATCAGATTTGCACTCAAGATAATGGTCAGTAGATAGAGATATTCAAGATATGTTTTCATCATTAACCCTCTATTTTTATTAATTTTTATTTCATTACCACCATTTAATCATCCTATATTATTGTATAAAAATCAAGCAAATTATTAAGTAATAAATTTCAAGGTTTAATTACGATTCTTATTAAATATTACTCTATTTCTATGACCTAATCTTCATGATTAATCCTTCAAAATACCGAATAATATTTCTATCGAATACCTCAAGCTATTCATTTGGCGAATAGCTTTTAAGCCATATTCCCCCCAGAATATGGCTCTTTTTATACTGTACTAGAGCAATAGAAATTCGATTAATTTTTGAAAGGGCAGCGATCGGATCTATATTTAAAAAAAAGAACCTACATACTCTCCCGAAATATGTAGGTTCTGATGATTTCTTTTATTATTGTTACGCTGAATTTTTAGTTGTTATTATGTAGTTTTAGTTGTTTTAATGTATTTGTTTTTATTTTTCTTGTGTATTTATTATGCACTTTTTTTTAAAAAATTAAAGTTATAGTGAAAATTTTATTTAGAAATACCAACTTGATTGCTATGATATTAAGTATTTGTTTTTTAATTATTATTTATGGGTTATATCCTTACTAAATTATACCGATAGGTAAAATATATCATAAATTTACCTATAGAATCAGTAGAATATTTTATTTAAATTTAATTAATAATGGTGGTGAGTTTGATTTGTATTTGATTGACAATATATCGATGAAAATAAGATAGATGAATTAATCGAAATAGATAAACCCCATTATATGAGTGACGATTAAAATGTGGGGGCATGACTTAAAGATTACGATCTCGCTAATGATCCCTCATTTTAGCTTGGCTATAGCGGAAAATTTGATCTGTGTGATACCAGCGATGTTTGCTCAAAAATAAATTAAACCAAAGCTTGATCAAAAAACCTTATTTAAGGTGGAAAAATATCATATGATGAGATATGATCATTAAATATATTCAATACGCTGAATTTTTTTACCCAGTCTTATTTTGGGGTAATTTAAAAAAACCTACATACCCTCCCAAAGTATGTAGGTTTTTTTTGTTCTTATCGCGCTGAATTTTTTAGTTGTTATTGATGAGTTTTTTTTTATTGATATATTCTTTTTTATTATTATTTGTGATTATTATGCACTATTTTTTTAAAAATTAAAGTTATAGTGAAAATTTTATTTTAAAATACCAACTAAAATGATTGTATATTAAATATTTGTTTTTTAATTATTATTTTAGTTATTTAAGCTTTTAATTATACCGAATGGTAAAATAATTGGTTGATTTTTGCTCTTATTTTTATTGTACATTTACTGGATTTACTTTTGATACCGATTCAATCGCGTCATGATGCAAACTACAGAGAGTAAGATCATTATTGATATATGCTTTTTTCGCTAAAGAAATCATAATAATTGATTGTGACTTGCTAAAAGATTGCCAAATTCATACAGTTAATAAAATTGAAAGATCATTTTATAAATATATGGATTTTTGGTATGTCAAAGTTCAGTTGCGATCGTTTTTTTATGCAATGTTTAGATCAATTACGTAAAATTGTGGGAAAGTCACATGTTTTTACTGATGATCAGCAGACGCGCCAATATCGACAAGGACGACGTTTTGGTGATGGTGATGTTTTTGCTGTTGTTTGTCCCGGTACATTGTTAGAACAATGGCAAGTTTTACAAGTTGCGATCAAAACAGATTGTATAGTTATTATGCAAGCCGCTAATACCGGTTTAACAGGGGGATCAACACCTTATGGTGATGATTATGATCGTCCAGTAATCATTATCAGTACATTGCGTTTAAAAGGTATTCAGGTCATTCAGAATGGGCATCAGGTCATTTGTCTGCCCGGTGCTACGCTCGATTATTTAGAACAATCTTTAAAACCTTATCATCGTGAACCGCATTCAGTAATTGGTTCATCGTGTATTGGTGCATCTGTTTTAGGTGGTGTTTGTAATAATTCTGGTGGCGCACTGGTGAGACGTGGTCCAGCTTATACCGAATTGGCCTTGTATGCACAGGTGGATCAACAGGGAGAGTTACAACTGATCAATCATTTAGGGATTGATTTAGGTCATCACCCTGAAGAAATTTTAACTCGTCTTGAAAAAGGCGATTATCAAGATACTGATATTGAATCTGATCCAGATAAACATGCTTCAGATAATCGTTATGCTCATGATGTTAGACAAGTCGATGAAGACAGCCCAGCGCGTTTTAATGCGGATCCTTCACGTTTGTTTGAAGCATCTGGATCAGCAGGTAAAATCTGTATTTTTGCAGTACGTCTGGATACTTTTGAAAAAGTAGAGAGTAATGTTTTCTATATCGGGAGTAATGATGCAAAAGATTTGACAGAGATTCGACGTTATTTACTGACCTCGCTACCCAGTTTACCGATTGCGGGTGAGTATATTCATCGCGATGCATATAAGATTGGTGAAAAATATGGTAAGGATACATTTTTATTTATAGAAAAATTTGGGACCAGTAATGTACCCAAAGCTTTTGCGTATAAAGATCGAGTAGATGGCTTTTTAGAGAAATTTAAAATCAAAGGCTTAACAGATAAGATATTGCAAATGTTGACCTTTTTTCTACCTAGTCATTTACCGCCGCGTATGACTGCATTTCGTGATCAATATGAACATCATTTAATTTTACGTGTAGAAAAAAACAGTCAATTACAGACTGAACAATTTTTACAGCAATATTTTGCCAATCATGCTGAAGGTGATTATTTTGCCTGTGATGAAGAAGAGGGCCGTAAAGCTTTTTTACATCGTTTTGCTATAGCAGGGGCAGCAATTCGTTATCGTGATACTCATCGTCATGACGTTGAAGATATTGTGGCATTAGATATTGCATTACGTCGTAATGACCGTGATTGGGTGGAGCAATTACCAGCAGAAATGGAAAGCCAGATTTTACATAAACTTTATTATGGTCATTTCTTCTGTCATGTGTTTCATCAAGATTATATTGTTAAAAAAGGTGTTGATCCTTTAAAAATGGAGCATCAAATGTGGAAATTATTAGATGCACGTCGAGCAGAATATCCAGCAGAACATAATGTTGGACATCTCTATATTGCTAAACCATCACTGGCCCATTTTTATCAGAAACTTGATCCAACCAATAGTTTTAATGTTGGTATTGGCCATACTTCAAAATTAAAATACTGGAAACAAAATCCTTAATCTGACTACAAATATCATTTTATTTGACTGTCTTGCAATACAGCATAAAATCTCACGGATTTTTTGAAATCTTGATGCTATTACGCCTTGATCACAACCAGTGTAATAGCATCTTTGTCATCTTTGTCATCTTTGTCATCTTTGTCATCTTTGTCATCTTTGTCATCTTTGTCATCTTTGTCATCTTTGTCATCTTTGTCATCTTTGTCATCTTTGTCATCTTTGTCATCTTTGTCATCTTTGCCATCTTTGCCATCTACTTTTTACTTGATGATCTTATGCTTAAGATCATCAAACGATTTGCTTTAGCATCTATTTATTTGATTATTCACGATCTGTGTCTATTATCTTGATGGTTTATTGCTTGATCAAATTCTGTTTAAAAAGCATGCTGTGTCAACAGTAAAATCGTGCTGCTGATGGAACAGCATGAAGCACAAATATAACATGATGAGGTGTCTAATCTCATTGGTAGACATCAATTCCTTCTATGGCTAATCATATTAATTATAGAATGCTGTATAGATATATAAATACATTATGTATTTGTATATAAAGGTTTTTTATATTTGAATGACATGGGAATTTAATTTTTAAAATCTATTGAATCGGATGGGTTTGTTATGACTCATAGGATCGTCATGTCTGAAAATTGTTGTTTAATACTCGTAGATACACTGAATAGATTGAGCTGAATATTGCTTGATCGTGATGGTACTGTTTTTGATATCAGGTCTAGCTGAATTTAAGACCAAAACTAGAGGAAATATTAAGTGTTATAAAATGGGAGATGCCCTTGCATCATTGATTAAAAGCATGGAATGCCTGTTGGTTGAAGGTTATTTCATCAAAATGGATTTATGGACATGGAAAACACAACAACAAAAATATATACCGATAAAGTACTGGCAATCAGTAGTTTGGCGTTTGTATTTCTTATGGTCGCTGGATTAGCAATTTATCCAGCGGCATCGATTGAATTTGCTGCAAAGTTAATGGAGTGGGTGACTCAAGTTTTTACTACACCAGTACTATTATTTACTTTGCTATCTATCATATTTACTTTAACAATTGCATTTAGCAAATATGGCAAGATTAAGCTCGGTGAGGGAAAACCAGAATATAGTACACCGTCATGGATTTTTATGTTTATTTTATCTGGATTTGGTTCTTCATGTTTATATTGGGGATTTCTAGATTGGGCATATTATTATCAAACACCGGGTCTAAGTTTAGCACCATCATCTGCTGAAGCACTAAAATTTAGTGTTGCATACTCATTTTTTCATAATGGCGTCAGTGCATGGTCTATCTATGCTTTAGCTGCGATATCGCTTTGTTATAGTTATCATGTTAGAAAAAATAAGGGATTGAGTTTAGCATCAATTATTGAAGCGATTACTGGATTTAAGGCAACAGGGCCAGTGGGACGTTTTGTTGATGTTTTATTTTTACTGTGTATGTTTGGTGCACTGACGATTTCACTGGTATTGACTGCGGTAACATTTACAAAAATTTTATCAATATTGACGGGTATTCCGGATTCATTTACCACAAAGGTTGTGGTGATTTTATCTGTTGCTGTGCTATTTGCATTGAGTTCATATGTAGGTATGGATAAAGGAATGCAGCGTCTTAGTCATATTGTTTGTATTGGTGTTGTTGCACTTGCTGCATATGTACTTTTCTTAGGACCAACTACTTTTATTGCCAATAATTCAATCATGAGCTTAGGTCTAATGGGCTCTAATTTTCTTGAAATGAGTTTATTTACCGATCCAATGGGCGATGGCAAATTTACACGAGAATGGACAGTATTTTATTGGCTATGGTGGATTTCTTATGCACCAGGTGTTGCATTATTTGTCACACGTGTATCCAAAGGTCGAACCATTAAGGAAGTCATTCTGGCCATGATTTTAGGCGGCAGTTTTGGCATCTGGTGTGTATATGGTGCCTTTGAAAGCTATAGTGTTTATAGTTTTATACATGGACTGGTTGATGTTCCACAAATATTAAGTCAACAAGGTGGTGAAGTTGCAATTGGCCAATTATTAAGTCAATTACCTGCTGGTCAATGGGTGATGTGGGCTTTTTTAATCATCATGGTGGTATTTTTAGCAGCACATATGGATGCTGTTGGTTATGCGGTAACAGCAACATGTACTCGTGGCTTGGAAGAGGGTAAAGATCCTTCCCCGAATGCGCGTTTATTTTGGTGCATTATGTTGACTTTAGTCCCAATTGCCATGATCTTTTCAAAAGCACCTTTGGAAACCATGAAAACGGCAACCATTGTGACGGCATTGCCTTTTATTGTCATTATTTTGATTCAAACTTATGGCTTTGTAAAATGGCTTATTGAAGATTATTCAAAGATTCCTGCACATATTATTGAGCAACAAAATACAGAAGTCGCATCTGATTCATCTCTCGTTCATGTCGATATAGATCCCCCTTTGAATACACCTCAAGTATCGCGGCTTAACTTGGTGGATAAAAATGGTATTTATAAGAGGGACTCAATATGACGATACAGTTTGATCAGCAAAAATATCAACTGAGTGAAGCAATGCAACAGTTTGTGTATTGGCATAGTGTATATGTTGCAGCAGATAGCGAAATGGATTCAATACGTGCAGCATATGATCAGCTTTGTGTATTGTATACGCCAGAGCGTAATGAAAATATTGAAATTGTTGATCATGTGGTGATTACAAGCACAGTGGCTATTCCTATACGAATTTATTATCCAAAATCGTCTACAAGACCACAACATGGCTGGCCATGTGTCATGTATTTACATGGTGGTGGCTGGATGTTGGGTGGTTTAGATTCTCATGAGTTTTTGCTAAGAAGTATGTGTGAAGATTTAAATGTCGCAGTACTGAGTGTTGATTATCGTCTGGCACCAGAACATCGATTTCCCGCTGCATACCTAGATAGTGAAGCCGTTTATTTATGGCTAAAAGCACAAGCGACAAGTTGGTATATAGATCCATCAAAGATTATTGTTGCTGGAGATAGTGCAGGCGGAAATTTGGCTGCAGCACTTGCGATACAGTTACAACATATGGATATTCAAGCGCAAGGTTTGGTTTTGATTTACCCTGTATTATGCACCAATCGGCATCGGGATCAAAATCTTTAATATGCAGATGCCCCTTTGCTTTCACTACAGGATATTGAATATTTTTACAATCAATATGCACCACATCCAAATGATGATCTTGATGTGAGATTAGCACCGCTCGTGGCGACTGATCTAGCAAACATGCCACCAAGTTTTATTGCTGTTGCTGAATATGATCCCTTATGTCACGAAGGGCAGATTTTTGCCGCAAAACTAGATCAAGCAGGTGTAAATACCACCTTATATATTGCACAAGGATTACTGCATGGTGGCTTAAAAGTATTTCACCAGAGTGAAGAAGCACAATACCTATATCAAAAGATCAAACAATCAATTCAAAACATGCTGTTGAGTTAAATTGAACGATTTAAAACATATAAATGGAGTTTATAATATGAATGCAAATATTAATGTTCAAGATACTGATAAAATTGAAGTACTGCCGGATGACTTTTGTCAAAATGAAGCAGAAGCCTATACTTTTCCTCAAGCATTTTATACGTCAAAAGGTGTTTTTGAGCGCGAAAAAAATACTATTTTTACGAAAAGCTGGATTTGCGTAGGGCATGGCAGCGAAGTTGCCAAACCGAATGATTATATTACTCGAAAAGTAATTGGCGAAAATATCATTATTATTCGGGGGCGTGATGAAATTTTACGTGCATTTTATAATGTTTGTCCGCATCGTGGTCATGAATTACTTGCTGGTTCAGGCAAGGCCAAAAATGTCATTACATGTCCTTATCATGCATGGACTTTTAAATTGGATGGCTCTTTGGCACTTGCGCGCAATTGTGAGCATGTAGCAAATTTTGATAAAGAAAACTCTAATTTGGTCAGCTTAAAAGTTGAAGAGCATGCTGGATTTATTTTTATAAACATGGATCCTGAAGCAACGTGTGTTGCTGATCAGTTACCGGGTTTTGCAGACAAGTTGCATCAAGCTTGCCCCATCGTAAAAGATTTAAAAATAGCGGCACGTTTTGTAACAGAAACACCCGCAAATTGGAAAGTGATTGTTGATAATTATATGGAGTGTTATCACTGTGGCCCAGCACATCCTGGATTTTCAGATTCAGTACAAGTGGATAAATACTGGCATACATTTTATGAAAATTGGACACTTCAATTTGGTTATGCACGCTCTTCAGAAAAATCATTTAAATTAGATCCAGCGATTAAAGATCCGTCATTTAGCGGATTTTGGGTTTGGCCATGTACCATGTTTAATGTACCGCCAGGCGGTGATTTTATGACCGTTATTTATGAATTACCTGTCGATGAAGAAACAACATTGCAAAACTATGAAATTTATTTTTTAAATGAAGAGTTAACGCAAGCACAAAAAGAGTTAATTGAATGGTACCGGACGGTATTTCGCCCAGAAGACTTAAATTTGGTTGAGAGTGTACAACGTGGTCTGAAGTCACGTGGTTATCGTGGACAAGGACGTATTATGACGGATCAACAACGCTCAGGAATTTCAGAACATGGTATTGCATACTTTCAGAATTTAGTTGCAAAAAATATAAAATAATTGAGAAATGAATAATCGACAGTGCCTATTAGAATGATTACGATCATCTGTTTGGCTAAAATCAAGCAAAGATGGTTTAACATTTAGAAATAGTTGAATGATTATTGAATTTTATCACGTGATTTTAAAAACTTTAGCACTGTGATGAGGATCATCGTAAATAGCTTTGATTTATTGATGATCATGAGTGAATCGATCAACAATCGAGTGAAAATTGCAGTTGCAGTACACTTGATTGTTGAGCTGATTTATCTGCGTTAAGCTTTCAGATATATTATGTGAAACATTTTGTATTTTAAATAAATTTTTTATCGCTTTAAATGTGATGATTCGGTACATTAAAAGAAAATATAACGATCATAAAATAATATATGGAACAACTTAATCCTTCAGACTTAAAAGCCATTTTACATTCTAAACGTGCCAATATTTATTATCTTGAGCATGCTAGAGTGATGCAAAAAGATGGTCGTGTTTTATATCTAACCGAAGCAAAAAATGAAAATCAATATTGGAATATTCCGATTGCTAATACCACAGTAATTATGCTTGGTACAGGAACTTCAATTACCCAAGCCGCTATGCGTATGCTGGCCAGTGCAGGTGTATTGGTTGGTTTTTGTGGCGGTGGTGGCACGCCATTATTTATGGGCTGTGAAATTGAATGGATGACACCACAAAGTGAATATCGGCCAACAGAATATATGCAAGGCTGGATGCAATTTTGGTTTGATGAACAACAGCGTTTAGCGGTTGCCAAACAATTTCAGCTTGCCAGAATTGAGTTTATTGAAAAAGTTTGGAGTAAAGATCGGGATTTAAAAGCATATGGTTTTTATATAGATGATTTGGATATACATCATGCTTTAGATGGATTTGCAAAAAAGATTTCTCACTTCACTAAAGTCGGAGATTTATTACTTGCAGAAGCAGTAATGACAAAACAGCTTTATAAAATTGCTGCAACCCATACAGCGCTTAAAGATTTTAGCCGTAACCCAGAACAAGGTGATTTGGCTAATGACTTTTTAAATCACGGCAATTATCTTGCCTATGGACTCGCTGCAACCACACTTTGGGTACTTGGTATCCCGCATGGTTTTGCTGTGATGCATGGCAAAACACGTCGTGGTGCTTTGGTATTTGATGTAGCGGACCTAATTAAAGATGCCGTGGTTTTACCCTATGCCTTTATTTGTGCTAAAGAAAAAATGACTGAGCAAGAATTCCGTCAACAAATCTTACAAAAATTTACCGAGCATAGGTGCAGCTTAGAAAATGTAAAAGAAAGAATTAGACGCATTAAATCCGTTCACTGCCTCATAGGCAGCTTAGAAAGTGTCGCTTCCATATCCTGTCCTGTATGCATTGTTCACTGCCTCATAGGCAGCTTAGAAATTTGCAAAAGGGTACAACGGCCCAGCGTACGCGTTCACTGCCTCATAGGCAGCTTAGAAAAACAACAGATGGATCGGTTGACTTAACAACAAGTTCACTGCCTCATAGGCAGCTTAGAAAACCAACAATTGATGGATCAGTGGATTTCACTAGTTCACTGCCTCATAGGCAGCTTAGAAATGTTGATGAAAAGAAATGGCCGATGCCTGCCCGTTCACTGCCTCATAGGCAGCTTAGAAAATTGATAAACACGGCAACTTTACAACCATGATGTTCACTGCCTCATAGGCAGCTTAGAAATTGGGATGACGGATCATGCGGGTTTACGCTTGGTTCACTGCCTCATAGGCAGCTTAGAAAACTTCAAGGATCTGGTGATCAAAACTTTGCCAGTTCACTGCCTCATAGGCAGCTTAGAAATTACCGCCTGACATACTTACTATGTTTCTTGTGTTCACTGCCTCATAGGCAGCTTAGAAATGATGCAATCCAATCTTGAACTATAGAGAGTGGTTCACTGCCGCATAGGCAGCTTAGAAATCTAGGCCCATTTCTACAAGCAATAGATTGATGTTCACTGCCTCATAGGCAGCTTAGAAATCTGTGTGCAGGGAAAGATGCACCTAGTAGAGGTTCACTGCCTCATAGGCAGCTTAGAAAGATATTTATAATGATATTCAAATTATTAATACGTTCACTGCCTCATAGGCAGCTTAGAAATTGGGATGACGGATCATGCGGGTTTACGCTTGGTTCACTGCCTCATAGGCAGCTTAGAAAACTTCAAGGATCTGGTGATCAAAACTTTGCCAGTTCACTGCCTCATAGGCAGCTTAGAAAGATATTTATAATGATATTCAAATTATTAATACGTTCACTGCCTCATAGGCAGCTTAGAAAGTATGGTAAGCGTACTTTTGATGTGACTTTTGGTTCACTGCCACATAGGCAGCTTAGAAAACGACTAGCTGATTCTAATGTTATATAAAGTTGTTCACTGCCACATAGGCAGCTTAGAAAGTAAAAATCTATGCGTCATAGAAGACGATGTGGTTCACTGCCTCATAGGCAGCTTAGAAATTAACAATTAGATAGATCGCATCATGAATCAGGTTCACTGCCTCATAGGCAGCTTAGAAATTTTTAGTCAAGTATGGATGTGATTCGCACGGGTTCACTGCCTCATAGGCAGCTTAGAAAGTGACCGATGTAAATCACGCTCTGCTCGATCAGTTCACTGCCTCATAGGCAGCTTAGAAATCAGTCAATCATGCGTACCAAAGATGAAGTTGGTTCACTGCCTCATAGGCAGCTTAGAAATTTCAGTTTTGCTTCTTTCTCAAAAAAGGATAGTTCACTGCCTCATAGGCAGCTTAGAAAACCATCCGACAGCTTTACATTACTACCTTCTGGTTCACTGCCTCATAGGCAGCTTAGAAACATCCCAAATATCAGCATCGCAGCATCACGTTGTTCACTGCCTCATAGGCAGCTTAGAAAGCCTTTAGATTTGACAGGTGGGAAAAATCAGAGTTCACTGCCTCATAGGCAGCTTAGAAAACAGAACGTATTCAGCGTTGGTCGTCAATTGTGTTCACTGCCTCATAGGCAGCTTAGAAAATTTTTCGCTCATAATCGAGTTTAAGTTCTTCTGTTCACTGCCTCATAGGCAGCTTAGAAACGCACGTTGTGCTTGTCCTCCTTCAGAGGTACAGCGTTCACTGCCTCATAGGCAGCTTAGAAAAGAAACTGATTGCACGAAATACACCAGCTAATGTTCACTGCCACATAGGCAGCTTAGAAATAAAGACGGCATCGTGATGAATTTTAGACAGTGTTCACTGCCACATAGGCAGCTTAGAAAACCAGAATTTGGATTACATAAGTCAGGATATTGTTCACTGCCACATAGGCAGCTTAGAAACATTGTTTAGCCCCAACTTTAGCTCTCGCATCGTTCACTGCCATTATAGGCAGCTTATCATATTGTATTTATAGTTTATTTTTTTAATGATAATCAATCAGTGATTGGTTTTTATGGCGATATATTTTAATTTTTTAACGCTATAAAGATGTTTAGCCAGCGTGTAATTTTGTTTATTCAATGTTAATTATGAATTAAGTTAATCTTAATTCATGTAGGCTTTATCTCTATCAATAAAGGTCTAGATAAATGCATATTGTTGTATCAGATTTAATGTCTAAGCAATGGAAGTTAGAATTAATAAAAATAAATATTAAAAATCAGATTATTACAAATGATGCGCTGAATCTTAGTGCTCAATTGGCTAAAAAATATTTAAGTTTAAGTACACTCTCTGATGAAATTAAATATGGTGCTGGATTTTTAGAACTATATAATGTTCCTATTGATTCAGATATATATTCACCACCATCAAATGCTGAAAGGCCCTATGCAAAAGGTTATATTTCAGAGCTTGTATTATTAGGAATAACCAAAGCATTAGGCTTTCATCCTTTTTCTTATTTAGAAGAAAAACAAGGTGTATTTATTCATGAAATTACACCTACACACTATGATAATAATCAAAAAATTTCGAGTGAAGGGATACAAGAATTTGATTTTCATACGGATGGTGCTTACTTAGACAGATATATAAGACCTCATATATTAGTCTTATTATGTTTAATTGATGAGTTAAATACGGATACAAAGCTTATAAAAGTTGATGATATTATTCAAAAAATATCGGATAAAAATAAAGCTATTTTATCTGAAGCTAGATTTATACATTTGGCCCCCGAAACATTTAAAGTAAAACATAATGCAAATAGAAGTTCTGTCATTGATTTAGTTAATGGCTATTATGAAATGAAAATGGCATTTCACCAGATACAGCCTATAGATGACGATGCTAAAATTGCTTTGCAAGAACTAAAAAAAATCATGGATTGTCATTTTATTATAAAAAATTGGAAACCTGGAAATTTACTGATATTAAATAATTTAAGATATTTGCATGGAAGAGGCGAGATTAAAGGAAAACGTTGGTTACAGCGTTGTTATGGTTCATCTATTATTCCGAGTTTAACTCGACTTAATTTAGACCGATTTATTGAATGATTTTTATCAATGTGTACTAAATTTTAAATTATAAAAACAATATTGAGCATCATATGTTTAGTAGTATTTTACTTAGATCATTTTTATTATTATTTATTTCTGGTATTGGTTGGGGAGTTGGAAAAAGATTTCAACTAGATGGCAAGAGTTTAGCTTCGCTATTAATTTATGTTATTTCTCCTTTTGTTATTTTTTACTCAATCGTCCAGTCACCTGCCAATGGATATTATTTAATTTATGCTTTAGCTGCTTTTATAATAGCTTGCATAATGGCATGTTTGGGTTTGTTATTTGCACGGTTATTTTGGCAAGATAATCATATTCATCTTTTTGCCTTTGCAGCAGGTACAGGCAATACAGGATATTTTGCTTTACCTTTGGCCTTAGCTATTTTTAACCAACAGCAAATTGCGATTGCTATTTTTATTATTATTGGGGTGAATTGTTATGAATTTAGTGTTGGTTATTTTTTAACTGCAAAAGGCGCTATGGGTTATCGGGAAAGTTTAAAAAAAGTCATTAAGATGCCCATACTTTATGCTGCATTATTGGGCATACTATTTAAATATTTTGATTTTAGCTTAAGTGATATTTTACTTTCTTTTTTAGATAATTTTAAAGGTGCATACAGTGTATTAGGGATGATGACGATTGGGATTACGCTGGCTCAATTTTCTCAAATAGACATCGACTGGCGCTATGCCATCACCTCTATTTTTTGGAAACATGTGCTGTATCCTATTATGGCGGTTATGGTATTTATTTTTATCATTCCTGTGGATTTAAAAACCTTACAAGTGATAGGTTTAATGGCGGCAACACCGATGGCCGCAAATGTGGTGATTATTTCCAGCGCTTTGGGTTTACATCCAGAAAAAGCAGTGACCTCAGTCATGCTTAGCAGTGTCTTCGCAGTGGTGACAATTCCATTGGTTTTATACGTAATTGATCATTTGATACTACCGCAGTATGTTTAGCGTGGCGACGGAACCGGCTTGAGTAAAGTGGGTCAAAATGATCTCAGCAGATGCTAATTTGATAGAACAAAAACATCGATAATACATCGTGATGTTATATCATGTATGGGGATCTATTAATGGTCTATTTATTAAAAAGTGAGGTAAATGATCTATGGGATATTTATATTAGAATGTTTATAAATTATTGTTTTTATAATAAATAAAGTACTCCGGAGATGCCGCTGCATGTCATTACCCTTGAACCCGAAGAGTTCAAAGCTGGTTGCATGAATTAAGCAACATTAAGGTGTATTTGGAAACAAAAAAAATCCCATAACAAATTAATTTTCATACATATTTTTGTTTAAAGTCTACCAAAAAACAAGTAGCAACTTTAAACAACATTCTTGCAGTATACACTGGGTATACATGGAATTTAAGAGGTATTTTTATAACAAAGGTATACACTGGGTATACATTATATGGAATAAAAAAAGGCCTTTGTGGCCTTTTAAAAGTTGCGCGTTAATTGGAATTACAGGTATTCAAATACCTATTTTTACCTAAAAATTCTATGACATCTCTTTTTATATATCCCACTTTTCTTGGCCCCACTTTAATAAAGGGAATGCCATCGCCTTTACATCTTTTAGCTTGAAGCCAAGACAGTGATAGATCACATACCAAAGCTACGACTTCTGGTGAGAATACAGCATCTTCAGGAAGATTCCAAAATTGATGAATTGAGCTCAAACGTTGCTCTTCTGACATGCGAGCAATACGATCCAATCTTTTTTTCATTAATTTTACAGGTCCTATAACAATTTTTGTATTTTAGATATACCTATAGATATATCTTCTGATAGGAAGAACATAGCATATGAAATTTTTTTAAATTTCATTTCGTTTAAAACATCAAAAAATCGGTTTATTTTTTTATATGCCAGTTCTAATTATGAGAATGAATGAAATTGATCGGAAGGGGGACTTATGTCCTAAACAATGTTTATGAAGCTAATGAGAACTATCAGATTGATGTTTATTTATGTTGAAAGGAAGCTTGATCATCCACTTAACTATTTTAATTGCATGAGCTCCGCTATTACTCTTTATAGAACCGATAAAGAAATCAGGCTAAATTCACTTGGCTATTAGAATGCTAAGAGCTTATTAATAAATAGGTAAAACCTATAATTTACTCACCTGTATTGAGGAACTTTAAAAAAATGTGACACAGTTCAAAACTGTACGTTACACAGCAAAAAATTGTCCGTTTCATCCATTTTCTTGATTTTTTTAATTGCGTTACACAGCAAAATTTTGTGCGTTACACGGCAGAAAATACGATGTTACATGACATAAATTAAAATTTATAAAAACAATACTTTATTTATTTTCTATTGGGTTTGAGGCGCTTTTTAATAGAGCTATTTTATTCTTAATATCACTTTTTAATGCTTTTGACGAATAAAAGGTGAAGCAAGAGAAATTGTCTTATGTGTCCTCTTATTTTTAGACTTAAAAACAATTAATACATCTATTTAGCTCGATTCGTATCAATCTTATCTATTTTTACTCTTCGATTTTCTGAGTTAGCTCAAAGCATTTTTAATAAAAATTCAATGAAACAGGACGGTTGAAGATCTGTTTTTTCGCATTTGTTTATCATCAAAAGTGTGAGGGGAGGCCCTCTTCGAATTTGGACGAAGTCAAGCAAGCCTACCTGTAGCTACAAACAACGAATTCTGCGAATTCATTATTTGGTACGCAACAGGGCTTGTTAGGGGCGACCCCCTAAGACCCCAAAAAAACTTCAATTCATATGAGGTGGATGATGAAAAAATCAAAACGCGATATTACAAAACGGTTTCGTTTAACTGATGAGCAGGCAAAACGGTTAGACAGCTATCTTGAAAAGAATAAGTTTACATTTACTGATTTCATGCATTATCTAATTAAGATTGAGTTAGATCGTCGAGGTTGGTTGTGTAGTGAAAATGAGACTTTTGTTGAAACGGAGGTCAGCAATAGTCATGTCGATTTGCCAGTTCGACAGAGGAGACGGGAAAAATTTAATATTACTGGTCGTCCAGCTCCAGAGGTTGATCCTCAGCTATTAAAAAAATTAGGAGGTATTGGGCACAACGTGAATCAAATTACACGTTCGCTCAATATTATTTGTAAGTATCAACCCGATGTTATGCAGCAGTTTTCTTTTATAGATTGTCTTGATGTTTTGGCAGATATTCAGCTGCAAATTCATAAATATTTACCTGAAATCCCTCAATATACGATTTCAGAAAAACGCGTAGCGTATAACAGTTCAAAAGTACAAGGCTCAATAGAAAAAGTTGAGCATACATCATGATTATCAAATTTTTACCGGTCGGCACTGGAGATCCGAAGCTGGCAGTTTCATATTTGATTGGTGAGCTAGATCATAACGGTGATAGGCGAGCTGATGTAGAGATTTTAGCTGGTGATCCTTTTACCTTTTCTGCGCTTGCAGAGAGTGTGTCTTTTAAATATTGCTATACATCTGTTGTAATTGCGTGGTCACCGAAAGATCTCGTGACCGATGAGCATATCAGTGAAGTAGTATCTGAATTTCAACAGCACATTGGGGCAGGGCTTGAGCCTGATCAGTATCACATGACGGTCGTCATGCATAGTGAGGAAGATGGTTCAAGACATTTACATATATTAATACCTCGCGTTGAACTGAGAACTGGAAAATCATTTAATGTTGCCCCACCTGGGCACAGACACTATTTTGATCCACTACGAGATTACTTTAACTATAAATACAGCTGGTCTAGACCTGACGACGTTAAAGGTTTGGATTCGAACGAGCTGAATCAGCATGTCCATTTACACAGTGTAGAAGATATCAAAGCAAATTTAGATGGAAAAACAGACCAAAAGTGGACAAAGGCTGAGCGAGTTGAATTAGTGGATCAATTTATTCATCAACAGATTACGTTGCAGAAAATTAACAATCGTCATGAATTAGTTGAGTGTTTAAAACAGTTAGGCAATATCACTCGACTAAGTGCGAACTATATTTCTCTTAAGCATGAAATTGCTACAGATCGACTCAAAGGAAAATTTTATGGCGCAGATTTTTCATTTTTAGACTATCAACTTAAGCAAAGAAGAGCTTTGCAAAATAATATTGCAAGCGCACAAGAGCTTATGACGCATGAAGAGCGCTTCAAGAAGATGGACGAGAGCTTTAAAGAAATGCATCGTGTCAGAGCAAAACGTGCTGAATACAACAAAAAATATTATCAGCCCAAAAAGTCAAAACATCGAACCATCGATCATGACTTAGTAAATGAAGATATTTATATAAATTCAATGATCAGAAAGTTGATTCCTTCACCTGAAATTAATCATGAACAGACTTCTCAGACTCATGATCTTCACAAGAGAGATGTCGAGCCAACCAAGCAAAGCCACAGCTTATTAGCACAATTGGATGGAATGAGTGTGTCTGATGAAATCAATAGCATGTTTAAGCTAGGTGAAGAACTTGTTTCTGAGCCACCATCAACTTCTAGCCCAAACCTCTATGAAGTGGAACTGAAAGCTCCAAAAACAGATTTTGGGCCAAATAAAGCAGTTAAAGCGAATAACTACTCAATTGCAAAGACCCCGCAAATTTTTTGGGAAATTGACCAAATCCAACATTCTTTAAATTATCAAGCATCTAAATCAATGATAGGAGTTAAGTATGAGAGATACACCGTTGCAAGCACAGAAAAATCAATTGTTAGCACAGCAGAACACTGTGATCAGCGAATTGAAGAACTTGGTGAGCGTACTCAAAGACGAAATCGATCAACACAAACAGGTGATTGCAGCACAACAGAGTTATATCAACTCACTCAAGCAGTCAGAGATGCAACAGAAGCAAGAACAAGAGCTCATGAGGAAAGAAAACTTGCTTTTGAGCAAGAAGTTGAAAGATATGAACTCGAAGTCAATCGAGCAAGACAAAATCATCAAGTTATATCAAGAGGAACTGCAAAAAGAGATTTCATTGAAAGAGCTCATCGAGTATTTAGAGACACTAAAGACAGAATTAGAAACACATTTCAAGATATTATTAAAAGTCTCATATCTGAGGCCCCTGATTCAGGAGGAAATAGATGGCGTTTTAAGACCATATCTGAAAGGGCTGAAGCAATTGGAGTCGATCGACTGGTCAACATTGCAAGACAGCGAACTGAGCGTAGGCAACGTACTGAAAACGTTCAACGATTTAAACAAGAAATAGAGCTAATACAACAGCAGTCAGCTAAAAATAGGATACAGCATACAATCACAGATGCTTTAGTCAATGTGGGGAAAGCATTACCGGAACTGGATTTAACTGAAGTTAAACGTCTTGCTAGTCGCGCAGAAGTCTTTTTACAAGATTTTAATTCATCTGATACTGTTAATGATGATCCAGATTTGTGGCTTAATGGTTATGAATTTCATCTTGAGCGATGCGTAGAATCACTCAAGCACCAGCTCAATAAAAAGATCTATATAGGAAGTGATTTAGATGTGCTAAAACAGTTTGCAATGACCGTTGAAACGCATATAGAACAAATCGAATCAGAAACGTTATCTAAAACTTCACTAATCTTTTATGAAGATGCTCAGTTGAAAGTAGCTAAATTAGTTCAAGAATTTAGAGCTCATATTGTGCAGGGGAAAACAAATGTGAGTGTAGAGTCAGTAGAGCAAGCTCAAATGATGAGTCAGCTTGATAATGATTTTATGAATACTCAAAAGGATCATATTGATAGTACGTATATTGAAAGAGACGATGGACCACATTTTTAGTAATGAACATTAAATGATGAAATTGGGAGCTAAATGGCTCCCAACTTTTTAGGGATTTTTTAAGTATTAATGAAGCCCAAGCTGCTTGTATCTTGTGAATAGCCACCGATTTTGTAGACACCTTTTAGTTAGATAAAATGGCTAATTAACGAGGTGCTTATGAGCAGTAAACGATATCCTGAAGAATTCAAAATTGAAGCAGTAAAACAGGTCACTGAGAAAGGTCATAGTGTGGCCGAGGTTGCTACGCGTTTAGGAACCACCACCCATAGTTTGTATGCTTGGATTAAACGTTATGATCCACAGCAGCCCAAGACGATAGAGTCTAATGATCCAAGTGCAGAATTAGCAAAGTTAAAAAAAGAGCTGCAACGGGTTACTGAAGAAAGGGACATATTAAAAAAGGCCGCGGTGTACTTCGCAAGCCAGTCCAAATGAGGTACGCCTTTATTCAGGACAATCAGCACATATGGCCTGTTCGTCGTTTATGTTCAACATTAGATGTTCACCACAGTGGTTATTACGCATGGTTAAAGCAACCCACTAGTGAAACTGCAAGGAAACGGCAACAGCTTTCAGAACTGATTAAACAATTCTGGCTGGAATCTGGCGGAGTCTATGGCTATCGCAAGATTCACTATGATTTGAAAGATGTTGGCGAAAGTTGCGGGATCAATCGAGTACATCGACTGATGAAAGCAGATGGTCTTAAATCACAGCGTGGTTATCGTAAACCTAGAGCTCACGCTGGTACTCCAGCGGTCATTGCCGCAAACAGCTTAAATCGACAGTTTAATCCAACTCAGCCGAACCAATTATGGGTGACGGACATTACCTATATCCGTACACATGAAGGGTGGTTGTATCTTGCAGTTGTGATTGATCTATTTTCACGTCTTGTTGTTGGTTGGTCTATGAAATCCAGAATCACGACAGATTTGGTTTTAGATGCGTTATTGATGGCTTTGTGGCGAAGAAATCCAAAGAACAAAGTCCTAATTCATTCTGATCAAGGTAGCCAATATACCAGCCATGAATGGCAGACATTTCTCAAGCATCATAATCTTGAAAGTAGTATGAGTCGTAGAGGTAATTGCCATGACAATGCTGTTGCAGAAAGCTTCTTCCAGCTATTAAAGCGGGAACGAATTAAAAAGAAAATCTATGTAACTAGAACTGAAGCAAGATCCGATATCTTTGAATATATAGAGATGTTCTATAATTCAAAACGCAGACATGGTTCCAATGGTCAACGTTCTCCATTAGATTATGAAAAGGCCCATCAAAAGATGGTTATGTGTGTCTAGAATTTTGGTGGCTATTCATTGATTGATATAGTGATTAGCTACCACTATACGCAAATTGTAGAGTTTGGAGTGCTGCTTGTATCTTGATTGATATAGTGATTAGCTACCACTATACGCAAATTGTAGAGTTTGGAGTGCTGCTAAAATCTTAAATTTGAACCTGAGATAAAACCTACAATTTGCCCTTATCCCTCATACAACTCTGAACGGTAACTAAGCACTTTGATGCTGTATTCACAAGGTAAGATGATGGTTAATGGGATAAAAATCATAGCTTAAACTCAAGGAATATCACTATGATTATGCTAGGTATTGATGTCAGTAAAACCAAAATAGATTGTTGCATTTTCCCTCAAGGTTTGACTGGAAAAAGAAAAAATAAAATATTTACTAATACAGAAAGTGGCTTTGGCAGTCTGCTCAAATGGCTCATCACTCTTAAAATTGAACCTGATCAAGTGACAGCAATCATGGAAGCGACTTCGGTTTATCATGAGAATTTGGGATATTATCTATATGATGCAGGTGTAAAGGTTTGTGTGGCTAATCCTTCACGAGTAAGAGCCTTTGCCAAAGGCATGTCCATGCTAAATAAAACGGATAAAGCTGATAGTGAAGCTCTTTCACGTTATGGTTACACCGCAAAGTTAATCATATGGCAGCCTGAACCTGAAAATGTCAGATTATTAAAAGCTTTACTAGGCAGACGAGATGTCTATCTAGGTAGTCTATTGCAGGAAAAGAATCGACTTGAAAAGGCGCAGTCCACTCATACCTCCGTTGTTGTGATTAAATTATTTGAAGAGAATATTGAGTATTTAAATCAGCAACTTGAACATATTGATAAGTTAATAAATAATCACATAGATCAAGATCCAACATTGAAACAGGATTTGAAATTACTGCAAACTATTCCTTCAATCGGTGAACGATCAGGCTTATTACTGTTGGGGTTATTTCATTCGCACAAGTTTGAAAAAGCAAGTCAAGCTGCTGCATATGTAGGTTTGGTTCCAGTACATCAGTTGTCTGGCAGTTCAGTCAACAAGCAAAGTCACTTATCAAAAGCAGGTGACAGTAAAATACGCTCAGTATTGTATATGTCGGCATTAACAGCGATTAAATATAATCCACACATTGAAGCTTTATATCAACGATTATTAAGCCAGGGTAAAAATAAAATGTGTGCTTTAGGTGCTGCAATGCGCAAGCTTATACATCTGTGTTATGGCGTTTTAAAACATCAGACTGCCTATCAAAGAGATTATTTAGTGGTCGAATAATCTCAAAACCTGATTGACTACCAAGACGGTATCTCAGGTGATAAATTAACGGCAAGGAGTTTTTCTAGTCAAGTAAATGAGATCCATGCACGCATAGCCGTATTGAATAAATTTACCGAATTAGGTCGTCCTCATACCCAAGTTGTCTCTTGAGTTTTCTTTAAATGAGCAGAGTGCTGTCTTTTAAATCTTTGTGCAACAAAGCCGTTTTTAGCTAAAACTTGTTCCCGAAACTTATATAGTTTTATAGTCTCACTATATAAAAATACCCTATCATTATATCTAGAGTGTTCAGCGCTTAAAAAACCATTCGTTGTTAAAACCCTTAATCCATTGTACATTTTCTGCCTTAAACCCTTATCTACGATCTGATTTAGATGTTCAATATTTAACCAAAATAACTTTGCTTCCCAGTTTTGAATTTTATTTTCTAGTAATATTTTTACGAAGTACTTCTCAAGTGGTAGATAAAAGTCAAACATATAAATTTTCATTAAAAAATTAAAAGAGGATTATAGTCCGTGGATATATAGTCCTCAATTGGTGATATTTCTGTTTTTTGAGCAGTTAGTTTCAAATGACAGAATTATCTATCAAAATTGGCCATTTAATCCGCAATCGAAGAAAAGAACTAAAAATCACACAAGAGTCCCTCGCACTTCAATGTGGTATTGATCGCAGTTATCTTGGACGAATTGAACGAGGTGAAGTAAATATCACAGTCGAAAAACTATATGAAATTGCTAATACATTAGAAGTTGATATAAGAGGCCTACTACCTTAGTAAGAGGAAATTTAATTTTTAATCATATAAAATTAAAGAATTAGATAAGGTTACAAGCAAACTTTTTTGAAAATTATTATCTTATAAAACAGGTAAAGCAATGGGAAATGCAGATTTAGTTAGAGCAAGTAGAGATGGAGATCAGTTTCATTATTTATGGGCTGCAAGAAAAGCTCTTCTACTTCTAAATCCCCTATCTGGATTACATACCTTGACTATTGAAGGTCCAAGTAAAACTGAATTTAATGAAGAGGTAGAAGAAGGCGAAGAAATCGTAGATGTGGGGGAATACTATACTAGTAATCATTTTTCTAATGCCTCTAAAATCATATACACGCAACTTAAACACTCCACATTACATGCACAAACCCCATTTGAACCTAGTAAATTACGCAATACCATCGAAGGTTTTTCGAAAAGATATCGTAGCCTGATAGATAAAGAATCTAAGGATGAAGTATTAAAAAAAGTAGAATTTCACTTCGTTTCAAATAGACCGATCAACGATGAGTTCTATAAGTCAATTATTGAGCTCAAAGAGTCAGGACAAGTTACTAAAACTCAGAACCTTCAAAAATTAATTGACTACACTGAACTTAGAGGCCAATCTTTAAAAGAATTTATTAAGCTAGTAAAATTCCCTTCTCAAGAGCCTAACTATATAGCTCAACGGGAGATTCTTGCTCAAGACGTTGCTTACTATCTACCAGGCGACGATGTTAATGCTCCAAATGAGTTAAAGGAATTAATAACTCGTAAAGCACTTAGCGAAAATCAAAATACACCTGAAATTACACAATACGATGTACTCCGTGCACTTAAAACTAACCCAGATGATCTGTTTCCAGTAAAGAACTTAATAAAACAGTTAAAAACTATCGTAGATAGGCCTATCGTAAGAACATTAATAGATACTATTAATGAATCACATAGTCAAAAATTTATTATTCAGGCTGAAGGTGGCGTAGGTAAATCAATCTTAAGTACGCAAATTAGCAACTATATCTTTTCTGGATCGTTATCAATTGTCTATGACTGCTTTGGTAACGGTGACTACAGACAATCCTCATCAGCGAGACATACACATAAAATAGCGTTAGTTCAAATTGCAAACGAACTAGCTGGATTAGGCTTATGTCATCCACTAATACCAACAACCGGTGCTGGGCCTAGCGAGTATATAAAGGCATTTTTGTTTAGATTAAAGCAGGTTTCTGAAAGATTCTCTAATGAGAATAAGCAACTATTCATAGTTATTGATGCTGCTGATAACTCACAAATGGCAGCAGATGAATTTAATTATGGTCGTTCTTTCATAACTGATCTTTTACAAGAAGATATACCCGTTAATATTAAAATAATTGCTTTAGCAAGACCTTATAGAGTTGAGCTTTTAATGCCGAAGCAAGATATCAAAATTATTACTTTAGAAGGCTTTAGTGAAAATGAGACAAAACAACATCTATTAAACTACTATTCTGATGTTTCGACACAAGATGCGATAGAATTTCATCGACTTACTAGTGGGAACCCACGAGTCCAGAGCATTGCTTTAGAACAAAAATTAACTTTACATGAAGTTCTTTCATTTTTCGGTGGAACGCCCAAAAGCGTAGAAGATACTATTAAAGATTTGTTAGACAAGGCAATTTCCACTTTCAAAGAACAAAACTACTCCGAATCAGAAGAAATTGATTTACTGCTTACTTCAATTGCTATTTTACGTCCATTAATTCCACTGCAAATTTTATCTGATTTAACTAATATCAGGGCTAATCAAATAAGAAGTATTATTTCTGATATAGGTGGCCATCCAATTCGTCTTAGTGACAATAATATTCAATTTGTTGATGAGCCAACAGAGTCTTGGTTCCGTGAAATTTATAAGCCAAAAGATACTAGTTTGTTGAATGATTTTATTCAGAAGCTTAAACCTCTCGCTGTAAATTCTGTATATGCCGCTTCTGTACTACCCCAAATCTTGATGGATGCAGGTAATTTTGAGGAGTTAGTTGAGTTATCTTTAAATTCTGAAATGTTACCAACGAATTCCACATTAGAAAAAAGAAAGGTTGAATTACAACGCCTACAATTTGCAATTAAAGCTGGCCTAAAACTTGGTAAATATACAGACGTTGCTAAGTTGTCACTAAAAGCTGGTGGAGAGGTTGCTGCAGAGACTAGGCAACATCAATTACTCGAAGAAAATATAGACATAGTTAGTACAACCTTTAGTGATCATCAAATTTTAGAGCTAATTTCTGAAAAAGTATTCAAAGGTGGTTCATGGCATGGCTCAAAATACATTACTGAGGCTAAACTTCTCTCATATCGAGAAGAATTCCATGGAGAATCACGTAGCAAGCTTCGTATTGCAAATCAATGGTTAACTAGTTGGTTTAAACTTCCCAAAAAACAACGACACAATCAAAATGTAGAATATAAAGAACTCAGTGATTACTTTATTACTCTAATAACTTTAGAAGGCGTTGACTATGCGATTAATTGGCTTCGTAGATGGCGTCCAAAAAGTGTAAGTTATGATGTAGCCAAGTTGGCGACAAAAGAATTGATTAGACATAGCAAAATTGATCTTATACAGACGATATTAGATAAATCAGGTAATAACATATTTTTAACTTTAGGTATTGTTGAGATACTTAAATTAAATCACTGTGTTATCCATTCTGAGAATTTTTCACGAGTTATAAAATTACTTAGTTACGCCAAAGTAAAACTTGATATTGGTCTAAGCCCAATTCTTTGCTTTTTAGAAGTGGGTTTTAAACAACAACTTTGTTCATCTATCGAAGCATATCAAATTTTATCAAAATATTTGCCTACTGAAATACCATATGAGATTAGAGATCGTTTTGGGCACTCAGATAGAGTAAGTTATATGAAAGCTTATGCTTTACATAAAGCATGGGATAATAAGACATTAGAACTAATTGATTTAGTACCTGACAAATTAAAAGATGAATTTTTAAAGGACTCGGCTTATAGCTCATCAGAAGAAATTATTACACTAAAACGAGATGTAGCAGCAGTTTTACCATGGTGCAAATTGTATGTTCGGTCAATCATAGAGAAGATTTGTACTAAGGAATTCGATCAACTAATTGAACAAGCGAAATCAGACTCCCAGAAAGCTCAAGGATACTCTCACCGGGATTATGGTTATCATCTAGAAAATGAAATTGCAAGAATTTGGTTTGATATTTTAATTTTAAATAATCATCTTAACCAAGAAACTTATTCAAAGATAGAAAGTCATTTCAAGGAAAAAATTTATCTTAATACACGTAATTATTTCACGCTTATTTTGGCTTTGCAGAAACAATGTGAATTAGAAGATTATTGTTATGGAAATACAGATAAGAACTTAAAAGATCTTGAGAATAGTGATGATCATGCAGAAACATTGGTGAGTGACTATATGTCTATTGCTCAATCAATTTTCCCTCTAGATCAAGAAGAAGCTTCTGCAATATTAGATATAGCAATTAAAGTAAGTAGTAAGCTAGGCGAAGAAAATCTGCAACGATGGAATGCATTACTTTGCTATGGCGTAAGAGCTGGACAGGAGCAAAATAATAGAAAACCACAGCTATGCTACCGATTTAGTCAATGTGCTGAATTGACATATAAATATGTGCATAGAGATAAACATTTTCCATGGGATTACACAGTTGATGCAATTTATGATTTGGATCCTAATTCAGCTATTGCTATTGCTAGCCGTTGGCGTGATCGTAGATTTGGAGATGAAGATAGAATATTAGGCAATTTAGTGGATAAGTTACTTAAAGAACCACTTTTATCACCATTGATACCTTTGGCTTTCAGAGCGATGGGAGCTACATATGACTTAGATAATCTATTAAGCTCTATTAAATCATTAGCTTTAAGTGATGAACTAAAAAGAAAGGTTCTACAAAGCTTCTATCTTTATATTGTTGTACCTAACCCATCCGAAAAGCATATCAGTCGCCTTAAGGATTTGGTCGAGGCATTTCATATAACAGATCAAACTGTCCAAGATTTTTTCTTATACCTTAGTAATTCAGAAGTTTATGTTCAAGTAGAAGAAGCAGCTCACTCTTCAACCTACGACCAAGAAGAGTTTGATTGGGATGTGTTTTTTGAAAATTATACTGATTCAAATCAAAGTATAGATTTTGATTCAGCTTTTAATGATTTTCAGAAATTGGAAAATAAGTATTGGATTAGAAAAGCCCTCTATTTACAGCTTTTAAAAAGAATAAGTGCTTCACAAGCGATTCCACTGATTAATTGGTGGTTCGATGATCCTAGAAATGGAATGTATGAATTAGGTGATCTTTTAAAAGCTATACCACATCACTTTAAACGGAGAATAGCATTTTTAAATGTTCTAGATTCAAGAATAAAACAATTTTTGAAAACACATCATGCTGATTTTTATATAGATACTTATGGGAGTAATCTGAAATTACATATTTTAAGTGAGTTAACAGGGAAACCTAAGACTGATTATATTCAATCTCTCTTAGAGGGCATAAGTGAAAGCTCCATTACATTAGAGAGTGAACGCTTATTTAGGATGGCTCATTTACTAACGCCTATGATTGCACCAAATCAATCTTATGAGATTCTAGAGTATGGTCTAGATTTGTTGGAAAATGATTTAGGAACAGATATCGCTGATGGGCAATGGCATGAGGAATTAGCGCCGCCAGAGAACATAATAGAATCTATCTCAGGTTACATTTGGTCTAGCCTAGCATCACCTTTCAATACTGTTAAATGGCAAGCCGCTCATGCCGTTAAGTTACTTTGTGATTTAGAGCAAAGAGAATTGTTATCTAATTTAATTAACTTTATGGGCGATAAAAATTACCTGAGTTTTTATGATCACAAATTTGAATTTTATCAATATTCAGCTACTCAATGGTTACTTAATGCTTTACTAAAAGTGTCTTATAACCCGAATAACTTTTTGGCTGAGTATGTTGAAACGTTTAAGCAGTTAGCAGATCCAAATCGACCACATTTGATGATTCGACTACTCACTTCAAAAATTCTTCTAAATCTATTTAATTCAAAGCTTATAACGCTAAATGAAGATGAGATTCAAGCCTATCAGGGAGTTGGTAAATCTAGTTTTAGTAAAGTACAACGAGACGCTATTGATCTTTCAAAATATTCAGAAATGAATCAAGAGGAAATTGATTCATTTGGTATTGATTTTGGTCTTTACTGGCTTGATCCATTAGGTTCAATGTTTGGTTTACACCCTACACACATACACTTTGAAACAACTCAAACATTAAAGAATGAAATTGGATTTACGGATAAGTGTAAAGCTAATGATGCACGTCAAAAAATGGAAATTTATGACTGGAAGCAAACAAGTCATAGTCATGGATCTAGTCCAAAAGTTGAAGATTTAGATTTTTATCTGTCCTACCATGCAATGATGATCACCGCAGATAAACTACTCCAAACAAAACCATTACTTGAAAGTGAATATTCATGGAGAGAGTTTGATGATTGGATTAAACGACATGATTTATCCTCTCTAGAACCTTATTGGCTAAGTGACTTTAGAGATCCATGTCCTCGAATAACGACAGAATGGCCTAAAGACGATAGAGAAAATTCTATAAATTGGACTTACAGTTGTTCTTCTGTTGATTATGAGGATGCCATAAAGTTAGATGATCAGGAGCTCTATTTATGGGGCATCTGGTCTGAAGTAAATAGTTATAGTCAGGCAAAACGTATTCGTATCCGTTCAAGTTTAGTTAGTCCCGAAACATCTAATGCGCTATTGAGAAGCTTACAAAGTACGGAATCAAGTCAGGACTATCACTTACCTAGTTCAAATGATGAAAGACTTGAATTTCAAGATGATAAATTTAAGTTAAAAGGTTGGATTGCAGAACAGGAACTTGATTTATCGAATTTTGATGATGATTTATGGGGGGCATCCTTGGAATATGATATGACCAAACCATCAAATGAGATTATCTCCTTAATGAATCTGCATTCTGATGCCTTAGGGAAAAATTGGTTTTATGAAAATGAAAGAGTACTACAACTTATCATTTGGGGGAAATATCAAAATGAGGATTATGAATACTCAAATGGTTACAAACTGAAAGTGAACAAAAAATTTATTCTCGATCTACTTCAAAAAATTAATATGGATATGATCATTTCTGTAGATATCAATCGTAGATATAAATATGGCAGTTACCAATCAAAAGAAGATTCAAAAGGATTGAATAAGTATTTACCAAGTAGTAAAAGAGTTTATTTAATGAAAAAGAATGGAGATATGTATGTCTACTGAAAGTCTTATCGAACTAGGAAAAAGACTAGTAGAAGAATTTAAGTTAGAGGATAAAACGGATACATTATCTCAATGGATGCTTCACTATTTAGCAGAACTATTTGAACGGTATGATCTATCCACTTCTCCTGAAGAAAAGCGTATAGCATCTGTCGATATCAGAGATACTATTTTTAAGCTCTGGGAATTTCGCTATCAGCAGTCCCGTTCCCATAGTAGTTTCAAAAATACAGAATTTTTAATTTCAACATTACAAAAATTAAATTTAGATAATGATGATGCTTTCTACTCAGGTTTAAGATATTTCAGAAATGTAGAAAGTACTATAGATCAGAGTAGTCCTGCATATTGGTACAGTTATGCACTCAAGCTCGATAAGGCATCACGTTTCTTGATAAGAAATTGTATCCTCAAAGGATATGCTATAACAGAAGCTGATAACCAAGAAATTGCTGATCTCATCAAAGAGTTTGAGGAGTTAGATTCTTACGAAAATTTATTAGGTAGATTTTATAGCGACCAGTCCGATGAAGATGAAGAAGTTAGAAATATTAAAAATAATATTTCTAACATAGAGGAGTTGATGGATGCTTTAGCAGAGTTAAAGACTAATTATGAGGAAAAATTAACTTCATAATTTAAAAGTGTTCAAGTAAGATAAGAATTGATGTTCAACTTCTATTGATCTTCTGTGTCCAAGTAAATAGGAATATGCAAAAGGTATATAAAGTGAAGCTTATTATTAGTTTAAATATAAAAAATGTCTATAAATCTTGTAATACCAGTGGGAGTATACTATAAATATTTTTTCAGATTCTTCTGAGCATAAAATTAAATTTACTTGAATAAAAGTTTATTAATTAATGCTTTACAAGTAAAATTGTATTTTGGGGTCTTGTGTGAATAAAATAATAGCTATTGCGATAGATGAATATAGTAATGAGCCTGTAAAAAACTTAAGTAATTGTCTAAATGATATAAATAGCATAATTGGCATTCTTACTTCTGAATACGTATATGATTCTGATAACTCTGAAATTACACTTTTTGCTGAACCTCAGCAAACTACTCTTTCTTTCCTCTATAAAAGCTTAAATCAAGAATTTTTTAACGCATTAGAATCTGACTCAATTTTGATAATTCATGCTGGTCACGGTGAATACAATGATCATTTGAAAACAGGATATTGGTGCTGTTCAGATAGCCAATTTGATGATCCTACAACATGGTTTGATATCAATATTTTACTTTCTTTTTTTGCTAACTCTAAAGCAAAACATATTGCTTTGATTTCTGATAGCTGCTTTTCTGGTTCAATTTTCAATCGTAATAGAGGCGGCGGCGAAAACGCATTAACTGGTAAAAAGTCTATACAAGCTCTCACTTCGGGTGGATTAGAAAAAGTTAGCGATGGAAGTGCTAATGACAACAGCCCTTTTAATAAAGCAATTCAATTAACATTAAAAACAAATGAGTTTGAATTTCTGAGTTTTAACCAATTCTGTGAGTCAACAATTAAATTTTTTTCACCTAATCGAATTCAAACCCCTCAATTTGGTTCACTAAATATACAAGGTGATGAAGGTGGAACATATGCATTCAAGAAAAGATTAAAAATATACAATGATGATTTATCATATGAAAATTCAACTCTAGCTCTTGAAATAGATAATCGAATAAATATAACTAGTAATATCAACGTCCCATTTTTTTTAGATAACAAAAACTTTGACTCAAAATTTATCAATACATTTATTCAAAAATTAGGTTATGAAATTATTAATGATATTCGTATTTATGCTTCTGAAGATATTGATTACTTAGTAGAGAGAAGTTCTGATTATCCATTTGAAGTTGATTTAATGTATTCAATAGATAGACTAGACCAAGACTATTTAAGTATATCTTTTTCGCGAAATGAGTACTTTGGGACTATGCACCCAAATCACTATATATATTCCATTAACTTTAGGCTGAAGCCTTTTGTTCTTCAAGTTGGTTTATATGATGTTTTCAAAATAAATAATACTGATCAATTAAAATATTTAATTAATAAATTTTCAGAAGATGAATGTAAGGAGATAATATCAAGGCACGTAGATGAGCAAAACATATATGAATTAGATTTCTCCTTTAATGAACAAACATTATTTCTATATTTTATTAATCACTTACCTCATGCATGCAAAGCATGTGGAGTTGTTGAGATTCCATTAAGTGAAGTAAAATTTAAATAATAAATATCCATAAAAGGATAAAAATTACGTTATTTTACTGTTTTTATATAGTTTTTAGAGACTGTTCTAAATTTTGTGTAAGTACTTAGTTTTCATTTATCCTAATGAAAATAATAAAAAGAGGTACTTCACATGGATGAAGCAATAATCAAGAGTATGGCGGCTGAACTGGCTAAAGGTTTAAAAACTCCTGAAGATTTAAACCAAATGACAGCAGTCTTCAAAAAGTTCATGATTGAAACAGCTCTCAATACTGAGCTCTCTGAACAATTAGGTTATAAAAAGCATCAACCAAAGAAAAGGTTTAATACTGAGAAGATTGGCTAAATTGCACCTTTGAAAATGCGTATGAGTTTTACTTTGAAATGCCTGAAGAATTTGTGTCTTTTCCGAAGATGCGGATTGTGGGCTAATCTTAATGCATCAGTATGCAGATAAAAACATAGTAGATGAATGTACTGAAAGGGAAAAATCATAAAAACTGCATAATTTCTGATCCTAAGTTATAGTTAATACCATTGAATAAATTTTACATTAAAGGCTCTTTACATATTGTAGCCTTTATTTTTGCAATGTTTTATATATGCATTCACATATCCAAATATGGTTTCTTATAAAAGTGTCCAAGTAAAAGTAGAATCAGTGTCCAGCTCTATACGCCACTAGATGTCCAGTTGGAAAAGAATATGCAACCTCATTAAAATACATACATTTTAAAAACTCGGATTATTCCAAATAAACCGAGTTTGATAGTAATAAAATTTTTTAATTAACTGAATATGGTAGAAGGTATAGTCTCTGTAAGATTTTTGATTTTAATCTGTCTCAATGATTCTATTTCTTCAGTAGTAAGCTCGTGAGACAAGAAATTTTCTATCCAAATATTTTCATCGAATGTGCCATTATGAAAAGCAGTATATAAATCAAAAAAAGTATCACCAATCAAATCAAGTGTCGGCTCACCTTCATTATTGAAAAAATATACACCTGTTTCAAGATATAAGGGGTGTTCTGTAAACCATTTTTGATATCGATTTTTAAAAAATTCTTTACCCCCTAATTCATCGTAATGCTCAGGATTATTATGAAGTAAATCGTAATTTGTTACGTACTCAAGAGCATCAATCCACCATTTCCGGAAATTATTATCCGCAGGATGGCGTTTTGGAATTTTATCTAAAAATGAAAGAAAATCCTCCGCTATGAGAGATAATTCAAGCTCAAGTATTTCATTAATGTCTTTAACAGCAGTATGCAGAAGAATGGCATTCTGACCATCTATAAAAATACAATCATTCTGAGCAGCATTTTTCATAATTTTTTGCACATTTGCTGTAGTTTTCAAAGTGTAAACTCCTGTTTTTGAAAATTTAAAAAAATTAATAAAAGATATCTACAAATTAAATTGCTATGGCGGATATCTTGTTGAAACAATTCTCATATTACAGGTTTTTAATCACTTGAAAATTTCACCAATATGCGTATTTGGGGAATTATTGTAACGAATAAGATTGTTTATCAATTACATTGTTCTGATGCAATTTTAAGAAAGTATTGAGAGTAAAAAAAGGAGAAAGCTAACCATTGGAACCATGTCTTCGTTTTGAGTTATAAAACATTTCAATATATTCAAAGATATCTGACCTAGCTTCAGTTCTCGATACATATATTTTCCTCTTGATCCTCTCTCGCTTTAACAACTGAAAGAAGCTTTCAGCAACAGCATTATCATGGCAATTTCCTCTGCGACTCATACTACATTCCAGATTATGCTGCTTAAGGAATGTTTGCCACTCATGGCTCATATATTGACTGCCTTGGTCAGAGTGAATCAGAACTTTATTCTGTGGTTTTCTCCGCCATAGAGCCATTAATAACGCATCTAAGACCAGGTTTGTTGTGATTCTGGATTTCATAGACCAAACAATGACAAGACGTGAAAACAGATCAATCACAACTGCAAGATAAAGTTGCATGGTGACTGGCAAAAGTGAAAATGCAGAACAGGCTTTAGCATTGATTCAGAAACTCTATGGAATAGAAGCTGAAATCAGAAAAAATACGGATGGTAGTGCTGAACAACGCTGTCAGTACCGGCAAAAATATAGTCAACCTGTGATGCAGCAACTTCATACGTGGCTGATACAACATCAAAATGCAGTTCCCTCAAGTTCTGCAACAGCCAAAGCCATTAATTACATTGGCGTAAAGCCTGATTGTACTCAGCCCAGTTGGTTGTTTTGTAGGGGCTTTTTGATTCTGTATCCATCTAAATTTTATGGGGATGAATTCCTTTTATGCAACAAAGCCTTTCAGAACTTTATAAATTAATTTTTCTAAGCTATTGGTCAGTATAAATTTATTAAATATAGATGTAAAAGCAATATGGATTTTGAAGTAAAGATCAATCTAAATTTAGTTTAAGAGATTCAACATTATTTTGAGATTTCATTAGAAATAATAAAAAATTATCATGATCTACTTTAGAAAAAATAAATTTGAAGTCATAGGAGATCGTAATTTTAACTGTAGGCATATCGTTAAAGAATAAATCGATTTTGAATATTTTATATGATTTTGTCGTTAAATTTTCACTAAAAAAATCAAATAAATTATTATCAAAGCTTTGTGTGTAAAGAATTTTCTTTTCAAAAATATTGTTGGGATGAATAATTTCACGAGCATCAATTTTGGAAATATGGTTAATCGATTCGAGATTATTTTTTATAAAATTATCTAAATTCAAAGTCTTTTTATTTAAGGAAAATTGAAAATTAAAAATTTTAGATAGTAGATTGCGTAATTTTAATATGCTTCTAGGTTGATCAAAGACTATGAAATTATTAGAATTGAATTTATAAATTCTAAAGATAATATTTTCAACTTTCATTCTCTCTAATTTATTTAAATTATTATTTAGGTCTAAGTATTCCTCAACAAAAATATTTTTGTAAGTAAAAAAACACTCTATATAGGAAGTGCGTTTTTTTACAACTTTAATACTCTCAGACTCATTTCTTTGGGTCTCACGTTCTAAACGTGATGGTATATCATCAAAGTCACAAGGGAAGGATGCATCATAAAAGCTTATTTTATTCATCATCTTTTACCAATTGGTTATCATATTCGGTTACGATCTGATCATAGGTCAGGTACAGAAACTTGTCGAAAAATTTTAAAAACTCCGCTTTTTCAGTATCTAAGATCTTGTGTCTTTCAGTCGTATAATTTTCACCTTTTATATTTTTTTTGTATGTTCCTTTTATGTCATAAAAGAAGCGAGTACATTCTTTAGGGTTATTAAAACCAGCATTGATTTCAATCAATCTGTTATTTTTGGATTCTTCTACAGTCCATGTTATTTCTGTTATGTAATGGCCTAAAGCTCTTAATCCTTGATATAGTTTATTTGTGTGTAGTGATGAACCAGATAGATGAGCGGTTTTAAGGAAGCCAGAGTCTTTGCTAGGTTCTAAATCATTTGGATCCAAGTCCATTACTGAGTTTTTAGAGTTATGATGCACTTTTATTCGTTTTACATCATGCAAAGAGTACTTTTTATCATCCATTACAATTAGATTGAGAAAAAAACTTGTTCTATATTCAGATAATAGAATATTTGATAAAGTAATTTCTTGTTTCTTAAAGGTTTGGTGTTTTGCACCTGCCACCTTTTCTATGATTTTATTTACAATAGGGTCAAGAACTTCATCAGAATCATATCTAAAGACGATGTCATTACCATTTTGTTCTACCGAAATAGATTGATCAGTTAGTGGTTTTTGAATCAATCTAGTATTACTTCTTTCGAGTGTCGAAGTTGTTAAATTTACTTCGTATTTATTAACACCTACACCTTTATGGCTCATTTGATTGTCAGAAAATTGTGGAGCTATGTCTTTGATTACTTCTTTGAAGTCTGCCAACGAAGCACCTGAAATCAGTAGCGAAGAAGTTTTCTTACTTTTTTCATTATAGTTTAAATTATCCAAAATGGTTTTTAAGCTATGCCAATCTTTGAACTGTGTGGAAATATATTGACAAATACTTTCTCGACTTTCATTCGTTGATAAAAAAATCCCTATATTTTTACAAAGGGCTAAAAGTTTTTCATCAGGTAGTTTCTGTTTTTGGCTATATAGTGCATCAAATATTTCACGATCAGAAACGAGTAAATTATCAAAACCAAATTTTTTCATTATCTAATACCCATTCCAATTTCTAACTCACTAAATTCGGTTGTAAATTTTTTAATTTTCTGGTGTTCAATACTATCTAGGAGCTTAATTAGATTTGGTTCTTTAATATTTAGTATGTTCTTACATTTACTGATTGCAGTTGTAAAATTTGTAGGGGCAAATTGATCTTGTTCTAGTTGAAAAATTTTTATGGAATTTCCTTCTTCTAGAATTTGATGATGTCTAAGGTAGTCTATGAGATAGATGAACTCATCAACTTCTTCACCTGAGGGTCTATAAAATATTACTTTACAACTTTTTTCTTTATCTTCAATTATGAAAAATGGGGATTTAAGTAGATCTATGGTAGCTGATTTGCTGGAACCAATGGTGGCTTGATCTTTGCGTTGAGGGTAAAAGAAAGTATAGTTTTCTGTTAGTACTTTTTTTTCAAGAAGTTTTCCAATATGAGATGCTACATTGTTTAACCAAAAAATATCATTGGGATCTAATACATATATTTTACTTTGCTTCGGTAGATTAAAAATATTAGAAGGAACTTTTTGAAGTTTACTTGTAAATAACTTGGTATACTGACCATCATGGTTATAAATAAACAGCATTCCATGAATTCTATAATCTGTTTCTTGACCTGAGTAAAGTTTTTGCCACTCATCACTAATTTCTGCACATTGAACTTGCATAGATAGACTGGTTAGAGTTGATTCAAGTTCTAATTTTTCAAGTGTACTGACACCAAAGCTTTTCAAGTCTGTATGGATGAAGTTTAAAGTGTCTGTGTATGGGTCATTGTAATGAAATACGACATCTGCAGGATGTGTTTTTTTATTATGCTCTAAGTCTTCGCATTTCCAATTTTGGTCTTCTGGTTTGGATTTTGACCATCCAAAGTAACAAAATATGTCTTCAGACATTATTTTGGCCATCTCACCAATGTTTTGAGTCTCTGCCATTATTTTCGCCCCATTAAATTATTCTAAATTTTAGAAAACTTACTCTTCTATACAACGCAGTAGAGCAAATATCCATTACTGTCACATCTTGCTCTAAGCTGAAAGTAATTATTAGCTTTGAATTATATGGAACTTGTGACTAGCATTAAAACTTAAAGTGCATAATAACAAATAGATACTATCATTTGTTCTCTTTTAGCCACCCAAGAGCATATTTTTTATATTGTGCCACTTAAAGCTGTACTTGATCTTTTTAGTATTAGTATATTTATTTACGGTAATTTTTGCGGTAAACAATTTAAAAAATATTTTTTTTATATTATATAACATGTACTTATATTGTTTTTATTGTGCGCGCTGATGGAATAGTATCTTATGTTACTATGTCTGCACGCGGAAGATATCTTGTTACATATAAAAAGAGGGAAAAACTCCGAGCTCAAATCTCAATTTCATGAAAAATATTTGTACTCAGTTTATACATCAAGTATCTGAGTTGCCCTTGCTGAATACCGGAAATGCATTTTTTTCTGCGACACATTTTAGTGACTATAATTAACTAGCAAAGAGAAATAACCAAAAAAAGGGAAATTTATATGCTTGTGTTATATAGGTTTTGATGAAGTTGAACTTTGATAAGTTCAACTCATGCCGTTTTTGAATTTCTCTTCACAACTTTTATTATTTCAGTTGGCTATATACGCATTCTATTTGGTTTTTTAACCACATACTTTCGAGCCAAAATCCTACTTTTAACTTCTTCCGAAAGAATATGATTTTCAATTTTATTCATAGCATCTCTCAAATCTCTAGCATCTATTTGAGTATAGTCAGCCGTTATATCTGAATCTTCTTGATAGGAGTGGTTAATCAAAGCTTTAACAGTATACATTCCAATTCCACAACGATTGGCAATAGAAGTAAAAGTACGTCTCAAATCATGAAATGTGAAGGGAATTCCTGTAGTTTCAGAAATCTTATTGCGAACATGTCTCCGATCTTTTACATGAGTTTGATTATTTGATGCTGGGAAAACATATTTACAGCCATTGGAATACTTTTTTCGCTGGTTGAATATATGAAGTAATATATTTCCTAAAGGTAAAAGTAAATCATTGCCATTTTTAGGATTAATAATTTTTAAAGTTCCAAATTTTAGGTCAACATTAGCCCAAACGAGTTGCTCAATTTCGCTACGTCTCAATCCAGTGAGTACGAAAGTCAAAAGAAAATCTTGGTTCAAATAACCATATTCATTAGCATATATTTGACCACGCCATGTGCTGTCAACAATCGCTTTTATCCAGTCGGTTTGTTGTTCACTATTAATATAGGTTTTTCTTGGTTTTAGCTTATTAAATAGATCATTTCTATAAAGAATCGCAACTGGGCTAAATTCTTTAATAATTGGTTGATCATTACAAATCAATCTCTTGCGATGATAATTATAAACAGCTGAAAATAATTTAAGCGTAATATTTGCATGAGATTTATTGGTTTTTGAAATTTCAGCATGCTTATCTATGACCATTTGCATCGTTACATCTGTAATTTTTAAATGATGCCAATCTTTTAAGTACAAGCTCATATCTCTGTCATACACAGCAACTGTATTTGGCTTTAGCTCTGTTCTAGCTTCTATGTAGTGTTTATAAGCATCTATCAAAGTTGGGATTTGCTGATAATTTAATCGCCCCTGGGAGGCTTTTTGGCGTAGTTGTTCTTTTTTATCGTTTGGGTTTATTCCCTGGGACATTTCAAGGAGATATTCGGTTGCTTTCTGTCTAGCAGTTTCTGGTGTAAAAATACCATGATCTCCGATAGTGACACGGCAGGGAACACCATTTGGCATTTTCTTTTCAACAGTATATACAAGAGAGTGGCGAGTCGCTCTGATAGCAAATCCAATCAGTTTAAGATCACGAAAAAAAAGTTGTTTCCCACTTGGAATATCAAAACAGTATTGTTTGGAATCCTTAAGGGCTTCATCTGCATAAGGATCACTTAGTTGTTTAATGAGACCTTTAACAAATGAAAGGGTAATGTGTGTTTTTTTATTGGACATTTTCATTTCCTATCAGCAGTCGCTGAATAAGTGAATAGAACTTGGGTATACATGGAGTATACAAAGATCTAAAAAATGAAAATTCATTTGGTGGAGATTTGAAGAATTTTGTACATGATCGTTATAAAACAATCATTTAGAAACACTCCGGAGATGCCGCTGCATGTCATTACCCTTGAACCCGAAGAGTTCAAGGCGGACGCGACGCATACTTGCTGGGTGTCCCACTCGGGGTGGGCATACGCTCTAAATATGCAGAACACAATCCATAAGTTTAAGTATCGGCTCAGGGGAATTTGACCCGCTGGCGAACATCCCAGAGTTAGACCCAGTATACAGAATAAATCTTCGCTGCGAAATCTTAAATTCGCTTTAAAAATGTAAGAAGAGATATTGATTGCATGATATTTAAACAAAGTCAGTTTAAATTAACTAAAGGCTTTGATTTCATCCAACATATGGTTGAGTAATCGTTCGCAGTGTTCATATTCTTGTAATGCTTTATTCATGGACAGCACTTCTTGCATCAATTCGAGTGCCACCATAATGGTGAGTTTACTGGGTTCCATTCGTGGTGCTTTACGACGGAGGTCATTATAACGTTCATTGAGTAAATCAGCAGCGCGTTGCAGATCAGCCCGTTGATCCTCAGTGGTGGCTAAACGAAAACTATGACCAAGCACTTTTAGCTCAATTGGAATTTGCTCACTCATTTATGCGTCCTCATTGTGTTCAGTAGGATGTGCAAGCTGTTGGATTTCTTGTGTATAGGCATCTTGTGCGGTACCTAAAATACTTAAGCGTTGAATAATGGTTTCAATTTTTGCTTTTGCATGATCATTTTTTTGCAATAAACGTTCTCGTTCATGTTGTAAGGCTTGAATATCTTGGTGTAAATGACGGTGTTCATTTTGTAATTTTTCTTTAACCAAACGTAATTCATTACGCTCAGCAAGAATTTCTTGAAAACGATTTTTTAAATCAGTACAACTTTTTTCTAAGCGATTATACCGATCAGCTAAAGTAGTCGCATCGTCATTTAATTGTTTTAACTGTGCCTGACTGGTTTGTAATTGTTGCAACAGTTGCGAGTTTTCTTCTTGTTTTTGTTCAATAATACTATTTTTTAGCTCTGTTTGAGCATTAAACTGTTGATTCGAAAGAAATTGAGTATCTTTCAAAGTATTATTTTCAGACTCACATTCCGTTAAACGTGATTTGAGCGCATCAATGTGCGCTTTAAGACGCTGTAATTCTTCTAACATATCGTAGTCGCACAGTATTGCAAACAAAGGTAATATATAAGAAGTATAGAGATTGGATAGACGAATGCAAGACGATATTTCAGGTTGGTTAGACTGGCAGCGTAATTTTTCACAAATTGAAGAGATTTCAAGTCCAAGTGAGTTACATGGCTTACTCACAGGTATTGTTTGTGTAACTGAAGCACCGAGTCGTGAACAATGGCAACAAATTTTAGCAACATTAGATATACAGTTGTCTAATGAGGATGCACTGTCTCTGTTAGAAGAGGAAAGTGAAGATGTATCACATGCTTTAGCGGAAGATGAATTAGATTATTTACCGATGCTTCCTGATGATGAACATTCTTTATCTGAACGCGTACAAGCACTAGCCGACTGGTGTGCTGGTGTCGTGTTAGGCTTTGGTTTAGCTTCGGGTCATTTACGACAGGATGAACAGGAATTGATCGAACATTTACAGGATGTGGCATCAGTTGAGTTTGATGATTCGGATGATGATGAAGAAGGCGAAGAAAGTTATCAGGAGTTATACGAGTTTGTACGTTTAATTCCTGTCAGTTTAGCGATGGGGCGTAAAAAAGTGGCTATAGAAGAAACACCATTATTGCAGGGTAGTCGCGTTAAAACAGCAGACAGCACGAGCCAAGTGGTGGAAATGTTTACACCACATCGCCCAAGCTAAGACAACATGACCATGTTGCGGTTCACTTTTGTTCACTTAAAATCAAAGAAGTAATATCTCATGAAGCAATTGACTCAAGCTCATTTTCAACAACGTCGTGATCGTTTAGCGGCAGAAATGGGGCCACGCAGTATTGCGATTATTGCGACTAGTCCTGCAGTGATGCGTAATCGTGATGCCGATTATAAGTATAGAGCCGACAGTAGTTTCTTTTATTTAACGGGATTTCCTGAACCTGAAGCCGTTGCTGTCATTGAAACTTTTGATCGCGAAGAAGACGGATATTGTTATAGCTTGTTTTGTCGTGAACGTGATCGTGACATGGAAATCTGGAATGGTTATCGAGCAGGTCTAGAGGGTGCGATAGAAAACTATCAAGCTGACGAGGCCTGTGCGATTGATATGCTGGATGAAGAAATTATTGAAAAACTATTTGATAAAGATCGAATATTTTATCGAATTGGTCATCAAGAAGAATTTGATGCTCGTGTAATTCAATGGCTAAAGCAAGCGGAAATACAACAACGTAAAGCCAATCATTGTCCAAAAACAATAATGCAATTGGATGAAATTATTGATGAAATGCGATTACATAAAGCGGATGAAGAAATTGCGATGATGCAAATTGCTTCAGATATTAGTGCTGAAGCACATATGCGTGCCATGCAAATGGTTCGTCCGGGTATGATGGAATATGCTCTAGAGGCTGAGTTAAATTACGTATTTGGTAAAAATGGTTGTGTGCCTGCCTATAACAGCATTGTTGGCGGAGGTGCAAATGGCTGTATTTTGCATTATGTGGAAAATGATCAGGTGCTAAAGGATGGTGATCTGGTTTTAATTGATGCTGCTTGTGAATATCAATGTTATGCCTCTGATATTACACGTACTTTTCCAGTTAATGGTCGATTTAGTTTAGAACAAAAACAATTATATTCTCTTGTTCTTCAAGCACAAATTGCTGCGATTGCTGCCGTGCGTATTGGTCATTCTTATCAAGAACCGCACCGTGTTGCAGTCAGAATTTTGGTGCAGGGACTATTGGATTTAGGTTTAATGACGGGTGATCTGGAAGAGATTATTGCCACAGAAGCTTATCGTCAGTTCTATATGCACGGTACTGGGCATTGGCTGGGTATGGATGTTCATGATGTTGGCACTTATCAGCAACATGGCGAGTGGCGAGATTATCAACCAGGGATGGTCGTCACCGTTGAGCCTGGGTTGTATATTGCACCAGACGATGAAAGTGTCGAGGAAAAATGGCGCGGTATTGGTATTCGTATTGAAGATGATGTGTTGGTGACTGAAGCAGGACCTTATGTATTAACTGCTGCTGTTACCAAAGATATTGAAGAAATTGAAGCATTTATGGCACTGTCACAGGTATCATCTTAAACAGGCTAAAGAACTGGCATGCTGTTGTTCACACTGGATATCAGGATCCGGCATGTCAGCGATTTTTTATGCTATCTGGCTGAGCAGCAATCAACAAATTTTTTAGAATGATACATGCTATTTAAGCATACAGATAATGGCATAAAATAACGGTTATACCGGTATCCAAGATAAATCAAATGGATGCTTGATGATATTAATGTACTGAATATTCGATGTTAAGGTCGTCAACAGACTGCGTTTTGATTATAAAAATAATCGTCCTTCATGTAATATAAATTAATATTCGATAGTTTTAGTATTGGCGCATTGCGCCAGATACTTTGAGAAAGGATCAAAGCATGCAACAAGATGTCATCATTGTAGGCGGTGGTATGGTGGGGCTGAGCCTCGCTTTAATGTTAGCAAAAGCACAGATTGGGGTAAAACTATTAGAAGCGATTCAATACCCAGATTATGATGATATAAACCTTGCGCCTTATCATACGAGCTTTGATGCACGTAATAGTGCTTTATCACGTCGTACGGTACAAATTTATCAACAATTAGGCTTATGGTCTGCATTGCAACAACATGCGACACCGATTTTACAGGTGCATATTACGGAACAGGGTAGTTTTGGTAAGGCACGTTTAGTGGCCGAACAGGAGAAGGTCGAGAGTTTTGGTCAGGTGATTGAAAATGCATGGTTGGGTCGGGTGCTCTTGGCTCAGGTACGTCAACAGCCTTTGATTGAGTTGATTGATGGTGTTCAAGTCACTGCATTAAGCCAAAATCAGCATCATGTGGTTATTGAAGCACAACGTGGTCAAAATGCATTGTCATTACAAACCAAGTTGTTAATTGCAGCAGATGGCCGAGATTCTTTTTGTCGTCAGGCATTGGGCGTAACAGCAACAGTACATGATTATGATCAGGTGGCGATTGTCACGACAGTACAAACTTCAAAGCCACATGCACATATTGGTTTTGAGCGGTTTAGTGATTTAGGACCTTTAGCATTGTTGCCATTACCGGGCGAATATCGACGCTCGGTCGTTTGGCCTGTGAAAAAAGGCACCGAATCAGAGTGGCTGGGGGAAGAAAATGATCAACATTTTCTCTCTGCTTTACAGCAGACCTATGGTGACCGTGCTGGTAAATTTCAAAAAACAGGTAAACGCTTCAGTTTTCCACTGTCGCAGGTGTTAGCAGAGAAACAGGCTGTTGGACGTGTGGTATTAATGGGCAATGCAGCACATACCATTCATCCAGTGGCAGGCCAAGGATTCAATTTATGTATGCGAGATGCGGATGTGCTGGTTCGCTATTTAAGCCAGCAGTTAGCCAAAGGTGCAGATTTAGGTGATCCTGAGCTATTACGTCAATATGAGCAAGCGCGTCTAGCCGATCAACAGCGTGTGATTAAATTCTGTGATGCAGTGGTGCGTGGTTTTAGTCATACCAATCCTTTACTTAAATTTATTCGTAATACTGGCTTAATTGCCTTTGATACATTACCTGGGGTAAAACCTTTGATTGCCAACTATGCGATGGGGCTGAAAGCATGAGTCATTTACCTGAAGATACGCTGGATGTCGTGATTGTTGGCGGTGGGCTGGTGGGAGGCCTTAGCGCTTTATTGCTTGCTCAAGGTGGTGTAGACGTTACAGTATTAGATGCAGCTCCTGTGCTAGATCAGCAGCAAACACTTCATTATACCAATCCACGTGTTTTGGCCTTAAGTCAAGCGACTATTCAGTTATTAAAACACGTAGGTGTATGGGACAAACTTGCTCGACACATGCCGTATAGCGGTATGCAAGTTTGGAATAAAAATGGTTATGGTGACATTAACTTTGGTATAGCCTCTGAATATACGCCTGCAATTGAACACGCACTGGGTTCGATGGTTGAGCCCAGTATTTTAAATTTAGCAATTCAACAGCAAATGTTTCAACATATCCGTGATTATCAAACACAGGTTCAAGTCACAGCAGTAGAACAAGGTGTCGATGTTTGGTATGTACATTTGGCGGATGGTCGTATCCTCACAACCAAATTGGTGATTGGTGCGGATGGTGCAAATTCCTTTGTTAGAGAACAAGCATTTATTGATATTGATATCTTGGATTATCACCAAGCTGGGATAAGTTGTGCGATTCAAACAGCACAGCCACACCAACATGTTGCTCGACAACTGTTCTTAGAAACGGGTCCTTTGGCATTTTTACCGATGGCCAGTTTAGCTACTGAACAGCAAAAGTGCTGGCAGTCTATTGTATGGACATTGCCTGATGATTTGGCAGCACAATATGCGGTTTTATCTGATGAAGATTTTAAGGCATTATTGACGCAACAAAGTCATCATATGTTAGGTGAGGTTTTGGCGGTCACATCACGTGCCCAATTTCCACTAAAAGCACGTGCAGCACAGCAGTATGTCAAATCTGGTTTAGCGCTGATTGGTGATGCTGCGCATGTGATTCATCCACTGGCAGGACAAGGAGTAAATATTGGCTGTTTAGATGCTGCCATACTCTGTGATGTTTTGTTACATGATCGCGAGCGTGGTGTATGGGCACATCCACAAACACTACGACGCTATGAGCATCAACGTAAAGGTCAAAATGATGCCATGATGCATGCGATGTCTGCTATTGGCTGGTTGGAAAAGAGTGCATTTTTTCCGTTGGTATGGGCCAGAAATATCGGTTTAAAACAGGTGGAACAGCAGCATATTTTAAAAGATGCATTTATGGCGCAAGCAAATGGATTAAAAATTTTGCAGCAAACACGTTATCACAATTAATGTGTTGTGTTTTTTTTAATCGATTGGTTGCTGATGATGCCTATTTGGATTAAAAAATATACTATTTTTTGAGTTTTACTACTAGGCGAAAGGCATAGAGATTGATAAATTTCTCCGTAATTCAAAACCAAATATTTGGATCCATGTCACAAAACCAGGTGTAGGGAGTATTGAGATGACGGATATGAATGATTATGACGATGTTGATGATTCTGCAGTCGATGAAGATGAAGCAAAAGCTGCGGAAAAAGGGGCAACAGACAGTGATGAAAAACTAAGTGATATTGATGTTGCAGAGGCTGAAACCCTGACAGTAACAGCAAAACAAAAGAAACGTCAGGCATTAGAAGATGAAATTGCCGCATTTTTAGCACGTGGTGGAAGTATTACTGAGGTGCCACCAGATGAATCTGCTCGTGACTAAACGCAGTGACAGAGAGTAGGACATAACAGCACTAAAGTTTTAGTGCTGTTATATTGATATATTTTAATACGGTGCTCGATCAATCACACTATGTTGCATCAACGTATGACCTATAAAAACTTAAGCTTTATTGGTAAGTTCGAGGGCACGTTGATAAGCAATTTTCTTTTTAACGCCAGTTAAATCTGCTGCCAGTTGTGATGCTGCTTTTACAGAGAGGTCTTGTAAAAGGCGAATTAGCAGTTGATCCAGTTGCTCTTGTGCCAAATCTTTTTGCTGTGATGCACCACCAATCACTAAAACGATTTCTCCTTTTTGTTGATGGTGATCATTGCCAATAAAACTGACCAGTTCACCCAGTGTCATCTTTTTAATGGTTTCAAAGGTCTTGGTAATTTCACGTGCAAAGCCAACGGGTCGGTCTGCTCCAAAAATATTGGCCATATCTTGTACAGAATCTAGAATACGATGAGGCGCTTCATAAAAAATCAGGGTTTGTGTTTCATCTTTTAATTTTTCGAGCTGCATGATACGTTGTGATTGTTTTGAAGGTAAAAAGCCTTCGAAACTAAAACGATCACTTGGCAGGCCGACAGCACTTAATGCTGCAATCGCTGCACACGCTCCTGGCACAGGAATTACCCGAATACCTTTATCTTGAGCAGCACGAACAAATTTAAAGCCAGGATCACTAATAAGTGGCGTTCCTGCATCACTGATCAATGCAATATCCTGACCATTTAATAATTGATCGACCAGTTGCTCAATTTTATTACTTTCATTATGTTCATGACAGGCTGTAAGTGCGGTTGTAATATTAAAATGCTTGAGTAACTGTGCAGAGGTTCGCGTATCTTCTGCTGCAATCAGATCGACCGACTTGAGTACATCAATGGCCCGATAGCTGATATCGTCTAAGTGCCCAATAGGGGTAGCAACAACAAATAATTGAGCACTCATGATGATCTCCAGACCTATAGCAACGACAAATTAAAGTGAGTATCTTACCTGAATTTAGTGAATGAAAGCATAAGCAGAATAATTTTAACGCTTTAATGGATGATTCCTAGACAGTCAAATAACAATAGGTAACAGACATGATACAAAATAAACACCTTGGGCAATGGGCAGAATGGCAAGCTGAAAGCCATTTGCGAAATTTGGGATATATACTGATTCAGAAGAATTATTGCTCACGCTTTGGTGAAATCGATCTGATTATGAGTCATCATCATCAATTGATTTTTATTGAAGTAAAAGCACGTTCAAAAACTGCTTATGGATGTGCAGCCGAAGTTATTTCCGTCTCTAAACGTCAAAAAATAATTAAAACGGCCTATATTTTTCTGATGCAATATCCTCAATATGAATCATATTATTGCCGTTTTGATGTGATTTGCTATGATTTTATGCAACGTGTGACTGCCAAAATGAGCGCAGACTTCTCACAGTGCTGTTATCGTTTGAATTGGATTGAAAATGCTTTTACTTTTGATCCAGAGTTGATTAATCTCTGAATGATTAATCCATACTGTGAATGAAAATTTTAATTATTTTGATCAAGGAGTTTGCTTGAGTGTTTAAGCGTATTGCTGTAGTCGGGCTATGTATGGCAAGTTTATCAGGTTGTCTCAGTTTTATCTCAGGAGGTACAGGTTCTGCGCCTGTGGGCACTGATCAGGGCACCCGAACTTTAGGTCAAGTTTTTATTGACAATGCAATTGAGCGTACCGCTAAAATTAATATGTATAAATTAGATTCCAGATTTAAACAGTCTCGAGTCAATATTAATAGTTTCCATGGTAATGTTCTGCTAACAGGTCAAGTTCCTGATCAAGCTTTAAAACAATTAGCAGAAGATAATTTACGTGCCATGAGTGATGTTAAATCAGTGCATAATTACATTACAGTAGGCAATCAAATTGGTTATAGCACCATTATGCAAGATATGGCAGTCACAACCAATACTCGTGCCTTGATCATGAAAGCCCCAATATTGTCTGACAGTAAAGTACAAGTCCATACTGAAGATGGAGTACTGTATGTAATGGGGCGTTTAAATACTGCTGAGATTAATGATTTAAACAGCATTTTAAAGCAGGTTGGCAATGTGACTAAAATAGTGGTTTTGGTCGATAATTTGGATAATGCAAGCGCAAACAGCACATTACAACCGAGTGTACAAACCCCAGTTGCCATTGAGGCTGATCAAATCGAGCCAACTCATGCGCCTTAATTTTTCCAATGTACTCGTTGATGCAAAACATAGACTGGAAAAGTTGAAGCAGGATTATGATGATTTTAAAATTTATGATCTAGGCAGTTTCAGTCTGAATTATTTAACCCCTAAGCGTGGTTTTGATCAGCAGTGTCAGATTGTATATGGTCCAGATCCACGTCATCAATTGGATATTTTTTATAGTCAGGTTGCAAAAGCATCCCGGCCACTGATTGTCTTTGTACATGGCGGTGCTTGGTCGCATGGTAATAAAAAAGACTATCATTTTGTTGGTCAAGCTTTGGCGAGTCATGGTTATGATGTGGTGATCATCAATTATCGTTTAGCGCCAGATTATATTTTCCCTAGTTCTGTTGATGATCTACATTTGGCACTGGATTATTTATTGCAACATCAGCAGCAGCTTAACATCAATACTGAAAAACTGGTGTTAATGGGCCATTCTGCTGGGGCATTTAATATTATGTCTGTATTATATCGTCAAGATATGCCTGTAGCATTAGCCGATAAAATTACTGCTGTCATTGGTCTGGCTGGACCTTATCATTTTGACTATAAAAATGACCCTTTATGTGCAGATGCTTTTGATCAAGAACTTCCCTATCCAGCAGTCATGCCTTATTATTTTGTTTATCCGAATCAAATTAAACATTATTTATTGATTGCTGAACATGATCAGATCGTGGCAGAAAGTAATGCAATCGATTTTTATGCACAGTTAAAATATCATCGTAATCATGCTGAAATGGTGATTATTCCACATACTGGACATTTAACCATGATTGCATCTTTAGCAAGTTTATTTCAGCCATTTTTTAACACGCAATCGGAAGTGTTACGTGTTTTAGAGGATGCATTAAGCCCGGCTTAAAGCCAGGCTTTGCTATCATCCGCGACAGGGTGACCTGTTAAAACATGCATAATCATGGCATGTGCGATACTGCCTTTAAATGGAATTTCAGGCAGTTGATGCCGATTAAAAAATTGCGCATCGCTGATTTCTTCTGTTTGTAACTGTATTTCACCCGAATCATATTCAGCTTTAAATGCAATCATCAAGTTACTTGGAAAAGGCCAAGGCTGACTGGCCAAATATTGTAAATTTTTAATCTTTAAACCTACTTCTTCTAAGGTTTCACGTCTAACCGCTTCTTCTAAGGTTTCACCTACCTCAACAAATCCAGCAATCAGCCCGTACATATTACTGTGATTATGTGCATTTTTAGCCAATAAAATTTCATCTTGGCCTTTGGTGATAATCGTAATAACACAGGGTTGTACACGTGGATATTGATGATACTGACATGCAGGACAAATCATGGCAAATTCAGTAGCGTGTGCTTGTGTTTTTTCGCCACAATGACTACAAAACTGATGATTGCGACGCCACTCCAACAGTTGAATGGCTTTGCTGGCCTGTTCAAACTGTTCAATCGACCAAAATTGTAATAATTGACGAATAGGCACCAATTGTAATCCTGCTGGAATAGGTTCATGTTCCAGTAGGTCACGGGCAATTACGTGATCACCCGAATGAAAACTCAGATCACTGGCTAAACGTTCAACTTTAGGAAGTTGAAACTGATCGTCAACCAGTAATTGTTGTTGATGAAAGATATAAGCAAGAGATAAGGTATTCATACGGCTACATATTTCAGTTTTTGCTATGTTCTAATGTATATCAAACATGCGTTAAAACCTAGTGAGTTTTCTCGGTTTGACACCGTTAAATGCACAAACTAACCAAAATTATCAATAGCTTATTTAGCAAATAGGCACATTTCTCCATATTTTTCTTGGTATTGATTTAACCATTTATCGTGTTCTGCTAACTCTTGATCTGATGGGTAAATGACGGCTAATTCAATTTGAACCTCACGTTTGCCTGCATTACCCAAGCTATGTTCGCTATGCGAGAGTGCTTCGATGTCGAAACTTACTTGTCCACCTGTCATGGCCAAGTAGACATCAGCTAAAATTTCTGCATCGAGTAATGCGCCGTGGAAGGTACGATCACGTGCCGGAATTTCGTAACGTCGAACCAGTGCATCAAGTGAGTTTTTTTGTCCTGGATGTTTATTTTTGGCCATTGCCAAAGTATCGGTGACTTGACAGACGCTGGATAGCTTGGCTAAACCAGCACGTTCAAACTCCATATCCAAGAAATTCATATCGAAGCTGGCATTATGTGCAATAATTTCAGCACCTTGCAAATATTGAAATAATACATCAGCAATTTCTGCATATTTAGGCTTATCTTTTAAGAAGTCATCACTAATACCGTGAATATTTTCTGAATCGCCCACAGCTTTTTCGGGATTAATATAAATATGGATTGAACTGCCTGTTAGTTTACGATTGATCATTTCAATGGCACCCACTTCAATAATCCGGTCACCATCTTGATAATAAAATCCCGTAGTTTCGGTATCTAAAATCAGTTGTCTTGGACCAGTAGCATCGAGTGTCGCTGGTGTAATTAAAATCTGAGGGTGGAGGGAATGAACATTTTCTATCGATGAATCCTCTGGCGGTAGATCTGCAGTTGGTTCTATATTGTTCAATAGCTCATCATCGTCAGCGTCATCCTGATCATCGATATCCAGTCCAAAAGGATCGTTGAGCAGCCAATCAGCTTCAGCTTTTTTTTTATCTATTGTGGAATGCGAATGTTGTTGTGCAGTCTGATCTGCACCTTGATTTGCCAGTTGATCTGCCATTTCATTACCTTCATGTCCAGCATGTCCTTTGACCCAGTGCCAGTCTATTTCTCGGCCTTGGCAGACTTGATCTAACTTTTGCCATAAATCTGGATTTTTAACATCTTTCCAGTTTTTCTTTTTCCAGCCATGAATCCATTCTGTAATGCCTTTCTTGACATAAGTCGAGTCTGTCCAAATCGTCAGCTTGGCATTGGTTGGGCAGAATAAAATACCTTCGATGGCCGCAGTCAGCTCCATGCGGTTATTGGTGGTATTGAGTTCACCACCACATATTTGATGTGTTGTGTCTTCGGTAATAATATACGCACCCCAACCGCCTAAACCAGGATTACCACGGCAAGCTCCGTCAACGTAAAGCGTGATTGTTTGAGTCATCGGTGTCAATTCCAAAAGCCAAAACTAAAAACCTTACTATTGTATATCGCAAATTGATCAATTCATCGCTTTAAATCTGTTTTTTTAATTTCTTGTAACATTTATATCTAAATAGCATTAAATTATAGCCTTGTGTCCGCGTCATGCTTCACTACAATGTCAGTATTAAAAATAAATTTTATACGAGTTGTTTGGATTCCTTATGTATAAATCAACCACGACAATGTGGCAACCTAAATTACCCTCACTATTTAAAATTACAGTATTAGGCTCAGCATTGCTGGCGATGGGAGTAATAACGGGTTGTTCGTCGACACCAAGTGCATCAAAAACCACCAAGTCCAAACAACTCAATAGTGGCAGTGGTTATCTAGATGCGGATAGTCTTAACTCCTTAGAAGACTTATTATCTGCAACAGATATGCGTGCAGTGGAAGGTGATCGTTTACTGATCTTAAAGCACGGTGACGTTTGGAAACGAATGCGGGTTGGTTTTAAACTGGATACCGATCAATGGAATCCACGTATTGATGCACAGCGTAGCTGGTTTGTTTCCCGACAACCGTATATTGATCGTTTAAGTGCACGTGCATCACGCTATCTATATCACACCGTAAAAGAAGCAGAACGTCGTGGTTTACCTACAGAATTGGCATTATTGCCGGTGATTGAAAGTTCTTATGATCCTGCTGCAACCAGTAGTGCAGCAGCAGCAGGTTTATGGCAATTTATTCCGAGTACAGGAAAAATTTACGGTTTAAGACAAACTTCACTCTATGACGGTCGCCGTGATGTGGTGGAGTCTACACGTGCTGCGTATGAATTTTTAGGGAGTTTATACAATCAATTTGGTTCATGGGAATTGGCGCTTGCGGCCTATAATGCTGGTCCGGGACGTATTCAACAGGCGATTAACCGTAATCAGGCGGCAGGTTTGCCAACAGATTTCTGGTCATTAAAACTACCTCAAGAAACCATGAACTATGTGCCAAGATTTCTAGCAGTGGCACAAATTATTAAAAATCCACAGAGTTATGGTGTTTCACTGCCACCAATTGCCAATCGACCTCACTTTAGAGAGGTGACCGTCGGTGCTGTTGATTTAAATGATGTTGCTTTGGTTACGGGTCTTAGTCGTGCAGAAATCTATGCACTAAACCCAGGGCATCGTGGTGAAAATATTGACTTTAATAGTCCAATGAAATTATTAATTCCTGCAGATTTAAGCCCAACTGTTGATGGTAAATTAAAAAAACTTTCAGGTTCAAATGCTGCATTACTGGCTGCAGATCGTCCTGTGAGTAAAGCTCCTGTAGCGAGTGTGACAACGACGGTCTCAGCGGCTAAACCGACTGTGAGTTCAACGCCTGCTATGGTTGCCAATACCACGGTTGCAAATAATAGTAATATGACAGCAGCAGTCAGAAAAGGTGCAACACCTAAAGGTTCTGATGCCTTAGCTGCGTTTGCATCCAACTCGGATATTCCAAGTGCACCACGTATTCCAGTTGCAGTAACACCGGCAAGTAATGTAAAGCCTGTCACGGTTGAACCGCCAATTTCAGAAACTGAAAAAGCACAAATCTTAGCAGCGGTTAAAGCGGAAGGGGCAAGTAAAACGGTTGACGAGGTATTAAAACCGATTGCCAGCAAAGCTGAACAAGATTTGGTGGTTGAAGAGTTAAAATTAATTGCACCACAAGGCACAGAAATTGTTGATCCATATGACGGTAAAATTAAATTAACCGCAATTCAGACCAGCCAGTCTGTTGCAGAACAACAAGGTAAAGAAGTGACCAAAGGTTTCGCATATCCGAAATCTGTGGCAGCCAATACCAAAGCAGATTCCGCTGAGGCTCGATTGAATCAGGGTAAAAACGTGATTCAAACAGAATCAGAAGTGGTGGTAATTGCACCTAAAGGTAAACGTAGTACCTATACCGTTATTGCAGGAGATACGCTGGCATTGATTGCTGCAAAAAATGGTGTAAGTTGGCGTGATATTGCCAAATGGAATCAAATTGATCCAAACGGCACACTATTTGCAGGAACAACGATTTATTTATATGATGCTAAACCTGTGGTTGAAAGTAGCAGTAAAGAAAAAGCCAAACCTGAAACTTATCTGGTTCAAGCGAATGATTCACTGACCAACGTGGCTGCACGTTTTGGACTTTCAGTAAAACAACTTGCGGATTATAATAATCTGGCACCAAACAGTAATTTGTTAATCGGTCAAAAGTTGAATTTACAAGAAACTGAAGCTGTAAAATCAAAAAATGATGTAATACAAAAAACCGAAGCAAAAAGCAAAGTGGCCACCAAATCCTATGTGGTTAAACGCGGCGAATATTTAAAGCTGATCGCAGAGCGCTACGGATTATCAACTCAAGAGCTTGCGGATTTAACGCCAGATCTTAATTCGACCAGTAGTTTGATGGCGGGACAAAAAATTAATGTGCCATTAAATGAAGTCAGCGACACAAAATCGAATACTAAAAATACGCTCAATGAGTCTAACAGCAAAGTTGAGGTGAATCGTAAAGTTGAATCCTATACCGTGCAACGTGGTGATACCCTATATAGTGTTGCGAATGCCACCAATATCAGCATTGCAGAGTTAGCCAGCTTAAATAATTTATCCACCAGTCAAGGGTTGTTGGCTGGCCAAGTTATTAAAGTGCCTGTCACGCAGCCAAGTACAGAGCATAAGCGTCTACCTGACAGTTATACTGTACAATCAGGAGATACTTTATCTGCAATTGCCAATAAATATAATTTAGCCATCGATGATTTACTTGAATTCAATGATTTGTCTCTGAACTCATCCATTCAGGTTGGACAAAAATTAAAACTGCTGGGTGATGTGAAGAAGACGAGCAAATCCAGTAAGCAAAATGACAGTAGTGCTGAGTCCAAGACTAAAGTTACAACGGTCAAAGAGACTGAAAAATATGTGGTGAAATCTGGTGAATCACTCAATGTGATTGCAAGTCGCACGGGAAGTTCTGTTGCTGAGTTGGCTGCATTAAATAACCTGAGTACACGTGCTGGATTACGTGTAGGTCAGACTTTGCTGATTCCAAAAACAGTGACGGAATATAAAGTGAAACGTGGTGATACTTTAATCGGTTTGGCAAATCGTTATGGGATAGACAGCGCTGCATTGGCTGAACTAAATGGTATTAAAGCAAACACACAATTAAAAATTGGTGATGTGATTAAAGTTCCTAATTGATCCTGTAGATTAGGAGCAGTACCAAATGCTAAAAACTGTTGCAAAACAAGTGAGTTTTGCTTTGAGTTGGATGCTTATCTCTTCAACAACGTGGCCAGCTTTGCTGACCACGCCATATATCGCATTTCACAGTAAACCGCTTTATGCACATAGAAGCGCTATGCCGTATGCAAATCCCCAAGCGATTAAGGGAGGATATTTATCTCGGGCTGTAGCGGGTACCTTTGATAACTTAAATGCCATGAATGGGCAAGGAAGTTATGTTGAAGCAAGTTCATATCTTTTTGATTCACTTATGGTGAATTCTTTAGATGAATCTGGCGTTATGTATCCGTTACTGGCAGAAAAAATAAGTTATGATCCGAAGCAAACTAATTTTGTTATTTTTCATTTAAACCCTAAGGCGAAATTTAGCAATGGTCGCCCAGTGACCGCAGCAGATGTTAAATTTAGCTTTGATACCTTTAAAACAAAATCTAATCCAGGTTTACAGACTTATTTGGCAGATTTAAAGCACACGGTGGTGCTATCCCGATATCAAGTTAAAATAATATTTAACTCAGATCGAAATATCGAGATGTCGGCTGTTTTGGCCTCAATGCCGATTTATTCAAAACAGGACTGGCAGCAGCGCGATTTTACTCGAATTAGCTTACAGCCTATTTTAGGTTCTGGTCCTTATCTCATTGATAAAATTGATCCGGGACGGAGTATTCGTTATAAACGTAATCCAGATTATTGGGGTAAAAATTTACCAGTCAATCAAGGTAAATATAATTTTAATTATATTCAATATAGATACTATCGTGATTTAGCAATTGCATTTGAAGCCTTTAAATCAGGGCAGGTGACATTTTATGAAGAAAATCTTGCTGGTCAATGGGTAAATGGTTATCGCTTTCCTGCTGTTCAGGCAGGGATGGTAAAACAGCTTGAGTTTAAACATCATAATCCTATTCCAACGCAAAGTTTTATTTTTAATACACGACGAACACCATTCAATGATATTCGCTTTCGTCAGGCAATCAGTTATGTTTATGATTTTGAATGGCAAAATAAAGCATTATTTTTTGGTAAATATCAGCGATTACAAAGTTTTTTTAGCAACAGTGAGCTTGAAGCCAAAGCAAAACCAAGTGCTGCTGAAATGGCCATTTTACGACCTTATTTACCGCAGTTAAACGCAATACAACGCCATGGTGTACTAAGTGATTGGCGTTATCCGGTATCAGATGCAAGTGGTTTTAATCGAGCTGGTTTATTAAAAGCACGTGAATTGCTATTAAAAGCAGGTTATCGTTATCAGAATGGTCAATTATTAAACTTAAAAGGCCAGCCAATTCGCATTGAGTTTTTGATTCATCAGCAGAGTTTGACACGAACGCTCATGCCTTTTGTACGAAATATGCAACGCTTAGGGATTAAAATGACCATTCGTCAGGTCGATTTTCCACAATATATTGAAAGGAAAAGTCATTTTGATTTTGATATGACGACTGATATCATGCCGCAATCATTAAGTCCGGGCAATGAGCAAGCACAATTTTGGGGTAGTGCTGCCGCAAATCAGCCTTTAAATTATAATTATGCAGGTATTCAAAATCCTGTAATTGATGCCGTTATTCAGTTGGTCATTCAGGCACCTAATCGTCAGCAACTGGTGCTAAGAACTCGGGTGTTGGATCGGCTGTTAAGAGCGGGATATTATCAAATTCCAACTTATGGTAAGGGGGGAGATTGGTATGCTTATTGGAATATGTATCGTTGGCCAAAAATACAACCTAAATTATCATTAGGTATCGATTATTGGTGGAGTGATGCACAGCAAGCACAAAAAGTAGCACAATATTTACGTCAGCATTAGACATGCTTTATTTCAGCGTATGTCTGATTGATTTTAGCCCACGATACAAGTCATGAAATGTCAACAGTCCCTTGTATATGTCAACAGGACCATATTGATGCCTGCCTATATATTAAAAAGATTATTACTGATGATTCCCACCTTATTTTTAATTCTGGTGATTAACTTTATTGTGGTGCAAATTGCACCTGGCGGTCCTGTGGAGCAGGCAATTCAAAAAATTCAGCAAGCACAGGGAATGTTGCAAGATCAGGGACAGTCTTTAGTCAATCATCCACAATATTTAGCTGCACAAGGTTTAAGTCCTGAAATGGTCAAAAAAATTGAAGTTCAGTATGGTTTTGATCAGCCTTTATCAACGCGTTTTTGGAAAATGCTGGGTGATTATTTACGTCTAGATTTTGGCAGTAGTTTTTTTAAAGATAAGCCTGTGATTGAATTGATCTTGCAGCGATTACCAGTTTCAATTTCACTGGGGTTATGGAGTACTTTGTTGATTTATTTGATTGCTATTCCACTTGGTATCAAAAAAGCACGTACACATGGCCTAATTTTTGATAAGGTAACATCACTCTTTTTGGCGATTGGTTATGCGATACCAGCGTTTGCATTTGCCATCGTATTGGTGGTGTTTTTTGCAGGGGGATCGTATTGGCAATGGTTTCCATTACAGGGTTTAGTTTCAGAAAATTTTAATCAACTTTCTGTGTTGGGTAAAATAGCAGACTATTTTTGGCATATGGCTTTACCATTGTTGGCTATGGTTGTGGGTGGTTTTGCCAGTTTAACCTATTTGACCAAATATTCATTTATGGAAGAATTAAACAAGCAGTATGTCGTGACTGCAAGAGCCAAAGGATTAACATCCAGACGGGTACTTTATGGACATGTTTTTCGTAATGCGATGCTGGTGGTGATTGCTGGATTGCCAGAAGCCTTATTGGGTGTTTTTTTTGTTGGTAATTTATTTATTGAAATTATTTTTAATTTAGATGGATTAGGTTTACTTGGTTTTGAGGCGATTACACAGCGTGATTATCCTGTTATTTTTGGTACATTGTTTATTTTTACCTTATTTGGGCTAGTACTTAGGCTCATCAGTGATGTGTTATACCAAGTCATTGATCCTCGAATTAACTTTGACTCGCGAGCTTAAATCATGTCACCCATAATGAAAGCTCGTCTTCATCGTTTTCAGCACAATAAATTAGGGTTTATCAGTTTTATTATTTTTTGTGTAATTTTTATTCTATCATTAAGTGCAACGTTTATCGCCAATGATAAACCTTTGATCGTTAAATATAATCAGTCTTATTATTTTCCTGTATTCAAGGCATACCCTGAAACAACATTTGGCGGTGTATTTGAAACCGAAACAGATTATCGTGATCCTGCTGTTCGACGCATGATTGCTGAAAAAGGCTGGGAAATCTGGCCGATCATTCCATTTTCATATCAAACTCCCAATTTAGACTTAGCCGTTCCGGTACCTTCACCGCCATCGACCACCAACTGGTTGGGTACAGATGATCAAGGGCGAGATGTGGTTGCTCGTATTTTGTATGGCCTTAGAATTTCCTTATTATTTGGCTTAAGTTTAACTTTGGCCTCGAGTATTGTGGGGATTATTGTGGGTGCAATACAAGGCTATTATGGTGGATGGATTGATCTTATTGGGCAGCGTATTCTGGAGGTGTGGGGTGGACTACCGATGCTGTTCATGGTCATGATTATCGTCAGTATGCTCAGTCCCAGTGTATATTGGTTATTGTTGATTATGTTGTTATTTGGTTGGCCCAGTTTGGTGGGACTGGTTCGTGCAGAATTTTTAAAAGCACGTCACTTGGATTATGTCCGTGCAGCACAAGGTTTAGGTGTAAAAAATAGCACGATTATTTTGCGTCATATTTTACCTCATGCCATGAGTTCCAGTCTGTCACAGTTACCATTTATATTAACGGCAAATATTATCGCATTAACTGCACTGGATTTTTTAGGTTATGGTTTGTCGCCAGATAGCGCATCTTTAGGAGAATTATTAGCACAAGGCAAGGAGAATATTACAGCACCTTGGCTGGCACTGTCTGGATTTTTAACTTTAGCCATTGTTTTATCGCTATTGATTTATATTGGGGAGGCAACACGAGATGCATTCGATCCAAGACGTCAATAATACTCCCATACTGTCTGTACAGCATTTACAGATTTGCCATCAACAGCAAACTTTAGTTAAGGATATCAGTTTTAATCTCTATCCTGCGCATACTGTAGCCATAATTGGTGCCAGTGGTTCTGGAAAATCGCTAACGAGTTTGGCATTATTGGGTTTACTGCCCAGTACATTAGCTGTGACTGGTACGGTACAATTTGAGAAGCGTAATCTGTTGGATTTGACTGAAGTGCAACTGCAACAGATTCGTGGCCGTAAAATTGCCATGATCTTTCAAGAACCTATGACTGCACTTAATCCTTTACATCGTGTTGAAACACTGATTGGTGAGATGCTGTTGCTGCAAGGATGGTCTAAAACCGAAGTGCGACAACGCATTATACAGTTATTAATTGAAGTTGGGATTGATCAGCCTGAACATAAGTTAAAATGCTATCCACATCAACTGTCAGGTGGACAACGACAACGTATCATGATTGCAATGGCGTTGGTTTTAGAACCAGAGATTTTAATTGCAGATGAACCGACCACAGCCTTAGATCTTCACTTACAAAAACATATTCTTGATTTGCTGAAATCTTTGCAACAGCGTAGAAAAATGGCATTACTTTTGATTAGTCATGATTTAAAGATGGTAAAGCATTATGCTGATCATGTGATCGTAATGGACCAAGGTCATGTAAAAGAGCAGGGTAATGTGCAGAAAATATTCAATGATCCACAGCAAATATATACCCAGCATTTGTTAGATCAACCCATGATCCGGCCACAACCCTATCACCATCAAACGACTTTATTGCAGCTCAAGCAATGCATGGTAAAATTTCCTTATTCGTCAGGTATATTGGGCTGGCATAAACGTTATTTTACTGCTATCGAACCTTTAGCATTGTCATTGGGGCAAGGTGAATCGATCGGTATTGTTGGCGAAAGTGGTTCTGGAAAAACCTCTTTGGCATTGGCTATTGCCAGACTGATTGTCAGTGAAGGAGAAATTTACTTTCAAGGTACTGACTTAAATCAACTGACGGAGAAATATTTACGACCTTTACGAATCAATTTTCAAATGGTATTTCAAGATCCATTGAATAGCTTAAATTCACGCTTAAATATCGAACAGATTGTCGGTGAGGGTTTAACTTTACACACAAACACTAAAACAGAAATAAGCCAGAAAATTGATCGCATTCTTGAAAAAGTTGAACTACCTGTCACGATTAAGTCACGTTATCCTCATGAGTTATCTGGTGGACAACGACAACGCGTGGTCTTGGCTCGTGCTTTAATTTTACAGCCCAAGTTACTTATTTTAGATGAACCAACATCAGCACTTGATCGCAATACACAAAATGCAATTTTAGCATTATTAAGTCAATTACAAGCTGAATTGCAGTTAAGTTATGTTTGTATTAGTCATGATTTAAATGTGATTAAAGCATTGTGTCATAAAGTGATAGTGCTTAAGCAAGCCAAAGTCGTCGAATTTCAAACAACCGAATTATTATTTTCCCAGCCACAACACCATTATACGCGCCAATTAATTCAAGCCAGTGAGTATTGATTGGTTAATTTAGTATAATTGAGTGATATTTTATCGTATTTTTACGTTAACAATATAACAAGTTATCACGATAGTGGCATGGTTAATCCCTATCACTTGTAGAGTGATCGATTATTTTTTTGATCGCATCAGATGTGTTGTATTTTGAATAATCTTGTTGATTGATATACATAAAATAAATAATTTAAATCTTGTATTTTTTGCTTATTGAGAGATACTCTCAATTGAATTAAAAATTTAATTAACTTTATTATTAGAAACGAGGAGAATAAATGTGAAAAAATTGATCCCGGCATCAATGGCATTGGCGTTAATGGTTACAATGAGTGGTTGTGCATTATCTCCAAGTAAGCCATTATCTTTTAATCAATTGGGCGAATTTTCAGCATATCCATTAAGTACACAATCTTTTAGAATCGCTTACAAGGCAAGAGATAGTATTAGTTATTCACAGGCACAAAATATTACACTGGTTAAAGCTGCACAAACAGCAATTCTAAATGGTTATCAATATTTTGTGATCTTAAATGGTCCAACTACAGTCAACAGACGTCCACAAACTGAGGTGGTATATCCAAATACAGGTTGGGCACCAGGTCCATGGGGATGGGGTCCGGGATGGAGTGATCCGTTTTATGGTATGCCACAAACCATCACCACGGGTCCTGCAGAAATTGCCTATAATATTGAGTGTTATAAAAATGAAAGTGACGCACCAGCAAAAGCCTATAATGCTCGTTTAATCTTACAATCGATTGGTGCTCAATATGGTGTAACACCAACAGGGCAAATTTTGATGCCGCAAGCTGCAAGTCCGACATCATAAATAGATCCTTGCATGCCTAAAACCTGCGAGTTGATCGTTAGGTTTTAGGCGAAGAATGGATATTGATAGTGAATTAAATCCGTTATTTTCGATCTGATTTCATGTCACTCTTGTTCGGGTTAGATCGACTATATTTTAGCTTAAACCAATTATCCGTCTTTCAGCGAGGACTGTGGTGTAATTTTATCCCAATTAATTGAATTCTCTAGAATCAAAGCCAATAGAATACCCATTAATAATCCATTTCCAAATAAAGAGCTAAACATTGGTGGTAAGGACTCTATGACCACTTTCGGTGCTGCCATTAAAAATATGCCGATAAATAAAGGCAAGGCAAGTCTATAAATATTACGTGGATTTAATTCAATTTCTTTAACGAATGATAGTGATGAAAAGAGTAAAGGAAGATAGGTGACTAGCATCACCGCACTACCAATAGCCAATGGGAGTGCGCGGAAAAAATCGGTGAGGAAGGCGATACTGCCAATCAACAAGAAGATCAGACTACCAATGCTAAATGAAATACGAGAACTGTCTTTGGTTTGTGTAATTAAACCAATTGACGATACAAAGGGTGAAAATGGTACGATTCCTAATGGTGCTGCACATATGGTCATAAAGCCAGAGGTCATAAAACTACGTCTATAGCGTGATTTTACATTTAATTTATCCGTGTAGAATATATCGGTTCCACGCATGGCACCAAAGGTATTAGAGGTATTTAAAATACCCACCAAGATTGCGGTAATCACAATACTTAGATTAATTTCTTCTGATTGACCGAGAGGAAATAACATCCATGTGATGGATGAGCTGTCATTGAGTACTGTGCTCTGTGGTGGTGTAAATAAAATACTGTAAATGATCCAGCCCAAAATGGTGGCGAACAATAATGAATATTGGCTAATACGTGCAGGGAGATACAAGATTGCAGCAATCATAGCAATCATAATTGCACAGGCAAGAAAGAATACAGGATAATTGACACTGGTGGCGATAGTGCTAATACCAAAAGGAAGTCCGAGCATGCCTTTTAAAAAAATACTGACTAATTGTGCGCCCAGTAAAAACATAAAAACAACCAGTACACCTGGTTTAAATAAACGAGCGAGCCAGCTTCCTATACCACTTAAGCCAATTAAAATAGTGATGATTCCTGAGAGAAAGATTCCGACAGTCAAGCTCCAGCCAATGGTTGCAAGTGCGGTGCCTTGCATTGATTCTGAAAGTGTTACGGTTAAAATAGTGGCCCACCAAAGTCCTGTAGGACCTTCCATAATTGAGCGTTGATGACCTAGAAAGGCTTGTAATAAACAGGCAACAGCAGTAAGCAAAAAAGAATATTGTGTAATAACAAATGTGGTTGCATCAGAGAGATGAAATGCTGACTGTAGCGTTGGCGGAATCACGACAGTATTGCAGAAAATAAAGAAGAACCATTGAAAGCCTGAAATCATATGGGTTTTATGAATCATTATTTTTTGCATATTCATCCTTTAAATATGTGTGAAACAATCTAGTCAAAGATAAGATAACATTGAATGTGATCATCAGCCTATGTGTATGACAAAGGTCTATGGTGTTTTTTGACGGTGAGAGATCTAGATATAGTAAAGAAAGAGATAATCAATATTTTCTTTACAGTGTAAAATTGACTGACCAATGTCATTGTTGCTGTTTATTTTTGAATAGGCTCAGTAGTATTGATGAATTGCGTAATAGCTCAATCAGTTGCCAGATAATAAAAAACCCAAGTCATTTTGCTTGGGTTTTTTGTTGACCATATTGGTCTTGAATTTGGCGTCCCTACGGGGATTCGAACCCCGGTTACCGCCGTGAAAGGGCGATGTCCTAGGCCTCTAGACGATAGGGACTATAAGAAGAAATTTTTAACCGATATGGTGTTTTTCTACAACACTAATATTGGCGTCCCTACGGGGATTCGAACCCCGGTTACCGCCGTGAAAGGGCGATGTCCTAGGCCTCTAGACGATAGGGACTTTATAAAAATTTACTTCTGATATTGGCGTCCCTACGGGGATTCGAACCCCGGTTACCGCCGTGAAAGGGCGATGTCCTAGGCCTCTAGACGATAGGGACGTTTCAGAGGTGGGCGTATATTAGGTTGAAAAGCACAGGGTGTCAAACACTTTTATGGCAAAAATGATCTAAAATGAGATTAACTGAATAAATTTAAAACAAAACTGAAAAATATGTTTAAAAATAACGCAAAATCACCAATATTTTTGATTGAAATGAATAAATTAAATATAAAGCCAAACGTATAGAACAGTTTAAGATGAGTTGATGAAATAAAGTAAAATTCTTTGATATCTAGCTTGGGCGGCCGAAATGCTGAGTTTTAATTGATCATGTCATGTAGCGATGTAATTAATGTTGAATAATGCTAGATTTGCTATGAAATTGTTTAAGTAATATCGACACTTATCTTTGCGATAAAGTGGTTCATTTAGTAAAAAATCATAACACTTTCTTGCATTTTTCGATCTTAGACAATGTTATATTGTTGGGCTGAGATCGGAAAATGATAGAGTAAAAATATTGAAAGGTTGGTTACTTGCTTATACTTTAAGTGTAATGACATCATATGTATCTGCACATTCAGGTTTTCAAGACCAGTATGTTCCGACTTTTAGCGTTCCAGAGATTGGTAATGGTGTTGGTTTTTTAGATCAGCAACGTGAGAAAGCAATTGGTGGACAAGTCTTTAGACAAGTTCAGCAAAAAATGCCTGTACTGCAAAATCCATGGATTGAAGATCAGCTTTTTTCTGTTTTTAGTCAGATTTTGACTCAAACTCAATTGGGACAGCCTATTGGCTTGATTGTGATTGATGATCCACAAATTAATGCCTTTGCGGTACCTGGTGGTTTATTTGCCTTAAATACGGGCCTGATTACTCATGCACGAAATATGGATGAAGTTGTGGGCGTAATGGGGCATGAGATTGCCCATGTGACTCAGCGGCATTATAGTCGTTCTCAAGAAGCATTTAAGGGACAAGGTCTGTTAGCGCTTGCCGGTATTGTGGTTGGTGCATTGGTTGCTTCTCAGGGCGGTGGTGATGCGGGTACTGCTGTTATTTTAGGGTCTCAGGCAGCATTACTTGATAAGCAGTTGAGTTATAGTCGTAATCAGGAGCGTGAGGCTGACCGTATTGGGATGCAGTATATGTATGCATTAGGCTATAATCCGCAAAGTATGGCCGATTTTTTTGAAGTAATGCATCGAGAAAGTTCTAATGTCGGATTTTTACCTGATTTTTGGCTGACGCATCCACTGACTTCTGAGCGTATGAGTGAAGCACGTTTGCGTGCAAACCAATTACCTAAAATTCATCAGTCCTCGAATCAACCGGAATTTGAGATATTAAAATTATATACAGCAGTGATTTCCAAACAGATTTCTGAACAACAGTTACTGCAGTTAACCAAACAAAATAATTTTGCAGCACAATTGGCATTATCGGCATTTTATCTCAATTTAGGCGATTATCAGAAAGCTCAGCAATTGCTCGCAGATGCGAAACAACACGGTCAAGCACATAATTTGATCCCATTAATTGAAACTGATATTTATTTAGGAAAAAACCAACTGCAATCTGCATTAAATACGATTCAATCTCCCGCGAAAGTAATGCCAGAAAATCGGGCATTAAATTATAAATTGGCCGAAGTCTATATTCGTATGCATCGTGCCGCTGATGCACAGCAGGTTGTACAAAGCTTTATTCAGCGTAACCCAAAAGATATTCAAGGATGGGATTTAATGCAACAAGCTGCCAACATAGATAAAGATAATCCAATGTATACGGTCAATGTATTAAGATATCGTGCAGAGAAGCAATTTTGGTCTGGGCAGGAACAAGAAGCAATTAAATCATTGCTACATGCACAACGTTTAAATCAAAAAAATAGTCAGGCGATGTCTATTACACTGAAAAAACGTCTAGAAGAAATGCAAAAGGAATTCACTACTAAAATTTAAATTTATGCTGGAGATTTGACTAACGATATAGTCTAGCTAAGCAGCCGTAGGTTAAATATTTTATGATAATTTTTAAAATTGGCAGGTGGGTTAACTGCGTTTGAACTGCTTTTTTAAGCAGTTCAACGTAATTAATTTAGTCAGATTTAGGCAAGTTTCGCTTTAATTTTTGCTGAAACTTGAGCAGGATCGGCGCGTCCGGCTATGAGCGGACGCAGAGAGTTCATCACCTTACCCATATCTTTCATGCTAGTAGCTTCTTGCGCAGTAATTGTCTGTGCAATGATGGAATCAAGCTCTTCCTCAGTCATAGCTTCTGGTAGAAATTGTGATAATACTTCAATTTCAGCTTGTTCCTTACTAGCTAAATCTTCTCGGCCAGCACCTTCAAAGGCTTTTACCGATTCTTTACGTTGTTTGATTTGCTTTTCAATGACCGCAAGAACTTGTTGATCGTTAAGCTCAATACGATCATCGACTTCAATTTGCTTAATTGCTGCCTGTAGACTACGTATAACCGTTAACTTATTCATTTCTTTAGCACGCATTGTTGCTTTCAAAACTTCAGTGATTTGGTTTTTTAAAGTAGTCATAATATATTCATTCCAAGCAGTCAATCACAAATTAATTTTAGTAAAGGCGAGTAGTGCGAATAGATTCGCGAGCCAATTTCTTTTGGTAACGTTTAACAGCAGCAGCTTTTTTACGTTTACGCTCTTGAGTTGGTTTTTCGTAGAATTCACGTTTACGAACGTCAGCAAGAATACCTGCTTTTTCGCAAGAACGTTTAAAACGACGAATTGCTACGTCTACTGGTTCGCCTTCTTTCAATTTAACTTGTGGCATGAAGAATCCTCATTAAGTTATGGATAAGATCTCGGCTGGATTGCCTAAGATCACAAGTGAAGGTCAGTATTTTACTCATTTACATCTCATATCACAAGTCTATAATAGTACGCGCATAAAATTGAGATAGGTTATAGGCAGTTTAATGATCGTTTTGGGCTTAGAAACTTCGTGTGATGAGACTGGACTTGCATTGTATGACAGTGAGCAAGGATTGCGCGGCCAAGTACTGTACAGCCAGATTAAACTGCATGCAGAGTATGGTGGTGTGGTACCTGAATTAGCATCGCGTGATCATGTACGCAAACTTATTCCATTAATGAATCAATTACTTGAACAAAGTCATATTGATAAATCAGAGATTGATGCGATTGCCTATACTCGTGGCCCGGGCTTAATGGGTGCATTAATGACGGGTGCATTATTTGGTCGTACTCTGGCATTTGCCTTAAATAAACCAGCCATTGGTGTCCATCATATGGAAGGACATATGCTGGCACCGCTTTTGTCTAAAAATCCACCAGAATTTCCATTTGTTGCTTTATTGGTCTCTGGTGGGCATACACAATTGATGGCGGCCTATGGAATTGGTCAATATGAATTATTGGGTGAATCGATTGATGATGCAGCCGGAGAGGCATTTGATAAAGTCGCAAAAATGATGGGTCTTGCCTATCCAGGTGGTCCTAATATTTCTAGATTGGCGGAACAGGGGGATGCAAAAGCCTTTGACTTTCCACGTCCGATTTTACATCAAGGTTTAGATTTTTCATTTAGCGGCTTAAAAACAGCAGTAGCGGTACAAATGAAAAAACTGGCTGAAGAAAATCGTGATGCAGATATTGCTGCTAGTTTCCAGGAAGCCATTGTGGATACTTTGGTTAAAAAATCAATAAAAGCATTAAAGCAAACGGGTTTAAAACGGTTGGTGATTGCTGGTGGTGTCAGTGCCAATAAGCGACTACGTGAACGCTTGGAACATGATTTAATTAAAATCCGTGCAGATGTATATTATGCAGAGCCTGCATTATGTACGGATAATGGTGCCATGATTGCATTTGCAGGTTATCAGCGCCTAAAAGCAGGTCAGCAGGATGGTTTAGCCGTAACCACAACACCACGTTGGCCGATGACTGAGCTCAGTCGTCCCGATGTGCTTTAACCATGCTAAATACTCAAGGATAATTGATCATGATAAGCATGATCGGTAGATTTTGAGCTGTGGATTTATCAGCTGGCTTAAGCAGCGATCAATAGGCCTATACGACATAGGATGAGTAGAACAATATTTATTGTTTAATGATAGAACGATGTATATAAATAGGATTACAGTGAAGAAAATTTATTATATTTCAATGTAATCCTATTGTAATATCACCCACATATTTTGCTGGCATGATTATTTTTTAAGCCATTTATGACTGAGGTATTGCATCAGGATGCCGATTTGTAATGACAGCCAGATTGCCAAAAGTAGTTGCCAAAGCTGCTGGGGAATTTGTTTGATAACATCTAGAAATAACGCAATAAATGCTACAATAATCAATGCCATTACCATGGCATAGCGATATTGGTTCATGGGTGCTTTTTGTGCAATAAAATAACCAATGATGCCGAAGCTCAAAAAGAACAGCGGATATAAGATCATTTCAAGCTGTGTTTTAGTTAAAAACTGGTTACCCAGCATGGTTATTAAAATAATCACCAGCATCATCACAAATAATAAGCTGATACTAAAAGAAAAGTATTTAAAATTCATAGCATAAATCACTGAGCATCATTGAATCTTGTGTGATTAACGATGCGATGAGAAATCTTAAGGGAGTGTAAAAAGTACTAAATCACCTTAAATCAGAGGATAAATGTATGATGGATGATTCAAAATTCAGTGATCGAATAAGAACAGGCAACAATACAATCAAATGATCAAAGATGAGGTATTTTGCATCAATATACAGGATATTTAACTAATATTGATGCATGCGATAAAAAGAGCAACCTAAATTTCTCTTTAGTTAAATAGCGTTAGTTTGAACATTTAAGTTGCTCTTTTAATGCATAGAGCTGCTCTAATGCCTGACGCGGTGTAAGGTTATCTACATCGATATTTTTTAACATTTCCAATGTTGCAGAAGGTTTTTCAATCTCAATAATTTCAGGTTCGGCAACAGCAGTAAATAAATCACTTTGAATCACTGGATTGACTGTTTTTTGTTGCTGATTTTCTAAAATTTTTAAACGATTTTGCGCTTCTTTGATTACATTAGAGGGAATACCGGCTAATTTTGCAACTTGTAAACCATGACTTTGGCTGGCCGGACCTGCTTGTACTTTGTGTAATAAAATGAGATTTCCTTTAAGTTCTTTTGCTGTGACATGATAGTTATCAATTCCCATCTCTTTACTTAATTCGGTCAGTTCAAAATAATGGGTTGCAAATAAGCATAAACATTTAATTCGTTTTGCCAAATCAAGCACACATGCCCAAGCTAAAGATAAGCCATCATAAGTACTGGTACCACGTCCAACTTCATCCATCAGCACCAATGACTGATGCGTTGCATGATGTAAAATTTGTGATGTTTCAGTCATCTCGACCATGAAAGTTGATTTTCCTGTCGATAAATCATCAGCAGAACCAATACGTGTAAATATTCGATCAATTGGTCCAAAACAAGCCGCTTGTGCCGGAACAAAACTACCACAATACGCCAATAGGGTAATTAATGCACTTTGTCGCATAAACGTAGATTTTCCACCCATGTTAGGGCCAGTAATAATGGCTAAACGATGATTAAAATCAAGTAAAGTATCATTCGGAGTGAATGCAGATTTACTTAAAGCCTCCACGACTGGATGTCGGCCAGCCGTAATCTGGATGCCAATCTCTGGGCTAAATTCAGGACGTATCCAGTTTCTTAACCGTGCTTGATGTGCAAAATTAGCAATTAAATCCATGTGTGCAATGGCACTACTCATCATTTGTAAATTTGCAATATCTGCACGTAACTCATCTAAAAGTAGCTCAAAAAGCATTTTTTCACGAGCTAAGGCACGTGATTCACTGGATAAGACTTTATCTTCAAAGGTTTTTAATTCTGGTGTGATATAGCGTTCGGCATTTTTTAAGGTCTGACGACGAATATAATGATCGGGTGCCTGAGAGGCTTGACCACGGCTGAGTTCAATATAATAGCCACTGACACGATTATAGCCAATTTTCAGTGTATTAATACCTGTTGCTGCACGTTCTTGTATTTCTAAATCAATCAGATATTGTCCTGCATGATCACGAATTTTTCGCAATTCATCTAATTCAGCATCAAAACCTTCTGCAATGACATGACCATCACGAAGCAGGACGGGAGGGTTTTCCACAATGGCGGCAATAAGATGTTGATGAAGAGCATTAAAATCGCCCAACTCTTGATTGAGCTGTGCGATCAGTCCATCTTGATGTTGTTGAATTACGGGGCTAATGGCATGACGTAACAACGGAATTTGTGCACATGCCTGGCGTAACTGGATTAAATCTCGTGGTCGAGCACTTCCCAATGCAATACGGCTTAAAACGCGTTCGATATCACCGATTTCTTTAAGAATTAAACGTAATGGTGTTTCATGATAGCCGTGTAATAGATGTTGAATGGCATCAAGCTGGGTATCTAGAATTTGAGTATCACGTAAAGGTTGCATTAATGTGCGGCTTAATAAACGGCCACCCATAGCCGTTTGACAATCATTAATCAATTGAAATAGTGAAGTACCATGTTCAAATAATGGTTCGATCAGTTCTAAATTACGCCGTGTTACTGGATCTAAAGCAATAAAATCACTGCTTTGTTCAAGCCGAATACTACGAATATGGGGGAGAGCTGTTTTTTGGGTTTCTTTTGCATAATGTATAAGTGCTGCAGCGGCTGCTTTGGCTAAAGGTAAATGATCAATACCAAAACCGGATAGTGTGGCAACAGCAAACTGATCGCAAAGGGTTTTTTGGGCATTATTTAAATTAAAATCGACATTCGGGCGTTTAGTAACAGGGCATTCAATCTGTTTTTGAATCACCTCAATAATATTCTGATCAACAATATTTTCATCAAGTAAAATTTCACTTGGCATCAGTCGTGCCAGTTCAATCATCAGCTGTTCAGGCTGATAGTTTTGCTGTTGTACTTTAAAAATACCGGCACTAAGATCGAGCAGTGCAATACCAATTTCATTCTGTTGTAAACACAATGCGACTAAATTAGAACTTTGATGTGCGCTTAATAATGCATCATCGGTCAATGTACCTGGTGTAATAATACGGACCACACCACGTTCAACTGGTGCTTTACCCGTGACCTCACCAATTTGTTCACAAATAACAACAGTTTCGCCTTTTTTAACTAAACGTGCGAGATAACCTTCTGCGGCATGAAAAGGAACACCTGCCATTGGAATAGGATGACCATTGGCTTTCCCTCGATGTGTGAGTGTAATACCTAATAGCTTGGCTGCTTTTTTTGCATCATCAAAAAATAACTCGTAAAAATCTCCCATACGATAAAACATCAGTGAATGAGGATGTTGCATTTTTACGGACATATACTGTTGCATCATCGGAGTAAGCGTAGAGAAATCAGTCATTGTTTCCGTAAGGTTCATATAGGGAGAATCCTTATAATTACATAAATAAAAAATTATTTTAAAATAGTCTGTCGAGAGAGCTCGATGTCAGCTATGTTTTGAGGTGCTTTGATTTTAGCAAAAAATAAGCGGAGAAAATATTGATAGATTCATTCAATATCGAGCTGGATGATGCTTATTTTGGCGCTATACAGTTTTGAGTACGCAAATCAGCCAGATGACCGTGTTACCTTATCTATGAGCAGTCGAAGCCCCAGTATGATGATCACAGATGATGACCCATCTGATGACCAGTTTGATATATATCATTAAATCATAGGATGGCTTAAATCAAGGTTGATATAAGCCAAGGTCAATGAGATGACGACGTAAAATACGACGTAATTCTAAAACAGCTTCTGGTGTTTCTTGAATTGAATGTCCACCATGCAGTATTTTTTCAGATAAGGCTCCCTCTAAATGTGCGCTTTTATAAGGAACAATGCCATCTGTAATGACTTTCGGATCTGAACTGTTGGTAATATTTCCCATAATACTGTGAAATTTTAGCCCAGGTTTTGGCATAATATCTTCAGTGATTTTAGTGAAATTAGAATTTTTACTTAAATCACTAGGTCCATTTTCAATTAAGCCATGACCTACCTCTTTAGAAAAATCTTTTAAATTTACTTCGCCCTGTAGTGTTTCTGCAAAAGCCTTTAAGAAGGCACCTGGCAGACGAATAATTTTACGTGCAGCAAGTGTAAACCAGCGATCGGCATAAGCGGTACCTCGATGTGGCGCAGAGACAAAAATTGCCCGACTAAAGTATGGTAATGGTTTCATTTCCAGACGTGCTTTGAGCAAAGGATCATTTTTTAGCTTAGTCAAGCGTTTTTCATTTTTAACCAAATTAAATGCTTTCTGGGTAATATTTGCATCGCTGACCAATAGACGAGTAATAATTCCCCCCATACTATGACCAATAATTACGGCATCTTTATATGCAGCATCATTGGCATCTACCAGTTCAAATGCTTGTTGAATAATGGCATTGACTTGAAAACGACTTTCTAAAATTGGCATATTGGTTGAATAAAATACTTGCCAAACTTGATAATGATCACGTAGCACTGGGTCACCCATAATATCGTTTGTTAAACGAATCCATGCTTCAGGACTACTGGCCAAACCATGTACTAAAACAATGACCTTTTTATCTGGATTATAGGGCTCAAGCATATATAAATGTGGCATTGTCAAATTTTCATCACGATCAATCAGTGATAAATAAGCAGAGCGTCCTAAATTATTTTCAGCCAGCCATAAACCATAAGGTGCCGAAAAATTTGCTGCCAAGGGATATGTTTTACCTTCAATTTGGGTACTGTCATAACGATAAGGATTATAAATTTTTAATGAAAATTCTGCCTGATTAAGTAGCTCTTCTATTGAATCATTATGATGAGTGGGTTCCGCAGTAATGGTCGCTGCCAAATAACGGGCAGGGTGTAAGTTTGGATTGCTTCCTTCAGGATACTGATAATGTAAGGGATCTAAAATATATTTGGTTTTATCATCCAGATCGTTTTTTTTATCACCAGAAAGTACCATTAAAAATTCTGAACCAAAACCATCTCTACGGGTAATTGAGCGTAAACCTGAAAAATTCATATTATAACTTGAAATCAACTGTTCAATTTTTTCATTATTTTTACTTTTCATTTTATGTGCATGATCGTAGTCGACTTTATAAGTACTTTGACCAATTTTAAGTGCTTGTAATGTATCTGAAGGTTGATGACGTGCAGAATAAGTTTGTACCAGTTTAGCAATCGCTTGATTATAAAAATCACGAACTTGTACCTGTCTATTATCAAAAATACGATCCTGAGGACCGCGTTGTGTTTTAAAAAGATAGGCATAACTATAACGAATACTTTTATCGAGCATAGCCAGTTCATCATCTAGACACTGATCATAATTTTTCTCTGCAAGATCTTGTTTTTCTTTTGACTTATAGCTTGTGAGCGAACTTATTTTACAGTTTGAAGATGCATCTAAAGCTAATGCTTTGGCCAAATACAGCTCACTGGCCGTTGCATAGACTAACTCATCTTGAATTTGCGACACTTTTTTAAGTGAATTAACACATTCAGTTGGCTGTTCTGTACAGTATTTAGCATCACGCCCTACCATGGTTAGTACATTGACACTGGCTTCACTGGGCTTATTTCGTGAAATGATACTATCACGTTCGTTGGCAATACTGACATTCAGTGCTTGCTGTTTAACACTTACAACTTGACAACCAGTCAACAATATACTGTTTAAAAGAACAATAAGACTGACTTTTTTTATCGAGTTAAACATAAGTGGATCTAATCTAAGCAAAAATGTTTTTCTTATCATAAGATGATTTGGAATTTTTTAAAATCATTCGCAACAAAAAATAGCGATTGTAATTGTTATTCGCTATGACGACTTGCACAAAATCATGAGAATACCGAGTAAAAACCACGCAGTGATTGTCGTTCAGGATTTAAAAGTAGCCAATATGTCGAAATCAACACAAGGTGCAATGGAAGAGTAGGATAAAAATCTTAAAGTCAAATCAGACTGAAACAAATTTATTCTAGATCAAGGCTGGTCGATGCTTGTCCGTATCTTGGCGGATCAGCAAACTTGGCGAGCTGGTTTATGGCTTAAGATTGCAACTAAGTATACCAATCGAACCGATAGCTTGTGTTGTCATGCTGCAAAAGAAAATCGACAAACATCGGCGACATGTGAGTACGTTGAGTGTGATTTTAGCGAGAATGCGGACTTAAGCGCTTTGGGTAACATTTTAGCGTTAGGGTATGCTGTATTGTCTATGGCGGGGTAGATGTGGTAAAGATCTCTATAAAGCAGAAGGCAAGCGAAATCCGTAAGGAAGCCGCTTAAACACTTTTGCTTTTAGAATCCTTGTCAAACAAATTTTGCAAGGTGCGAGTCGAAAATGAGCAAGTATGTCAATCAATGAGATTTTTATAGATCACACCATTTTTCATAATAATCAGTAAATTTTTTTCAGGATCTGCCAGTAAATTTATATTTTCGATAGGATTAGCCGTGATTAATAAAATATCAGCCAAGGCACCTTCTTCAATGACGCCTAATTTACCTTTATAGGGGCTACGTTCACCAGAAAGTTGTAATAGTTCAGCGTTGGTTGATGTTGCCAATTTTAATACTTCTGCTGGTGTATACCAACGTGTCATTGTTGTGAGTAGGGCACCTTGATTTTTAGTCATTTGTGGATTAAATAAAATATCAGTTCCCCAAGCCACCTTAATATTATATTTTTTTGCAAGTTCAAAGGATTTATCGGTACCAGCTTGTACGTATTTTTGTTTCTCTCGATTTTCACCTGTCTGTGGATTAGCAAATTCATTATCGATAAATGCTTGTGAACTCAGCCAAGCGCCCTTTTGTGCCATGAGTTTGGCGGTATCATTATCGATGAGCTGACCATGCTCAATGACCTTAACACCACTATTTAAAGCTGTTCGAATTGATTTGGGCGTATATGCATGTACTGATACATAGGTTCCCCAGTTTTCAGCAGCATTTACGGCTGCTTTAAATTCATCTGCTGTATATTGTGCAACATCAATCGGATCATAATGTGAAGACACACCACCACCTGCAGCAAGTTTAACTTGTGATGCACCTAACATCAGTTGTTCGCGGGTACGTTTTAGTACTTCAGCAGTACCATCTGCAATCACACCACCTCCTAGGACTTCACCACGACTTAACATATTATTGGTCGATGGAATTTCATGGGGTAAGCGAAAATCTGCATGTCCACCGGTTTGAGAAATAATCGCACCTGATGGCCAAATACGTGGGCCGTCAATCATCTGGCTATCAATGGCACGTTTTAAAGCAAAAACAGGTCCGCCTAAATCACGAACACTTGTAAAACCACGCATTAAGGTATTGTTTGCTTCTTGTGCAGCAATAAAGTTTAAATCAACTAGGTCAATCGTCAGCATTTTACTTGCAGGTAAAGCCGCAAGCATGGTATGCCAGTGTGCATCAATTAAACCTGGCATCAGAAATTTATGTTGACCATTAATGATTTGAGTATTGGCGGGTATATTTATCGCTGTTGATGAAATTTTATTAATCTTATTATCTATGATTAAAACATTCATCGGTGGTGAAATTTTTGCAGATACACCATTAAAAATTTGTACATTTTGAAATAATATAGGTCGATTTATTGCACTTTTTGTTGCTGTAATATCACGCTGAGCGGGTGTGTGGGCATCAACAGCGTTGATCGCGCAAAAAAATAATAAAGCGCAATCTCTAATCAGTTTAAATATAGGCATAATCATGTCTTCTCTAAAGACGAATTAAAATTATAAAAATATTGTAGGTTGATTCTGCCAAAATACTATTACAAGATATAATGGGTTTTGTAAAAGGAACTATATGCTTTTTCAGGATATTTTATGAGTAAAGTATCATGATGGTGATTTAATCATGGCAGAAGATTAATTTTGATAATTAATGGCTATTTGATAATGATTATTATTATAATATTGAAATATTTCTCGTTAGACATTAAAGCAAAGATGAATTTCATATTAAAAAATATACGACGCTACTGTTGGGGGGTGATGTTATTAATAGGTTTGAATAGCATACTATATGCCAAACCAGACATAAAACCATTAGGGGCTAATATTGCACAGCTTGGTTCACAGTACTATGACTTTAAAATTAAAACATTTACCTCACAAGATCAACAAAGAACCTATCAAGTCTGGTTAGGTATTCCTAAAATAAATAACCATCCAAAAGCAGCGTTTATTTCACTCTTTATGCTGGATGGTAATGCCGTGATGTCACATTTAAATGACCAGCTGCTACAACAATTGGCACAAAATAATGCGCCTGTTTTGGTTGCAATTGGCTATAAAACAGATTTGCCTTTTGAATCGCATTCTCGTGCTTTGGATTATACACCTGCAGATTTAACGACAGCTAAACCGGCACCAGATCCAAGAAATACCGAGCGTATGAGTGGCGGAAGTCATGATTTTAGAATGGTGATTATTAATCAGATTGCCCCTTGGGTAGAACAGAATGTAAAACTTGATCCTACGCATAGAGCAATTTGGGGGCATTCATATGGGGGACTATTTGTTTTAGATAGTTTGCTGGCAGGAGAGTATTTCAGTCACTATTTTGCAGCGAGTCCATCTTTATCGTGGGCTAATCAGCGCATCATTGAAAAAATAAATACAGTCGCGGTTGATATGCCCAAACAAAAACATTTATTACTGATGGAGGGTGATCTTAGCAGTGATCAGACTGAAAATAAAAGTATCAATTTTGATCAGCAAGGCATTGAGTCTAACCGAAAAATTCTGGCTTTAATTGATCAACAGGGTGTAGATGCTAAGTTTTTGATTTATCCCAATTTAAAACATGGTCAAGTCTTTAAGGCGGCATTGATGGATGTCTTATTAAACCAGCTTTATCAATAGGATACAGATCAGGCAGAGGATGAGGTCCCCGAAAATTTTATTCAAATAAAGCGTATTTTAAATTTGCAGCTAAACTCACCATGTGAATAATGACAAAATTGGTTTATTGATCTGATCGTGATGAAGATTGGCTAACAATATGCAAGGACGTTAGATTGATTTTATTATTAGAGAAAGCGTTTTATCCGTGCTGTAGATGATTATTTTTTAACTAAAGGACAATTGAGTCTTGATGTTGAGTACAAAACGACAATTGTCCTCTAAAATACAGATACTAATTTTTTGGAGTCATTAATTGCCAGACATTCCAGCGCCCTTGTGTTTGAATCTCTTTAATTAAACGATCTGTAACCTGTGCTTCTTGTGGATATTTAAGCTTATAATTTTGTAAAATTTGAATCGCATTTTTCTTTTGTTCCATACCTAAATAATTGTTGGCAGCAACCAGATATGCTTCTTGTACACCACCTTGCATGGCATTATTTAAATATTTTAATGCTTCTCGTTGACCACCACCTTCAGATAAACCAAAGCCAAACCAGAAGTTGGTTTCAGGATCTGTTTGATTCAACTTTAATAAACGTTGTGCATAATCTAATGATTTTGTGGTGTATGCTGCGCCTAAATCTAGATTACGCCCCATCACACTGGCTTTAAACGCACGTAGTAATACATCATAAGATGCATTATTTGCTGCTGCCAGTACATCGAGTTGCTGACTTACTTCTTTTAATTTACGTTCATAGCCTTTACGTTCCTGACGGCTGGTAAATTGAGGTGGGTAGTGGCGTGCTTTACCTTCAACAATTAATAAAAAGTCATCAATGTCAGTGACATCAAGCTCATTATTGCCTGCCAAAGCAGCATACTTCATATGACGTGATTTGCTATTGACGGTTGGAACAATTAAGCGATTTGTATCGAGCGTAACAGATTTAGATGGGTCACTTGGAAGATTGATCACCACTTTAGTGACAGGTTGAGCTGCTGCTTGTTGTAATTCCACTTCAAATGCAGGAGGTGCATTATAATTAAATGGATTAAGTGGATAAAATGGTGCTGAAATATCTGGCTCTGTAAAGACAATGGCCTCTTTATTGGTGGCATTATTACTTTTTGTTGGTAGTGAACCGCAGGCGCTGAGAATGGATGCTGCAACAAGTGTTATTGCCAAAGGCTTTATGGTCATATTAATCTTCCAAAATTATTTTTCATGTCATATAGGCATGTTGATCAGTCTAAAAAAAGCTGACCAAACATGCAAGTAACCACGTGTTACAATAGCGTGAGTGAAATCTGATTATTTTGATGCAGCAGTTTGAGCTTCACATTCACGTCGGACTTCCTCGATGATTTTTAACTCTTCTTCACTAAAAGGTTGTGCTGTAATTTGCTGTTTGGTAAATGTTGGATCTAAAAGAGAAAGCCTTTGACACAAGGTATTCATACGTTTTTCATTGCTTTGAATACGATCAAGTAATACGCGCATTCCTTCCAAAATTGGATCAGATTGGTCTGGTGTTGCTGCATATGCCTGAAAACCAATACTTTGTGCATAATGACGACGACGTACTTCATCGTCATCATGAGGTTTATCTTTGCTAATAAAGCGAGCGGCACTTCCTACAGCTGTTGTATCTGCTGGAACAGCTTTGGTGACGACTGCATTGGAGCCTATTTTGGCATTTTTACCCACTGTAAATGGGCCTAAAATTTTAGCACCAGCACCGACAACAACACCATCTTCAAGTGTCGGATGGCGCTTACCTTTTTGCCATGTTGTCCCACCCAAGGTTACACCATGATAGAGCGTGACATCATCGCCAATTTCAGCAGTTTCGCCAATCACCACGCCCATACCATGATCAATAAAAAGACGTCGACCAATTTTAGCGCCAGGATGTATTTCAATACCAGTTGCAAAACGGCTAAAAGAAGACAATAAGCGTGCTGAGCCTTTACAGTCTTTTTTCCATAACTCATGTGCAAAGCGATGCATAATTAATGCATGTATACCCGGATAGGTGGTTAAAACTTCAAGTGTGTTCCGTGCAGCAGGATCGCGCGCGAAGACAGCTTGTATATCTTCTTTGAGCTGTTTTAGCATTATTTAAGATCCTTTTTTAAATCAAGCGTTGCTGTTTTTTTCCATGTGCCATCATTCATCGCTTGAACACGACTAAATATGCCACGAAGTAAGTGATATTCCATACGATCTAATTGTATACGTCCAAATAAACGACGCAAGCGTAATGGCAATAATCTTGGATTTTTAGGATCTAAAAATTCAATATCGGCTAACATTTTTTCTAGATGTGGATAAAATTGTTCCATTTGTGCATGGGTCACCAAGGGTTCATCCCATTGCATATCCTCAGTTTCTGTCACATGCATTAATGCTTGTGGATCTACAGATTGATCAATCTGTGCCATTGCAGCCATACGCATTTCATAACAAATCACTTGAATAGCTTGAGCAACATTAAGTACACCATAATCTTGATTAACTGGAATCGTGACATGATAGTTGGCCAAAGCCAATTCTTCATTGGTTAAGCCACGATCTTCACGACCAAAAATAATCGCAATTTCCTGTTGATGTTGTATAACGGCATTTAAGGATTTTTCTGCGGCGGGACGAGCATCAAGTAAGGGCCAAGGAATTGTTCTGCTACGGGCACTGGTTCCAAAAACCAGATGACAATCCTGAATGGCTTCTTCCAGTGTAGCGACAATTTGAATATGATCAATTAAATCACTGGCACCTGCAGCCAAAGCATCAATATCTGGATGTGGATAGGTTTTAGGTGCAACTAACACGAGCTTGGATAAGCCCATGGTTTTCATTGCGCGTAAAGCACTACCAATATTTGCGGGTAGGGTGGTATTCACCATGACAATACGCACATGGGAGAGATGTGCTGATACAACAGCATTGTCAATTTGATTCATAATGTTTCCGACTTAAACTTTAATTAAGAGTATTGTTGAATATTCATTTGATAGAGATCCATGGCATCATCCATAGACAGTCCTTCAGCAGGTGGAGGAATTTCGATAGCTTGTGCTGGTGGATCATTGATGATTTTTGCGGCTTTAGATTTCACATGGTATTCAATATGTATAGCATCTGGACCGAAATAATCACGCAATTTGCTTAAAACATCATCTAATGGAGCCACTTTCCACGCAATACCCAATTGGCATTCTGCATGGGCATAGGGAAAATCAAGTAAAAGTTTGACAGGAATATGGGTCATCATATCAATATGGGTATACGGCTGTAAGATACGTGCTAAATCCTGTGCCAAGGTAGGCAAGAGGTGTTCTGGGTGGAGCTGTATTTGAATACTGTTGGCTCTTTTTTGTCGAATTTCATTGATGCTAAAGGCTTTACTTAAACGACCCAAAGGACGATCAAATCCTTCACGTTCATAAATTTCACCTTCAATAACAATGACTTTTTCCAGTTGAATAATCTCTTTAAATCGTTGAAAGCGTTCATGATTTGAGGATACCTCAATACGTGAAGTTCCATCATCCAAGGTAATCATCATACGATTTGGAAAGTTGGCAATATCGACGACTAATCCCGCAAAAACAGTGGTTACACCGCGACGCGTTGGCGTTAATTCATTAATGCGACATGGAATAAACGATTTAAGTTCAGGACGATAAACATCAATCGGATGACCGGTTAAATATAAGCCTAAAGTATCTTTTTCACCTTTTAAACGAATTTCATCTGACCATGGTTTAATGGGTTTGGCTGGTTTACGTTGTACTTCGGCAACTTCACCAAATAAGTCCATAATCCCTGTTTCGCGATTTTGTCGAGCCTGTTCAGCCGCTTGTACTGCCTCAGGGAGTTGCAACATTAAACGAGAACGTTCAATACCCAAACAATCTAATGCACCTGCACGGATTAATGCCTCTAAAGTTCGTTTATTAATTTTCTTTAAATCAATACGATGACAAAAATCAAATAAATCGCAATATGGACCATCGTGTATACGTGATTCAATAACGGACTGCATCGCTGCTTCACCGACACCTTTAATTGCACCTAAGCCATATACAATCGTTTGTGGGTCACTGGCATGAAAGTGATACAGTGACATATTAATGGAAGGGGGAAGCACTTCAATATGATTATTACGACAGTCATCAATTAAAAATACAACGTTATCTGTATTTTGCATTTCTGATGACATGACTGCCGACAAAAACTCAGCTGGATAATGTGCTTTTAACCATGCTGTTTGATAGGCCACCAGTGCATAGGCAGCAGCATGGGATTTGTTAAAGCCATAACCAGCAAATTTTTCCATATAATCAAAAATATGATTTGCTGTATCTTCATCAATCTGTTTTTTAGCAGCACCTTCAATAAAAATTTGCCGTTGCTTAACCATTTCTTCTGGTTTTTTCTTACCCATTGCACGACGCAATAAGTCAGCACCCCCTAACGAATAACCCGCACAAAACTGTGCTGATTGCATGACTTGTTCTTGATAAACCATAATGCCATAGGTCGGCTCAAGTACTTTTTCTAACAAGGGGTGTAAATATTCGAAAGATCCACCATGCATACGGTGAATAAAGTCAGGAATAAGATCCATCGGACCTGGACGATATAGCGATACGAAGGCAATAATTTCTTCAAATTTACTTGGTCGTGCCTCCTTCAGCATTTTTTTCATACCGACGGATTCAAACTGGAATACTGCAGTGGTATTGGCTGTTGCAAAGATGGCATAGGCCGCTGGATCATCGAGGGGGATATAGGAAATATTAATCGCTTGCTTGACATCGGCACGTGCATTGATATGTTTGATGGCATCTTCAATAACAGTCAGATTACGTAAGCCTAAAAAGTCAAATTTAACTAATCCTGCCGCTTCAACATCATCTTTATCAAATTGTGCAACACGTGCACTACCATCGGCTTCACACATGACCGCTGAATAATCGGTCAGCTTCGTCGGTGCGATGACTACACCACCAGCATGTTTACCCGTATTTCGCGTAATACCTTCCAGTTTAAGGGCCATTTCCCAGATTTCAGCAGCATCATCATAATCAGGATTAGAAGGATTGGTAACAATATCTTTAAGTTGGGGTTCTGCTTCAATCGACTCTTCTAAACTCAGACCTAAAGGTTTTGTTGGAATCATTTTAGAAATACGATCAGCTAAACCATAAGATTTGCCTAAGACACGTGCCACATCACGAATTGCACCTTTAGCAGCCATAGTACCAAAGGTTGCGATTTGAGAAACAGCATCTCGTCCATAGGTTTGGGCAACATAGTCAATAACACGATCGCGACCTGCAATACAGAAATCAACGTCAAAATCGGGCATCGATACCCGTTCTGGATTTAAGAAACGTTCAAATAAAAGATCATAACGTAATGGGTCAAGATCGGTAATTTTTAGACTATAGGCCACCAATGATCCAGCACCAGAACCACGTCCGGGACCAACAGGAACCCCATTGTTTTTTGACCATTGGATAAAGTCCATGACAATTAAAAAATAGCCAGGGAATCCCATATCCAAAATAATCTTGACCTCAAATGCTAAACGCTCATCATAAGGTTGACGAATTTCTGGCCAATTGTCTGTACGTTGCTCTGGCGGATAAAGAAAATTTAAACGCTCTTCTAGCCCTTCTTTTGACAGATGAGCAAAATAGCTTTCAATGGTATAACCTTCAGGAATTGGGTAGTCTGGTAAGTCATTGAAACCTAGACGTAAGGTAACATTACAACGTTTGGCAATATGGAAGGTATTTTCAATCGCAGTTGGAATATCTGTAAAAAGTGCAGACATTTGTTCGGCATTTTTAAAATATTGTTCTGGGCTATAGATCTTGGGGCGACGTGGGTCACTGAGCACATAACCATCAGCAATACAGACACGTGCTTCATGTGCATCAAAGTCATCTTTGCTTAAAAAATGCACATCATTGTGTGCAACCACACCAATGTTATATTTTTTAGCCAACTGAACGGCTTCATGGATAAAGTCTTCTTCACCTGGACGTTCAGTTCGGGTTAAAGCCAAATAAACACGATTACCAAATTTTTCAATCCATTGTTCTAATAAAGGTTGTGCTTTTTGTGGATTAGAGGTACAGAGCATTTTTCCAACATCACTCTGCATACCCAGCAGTACAATGAGATCTTGGTTTTGTTGTAAGATCCATTCTTTTTCAATACACGGAATACTTAATTGTTGTCCACGAATAAAGCCTTCAGAGACTAACTCAGTTAAATTACGCCACCCTTTATTGGTCATTGCCAGTAAAGTAACACGATGTTCTGTATCATTGAGGCGTACATTAGAACCTAGAATTGGTTTAATCCCTTTATCTAAGCACTTTTTATAAAATTTGACCGCTGCATGTAGATTGGATAAATCTGTTAAAGCTAAAGCAGGCATTGCATCATTTGCAGCAGCTTTAATTAAATCAGGTATGCGTACGATAGATTCTGTAATTGAAAATTCTGTATGGATACCAAGATGTATAAAGCGCATAAATGAGTTCCTGCAAAAATCATTGATTATTTTAGCACGCTCTGCATCAGCTGATGGATTAAAATTTATCTGCTTCTCGGTTGAATAAATATAAGCCCTAGAGATCGGGCTTATTTTATGCATTTATAGGGGCTTGACTATCTTAAGCGAGCCAACCATTCTCCTAACATTTGTACCATCTGGACTAAAACCAGCAATACAATCACGGTCAAAATAACCACGCTTGTATCAAAACGTTGGTAGCCATAAGAAATTGCCAAATCACCAATACCACCCGCACCAACAGCACCAGCCATTGCTGTTGCACCAATTAAGCTAATGGTGGCTGTGGTTAAATTAAGAATCAATGAGCTACGGGCTTCAGGGATAATAAATTTAAAAATAATTTGTAAAGGTGTTGCACCCATCGCTTGAGCAGACTCAATAATACCGTCATTGACTTCTAGCAGCGAAGTTTCAACCAAACGGCCAATATAAGGTCCAACATAAATAGTTAATGGTACAATCGCTGCCCATGTACCAATCGATGTTCCAACAATAAATTGGGTTAATGGAATAACAGCAATTAATAAAATGATAAAGGGTAAGGAACGTAGTGCATTGACAATTGGATTAAGCCCATAATAAATGATTTTATTGGCTAAAATTCCTTCAGGTCGTGTGACCACTAAAATAATTCCTTGCGTAACTCCCCAAATACAACCAAAAAGCATTGAAAAGAACACCATATTAAAGGTTTCTTGTAATGCTGTAACAAATTGTCCCATAGACAACGCGCTGGTCCAAAATGGTGCGGTGATTTGAGTTAACCACTCAACAATCATGTCTTTCATGGCTGAACTCCCTTCGATTGTTCTACAGAAACCCCTTGTGCGCGAAGAAATGCGATTGCAGCTTCTACAAGTTGTGGATCACCCAAAAGTTGGATAAACATTTGACCAATCACTGTGCCGTTAATTTCAGTCATATTGGCAAATAAGATATTTAAACTAATATCAAACTGTTTAATCACGGCTTGAATGACTGTTTCCTGTGCCGAATGACCTAAAAATTTTAAACAATAGATACTGTTATGATGTTTATCAGCCAAATTATTTAAAATATTTACGGGTAATTGCTGTTGTAACACAGTTTGAATAAAAGTTTGTGTAGTGGGATGTTGAGGTTGACTAAAAATCTCTAAGGTAGAACCAGACTCAATTACGCGCCCTTGTTCCATGACGGCTACATAATCACAAATAGATTCGATGACATCCATTTCATGTGTGACCATGACAATGGTAATACCTTGCTCTTTATTGATTTTTTTTAATAGTGTGAGTACAGATTGTGTTGTCTGTGGATCGAGAGCAGAAGTCGCTTCATCACACAGTAAAATTTGTGGATGATTCGCCAGTGCGCGGGCAATACCAACGCGTTGTTTTTGTCCACCAGATAATTCATCGGGGTAGGCATTTCTTTTATGTGCTAAATCAATAAAAAGCAATAGTTCTTCTAGGCGTTTTTCACGCTCAGCTTTACTATAACCTAACAATTGCAACGGCATGACAATATTTTCAGCAACCGTTTTAGTCTCCAGTAAGTTGAAATGCTGAAAAATCATACCAATATTAGCGCGTTTTGTACGTAGTTCTTTGGCACTTAAAGCAGTAAAGTCAATATCATTAATCATGATTTGACCTTGGCTAGGGCGTTCTAACAGGTTGATTAAACGAATTAGTGTACTTTTTCCTGCACCACTATAGCCAATGATGCCAAAAATACAGCTTTGCGGGATTTGTAAATTAATGTTATCTAAAGCACGTACGGTTTGACCATTCAATTGGTAGTGCTTAGAAATATTTTTAAATTCAATCATAAGGTCAAAAACTAATGTCAATAAAAACAGCGCAAGTGGTTTATCTGTCAAAGATAAGGGCAGAGATTCTAACTTACTATTTAATTTCTGTTAAATAGTCAGCGTGATTGATTTCTATTTAACGGTTGTTTTCTGCAGCAAGGTTTAGATCACATTATCTCTGGGATGATTAATTTAAAATGCCAACCAGTAAGACTGATTGGCATTCCTGTGTGTTATTCAATTATGATAATTTAATGTGTATCACTAAACTCACTAACAGGTTTATTGACCGCAACTTTAGTCCCTGCAAATTGATCATTAATATATTTTTGTACTTTTGGTAAGTGATATAGCTCACCCAACTTGGTATATTTTGGATCATTTTTATGTGCTTCACCGACACCGAGTAAGTTGACATAAAGTTTAGTACTTTTATCTGCAGATTCACGAAAGATTGAATCTTTAAGTACATTTAAGCCACCTTCTAATGCCAAGGTGTTACCCAAGACAATTGCATCGACATCTTTTTTAACACGTACGGCAGTGGTCATTTGAATGGGTTTAAGCTGTAATTTTTTTGGATTGTCAACGATATCATTTACCGTTCCTTTACCCAAATCAAAACCGTCTTTTAATTTAATTAAACCCGCAGCTTGTAACAATGATAAGGCACGTGCTTCATTGGCAGTGTCATTTGGAATAGCAATAGTTGCGCCTTGAGGGAAAGCATCTACTGACTTAATGGTATTGGTATAGATTCCCATTGGTTCCAAATAGGTCGTTGCAATAGGATAAACTTTGGCTTTGTTTGATGCATTATATGCAGCTAAATAGTTAAATGACTGAAATGCATTTACATCCATTTCACCATTTGCAACAGCGGTATTTAATACCACATAGTCATTTAAATTATTGACTTCTAGATTAATACCCGCAGCTTTTGTTTCAGGTAAAGCAGCGATATATTTCCAGATATCAGTATCTGGGCCTGTAGATACAAGACGAATTTTTTCTAATTCATTTGTAGCTTTAGCATCTTTTGCAGCATCTTGAGACGCGGGCTGTTTGCTACATGCACTCAGCAGAATAGCGAACAGGGCAACACTTAGACCAAGTAATTTTTTCATGAATCATCCTACATAAGCATTCAGATACTGTACATTCAGTATTATACGACATTAATGAGAGTCATCATTGCCTGTTGTAAGTAGTCAGTATCTGTAAAATGGGTGCTATCATAGCAATAAAAGTTTATTCAATATAGTGAATAAAAACAGCATGCTTAGCATATAAAGTGTAATAGTTTTTTTGAATTACAGTTAAATTGTATATGAAACAATTAGTTGTTTTTAATTTCTCAAATGAATGATAATGATCATTTAGTTATATATTTATATAAAATTTTGTCAATTCTAAATCTAAAAAATAGATAAAGACTCTTTAGGTGATTGTGGTAGCGAGTCAATTTTAAGTTGACTGGACGGAATATAGCGCCAATGTCATCAAAATGTGATGAAACGATCATCAAGGTGTCATCCGTACACGATTTATTATCAGGACGATTAATCATGTAGTAAATATCATGCGAATGTATATTTTAAGCTTAATATTATTGAATAGCCTGTTGTTGACGGGGTGTAATGAGGGAGATGATACTGTTGTTTCCACACCTGATTCTCAGCCCGCATGTACGATTCATTGTGCACCATAATTAAAATAAAGGAATACAATCAAATGAATCGTCGTGATTTTTTAATTAATTCAAGCAAAATAATTTTTGGTAGTACAGTAATCAGCAGTTTCCCACTCAGTATTCAAAAAGCTTTAGCAATTGATGCAAAGGTAGAAACAGGCACGATTAAAGATGTCAAGCATGTGGTAATTTTAACGCAGGAAAATCGCTCTTTTGATAATTATTTTGGTACCTTAAAAGGCGTACGTGGTTTTGGTGATCGCTTTACCATTCCTTTATCAGATCAGCGTAAAGTGTGGCAGCAGTATGATCAAGATAACAATCAAGTTTATCCTTATCATCTCGATAGTCGTCTGGGGAATGCCCAACGCGTCAGCGGTACGCCACATTCATGGACAGATGGTCAGTATGCTTGGGATCACGGTCGTATGGGGAATTGGGTCAAGCATAAGCATCCACAGTCTATGGGATATTATAAAGAACAGGAGCTTGAATTTCAGTTTGCATTAGCCAATGCTTTTACCTTATGTGATGCCTATCATTGTAGTATGCATACGGGTACAAACTCGAACCGAATGTTTATTTGGACAGGAAGCAATGGTCCATCAGCCGCCAATGTGGCGAGTGTCGTCAATGATCTTGATATGATTGGTCCTTCTAGTACAGGGTATAGTTGGACGACCTATCCTGAGCGGTTACAACAAGCGGGAATTAGCTGGAAAGTTTATCAGAATATGCCTGATAATTTTACAGACAATCCTTTGGCTGGTTTTAAACAATATCGTTTAGCCAATGAGCAGTCGGGTCAGCCTGTGACACATGACGGTATTTGTCCAGCCTATGATCCAGCCATTGATCATCAGCAGCCATTATATAAAGGGATTGCCAACACGATGCCTGATGGTGGTTTTTTGGGTGCCTTTAAGGATGATATTGCAACAAAAAATTTGCCTCAAGTGAGTTGGTTAGTTGCACCAGCGACATATAGTGAACATCCCGGACCTTCCAGCCCCGTACAAGGTGCATGGTATATTCAACAGGTTTTAGAAGCATTAACGGCTGATCCTGATTTATGGAGCCAAACTGTTTTTCTGATTAATTTTGATGAAAATGATGGATTCTTTGATCATATACCATCACCTAGTGCACCATCACGAGATTCATCTGGCCGTGTATATGGAAAAACCACTTTAGGCGATACAGATATGGCGTTTGAATATGCCATTCATCCTAAAGCATCTGCTGGACAACCCGATTTTACCGATCCAGAGGTGAGTAATGGAATAGGGGTCTATGGCCCTGGTGTACGTGTCCCAATGTATGTGATTTCACCTTGGAGTCGTGGTGGATGGGTTAATTCTCAGGTATTTGATCATACGTCAGTTATTTTATTTTTAGAGCAGTGTTTTGCTGTGCATGAGCCGAATATTAGTCCATATCGCCGTGCAGTTTGTGGTGATCTGACATCTGCTTTTGATTTTAAAACACCCAATCATTTGGCACTTCCACAATTGTCTGGAACGCGCAGTAAAGTCGCTGCAGATAGCATTCGTCGTGAACAAAGTTTATTACCGCAAATTACTTATCCAATACAGCAGGCATATCCAACTCAAGCCACAGGTATACGTCCATCACGTGCGTTACCTTATATTTTACATAGCAGTGTACAGCTTGATGCTGATAGCAAAAGTTTAACGTTAAAATTTGCGAATACTGGACAGCAAGCAGCCGTTTTTCATGTTTATAATCAGCTTAATTTAGAGGATATCCCTTATCGTTATATGGTTGAGGCAGGCAAGACCCTTGATGATGTAATTGATATTCCCGAACTGGCTTATGATCTATGGATATTAGGGCCAAATGGTTATCATCGTCATTTTAAAGGTCATTTAGGGCAGGAGATTCAAGTTGATACACTGCCTGAAATCCGTGTCTGTTATGCAGAATGTAGTCATGATATTTATTTAAAACTGCGCAGTGATCGTGCTCAAAAAGTTAAATTTAACGTTCAGGATAATGCTTATTTGGGACAACGCATATGGCAGGTTGAAACATCGCCTGATGAGCAGGAATTACATTGGGATATGCATGAATTTGGCGGATGGTATGATTTTACGGTTACTCTTGAACAGGATCCATCTTATCAGCGTCGTTTTGCAGGGCGTATTGAAATTGGGCAGGATTCGATTTCTGATCCGTTAATGGGTTATCGTCTAGCCAACACATAATTGATTTATAATTGTAGTCAAAGGTTATAAACGATGACGATATAAAAAAATTGGACACGCTGTGGTGTCCAATTTTTTAACTAAGATAGCGTAGTCTAGTGGCTAAGCATTTTCACGAGCAATTGCGCGATAACCAATATCTTTACGATATTGCATACCATCAAAAGTCACTTTTTGACACAATTCAAGTGCTTTCGCCTGTGCTTCACCGATGCTATTGCCAAGTGCTGTGACACAAAGTACACGACCACCTGCAGTGATAATTTCACCTTGACTATTTTTTGCTGTACCAGCATGAAATATTTTGGCATCGTCCATCACTGTATCTAAGCCAGAAATGACATCATTTTTACTGGAAGATTCTGGATAACCTTTTGATGCCAAGACAATACCGACAGTTTTACGTTCATCCCACTGTGCTTCAGCAGGCAAGTTACCCGCGATACCTGCTTCAATTAATTCAACCAATGACGATTGTAAACGCATCATAATCGGTTGAGTTTCAGGATCCCCGAAACGGCAGTTAAATTCAATGACACGTGGTTGACCTTGCTCATCAATCATCAGACCTGCATATAGGAAACCCGTATAAACATGTCCATCGGCTTTCATTCCTTCAACCGTTGGACGCATCACCTCATTCATGACTTTGTCAAATACTGCCGCAGTAACGACAGGTGCAGGAGAGTAAGCACCCATACCACCTGTATTTGGGCCTTGATCAGCTTCAAATATACGCTTATGGTCTTGCGAAGTAGCCATTGGTAAAATATGATCACCATCAATCATACAAATAAAAGATGCTTCTTCACCTGCTAAAAATTGTTCAATGACCACGCGTGAGCCAGCATCACCAAATTTATTCCCTGCAAGCATATCATCGATCGCATCAAATGCTTCTTGATTGCTCATGGCCACAATAACGCCTTTACCCGCAGCTAGGCCATCGGCTTTAATGACAATCGGTGCACCATGTTGTTCAACAAATGCTTTTGCTGCATCAACTTCAGTAAATACATCGTAAAAAGCTGTTGGAATATTATGACGTTTTAAGAAGTGTTTAGCAAAAGCCTTAGAGCCTTCTAATTGTGCAGCAAATTGGGTTGGTCCCCAAATTTTAAGACCGGCAGCACTACAAGCATCTACAACCCCATTGACCAGTGGTGCCTCTGGACCAACGACAATCAATGCAACATCATTATTTTTAGCAAAATCGATGATGGCAGCATTGTCTTGAATATCTAAAGCAATATTCTCACATTTTGTTTCATCGGCTGTTCCAGCATTGCCGGGTGCCACAAATACTTTTACCACTTTATGATCTTGTGCGATTTTCCATGCTAGAGCATGTTCACGACCACCACTACCTAAAACTAAAATATTCATCGGTTTTATTCCTTGAACTGAATCCCCCTTAGTCCCTTCGTGAAAAAGGAAAAATACCAAGAGGAGGATACACAAAATGTGCAAAAACCCTCTTTATCATAAAGAGGGTTTGGAGGATTTAACGATCCAATTTAATATTCATTATAGTCAATTAATGACGGAAATGACGCATGCCAGTAAAGACCATTGCAATGCCTGCTTCATCTGCTGCTGCAATTGTTTCTTCATCACGCATTGAACCACCTGGTTGAATGATACATTTAATACCTGCTTGAGCTGCATTATCAATACCATCACGGAAAGGGAAAAATGCATCTGAGGCCATAACTGCACCCTCAACCACTAGGCCAGCATGTTCGGCTTTAATTGCGGCAATACGTGCGGAGTTGACACGACTCATCTGTCCTGCGCCAACGCCAATAGTCTGACGATTTTTTGCATATACAATCGCATTAGACTTAACATATTTGGCAACTTTCCATGCGAAGATCAGATCATCAATCTCAGCTTCTGTAGGTGCACGTTTTGTCACCACTTTGAGATCATCTTTTGTAATCATGCCAAGGTCTTGATCTTGGACGAGTAAACCGCCATTGACACGTTTATAATCAAACTGTGCTTGACGTTGATCAATTTCTGGTAATTCACCACAAACCAGTACACGCACATTTTTCTTTGCGGCAGTTACGTCTAATACACCCTCTGCAATGCTTGGTGCGATAATGACTTCAACGAATTGACGATCGACAATTGCTTGAGCAGTTGCAACATCTAATTCACGGTTGAATGCAATAATACCACCAAATGCAGATTCAGGATCAGTTGCATAAGCAAGATCATAAGCCGTATGAATACCATCCATAGAAACAGCTACACCACATGGATTCGCATGTTTTACAATGACACAAGCTGGTTTGGCAAAAGATTTTACACATTCTAATGCTGCATCTGTATCTGCAATATTATTATAAGAAAGTGCTTTGCCTTGTAATTGGGTTGCTGTTGAAACAGATGCTTCAGTTGCTGTTGCTTCTACATAAAAAGCAGCGGCCTGATGAGGATTTTCACCGTAGCGAAGATCTTGAGCTTTATTTAATTGTGTGTTGAATGTTCGTGGGAACTGATCTGATTCGCCTTGCGCTTTACCTACACGTGCACCAAGATAAGATGCAATCATGCCATCATATTGTGCGGTATGTTCAAATGCTTTAACCGCAAGATCAAAACGTGTCTCATGAGATAAAGCACCATGTGCTTTAAGTTCTGCAATAACGCTAGTATAGTCGCTTGCATTCACCACGATACCGACTGATGCATGGTTCTTTGCAGCAGCACGGACCATCGTTGGGCCGCCAATATCGATATTTTCAATCGCATCTGCAAGTGTGCAGTTTGGTTTAGCCACAGTAGCAGCAAACGGGTACAAGTTAACCACCACTAAATCAATCGCATCAATGTGGTGTTCTTGCATTACAGCTTCATCTAGACCACGACGAGCTAAAATACCGCCATGAATTTTTGGATGTAGTGTTTTTACACGGCCATCCATCATCTCTGGAAAACCTGTATGCTCTGAAACTTCAACCACATCGACTTGATTATCTTTCAATAATTTGTAAGTCCCACCTGTTGATAAAATTTCTACCCCTAGAGCTACGAGGTTTTGTGCAAACTCCACAATACCAGTTTTGTCTGATACAGAGATTAAAGCGCGTTTAATAGTCATGTCTTCGTCACAGTTATTAACAATTAAAACAATTTTAGTCAAAATCTAAGGTTAAAAAAAATGCTCGCGGCAACCGCAAGCATTTTATCATTTATTCACTCATTAATCCGTGAGCTTTCAACTTTTTGCGTAGTGTCCCTCGGTTTAATCCGAGAATCTCAGCAGCACGTGTCTGGTTACCACGCGTATATTCTAAAACAACAGATAAAAGAGGTTTCTCCATTTCTGCTAGCACCATATCGTACACTTGTGATGGTTGTTCGCCTTGCAATTGTGCAAAATAATGGCGAACTGCGCGATCTACGTGGATACGAAGAGCGACATCAGATTGTGCAGTAAAAATAGGAGATTTGCTATTCATGCGAATTAATCCGAAAATTAACTATTACTTGGGTAAAGTAATATATAAATGTGGTCTATGAAATAAGCGAATCTCATTTTAGATTCAAAATAGTGATTCTAAAATGATGATTCTAAAACTAGTATATAGCTTGCCACAAATTCACGCATTGTTCGAAAAATAAGCGTAACAATAATTAAATTTTTGTTACAGCCTAAATGAAAAACAAAAAAATCTACATCATACGCATGAAATAGTAATCAAGCGTACTTTGCTATGTAGGTTTTATTGTGAACTAAGCGAAGAGTTTGTAGCATATAGCTTTCGTGGCGCGTATAATAGCATTCTCACAGAAAAAGTGAGCAAGAAAACTGCATTTTTTTTATATTTTTAATAGTTTTTTTCAATATTCAGACATGAAACATTTCTAAATCATAATCATGAAAGCAATTTAGCGTGATGCACAGTCATATTTGTACTGTTAAGTGTACTAAAAATCTTTGCGATAAATACAACCACAGAAATGCTGAGCAATAAAAGAGCCCCTCGATATCAGTTTGATAGTGACCCATATTAAAGTCTTAGCAACAAGCCATATATCGTCATCATAAAAAAAAGAAGCACGCGAGTAGATATTGGATATAGGTCGTTTTGGCTAATTTGCACTGAGTTAACCTATCAATGCTAGGGATCACATCATGGGGTGACAAACGTGATGAGATTTTTTGCTGTAGGGATGGGCTTAAATGATTTAAATATTGCTCTAAACTTAGCTGTGAATATTGAGTCTGGCGAGTAAAGATGTCGAGTATAGGGAGATTGGATTCAATCGGAGTGGTGACCACAGCTAATGGATATAGGGATAATTTAGATCGGGGATAAAAGCATGTGGGCTGATGTGTATGGATAAAACAGTGCAAGGTATGTAAACGATTTAAGCATTTCGGACAACAAACCATACCCTGTCGGATTGCTAATTTTAATGGTGTCAGATTGACACGATATATGGTTAAGCATCGAGGGCATTGGGTTTGTTGACTTGGCATCATCATCAATAATGAACATGGATTTGCTTAAGATTTAAGCACAATATGGTTAATTTGTCATATGATGCAATTCATTTTAAGCTGTATGACGCTGACCTGAAATTCTGCACCAATATTCATCGCGTTTTTCAACCTTAAGAATATCAAAAAAGTCTGCATAGACTTGAGAAACTTCATCGACTTGTTCATCAATCACACCCGCCAGTGCAAATTCACCTTGTGGTTTAACCAGAGTTGCAAATTGAGGGGCAAGCATCATGAGTGGTCCAGCTAAAATATTAGCTACAAATACATCTGCCTGTTGATCTTTTAGTGTTTCATTGAATTCGTCAGGTAGTCCCACATACAAATTTTCCGCAACGCCATTAAGTGCTGCATTTTGTTCTGTTGCTAATACTGCTTGTGGATCAATATCTGTGGCGTAAACCTTTTTTGCACCGAGTAATAATGCAGCGACTGCTAAAATGCCAGAGCCACAGCCGTAATCAATGACTATTTTATCTTTTAATTCGGTTTGTCCTAACCATTGTAAACATAAAAAAGTAGATGCATGGTTACCTGTACCAAATGCTAGGCCTGGATCAAGTTTAATATTGACAGCATCTTGTTCAGGTGCTTCCATCCATTCAGGTACAATCCAGAATTTTTCACTAATTTGAATCGGTTCATAGGCATCCATCCATGTTAATGCCCATTCTTGATCCTCAATAAATTCATGTTTTAATGGTGCATTTGGCATTTGTGCAGCAATAAACGTAATTAAAGCATCAACATCAATATGTTCATGATCTTCTTGCGCATAAATACCTGTAACAATCACTTTGTTCCAGAGTGGTGTTTCACCTGGAAGTGGTTCTAATAAATCCTGATTTTCAGCATCATCTAATGTTACGCTTACTGCGCCTAAAGACTCGAGTAATGTTTCAGTAAAATCGACTTGCGCTTGATCAACAGTAATATGAATTTGTAACCACTTCACGGAACTAACCTAAACTTTTTATGAAAGCACTATTGTAGCTGATCTCGGTGTGTACTGTGTATTTTTATTGATGGTGCTCTGAGGGAGTACATCATTTTATGATTTTTAGCTCAATCCATGCTTTTTTCTGATCATTCATCTTGTAAATTAAACTTAATTCTAGAGCTATTGTGTGTCGGATAGCACTTGATCATAAAGGTGAATCTGGCTGAAAAAAGCAACATGACAGCAGGGATGATTTTAAGTGTGCATCAACAGCGATCAGAGATATGTCTTAGATTCATGTTGACGATATATGATGGTTTAACTGCAATAAATGGATTTCAATGATGTCATGGTGGGTAAAAGGCTTGATGTTATATAATCTAAATCATCGAAATGAATAATCATGGATTATTCATTTCGATTTTTATAACTCAATTATTGAGGTGCTGGAGCAGCATAGCCCATAGCACATTTACCTTTAAATTCGGTACCTTCAATATTGATTACTTTAGAGTTTGGATCTGTTTTACAGATACTGCTCAGTTCTTTTTCATCCCCTTTTAAAGTCGTGGTTTTTGCAGAAGGGAAGAATTGCACTTGGCAGGTACCATTCCAGAGAATACCGCGACTTGGGAAACTGACAGGCGTACCTTCACTTTTTCCTTTACATACCTGTTGGAATAATTGTGGGTTATAGAATGTTCCTACTTTATCATTGGCTTGCGCTGCAAATGGTGTGATGAATAAACATGACAAAAGCGCTGAAAGTAGAATATGTTTTTTCATGAAGTCTTCCTTTTATTTTGTAGAAGTAACAGCTATTAATTAAAGGTAAAAAATGCATATTAAACAATCTTATTCTTGTAGTGAATACGTAAAAAAATCGAGAATGAACCCAATAAAATACAAATAATGTACTTTCTTATGGTGGCTCATGACTAAATTTAAATATGAAATTTGACTGAATTTGTCAACTTATGACTGAATTTTTGTTATAATAACCGCCACTTTTTTTATCTCTCATGTATTACTATGCATTATCCTAAAGTTTATGATGTCATTGTTATCGGCGGTGGTCACGCAGGTACTGAAGCAGCGCTTGCTGCAGCACGTATGGGCCGACAGACTTTGCTGTTAACTCATAATATTGAGACTTTAGGGCAAATGAGTTGTAATCCGGCCATTGGTGGTATTGGTAAATCCCATTTGGTTCGTGAAATTGATGCACTGGGCGGTGCGATGGCACTGGCAGCAGATAAAGGTGGGATTCAATTTCGTATTTTAAATTCACGTAAAGGCGCAGCCGTTCGGGCAACACGTGCTCAAGCTGATCGTGTTCGCTATAAAGCTGCAATTCGTGCCACCTTGGAAAATCAAGCCAACTTAGATATTTTTCAGCAAGCAGCAGATGATTTAATTGTCGAAGGTGATATCGTTAAAGGCGTTGTTACTCAAATGGGTATCCGTTTTGATGCTAAAACTGTTGTCTTAACTGCTGGAACCTTTTTGGGCGGTGTTATTCATATTGGTTTGAATAATGCTTCTGGAGGGCGAGCAGGTGATCCACCTTCCATTTCCTTGGCACATCGTTTACGTGAGTTGAACTTACCTGTTGGACGTTTAAAAACAGGCACACCACCACGTATTGATGCACGTTCCGTTGATTTCTCCGTTATGATTCCTCAACCTGGTGACTTCCCATCACCAACCATGTCATTTATGGGTGATGCTTCTATGCATCCTGAGCAAGTCAATTGTTATATTACCCATACCAATGAGCGTACGCATGAGATTATTCGTGGTGGATTGGATCGTTCGCCAATGTATACAGGGGTGATTGAGGGTGTTGGGCCTCGTTATTGTCCATCGATTGAAGATAAAATACATAAATTTGCCGATAAAGACTCTCATCAAGTCTTTTTAGAGCCAGAAGGTTTGGATACTCATGAACTGTATCCAAATGGGATTTCAACATCTTTACCGTTTGATGTGCAATTTGAATTGGTGCGTTCGATTCGTGGTATGGAAAATGCACATATCTTACGTCCGGGCTATGCAATTGAATATGATTATTTTAATCCTCAAGCATTAAAATTTACCCTTGAAACCAAAGCGATTCAAAATCTATATTTTGCCGGTCAAATTAATGGTACCACAGGCTATGAAGAAGCCGGTGCCCAAGGTTTACTGGCAGGCTTAAATGCAGCACGTCGTGCGTGGGATCAGGAGCAGTGGACACCTAAGCGTGATGAAGCTTATATGGGTGTGTTGGTAGATGATTTAATTACTTTAGGTACCAAAGAACCGTATCGTATGTTTACTTCACGTGCCGAATATCGTTTGATGTTGCGTGAAGATAATGCCGATCAACGTTTAACTGCAATTGGTCGTGAAATGGGCTTGGTTGATGATACACGTTGGGCTGCATATTGCGAAAAAATGGAAGCAGTCGAGCAGGAAAAAGGTCGTTTACAGCACTTATGGGCTGCACCAAACAATGCTATGGGCAAAAAGTTTGTTGAAATGACGGGTGCAGATCTTTCGAAAGAGTGTTCGGCAATTGACTTACTTAAACGTCCTAATATTAACTTTGCACAAATTGCCGAACTTACCGGCTCAGAAGTATCAGCTTTTGTTGGTGAGCAGATTGAAATTGCAGTCAAGTATGAAGGTTATATCAATCGTCAACAAGAAGATGTGGCACAAATGAAGCGTCTGGAGGAAACACGGATTCCTGCTGATTTTGATTATGATGTTGTTTCAGGTCTATCTCGTGAAATTACCTTAAAGCTTAAAGATGTGCGTCCAGAAACATTAGCACAAGCCAGCCGTATTCCAGGTGTAACACCTGCTGCAGTACAATTGGTGATGATTACGATTCGTAAAAATAATCAGGCAAAAAAATCAGCCTAAGCTGAAATTGATCCGCCACACAAAACCCGCAGACTATTTGCGGGTTTTTTGTATTTTATAGGCTTTATTTTTTTAGCATATAACATTTAAAAAAATTCAGATGATAGTTTTTTATTATCATACGATCATGTAAATATTTCAAAAAATGCTAAGTTATTGATATATATTGCTATCAATGTTTATTAATAAGAAAAATGAATGATTAGATAAGCTTTTAAGTCTTATTTTAAGAAGGAAAATATTCTTCTTTCTAGGTGAATCCCGACCATTGTCGTGGTATTTATTTTGCCACATTGATCCGAAAATACCATGCTAGATGGCATACATTTGCTAACGATGAATGGAGTTTAGTCATGTTAGAAATTAAATCGGAAAAAATGCAGCGATTTTTGACTGTATTTCTGTGTTTTTGGGTCGCATTTTTTGAAGGGTTTGATTTACAAGCACCAGGTATTGCTGCAAAAGGAATTGCCGCAACTTTTGCTTTAGATCAAGTACAAATGGGTTATGTATTTAGCCTAGGTGTCTTTGGCATGTTGTTTGGGGCATTTTTTGGTGGGCGTATTGCAGATTATTTAGGTCAGAAAAAAGTACTGATGCTGTCTATTTTAATCTTCGGAATCTTTATGTTTGTAACTGCAATTGCTAGCAGTACAGAAGTATTATATGCCGCACGGTTTTTAACAGGTTTAGGACTTGGTGCTGCCATGCCAACTATGATTTCAGTAGTGGGGGATGAAGCGACAGAGCAGAATAGAGGTAAATTAAATAGCCTAATGTATTGTGGTTTACCTGTTGGTGCTATATTTGTAGCAGGTTTGGCAATTTTATTTAAAGATATTCCATGGCAAACCCTGTTTATGATTGGTGGTTTAACACCTCTGTTACTGATCCCTTTGATGGCGATAATCCTAAAAGATAAACCTAAAGCTCAAGTTGCAGATGCGAGTGTTACCGTACCGCCGATGACGCAGGTGTTGTTTGCGGAAAAACGCTATAGCTACACGTTACCATTATGGGTGAGTTTTTTCTTTACGCTCATGGTGAACTATATCTTAATTAGCTGGTTACCTAATTTGCTCATGGAGCAAGGCTTACAAAAACAACAAGCATTTATGATCATGTTGATTTTCCAAGTTGGCGCTGTAATAGGTACTTTGGGCTTGGGTTATCTTTTGGATCGTTTAAAATTATGGCAAATGTCGATCATTATTTATAGTGGTTTATTGATTGCAGTAGTGATTTTATTTACTACTACTTCGATTCCAATGTTGATCTTTGCAGGTCTGATTGGAGGGATTTTTTCAACGGGTGGTCAGTCTATTTTATATGGTATTTCACCTATATTTTATTCAAATGCTGGAAAAGTTACCGGTGTTGGCAGTGCCATTTCATTGGGGCGTTTAGGTGCGATGACTGGGCCATTGCTCACTGGAAAAATTTTGGCTTTAGGTCTTGGCACGACAGGAATCTTAATGGCAAGTGCACCGGGGATTATTCTTTCTGCAGTTGCTGTTACTGCGTTATCAAGGTTTAAATCATCAAAACAAAAAAATAAATAAGCCGATTTAAATTAAATGACGATATTGGGTTGGTATTTTACGCGATCTGGATTACGGTTGCTAAGATACCAACAATATTTTAATTAATATCCTAAGATCCAGTATGAAGTCATGGCTGAGCTAAAATATAACTAAAGCTACAAATAGAGCGCAAAAATCCAGTAATCCTTAAAGATAAAATAGATTGGCTTAATAAAGCAAAAACTGTACAAAGATGATGTCTTAAGAGCAATAAATATCGCTTAAAGCATAAAATTCATTGACTAAAAAAATGATGAATGAAAAAAATGTGCTCTGAAATCTTAAGCCGATTATTGAGACTTCATACAGCTGAATAAAAGGTAGAGTTGTTACTGTGTAGCGTATGATTTTAACTTTATAGAATAAATACATCATTTTATGCATTAAACACAAAAATAGATTTAAGTTACAGTTTTTCTTATTTTACAGCTCAGTATGTAACTTTTATATTGTTATTCACTGGTTGGTATTGAAGGAGGTAAATAGCATGATATGTCTGAACTGTTAATTGTATTGAGCTGATTAAGGCACATAATAATTGATTTAAATTATAAAATAATATTTTAATGAATAAACAGGAGTAGGGTGATTGTATATTAATCATCAATATATCCTGAGCCTAAAATACAACTACAATCATAATAAAGCTTATCATCATATTATAAAAAAATTGTAACAGCCCCAGTCAATTATGATATGGGGTTTTATTTTATATTGATGGCCACTACCATTTAAAAAACTTAAGAGCAAGATGATATGTCTGTCTCACGTACAGCATGAAAAACATATTGAGGTTCAATGTTTTGAATTTTTTTGCCAAAGCCTCGTAGCCACCATATAAGTTGAGATGTATAAGGTACCGTAGCGCATACGATACTGTAGCCATTATCTTGTTTATGGATAACTTGATCTTGACTTAATTGACATTCTTCAAAGTACATTGCATCATTTTCACTCATTTGCAGCTTGATTTGGATATATTCTGTAGGTTTTGAATAGTCAACACGAAAGCCTAAAGCGCCAGATTCAATATATTTGTCAATATCAAAGTTAACAGGATGCAAGGCACGGGAATCGAGTACTTGTGCAGATTTAAAACGATGTAAGGCAAAAGTTTGAATATCTGTTTTATCGAAACGGGTACAGATTAAATAAATCACAGCACCTTTTTGTACCAATGCCAGTGGATTTAAAATATAAGATTTTTCTTCAGCTTCTGGTGTTCGCGGTTGGTAAATGCATTCCAGTTGTTTGTCTTGTAATAACCCTTCATAGATGGCTTGTTGTGCCTGTTTATCAACCACTGGCGGAATTAAAGGTTGATTGGCAGGTACGATACGAACACGGTTAATCCATTGTCGGACATTGTTTTGTGTAGACAAGCTACGTCGTGCTAAATCAAACCAAGGATTCATTTCTTCAATTAAACTTGGAGGTAATAAATGATTTAAATGTTCTTCTACCATCATAAAAGTCACTGCTTGGGAGCTGGTCATGTGTGGCAGGCTTTGAATTGGCGCATCGGCACGCCAACGCCAACCTTGAGGAACAGTGCCATTACTTTCAATTAAGAAACGCTGTGAAATTTGATTGAGATCGCGTTGAATGGTACGTAAACTGACATCAATTCCTTCTCGTAACAGGATTTCTTGCAACTCTCGAGTACCCATCCATTTACCTGTTGAAAGTCGCGAAAGAATATGCCATTGCCGATATAAGGTATTTGAGGTTTCTTTTTCTTGTGAGGACATAGTCTAAATTCAGTAATAAAGATGTGCGGTTAAAACTGTTTTGAAAGGCCTATCACAATAAGAAAAATAGCACTGTTAAGCAAGTCAAATGCAGGAAATATTCTGCGATTTTACAAAAAAACAAAGAGGGGCTATTTATTGTTGATGGGGATCTATCACGATATAGATTTTTAGCTGATTGTAATGCGTTAATTGCAAGTATAAAGCTGATGTACAAAAAGTTATCAATATAGATGGTGTTCAAATCATGATATTAGAAGATATCTTTATTTTGTATCAAAGAACAGAGAATGATTGTTGCTTTTTAATCAGTTAGCAATGCGAATATTTTTCTTATACAACCATGCCTTGTCGCGATAATATGTTTGACTTACTTGGAAAATGAAACAGACCATACTGATTAAAATATTAATTTTTTTAGTGGCTTACTAAGCAAGTAACTGTTGCTGAATCGACCTTAAAAATTTTTTGACACAGCATTTTGCAAGATATCTGGTTTTAGCCATTTAGCTACTACATACCTTTTAAACGGGCATTTTCAGCCTTAAGCTGTTTAAGTGGTATCATTAATTACAAGATCCATATCAGTATATTTGGACTTTCATTTGTGGAAGATGGTAGAGCTCACAGCATGTTCTCGGTATAGATTTGGCACTTATGCTAGCTTTAGCTTGCTTCAACATACTCATGATTAAGCGATCTGAATATTTAGATGTTTGTATACAAAATATTCTTAAAGCTAGGGTATTTGACTTTTTATTTTTTATTTTTTACTTTGAAGTTTAATTATTTTTAGGGTGCATTACCGTGGCATACTATTGACTGTAGCTCTGCCTTATGGCTATATGATTCAAGGCGTAAAAAATATAATATATTGATTTTATATGATAAATTTTAGAAGTATTTGTGTTAACTGATGTTTGTTTAGACATCGAAGTGACCGTTATCAATACTATTCTTGTTTACTTAAGAGATATATATCATCAGCTAAATATTGAATTTTATCTGACAGCCATGTATTAACATCATCTAAAGCTTGATTGTAAAAAGTTGCACCAAACTCATTGATGATGAAATCTAAAAAAAATTGGGCGGGAAAGCTTTCCAACTCTAAATTAAATTCTTTTGAACAATAAAGTTGCAATGATTGTATCAGTTTATCTTTTCTTTCTTTATCTAATTCAATGATTGATTTTTTAGACATGATATAAAAATTCTTAAGATTTAATAAAATAATTTAGCACTTAACAGCTAGATCTTACTGTATCAAAATATAGAAATGGCGAAATTTTAACAAAACTAAACAGCTTGTTGATGGGTTTAAACAGCAGATTGATTGAATTATAATTTTTAAATTAAGAGATACTTAATCACTTTGGCCAACAGTAGTTGAATAGCCTGCTGCAGATCATTGCCGTGATAGAGTAGTTTAAATTTGATTTTGCTTAGTCATGTTGTTAAAAAGATTAAAAGGTGAAGACCTAAGTTTTGCGACTTAGGCCTTAGAGCAAAGCTTAATGCATCATCAAAAGGCAACACGTGTTGGGCGTTGACTTAAGCGACATAGGAGTTCATAACCAATAGTCCCATTGGCTTGAGCTACTTCATCGACGAGACGATTTTTTCCCCAAAGTTCAACTTTCGTACCCAGTTCAACATGCTGATTGGTTACATCAATCGCAATCATATCCATAGCGACACGCCCAACAATAGGTATCAGTTTAGTGTCAATAGCAACATAATTTTGTTCAAAAAAAGCACGAGGATAGCCGTCACCATAACCGATAGAAACAATCGCAAGTTGAGTTTCTTTATGGGCAACAAATTTTGAACCATAACCGACCGATTCACCTGCTTGAATCGTATTAAGGGCAATGACTTCAGCGCTAAATGACATTACGGGTTGCAGATCAAGTTGTCGAGCATTCTGATCGGCAAATGGTGATGCTCCATATAACATAATCCCTGGGCGAACAAAATCAAAATTAAGTTCTGGCCATTTAAAGATTGCTGCGGAGTTACAACATGAGCCCATGATGGGGGCACATATATTTTTAACCTGTAAAAACTGTTGTTTCTGCTGTTCGTTGAGTGGATGATCATCGGTGTCTGCATTGGCAAAATGCATGGTTAAGACACAGCTAAAACCATCTGATTTTAACGTATTAATTACGTCAATAATTTCAGGAACTTTAAAACCGAGGCGATTCATCCCGCTATTCAGTTTTACCCAAACCTTTAAACCTTTTGCAATATAAGCAGCTTGATTTTGGCGTAACCATTCTACTTGTTGCTGATGATGAACAATAATTTCAATATGATGGTCGATGACCACTTGCATTTCATCTGCAGAAAAGACGCCTTCAATCAGTGTAATCGGTTGTGAATAACCTAATGCACGAATTTCCAAAGCTTCTTCTAGACAGGCAACGCCAAAAGCATCACTGTCTTGTAAGGCTGCTAAGCAGTCTTTAATTCCATGTCCGTAAGCATTGGCTTTTACCATACTGACGACTTTAGCGGTTGGTGCAAGTTGTTTGACACGGTTTAAATTATATTGAAGTGCTGTACGATCAATATAAACTGTTGCTTGGCGCACCCTTAATACTCCTCGAGGGTCGATGAAAACAAAGACAATGAAGAAGATTATTCATCATCATCAAATTGAGCATAAAACTCAGGTGATAAATTGCTAAAGCGGGTATATTGGCCTTCAAAGGCAAGTCGTACCGTACCGATTGGACCATTACGCTGTTTACCAATAATGATTTCTGCTGTACCAGCTTCTTTAGATTCCTTATTGTAGACCTCATCACGATAAATAAACATGATTAAATCGGCATCCTGCTCAATTGCACCTGATTCACGTAGATCGGACATCACTGGGCGTTTATTGGGGCGGTTTTCTAAAGAGCGGTTAAGCTGTGAAAGTGCAATGACTGGACATTGCATTTCTTTAGCCAAGGCTTTTAAACTACGTGAAATTTCTGAAATCTCACCGACACGGTTGTCGCCCATACCTGGTACTTTCATCAATTGTAAATAATCGACCATAATACAGCCAATTTTACCCCCATGCTGTTTGGCAATACGTCGTGCTCTTGCACGAAGTTCAGTTGGTGGTAATGCTGAAGAGTCATCGATATATAAGTGCTTCTCTTGAAGCTGTAAAATGGTTCCGGTTACTTTTGACCATTCTTCGCCATCCAGCTTACCTGCGCGTAAATGTCCTTGATGGACTTTACCGTATGCTGAAATTAAACGCATGGCGATCGAATCTGCTGGCATTTCCATGGAGAAAACAAGTGCTGGTAAGTTATTGTTAAATAGCACACTTTCAACCAAATTCATGGCAAAAGTCGTTTTTCCCATGGATGGACGTGCTGCTACAATGATTAAATCACCAGATTGCATTCCTGAGGTCTTATTATCTAGTTCTAAGAAACCTGTCGTTAAGCCAGTAATATTACCTTCTAATTGAGATAACTCATTAAGTTTATCAAATACATCAGCGACTACACTGGTGATGGGTTTAGGTCCAGCGTTCTTTTTATTATTGTTGTGTTGTTCAGCAATTTGAAATACATTGGTTTCTGCTAAATCTAGAATTTCACTGACTGAGCGACCTTTAGTGTCATAAGCGCTTTGTAAAATTTCACTGCTGACTTTAATCATATTTCTCAGTGTTGAGAATTCTTTAATTTTGGTGGCATAGGTTTCAATATTATAGAAACTAGAAGGAGAGTCTGCCATTAATTGCATTAAATATTCTTCACCGCCTGCGGCATCAAGTAAGTTTTGCTTGATTAACCAGTCATTGACCAATACCGCATCGTAAGGTGAGTTTTCTTTGGCTAATGTATCAATCGCACGGAAAATATATTTATGGCGAGTCGCATAAAAATCAGACTCTTGCAAAACATCGCCTACTTGTTCAAAAGATTCTGCCACAGTCATTAAGGCGGCCAGAACGGCTTGTTCAATCGCCAAATTATGTGGAGGGGTGCGAAATTCTTTTAAAGCAGTATTTTCGTTCATCACTAAATCGATTTTGGATGCACTAGCTTTGGTTTTGGCATTTGCCTGTGACATATAAATCCCTGATTTTTAATACAGTAAATGCAAAATATTGCGTTTAAATATGTTTTAGATTTTGATATTTAAACAAATGATACGCTTTCTAATTTAAAATGCGAATCGAAATTTTCATTGAAGATGTTATCAAAAATAACAGATTCTTTTTAGAGATAAAAAAAGAGCATGCTAAAGCATGCTCTTTTTTTTGCAAAAAATTACTCAGCGACGATAGTCACAAGAACTTCTGCAATAACATCATGATGCAATTGGATTGCGATGTTGAATTCACCAGTGTTGCGAAGTGCACCTAATGGTAAACGAACTTCTGCACGGTCAACTTCAAGACCAGCATTGGTTAACGCGTCAGCGATATCACGTGTACCGATAGAACCGAAGAGTTTACCTTCATCACCAGCTTTTGCAGTGATAACGATATTAACTTCGTTCAATTGATCAGCACGTGCTTGAGCAGCAGCCAATACTTCAGCTTCTTGTTTCTCAAGTTCAGCACGACGAGCTTCAAAAGCAGCAGTGTTTGCTTCAGTTGCAGCAACTGCTTTCCCTTGAGGGATTAAGTAGTTACGGCCATAACCAGCTTTAACTGAAACTTTATCACCAAGTTTACCAAGGTTTTTAATGCGTTGTAATAAGATAATATCCACAGCTCAACCTCACTTATGATTGTCAGTGTAAGGGATCAAAGACAAGTAGCGAGCTTGTTTGATAGCAAGCGCTAATTGACGTTGATAACGAGCTTTAGTACCTGTAATACGGCTAGGAACGATCTTGCCATTTTCAGTAATGTACTGTTTTAAAGTGTCAATATCTTTGTAGTCGATGTACGTAACGTTCTCAGCTGTAAAGCGGCAGAACTTGCGACGACGGTAAAAACGTGCCATTGATGTTCTCCTTATGCTTCAGCAGAGTCTTGAGCCAATTGTGCTTCTTCACGTTGAGCTTTACGCGCACGTTTTTCTTCAGCACTCTTAGCCAATAAAGACTCTTCAGTGATAGCGTGTTCACGACGGATGATAAGACTACGAATAATTGCGTCATTATAACGGAATAACTCTTCAAGCTCATCAAGCGTAGTTTGACCACATTCGATATTCATCAAAATGTAGTGCGCTTTATGGATTTTGTTAATTGGGTAAGCCAATTGGCGACGGCCCCAATCTTCAAGACGATGAATTTGACCTTCAGCTTCTTTAATGTGAGAGATATAGCGTTCAACCATACCTACCACTTGATCGCTTTGATCTGGATGTACCAGAAGTACGATTTCGTAGTGACGCATTGTCAGCTCCTTACGGATTATACAGCCCCTGACGTAATTATCAGAAGCAAGGAGTCACAACCTAAAAAAAGTTGTGCCGTAGTATTTACGGAAGCGAAGATTCTAGAGTCTTTAGCCACAAAATTCAAGCAGTAAATCGCGGCTTGATACTTATTTTTTTAGTGATCATTGATTTATCGGAGAGCTTTAGGTTATCAAATACGCAGAGGTGGTGATGTTGAACTGGATCGTGGTATTTACTCAATCATTATAGAAGCCAAGGTTTAGTAGAAGCTAAGGTTTAGATTCATACACGACTCAAATTATTACCAAGATATGAGGGGCAGATCAATGTAATGGTTATAATTTTTGTTGGCGTATGTCAAACAATTCACAATGAATAATGCCTTGCAGTGATGACAAGATGACATTATTCATTGTACATATCATTTAACAAACAGGAGTGTCACTCAGTGATCAATACTGATGTTAGTTTGAAACTAATTTAATTGTTCAATTTCGATACTTTGACGATAATAGTGACAGCCTTTAAAGAGTAACCATGCACCAATAATACCTGCCACTAGATTAACAATCGAAATTGAATTACCGACCATCAAGGTGTTTTGATAGTATTTATCGGTAATTAATGCAACGGCAGTGGTTCCAATGCCAAGTGCAATCAAATTTGAAATTAATAAAAATTTTGCAGAAACTTGTGCACGTAGTTGATTGGGCGTCAGCATTTGAGTCGCTGCTGCAGAAGCGGGAATCGGAAAGGTCGAAAAAAACATCGCCACAAAAATCAGTGCAAAAGAGCCATATAGATGATCGACTTGAGTGAATAAAACACTTGGAATGATTAAGGCTGCGCACCCAATGGCACCTGTACGAATTGCAGCATCGCGATAACCGCGTTTCTGGAAAAGATCAATAAGCCAACCGCAGAAAAAAGCGCCTGCAGTATTTGCGATTAAAATAATTATGCCGAGGATATAGCCCGTTTGACTGGCATCTAAACCAAAATGACGCATGTAATAGGCAGGTGCCCAGCCAAGTAAGGAATAGAGCATCATGGTATAGAATGAAAAACCAATAAAATGACAGAAAAAAGTTTTTTTATGCAGCTTAATAAAAGCGATAGAGTTTTTAAACGACGCTTTGATGACTTGACCATCTTGGCCAACTTTAAGACCTTTGCGTGTTGGTTCACGCACTGTCATAACCATGACCAATGCCAGTAAAATACCCGGTAAACCAACGATCATAAAAGTCAGTTGCCATGTTTTAATCTGTCCTAAAACCGGAATCACGATGCTGTCTATATTTTTTAATAATCCAATCACATAGCCGCCAATAAGAAAAGCTAAGCCTGAACCAACAAAAGCACCGATGGCATACACACCCAGTGCACGGCCCAGTTTATCTTTGGGAAATAAATCTGAAACAATTGAGTAAAAAGCAGGTGACAGTGCAGCTTCACCAGCTCCGACACTTAAGCGTGCTAAAAACATTTGTATAAAGTTCTTACTGAGTCCGCAGGCTGCTGTGGCTAAACTCCAAAAAGCGATACCTATAGCAATAATTTTGATTCTTGACTTTTTATCTGACAGTGCGGCAATTGGTACGCCCATAAATGCATAAAATAATGAAAATGCCAGACCTTGTAACAAGCTGAATTGCGTGTCACTGAGCATTAGATCAGCTTTAATTGGTTCGATCATCAACGATAAAATTTGCCGGTCTACAAAAGACAAAATATAGGCCACCATACAAATCAGAACAACATACCATTGATAGGTGGTATTGCTCTGATGTTCAGTGATTTCAGGAAGGGGGATGTCGTTGGCTTTGATGGTTATTTCTTTACCATTACTCGGTGGTTCTATTTCTAGAGATTGATCATTCATTATGCAATATCCTTTGCAAATACTATGAGATTTAATGACACAAATAATTTAATTTGTTTTTATTTTTGTATCATGAATTGAATTTAGGTTGTAAATTGAAAATAGTCAATGAAATTATTATAAAAAGATACTATTTTTTTTATTTTTTAAAAAAAAGGAATCATGAAGATTCCTTTTGCAATGTATCGAGTTTAGTTGGTACGTTCAACCAGTGTTAAAATATCATAGGTGGCAACCAGTTCATCACGTTGATTTTTAACTTTAATATCCCATACCACGACGCCATGAGGTTTTTGGGTAGGATCGCGTAATGTTTTTACAGTTTTTTGCTTACAGGTAAGTTCGACTTGAATGGTATCACCAATTTTTACCGGTTCTACAAAACGTAAATTATCCATACCATAATTGGCAATTACAGGACCCACAGCAGCATCAACAAATAGCCCCGCAGCAGCAGATACAATAAAATAGCCATGTGCTACACGCTCACCGAATAAAGATTCAGCTGCGGCAATTTGATCCATATGGGCGTAAAAATAGTCACCACTGAGACCAGCAAAACTGACGATATCTGCTTCGGTAACAGTACGTCTAGCAGTGAGTAGACGTTCACCAATACGAAGTTCATCAAAAGACTTCTTAAAAGGATGAACACGATCGGTCATGGCATCTGCGCCGATGGTCCAGCAATGGCCAACTTGTGTCAGTGCATTTGGACTGCCTTGAATCGCACTACGTTGCATATAATGTTTTACAGCGCGTAGTCCACCCAATTCCTCGCCACCACCAGCCCGGCCAGGTCCACCATGTACAAGATGGGGAAGTGGTGATCCATGACCTGTACTTTCTTTAGCACTGATACTGTCTAGAATATGAATTCGACCATGCCATGGGGCGATTTTTCTAACTAATTCTTCAATGTTTTCATTATGATGTCGTATAATGGAAGCCACTAAACTACCTTCACCACGTGCAACCAGAGTGGTCAGTTGGGCAATATCCTGATAAGGCATCAAAGTAACGACAGGCCCAAATGCTTCAATGGTATGAATATTTTTAGCTTGCATTGGATCTGTGCAACGTAAAAGTGTCGGTGGATAAAATGCGCCTTGTTCTGGATAAGCAGTTACAATCTTGACATCCTGGCGTAAGTGGCTACCAAAAACAATTTCTGCTTCTTGGCTTAATTGTTCTACTTTTTCAATCACATCCTGTTTTTGTTTTAAGCTGGCTAAAGCACCCATATGGATGCCATCCTGATTCGGATCACCGACCACGATCTGTTTGAGTTTTTCAATCAGAAGATTTTCCACGTGATGCAATAACGTGGTGGGTATAAATGCGCGACGAATTGCTGTACATTTTTGCCCTGCTTTTGTTGTCATTTCACGTAATATCTCACGTACAAATAAAGCAATCGCTGCATCATCAGCTTCAGGTGTTAAAATCGCACTATTGACAGAGTCGGCCTCCATACTAAATGGAATCGAATAGGCATTTAAATGAGGATGTGCGCGTAATTTTTGCCCTGTTGCAGCGGAGCCTGTAAACGTGACGGTGTCTTGTGGATTTAGATAATCAAATAAATCATATGTTTGACCACAAATAATCTGTAAAGCACCATCAGGTAAAAAGCCACTTTCATGAATGGCTTTGACGACAGCATGAGTAAGTTCTGCACCTTCTGTCGCAGGTTTAACAATACACGGTACGCCTGCCAATAGCGTTGGTGCAATTTTTTCTAACATGCCCCAAATCGGAAAATTAAAGGCATTGATGTGTACAGCAACGCCTGCTTTGGGGTGAAGGATATGTTTTGCACCAAAAGTTCCTTGTTTAGAAAGAGGAATCCATGCGTCTTCAACCCAAGCAGTTTCATCACTAAGTTCTCGACGAACTAAGCTCGAATAGGCATATAAGGTTCCTATACCACCTTCAATATCAATCCAAGCATCTTTACGGGTACAGCCTGTTGCTGATGCAAGTGCATAATATTGTTCCTTGCGTTCCATTAAATACTGTGCGACTTGTTTTAAAGCATGTGCACGTTGATGGAAAGTCCATTCTGCCAGTGTGGCACCTTTTTGCTTGGCATAATCAACCACAGCGCGCATTGGCATACCTTGACTGCTGACCTGATAAATTGCCTTACCCGTAATGGCATGATAAACCACTCGAAAATCTGTTTGCGCAATGTATTCATGGCCTTGTACCAGTGAGCTTAAGATTTTCACTTTTGCTGCATCGGCTTGAGTTAAGTCCTGTTGTTGGCTGGTTGTGTTTGATGTGGCATCTGGCACAAACATAATAAAACTCCATTTTTGATACAATATTAAATATTTTTTAGTTTTAATGTTTCGTAATTTGATTTTAAAATTGCAAAATGTCAATCAAAAATATTCACTAAAAAATTAAATGAGTCGAAAATTTATAAAAATAGTTAATAAAAACAGGAATATAGATTATTTTATAATTTTAATTTATTTGATACTATAAAATAATTATTGATTTTAATTGTGTATCGTTTTAATTTATCAATATCAACACTTGGGATAAGTGAGGGAAAAATGAATCAGCAACAAAAAATATTTGATCAAAATATTGCGACAGATATTTCGATAGAGCCGAAGGACTGGATGCCTGATGCTTATCGTCAAACACTTATTCGCCAAATTGGGCAGCATGCACATTCTGAAGTGGTTGGAATGTTGCCGGAAGGGAATTGGATTACACGAGCGCCAACATTAAAACGTAAAGCCGTTCTGTTAGCTAAAGTACAGGATGAAGCCGGACATGGTTTATATCTTTATAGTGCTGCTGAAACCTTGGGTGCAGATCGTGATGAGATGATGGATAAACTAATCGCAGGGAAAATGAAGTATTCATCAATTTTCAATTATCCGACTTTGACATGGGCAGATGTTGCAGCGATTGGCTGGTTGGTCGATGGTGCAGCAATTGTCAATCAGGTTGCTTTATGTCGAACCTCTTATGGACCATACGCACGTGCTATGGTACGGATCTGTAAAGAAGAAAGTTTTCATCAACGCCAAGGTTTTGAAGCCATGATGCAGTTGGCACAGGGAACAGCCGAACAAAAACAAATGGCACAAGATGCGGTAAATCGTTTTTGGTGGCCAGCATTAATGATGTTTGGTCCAAGTGATGATAACTCACCGAATAGTGCACAAAGTATGCAGTGGAAAATTAAATTATTTAGTAATGATGCATTACGGCAGAAGTTTGTTGATAACACAGTACCGCAAGTTTTACAGCTCGGTCTGACTGTACCTGATCCAGATCTTCAATTTAATCAAGAAACCGGACATTATCAATTTGGCGCCATAGATTGGCAGGAATTTTTTGCTGTTTTAGCCGGTCAAGGGCCATGTAATCATGAACGTATTGAAGCACGTCGTAAAGCATGGCAAGACGGTAAATGGGTGCGTGATGCTGCTGTGATATATGCCAAGAAACAGCAGCAGCTAGATGCTCAAAAAGTTGCTTAATCAAATTAAAGATAAACGGAATTTAAATTATGGATAATCAAAATCACTGGTCTTTATATGAAGTATTTATTCGTAGCAAACAAGGCCTAAGTCATCGTCATGTGGGTAGTGTGCGTGCGCCTGATGATGAAATTGCATTACAAAATGCGCGTGACGTATATACACGCCGCAATGAGGGAATTAGTATTTGGGTGATTAAATCTGAGCTGATTACATCTTCACAACCAGATGAAAAACCTGAGTTTTTTGATCCATCACTGGATAAGGTCTACCGACATCCTACTTTTTACCATATTCCAGATGGCATTGAGCATATGTAAGAGGTGATGATCATGAAAAATCCTGTATTAGCACAATTTCTTTTACATATTGGCGATAGTCAACTGATTCTATCGCATCGCTTGGCTGAATGGTGTGGTCATGCTCCAGAATTAGAGTTGGATATTGCTTTGGCCAATATTGGTTTGGACCTATTAGGGCAGGCACGTACAGCATTAACGCTGGCAGGTCAGTTTGAAGGTTTAGGTCGTGATGAAGATCAAATCGCATATTTGCGTACAGAGCGTGAATATCGCAATTTATTGCTGTGTGAACAACCCAATGGTGATTTTGCCCAAACCATCGTGCGGCAGTGGTTATTTGATCATTATCATGCATTGTTGCTGGATGCATTGAGCAATAGTGGTTGTTCTGAATTAGCAGCATTTGCCACTAAATCCTTAAAAGAAGTGAAATATCATTTGCGTTTTTCAACAGCTTGGATGGAGCGTTTGAGTTTATCCACGTCTGAAGCACATGACAAAGTACAATATGCTTTACATCAACTATGGCGTTTTACTCAAGAATTATTTGTGTTAACGGCAGATGAACATACACTCGTTGCCGATGGTGTGATCAGCAATATTGAAGCATTACAACAGCAGTGGCAAATCTTGATTAAGCATGAACTTGACCGTTTTCAGTTAACCCTTGCCGAAATTCCAGCCTATCGCAATGGTGGCAAACAAGGATTACATACGGAGCATCTCGGCTATGTACTGGCTGAAATGCAATATCTGCAGCGTACTTATCCACAAATGAGTTGGTAGTATTTTGTTGTTGAGGGAGCAAGTGTAATGCAGATCATTCGACATGTTACTGAGCGGTGCTGGCAGGTTTTGGCTGATATAGCAGATCCTGAAATTCCAGTGTTATCGATATTAGATCTGGGCATGATCCGTGGTGTTGATTTGAACGCAGATCATGAAATTATCGTCCGTCTCACACCGACTTATAGTGGTTGTCCAGCAACAGATTTGTTAAAGGCAGAAATTATTCAGACATTCAGTCAGCATGGTCTTGTTCCTGTACAGGTTGTCATTGATTTATCAGAGGCATGGACAACAGATTGGATGAGCCAATCGGGTAAAAATAAACTGCAACAATATGGTATTGCGCCTCCTCAAGGTGATGCAGCGCATTGTGGAACACATGTGGCATTACAAGACGGTATTTCCTGCCCACAGTGTGCAAGTTCAGCAACCAAATTGTTAAGTGAATTTGGTTCAACTGCGTGTAAGGCACTCTATCAATGTCAAAACTGTTTAGAACCTTTTGACTATTTTAAATGTATTTAGATGGAACAGCGTATGTGGTGATGGCTCTACCCATATATAGCCGAAACCAAGAGGGATTTTTTAATGAATCAATTTATACCATTAACAATAAAATCAATTCAGCCTCAGACAGATCAAGCAATTTGTATTGCATTTGAGCTGACAGCAGAACAGCAAAATATCTTTCGCTATCAACCTGGACAGCATTTAACGATTCGTCATCTGACCACGACGGGTGAATTACGTCGTTGTTATTCAATTTGTAGTGATCTACAAGAAGATATCAGTATTGCCATTAAGCAAGTTGATCAGGGGCAATTTTCCACTTGGGCCAATCAACATTTAAAAGTCGGTGATTGTTTAGAAATTATGCCACCTCAAGGCGTTTTTTTTCAAAAGGCTCGTAAACAAGGTGGACAACATTATTTAGGTTTTGCAGCAGGCAGTGGCATTACGCCTATTTTATCAATTATTAAATCTGTTTTAAATCAGCATTCTGAAACTACTTTTACTTTGGTATATGGTAACCGCTCTTGGAAACAAACCATGTTTGCTGAGCAAATTATGGATTTAAAAGATCAATATAAGTCACGATTACAGTTAATTAATATCTTTTCTCGTGAATTAAATGATCAGGATATTTTTAATGGTCGTATTGATGCAGAAAAATTACAGCAGCTTTTTCAGGCTAATTTAATTGTTCCACAAATTGACCACGTTTTTGCTTGTGGGCCTGAAGAAATGATGCAGGCGATAGAACAGGTATTGCCTTCTTTAGGGGTGGCGAAAGAGAAGATTCATACTGAGCGTTTTAATCGTGGTAGTGCAGCTAAAACATCGGCAGTACCATCACAAAATCGCAATGAGGAAAGCGTGAGTATTATTCTGGATGGACGTGAATTACAGATTGATGTCTCTGCACAAGATGACAGTATTCTAGATGCCGCACTACGTGCTGGTGCAGATTTACCTTATGCGTGTAAGGGAGGGGTCTGCGCAACCTGTAAATGTAAGGTACTACAGGGGCAGGTGGATATGGCGGTCAACTATAGTCTGGAAGAAGATGAAATTGCAAAGGGCTATGTATTAAGTTGTCAGGCACGTCCGCTGAGCAGTGATGTTCGATTGAGTTTTGATCAATAAGGTGCAATCAAGTGTATTAAAGCTGATGCAGTACAGCAATCTTGGCTTGCATGCTTTAAATGGATCATGATGAAAGAATAGGAATTCTGCTATGCAATATATCAAAATGAATATCATACAGCCTGGTGTGGCATTGATTGAATTAAATCGACCTGAAAAACGTAATGCATTAAATAATGCGACCTTACAAGAAATTGCAGCGTGTTTGCAACAATGTGATCAAGATGGACAGATTCGCGCTGTGGTGATTACCGGTAATGAGCAATGCTTTGCTGCGGGAGCGGATTTAAATGAATTGGCTCAACTGGATGTCGTTCGCTTGCAGCAGGATCAACGTCCACAATTGTGGCAAAAAATTGATACTTTTTCAAAACCATTAATTATGGCTGTCAATGGTTATGCATTTGGTGCTGGATTTGAACTGGCTTTACATGGCGATATTCTGATCACTGGTGATAATGCTCAGTTTGCACTGCCTGAAATTGGTTTGGCGATGTTGCCTGGAGCGGGTGGTACACAACGTTTAGCACGTGTTGTTGGTACACAATTGGCGATGCGCTGGGCGATGACAGGTGAGTTTATTTCTGCAGCAACAGCATTACAACATGGGATAAGCAGCCAAATTTGTCCAGTTGATTTAACACGACAGTATGCGCTAGAGCTGGCTGTCAAGATTGCACAGCAGGCGCCACTTGCTATTCGGATGATTAAGCAATCATTAAAAACGGTATATGAATTGCCTTTAAGTCAAGGTTTAAAGCTTGAGCGACAATACTTTGTATGGTTGGCATCAACGCAAGACCGCCAAGAAGGCATAGATGCTTTTTTAAATAAAAGAAAACCAGTATTTCGAGGTATGTAATGGATTACCAAACAATTATCGTCAAAGAACAAAATGCTGTTGGTTATTTAACCTTTAATCGACCAAAGCAACTCAATAGTTTTAATGAAAAGATGCATCAAGAAGTGGCTGAGGTCTTAAAAGCATGGGCTAAAAATCGTGAGATTCGTGCAGTCGTGATTTCAGCCAGTGGTCGCGGTTTTTGTGCAGGTCAAGATCTTAACGATCGTGTGGTAGACCCAAATGCAGCAGCACCAGATTTAGGGATATCAATTGAAAAATATTATAATCCACTGATTAAATTAATCACTGCTATGCCAAAACCTGTTATATGTGCAGTCAATGGTGTCGCTGCTGGTGCAGGCGCCAATATTGCTTTAGCCTGTGATATTGTCGTTGCAGCACAATCTGCATCATTTATACAGGCATTTTGTCGCCTAGGCTTGGTACCTGATTCGGGTGGAACATGGTTTTTACCACGTTTAGTGGGGCGTGCTCAGGCGATGGGACTGGCGTTATTGGGCGATAAGCTAACGGCTGAAAAAGCATTACAATTAGGAATGATTTGGCAAGTTGTTGCAGATGAAGCTTTACAGCAGCAAGTGATCAGTATGGCTGAGCACCTTGCCCAGCAACCTACTTACGGTTTATCGCTGATTAAAAAAGCATTACATGCTTCTGCTGATAATCATTTAGAAGATCAATTAAATTTGGAAAGGGATTTACAGCGTTTGGCTGGGCGTTCGCATGATTATAAAGAGGGGGTACAAGCATTTATGCAAAAGCGCCCACCACAATATAAAGGATGTTAAGCGATGCAAAAAATCAAATTACAACAGGCGAAAATTGCCGTGATTGGTGCGGGTACCATGGGAACAGGTATTGCACAATTGGCCGCGATGAATGGCCATCAAGTGGTGCTTTTTGATGTTGATCAGCAGCAAGCTCAACATGCTTTAACACGTTTGTCGTTACAGTTAAATCAACGTGTGCAGGCCGGTAAAATGTCAGCACAATTGGTGGCCGATATTTTTGCTCATTTAACTGTTGTGGAGCAATTGAGTGCTTTAGCAGATGTTGATGTCATTATTGAAGCGATTGTAGAAAAAAAAGAAATCAAACAGGCATTATTTCAGCAGCTGGCAGATATCTGTAGTGAACAGACTATTTTTGCCTCGAATACGTCTTCAATTTCGATTACTGCGCTTGCAGCTACGATCCCTCATCCTGAACGTGTGATTGGACTGCATTTTTTTAATCCTGCACCAGTGATGAAGTTGGTTGAAATTATTTCTGGTTTGCAAAGCTCAGCCGTGATTGCAGAGCATTTATGCCAATTGATGCAGTCTTGGAACAAGGTTGCAGTAAAAGCCAAGTCAACACCAGGCTTTATTGTGAATCGTGTTGCCCGTCCTTATTATGCAGAAGCTTTTCGCGCTTTAGAAGAGCATGTGACAGCCCCTGAACAATTAGACTATCTGATGCGTGAGTGTGGTGGTTTTGCCATGGGTCCTTGTGAGTTGACGGATTTAATTGGACAGGATGTTAATTTCTCGGTGACACAAAGTGTTTATCATGCTTTTTTTGATGAACCACGTTATCGGCCTTCTTTACTACAGCAACAATTGGTTGATGCAGGATGCTATGGTCGTAAATCACAGCAAGGATTTTATCGTTATCATCAAGGCACAATGATCCCGCAATATCAACCACCAAGTTTAAAAATAGCTGTGTCAGAACAGATCAAAATTGTCGTTAAAGGTGCTTGGTTGACATGTTTAGGATTGATTGAGCGTTTACAACAGTGTCCTGATGTTGAACTTGAGTTTGAAGCTGCACGACAAGATGAAATTTTGATTGATGGATTATCATTACGTCTTACTCGGGGAGAATCCGTCGAACTTGACTATACTCAGCAGAAAGTTGTACTGATGGACTGGCACTGTGACTGGCAATCTGCCAAGAGTATCACGGTGACTGCTTCACCAGCATGTAGCACTTTCGATCTCAATCAAATCAATATGCTATTTACAGCACTGAATGTGATACCTATTTGGAGTCGTGATTATCCAGGGTTTTATGTTTTACGTACAATTGCGATGTTGGTCAATGAAGCCTGCGAAGCCGTATTACACCAAGTAGCATCTGAACAAGATATTGATTTAGCAATGAAATATGGCGTTAACTATCCTCAAGGGCCATTTGAATGGGCAACCAAGATCGGTTATCACGTTATTTTAGAAATTTTAAAAAATATCTATCGTATTTATGGTGAGGAGCGTTATAGGCCAAGTCTGTATTTACAAAAGAAAGTGGCATTAGGATGGCCACAAAATGCTGGACAAAACCAGCCATTAAAAGTCGCTGGCTAAAGGAAAATCAATGCAACAGGTTTATATTTTTGATGCAATTCGTACCCCGATTGGTCGTTACGCAGGAAGCTTGAGTCAAATTCGTAGTGATGATTTGGCGGCATTACCGATTAACTATTTATATCAGCGACATCCTCAATTGCCTTGGGCAGAGTTAGATGAAGTGATTTTAGGTTGTGCGAATCAGGCTGGTGAAGATAATCGCAACGTTGCTCGTATGGCAGCATTATTGGCTGGGTTACCCGATTCTGTTCCCGCATTAACGGTCAATCGTTTATGTGCCTCAGGACTGGATGCCATTGGTCTGGCAGCACGTTCAATTAAGGCTGGTGAAGCACAATTTATTTTGGCAGGTGGGGTGGAGTCGATGAGTCGAGCACCTTTTGTACAAGCCAAACCAGTGACGGCATTTAGTCGCAGCCCTGAAATTTATGATACGACTATCGGTTGGCGCTTTATTAATGCAAAGTTTAAAGCCCAGTTTGGTGTGGATAGTATGCCAGAAACGGCAGAACACGTGGCGCAAAAATTTGCGGTGAATCGTAAAGATCAGGATTTATTTGCTTATCGTAGTCAACAAAAAGCGGCACATGCACAGCGTAATGGTATTCTGGCTGAAGAAATTTTACCTGTGACAGTGGCAATCAATCGCCAACAAACTGTGACCATTACAGCTGATGAGCATCCACGTGCAGATACCACATTAGAAACTTTAGCAAGTTTAAAAACGCCATTTCGTGCAGTTGATGGTTCTGTCACTGCAGGCAATGCATCTGGTGTGAATGATGGTGCTGCATGTGTATTACTGGGTAATCAGGCCTTTGCGGATCGCTATGGTTTACCACCATTGGTCCGTGTGGTGGCAATGGCAAGTGCTGGTGTTGAAGCAAAATATATGGGTATTGGCCCTGTTCCTGCAGTGCATAAAGTATTGCAGCATAGTGGCTTAACTTTAGCGCAAATGGATGTGATTGAACTCAATGAAGCGTTTGCAGCGCAAGCACTTGCCGTCATTCGGGAATTGGGTTTAGCGGATGATGATCAACGAATTAATCCTAATGGCGGAGCCATTGCATTGGGACATCCTTTAGGTATGAGTGGTACCCGATTGGTGATCACTGCGATGAAGGAATTAAAACGCCGTCAAGGAAAATATGCATTGTGTACCATGTGTGTTGGTGTTGGACAAGGTGTAGCATTAATTCTGGAAAATGTAGATTAATTAGCGGATTGATAAAATGGAATATGCAGTCAGGACGACTGCAACAGGAGTGGAAAAATGAACAATAATGCGATGGAAAAAATTGAAACGGCTTCGATAGATGAGCTGCGTAGTGTACAGGTTGAACGGATTAAAAAAACCTTACACCACGCTTATGCAAATAGTTCGGTTTATCGTCAAAAATTTGATGCGCTAGGCGTACATCCGGATGATTTTAAATCATTACAGGATTTGGCCAAATTTCCATTTACCACCAAACAGGATTTAAGAGACCATTATCCGTTTGGGATGTTTGCTGTACCACAGGAGCAGATTGTACGTATTCATGCTTCATCTGGCACAACAGGTCAACCAACCGTGGTCGGGTATACGCAGCATGATTTAAATATCTGGGCTGATGTTGTTGCACGTTCATTACGTGCTGCAGGTTTAACACATAAAGATACTATTCAGGTTTCTTATGGCTATGGATTATTTACCGGAGGCTTAGGTGCACATTATGGTGTAGAACGTTTAGGTGCCACCGTAATTCCAATGTCTGGTGGACAAACCGAGCGTCAGGCACAATTAATTCATGATTTTAAACCCACTGCATTAATGGTGACACCTTCATACTGTCTAAATATCATTGAAGCATTAGAAAATAAGTTTGGTAGTGCAAAAGATTGCTCTATTCACACTGGAATATTTGGTGCCGAGCCTTGGACGCATGAAATGCGTAAGGAAATTGAAGAACGTTTGGGGATTAATGCACTGGATATTTATGGACTGTCTGAAGTGATGGGACCAGGTGTAGCGATGGAGTGTCTGGAATCGAAAGATGGACCGACCATTTGGGAAGACCATTTTTATCCAGAAATTATTCATCCTGAAACTGGCGAGGTTTTAGCAGATGGTGAATTTGGTGAGTTAGTGTTTACCACTATTACCAAAGAAGGGATGCCTGTGATTCGTTATCGTACACGCGATTTAACACGTTTATTACCAGGGACTGCACGGTCAATGCGTCGGATGGATAAAATTATGGGGCGTAGCGATGATATGATGATTATTCGTGGTGTCAATGTATTCCCTTCGCAAATTGAAGAGCAAATTTTACAAATTCCACAACTGATTGCCAATTATCAAATCCAGATTTGTAAACATAAGCATCTTGATACATTGCATATCCGGACTGAAATGCGTAAAAATAGTCATGCAACCATGGCCAATCAACTCGAACATCAGTTGAAAACACAAATTAAAACCATGGTGGGGATTAGTGTGAGTGTTGAAGTGTTACCGGAAGGTAGTTTACCTCGTTCAGAAGGCAAAGCTCAGCGTGTATTTGATATTCGTCAGTCGGCATAAACTTCAATTGGATGATATATGGTATATCATCCAATTTTTATCAGGTAAATTGAAGCGTAATGAATCTAAAACTAAAACAAGCGATTGATGATTTTATTCAACATGAGGCCTTGAGTGGGACCTCATTGGTGATGACCATTTTTGGTGACAGTATTTTTCATCGTGGCGGGATTATCAGTCTTGCCAGCCTGATTCAATTAATGGAAGTTTTTGGTTTTAATGAGCGTTCAGTACGTACAGCCGTATTCCGTTTGGTGCAAAATGGTTGGCTGATTTCAGAAAAAATTGGCCGGACCAGCTATTATCGTATCACTGAAAGTAGTCGTCAGCGATTTATGACTGCGGATCAAAAAATATATAGTTTCCAACATCATGAATGGGATAAAAAGTGGGACTTAGTATTATTAAGTTCAGTCGAGTTAGAAAATAAAATAATTTTAAAAAAAGAATTAGAGTGGCTTGGTTTTGCCAATATTGCCACCAATGTCATGGCTTATCCCGGCTGTGATCAGGCCAAATTGCAGACCTTATTACTCAATTTAAAAATGACCGATCAGGTGGTCATTTTTAGGGCAGAGACGTTACAGTTTTGGCAAGAATCATTCCCAACCATTAAGCGTATGGTTGAAATCAATTGGCCTGTGTCTGAATTACATCAACGCTATGAGAAATTTATTGGTGACTTCCGTGAATTTTTTAACCTGATTCAGCAAAGTGATGATTGTAGCCCAAGCCAAGCGTTCCAGATTCGTATTTTATTGATTCATCAATATCGTAGAATTTTACTCAAAGATCCAAATTTACCATTTGAGTTGTTGCCCTCAAATTGGCTGGCTTTAATTGCGCGAAACTTAAGTAATAATCTATACCAACAGGTCTTTAGCGCTGCTGATGAATTTTTTATTGAATTTGCACGTACAGCAGAAGGATCTATGCCACCAGTACATCCACAGTTTTATAAACGTTTTGGTGGTTTAAAACTAGAATCATTACATGATTGAATAACTTGTAATATTAAGATTAACCTAGAAAATTTCAAGGAAATGAAATGCCATGTTATGCCATTGATGGGGTAATCCCTGTTGTCAGTCCGCTTGCGTATGTACATCCAACAGCTGTATTAATAGGTGATGTGATCATTGAAGCGGGTGTTTATATTGGTCCTTTTGCATCATTAAGAGCAGATTTTGGTCGAATTCATATTAAAGAAAATGCCAATGTACAAGATTCGTGTGTAATTCATGGCTTTGGCCAAAGTATTACCTTGGTTGAACGTTATGGTCATATTGGCCATAGCGCCATTTTACATGGCTGTATCATTGGTGAACATGTACTTGTCGGCATGAATAGCGTAATTTTGGATGAGGCTGAAATTGGTGCTTATAGTATTGTTGGCGCCAATAGTACAGTGAAAGCCAAAGCCAAAATTCCAGAAAATGTATTACTCTTGGGTAGTCCTGCGCGTATTATTCGTCCATTAGAGCAAAAAGAGCGAGATTGGAAACGTCATGGTACTGAACAATATATTCAATTAACCCAGCGTTGTTTACATCATTTTGAAGAAGTGCAACCCTTGCAAGAAGATTCAAGTGAAAGATTGACTTATCAAGATTTTAATTTAGATGACTATTCAATTAAGAAAAATAGTTAGTACTGATATGGTGATGAGGAGATCGGCATTGATAGGATTTCAATTCCGATCCTAACTAAACGTATTGATGGGGGAGTTTAACGATTATAAGTATGGTTCATCATGGTTGAGCACAATAGGTTTGCTACCTGAGTCAGGTGATGTTATAGAATCATCAATCATTTATATCGGTTTGTTTGCTTATTATTTTTGAAATTTTTTATAGCGTGATATTGAGATGGGAGCCCAAAATTGATTTGACGGCAATCATCAGTATACGCGTTCGTTATTCAGTTGTTATTCTGATTATATGCGATATCAAATCATAGGATTACGATATGTTGCAAAAAATGCTGTTAGGTCTGTGTCTATGTTTATCAGATGTTGCACTGGCAAAAAGCTTAGCATTAAGTTTTGATGATGGTTTAGATCCATTGACTTATCCAGCAGCGCAGCATGTTAACCACACCATTTTACAAACCTTAAAACAAAATAAAATTCATGCAATTATTTATCCGAGTATAAGTAAAATTGGTAGCACGGAAGGATTAAATTTAATTTCAGAATGGGGTAAACAAGGGCATCGTATTGGTAATCATGGCAATCTACATCTCAATCTAAATAAAAATGAAGTAAATTTATCTGATTATTTAAACGATATGCAACACGCTCATCAGGTGTTTTCTGCATTAGAAGGATTTGTACCACGCTATCGTTTTCCATTTCTTAAAGAGGGAAATACGTTAGAAAAAAGACAAGGAGTAAGAACGTGGCTGAGTACGCATCATTATCAATCCGGTGCAGTAAGTATTGATGCAAGTGATTGGTATTACAACCAGTTATTTTTAAAATATCAGCAAGAAAATGATCAAGCTCGCTTGGAAAAGTTAAAACGGGCCTATATTTTTCATCTACTTGACCGGGCAAAATATTATGATCATTTAGCCTTACAAACATTAGGGCGATCGCCAAAACATGTATTGTTACTGCATGTCAGAGCAATTAATGCGGCTTGGTTAGAGGATATAATTTATTCTTTTCAGAAAGATGGTTGGCAATTCATTGATAGTGATACAGCTTATCAAGATACGATTTATCATATTCAACCGAATCTATTACCTGCTGGTGAAAGTATTATATGGAGTATTGCACAGATTTATGGTGTCAAAAATTTACGTTATCCCGCAGAAGATGCACCATATGAGTATAGTAACTTGATTCAGCATGGTTTAAATATTGAAAAATAAGTATCTAGTTTCAGTGACGCTCAAGTTGAGCTCATGGATATCACATTATTGATCATGCCATGAGATTAAAACATAATGTCACAGCATGATATTTACGATTAAATTTTAAGTTGTACGTTCTTGTGCTTAATATTTAACCAAATCAAAGACAGTGCAGCAATGGCTAACCATGGCAGCAATGCTAAATTCATCGCTTTCCATCCAAATATATCCAGTAAGGCGCCAGCACTAAAAGAACAGATCAGTCCAATAATAAACACGGTCATATCATTGATGGCTTGAGCTTTAGATTTTTCTTCCACAGTATAACTAACGGTTAATAAAGATGTACTGCCAATAAATAAGAAATTCCATCCTATTCCCAATAGGATTAATGAAATTGCAAAAGAGGAAAAGTAAAAACCCGATAAACTCATCAAGATATAACACAAAAATAGTATCAATCCGATGAGCATAATTTTAATTGTACCAAAGCGAGCAATTAAATGACCTGTAATAAAGGACGGTAAAAACATGCCTAATACATGTAATTGGATCACCATGGTAATTGCGCTAAGTCCATGTTGAGACTGACTCATCGCGATTGGTGTCGCTGTCATACCTAAAATCATGATGCCATATCCAGTAATCGCACCGAATAAGGCCACGAAATATGTTGGTTGAGATACGATTTGATACCATGGTCGACCAGCACTAAAATTTGTTTTTAATTGAGTTTCATTTGGAATTCTCAAGCCTGATAAAATTCCCATAGCAAGCAGTGATACTACGCTAATGATTAAGAATGAACCGACATATTCCAGATGATTAAATAAAGGACCACCAAAACGTGCCAGTGTAGGACCGAGAATTGCTGCGACAACACCGCCTGCCATAACAAAAGAAATTGCGCGTGAACGAAAAGCATCATCAGCAACTTCACTCGCTGCAAAGCGATAAAACTGAGCAAATGATTGGTAAGCGCCTACACAGAAAGTTCCGACAGCCAAAAGCATAAGTGAACTATATATCACGCCTAGTGCTGCAATTAGTCCACCAGTTACGCCCAATAATGCCCCAGCAATAAAGCCTTTTCTTCTACCCATATGTGCCATTAGAATAGATGCAGGAAACATCATGGTTGCAGTACCAAGAAACATGGCTGCAATTGGTAATGTAGCCAGTAGCGGCGTATCGGCAATATTTGCGCCAGCCAAGCCACCAATGGTCATCACCATGACTGAAACAGTTTGAAAAAGGGACTGTGAACTTGCCAAGATCAGAACTTGACGATGCATATTATTTTCAAACATAGGAAACCTTGATAAATTCGTCCTTTTAGGCAATTAACATTTTGCCTGTATTGGATATTAAAATCGGCCGTTTAATCCATTTTAATGATTTATAGCTAAATTCTAAAAAATCAGTATGTCAAATTCTCGACAAAATACCATTTTTTTAGAATCTGGGTATACCGTTGAATTAACGACCCAGTGACAGCTTAATGAACTTAAGTCGTGTGCAATAGCGTGTCCATTCAATCGCCTAAATAGACTTTTGATCACATAATTACGCTTATGTTGCAAGTCGTAGATTATGCTCAATATCGATAGGCTGTAATAAATCAACAGCCCTATCATTGATCTTAAATGTCATCGATGACTGTAGCTAACATGCAATCATTTTTGATCGAGCCATTGCTGTTGGGCGTAACTAAGATGCCCTGTCTTGATATAAAGTGTGGCACCTAAGTGACCGACTTGAAAGCTGGCATGTTGTTGAGGTGGTAAACGAATCCATGTACCTACAGGAAAAATTTCACGCCCCTGATTTAATTCTCCCTTTAGAATCAGTAGCTCTATGCCATGATTAGACAGGTTTTTAAATTTTTGATTAGGTTCGAGTTTCTCTAGATAGGTCATCTCAAACTCAGATTGATATAAAGGACATCGCATGCTATTGCCTAGGCTGATCCAATTTAAAGGATCATTGGTATTGATGCGCGTTTGGTTCTGCTCTTGTTCGCTCATTTGCATCAGCTTAACGAAAAGCAAAGTGCCATGTTCACTCGAAGCTTGATGTAGAGAATTATGAGGATTGCGTAGATACCAGCCTTCTGGATAATGATCCTGATTATTTTCAGTAAATGTACCTGAAAGTACCAAAATTTCTTCACCGAGTGGATGTCGATGTATTGGAAAAGTGGATTTAGCTGGATATTGAACCAGGCTAGTTGCACGTGCATATTCATTGCCTATACGGTCCAACATCACTCTGTCTACTTCGCCGCGCAAAGATTTTACCCAGCGATAGTTTTCTGGTTTCATCATCACCATTTGTGAAAAGTCGGCATGTATCCGCATCAAGTAGTCCTTAAAATTAAAACGGCCATATTTTCCAAACTATAGCTCAGTCAATTTAAAAAATGATTAAGTATTTTGCTGTGAAGCTACGGCCTCTAAAACACGTGCAGAATAGGTTAGTGCAGCACCAGCATTCAGATTAATCGCCACGGATAGGGCTTCAGCAATTTCCTCACGGCTGATACCGAGTTCAATTGCTTTTTGAGCATGTACCGCAATACAGCCGTCACAACGTGTGGTCACAGCAACAGCTAAAGCAATCAATTCATGTGTTTTTGCATCAAGTTTTCCTAGCTTTGCTGTTCCAGCATTCATTGCTGTTAAGCCACGTATATGATGAGGAGCTAAAGTTGCATAGTCATCGATATATTTAAACAAAGATGTACGATATTCATGCCAATTTTGCATTTTATTTCTCTACATTTATTTCAGTCATTCAGCAACTTGATCAATATGGATCTTAGATACAGCTTTTAATTTCATCGCATTGAGTATTCAATTCATAAACCAGAGATAGGTTGAGTATCTTGCCATAACATCACCATCTATTTTGTGTATAAGACCAATGGTCATCTGTTTATTAATATCTAAACCAGCATGACCAGTAATGATGACAACCCTTAAAGAAAATCTATGCATTATAGATTGATACGTATATGCGAAGGCTAATTTCAATCCCTAGTATTAATAAGCTATAGCGCGATTCTAGGTGTAGAAAGATCGGTTTACAAATGAGATAATCTTGTCAATATTGAAAGAAAAACTATGTTATATATGAATGGCCCGACGTTTTTAAATGCATTAAAAGCTTTTGAAGCCAGTGCAAGACATCAGAGTTTTTCTGCAGCAGCGCAAGAGCTAAATGTGACCCCAGCTGCTGTAGGTCAATTGGTGAGAGGATTAGAAGATTATTTGGCTGTTCGCCTTTTTTATCGTCAATCTAGTGGAAAAAATCGGCTTATTGCGACAGAAGTAGCACGATCTGCTTTACCTGATATACGTGCTGGTTTTGATCAACTCAGCTTAGGTCTAGAAAAGCTTAAAAAAGGCAGTGCTTTAGGTATTTTAACGGTAACGGTGAGTCCTGCTTTTGCTGCGAAATGGTTATTGCCCAGAATTGATAAATTTCAAGCCTGTTATCCAGAGACCGATGTGCGTTTAGATACCAATCTTAAAACAGTCGATTTTATAGAAAATGGTATAGATATTGGTGTTAGATATGGCCGTGGTATCTGGCCCGGTCTGGTTGCAGAAAAATTAATGGATGAAGAAATTTTTCCTGTTTGTTCGCCAGCATTCTATCAACAGCATGAAATGCAATTACGTACACCATTATATTTACTCAAGCTGCCATTAATTCATGACCTATCAATGGATCAGCATGCAGATTTTACATCTTGGGATAAGTGGCTGCATGCTCATCACATCACACGACAACATATCCACAGAGGGCTTAAAATCAATAACTCTGCTGCAGTTTTACAGGCTGCAATTGATGGTCAAGGTATTGCACTTGCACGTAGTGTAATGGCTGATGATGATTTAAAAGCAGGTCGATTAATTAAACTCTATCCTGATTTAAGCTGTTCGTCGCTATTGGCATACTATATTGTCTATCGTGAGGAGTGCCAATCACTTGCTAAGTTAATTGCATTTAGGGACTGGCTTCAGCAAGAAGTCACAGTAACTGATAGATAAAATAGACTTAAAATAACCATATTGGTATGAGGTGAATAAAATCTACGATAGCTATTGAGCGCTAACTATTGAGCGGTATTAAAGATTAGCGTGAAGTCACTTACCGCATGATTGTATTTTAAGCAACGCAAAAAAATGCTGAACAGTTCGCAATTATCTTAAATCACTTTATAATATTTGGCCTTGGGTAAGTCAATTTCTTCTGTGTGATTCGGCTTAGAGGTCAATAGTTTAAAAATTTATGTGTAAATAATCAGGATCATGATCCAATCGACATAAATAGGGTGAGGCGAGAGCATGGAAATTAAAGTTAATTATCTGGATAATCTTCGACAAGAAGCCAAGTTTGATGATTTTACGGTGATTGCGGATCAACCGATTCGTTATAAAGGTGATGGTTCTGCACCGGGACCATTCGATTATTTTCTGGCATCTTCTGCCTTGTGTGCTGCATATTTTGTTAAAGTGTATTGTGCAGCGCGCGATATTCCAACCGATCATATTCGTCTCTCACAAAATAATATTGTTGATCCTGAAAATCGTTATAAACAAATTTTTAAAATTCAAGTCGAACTACCTGCAGATATTTCAGAAAAAGATCGTCAAGGTATTTTACGATCTATTGATCGTTGTACCGTTAAAAAGGTCATTCAAACTGGTCCAGAATTTGTGATCGAAGAAGTTGAAAGTATTGATGCCGATGCACAAGCTTTACTGATGCCAAGTCTTACTGAAGGTGAAGGTACACGTATTGCAGGTAAAGATCTGCCTTTAGAAGAAACCATTGCCAATATGTCGGCAATTTTAGCGCGTTTGGGGATGAAAATTGAAATCGCATCATGGCGCAATATTGTACCCAATGTATGGTCATTGCATATTCGTGATGCACAGTCGCCAATGTGTTTTACCAATGGTAAAGGCTCAAGCAAAGAAAGTGCACTCGCTTCTGCACTGGGTGAATTTATTGAACGCCTTAACTGTAATTTCTTTTATAATGACCAGTTTTGGGGGCAGGATATTGCGCAAGCTGAATTCGTCCATTATCCTGATGAAAAATGGTTCCAGCCTGGACCAAATGGTGAATTACCCAGCGAAATTTTAGATTCATATACTCGTGAAATTTATGATCCTGAACAAGAATTATTAGGTACACATTTATATGATACCAACTCAGGAAATATACAACGTGGTATTTGCTCATTGCCCTTTATCCGTCAATCTGATGGCGAAACAGTCTATTTTCCTTCAAATCTGATCGAAAATTTATATTTAAGTAATGGTATGAGTGCAGGCAATACCTTAGCTGAAGCACAAGTCCAATGTTTATCTGAAATTTTTGAACGTGCAGTAAAACGTGAAATCCTAGAAGGTGAAATGACACTTCCTGATGTACCTGAGCAGGTATTGGCAAAGTATCCGAAAATTGTTGCAGGTATTCAGGCTCTAGAAGCGCAAGGTTTTCCAGTTTTGGTAAAAGATGCATCATTGGGCGGCCAATTTCCAGTCATGTGTGTGACTTTGATGAATCCTCGTACAGGTGGAGTATTTGCCTCATTTGGTGCACATCCAAATTTCGAGGTGGCATTAGAGCGTAGCCTGACTGAACTATTGCAAGGACGTAGCTTTGAAGGTCTAAATGATTTACCTAAACCGACGTTTAATTCGAACGCGGTCACTGAACCCAATAACTTTGTTGAACATTTTATTGATTCAAGTGGTGTAGTATCTTGGCGTTTCTTTAGTAGCCAAGCGGATTATGATTTTGTTGAATGGGACTTTACGCAACATGGTCAAGCATCGAATGCTGATGAAGCCAGTGCTTTATTTGCAATTTTGCAAGATATGGGTAAAGACGTTTATATGGCGGTATATCAACATTTAGGCGCAACGGCATGCCGTATTTTAGTACCCGATTATTCTGAAGTTTATTTGGTAGAAGATTTAATCTGGGACAATACCAATCGTGCTTTACAGTTTCGTGAAGATATTCTCAACTTACACCGTTTAGATCAGACTCAACTTGAAGCGTTGGTTGAACGTTTAGAAGAAGTAGAAGTTGATGACTATACTGATATTACAACATTAATTGGTATTGAGTTTGATGATAATACGGTTTGGGGACAGCTGACCATTTTAGAGTTAAAATTATTAATTTATTTGGCATTGCAACAATTTGAAGAGGCCAAAGATTTAGTAGAGGCCTTCTTGCAATATAACACCAATACCGTAGAGCGTGGTTTATTCTATCAATGTATGAATGTGGTGTTAGAAGTTTATCTAGATGATGAAATGCAACTGGAAGATTACCAATATAATTTCCGCCGTATGTTTGGTGATGAACGTATGGATGCAGTAATCGGATCATTGCAAGGCAGTGTACGTTTCTATGGTTTAACGGAAACCAATATGCAGTTAGAAGGATTAGATCGTCATTTACGCTTAATTGACAGTTATAAAAAACTTCATCATGCACGTGCTCAATCTTTAAAATAAATTTATGATTTACAACAGGATAGTATTACTGTCCTGTTGTAATGGTTGAAATAAATGAGTTATTTTGGGCTATCAACGGGTGTTTTACTTAATAATAGGTGTGCAATTACACCAATACAAATTCCCCAAAATACCGAACTTAATCCTAAAAAATGCATGCCTGAAGCAGTGGCTAAAAAGGTAATCAGTGCAGCATCACGATATGCTTCATTTTTCATGGCAATTGAAATATTGCTGGCAATTGCACCCAATAAGGCTAAACCTGCTAATGCAGCAATCAGCTCTTTGGGGAGTAGACTAAATAGCATGACAATACTGCCTGCAAATAATCCACCTAAAATATAGAAAATACCGTTGGCAATACCTGCAATATAGCGCTTCTCTTTTAATTCATGTGCATCTTTGCCCATGCATAATGCAGCAGTAATTGATGCTAAAACAATGGTAATCCCACCGACACAGGCAACAGCAAGAGAAGCAAGACTCGTGGCAGTGATAATCGGTTTTGCCGCTGTGTCATAGCCACTGAGTCTCATAATGGCCATACCCGGTAAAAATTGTCCGGTCAAACTGACTAAAATTAATGGCAGTGCTAGATTTAATGTCGAATTCCAAGTCCATTCAGGTTGAATAAATTGTGGAACAGCTAAAGCAAAATTAAATTCGACAGGATTCATTTTGCCTAAAAACAAGCTAAGCGCCACACCTGAAATAAGCACCCAAACCATGCTATAACGTGGTGTTAAACGTTTGGCACATAAAAAGACCAGCAACATACTAAAGACAATGATGGGCATGGTATCTGTTGCCGTAAATAGTGCTAAACCAAATTGGAATAAAATACCCGCCATCATTCCTGCAGCAATATCTTGAGGAATCCATTTCAATAATTTATCAAAATAGCCCGTAATACCAATGATAAAAATAACCACTGCAGTTGTGATATAGGCTGCAACAGCTTCATGGAGTGAAATATCTGGAAATAGTGTCACTAATAAAGCAGTTCCTGGTGCAGACCATGCTGTGATTACGGGGACTTTATATTTAATCGATAAGAAAATGCCAGCAACGGCCGCACCAATTGAAATTCCCCAGATCCATGAAATCATCATGGCGTTGGAAACCTGTGCTTGCTGCGCTGCTTGAAAAAAAATAATTAAAGGACCTGAATAAGAAATCAGTACCGCTAAAAATCCGGCCACTGTGGCCGAAATTGACCAGTCTTTTTTCAAGCTGTTAAGCGTTGTCATTGCTATGCCTCCATGCAGTCCATGATCCTGTCAGATCATGATGACAGGATAAATTTGGATTAACCTTGATCTCCACCACCGACAGGAACAATAGTACCGGTCATATACGATGCTTCATCTGAAGCTAAAAATACAATGGCATTGACTTGTTCTTGAATTGTGCCATAGCGGCCTAAAAAAGTACGCTCAATGGTTTGATCAACGACTTGTTGCATCCATTGTTTTTCATGTTCAGATAATGGATTTGCATTGCGTGGTACCTTACGTGGCGGGGCTTCTGTTCCTCCTGTCGCAATAGCATTGACACGAATACCATGTTTGGCATGTTCAAAAGCCAAAGCCGCAGTAAGGCCATTAACCCCACCTTTGGCGGCAGAATAAGGCACACGATTAATCCCACGCGTAGCAATCGATGAGACATTGACAATACTACCATGCTGATTTTTAATCATTTCGGGCAAGACCGCATGACAGCACCAGAGCGTTGGAAATAAAGAGCGATTCACTTCTTTAATGATTTCAGCCTCAGTGAATTGTTCAAATGGTTTCATCCAAATGGCGCCACCGACATTATTAATCAGAACATCAACACGACCATAGTGCATCATCGCTTGTTCAACGACTGCTTGTGCACCCGCATAGCTTTCGAGGTCGGCTTTGACCACAATGGCATCACCTTCACAGGCCTCAATTTCTGCTAATGTTTCTTGAACATAGTCAGATATATCTGCTAATACCACTTGTGCACCTTCGCGGGCGACCTGTAATGCAACGCCCTGACCGATACCTTGTGCCGCACCTGTAACAATAACGACTTTGTTTAAAAATCTTTGACGATTAGACATCTATTTTACTCTGCATTAGTTGGCTGAGAATTTCTCAAACAGGAAGTTGGCAGGCTGTACACCTTCAGTATTTAACCAGCCACGTACAGCATCAACCATTGCAACTGGTCCACAAAGATAAATATCGACATCTCCTGCATTTAACCAATCTTGTTCAATGTGACCTGTCACATAGCCTTTACGTGGATGTGTTGAGTCCGGATGAGCGACCACAGTACGATATTCAAACCATGGCAGTTGTTGTTGTAATTGGTCGAGTTGTTCGATTGCGACCAAATCAAAATCATGGGTCACACCAAAGATCAGACGTATAGGATGTATTGATCCTTTTTCAGCCAAAACTTGTAACATAGACATAAATGGCGCAATTCCTGTACCACCTGCAAGCATCAGGACTGGGCGAATAACCTGACGTAAATAGAAACTACCAAATGGTCCAGTAAAACTTATTTTGTCACCTACTTTGGCATCTTGGCTTAAAAAATGGCTCATTTTTCCGTTAGTGACATTGCGGACCACAAAGTTTGTTAGGCGATTACCGGGTTTTGAGCTAAAAGAATAAGAGCGTGTTATTGTTGTTTCTGGAATGCCCACATTAACATATTGACCAGCAAGGAAATTGATTTCAGGTTGATCCTCATCCAGCTGGATATCAAAGCTAATGGTAGATTCAGAGACATTTTCAATGCGAGCCAATGTCCCTTGATATTGATGTATTGCTGTTTTACATACATCCGAAGAGGCTTGTATTTGGAATATCGCATCTGAGGTAGGACGACATTGGCAGGCTAAAATATAACCTTGTGCAGCTTCTTCTGGTGTTAAGGCATCTTCAATATAGGTTTCTTCAGGCATGTCATAACTTCCTGACTCACACCATGCACGGCAGGTTCCACACGCACCATCACGACAGTCCAGTGGAATGTTAATTTTCTGACGATAAGCTGCATCGGACAATGACTCACCTTGGGTCACTGAAATAAAACGTGTTACGCCATCTTCAAATTGAAGTGCAATATTGTGGTTTGACATGGCTGAATATCCTTTAAAAACCTTGAAACTGGAGAACGCCTTTGGCCAAAATTCCATTTGGCAAAAGGCGAATATATTGAGGATGGATGGCTTATTTAGAGATGATAAATATCAATGACTTGATTGATATAATCATTTTTTAATACCACGTATTTATTTAATATTTGTGGTTGCTCATGAGATAGGTCAATTTCGTAACGTGACATACCAAAGTAGCTATAGCTGGTTTTATAACGGAAACTTAAAGTATTCCAGTTAAAACGAACCACCACTTTATCGGCATGACGTTCGAGAATTTCAATATTACTGATATTGTGACTGGTACGGGTATCTGGCATGGTTGCAGATGAGCGTTCAGTCTTAATCCGGAAAATACGATCTTCTAAACCTTGGCGGTCTGGATAATAAATCAATGAAATTTCAGATTGTGGATCTGTTGTTAAGGTATCGTCATCATCCCAAGCGGGCATCCAAAACGCTGCTGTTGCTGCATAGCACTGTAACCACTCATCCCATTGTTCGTCATCAAGTAAGCGCGCTTCTTTAAAAAGAAATGCACTAATCGTGCTTAAAGTGGCATCAAGATTGGCATTGCTCATGCGTCTTCTCCTTGTTCAACCAGTGCTTTTTCAGATGCGATTGCTTTTTTTATCTCGCTTAACCAATATTGGTGCTGTGCAAGATATAGGCCTTCGTCTTCGGTCTTAATCCCCGATAGCTTTGGTTGTAGTCCAATTTCATTAGCAGCATCATCAGGCCCCTGAATCCAATGTTTAGCGCCACGACACATATCATTCCATTCAAGTTCAATTCCCGCATAACCTGCTTGGCAGGCACGGAATTCTTCTAAATCATCTGGTGTTGCCATCCCTGAAGCATTAAAGAAATCTTCATATTGACGAATACGACGTGTCCGTGCTTCTGGTTCCTCACCAACTGGTGCGATACAATAAATTGTCACTTCTGTTTTATTGACGGACAGTGGACGTAATACTCGAATTTGTGAGCCAAATTGATCCATGAAATAGACATTTGGATATAGACATAAATTACGTGAACGTTCGATCATCCATTTTGACATTTCAGCACCGAATTTTTCGGTATATTCTGCAGCTTTAGGATAATTGGGACGATCTTCAGGATTAGCCCATTGCGTCCAAAGGAGCATATGGCCATTTTCAAAGCCGTATGAACCACCTCCTTGTTTACCCCAAGAACCTGCACTCATGGCACGAATGTTGTCGCCAGCTTGTTTTTCTTTACGTTGCTGCGTTGTCGCAGCATAATTCCAATGAACAGCAGATACATGGTAACCATCTGCACCATTTTCCGCAGTAAGTTTCCAGTTGCCTTCATAAGTATAAGTTGATGCGCCGCGTAAAACTTCTAAACCATGTTCAGATTGGTCGACAATCATATCGATAATTTTAGTCGTTTCACCTAAAAAATCTTGTAAAGGTAATACGTTGGGATTTAAGCTGCCAAATAAGAAACCTTTATAGTTGGCAAATTGTGCAACTTTTTTCAGATCATGTGAGCCTTCTTGATTAAAACAGTCCGAATAACCTGCATCTGAAGGATCTTTAACTTTTAATAATTTACCCGAGTTATTGAATGTCCAACCATGGAAAGGACAAGTATAGGTGGCTTTATTGCCACGTTTATTACGACAAAGCTGTGCACCGCGATGTGAACAGGCATTAATCATTGCATTGAGTTCACCATTACGGTTACGTGCAATTAGAATGGGTTGACGACCAATATAGGTTGTATAGTAATCGTTATTTTTTGGAATCTGGCTTTCATGTGCCAAGTAGACCCAGTTGCCTTCGAAGATATATTTCATTTCTAGGTCAAATAGGGCTTGATCTGTAAATACAGAACGATGTAGTTTAAATTCACCTGTATCAAAATTGTCTACAAGTAATTCATCAATACGATCCAAATGGCTGGTATTAATCACTGGAATACGAGGCATATTAGTTCTCCGCCTTTGCCAAAGTATACTGGTTAGCAGAATATTGAAAACGTCGCTATTCTGCTTTAAATCAGGTGATTAAGCGCTTGCACGACGACGGTCGACGACAGTCGTAGGTACACCAGCTTGATCTTTAACCAATTCAACATTGAATTGAATGTATTTGAATGGTGCTGTTAAACCACGACGTGTAATTTCTGCCTCATCGGTGATATCCACAGCTGTTGCCACTAAACCTTCACGTGTTGCAAAAGCAAAGTCATCCCAAAGGTATTGATCACCTTCGATATTAAATTGTGTTGTAAGCTTACGGTAACCCGGTGCAGTAATAAAATAGTGAACGTGTGATGGACGATTACCATGACGACCCAATTTATCAAGTAATAATTGTGTTGTGCCTTCTGGTGGGCAGCCATAACCGACAGGCATCGTGGTTAATGCAACATATTGGCCTTGTGCATCACTGAGGATAGAGCGACGTAGATTAAAATCAGATTGTGATTTATCAAAAAATGAATAGTTACCCAGACTATTGGCATGCCAAATTTCAACTTTGGCCCCCTCAATTAAATCACCTTCAGTATTTGTCACTGTACCTTCAATAATTAAAGTTGGGATTTTATCTTCTTCGCTACCATCATCCATACGGGCAAAACCAATAGACTCAGGTGCTCCAGCAACATAGAGTGGGCCTTCAATGGTACGTGGTGTACCACCGGTAATGCCTGCTTTTGCATCAGCTTCATCAGCACGTAAATCGAGATAGTGTTCAAGACCGAGGCCAGCAGCAAGTAAGCCAAGTTCATTGGCTTGGCCAGCATCAGTTAGATATTCAAGACCTTTCCACAGTTCCGTTTGGGAAATATCCAAGTCTTCGATTGCTTGAAATAAGTCGCCAACAAGACGAACAACGATGGTTTGAATACGCATATCTACTGGACCAGTTGCGCTATCAACATTCATTTTCTTAACTAAAGCATCAATTTCGTGACGGTTCATACTATACTCCTCAAGTATGTTGTTCTGGGCTAGCGATACAGCTTGAAGCGTGTTTGGCTGGCCACAGTCCTTGTGATCGTGGTGTTACACATGTATCGCTTTCTATAACAAGCGATGCACGATTGGATTAAAGATCGTCTTCAGGGATTGAAGAGAGATATTGATTAAGTGGCATGACTGCGTAAAAAATAGTGCTGTAGAGAAAAGTATTGCCACAGTATTTTTTAGCATAGTGTCAGCACGGAGATGCATACCAATGCGTTGAGTGAGATTGATTTGAATGCTTTTTAATCTTTTTTCACCATCGTCTAAATGGCCAATAGGCATTACTCCATTTATCAAACCTACTTGAGTTGCAATTTTGCTCAACACTAAGCGTTGGGCCTGTAGGGTCATGATCGCCATCCACTTTAAATGGATGGTTGCAATGTCGATGAGCAAAGTTTTGATTGATGGGTACATATCTACTCTCAGCATTGTTGCATTGTGTACTTTATTTGATATACCTTAAAAGAATAGAAAAATGCTGTCGAACACCATTTTTGCATTTTAATATATTTAAAAGGTATGACCGTCATGGAGCTTAGACATTTACGTTATTTTGTTGCTGTGGTTGAGGAACAAAGTTTTACTAAGGCAGCAGAAAAATTATTTATTGCTCAGCCACCATTGAGTCGGCAGATTCAAAATCTTGAAGCAGAATTGGGTATTACTTTATTTGAGCGTGGTAGTCGCCCTTTAAAGACCACACAGGCTGGCTATTTTTTTTATCAGCATGCACTGAAATTATTGGCCAGTGCAGAAGAAATGAAATCCATGACCAAACGAATAGGTATGGTGGAACGGACAATCACGATGGGATTTGTCGGATCACTGTTGTATGGCTTACTGTCTAAAATTATTTTTCTTTATCGTCAGCAGCAACCTCATTTAAAGATCGAATTGGTGGAAATGACGACATTACAACAAGTTAAAGCATTAAAAGAGGGTAAAATAGATGTTGGATTTGGTCGTTTGAAAATTTCAGATCCTGCTTTAAAACGTATTTTATTACGTGAAGAGCGTTTAATGATGGCAGTACATTCAGTACATCCATTAGCACAGCATAAAGAAGGTGTATATCTGTCAGATATTGTAGATGAGCAGATTTTTATGTATCCCAATAATGTGACACCAAGTTTTGCTACCCATGTGCAGCACTTATTTTCTGAGCATAATTTAGAACCGCAAAACTTACATTTAGTTCGAGAAATTCAGCTGGCCTTGGGTTTGGTGGCAGCTGGAGAGGGGATTTGTATTGTGCCTGCTAGTACACAAAGCATTCAACTTGCACATCTTAATTATATTCCTATTTTGGATGAAACTGCGACCAGTTCTATTTTTATGACCATACGTAACCTAGATAAAAGCGCAGATCTTCAATCATTAGTTGAGTGCATTTATCAGGTTTATGATTTAGAAGCATTTCCATATAAGCGAAATTTTATTTAGTCTTAGACGCTGGTTAGACTTTGGTCTAACTTTATTTTTTTACACAATGATCATTAAAACGATTGAGAATACTTTATAGATAGACTTTAGCATAAATATTAATGTTTATAGCTATTTAAAATATACAAGTATTTGATTTTATTAAGTATATTTACAGGTGATCCTCATTGGAGGGCTATTTTTTTAATGATTGGATTTCTTTTACTAGACTCAATCAGCAGTTTTAGACGTGATCACATGTTTAAAATGAATATTATGATGATTTAATATTTATTTTTTTCAACAACTCAAAAAAAATTACCAACCCAGAAGGTATATATATAGATAAATTCGGTTTTGGACATTTTTTTAGCCTTGTCTCACAGTAAATAACACAGGATTTGAGAGTGTTTCATTTGCGGGAGGCAAACGATGGAAGCCAACAGATTAAATATTAATACTGTGATTGATGATGCTAAATTTACGCCATTTCATTGGAATATTTTATTTTGGTGTTTATTGATTATTATTTTTGATGGTTATGACTTGGTCATTTATGGTGTGGCATTACCTTTATTAATGCAAGAATGGTCGCTGACTGCTGTACAAGCAGGATTACTGGCCAGTACTGCACTTTTTGGTATGATGTTTGGTGCCATGTGTTTTGGTACTTTATCCGATAAAATTGGCCGTAAAAAAACCATTATGATTTGTGTGGCAATTTTTAGTGGCTTTACCTTCTTGGGTGCTTTTGCATCTACACCGACTGAATTTGGTCTGTTAAGATTTCTAGCAGGTTTAGGTATTGGTGGTGTCATGCCGAATGTTGTAGCATTAATGACCGAATATTCACCGAAACGTATGCGTAGTACCTTAGTGGCTTTAATGTTCAGTGGTTATGCAATTGGTGGTATGACATCTGCCTTATTAGGTGCTTGGTTGGTGCCTCAATTTGGTTGGAAAATCATGTTTTATATAGCGTGTATTCCTTTTGTTGCATTGCCTATTATTTGGAAATATTTACCAGAATCATTGCTTTATTTAACCAATAAAGGAAACAAATCACAGGTAGAACACATTGTTGCAAAAATTGCACCTGAGCAAAAAGTCACGGCACAAACCCAATTTATCGTACATGAAGTCATGCAGGGAGATGAAGCACCTTTAAAAGCATTATTTCAGCAAGGGCGTTTAATGAGTACCTTGATGTTTTGGATTGCTTTCTTTATGTGTTTATTGATGGTTTATGCATTAGGAAGTTGGTTACCTAAACTGATGATTCAGGCAGGCTATTCACTCGGTGCAAGTATGATCTTTTTATTTGCTTTGAATATTGGCGGTATGATTGGCGCAATTGGTGGTGGAATATTGGCTGATCGCTTTAATATTAAAAAGGTATTAGGGATTATGTTTGTCTGTGGTGCATTGGCTTTGATTTTACTTGGCTTTAATAGTCCACAAATGGTGTTGTATACATTAATTGCTATAGCTGGCGCAGCCACGATAGGTTCTCAAATTTTACTGTATACTTTTGTTGCGCAATATTATCCATCTACTGTACGTTCTACAGGCATGGGGTGGGCATCTGGAATTGGTCGCATAGGTGCAATTGTGGGTCCTGTATTAACAGGTGCTTTGTTGGGTTTTGAATTGCCACATCAAATGAATTTTCTCGTAATTGCTGTGCCAGGAATTATTGCAGCAATCGCCGTATTTTCAGTGAATCAAAAAACTTCAGTTGAAAATACCATGCAAGCAAGATTGATGCATAAAGCTGCCACCTCCAAATGATTACAACATTGGATCATTAAGTGGTATCACGTATCTGATGATACTAAGCCTAAATATTGAAGCAACGCCATGATTTGATATTAATTTTTTAAAAACAGAGTATTAGTGCTATTTTTATAAAAAAGATGACCTCATGAGACTAGAATTAATTCGTCTGTTTACTAGGGATTCATGTATAAATAGTACTTTAATACTTAAAGTTTAGGCTTTTAAATTGTATTTATTTTAAGACAAATGGCTTTTAAATTTTATGAATATGTTTTACATCAAAGTTTTATTGATTCTATCAAGATAATCAACAGCATTACTGATGATAAAAAATAGAGCATGATAAAAGCCATATTGACTTAGGGATATATGTTCAGGAAATGGCAATAGAATGGATCGATTGCCATCAATAAAAACTCCATATGAGGTTAGGATGAATACTCATACACGTAATTTAAAACCTTTAGCCTATGCGATATTATCGTTGGTTAGTTTACCAACATGGGCTGCAGCAAATCCAGAAATTGAACAGTTACAACGAGAGGTCAATGAACTTAAACAGCTCATTCAGCAAATGAATGTGCAACAGCAACAACAAGCGATAAGCTTGACTCAATTACCAGCACCAGTACAAAGTACAGCCACGATCGAAAAGCTTAAAACCACTTTACCGATGACGAAAAGTGGCGTTGATGTACAGCTTTATGGCAATGTACGTCTAGATGCGCTGTATCAGATTGAAGGTGGTAATGCATCAAGACTATATAATCAAATTAATACAGTCCCTTTAAAGGGTGATCCTTCTAGTCCAGATCAATTTAAATCTTCATTGGCTGCAACTCGATTGGGCCTAGATTTTAATACTAAAACCACTAAAGGTGATATTGCTGGTAAGATCGAAGTCGATTTCCTAGGCGCGAATGACACGCTACGTTTACGTCATGCTTATCTAACATATCAAAATTGGTTAATTGGTCAGACCTGGTCTAACTTTGCCGTACCTGATTATATGCCAGAATCTATTGATGCATTGGGATATGTAGGGGGAGCAATTAAACGTAATCCACAAATACGTTATAGCCAGAAATTTAATCCAGCGACCAATATTGTGTGGGCTTTAGAAGATCCAAAAGACGATAACTCAAAATCACGTTTTCCAGCATTAAGCGCAAGATTTAATCATCAATTTAATGATGATCTAAAAATGAGTGCACGTGCCATGGTGAATGAAAAGAAAACTGCTGAGGATCATGAGACAGCTTGGGGTGTTGGTTTGGGGATGAAATATGATCTATTTGAAAACACCAGTATTAAAGCAGATTACTATCATGTAAAAGGGGACAGCAGTTTTATTCCATGGACCAATAAAGGATTTTTGGTAAATGCTCAAGATGAAATTATTGCAACCAATAAATTTGATTCTATTACGGTCGGAATTACACAAAAAATTAAGCCTAACTTACGAACTACCATAGGTTATGGTTATATGCGTTCACCGGATAATCAGCAATATATTGATGCTTTAGCAGATCCGACTACTGCCAATAAAAGCCTATGGCAAGTCTGGGCCAATATTTTTTATAATCCGGTTAAACCGATTAGCTATGGTGTAGAGTATGTTTATGGTGAACGTACTGCTTTTAAAGACAATACACATGGTCATGATAAAGGGGTAGATAATCGCTTTAATTTTGTCGTGATGTATGATTTCTAATTTTATCTAAGCGTGGATACATGACATAGTTCAATCACTATGTCATGATTTTAAAATATTAATGTATTAAAAAAAGTATCAAGATCAGATTCGACTTTGATAATTTTATTTGTATACTGTTTACTCTTGTTATTTTAGATCTTTTGCCTTGAAAAGTATTAAAGCTTATTTATTAGATCATCATCAGTCGCTACGTAAGTTATTATATTTTTTAATGATTGTTGCTTCTGTTGTTTTAATTATTAATATTTCAATAGAAACTTTTCAGCATGATGCTTTTGTAGCACATGCGATTTATTTACAAATCCAATTTTGGATTTGCATTTTTTTTACCGTAAATTTTTTTATTTTTTTCTTATTGGCTGAGAAAAAAATAAAATTTTTAATGAAATACTCCATTTTATTATTATTTTGTATACCGTATTTAAGTTTATTAAATTATACCTCGATTAAATTAACCCCAGAACAAATTTATTTAATTGGATCTTTGCCATTATTTAGAGGTGGTTTGGCTTTGGTCATGTTGATTTTACTCTTGGTCAAACGTAACACGACTGCTTTATTTATTTCTTATAATTTGCTGTTATTTGCTGTGGTGTATTTTATTAGTCTGATTTTTTTTATTTTTGAGCGTAATGTCAACCATGAAGTTCATACCTATAAAGATGCACTGTGGTGGGCTGGGATGACGGTGACGACCTTAGGGCCGAATATTATTCCAGTTACGGACATCGGGCGAATATTAACTATCGTACTGGCTGGAACAGGCATGACAGCTTTTCCAATTTTTACGGTGTATTTAACCTCAGTTGTCAACCGTTTTACGCAAAATGAAAGGGATGCAAAGCATAATGACAAGCAACATAACCAAAATTAATCTTGCAGATCATATTTTTTTAAAACATTGAGAATCATAGAAAACTTCTCATCATCTAGCCATAGAGAGTTACTGATCGTGAAGCTCGATGCGGCAAACTGTACCGCATTTGGTGTTACGGCCTTGATATGTGCTAAATGTGGATAATCAGCAATCGCATGGACAAATAGTTTGGTTACGCCCAAATGACTGCGCCATAATTCATTGAGGATTTTTTTACATAAATGTGAATTGTAAACAATAATCAACAGAAATGGAAAATTACTTTGTGTATGCGGCGCTTCACAAAAAACTTTTAAATAAGAAAGCTGACGTAATTGTGCAATACGTTGATGGGCTTGTTGACGTAATTTTTGCCAGTAATCAGGTAGTCTTTCGGCTGCGTTAGCAGCCACTTGGCTACGCCATCTACCGAGCTGATGAATGGGAATATCCGCTGGTCCAAAATCATCACCAACTGCCGCAATTTCATCATGTCGATCGAGTGATTTACGTCGTGGATAACCATACAATAATGTGAGCGAGAGTGGATGATAAAAAAGATAGTATCCGATTAATTCAAAACAACGTTTTAATTCCCATAAAAAAAGTTGTGGCAGTTGTTGTGCTTTATCGTGTAATTCTTGATGTAGCGCCGAATGTCGGCTGAAAACTAGCCCACCTTCAGCACTGGTTAAGCCTTTCCCAAAGGCCAAGCTAAAAAAACCAATGTCACCTCGTAAACCGACACTTTGTCCTTTATCTTGTGCACCAAGTGCTTGAGCGGCATCTTCAATAATATAACAACCGACATTTTTAGCCAGTGTTTGTATTTGCTCAAAAGGATAAACCAGACCAGCATAGTGTGTGACAATAATGGCCAAGGTATTATTATTGACAAGTGATACTAACTGCATTTCATCCATGACATAATCTGCCAAGCTCAGATCACAAAGCACAGGTACTAAGCCGATTTTTTCCACAGCGAGTACCACTAATGGACATGTCCAAGCTGGAATGATCACTTGATTTCTATGAGGACAACGCTGTTGTAATACTTCGAGACTTAAGATCAGAGCAACGGTACCAGAGCAGGTTAATGCCGGTATGGGAATATTCAATAATTGAGCAATTTTTTGATTTAAAGCCAGATCAGGAGAATCATATAGATCCTGAAATTGGGGGGCTAAACCAGCAGTGGGCGGAATTTCATAATACATGATGAATGACCCTAAATTTAATCTATTGAATGTGGTGATACTTCAGCAGATTCTGATTTAGCTAAAAACATTACGCCCGCTAAAATAAGTATTGCACCAATGATTTTGCTTAAGGTCAATGGTTCATGAAATAGCCAAATAGACAATAAAGTTACGCTAATAATTTCTAAGTGTGAGGCTGCAAAGGCTGGTCCTACTGGTGCATGACGCAATAAGGTCATCCAGGTAAAAAATGCTCCAATATAACCAATAAAAGCACCATAAATCCAAGGATGACTAAAAATACGTATTAGCCATGGTAAGTCAAAGGTGACTGGAAGTGCATAGATGGATGCATATTTAAAGCTAATTTGTGCCAAGGTATCAAAGCATATCAGGACCAAGAAACCAATAATATAAAAATATCTCATCCACCAACCCCAACCACCATGACGCCAAGTGTAATTAAAATAACCCCGATCAGCCGATTTTTAGTAATTTTTTCATGAAAGAATAAACGGCCAGCAATCATGATGACGACAATATTAATACTTCCTAGCATGACGCCGTTAGAAAGGGGAACAAAAGATAAAAATGCCAGCCATACAATAAACTCGAGAATATAGCTGAATATGCCCACCCATAACCAAGGTCGTTTTGCCATATATTGCCAATGGGCTAAACCAGAGTGGTTTAAGTTTTCTGTTGCTGCGGCTTTAAATGCGAGTTGTCCCACAGTATCAACCACAATGGTGATAAACCAGACAGTAATAACGATAGGGCTCATTTAGGCAGATACTTTTGTGATTGAAGAAAAATCTTCGATGAATTGAAGTGATTCATTAATCACTTGTTTACGATCATTATCAATGGTGATCATATGATAGCTGTTATATAACCAGATCAAGCGTTTGGGACCACGAATATGGCTATAAATCATTTCAGAGTTTTTACGATGTGCAATATCATCATCAAAAGCATGCAAACAGAGACAAGGTGCCGTAATTTGACGAAGATGCTTGCGTACATCACGAGATAGTTTTTGTAATTCATAAAGTGAATACCAAGGATTGCCAGGTAATCCTGCAACACTACTATCATCGCTATTCATCGCATTGACAATACGATCACGCAGACTTTTATTTTTAATACCATATGGTTCGGCTTCATCAAACGTTGTGTGTTTAAAACGATTGATTTTTGACACAATAGGTAATCCAACGGGCCCGATTAATTTGGACCAAGTGGGAACACTCCAGCCATTATATTTAAAAGTGGGACTATAGCTAATTACACCATTAACATGGTGTTCAGATGCATATTTCAGAGCAAGCAGAGCACCCATAGAGAGTCCAGCGACAAATATTTGTGTTGTTTCTTGTCTTAGGGCTCTCGCTGCAGTACAGACACTCGCGTACCAATCTTGCCAATTCGTTTTAATTAAATCATCAATATCGCCACAATGACCAGCCAATTGTACGCCATAAACACTATAGCCTGCTTGATTAAATTGTCGGGCAATACCACGAACTTCATTTGGGGTACCTGTCAAACCATGAATTAATAGGATACCAATATGGTTGCCTTTTAGAAAAAAAGAATGATCTTGAATCATGATGTGACAGTACCTGAAAGAACAAAATTTTCTAAATAGTGAACAGCATCACCCAATGTATAAATAGGTTGAAAGGAAATACCTTGTTGTTCACAGTGCTGAATTAATGATTTTTTTGCAAATACATAATGCGCATTGCCCGCCAAACAGAAATCTGAACGTCCATCACCAATTAGGATAATATTTTGATGTAACTGTTGTGCTGCCTGTTGGCATTTACATGTACCACTTTGATAAAGACAACGTGGATTTTCATATGGAAATTCAAGTGTCCATTGACGTGATGAAATTTGAATTAATCGATTTGCGATCACTGGCAAGTATTCCAATTGATAACGTTTCAATAAGTAGTAAATAACCTGATCAAGTCCATCACTAACAATGGTTAAAGGAATCTGATGACTATTGCAAAACTGTACAAGATCCAAAAAAGTGAGGTCTAATTCAAGTTGATCAAGACAATGGTGTAGCTCTTCAATAGACATATTTAAAAGTTCAACTTGTTTTTTCATACAAAGTTTAGAACCGATTAAACCGTGTTGCCATTGTTGTTCGATTTCTACCCATCCATGCTGAGCAAATTGGTGTAAAAGTTGATCTGTTGTATCATTTAAGCTGATAGTGCCATCAAAATCACAAAAAATATGTAATGGTTTTTGGGAAAAAATTGGGGAAAGTAGGGAATTAGTTACCAACATTGGGTTCTCACAAAAGTATTATTGTATTTAGGCTGTCAAAAATGGGTTAAATATAATATTTATTTTAATCTTATTTTTTAATGATGAAGAAAAATGTAGCCTAGTTGTTACAAATTTTACACAGTGTATAATCTTTGTTGTAGTTCTATCTAGAATAGAATTTAGCAAATTTTTTAAAAATAATCAAATTATTTAATTGCACCATATATTATTGGTGATAATATTTGATATCATCATAAAATAATAAAAATAGAATAAGTTTATGCTATATAAAGCGAATTCTTATAATGTAAATTTATTTTTCAATTGACTTAATTATTAATAATTAGATTACAGATGATATTGATAGGTGATTAAAAATAGTGATTCATTTTGATTTAAATGGAAAATATATGAAGTATTTAACAAAACGAAATAATATTAGATGTGGGGAAACTGGCTTTATTTTCTATATTTTTTTATTGATTTTATTTTCTTCATCTTCTGTTCATGCATCATCTGACCAGCATACAAATATTAGTGCTGGTGCAACATTAAATATTAATTTTGAAGCCTATAATCCTGATGTTCAAGATCCAAAACTGAGTATCATGCCGACTATTTTTTATGATAACTCATTGTTATATATAGAAAGTGATGAGGTTGGAGCTTATCTTTATCAAGATGAGAAAAATCAGCTCCGTATTAATACTTATTATGATAGTTCTAGTTATGATCCAGATGATCATGATCGTCATTTAAATAAACGTAAATGGTCTGTTATGGCGGGCGCCAGTTATATGAGAATAACGCCTTATGGTGGTTTTAAATTACAAATAGGTTCTGATATATTAAATCGTAATAAAGGTACAGTCATAACGGCTGCTTATTTGGCAGAATTGCAACAAGGGCGCTGGACATGGTATCCTGAATTCGGTATAAATTGGAATAATTCATCTTATAATCAATACTATTATGGCGTCACTCATGTAGAGGCACAAAAAACTCATTTAGCTGTTTATCAGGCAAAATCTGCTTTTGAACCTTATATATCTATAAATAGCACTTATAGATTGAATCATAAGTTTGATATTACGTCTGGAATAGAGATTAATTATATGAGTAATGAGTTATATTCTAGTCCTTTAGTTAATAAGCGTTTTGATATTACAGCGATCATCGGTTTTTTATATCATTTTTGATTGGAGTATAATATCTGAGTTTATTATAATCTGGTATTATGTGAAAAAATGAATTATTTTGATAGCATCAGTTGTATCTATAAATTTATCGTATAAAATAAATTTTGTTATATAAATAATGAAAAATTGATTTTAATACATTAAATATTTTTAATAAATTATTAATAATCAATAGGTTGTAAAACCTATAAAATATGATGAAAATGAAGGTTAAATAATCATGTCAATTAATATCCCTCAGTTATTGGATGATGAAGCAAAGTACTGTTCACATGGCGATACAGTGCATTATGTTAATCCACCTAAAATTTTTACCAATTGCCAAGGGAGCTATCTTTATGATGATCAGGGAGTTGAATATTTAGATTTACAGATGTGGTATTCTGCAGTTAATTTTGGTTATAAAAATTCACGATTAGACCACGCATTAATTCAACAAATTCATCAACTGCCACAAATTGCCAGTCAGTACTTACATCCCACAAAAATTGAGTTAAGTAAGGTGATTGCAGAAGATATACTGCAAAAAACTGGGATAAAAGGCCGTATTCACTATAATGTAGGCGGTTCACAAGCCATTGAAGATTCATTAAAATTAGTCCGTAACTTCTGTAAAGGCAAAAGTCGTATGTTTGCCTTTGAGGGTGGATATCATGGTCGTACTTTAGCTGCATCATCGATTACGTCGAGTTATCGCTATCGTCGTCGTTATGGTCATTTTGGTGATCGTGCTCAATTTATCCCGTTTCCATATCCATTTCGTCGTCCTAAAGGTATGACTGCTGAGGAGTATGCAGATAAATTAATTGCTGAATTTGCACGTCTTTTTGAAAATGAATACCATGGTGTTTGGGATCCAAAAGTTAGAGAAAGTGAGTTTGCTGCATTTTATATTGAGACCATTCAAGGGACGGGAGGCTATGTTATTCCACCTAAGAATTTTTATACAGGATTAAAAAAAGTGCTCGATGAGCATGGTATTTTATTGGTCATCGATGAAATTCAAATGGGCTTTTATCGGACAGGAAAGCTTTGGTCATTTGAACATTTTGACATTACACCTGATGTTTTGGTCTTTGGTAAGGCACTGACCAATGGCTTAAATCCTTTAGCAGGACTTTGGGCCAAAGAAGCAATGATCAATCCTGAAGTCTTTCCTGTTGGCTCAACACATTCGACCTTTGCATCAAATCCTCTTGGTACAGCGGTGGGTTTAGAAGTAATGACGATGTTGGCTGAGAAAGATTATGAGCAACAAATTATGCAAAGTGGTGCTTATTTTCTAGACGGTCTAAAAGAGTTACAACGTCGCCATGTGGAAATTGGTGATGTCGATGGTCTTGGTTTGGCATTACGTGCTGAAATTTGTCAAGCGGATGGCTTTACGCCGAATAAAGCGTTACTTGATAAAATGGTGGATATTGGTTTATCTGGCGATTTGCAATATCAAGGTAAAAAATGTGGCTTGGTACTGGATGTCGGGGGCTATTATAAAAATGTGATTACCTTTGCACCATCTCTTGAAATTTCACGTGCTGAAATTGATCAAGCGTTGGTATTGTTAGATCAATTATTAACACGTGCCAAACAACAGTGATAGTCTGAAATAATGTCTACCTTTTTTAACCAGTTGGAACCACAAAATTTGGTGGAGGCATTTCTAAAGCATCCACCTTATGATTTTGAGCTGAATTTATCAGCTCAAATACCATGTTTTTATATGTCATTTAACTTGCTGACCACATTAGATGGTTCAGCAAGGAAAAAAATACAATCGTTGTATGCGTATACACAATGGGAAAAAATATTACACTTTCCAACCTGTTTTATTGGTACAACTGTTTCTGAATATACGCCTTTGCTGAGCAAAATGAGTCCGGAAAAGGCTGTAGAAACATTTAAAATTTTGGGGAAAAAGCAGCGTTTAACGATCATTAAAGATTTGCCTATCCAATCGCCTTTATTGTCTCAAGCAGAAAATGATTATAGTGCTGCTTTGATTAAAGCTGCTCAACAGCAAGATTTTTTTGTTGTACAAGGTCAAGCTTTAGCATATGTCCATTTAGATTTTAGTCATCGTGATGACTATCTGGCACGCTTTTCAAAGCAACGTAGAAAAAATTTAAAAAGAAAATTAAAAAGTCTAGCCAATTTACGTGTTGAATGCCTAAAAACAGGTGCGACAGTATTCGACGATTTTTCTTTTCGACAGCAGCTTTATGCTTTATATTTTGCGGTATATCAGCAAAGTGAAATTCATTTTGATTTATTGACTGCTGAATTTTTTGATGAAATTTTACAAGATTCTCAGAGCGGAGGCTGTGTTTTCTGTTATTGGGATCAGGATATATTAGTCGGCTATAATATTTGTTATCAATATGGTGATAAATTAATTGATAAATATATTGGAATGAATTATCCACTTGCGAAAGAACATAATCTTTATTTTATTAGCTGGTTTGTTAATTTAGATTATGCTTTACAGCATCAGCTTAAATATTATGTTGCGGGATGGACTGATCCTGAAGTTAAGGCCCAGCTCGGTGCACAATTTACCTTTACACAGCATTTGGTCTGGATTAGATCGCCTATTTTAAATACGTTGCTTCGACCATTGAAGCATTTATTTGAAGCTGATTTACACTGGCAACAACAAAAAAATTAAATGGTGATGTTGTGCAATATCCCTGCAAAAAATCAAGTTCAGTCCTAATATTCACTATATGAGACAGTAAATGATAACCCATCAATTATTAAGGTAAATCAAAGATGCAGCGTACTCATGTCGTATTAAATTTTGATACCTCAACAGGTTTAATGGATAAAGCTCAAGTTATTGACTTGCAAACATGGCAAGAGGCGATTCGTTTTGGCTGTTCTTGGAAAAAATTTAGACATTTAGCTCAGTATCTTCATCAACAATTACCTGCATTTGATCAATTGGGATGCGTGCTGATGGGGAGTGGTGATTATCATCATGTGACTCAATTATTATTGTCCAGACTATCTACACCGCTTCATTTAATTATTTGTGATAATCATCCAGATAATATGCGTTATCCTTTTGGTATTCATTGCGGCTCTTGGGTATATTGGGCTAGTCGATTGCCCCATATTAAACGTATCGATGTACTTGGAATTTGTTCTGCAGATATCAGTTTAAAACATGCATGGGAAAATCACTGGGCGCCTTTAAGGCAAGGAAAACTACATTATTGGAGTATTGGTCAAGATGCTTCTTGGACCAAATGGATTGGTGCTGGCAAAAACTGGCATCAATTTGATACTGCGGATGCATTGTTGAATACATTTTTAACGCAATTAGAAACATTGTCTTATCCACGTTATCTTTCCATAGATAAAGATGTACTTTCCGTTCAGGAGGTGCGTACCAATTGGGATCAAGGTCAGTTTTTGTACCATCATCTTGAGCAGTTGATTCAGGCCTGTCACGGTCAATTAATTGCTGCTGACATTACAGGTGATATTTCGGCTTATGATTATCAAAGTCATTTTAAGCGCTTTTTAAGTGCATCGGATGGCCAAACCATGCTAACTCAGCAACAGATTTTGCAGTGGCAATCTGGTCAAGCTAAAATTAATCAACAGTTAATACAGCAATTGGAATATGCTTTTCAATAATATAAATTCGGTATTGTTGCCGTGTTTAATGCGAATCAAATCAATATATGATTTTGTTGATCCTCAAAATAATGAAGTAATCCTAGAAGTATTTCTACTTAAATATTATTGAGGCTAATTACATAAAATTTCAATAATAATGTATGGATTTAGCTAGTATAAGCATGTGTTTTTAATATGAATTAAATGGCTTAATGATTATATTTAATTCTATTTAAATTAATTTTGATTTATTTTATACGTGATGAATCAAGTGAAAAATTCATTATATCTTTAAAATTTTTAATTTTAATAGCAATAAAATGAGGAATAAAAATGACGCAACAAAAAAGAGTATCTGATATTTTAGTCGATGTATTAGAACAGGCAGGTGTACAGCATTGTTACGGTATTGTTGGCGATACCCTGAACTTTGTTACTGAAGCTATTTATCAAAGTTCAATTCAATGGGTACATATGCGTCATGAAGAAGCTGGCGCATTTGCAGCAGGTGCAGAAGCATTGTTTGCTGATCGTTTAACCGCATGTGCTGGTTCGTGTGGACCAGGCAGCTTACATTTTATTAATGGCATATTTGAAGCACATCGTAATAATGCTCCTGTAATTTTAATTGCAAGTCAATTGCCCAGTGAAAGTTTGGGAACTGGTTTTCCTCAAGAAGTAGATGTGGTTTCACTCTATAAAGAATGCTCTGTTTTTTGTCAGCAATTAACTGATCCTCGTCAAGCAAGGCGCGTTTTTACTCAGGCAGCACAGGCCGCAATCAATAAAAAAGGTGTGGCTGTGATTGTGTTACCTGTTGATGTAAGTAAAGCGATGGTGGAAGATCATACGGGTATACGCGTATGGACTGCTCAACCTGTAATTCATCCAAATGAACATGAACTGGATCAAATAGCAACCTTAATTGAACAAGGGAAAAAGATCGGTATTTATGCGGGTATAGGCTGTCAATATGCTCATGATGAACTACTGCAACTGGCAGAAAAATTAAAAGCACCAATTGCACATACCTCACGTGCTAAAGATTTTGTAGAATATCAAAATCCCTATAATGTTGGCATGACGGGTATGTTTGGTAATAAAGGCGCTTTTGAAATGATTAAAGAGTGCGATACTTTATTGCTTTTGGGCTGTGGGTTTGCGTGGTCACAATTCTATCCCGAGCATGCCAATATTATTCAAATTGATCATGATGTCACTCAGCTTGGCTTACGTCATCCGATTAAATTTGGCGCAGTCGGTGATGTTAAAGCAACAATCACAGCATTGCTCCCTAAATTACAACAGCGCGATCATCGAGATTTCTTAGAAAAATATGTCAATCTGTATTGTCAATCGATTCATAAGTTAGATGCTCGTGCCATGATTGAACATCATGGAGCCATTCATCCACAGTATTTAGTTGAGCTGATTGATGAGTATGCAACAGATGATGCTATGTTTACTGCAGATGTCGGTTCTGCCATGGTATGGATGTGTCGTCATATTCATGTCAATGGTAAGCGTCGTACATTGACCAGTTTAAAGCACGGTACGATGGCCAATGCCATGCCGCAAGCATTAGGTTTACAAAAAGCATTTCCTGATCGCCAAGTCATCTCTATTTCGGGGGATGGTGGTTTGACCATGTTACTTGGCGATTTACTGACCGCGCATCAAGAAAAACTACCTATTAAAATATTTGTTTTAAATAATGGTGCACTTGATTTTGTAGAACTGGAGCAAAAAGGCGAAGGGTTAATTAACCGTTATACTGACTTACATAATGGTGATCTCACCATGATTGCACAAGCAATGGGTTTTTATGCACAAACTGTTGAGCATGGTAAAGACTTAGATGCTGCAGTAAAAGCATGTTTGGCGAGTGAAGGTCCGGCATTGTTAAATGTCAAAACCAGTCCAAACGAGTTAATTGTACCGCCAGTCATTATGACTGAAAATGTCACCAGTATGGCGCTATATAGTACTAAAGCAATTTTAGAAGGGAAATCATCAGATGTCTTTAGCTTTCTAAAAGATAACTTTAAATCTTAATCTCTTTTTAATTATAACAAGAGGTTAAAATATTAACCTCTTGTTTATTATTATCTTAATTTATTACTGCTTTTATATTGTAGAAATTTCAGTCTCACACTATTCAGTAATATTTGATATTATATCTTTAAATATTTAAAATAATTGTCGTTTAGAATTGATTTTAAGCCAATTTTAATCATTATTAGATGATCTATAAATATAATAAAATATAGGTTTTAATTGAGATGATTGATTATAAGGCAGTTAAAAATGTGAGAATACCAAAAATAATACCCGGAATATTAGCAGCAGCAATAGGATAGTCTTTACGTTTTAAGCCATAAATAACCCATAAAGTACAACTAAGTGCTGCAACTAGAGGTTGAACAGGACTTGCTTTTATCCCATTGAGGTTATTAATTATTTGTGGTATATAAGAGACATACATACCAATGGCCATAGCTGTTGCTATCCAACCTAAGATTTGAATACTACGGTGATCTTGTGTTGTTTTCATATCTATCCTTAAATTAATCAGCATTGAGGGTATAACTTTTTTATTTAAATGAATAAAATAATGATGGTTTTTAATTTTATTGCCATCTAGTTTTAATCACAGCCAGATCAGTAAATAGAATTTATTATCTTTAAGATAGTGAATTATGTAAAAATTAGAGATACTTCTTTTTAATAAAAATTAAGTTAATTTAATCTAGATGTATTGTTAAATATCTAGCTAACGTTTTTGATTAAACAGAACAATACTTTAAGCTGGATATCAATTGATATTTGAGAAAAATCAGTTTTTAATCATTTAAAGATAACTTAAATATTTAGTTTCTTGATCAGCATTTTTGTACCAAACTCATATTAATTTCAATATTCGCCACATATATCATCTATACAGTGGCGATATGCATAAGTAGATTAATTTTTAAAGAAAATAGACCCAAAATGCCGATAAAAATAAACAGGCAAAAGAAACAGGAACTCCTGCTTTGGCATAATCCATAAATGAAATTTGAATTCCACATCTTTTGGCTTGTTCAACGACGACGATACCTGCCAAACTACCAAAAATGACCATATTACTGGAAAAGCCGGTACCCAATGCCAAGGCAGCGCAAAGTGCATCAGCATTGCTTGCACCTGCTTGAAGATAAGGTACCAATAGCATTACTGCCGGATTATTACCAACAATATTACTGAGCGCTGCACTGGTAATAAATAATGATAAAGGATGATTTAAATCTAATCCCATATGATTTAAATCGTGTAATAATGCTTGTGGTAATCCAGTGGTTGCCATAGCAGCATTGACAATAAAAAGTCCCATAATTAATAATAACAAATTACCATCTACTTGCTTGAGCACGTCATCAGATGCTACTTTACGGTTTAACAGTAAAATGCCCGCAGCGGTGAGAGCAACAATTTCTTGTGGCCAAATATTAATAATAAAAAGGATTACTGTCCCCACAGTAACAATAAAAGCTTTTATGGTTTCTGCAATATCTAATTCAGGTTGAACCATCGTGGATTGACTAACCGTTGCGGTCTTTTTGATGGTCCATTTATCTTTAAACATATAAGATAAAATTCCCCATACAATCACAAGGGAAATAACAGCAGGAAGACCTGCGACTTTTAATAATTCAATAAATGATACATTGAGTGCTTGAGCGGCAATCATATTTTGTGGACTACCAATCAATGTCCCCACAGAACCGGCATTCGCTGCAAAACAAAAGCCCAATAAAAAGGGAATAGGGTTTAAACCACGTGCAAGTGTAATAGAAACTAACAGCGGAGTCATGGCAACGACAACGACATCATTGGTTAAAATTGCCGAAAGTATGCCACTGACAATAATAAATACAGCCAGTAACTTTGATGGGCTAATATTAAGATTTGCCACTTTATTGGCTGCCCAGGCATAGAATCCTGAAACAGCGAAAGCACCAGAGACGACCATTAAACCAAATAGGAGGCTGATAGTTTGGTAACTAATCGAATTCCATGCTGCTTGTGCAGAGATCTTGCCGATTGCCAGCATGGCTAAAGCACCAACAATAGCGGCACCTGTACGATCAACTTTAAATCCAGGCAATTTGCCTAGCCCCATGGCAAGATAGACCAAAAGAAAAATTATGAGGGTCATATTCATTGGTTTTGCCTTTATACAGAGATAAAAATATCTTTAGATTCCGAGATGACCAATGATGTATCTTATGGATTGCAAGATGATATCTCTTGGCCTCTCAGATGTTGTTACATCAAAAATATGATTGAGTCATCAATCCTATTTTTATTTAAGTTTTTCTTTTTTATCCGCATGATATTCTTTACGAATTTCTGCCAAATCAACTTCAGGTTCAGGCAGTTTTAATTTCATGTCTTCTAACGTTTTTACAATAATTTCAGAAACAGCTAAGTTGCGAAACCATTTGTGATTGGATGGGATAATAAACCAAGGTGCATGTTTTGGAGAGCATTTTTGTAGCACAGCTTCATAGGCTTCGATATATTGATCCCAGTATTGACGCTCAGTATAGTCTGAATTACTAATTTTCCATTGGCGTGCTGGATCATCTAGGCGTTGTTTAAAACGTTCTAGTTGTTCTTCAGGACTAATATATAAGAAAAATTTTAAAATTGTTACGCCACTAGCATGGAGAAGTTGTTCAAAATTATTAATATAGTCATAGCGTTGTGACCATACTTTTTTAGGCACCATATTATGTACACGTTGTACAAGTACATCTTCATAGTGTGAGCGATTAAAAATAGAAACCTCACCTAAACCAGGGGCATGTGGATGTACTCGCCATAAAAAGTCATGTAATTTTTCTTCGGGTGTTGGTTGCTTAAATCCATGTACTGAAGTGCCTTGAGGGTTCATTGACCGCACAACATGCCAGCAAGTACCATCTTTTCCAGCAGCATCAATACCTTGAAGCACAATCAGTAAAGCATGCTTTTTTTCACCATATAATTTACGCTGTAATTCGCTAATTTTTGCCATATGTTTTGCCAGTACTTCCTCGGCTTCTTTTTCATTCTTATAGTCCCCATGAAAAGCTGGATCTACTTTTTTGAGTTTAATTTTGCTGTCAGGTGATACAATCAGTTGTTCATATAAGTTCATAATTTAAATACTCTTATTCTGTTTAATGTTGTGAAGGTTAAGCTGTTATATAGTTGAAATAGCTCTATTATTTTTAAGGTAAAGAGATATTTATCATCTAAAAAATTTACTTCACCCTGATCGGTTAAATATTCGATTTATTTTTAAAGTTGAATATCTTATGAATAAGATATTCAACTCAAATTAAGATGATGCTGTCGGTGTACGACGATACATAAATTTGTAGTAGCCGATTTTAATGAGATTGGCAAGAATGAGCCAAATAATCACGTAAATCCAAACAACACCAATGAGTTCTAATGGTAAGGCTGGAACAAAAATGCCAAAAGTACAGAGTAAAATAGCCACAATCTGTGTAAGTATGATGGCCAGTATTAATTTAGAATTGGGTAAGGGCTGAGCAAATAAAGAGCCACGATTACGAACTACAAAGATTAATAATTGACCTCCTGCTGCTAACTGCAAAAATACCATAGTTTGTAAGTGATCAACACTCATGGCGATACGATGCATTAATTCAGCATTATTCATCCAATATTTACAGAGCAATACCATACCAAAACTTTGTGCTAAGCCAATGATTCCCATCACAGATGAGAACGAAATAATTTGATGCATATTCCAGCGCACAGGTTCTTGGTTGACGCTGACATTGTCATAGGCAATCGTCATGATGGGAATATCATCCAATAAAGCCAGCACCACAATCATAATGGCAGTTAAGGGTTGTAAGTCAAAAATAATATACGATAAAACCACTACACACATAATTGCCATCGTCATTGCCACACGATAATAAACGTATGATGTAATACGTTCAAAAATGCGGCGAGACTCCATAATGGCGCTAATAATGGTTGATAGTCCTGGTGCGGTCAAAATAATTGCTGCAGCAGATCGAGCCGCATCCGTTGCACCACTCACTGCGATACCACAGTCAGCCTGTTTCAGTGCTGGTGCATCATTTACACCATCACCCGTCATAGCGACAATGTGACCACGTTGTTGTAATGCTTTGACAATTTCATATTTATGTTTAGGGAATACACGTCCAAAACCATCAGCACTTTCAACCATACGCGCAGTATCAATACTGATATTATTTGGATCTTGATTATCTTTAAATACATCACTGGCATTGAGGAGATGTTGACCAAGACCCAATTGACGTGAGATTTCTGCACCAATTGCGACATCATCACCAGTCACCATTTTTACAGATAATCCCAGTTTTTTAGCTTGTGCAATGGTTTCTTTGGCATCAGGACGTGGCGGATCTAGTAAGGCCAAAATTCCCAATAATGACCAAGTTTTTCCTTCATCATCGGAACGTGCGACACCTAAAGCCCGTGTACCATGCGCAGCAAGTTGATCAACTTGATCATAATATTGCTTCGATGTTGCATCCGTTGTTGCTTGTTCACCTAAGCCACAAAGCTGACCAATGACTTGCGGTGCACCTTTGGCAAATTGTATTTTTTTGCCGCTTGTATCGCTAACAATACCGACAGTTTTTTTACTGACGGGATCAAATGGAATAAAATCAACTGCTTTATATTGATCTAATTGTTTTGGATCTTTAAGCCCTTTGAAAACAGCCAGATCAATTGCATCAGTACTTTGTTTTTGACTGGCCAAACACGCTGCTAAAATAAGATCGTCATCTGAAGTATGATTAAAAGCAATTGGTTGTTGTAAGGTCAGTTGATTGAGGGTAAGTGTACCAGTTTTATCTGAACATAACACATCAACGCCGGCAAGCTCTTCAATTGCGGAAAGACGAGAAACAATCGCTTTTTGTTTAGATAGCGTAATTGCACCGAGCGCCTTGGTAACAGACATTACCGCAGGCATGGCCACAGGAACAGATGCAACCAATAACACCAGAACAAATTGGGCGATCGCTCCAGCTTCACTCCATTCCCAATGTCCAACAGTGACAATATCACGGTAAACTTGTACGCCAATTAAAATTACGGCCAAGCTTACAGCTAAAATAATTAAGAAGTCACCAATTTTGAGTACGGCTTCTTCAGCATGAGATTTACTTCCTGCAGTTGCAACCAGTTGAGCAGTGTGGCCAAAGAAAGTATTATTACCTGTCGCAACGACGACACCAGTCATAGAACCTTGTCGTGCAATTGAGCCAGAGAATACAGTGTCACCGACACCCCTTGATACGGGTAAAGACTCTCCGGTCAGTGCAGCTTGATCGACAGAAAGATATTTGCCAGAAAGTAATATCAGATCGGCTGGTAGAATTTGGCCTTCTGCAATAGTCACGATATCACCGGGCACTACTTGCGCTGCATCTACAGAGAGCCATTTACCATCACGTAAGACATGTGCTTTAGCTGCCAGTCCTTGTTTGAGGGCAGCCAGTGCATTGGCTGCTTTATTGTCTTGCCAAAATCCAACAATTGCATTATAGAGCAATAGTAGTGTAATCACGGCAAAGTCTGGCCAATCTTGACGAAATAATGAGATGAGTGCAGCTACCTCAATCATCCAAGGAATAGGACCCCAAAAGTATCCAAGTAGCTTTTTCCATTTACTTTCGGTATGTGCTTCAATACTATTCGGGCCATATTGCGTGAGGCGTTGTTGTGCTTCAGTGCTGGTTAGACCTTGAGGAATCGTTTTGAGCTCCTGTAATTTTTGTTGAATAGCCTGGGCATCTAAAGTTTTGGAATCATTTTTCTTTTGCTCATCTGATGACTGCTTTTTGTTTGCAGGATCACCAGCTGCGCTGACTGATGAATTTGTTGCTGCCATAATATTTCCTTAATTTAAAGAAAGGCGCTTTTTTGTTATAAAGCATATGTTTTGTATTACAGTTTTAATGACGACATATACGAGTAAATATCGATTTTTATTAGTGAGTTTAGTATTTTTTAAAATATAAGTGTAATAAAGTAAAATACTTTTATCATTGTGAAACAATTTTGTCATATAAAAAAACATAATTAATATAGATAGATCCTTTTGATATTAAAAGACTTTTTAATTGTGATTGAATTCACTAAGTTTAGGGATATCGATTAGTAGCAATTGATGCGTATTCTACAAAATGAAATAGATGATTGTCTTTGAAATAGCGTATAGGCAAATGATGGAGAGCATCATCTTGTAATGATTTATCTGTATTTGAGGTAAATCTGATATCGGTTATAGATGCTATATCAATGATGTGCATTTGATTTGATATATGGTGTATAGAAAATACTGATTAATTTATAACCTATTCATTTACTTACTATAATTATCGTTAATCTTTCAATGAGATTATCACTATAAAATCCATGGATGTAATGTTATATTATTGCATATATGATGTTTTACTTTACTTGGCTATTCTATGCAACACCAATTTTCAGTTATTTCTTTTTCGCTGGGGCTTTGCTTATTTGCAACATTAAGCTGGGGAGAAAATCAATCCATCAATGTGCTTTCAACAATCACGTTACAAGCAGCAGATCCACAAGAAAGTGACAGCATCACATCTGCTACAACAAAATTTGCACACGATATAACTGATGTTCCATTTAGTCGTAGTATGTTATCTGAAACCATTATACAACGACAAAATATACAACGGATTGATGAAGCGATTCAGTTGGTTAATGGTGTATATGCACAAAATAATTATGGTGGTGGATTCTGGGATAACTACTCTATACGTGGTTTTAGTAGTGATCCTAATATGAGTGCTACAGTAATTCGTAATGGTTTAACCGTAAACCGTGGATTGAGTGCACCACGTGATATAGTCAATATTGCAGCTATTGAATTTTTAAAAGGGCCAGCCACAGCATTATATGGTCGTGGTGAGATGGGGGGCTTAGTGAATATTACGGCCAAAAAACCGCAATGGCAATCACAAGGAATCGGATATTTTAGTGCGGATACAGATCAAAAGTACCGGACAAGTTTTGAATATACTGCTCCAATTAATGCGGATATTGCGTATCGATTTGCTCTTGCACATGAAGATCAAAAGAGTTTTAGAGATCATGTGAATAGTAATCGATGGTTCTTTTCACCACAGCTCAGTTGGAAGATTTCAGATCAGACTGAACTTTACTTCGATAGTGAAATTACACATCAGAAGGGATTGTTTGATCGTGGTATTAGTGCTTATCATGGTCAAATTTTAATGGATAGAGAAACCTATACAGGTGAGCCCGAAGCAGATCAAAATAAAGTCAGTGATCAATTTTATCAGTTGCATTTACGACATAGATTGAGTGATGAGTGGATGCTCAACAGTGCGATTAGCTATAAGCAGGGTAAAATTACAGGAAGTTCAAATGAGCCACGCAGTTTTGAGGCTGGTGGTGAAATACTAAATCGACAACGACGACAGCGTTATACCCATACAACAGATCAGTTGATACAAGCTGAACTTCTCGGTCAGATGGATACATCGTGGGCCAAACATGAGATTTTGGCTGGTATAGAACTGGGTCGATTGGTTTTTGATCAGCATCAATATCGTTGTGATAATGGCCGTGCAGGACAACTTAACGGTGGATATTCTAATCCGAAAAGATACTGTATCAATCAGATTAATATCAATCATCCACAATATGGCCATTATCCAAAAGAAATGGGATTATTTAGCAATACCCATGAAGTACAAGATTATGTTGCATTGAATTTACAAGATCACATGTTCTTCAATGATCAGTGGAGTATTGTATTTGGTGCTCGTTTGGATCATGTTAAACAAAAATTAGATAATTACCTGAATAATATTTATTCTCATAAATCATTGAATGAGATTTCACCACGAGTCGGTCTTAATTATAAGTTGAATGATAATCTTTCCTTTTATAGTAACTATGGACGATCATTTGCATTAAATACAGGAACCGATATAAATGGTCATGTATTTGCACCAGAAAAAGGTGAAAGTTACGAAGCTGGAACAAAATATCAACCAGCAGATAATCGTTTACTTGGATTAGCTGTTTTTTATATGAAAAAACGTAATGCATTGACCACTAACCCAAATGATCCAAGTTATCAATACGCTGCTGGTGAGGCAACCAGTCAAGGTGTAGAGTTAAGTTTTCAAACGAAGCTGGCTGAAAAGATAGACTTATGGTTTAACTATACCTATACGCATGCAATTATCACCAAAGACACCTATATTGCTAAGGGGACTTATTTAAATAGTATTCCGCGTAATAATGTCAACCTTAGTCTGAATTATACCTTATTGGCACAGGGGGCCCGTAGTGCAGGGATTGGAGCGAATGCCATTTATGTTGGAAAGCGTAATGGCACGCAAAATGATCAGGGAAATCTTGAATTGCCAGATTATACAGTCATTAACTTAAATGCATATTATGAACCAGATGATAGATATCGTTATCAATTGAATATCAATAACGTATTTGATAAAACTTATTATGTCGAAAGTTATAGTGAAATGTGGATTCAACCTGGAGATCCAATTAATGCATCTATTTCTATGCAATGGAAATTTTAAACGAGACATATTTTTGTGGATTGATAAGCGTGATTTAAAAGCTTGAGTCTTCAAGACTATTAAGCAGAAGGTCAAGTGATTTCTTGAGAAAATAGAGCGTCATGTTCAAGTAAAATGGCGTTCTATTTTAGTTTGTTAGAGTGATTGAGGTATTTAATTAGCTCAATGATTCATCAGATAATGAGATGAAGAGTCATATGGTTTGATACAAACAGTTTTTTAGACTGAATTGATCATCAGGCCATGTTAATCTTCGATGTATGTGGGATATGGTCATTATGACACCGCTTATGAGGCACTGATTCGTACTTTAACCGAAGCATCTCCTTATTTATGTGGTGAACAGTTTACTGCTGCTGATGTTTATCTGGGAGCATATTTATTATTTCAGTCTAAAATGGGCCAAATAAAAGCACATCCCAGTATTGAAAAATATTTAAATACGCTTCGTGAGCGTGCAATGTTAAAAAAGAGCCCGATTTTTTTCTAGTAAAGGCAAGCTTAAGATAATCTCTAATATTATTAGATTAGGTATGAGGGTAGAACATGTCCTCATAGCATTTGATGGTATGGTGATGATACTTGTTTGACTATCAGTTTTTTTAAAATTTAAAGGCGCCTTGTATGCCATCAATAAACATTTGAGTACCAATCACAGCGAGAATCAGTCCCATTAATCTGGTCACAATACTTAAACCACTTTGTCCTATTTTATTGATGATTTGATTGGAAAAGTGGAAGCAGATATATGTAATCACACATAAAATAAAAAATACGGCAATAGTGACTAAGTCTTGCAATATTCCATTGGTTGAATAGCTCATTGCTGTGGCAATGGTTCCTGGTCCTGCCAATAATGGTACTGCGAGTGGAGAAATTGCAATATCTCGATCATCATCAAGGTGATTGGATTTGTGAATGTTTGACGTTGCACCTTGCAGCATATGATAACCAATAATAAAAACTAAAATACCACCTGTAATACGAAGTGCGGGTAAGGTAATACCAAATAAATGAAAGATTTTTTGACCAAGTAATGCAAATAAACAAATTAAAATAAAGGTAATAATTAAGGCTTTTAAGGCAATCGCTTGCTTTTGGGCAGCATCCATATTGGCTGTTAATCCAGCAAAAGCTGCTGTATTTGCAATGGGATTCATAATCGCAAAAAAAGCCATAAAAATGGTTAAAGTATGTTCAAAAAGAGCGTTCATGTTTGTCCATTTTCTAATCAGGCATAATGTTGGTTTGTTTGTATCTGTATTATTGAATAAAATATTTTAAGCTAATCATTTTGCTGCATCAATATACGATGTTTTAAGATGGTATTATACCTAAACAGTATTTTCTGAAAAAGAAAACCATTAATCCATATTTTTTATGCTAGAAAGTAAAATATGATGTTCTATAATAAAAAAAGCCACATTTTGGGAGCAATGTGGCAAAAACGATTAGCTTTACTAATCGTTGAGAGGTCTTTTGTTATACATATAATCTATTAGTGACGTGGATAAATAATGAATACTCTGTGCTAAAAACACTTATTTTTTTATGCTAATAGTAGCTTTATCTTGAAATTTAGAGAAATTAAACCCATTTATACTTAAATAAAATAACGATTATTATCCTGTGATCTCATGCAAAATAGAGTGATATAAAATCAATCATTTATAAAGATTTATAGAGATTAAAAAATCATTTACTTGGATTAATATGTAAGCTATATGTATGATTTTATGTGTATTTTAAGCATAAGTATTTCTAAAAGAAATGATAAAATAAACACTTCGTCAGTAATGCGCTATTAATGTATTGAATTGAAATAACGCTATTTTAGCGATTACATTTGCGATCAATAAAAAATCTCCAAATTCTGCTTAACCCAAATAATCTAAATTGGAATCATGATTCAGTTAAATCATGATTCCATTAGATTTAAGATGATCATCAATCAGTAGTCATAGCATATTTACAGTGCTTTAATCATCTAAGATAGGTGCTGATTAGGCACTCATGGCGTCAATACTGAGTTCTTGAATCGTTAATTTTGCTGGCTCAACTTGTAAACCTAGTTTTTTAAGCAAGACTTTATCTTTGCCTTCACCCGCATTCGGTGTCGTTAATAATTTTTCCCCTGAGAAAAAGGAATTGGCACCAGCCATAAATGCTAAGGCTTGATCACTATCACTCAGTGACTCTCGTCCAGCAGAAAGTCGGATATAACTCTTAGGCATAAGAATACGTGCCACTGCGATGGTACGAATCCATTCCGTTACATCAAGTTTTTCTACATCTTGTAAGGGGGTACCCTCAATAGGAACCAACATATTAATAGGTACAGATTCAGGATGAATCGCTAAGGTTGCTAACTCATGCAATAATCCAATACGATCCTCTTGGCTTTCTCCTAATCCTAAAATACCACCACTACAAATTTTCATTCCTGCATTACGAACATGATCAAGTGTATCAAGTCGATCATCAAATGTACGTGTGCTGATAATATGTGAATAATACTCTCTAGATGTATCTAAATTATGATTATAGTAATCTAAACCGGCATCTTTTAGGCGTGCTGCTTGAGATTGGTTAAGCATACCCAGTGTCATGCAGGTTTCTAATCCTAATTTTTTAACTTCTTTTACCATTTCAAGCACATAAGGCATATCTCGTTCATGCGGATTACGCCATGCAGCACCCATACAAAAACGCGACGAACCTTGTGCTAAAGCTTGTTTAGCTTCATCGATTACTTTTTCTACAGCAATGCGTTTTTCTGCTTCTAATTTTGAGTCATAGTGGGCAGATTGTGAGCAATATTTACAGTCTTCTGGACATTTCCCTGTTTTTATAGACAGTAAGGTACTGACTTGAATTGTATTGGCAGCAAAGTTTTCGCGGTGAATACGTTGTGCTTCAAAAACCAGATCCAAGAAAGGAAGCTGATATAGACGTTGAATTTCTTCACGGGTCCAATCATTCTTTATTTTCATTTTAAAAGTCCATAATTTATTGAGTAAAACTTAGTAATATTTTTACATTGATTATTTATGATGTGAAGGCAAATTATATCAATTTTGCAAAAACATCAATCAAAAAAGATAAATTATTTTTCTGATAAAATAGTTTAATTGTTTACAAAATCAACCTATTTTATTGCTATTTACTTACAATATTATTTATTTCAAATATTGGTTTTGCTTTGAATAGGTAATGAAAAAATCATTATTTTGCTAATTTTGTTGAGTTCTGGATAATCATATTTTTTAATTATTCTGATACCATAATAGGTGCCTTACTACGCTGTTGCTGTATAGCCCAATCAATATGGACTTGCACAATTTCATCATGTTGTTCCCGTCGTGCTTGTAATTTTAAGATAATCAGGCTGGAATATGCTGCATTGCCTAAACCAATGGCGATATTACGCATAAAGCTTTGATAACCTGTGCGACGGATAGGACTGCCTTCTGTTTTATTTAAAAAATGATTTTCATCCCATTGCCATAATTCGAGTAAGGTCAGTTGATCAAGTTGATGACGTGGATAGAAATCTTCAACTGTGGTTTTTTGGGCAAAACGATTCCATGGGCAAATTAACTGGCAATCGTCACAACCAAAAATCCGGTTACCTATTGGCTTACGTAACTCTTCTGGTATAATCCCTTTATATTCAATGGTTAAGTATGCTATACATTTTCGAGCATCCAGCATATAAGGTTCGACAATTGCACCCGTTGGACAAATGTCAAGACATGCATGACATGAGCCACAATGTTGTGTTGTTGCTGTATCAAAGGGTAATGTTAACGAGGTAAATAGTTCACCCAAAACAAAAAATGAACCTGCTTTTTTATGAATTAATAAAGTATGTTTTCCTGTCCATCCCATCCCCGCACTTTCTGCCAGTGATTTTTCAAAAATAGGTGCAGAATCCGCAAAAGGCCTTGATTCAAATTCACCATATCGTTCTTTGATTTTATGGGCCAATATTTTTAAACGTCCACGAAGTACTTTATGATAATCACGTCCACGTGCATAGCGAGCGATGATACCTTGATTAGGTAAATCAGGAATGTTTCTGGGTTTAGGGGTTTCAACTAAATAATTCATACGGACACAAATGATACTTTGAGTATGTGCAACTAAAAGTCTAGGATCTGCGCGCTTATCTAAGTTTTCCGTTAAAAAATTCATGTCTGCATGATAGCCGCGTTTTAAATATTCTTTTAAACGCGGAATTTCGTGTTGAGCATCTGGTCGAGCAATGACACAATCAGAAAATCCTAAAGCCAATGCTTGCGCTTTAATCCATGCTTTGGCTTCTTCGCCATCGAACAGATTGACATCAGTTTTTTGCATAGATTGGTTCGAACTGGTCATAAATAAATAAAAAGGAAATAACAATGCATCAACAAGTTTATCATAGCTTAGATATTCAAGCATGGGAGCAAAGATGGTTTCAAACACAAAATAGTGCCTATGGATTAATGCAACAAGCAGCTTGGCAGATTACGCAACGATTATTAGCACAATGTGCTCAGCATCATATTAAAACAATAGCTGTATGTTGTGGGCAGGGTAATAACGCAGGAGATGGTTATTTAGTGGCGAAGTATCTCGCTCAATATGGCTTTTCTGTCACAATTTATGCTGCGATACGTCGTACATCAAATGAACTTCATCAAGCCTATTTAGACGCTGTTGCACAGGGTGTGTTGATCTATGACGGTTTCGATTTTCAGCAAGATTATGATTGTTATATTGATGCTTTATTTGGTATTGGTTTAAATCGTGAATTAAATCAGGCTTGGCAAGATATTATTACACGGATTAACCAGCAGTCAGGGTTTAAAGTGGCAATTGATATGCCAAGTGGCTTACAAGCAGATACAGGTCAACCTTTACCTTGTGCGATTCATGCAGATATTACCTATACGATATTAGCACTTAAAGCTGGGCTATTTACAGGTAAAGGTAAGGCTTATGCGGGATGTATTGAAACGATTGCGTTAATTCCACCGGATCATCAGCTACAAGTATTGGCAACGTTAACTTCCATGGTCAATGATTTGCCACCACGTCAGGCTTTTGGACATAAAGGTAGCTATGGTCATGTATTGATTGTTGGTGGCCATGAAAATATGGGAGGTGCAGTTATTCTTGCTGCGGAAGCTGCTTTTGCAACAGGCGCGGGTAAGGTGACTGTGGTCTGCCATGCCAAACATCATACTGCTATTCTAGCGCGTGCCCCCAATATTATGCTACGTGATATTGATGTGTTAGATCAGTGTAGCATTGATCAATTGATACACGATGTCGATGCTGTTGCTTTTGGGATGGGATTAGGGCGTGATCTATGGGCTAAACAACACTATTTGGCATGGTTCCCCCAAATTTCTACATCCGCTGTTGAAATTGTTCTAGATGCTGATGCATTATGGTTTTTAGCTGAATATCCAGTCACGTTATTAGCACCACAGTGTTATTTGACTCCTCATCCTGGCGAGGCTGCTAAATTGTTGGGGTGTACTGTAGGTGAGATTGAAGGGAATCGGATTGAAGCAATTCGGCAGCTTAAACATAAATTTCAGGGTGACTGGGTCTTAAAGGGTGCAGGAAGTCTTATTCTGGAAACACAACTCTGGATTTGTACTGCAGGGAATGCAGGAATGGGAACGGGGGGGATGGGCGATATTCTTTCAGGTATGATTGCGGGTTTAAAAGCACAGTTTAAAAGCAGTATCAGCTTACATGAGATTGTAACCTTGCATGCTTTGGCGGGAGATGAGCTTGCATGCTCTGGTATGAGAGGTTTGCAAGCACAAGAGATGAATCATGCAATTTATAAAGTTATCAATGTCAATTCAGCTAAAAATCTTTGATTTTTCAAATTTTATACTGCAGCCAATACACTTACTAAAATAGGTGCAAGTAGCGAAAGAATAAAACCACTGACAATGGCATGTGGAATAAAATCATTACCACATGCTTGTTTAATCATGGGCAATGTTGCATCCATGGAGGTTGCACCTGCTGATGCAATCACAGAGCGTGGATATCGCCATCCGATGATGTACATCAGTACGATCGCAAAAATCTCTCTAAATAAATCGTTCATCAATGCAATACTGCCCAATTCAGCATTACGTAACTCGGTAATGACAATACTGGTCATGGAGTAGAAACCATAACCTTGAGAGAGCATAATTAAATCTTTTAACGCAATATTAGGCAGATAAAATAGACTTACACATGCACCGAGGATAGAACCGATTATTGCCCCTAGAGGCACCAATAAAATCCGCCAGTTCATCCAGGATCTATCGAGTGGAGAATAGGCCAAATCTAGGCCAATTAAAAACATAAAAAATAATAATAACGGCCAAGAACTGATATCAAAGCTAAAGTTAGCATGTTGTAAAAGCACTGCAAGAAAATATCCCAAAGCTAAAACGATCAAGGTATAGCTAATATTAAGCAGTGATTGTAAAAAAAGTGTGATGGATACTTGGCCGCGTATAGGATTAAAGCCAAAACTTTTGAATAAGAAATAACAGAAAATTAATGTTCCCAATGAGGTACATAAAGCCAATATCAGTGCTGTTTTTAGAATGAGTTGCGGGTGAGTAATACTGTCAATAATTTGCGCAAACTCAAATGCAATCACGAACAGTAAAAGATAGGAACAATATGGCAAAATTTGAAATGCCAGTTTTTCTATCCTCATCGGTAAACGTCTTGCAGCGAAGAACCCCAATGCTAAACACATCAATAATTGAAAAACTAACCAAACGGATTGCATAACAACAGTATAAACTCAGAACAGTCATACTATTATGTCAACTAAATGATCTGGCGTATATCTTGGTCATGCATAAACGATGTGAAATATTAGATTATTCACATATATGATTAATTATTTCTAGTAGAGTTTCACCACATAAACTAAGCGTGATTTAATTTGATTTTATATTTTTCCTTCTTTTGTGCCATTTCGTGATCGTCATGTTTTAATGGGTTGATCATTTCACTCGATGACTAAATATTTAAACGTACAGCGGGTTGTTATGATCCTTAAGCATCTTATCCAAGGATGACTGATTAAATTTGCTCAGAAATGATTTTTTATTGTTGTTTTTAAACGTCAATTTATCTTTGTCATAGAGAGGCACGATAAAACTTAGAATAGTCGCTCCAAACTGTTATTTTCATGACTTTATGGTGATATTTTTCCTACTAAAAATTAAGGTCGGATGGTTTTTGTCTTGTTTTCATGAGTTAATATGGTATTAGCAAAGCGCTCATCATCTATTGGCTGTATTGTATGCCTTTGAATTGTCATCACGGCTTTAAAATTATCGTTTAAAATGATTTGAAAGCTTTATCTTTATTGAAAAATGATCTTTTCCGCAATTCCTAAATTCTATCAGATATAGTACAAATGAATAAAATTTAATATCTTTTATTATGAAACGTTCAATTCTAAGTCTGGTCTATTTGATTCAAGGAATGCATCAAGCAGGCATTGACTTAGATGATAAACTGACCAGTATCGGGTTGCGAATGGGGAATCTTGATCCGACTTCAGTGCTAGATTCAAATTTAGAAAAAGATATTTTGCATATTTTATGTGCGGATTTGGCAGCTAAAAATGGTTTAAATGTTGGTCGATATTATACTTTAGCTGGCTATGGCCCATTATTAACATTATTGGTGGCAAGTCCTTCGATTCAGGTTGCTTTAAATCAGGCAATTCAATATCGACATTTTACACATTTAACGGGACAGTTAGAGGTTAAGTATCGACAAAATGAAGTCGTGATTGTCTATAAACCTGTGCAATTAGAGATGACCTTTAATGCATTTTTAGTGCAATGTGAGATGGCGGCGACATTTAAATTCATTCGCGACTTATTTGGATTAATGCAGCTTAATTTTCCGCAGGTTCGAGTTGAATTGCCTTTTATGATGCCAGATCAAGATACTGATGTTATGCTGTATCGAGAATTTTATGGTGAAAATGTACTTTTTAATCAGTCAGAAGCGTGTTTTTGTTTCGATGCTCAAATATTAAGGATGACTGTTCCTTCATTTAATCCATTTTTATTTGAACATTATGAGCAAAAATGTCTTGATGAGCTCAAAAGGTTGATGATTCAAGATAAAAAATCGGGTGTTGTGCAGTGGGTAAAAGATTATTTAGCATTACAGCATATGGTGATACCTTCGATGACAGAAACAGCAAAAGTGTTGAATATTTCTGAACGTACATTGAGATATCAATTACAGCAGCAGGAAACGAGTTATAAAAAAATACGTGAGGAAATTATGAAAGATAAGGCTTTGAAAATGATTGAATATCAAAAATATTCAATCGAAATGATTTCTGAATTACTGGGTTACTCGGAACCTGCTGCATTTAACCATGCCTTTAAACGTTGGTTTGGCCAAAGTCCGAGTGAGTTTATAAAGTCATTGAAGTCAATTTATACAATCGTGTGATGTCACATGATTGATGAACTTCGTTATAATTGTTAATGCCGAAATTAGTATTGAAGAATATGTCAGATTTAAATATTGCTCCCCCAAATTATAATCCTTTATCTCCAAAAGAACGTTATGCGGAAGTTTTGGCATCTGGTCAGTTTTTGCCAGATGAAGCACAAGCACAAGCTGTTTATGAGCTAGATCGAGTTTGGCAAGAATTAATTCAACGCTATAAATCTTCTAAAAAAATATTTCATCGTTTTAGAAAAGTCACCGCACCACAAGGCGTATATATGTGGGGTGGGGTAGGTCGAGGTAAAACATGGTTGATGGACCAGTTTTTTGATGCTTTACCTTTTAAGCGTAAAACTCGTATGCATTTTCATCATTTTATGCAGCATGTACACCGTGAACTCAATAAGCTTTCAGGGCAACGTAATCCTTTGGATACCGTTGCAGATCAGATTTATAAAGATGCTGTGGTCATTTGTTTTGATGAATTTTTTGTTTCAAATGTCACTGATGCAATGATTCTCAGTGATTTATTTCAGAAACTATTTGCACGCGGTATTACATTGGTTGCAACATCCAATATTGCACCAGATGGCTTATATAAAAATGGTATCCATCGTGACCGTTTTTTACCGACGATTGAGTTGGTTCAGAAAAACTGTGTGGTCTTAAATGTTGATGCGGGTGTTGATTATCGTCTTCGCGTTTTAAAACAGGCGCAGCTTTTTAAATCACCATTAAATGCTGAACATGATGCATGGATGGCCGAACGTTTTGCAGCTTTGACAAAAGCGCAACATTGTGCGACAGATGCAATCACGATCAATCACCGTATTGTAGAAACGCTTGGTCATAGTGATGATGTTTTGTGGTGTACATTTTCTGAATTATGTTTTAAACCGCGTAGTCCAGCAGATTTTATTGAAATAGCGAATGTTTATAATACGGTATTGGTTAGTCATGTACCTCATTTAAATGATCATTTATCTGAAGGAACACGCCGTTTTATTTATTTGGTTGATGAGTTTTATGACCGTGGTGTCAAACTGCTCTTAACCTCAGAAGACAGTATTATAGAAATCTATCAGGGTGAAAAACTCGCATTTGAAATTGAGCGGACACGCTCTCGATTGTTAGAGATGCAATCAGATGATTATCTACATGCAGCACATCGTCAAATTCAGGCAACTGAATCGATGTCGGGTTTATCATAATTGAAGCTCCAATAGGAGCTTTTTTTCGTTACTATATAGTGTGTTAAGATAGGAGCCGTTTTTTAATTGATTAAATGCTTTTAGGTCGTTCAAATTGAAAAAAATATCTTTTTTAGAATGATGAGATCTATATAACTTGATCATTTATTTTGTAGATAGTCGAATTTAGTTATAGATTTTTCTATATTTAAAATGATGGCTAAGTTTGCAAAAGAATGCGCTTGTTTGATGCAATAGGATTAAAGCTGAGTAACATTAAATATTGTATGGGATGAATTTTGTTATTTTTGTTGTTTAGTTTTTTTAAACTATTATACATTGTCTAAATAAATTCTATTGATATGTTGATCTTTGAATCCTAAATATTTAACAAAGTTTATAATTACTAAAATTATTATTTTATTTGGTTGATTTAATTGAATTTTATACATATAAAGCAATATGAATAATAAATGTGTACACAACAACAAAGGGGAGCAGGATGATCCAAGTTAACAGGATATTACCCACAGTAATTTCAGGACTTATATATTTAGTGACCACAACATCATCTGCTACATCATTTAATAATGTGGTGGTTTTTGGCGATAGTCTGAGTGATGGTGGTAATGTCGGATTATATTTTATGAAAACTGAATCTAGATATACTACTAATCCGGGAAAAACAGCAGCAGAGCTTGTCGCTTCAGCTTTAGGGTATAATATTCAACCCTCTGTGATTGGCAGTACTAACCATGCTTGGGGCGGAGCAGGTGTGGTTAATAGTCTTGACCCACGAGTACCAACACTGACAGAACAGCTACAATCTTATTTAAAATCCACTCAGGGGCGTGCTGATGCCAACACACTTTATGAGGTATGGGGAGGAGCGAATGATATCTTTGGTTTGATTCAAACGCCAGGTATTACTGTACCACAGTTGATGTCGGGAACGATGACTGCTGCTCAAACAGAATTAACTTTACTTTCTTCGTTACATCATGCTAGTGCTGAATATGCGGTGGTGTATAACTTACCCAATATGGGATTAACACCTGCTGCTTTAGCACAGGGACAACCGGCAGCGACTTATCTAACACAGTTATCATCTTTATATAATTTAAGTTTAAGTCAAGGTTTAGATCATTTAAGTTCATCAGGCCTAAACATTATTCCTGTAAACGTGTATGGTTTATTAAATGAAGTGATTGCAGATCCGTTGGCCTACGGTTTTAGTAATGTAACCGATGCTGCTTGTGGTATAAATGCATCATCATTGGAATGTGGGCCAGAAGGCTCTGGTGCAAAGTATACTTATGCACCAGGAACGAATGAGAGTTATTTATTTGCAGATGGTGTACATCCGACGACTGCAACACATCGCTTATTAGCCCAGTCAGTATTGGCTGAGCTTGCTGCGCCAAAACAGATGACATTATTGGCAGAAGTGCCGCTCAGTATTACACGTGCACAGTATCGTGCCATTAAAAATGAAATGTTAAATGATGTAGATGGTCAAGGGACACGTGTTTTTATCAACTTGGATTATAATCATCAAAAATTAAAAGCATCTGCTACATCGCCTGCATTAAGTAATAATAATGTTAATTTTACTGCTGGTGCAAATCAGCAAATTAACGATCAGATTTCTGCTGGTGTAGGGGTGAGTTTAAATCAGCAAAATGGTGATATTTCGGGTCATGCAGGCAAATATTCATTATTTGATGTCAGTGCGTTGGGTTATGCTTTATATCATAAAAATGGCATGTATTTCGGTGGATTTGCCAATGTGGGGAGTTTACATTTTAATAATATCAAGCGTCGTATTCAATTAGGAAATATGCAACGTGTTGAGAAATCAGATACGCAAGGTTATCACTTTGGTGGTGGTTTAGATGGTGGATATTGGTTTAATTTTACCAGTATAAAAACAGGACCTTTTGCACATGCTGAATGGCAGACTATTAAATTAAATGATTTTTCTGAAGATGGTTTTAACAGTACTGCAATGTGGTTTGATGAACAGCAACGTGATTCATTTGTGACCAGTATTGGTTGGCGTGTAAAAGGAGATTGGAATTATCAAAAAATGGTACTTTCTCCTTTTGCTGAACTGGCATGGAATCATGACTTTAAAGCAGATCCATTATCTGTTCGTGCCGGTTTAAATAGTATGGGAGGAAGCTTTGTCATGACAGGTTATGTTCCTCAAAAGGACTGGGGTTTTGCTAGCTTTGGCTTAACAACTCAATATGCCAATCATATAAATGCTTGGTTAAGTGTAAATGCAGATTTTGCACATAGTAGTGCAGATAATTTAGGCTTAAATTTGGGTATGAAATATGCATTTTAAATCATGATGTATTAATTGAGTTGCAAGCTTGAAGCATAAGTTGATGATCCTAAATGCTAAAGCAAACATCAGTTGAAATAAGTGCTCCATGTTTAGCATGGAGTACTCACCTTATCTAGATCGAGTGTGATATTTTTTGATCAAATCGATATTGAGACTATTTAAAAAAGCATTTTATGAATTAAGCTGAGTTGTGATGACTTATTTATCATGATGCGATGATTATTATAGTTTGTTGGTTAAAATACCTTGCTAATACGGTGGTGGATAGGATCAATACCATCCGGATGGTTGATTTATATCCAGTCGGCATATGCAAAACAGCGACTTTGTTTTGGATAGCAAATACCATGGATTGATATAGGACGGATTAAAAATAGCTAAAAGACGAAGCACTGTGGCTTAAATTATCTTTACTGCATCACATTTATATAAAAAATAGCCAAAAAAACCTATAAAAATAATCTCTTTCGGTAGGAAATATCACGTTTAAGCTAAATTATTTACTTAAGTCTAATTTCTATGCCTGAAAAACTTAATACACTAGTTATGTGAGGGGTTCGCTAGAATTTTATCATATTGAGAAATAACATCATGATTTATACAGGTTAATCACTTTAAAGAAATGATCATTATTTAGCAACATGATAATACTATTCGGCTCGGTATAAATCGGTATACTAGAACCTCTTGAATAAAAAAGTAGCAATATCAGGAAAGACAATGACTGCACGTATTCAAAAAGGCAAGTTAGCGATTGCTAAAGAACTTTACGATTTTATCGAAAATGAAGCTTTACCTGGTTCAGGTTTGGACAGTGAAACCTATTGGAAAAACTTTGAACAAGTCGTTGTTGATCTTAGTCCTAAGAATAAAGCGCTTTTAGCAAAGCGTGATGAACTTCAGGCTAAAATTGATGATTGGCACCGCAATAACACATTTGAATTGAACGCTTATAAAGCATTCTTGACTGAAATTGGCTACTTGTTACCAGAAGTAGAAGATTTTCAGATTAGTACTGAAAATGTAGATGAAGAAATTTCTCTACTTGCCGGTGCTCAATTGGTTGTACCTGTACGTAATGCACGCTATTGTTTAAATGCTGCAAATGCGCGTTGGGGATCATTATATGATGCACTTTATGGTTTCGATGTTATTTCGGAAGAAAATGGTGCAGAAAAAGGTAAAGGCTATAATCCAGTACGTGGTGAAAAAGTTATTGCATTTGCAAAGAATTTTTTAGACGAAACTTTCCCATTGTTAAATGGTTCACATGCAGATGCAACAGGTTATCATGTTGAAAATAATCAGCTTGTTGTAACATTAAAAGCGGGTTCTACCACCACATTGGCAAAACAAGAGCAATTTGTTGGTTTTAATGGTGAAGCTGCTCAGCCTACAGAAATTGTATTATTAAATAATGGCCTACATGTTATTATTGAAATTGACGCTAGTAGTGTAATTGGTAAGACAGATACAGCAGGCATTAAAGATTTAATTCTTGAAGCTGCAGTCACAACCATTCAAGATCTTGAAGACTCTATTGCAGCTGTTGATGCAGAGGAAAAAGTTGAGGGATATCGTAACTGGTTAGGTTTAATGCAAGGGACTTTAGAAGAGTCTATTGAGAAAAACGGTAAAACAATTACGCGTACACTTAATCAAGATCGTCAGTATAATAATTTAACTGGTGGGAAATCCACGCTTCATGGTCGTTCATTAATGCTGCTGCGTAATGTCGGGCATTTAATGACAAATCCAGCAATACTTGTAGATGGTGATGAAATCTACGAAGGTATTATGGATGCATTAATTACACCATTATTGACTTTTGCAGATATTAAAGGACAAAACGAAAATAGAAACTCGCGTCAAGGTTCTATGTATATCGTGAAGCCAAAAATGCATGGTCCAGAAGAAGTTGCTTTTGCAGTTGAGCTTTTTGAACGTGCTGAGCAGGCTTTAGGCTTACCTGCTAAGACGTTAAAAATTGGTATTATGGATGAAGAGCGCCGTACATCTGTCAATTTGAAAAATTGTATTGCTCAAGCAAAAGACCGTACAATTTTTATCAATACCGGTTTTATGGATCGTACTGGCGATGAAATCCATACCTTTATGGAAGCAGGCCCATTTGTACGTAAAGGTGAAGTCAAAGCACAAATATGGTTCCCAGCCTATGAAAATCGTAATGTGATGATTGGTCTACAAACTGGATTGCGTGGCAAAGCTCAAATTGGTAAAGGTATGTGGCCTAAACCAGATATGTTGCTCGATATGTATAAGACCAAGATTGAACATCCTGAAGCTGGTGCAAGTTGTGCTTGGGTTCCATCACCATCAGGTGCGGTAATTCATGCCATTCATTATCATCAATGTAATGTTTCAGAACGTCAAAAAGAATTATTGCAAACACAAGCACTGCCTCTAGATGATTTGTTGACTCCGCCGTTGGCAAGCGATACCAACTGGACGGAAGAAGAAAAAATCAAGGAACTTGAAAATAATTTGCAAGGTATTTTAGGTTATGTTGTACGCTGGGTTGATCTTGGTGTAGGTTGTTCTAAAGTACCAGACATTAATAATGTGGGTTTAATGGAAGACCGTGCGACACTGCGTATTTCTTCTCAACATGTAGCAAACTGGTTACGCCATGGTGTTGTAACACCACAGCAAGTTGAAGAAATTATGCAGCGTATGGCTAAAATTGTTGACCAGCAAAATCAGCATGATCCAGCATATACAGCAATGGCGCCAGACTTTAATGGTTATGCATATCAAGCTGCATATGATTTAGTATTTAAAGGTGCTGAACAGCCATCGGGTTATACTGAACCATTATTACATGCTGCACGTTTAAAGTTAAAAGGTTACACAGGTGACTAGTTGCTTTATTGTTAAGTATTAAGATTATTCGGTCTTGAAAAATGCCAATTAGTACGCTAATTGGCATTTTTTATATCAGTATCATGTTGATTATGCTGTATTGTGAATTATATTCTCACTTTTATTTGGGCTAAATTATTGATTTTTATATTATTTTTTTATAAATAAAATATTTTTAAGTTAAAGGTTGAATAAAAGCTTTATTAATCATATTTTTTAAGGTATATATAATGAAGTATTATCATATAATTATGGCTTAATACTATCTCTTAAGTTGTGATAACAGTTTGATAACATTTAAATAGTTGCATATGGTAATTTAAACCTTACAATAACTTTATTGCTATACTATTGTACATTAAATAGGAGATAACAATTCTCTTGAATAGTGCTTTAAATAAGAAAATAGTTAGGTATCATTCTAATCTAAAGTGGATGATCACCCAAACCATTTTCCAAAAATGAGAAAATAATCGTTATTTAGAGATATTTTTAAAAATATGTCTTAAATAAATCATCATTTTCTCGACTTGTAATGGTGTTAAACCATCGAATGACTGTTCTAATACGACACCTGTTAAATCATTAATTTTAACCGTCATTTCTTGACCTTTTGCAGTGAGTGAAACACGTGTAATACGTGCATCGTCTTCACAGGAATAAGTGTTGACCAGTCCTTCTTCCTTTAAACGATAAACAATTTTGGTTGTTGTGGACATTTTAGATACAACCATATCTGAGAGTTCGGAAACACTCGCATTTGGTTTGGTTTTTAAAGCAAGAAGAATTTGACGACGAGAGCAGTCCAAACCGAACTTTTTTAAAACATGATCAATATTTTGGACATGTTGTGCATAAACTTGGGTAATCCAATAAAAAGGAAATTGCTCTAAGGCGAAATTTTCAGAAGAAGGTAAGAATTTAGAATATTTTTTGCTCATTTATCGATGTCCTTTTAAAAAATTGTTGTTTAATTGTAATTTAATAACTTTTTATATTTTATGTGAAAAAATATCGCACATGCAAGCGTTTAATTTTTATACACATTCAAATATTGTACAAACTTTGTACCCAATGTATCTTTGTTTTCATTATAAAAGATTAACTAAGTATATATTATAATTATCTTTATTGTTTTATTATTAATTATTATTTTGTATTAAAATTATACTTTAGTCTAACCATGCTTTTTGTCTAAAAAATATTCGGATTTTGAAAAATTAACCTGATGTTTTTATTCATATAATTATTAATATCTCTATTATGGAAAAGATAAAGTGATCTATATAGTCCAAAAATAGTAAAAAATGATACTGTACGATAAAATAAAAAGTTTTTCGTGTAACAATTTGATCTAAAAATGATTGTTGAAGTGGATTTGCCACCATAGTCGTAATTTTGCGATATAAAGTAAAAAAATCATAAAAAAAAGATTACAAATTATTAAGTTTATGCATAATTAAGAGCTCTATAGTTGAAAAGGTTAAATATATGGATCCCTCGCAGAGTATTGGTCTGATAAAACGACATCTGTCTTATGTGTATATGATGGGAGTGAAGAATTGATGGAATTTCTTCTCGATCCGGGTATATGGGTGGGATTGATTACTCTGATTATTTTAGAAATAGTCTTGGGTATTGATAACTTAGTCTTTATTGCAATTCTTGCGGAAAAACTTCCGCCTGAGCAGCGTGATAAAGCACGTGTTATTGGTTTGTCACTTGCATTATTCATGCGTTTAGGATTGCTATTTGCAATCTCTTGGTTAGTTACATTAACAAAACCACTTATTTCTATTTTTGATTTGACCTTTTCTGGTCGTGATTTGATCCTGTTGTTTGGTGGATTATTCCTTGTTTATAAAGCGGTTATTGAGTTGCATGAGAAAACAGAAGGTAAGCCAGAAATTAAAGTAAGCAGCAATGTTGTTTATGCCGGTTTTACTGCTGTTGTTGCACAAATTGTGATTTTGGATGCGGTTTTCTCGTTGGATTCCGTCATTACCGCAATTGGTATGGTTGATAATATTTATGTCATGATGGTTGCAATGGTCGTGGCAATGCTGGTGATGTTATTGGCTTCTAAGTCATTAACAAGCTTTGTTAATCGCCATCCAACAGTGGTTATCTTATGTTTAAGCTTTTTGCTACTGATCGGGATTAGTTTAATTGCCGAAGGATTTGGTTTTCATATTCCAAAAGGCTATATCTATTCAGGTATTGGTGTTGCCATTTTGATTGAAATGTTTAACCAATTTTCCAAAAGAAATGTGGAAAAGCATCAAGCAAAAATTCCTTTACGTCATCGTACTGCTGACTCAATTTTGAAGTTAATGGGTGGTAAAGTCCAGACTGAAGGTACTTTTGATCAGCGAGAAGTACAATCTGCTTTTGCGGATGAAGAGCGCTATATGATTGGTGGTGTATTGACGCTTGCGGAGCGTTCAGTTGCTTCAATTATGACGCCACGTAATCAAATTTCATGGGTTAATTTGGATGATACTCCAGAACAGATTCGTGAAAAAATTCTTGCGGTTCCACATAGTTTATTTCCGGTATGTCGGGGTGCTCTCGATAAGGTTATCGGTATTGTCCGTGCAAAAGAGTTATTAGATGCTTTGGATGAACCAGAAGCATTAAAGCAACTAATCAAGCAGCAACGCCCAATTTATATTTTTGAAAAAATGAAGGTGATTGATGCAATTAATACCTTACGTGCATCAAAAGGTTCATTGGTCTTGGTCAGTGATGAATTTGGTAATGTTCAGGGATTAATTACACCATTAGATGTATTTGAAGCCATTGCTGGTGAATTTCCTGATGCTGATGAACAGCTAGATCTGGTTAAGCTGGACGATTGTACTTGGCTTGCTTCAGGGATGTTAGATGTTTACCAATTAGAGCTTGAGCTTGGAATGATGGATCTGGTTGAGGATGATGCTGGCTATATTAGTTTGGCAGGTTTAATTCTTGATAAGGTACAAGCTGAAATTCGAGTCGGTACACAGTTGAATTATCACAATATTCATTTTGAAATTACTGAATTAGATGGTAATCGAATTAAGACAGTGTTGATTAAAATTTAGTTTTAACGATTGGTTGCAATCTAAGATGGTTCAAAAGCTATCTGATTAATTCGCATTCATGATTTATGTGAAAATCAATGCCAAGCAGTACATGCTGCTTGGCATTTTTTATAGGGGCTGGATGATGGCTGATATTGGATGGGCTATCACAAATGTTGATGCTATAAAAATAAAAATCATGTGTATTGAACCTGATTCAGCATATTTATGCTGACAATCATATTGTCAATCAAAAATAGTCAAATGATTTATTTCGTCATGATTATGTTGTTGTTTGGCGCTAGATTTTATATTTGAAGTTTGGGCGGGGATCAATCTAATGCGCTAATGTCTGTAAAAAGGCTGGCTTTATTTAATGATAATTATATTAATTTAAACAAGAGATATGATAATTTTACTGTTGATTCCAAATGGATGCTAAGCATCCATTTGGCTAATCAACCATTTGGCTTTTTAAGCTTTTGCGCTGTTTATGGTCAATGATGTTCCATAAAGCAAAGGCCAAAGACACAATAAATGCGTATAAGAAAAATTCGGGTCTTAAATTTCCTTGAATGAGACCATGAAAGGCCAAAATAACCATCAGTGCAAATGTTGTACTGAAATAAGTTACCATATGTTTGGTCTTCAGAGCGTCAATGAAGACTTGCTTATTGAAATGTGTTGATAACATCTCCATTCCTCCTTTGATCGAAACTTAAACTTTCTGTCATAATGCGGTAACAGAAAATAAGTATATGACTGTACTCGTTAATTACTATTATTTCAACATGTAATGGTATTATTTCGTGAATAAATGAAAAAAATATGGGTTTATTGGGGTTTTATGTAATATTAAGTGGTGTTTATGTTGAGCTAAAGCCCATAATCCTGATGAAATATTATCGCTGAGTGGTATTTTTATACTGAAAATGATAGCTCTATCATAAAATAATCGTGGATGATCTTTGTAGATTATGGCGAGTAGCTTGACAAATGACAAACAATAAAAGCCTGTTTGGGTAAAACGAGACCGTTATTGAATCATTTAAAATAATATTTGGATAAAATATATTTTAAGATATGTCATTCGATTGGGGGTTATGGTTTAACCCGATCGTATATAACGCAAATAATCAATACGATGCTAGATGGAATTAGCCAAGCAAGGTTTTGTTCGCTTAATGGTAGTTCGGTTAAAAAGCGAGGTAAATAATGTGCTAAATCAGCGACTTTTAAACCATCAATGATACCAAATATAAAGGATACCGCTGTTACGGGAGCAATGACGCGTGAAGGATTTTTAAAGTATTTCCAGAAAAATCCAAGTACAATAACCACGATAGCAGGGGGATAGATAGCGCTTAATACAGGTACTGAAACAGCAATCAGTTTTGTTAAACCTAAATTGGAAATAATAAATGAAAAACCAATAAGAATAAAAACAAAAGCTTTATAAGAAATTTTACTGATACTGGAGAAATAATCTGCACATGCACACGTTAGGCCAATAGCGGTGACCATACAGGCAATAAAAATCATGGCAGATAGAAAGTATGCACCAATATTACCAAATGCATGTTGTACATAGGCATGTAAAATAATGGCACCATTTGCTGCATTTGGTGCAATTTCATGGCTTCCCATTCCCAGTTTAAATAAACTGAGATAAACCAGTGTTAAACCAATACCTGAGATAATACTGGCAATTACGGCATATTTGGTAATGAGCTTTTTGTCTGTGATACCACGAGAGGTAATGGCACGGACAATAACAATTCCAAATACCAATGCACCAAGAGTATCCATGGTTAAATAGCCGTTCACAAAGCCTTCAGATACAGGACTGGTAACATAATTATTAACAGCAGGGTGAATCAGCCCTGCAGGAATAATAATTGCAGATGCACCGAGTATAATTAAAGATAAAATCTTTAATGGTGATAACACATAGCCGACTGTATCTAAAATTTTATTCGGATAGAGTGAAATGAGTGTCACGACTGAGAAGTAAATTAAACTATAAATCAGTAAGCTACTTGATGAATTGCCAAAATAGGCAGAAAAGCCAATTTCATATGAAACTGTTGCTGTTCGGGGAGTGGCAAATAGTGGACCAACGGCAAGATAACATACAATGGTTAAAATAATACTGGCAATTTTACCTAAGGGCGAGCTTAAGAGCTGGATTGAACCTTCAACCCGAGATAGTGCGATAATGGTAATTACGGGTAAGCCTACTGCTGTAATTAAAAAACCACCAGCAGCAAGCCATACATGTTCACCTGCTTGTTGAGCAACAATAGGAGGGAAGATAATATTGCCTGCACCAATAAAGAGTGCAAAGGTCATAAAACCTAAAGCAATCGTATCCCGAGTACGTAAATGCGTCATAGAGGGAGATCGGCTAACAAAAAAAGTCGATTTTAGTGCAATCTCTCAATTATTTCTAATCTATTTCACCATCATCTATTGTTTGTTATGGGTGTTGCTGGCCAAAAAGACTGATATTGATTATATTTTTTTTATAATCAATTGTTTTTAAATTATATTTTTTCTATGAGTTATTTTTTTTTAAGATTGAAGCTGGAATATAGCAGCAACTTAACTGTTGTTAAAGTACACAATTAACTGAGCATCATTGATGTTTTTGTTACAAGGCTTGAATTGGATTATACTAGGTCAGTTTTTCAATCTGGGGCTATGATCATGAGATCTTCCACTGTTAAAATTAAAACTGAGCAAGATATTGAGCACTTAAGAGTTTCGGGTCGTCTTGCTGCTCAAGTTTTAGAGATGATAGGGGAATATGTTAAGCCTGGAGTGACGACAGAGTACCTTGATGATATTTGTTATGATTTTATTGTAAATACTTTAAAGGTTATTCCTGCAAACGTGGGTTATTGTGGCTATAGTAAAACCACGTGCATTTCCAAAAATGAAGTTGTTTGTCACGGTATTCCTTCCGAAAAAATTGTGCTTGAAGATGGCGATATTATTAATATTGATGTTGCGATTATCAAAGATGGTTATTTTGGTGATACCAGTCGAATGTATTATGTCGGACAGGTCAATGCGGCAGCAAAAAAATTATGCGATACCACTTATGAGGCAATGGTTGCAGGTATTCATGCTGTTAAGCCGGGCGCAACCTTGGGGGATATTGGTTATGCTATTCAATCTGTGGCACATCGAGAAGGCTATACGGTAGTGCAAGATTACTGTGGTCATGGTATTGGTCAAGTCTATCATGAAGCACCGAGTGTTTTACATTATGGTACACCCGGTCATGGTTTAGTTCTTAAAGCAGGAATGGTATTTACCATCGAGCCTATGATTAATGCAGGTAAACCTGCAGTTAAAGAATTAAATGATGGTTGGACTGTGGTCACAAAAGATAAGTCATTATCTGCACAGTGGGAACATATGGTCGCGGTGACGGAGACTGGCTTTGAACTCTTAACACCTTGGCCAGAAGGTGTAGGGTCCTATGCAGAGATTTAAGGGATGATTTTTCTAAAAGGATAACTGCTTTTAGTTGCTGATTTTGTCATCATAACGTCACATTATGTGCCAGTGGTGAAGCTGATTTTGTTTGGTTTAATTTGATCAATAGGGAGCGTTGATGATTGGCCATCAATCCATGGTTTAAATCTCAACTTTCCCTAATGTTGTTTTGTTAATATTGGTTTAGTTTATCAACTAAAAAATCAATTAAAATACGCACAGCTGGCAGCATACCGCGTTTAGATGGATAGACTGCATGGAAAATTCCATGTGGTGCTTTCCAATCTGGTAATACGCGAATAAATTGTCCAGATTGAATAAATTGTTCTGCAATCGTGTCAGGTAATAAGGCAACACCGCAATTTTGGCTGACTAGATTGGCTAACATTTGCAAATCAGAGCCCATCACAATCGGCGAAATTTTAATTTTTTTCTGATGATTTGCTCGGTTGTAAACCGTAATTTGCTGGTCGAGATGTTCCTCGTTCATGGTCAGTATGCGATGTTCAGTTAAGTCTTCAGGTTGTTTAATATCGCCATATTCATTTAAATAGGCTTGTGTTGTAAAGAGGTGTTGTTCGATATTGCGAAAACGCCGAATCACTAAACTCGGGTCATCATCTAGACTTGATCTTACTCTAAGTGCAATATCGATTCCTTCATTAATAATATCCACTCGACGATTAGTCACCAGCATTTGTAGTTTTATTTCAGGATATTTTTTAATAAATTCAGGTAGAATATCTGACATTTCACGTTGTGCAATGCTCATTGGTACACTGATTTTAATCACACCACGTGGTTGTGTACTTAAATGATCTACTAAATTATGAGCAGCTTGAGCTGCATTAATCATGACTTGTGCGTGGCGATAAACATTCATACCAATGTCGGTGACAGCAAAATGTCTTGAACTTCTTTGTATGAGTCGAACGCCCATTTTTTCTTCTAAATTATAAACTCTGCGACTTAATTTAGATTTTGGGATATCTGTTGCACGTTCAGCAGCACTGAAACCACCGTGTTCAACTACCAGTGCAAAGCAATAAAAATCATCTAAATCTGATAGCATTGAGTATTCTCATTATAGAACAGTTTATCTATTAAAGGTTAGATTGTTCTATAAAGTCAATTTTTTTATGTATTTTGTCTTGTCTGTGGTGAAGATTGAACTTTACAATTAATATGGTGTCATAAGGAAAGATGTATCATGAGCTGTCAAGTGATAAAATTAGATATTCAGGCCACCGATGATGTCGTCTGTCCGCATTGTAAGCATAGGGTAATTGATTGGTCTAATGAGCAATATATCCAGCCATGTCAGCATGTTCTATTTATTGCGATGGATATTGGTTTTGAATATATTACAGATGAATTTGAAACAACGATGTCTCGTTGTGTAGATGAATTGCATGAGCATGACGATCAGGTTGTTATTTTAGATGAACTAAAAGCCTCAACATATCCTGATTTTTTAATCCTGCAATCTGATTTGGGTGTTCAGGGTTATTCACGCTATAGTGGATTTATCGCAAAAAAATAATGCTTTTAGCGAATAAAAAGCTTCATCAGTACGATAAAGAACTCAAGAAGCTTTTTATGTCAGTCATTAGTTTTCGATTTCTTCCTCAATTTCATCGTCAGCAGAATCCATACCTAACTCTTTGAGCTTGCGTGTGAGTGTATTACGTCCCCAACCCAACAGCTCTGCTGCATGACGTTTTCGGCCATGTGTTTGTTGTAAAGCAGCATTAATGAGTGTACGTTCAAACATTGGAATAGCAATATCCAATAACTTCATTTCACCATTTTGTAGTTTTTTGATGGCCCATTGATTGAGCAGTTCGTCCCAGTGGTGAATGGCGATTTGTTCAATATTTGGTGGGTTTTGATGGCCATCTGTTTTGTGCAGAGGAATTTGTTTAAGCTCTGAAGGAAGATCTTCTGGATATACTTCACGTCCAGTAATCATCACAGTCAACCAACGGCAGGTGTTCTCTAATTGGCGTACATTACCAGGCCATGGTAGTTGCTGGATATATTCTTGAGTCTCTGGGCGTAGAATTTTAGGACTAACACTTAATTCTTTACCTGCACGTGCCAGAAAGTGATTGGCAAGCATAGGAATATCTTCGCTACGGTGTGCTAACTTTGGAATATGAATCCGGATGACGTTAAGGCGGTGATATAAATCTTCACGGAAACGTCCTTCATGGACTAATTTTTCAAGGTCTTGATGGGTAGCAGCGACAATACGTACATCGACTTTGACTGGAATATGTCCGCCAACACGATAAAACTCACCATCCGCTAAAACACGTAATAAGCGTGTTTGAGTTTCAAATGGCATGTCACCGATTTCATCTAAAAATAATGTTCCGGCATTGGCTTGTTCGAAACGTCCCTGACGCTGAATATTGGCACCTGTAAAAGCCCCTTTTTCATGTCCAAATAATTCAGTTTCAATTAAATCTTTAGGAATGGCCGCCATGTTTAAGGCAATAAAAGGTTTGCTACTACGTGGTGAATGGCGATGTAGTGCGTGTGCAACTAATTCTTTACCTGTTCCAGATTCCCCATTGATCAAGACGGTAATATGGGATTGTGAAAGGCGACCAATTGCGCGAAATACTTCCTGCATAGCAGGTGATTCACCAATAATCTCAGTGGATGGAATAGGCTGTGTTTTTGCAGATTCTTGTTGTTGCAGCTTATTAATATGTAGAATCGCCCGGTTGACTAAAGCCAAAGCTTCATCAATATCAAAAGGTTTAGGTAAATACTCAAAAGCACCTGTTTGATAACTTGAAACAGCAGACTCTAAATCTGAATGTGCTGTCATAATGATGACTGGAAGCTCTGGATGGCTGGCTTTTACTTTGCCTAAAAATGTTAAGCCATCAATGCCAGGCATACGAATATCAGTGAGAATAACATCAGGTGTATCTTTGTTGAGTTGGTCTAGGGCGGACTGTGCTTCTTCAAAGCTAATCACGTCTAAGCCTTCTTCCCTAAAGGTCTTTTCTAGTACCCAACGCATGGCACGATCATCATCAATGACCCATATTTTATTTCGCGACATGATCTGACTCCCAAGGTAAATATAAGCTAAAAACTGTTTTTCCAGAAACTGATTGGCATTCAACCATTCCATTGTGCTGATGCATGATGTTTTGAGCAATACTGAGACCAAGTCCAGTTCCTTTTGCTCTAGAGGTAACTAATGGATAGAAAATGGATTCTAAAATTTCTTCTGCTACGCCAGGGCCGTTGTCTTCAATATCGATACGTACCGCAGAACGATTGAGAGCACCATTGATGGTAACCAAACGTTGAATGCGTGTTCTTAAAATAAGTTCTGGTTGATGAGAACTGTAAAAATCAGGATGTTCCATCATTGCCTGAATTGCATTGACGCTAATATTTAACATCACTTGAATAAGTTGATCGCGATCTGCATTGACTTCTGGTAAAGAGAGATCGTAATCACGAATAATTTTTACTCTTTTTTTAGTTTGATTGACAATCAGCGAGCGTACACGTTCCAGCGGCTCATGAACATTTACAGGCTGATAGCTGGGTAATTGTCTAGAACCCAACATCGTATCTGCTAAATTACGTAAACGGTCGACTTCATTGATAATAATATCTGTAAACTCAGCATACTGCGGGTCATTCAGGCTTCTTGCTAATAATTGTGTGGCACCACGAATGCCGCCCAGAGGATTTTTGATTTCATGAGCAACACCACGAATTAATTGTCGCGCAATTTGATGTTGTTGCATTAGATTTTCTTCTTTGGAGATCTTTAGCATACGATCAATTGGGTTTAGCTCAATCAGCAATAATGGATGGTAAGGTCGGTTATAGTTGAGTAGGGAAACAGAATAATCCACATGAATATCTTTAAAATTCACATTAATAGTTGCATCACGTCGTGTATAGGGTTGACCTGTACTCAGTGTATTTTTTAGCGCTTCTTCGGTATTAAACTCGTCACTCGGTACTTTTAATAGGTTTAATACAGGCGTGCCAGATGCACGTAATAAACTAATGTCAAACAAAGCTTCACATGATGAATTTAAATAAAAAATATTTAACTGACTATCAACCAATAGAATTGCAATCGATAAATTATCAACCAATAAACGGTGATCAATGATAGGGGCATGATCCATTAGCGAAAAATTCCTGTATTAAAAAAACGCCATGGCATCTTCATAAAGCAATATATTTCCAAACAAAGAATACAATTGATGCAGTATAAGCAAAATGCACGCCAACTTCTGTTTTGCCTTAAAATAATGATTACTTTTAGATAAAAATGCCCTGAAATTGCTCTATATAGCAACGTATAACTGATCAAGGATACAATGTAAATTATTGCTGAGCAAAAACAGTGCATTTGTCATAATGTGTTTAAATTGTGGCTGTATTTTGGTGCATCATACAAAGAGTCACCAATTCAACTGTTTTTATTTTAAGAAAAGTCATACAATACGCCCATTCTAGTGGAGCAGAGATTCATGAAGTCCCCCAAAGTCGGTTTTGTATCTTTAGGTTGTCCTAAGGCATTGGTAGATTCTGAACGAATTTTAACTCAGTTAAAAACTGAGGGTTATGATGTTGCATCAGATTATGATGGTGCAGATTTGGTTGTTGTTAATACATGTGGTTTTATTGAGTCTGCCGTACAAGAGTCTTTAGACGCTATTGGTGAAGCAATGAGTGCCAATGGTCGAGTCATTGTCACTGGTTGCTTGGGTAAAGATGAAGATAAAATTCGTCAAATGCATCCCAATGTTTTAAAAGTGACAGGTGCAGCAGCCTATCAAGAAGTGATGGAGGCTGTACATGAGTATGTCCCTGAGCCACCTAAACATAATCCATTTATTGATCTTGTACCTGAACAAGGCATTCGTTTAACTCCGAAACATTATGCTTATCTGAAAATTTCAGAAGGCTGTAACCATCGTTGTACTTTCTGTATCATTCCAAGCATGCGTGGTGACTTGGTTTCTCGACCAGTAGGTTCAGTCTTGAGTGAAGCACAAGCCTTAAAAAATGCAGGTGTTAAAGAAGTTCTGGTTATTTCACAAGATACTTCAGCATATGGTCTGGATACGAAATATAAATTAGACTTCTGGAATGGCCAACCGGTTAAAACCAAATTTTATGACATGTGTGAAGCATTGGGGCAATTGGGTATCTGGGTGCGGTTGCATTATGTTTATCCTTATCCTCATGTCGATGCAGTCATTGATCTCATGGCACAAGGGAAAATTTTACCTTATCTGGATATTCCTTTTCAGCATGCCAGTCCTAAAATATTAAAATTGATGAAGCGACCAGCACACAGTGAAAATACTTTAGCACGTTTAAAACTATGGCGTGAAAAGTGTCCTGAATTGGTGATCCGCTCTACTTTTGTGGTAGGTTTTCCGGGTGAAACCGAAGAAGATTTCCAAATTTTATTAGACTGGTTACAAGAAGCTCAACTTGATCGAGTAGGTTGTTTTACCTATTCACCAGTAGAGGGTGCAACAGCCAATGATTTGCCAGATCATGTGCCTGAAGAGATTAAACAGCAGCGTTATGAACGTTTTATGCAAGTTCAACAACAAATTTCAGCAGCTAAATTACAAAAGCGCATTGGTCAAACGATGACAGTTCTGGTTGATGATCTAGAAGAAGAATATCCTGTTGCTGTTGCGCGTTCTTATGCAGATGCACCTGAAATTGATGGCAACGTATTTGTCGAAGATATTGATAAATCTCAAATCAAAGCTGGTGATGTGCTGGAAGTTAAAATTACAGATGCAGATGAATATGATTTATTTGCACAGTTAATTCGGATTAAATCAGCTTAATTATTGAAAAATATCAAATAAATTTTAGGTAAATTGGAGTTTTAATCATGCTTGATTCAAAAAAGCCGCGTTATGACCGTATTTTGCTCAAACTTTCTGGTGAAGCTTTGGCAGGCAATAAAGACATGGGGATTGATGCTCAGGTATTAGATCAAATGTCACTGGCGATTGCACATTTGGTTGGTCTGGGTGTTCAGGTCGGTATTGTTGTGGGAGGAGGGAATCTTTATCGCGGTAGCCAGCTACAGCAAGATGGTTTAGTTGGACGTGTCACTGGTGATCAAATGGGGATGCTTGCAACCGTCATGAATGGTTTGGCAATGCGTGATGCCTTAGTCCGTCGCAATATTAAAACACGTCTGATGTCAGCTTTACCGATTGGTACTGTGGTTGAATCTTATTCTAGTCGTGATGCGATTCGTCATTTAACTCAAGGTGAAGTCTGTGTATTTGTTGCGGGTACGGGTAATCCATTTTTTACCACTGATACTGCAGCATGTTTGCGTGGTATTGAAATTGAGGCAAGTTTAATTCTTAAAGCCACCAAAGTAGATGGTGTGTACAATAAAGATCCAAGTAAGTATGATGATGCAGTTAAATATGACACATTATCATTTGATCAAGTATTGGATGAAAAGTTAGGGGTGATGGATTTGACAGCAATTTGTCTTTGCCGTGACCACAAGGTACCACTGCAAGTGTTTGACATGAACAAGTCAGGTGCACTACTTTCTGTTGTTATGGGTGAAAAAGAAGGGACTCTCGTTACGAATTAATGTACGAGAGGCGTAAAGCACCTTATACTAGTCAACATTTTATCAATTACATCATTTTAGAATTAAGTAAGGAAGATCATATGATTAACGATCTTAAAAAAGACGGCGAACAGCGTATGCAAAAGACTTTAGAGTCTTTAGATCAAGGTTTTGCTAAGGTTCGTACTGGGCGTGCTCACCCATCTATTTTAAATGGTGTGATGGTTCCTTACTATGGCTCAGATGTTCCATTAAATCAAGTTGCAAACGTTGGTGTCGAAGATTCGCGTACACTCATTGTTCAACCATTTGAACGTACGATGGTATCCGCGATTGATAAGGCGATTCGTGAATCAGACCTTGGTTTAAATCCAGTAACAGCTGATACGATTCGTGTCCCGCTGGCTGCATTGACTGAAGAAACACGTCGTGATATGCAAAAAGTTGCACGTTCAGAAGCGGAAAATGCTAAAGTTGCACTGCGTAATATTCGTCGTGATATCTTAGGTGATATCAAAACATTATTGAAAGAAAAAGAAATTTCTGAAGATGATGAGCGTCGTGCAGGTGATGAAGTTCAAAAAATGACAGATAAATATGTTGCTGAAGTCGATAAGCGTCTAGCGGCAAAAGAAAATGAATTGATGAAGGTCTAAATCTATGACCTTGATTGAAGATACTCAGAATCTTCCAAAGCATGTTGCCATCATTATGGATGGCAACAACCGTTTTGCCAAAAAAAATCACATGTCACCAGGTGATGGGCATCGAGAAGGTAAAAATATTCTTGATCCTATTGTTGAATTTTGTTGTCAGCAAAAAATTCAGGCACTCACGGTTTTTGCTTTTTCTACTGAGAATTGGAATCGACCACAATTTGAAGTAGATTTGTTAATGCAATTGTTTGAAGATACAATTTACGAACAAATTCAGCGTATGGCAAAATACAATATTGCTTTTCGTTTTATTGGTGATCGGTCTAAATTATCAGAAAAATTACAAGCATTGATGCTGGAAGCTGAGCAAAAAACACCGCAAAATGTTGCAATGGTACTCACTATTGCAATGAGTTATGGGGGAATGTGGGATATTGCCCAAGCTGCAAAGCAATTAGCACAGGATGTGGTTGATCATAAAATTAATATAAATCAAATTGATGAAAATATTTTTGCTCAATATGTCTGTTTATCTGATTTGCCACCTGTAGATTTATTAATTCGTACAGGAGGGGATTATCGGATTTCTAATTTTCTTCTTTGGCAAACAGCATATGCTGAATTGTATTTTACACCAACCTTATGGCCTGAATTTACAGTTGAAGAAATGTTAAATGCTTTTGCTATTTTTTCTAGACGGGAAAGGCGTTTTGGTAAAACTTCTGAACAAACTCAGCAAGTTAAACTTGAGAAATAATACATGTTAGAGCGGATTATTACCGCATTAATATTGGTTGCTGTGGTATTGAGTTGCATGTTTGCAACTCCATCACAGTATCCTATGTTGATGTTAATGATTGTTGCAGCAGGGGTTGCAGGTTATGAGTGGTTTAAACTCATGCCAAGAAAAACAAATAATTTTATCAAATCCAAATCTTGGTTTTTTGGTTTATTGACAGTACTGATTTCTGCACTCGCATTGCATTATAGTGAAATAGCACTCTTCTTATGGTGCTTATCGATTTTAATGTGGTGTATGAGTATTTATTGGGTAAGATCTTACCCAGCATATGATGGTTGGTATAACGCAACGTTACCTTTAATTGGTTTTGTTCTGGTTTCAGCAGCAGTTACGGCTATTTTTAAGCTTTGGACATTCTCTCCTTGGTGGTTGATGTACTTGTTCTTACTGGTATGGGGAGCGGATAGTGGTGCTTATTTTGTTGGCCGTAAATTTGGCCGTAAAAAACTGGCAGCAGCGGTTAGTCCAAATAAATCGGTAGAGGGTTTGTTTGGTGGTGTTATTACTGCATTGTTAATTATTGCAGTGGTTGAATCGATATATTTGGATTTAACCTTGATGGAGCACATGCTTTTTCTTGTTCTGTCAGTTATGACCGTTTTTAGTTCTGTTCTTGGTGATTTACTTGAATCAATGATTAAGCGTCGCGCTGGTATTAAAGACTCAGGCCGTATTTTACCTGGTCATGGTGGTGTTTTAGATCGTATTGATTCATTGCTTGCAGCAGCACCAGTCTTTGCTACAGGAATTTATCTTTTAAAAATTATGGGTGTAAATTTATAAATGTTACAAACTGTTTGTATTTTAGGTGTTACAGGTTCAATTGGTCAAAGTACTTTAAAGATATTAGCACAGCATCCTGATCAGTATTCATTATTTGCAGTGAGTGCTTATAGTCGAATAAATGAACTTGTACACATTTGTAAACAGTTTCGCCCTAAAGTGGTTGTCGTGCCCTCCAGTAAAGTGGATGAATTGCAGCTTAAGTTAAAGGCAGAAAATATTTTAGATATTGCTATAGCGACAGATGAAGCAGGCTTAATTGAAATTGCATCATCTACAGCAGTTGATGTTGTTATGGCTGCAATTGTGGGTGCTGCAGGCTTATTGCCAACCTTGGCAGCTGTAAAGGCTGGTAAGCGTGTTTTACTGGCAAATAAAGAAGCATTGGTGATGTCTGGTGACATTATGATGACGGCTGCACGTGAACATCATGCGTTGTTGTTGCCTGTAGATTCTGAACATAATGCAATTTTTCAATGTTTACCCGCCAATTATTTTCAAACACTCAGAAATGGTCAGCCGCAGTTAGGGGTGTCACAAATTTTGTTAACAGCCTCAGGTGGACCATTTTTAAATCACTCCTTAGCACAACTTCAGCACGTAACACCTGCACAAGCATGTAAGCATCCTAATTGGTCAATGGGCCAAAAAATTTCAGTTGATTCAGCAACTTTAATGAATAAGGGTTTAGAGTTGATCGAGGCTTGTCATTTATTTGCGGTACAAGAACAATTTGTTACAGTAGTGATTCATCCACAAAGTATTATTCATTCTATGGTTCAATATGTGGATGGTTCAACTTTGGCTCAAATGGGAAATCCGGATATGTGTACGCCAATTGCACATGCATTGGCATGGCCTGAGCGCCTGAAAACGCACGTACCCGCGTTAAATTTATTTACCAATCATCATTTAGATTTTTATGCACCAGATACAACCCGTTTTCCGGCTTTAACATTGGCGCGTCATGCAATGAAAGAAGGTGGTTTAGCACCAGCAATTTTAAATGCAGCCAATGAAGTGGCTGTTGCTGCATTTTTAAATCAGCAAATTAAGTTTACTCAGATTGCTGAAATTGTAGAAAGAACTTTAAATCAGGTTGAAAATAGCGCAGTCAATAGTCTAGAGTGGATTATTGATATTGATCAGCAATCAAGACGAGTTGCACAGCAATGGTTAAGCAGTTAGGAGAGATTGCATGAGCATTTTGTTTATTATTATTGCTGCTATTTTATTGCTTGGACCTTTGATTGCAATTCATGAATTTGGTCATTACTTTGTGGCACGTCAATTGGGTGTAAAAGTATTGGTCTATTCAATAGGATTTGGCCCAACCTTGATCAAATGGAAATCAAAAAAATCGGGTATCCAATATCAATTAAGTGCTTTACCTTTCGGCGGTTATGTAAAAATGCTGGATGAGCGTGAGGGCGAGGTACCCGAGCAAGATCTTCCTTACGCTTTTAATCGTCAAAACCCGTGGAAAAGAATTGCGATTGTTGCTGCGGGTCCACTGATTAATCTGGCTTTTGCAATCGTACTATTTTGGATTTTATTTTTACCTGCACAAGAACAATTGAATACACGTGTTGGCGCAATTTTACCGAATACACCAGCTGCTGTAGCACAGATGCAGGTTGGAGATAAAATTACTGCAATTGATAAAACCCCTGTTTCAACATGGGAAAATTTGAATTTTGCATTGGTTGATCGTGCCGGTGAGACAGGAAATATTGATATTGCTGTAGAGCGAAATGGTGTAATCCAAAATTTTAATTTACCAATAGAAAGTTTTCTAAAGGATCAGACCAAGTCACCTTTAGATATACTTGGTTTTACGCCTTATCGTCCATTTATTCCAGCAGTAGTGACCAAGTTGAGTACAGATGGTGCGGCACAACGCCAAGGTATGAAGGAAGGTGACAAAATTGTTGCTATTGATGGCGTAAAAATGAATAATTGGTTTGATGTAGTCAGTATTGTACAAGCATCACCAGAAAAATTATTAAAAATTGATGTGCTTCGAGATCATAAGCTTGTACAGTTACAGATTATGCCACAAGGCAAACCAGATAAAATGGGCAATATGATTGGTATGCTGGGTGTGCAGAGTAATCCAGGTAAAGTCATTATTCCTGAAACATTTAAACAGACGATTCAATATAATCCTGCTGAAGCATTTGTGATGGCTGTCGAAAAAACAGGACAAATTTCTAGCATGATTTTAAATTCTATAGTAAAAATGGTTCGGGGCATGATTGGATTAGAAAATCTATCGGGACCGATTACTATTGCTAAAGTTGCGGGTCAAAGTGCAGAAATGGGGTGGCAAACTTTTATTTCTTTTATGGCATTGATGAGTGTAAGTTTAGGAATTCTAAATTTATTACCGATCCCAATGCTTGATGGTGGGCATTTAGTTTACTATTTTGTAGAACTCATCCGTGGTAAACCTGTTTCTGAACAAGTACATTTAGTTGGTTTGAAAATTGGTATGGTACTGCTGGGTAGCATGATGCTTCTGGCATTATTTAACGACTTTATGCGTTTATAAAACGTGGACAATATAAATTATTGGAACAAATTGGCATGCATCACAAAAATCTTTTTATGCCTTTGGCGCTCATCAGTGCAATGGCAGCAGTACAACAGGTATATGCAGCAGATGAGTTTATTGTACGTGATATTCAAATCGATGGACTTGTAAGATTAACACCAGAAAATGTGTATAGCATGATTCCGGTCAAAGCTGGTGATCGAGTGAATGATGCGACCGTTTCTAATGCCATACGTGCCTTATATGCTACTGGTTTATTTGATGATATTAAATCATCTCGTAATGGTGATACATTAGTTTTTCAAGTGGTCGAGCGCCCATTGATTTCGAAGGTTGAGTTAAAGGGTAATAAGTTAATTCCTAAAGAGGCTTTACAGGAAGGCCTGAAAAAAATGGGAATTGCTGAAGGCGAAGTATTAAATAAAGCGACATTACAAACTTTAGAATCTGAACTTGAACAGCAGTATATGCAACAAGGGCGCTATGAAGCCACTGTTAATGTTAAAACGATACCTCAGCCCAATAATCGTGTTGAATTAATTATTGAATTTGTTGAGGGTAAACCAGCAAAAGTGGTTGACATCAATATTATTGGTAATACGGTATTTACTGAAAGCGAAATCAAACAAGCTTTTGCCATTAAAGAATCGGGCTGGAGCTCTATTGTTAGTGGTAATGACCGTTATGCACGCGAAAAAATGGCGGCCAGTCTAGAAGCGTTAAGAGCGATGTACCTCAATAAAGGCTACATTAATTTTGATATTGTTAACTCACGGTTAAATATTAGCGAAGATAAAAAAAGCATTTTTATTGAAGTAAGTATTAATGAGGGTGAGCAGTTTAAATTTGGTGAAACCAAATTTTTAGGCGATGCCCTGTATAAGCCAGATGAATTAGCAGCATTAAAAATTTATAATGATGGTGATATTTATTCACAGGCCAAAGTGGATGCGGTGAAGCAATTATTATTACGTAAGTATGGTAATGCTGGTTATTATTATGCTGAAGTGAATGTGGTACCACAAATCAATAATGAAACTAAAACAGTTGATTTGAATTACTATATTAACCCTGGTCAGCAAATCACTGTTCGTCGTATTAATTTTACGGGTAACACCAAAACAGCAGATGATGTTTTACGTCGTGAAATGCGTCAAATGGAAGGTGCATTAGCCAGTAATGAAAAAATTGATTTATCTAAGATCCGTTTGGAACGTACTGGATTCTTTAAAACAGTCAATATTGTTCCTGCGCGTGTTCCAACATCGCCTGACCAAGTCGATTTAAATGTCAATGTTGAAGAGCAGCACTCTGGCACAACCACATTGGCGGTCGGTTTCTCGCAAAGTGGTGGTGTGACTTTTCAGGCAGGTTTAAGTCAGACTAACTTTTTTGGTACAGGGAATAGTGTAGCGATTGATCTTTCCCGTTCTCAAACGCAAGATTATTATAATTTAAGTGTTACTGATCCATATTTTACCATTGATGGTGTACGTCGTGGTTATAATATGTATTATCGAAAAACCAAACTCTCAGATAACTATAGTGTTAATAACTATGTGACCGATAGTTATGGTGGTGGTTTAACCTTTGGTTACCCAATTGATGAAAATCAAAGTTTAAGTTTTGGTGTCAATATTGATGAAACTAAAGTGACGACTGGTCCTTATGCTTCAAATTATATTGCGGATTATTTAACATCGAATGGTGGGCGAGAAACAAATTCGGTTACTGAGTGTAAAGTGACCAAGGCTGATGGCACTTGTGCTGAAACTATTACCTATGGTGATCAATATAAAGGGAGCTTCTTAACCTATAATTTAAACTTAGGTTGGTCGTACAATACGTTAAATAGACCCGTATTCCCAACTTCAGGTGTGGCACATCGTGTCAATGGGGAAATTGCACTACCGGGAAGTAAAGTAGAGTATCAAAAAGTAGTTTATGATGCACAAGCCTTTTTGCCATTACCAAAAGATTTTGTACTGCGTGGCTATGGTAAGCTGGGTTATGGTAATGATTTACCATTTTATAAAAACTTCTTTGCAGGTGGTTTTGGATCGGTACGTGGCTATGAAAACAGTACTTTAGGGCCACGTTATAATTCAATTCGTGATGAAGCACTTGGTACTAAGGATAGTGATCCAGATAGTGTTGGTGGTAATGCCTTGGTACAATTCGGAACTGAATTGGCTATTCCATTGCCATTTAAAGGTGATTGGACACGCCAGGTTCGCCCTGTGATTTTTGCAGAAGGTGCACAGGTGTTTGATACACAATGTAGCAAAATCTCTAATCAAACTTTACGACAGGATTGTAAAGATAATTATGAGTTTGATTTAGGTAACTTACGCTATAGTGTTGGCGTTGGCTTTACTTGGATTACCATGATTGGACCCTTATCTCTTAGCTATGCTTATCCACTTAATGATAAAAAAGGCGATGATACTAAGAGTATCCAATTTGAAATCGGTCGTACTTTCTAAGTACGACTTTATTAATTCTATTTAATTAGGAAATTTATATAAAATGAAAAAATTAATATTATCTATGCTTGTTGGATTATCTTTTACTGCAGTACAAGCTGCTGATATCGGTGTTGTTGATATTGCCAAAGTGGTACAAAGCAGCAGTTATTTAAAACAACAAGAATCATCTTTACAACAATCTGTAAAACCGCAAACAACGCAAATTGAGCAATTGCAGAAAGAGTTAACAGCATTGCAGCAAAAGGCACAAACAGCAAAATTAACAGATGCTGAAAAGAAAAAAATGACTGAAGAGTTTCAGGCTAAAGTGACTCAATTAGAAAAATTACAACAAGATGTTCAGGCTAAAGTACAAAAGTCTATGCAAGCAACCAATCAGAATTTTGAAACACAAGTAAAAACAGTTGCTGAACAATTACGCAAAGAAAATAAATTAGATGCTGTTTTGAATAAAACAGCAGTATTAGCATTTGACCCGAGTAGTGATTTAACTGATAAAATGGTGCAAAAGGTTAATGCAATGAAGTAACAAATGAGTGACCAAAATCTTAATTTACAATATTTGGCTCAGGTTGTGCAAGGTCAGTGCCTTGGACAGCCTGATTTTTTATTAAGTGGTCTAGCAAGTTTAGAGCATGCGGATCATCAGCAGATTGCTTTTGTGAATGGAGAAAAATATATTCCCCATGCACAGCATTCAAAAGCAGGTGCGCTTATTATTACAGCTGATTTAAAAGACCAGTTGTCAATGCACCAAAATTTTATTATTGTCGATAATCCCTATCTTGCCTTTGCTACTTTAACCCATATTTTTGAGCGTAAACATCAGCAAACGGGTATTGAGGCGACTGCGCAAATTCATCCGACAGCCATGATTGCTGATTCTGCATATATTGGTCATTATGTGGTGATTGGTGAAAACTGTGTAGTTGGTGAACACAGTATCATTAAATCTCACGTCACATTGGATGATTTTGTGGAAGTGGGAGATCATTGTTTTATTGATTCACATGTGATGTTGACAGGCGAAACTAAAATTGCCAATCGGGTTCGTATTCATGCCAATACAGTTATTGGTGGTGAAGGATTTGGTTTTGCACCTTATCAGGGGAAATGGCATCGTATCGCTCAATTAGGTTCTGTACGGATTGGCAATGACGTGAGAATCGGCTCCAATTGTAGTATTGATCGTGGTGCATTGGATGATACGATTTTAGAAGATGGTGTTATTATTGATAATCTTGTGCAAATTGCCCATAACGTTAAAATTGGTGCAAATACTGCAATTGCTGCAAAATGTGGTATTGCAGGTAGTACCACGATTGGCAAAAACTGTATTCTTGCTGGTGGGGTTGGTATCGTGGGGCATATTAAAATTGCCGATAATATAACCTTTACTGGAATGTCAATGGTCACAAATAATATTTCTGAACCAGGATCTTATTCTTCAGGTACAGTTCTTTTACCTACACCGCTCTGGCGACGCTCTGCTGTGCGTGTAAAACAATTAGCAGATGTGCCATTGACTCAATTGGTTAAAAAAATTGATCATGTACAAGCTCAAATTGAGCACATTGAATCAACTTTAGAATTGCGTAAATCATTATGACAGAATCAACTTTAGCCAAGTTCACGAAGCCTGTGTTACCGATGCATATTGCTGCTATTCGTGAATATTTACCACATCGTTATCCATTTTTACTGGTAGATCGTGTTACTGAAATTTCAGATAGTAGTATTGTTGGGTATAAAAACGTTTCTATTAATGAAGAGTTTTTACAAGGGCATTTTCCAGAATATCCAATTATGCCAGGGGTTCTAATTATTGAAGCACTGGCACAAGTTTCAGGTGTTTTGGGTTTTATTATGAATAATGAAAGACCAAAACCAGGCACGGTGTTTTTATTTGCAGGTGCTGAAAAAGTCAGATTTAAAAAACAAGTGGTTGCTGGTGATCAATTGATATTAAAATCTGAATTAATAATGCAAAAACTTGGTATTTACAAATATAATTGTAGTGCCTCAGTTGATGGTGTTATCGCAGCAACTGCGGAAATTATTATCTCCAGACAAAAAACAGAGTAAGCATGAGCAATAACGAATTCATTCATCCTACCGCTATTATTGACTCATCTGCAGTCCTTGCACCAGATGTTCAAATTGGTCCTTATTGTATTATTGGGCCAAATGTAAGCATTGGTGCTGGTACTAAATTGCATTCACATGTTGTGGTGGCAGGCTATACTCGAATTGGTCAAAATAATGAAATTTTCCAGTTTGCAAGTGTGGGTGAGATTTGCCAAGATTTAAAGTATAAGGGTGAAGAAACTTGGTTGGAAATTGGAGATCACAATTCTATTCGTGAACATTGTAGTTTGCATAGAGGGACTGTTCAGGATCAAGGTCTAACTAAGTTGGGGAATTATAATTTATTAATGGTCAATACTCATATTGCACACGACTGTGTGGTGGGTGATCATAATATTTTTGCCAATAATGTTGGTGTTGCTGGTCATGTGCATATTGCTGATTATGTGATTGTCGGTGGAAATTCTGGTATTCATCAATTTTGTAAGATTGATTCATTTAGTATGATTGGTGGGGCTTCACTGATTTTAAAAGATGTGCCTGCCTATGTCATGGTTTCTGGTAATCCTGCACATGCTTTTGCAATGAATGTTGAAGGAATGCGTCGTAAGGGGTGGTCAAAAGAAACGATTCAAGGCTTGCGTGAATCATTTAAGTTGATTTATAAGTCTGGGCTGACCACTCAAGAAGCGATTGAAAAAATTCGTACAGAGATTTTGCCTTCTGTTTCTGAGGCACAGCGACTGATTGACTCGTTAGAGCAATCTCAACGTGGTATTGTGCGTTAGATACAGCGTGGCTATTTAAAAAAGGTTATCTTTAATGATGGCCTTTTTTTAATTCATGATACCTATATGATGGTTAGTGATGATATTTAGATCGCCGCTTTTTTATTTTTAATAAATTTTACCTCTTCAGCATTTGGATATCTTTTGAGTAAATCTGCTTTATATTGATTGGCAAGTTGGTTATTGTGATCGACATTTAAGGCAATACTATAAAGACGATAAATTGCGCTGGGTGCTTTGCTTGAATTTGGATATTGTTTCATAACAATTTCAAAATTTTTTTTCGCTGCAGCATAATTGGTAGGTTCTAAGGCTAGATTAAATTCAGCCAACCAAAAATAGGCATTACTGACATAAATACTGTTTGGATTATTTTTAATAAAGTTCTGCATAGGAAGAATTGCTTTTTGTGCACCGCCTTGTTTGTATGCATCTAAAGCAACCGTATAAGCTGCCTTGTCAAGATCCGTATTTGAGGAGGGCGGGGTTTGTTGGGTTGCCGTTTGTATTGCTGAAGTCGTGTTGAATTCGGTTGAGTTTTTTGTTTTTGCTATTGTTGGTTGTTTTGCTGCTTCTACAGTATTTTCTTTATTTTCTTCTTCTTTTGCGGCTGAGCTATCATCAGGGTCAACCTTTTGTAAAATTAATTCAAGACGTTGATCTAAGTCGGTATAACGATTGTTGAGTTCATTTTTTAGCTGACTAATTTCATTGTCTTGTTCTTCTATTTTTCCACGTAAAATACGAATATCTTTTTCTAATTCTTGTGTTTTTTGTGTTAATTGCCAATTAATATTGGTTGGTAATGTGGACGCTGTATTTGGAACAGTTAACGCAGGAATTGATGCTGTTGTTGTATTGCTTAATTCTTTTGATTCGATAGGTATATCGGCATAGAGTGCGCTACTGCTGAATACTGCAAGCATAAAGAAAGTACTTTTTTTAAGCATAATAAAATCCAGATATGAAACGAATATCAGTTAGGTTTTTTATAATATGCCAGTTTCACTGGATGACGACAAGGATGATCTGTCGCTTTCTGGAAAAGTTATGATGAGTTGATTAAAATCAGTACGCTGTTTAAGTCTCTTGTTGGGGATTCGCTGTTGTGATAAATAGTGCTGATTTAAATAAATTATATTTTTGACTTTTTAATAAGCAAACAAACATCAAATGGCTGTAATAGACTTGCAAGTTACATAAAATTCTCTATACTTGGTTTTGTAATGGTAGCCCTGCTGGTTACTTCGCAATAATACTCTACAAACCCCGCCAGGACCGGAAGGTAGCAACGGTAGTAGAAATATTATGTGCCGAAGTCTTGCTAGTAGGGCTGCCACCATATCTAAATTATTCATTTATAAAATCATCATGTTCTTGATGATGAATAACTTTTAAAATAATCTCCATATCAAAGCCACGATACATCAAGAAGCGAATTTGTTTTGCCTTTTGTTTATGATCTTGTGTTACTTCTACGCCAAATTTTTTGACTTTTAACTGATAGGCCTGTGCTAACCAGTTGACTTTTTTTAAATCTTCTTCAATCAATTGTTGGTCAACTTTTTTCGCTTTTAAAGCCATTTTGATTTGATGCGGACCTTTACCTTTGCGTTTCTGGCTTGAGAGCACTATGTCTGCAACACGTTGGTCACTTTGATAATTTTTTTCAGATAGTTCATTTACTAAAGCAATAACTTCTTCAGGATGACTGGCATAACGTGTTAATTTTTCGATCAAATCAGCCTTTGAGTATTCTTTACGTAATAATAATGTGAATGCATAAGCACGTAAGCGTGCACCGCTTAATCCTATTTTAGATTCTTCCCGAGCATCTTGGTCTAAATCTAAATTATTGGATCTGGTTGTCTGATGATTGGTAATATTTGCATCTTGTATTGGCGTAAGATGGTTATATTCACCATACTGCGATTTAAGTGCATCATAATCGATAAGATTGGGAAACTTTGCTTTGGTCATGTCTTATAGTATTTCACTAAGATTAAAACGCCCCGAAGGGCGTTTGTTTGCGATGAATGTAAGTAATTAATTAAGCATCTAAAAACTCAGGTGTTTCTTCATCTAACTCTGTGGTTGGAACAGTAGTTGTCGTCAGTAATTTATCTCGAATCAGTTTCTCGATGGTTCGAGCAAGTTCGGGATGTTCTTCTAGATGGCGGATGGTATTATTTTTACCTTGACCAATCTTATCACCTTGATATGAATACCAAGCACCTGCCTTTTGAATAATTTCTTGTTGTACGGCAAGATCAATCACTTCGCCTAGATGATTGACACCTTTACCATAAAGAATCTGGAATAATGCTTCTTTAAATGGTGGTGCCATTTTGTTTTTAACGACTTTAATTTTGGTTTCTGAACCAATAATTTCATCACCTTCTTTTACTTGGCCTGTTCTGCGAATATCTAGGCGTACAGACGCATAGAATTTTAATGCATTACCACCCGTGGTGGTTTCTGGGCTACCAAACATCACACCAATTTTCATACGAATCTGGTTAATGAAGATGACCATGCAGTTAGAGCGTTTGGCATTTCCTGTAATTTTTCGTAGTGCTTGACTCATGAGGCGGGCTTGTAAGCCCATATGAGAGTCACCCATTTCACCTTCAATTTCAGCACGAGGCGTAAGTGCAGCAACAGAGTCCACAACAATTAGATCGACTGCACCAGAACGTACCAGCATGTCGGCAATTTCAAGTGCTTGCTCACCATGGTCAGGTTGTGAAACCAAAAGATTATCAATATCTACGCCTAATTTACGTGCATATTGAGGATCTAAAGCATGTTCTGCATCAATAAATGCACATGTGCCGCCCGCTTTTTGACATTCAGCAATCGCTTGTAATGTCATGGTTGTTTTACCCGAAGATTCAGGGCCATAGATTTCTACAATACGGCCTTTTGGTAAACCACCAATACCCAATGCAATATCTAACGTCAAAGAGCCAGTTGAAATTGCTTCAACTGCTTGAACGGTGTTATCTCCAAGACGCATCACTGTATTTTTACCAAACTGTTTTTCAATTTGGCTTAATGCAGCATTTAGTGCCTTACTTTTATTTTCATCCATTTCAAAACCTCAATATGATGTCACGAAATAATATACATTCAGTGAATGGATTTCATGATGATCTTGCTCACATTAGTATAGTGACAGAATTTATCTATGTGTTCTATTGAAATCATTACTTGTACGACATGTTATGACGCATAACTTAGTGATCATCATAAGACCAGTAGTGATTAAACTGTTCATCATTGTCTTTTTTAAATTTGTGGATATCTCTTCGATCTTTTTTACTTGGACGATGATCAGGGCGGGCTAAATTCTGTAATTTACGTTGTGATGTCAGTAACTCTCGACGAGCAATACTGACTTCTGTTTCTTCGTAGAGTGTTTGTGCAATCGGTGCAGGGCCACGTACATCTGAAAGTGCTTTTACCACAACAGTTTTTTTATCAATTCCCTGCTGAATGGTTAATTCCATTCCAATACGAATTTCTTTGGATACTTTAACGCGTTCACCATCATGGTGTACTTTACCACCTTCAATCGCATTTTTAGAGATAGAGCGTGTTTTAAAAAAACGTGCAGCCCAGAGCCATTTATCAATACGCATACCCACCGCATTTTCAGGTAGATTTGATTTACGCATATTTTTTTGAGTCCTCAGCTTGTTTTAAATAATCTATGAAATCAGTTAATTGATTAAGCATAGGGTAGGGAAACGAATCACGTGCAGATTGTTCTGATGAAGGCTGCATAATACTGATCAGATGTTTTATACCAAATTTTTGAGCGCTATTTAATACTTTTTCTGTATCATCAATAAAATAACAGTATTGAGGATCAAAATCATGCTGTGTAGATAAAATTTGCCAAAACTCAATCTCTTCTTTTGCATGTCCGATTTCTTCAGAACTTACAATAACATCAAAATACTGTTTAAGATTCATTTGCTGTAACTTAAAATTTAATCCAGCGACATCTGCATTGGTGGCCAACCAAATCGGATATTGTTGTGTTTTAAGATAATTTAAAAGTTCATAACAACCTTTTCGTGCAGTGACTTGATGTTTAAACTCAAGTTGCATGTTGAGCACATCTACCCCAGTTTTTTTAGTCCAGAATCGTGATGAATACCAATTCAGTGTATGGTTATGCTGCTGGTAAAAATCAAATAAAATTTTTTGACTTTCTATATGGCTGCATTGATGTGTTTCTGCATAACGAATAGGTAACAGCTGATTCCAGATAAAATCATCGTAAGCCAAATCCAGTAAGGTGCCATCCATATCGAAAATGATCGTAGGTTTACTCATTTAAAATTCTCTAATGCTTTTACGGTTTAATATATGAATTAAAAACTGTTAAAACATTGTTCTATATAATTTTTGATGGTTATTTAAATCATCAGAATGATGATAAAGTTTAACAAAAATATTAACTTTATCAAATTAAGCCTAAAATATTGTATCGCAGGATGAAGCGGGATAAGCCTGTTTGGGGTGGATAAGCGTCACTACTTCAAATCAATACTTAAGTATAAATACACGAAGCGCATTGTTGTATAGTGATATTGCTGATGAGGTTTGCAGAAGTTGATGTCACTTTTCCTACTAGGAGTTTTCTGCGGATGTTGTTACTTTACCAATGCTGATTTAAAAAAGTGATACAGCAGCGAAAATAAGTTGATGAGTATATTAAAACGGTTAAACTCTGTACCACCTGGATTTAAACCGTTTTAATCATGTATTGGTGGTGAAACCGTATTGTTTGGGGGTGATGATTAAGCAGTAGCCATGATCCCTATATGGGGTACTGAAAGATTAAACGCTAAATCTCATCATCATATATTCATCATTTAGATTAAAAAGTGTAAATTAATCCTAATTTTGCGACGGGATGCCATCTATACATTTCAGCATCATCTAATTTGTAATCGGTTTTTTGTCCTATTGATCCCACATAGATACCATTGACATGGGTGAGATGCACATCGGCATCACCAGTATAGTAGACGCCTGCTTCTGCAAATATACGCCATTGGTTATTCAGTTTTGGTGAAATTCCTATACCCATATAAGGTGAAATGTTGCTCGAATAGTCTACGTTACCTTCGACTTTGACGGTTCCATTAATGATCGGGAGTTGATGAAAGTTATTGGGTATTTTGTCGCCAATTTTAAAGTTACGGCTGACATCATAGTTATCGCCAATATAGCCAACGCCTATGGCTGCATAGATTGAATTTAGCCAAGTATGATGACTTTTGGCCCATGGATAAACTAATGCATTCAGATAAGGTGTGTCATTATTCATGTCTAAATCATATCGAATATTATTGATGGTGATATGATTTCTCCAGTTTACTTTTCCTTGATTATAGCCTAAGGCTAATTGAACATAAGGATTTACTTGATAAAGTACTGCACCCCCATATCCTGTCAGTCCTCCTTCTGCACGTATTGAAAATAGTTGTTCCGCACTGGTGATTGTACTGAGAAAAGAGGTGAGTCCTAATACAGATAATATTTTAATATTTTTCATTTTAATACTTTGTTTAAATTATGGATATTTAACTGAGCATAAATGAAATTTATACAGTAAGTGTTTTATTTTGGTAATTTTAAATCGATATCGATTTGAATAAGTATGATGAATAACAAGATGTATGGTTTGATATGTTAATCTATTTTGAGTTAAGGCTTGAGTAAATAGTTTTTATCTAGATCATATTTTGAGCTAGATTTAAATGATAAAAAAACCCTCAAAGAGGGTTTGTTTGATGATACCGAGTAAATATAATATTAACGTCTGCCATGACCTCATCATAGGCCTCAAGACGTAGACGCTCTATTTCAAAAACTTCACTTAAAGCGATATGATGTTGTTTAAGGTAACTTACAATATCTTGTTCATTTAAAAATAATGATTTTACTTGCTCTAAAACAAATGATTCATCTTGGCCATCTCTAATCAGTTGTTTAGCGAAATCCAAGATGGTAAATTTTTGATTTTCAATAAACTCTTGAACATCATTAAAATTATATTTTTCATAATTATAATGATTGACTTGACCTTTGAGAATTGCATCAGCATGAAGATAATCATTTAAGTTGGAGTCAATATGATTTAAAGCAAATTGTGTTTCTTTCGCTCTGCGATCAGCTAAAGGCTTTAATTCTAATTTAACCCATGCAGGAATGGTATCTTGATCTATCCAAGAACACAGTGTTTCTTTATTAATCATTAAATAGTTGGCAACTTGATCTTGCCACGAATGACCAAATGTCATTTCGCAAAGTGACTTGAATTTAGATAAGTTCATGTTCTGTAACCCTTGAGTTGCTCTTTATATAAGCGCTTGTTAGATTAGATTTGACTCAATACGACAGCAATATATTGTACTTCAATAAGGCTATATATGTACTTAGACCAAAAATAATGCATGTTTATTCGTTTAAAGCCAGAAAATAGCTTTAAATGTCATTTTTTGAGTAAAATTGACCCATCATGTGTTATTTTCCCGCAATTTTTCTCACCTTTGTGTAATGTGAGTTGTGGGTCAATAAAAACGATAACAAAAAATGATTTTTTGCTTTGATCGTTTGGAAGAATATGACAAAGTCATCATTCTATATTTAACGAATGATTTACTTAATTTATGAGGACGTTTATATTCATAATCAAGGATATGTTTAATCTTTTTTGTTAATGAATGGTTAAATAATATACTTTTATCGGTAATTTATTCGACGATTTTATTTTTAAATGTTGATGCTGATGTTAAGTGATTGCAATTAAAAATTAACAATAAAATTTATTTCTTATAATAATTTATTATGTATCTTATTTTTTTATCATATAATATTTTGAATTATATTGATTTTATATTTTTATTTATACTAAATGACGAGTTTGCTTACTTATAGTTTTTTAGTTTTATTAATTAAAAAAATATTTTTTCTAAATGTGATGATTATTTTTTATATGGTTTTAAATGATATTGACTTGAAATAAAGAGTAAAAAATTAATCACTGTAATTTTACGGTGGTTAAACCTTGAACTTAAAAATATTGAGTGACTAAATGTTAATCAGTCGTTAATACTTTATGTAACGCTACTGTTCTATATATCGCTTAAATAAAATTGACATAAACCAGAGGTAAATAATACAACATTAAATCTCATGTTGAATAATTCAATCTATTTTAAGATATATTGATTGTTAAAGTAACGCTAAAAAAATTCAAATTGCGAACAAGAATTTTTCTTTAAGTTGATGAAATAATTGTAATTTAATAATTAATATCCAGCCAATTTGACTAATAATTAGATCATTGAATTGATTTTTTTATCATGCCAATTGTGATCTAGCGAAAGACAAAAAAATATTGTTTTTTTAAATAGGATTCGAATTGGCACTAAGAATAATATCAATTTAAACTGTATTTTTGCAACTCTACGTTTTAGTGATCATCTTGAAATTTATAGATAAAATTATATGCTATGTAGTTTTTTAGTGAAACTCTCCCATGTTGTTAAAAAAAATGACCACTCCAACGCTATTTTTGATTGGATTGTGTTTAGTTGCGCCTTTTATTGTTGATTTTCATCCGCCTCTATTTGAAGGTTTACTGATCAGGTTTTTGGAAAATATTCAGGCATTGTTGTTATTGCTGGCTGCAGTATTTACTTATTTATATAGCCGTTCTTTAGCAAATACCGTGGGACAAAAGCAGTTTTGGTTTTGGGCTGTATTGTGGTGGGTAATGTTGTTTGGGCGTAGTATCAGTTGGGGAAGGGATTATTTTCCAGAAATTTCTCATGATTATTTTAGAGTGATATCTATATTTTTTATTGCGCCAGTTGTATTTATGCTCTTTTCTAAATGCTTACGTCAAGAGATTATGCATAAATTGGCGACCATGCGCTTTCCGATTTATAGTTTTCTATTGGCTGTAGTGACGCTGATTATTTCTGATTCAATTGAGCATAGTCGTATGATTGCACCATTGTTTCTTCATCATCGAGAGTATAAGGATTTAATGGAAGAGCTGTATGAATTTCCTCTTATTTGGGGATTATTTGAAACAACTTATTTACTGATGAAACAAGAAAAAAGTGCTTAATTGCTCTATTTTCGCCACTAAACCATTGACTAGCTCTTGGTCAAGTTTTTATCACCTATACAAACTATCATTGCTAGTTTTCGAGATGATCGTTGTGCTGATGAAGTTATGTGATAGTGCAATACTCGATATCGCACTAAGCTTAAGAGCATAAGCTAAATTCATATTACCTACATTTGGCCTAACAGCTATATGTCTATCCCATGCACTTGAATCATTAAGACAAATTTATGATCGAGTAAATGGGATGGATGGGCTAAGGTATAACCACAATCAAAACACCGTTTAGAGCTTGGGGTAAATTGACCAAAACTTAAAATATTTTGATCATGCCAGTCTGTTTTATATTACCATCATTAAGTATTACGACTATGCAATATCATGCATTGAGGTGGTTTATTTTTTGTGTTTAAGCATGTCTATTAATCCATCGAGTTAATTGCTGTACTATTTATTCTCACCATTCTGAGCTAAGGAGAAAATACTGTTGCGTAGGATAAGGTATGGAGAATTTGGCACAAATGAAGTTCAATAGGTTTGAAAAAAGCAATCAATATTTGTGTCTCATAATGTTGCATAAACAAGGTGAACGTTTAACTTTGCGATGGTATTGACAATATTAATATATGTTGCTGTAAATCTTAAACAATTATGATTAGACTCTGCGATATACTTTTAAAAAACTAACGTTTGTTATGTAGATCAGGAATACGATGTTTATAGCGACCTCAGCACCAAAATCTCAATGGATCAAAGAGCTTATTCCTATTTTAAGTCAGGCCTGTGCAATATTACGAGAAGAGTATCAGTTATACTGCTCAGGCATAGAATTTAATATTGAAAAGAAAACGGATGCATCCCCTGTTACACAAGCAGATTATCGTGTTCATCAATATATAGCCAGTGAATTGGGAAAGATTTCTGATTTTTCATTGCTTTCAGAAGAGGGGATATTGGATGATTATCAATCATGGCAAACCTTTTGGTTGCTTGATCCTTTAGACGGTACCAAAGAGTTTCTGGCACAACGTCCTGAGTTTACGATTAATTTAAGTTTAATTCATCAGGGAAAAACCGTTTTTGCGATATTGGCTATTCCTTGTCAAGAGCTCATCTATATTGCACCAGAACAAGGATTGCCCTTTAAATTTGAAATTAAACATAAACACTGGTATCAGTTTGTTCATCATCAGACTGCTGTTGAGAGTCAGATAAGAGTAGGTGTCAGTCAAAGCTATCAAAATCAACCAAAATATATAGAATATTTAGAAAGTTTATCTAGATTATATTCAATTGAATTGTTTAAGGCCGGTAGTGCCTATAAGTTTTGTATGATGTTGGAAAATCAGATTGATATCTATCCTAGATTTCATCCGACATATGAATGGGACACTAGTGCTGGTCAATGTTTACTTGAGCGTATAGGTGGAGGGTTAATGACTTTATCAGCTCAGCCATTTTATTATAATCAAAGAGATACTTTGTTAAATGGTAGCTTTATTGCCTATAGGACTGCACAATTTAAAACAATTGCCTTGGATGGATTAGAACTTATGTCGAATAGAAATTAACGATATATATCTATTTTATATTTTCATGTTATAGTAAAAAAAATAACCAAATTATTCTAATTATGGCACTGAATCTACTTCCAGCAAGTATGATCAAGGCAATTGATTTATTGCCTGATATAGACACACCTGTTACGTTATTTACACGACATTCGATACGTGAAGAATTGAGCGGTCAGGGTTTGGCTGGGTATGATCTTCAGTTAACCAATCAAGGCCGAGATTTGGCTCAAGAATGGGGTGCATATTTGATTCAGAATACAGGTCGTGTGATCGAGTATTGTATTTCGAGCCCGATTCAACGTTGTGTAGATACTGCTGCATTAATGATTCAGGGTGCAGATGATATTATTACGAATCAAAATAATACCCATCATATTCGTATTATTGAGCAAGGTCTTTTGGTTGAGCCCGGTAGCTTTGTTTTGGATATCAAGCAAGCAGGGCCATACTTTAGACAGCAGGGGGCTTTAGGGTTTATTAATAGTTTTGTTAATCGAGCTTTGCCTGGAATGAAACATCCTATTTGTGGTGTAGTGGATGTTCTGGAACTGATTTACAATAGTCATCCACAGCAAAGTCATGGTTTAAGTTTGGCTGTAAGCCATGATACGATTTTGGCTGCAATTTTAGCAGTGATTTCTGGCAAAAATTCAATCAATAAAGATGAATGGCCAAAAATGATGGAAGGTCTATTTGTGTGGTTTGAAGGTGATGTATTTATTGATTCAAAATTAAAATGGATTTGGCGTGGCGAAATTCATCAACTTTCTATTCGTGAATTTCAACAATTAAATATTTAGATTTTTTAAACTGGTGATCTATAACATTGCTCGTGTTACTTGATTGCATTTTTATATTGTATATTAACTAGATGTGATATTTTTAACACGATATGCTTACTATTAAAAGCCATACCAGCCTATAAAAATAAGCTGGTATTTTAGTATGATTTTATCGCATTAGATATTGGCAGCAGCTCTCAGTGCTTCGACCTTATCTGTTTTTTCCCATGTAAATGCATGATCTGAACCTTCACGACCAAAGTGTCCATATGCTGCGGTTTGTTTATACATCGGTTGAATCAGATTAAGCATACGAGTAATACCATATGGGCGTAAATCGAAGTGTTCACGAACCAGTTGAATGATTAGCTCATCAGCAACCTTACCGGTATTAAAGGTATTGATTGAGATTGATGTTGGTTCTGCCACCCCAATCGCATAGGAAACTTGAATTTCACATTTATCCGCTAGTCCGGCTGCAACAATATTTTTTGCGACATAACGACCTGCATAAGCTGCAGAGCGGTCGACCTTAGATGGATCTTTACCAGAAAAAGCACCACCACCATGGCGTGCCATACCACCATATGTATCGACAATAATTTTACGTCCAGTTAAGCCACAATCACCGACTGGTCCACCAATGACAAACATACCGGTTGGATTAATATGGAACTTTGTGTCGGCATGAAACATGTCAACAGGAATAATTTTTTTAACAATTTCCTCAATCACTGCTTCTTTAAGATCAGCTTGTGAAATTTCAGGATCATGTTGAGTTGATAAAACAACAGCATCTAAACGAACAGGTTTGCCATTTTCATAAGCGAATGTGACTTGGCTTTTTGCATCTGGGCGTAGCCATGGTAACTGACCATTACGGCGTAATTCTGCTTGTTTCTCCATGAGGCGATGTGCATATGAAATAGGTGCTGGCATGAGCACATCTGTTTCACGACTCGCATAGCCGAACATTAAACCTTGGTCACCTGCGCCTTGATCTTCAGGTTTTTGGCGATCGACACCTTGTGCAATTTCAGGTGATTGCTTACCAATCATATTGATTACAGCACAAGTTGAGCCATCAAATCCCAGATCAGAATGATGATAGCCGATACTATTGATGGTTTGGCGTACAATTGCTTCAAAGTCAACATTTGCAGTGGTTGTGATTTCCCCTGCAAGTACAACTGCACCAGTTTTTACAAGTGTTTCACAAGCAACCCGTGCATAAGGATCTTCTTCTAAGATTGCATCCAAAATAGCATCACTAATTTGATCAGCCATTTTATCTGGATGGCCTTCGCTTACAGATTCTGAGGTAAATACAGCGTACTCGCGCATAAGTCCTATCACAGTTAAATTAAAAGACAAGCTATGGTACATCGACTTTGTCTTTAGAACCAGTAACTATGCAGTAAATTGGTTGAATTTACTGCAGTTTGAGTACTGTTTATTTGATAAGTGTATCGATAAAAATGATAAGGTTGCAGATAATTAAAATTTAAATCCGTAAGTTTTTAGAATTGAGTAACATATTTGGAGTTAAATAGATAATTTTTACCATCATTATAGTGATGTCATTTACTTTTGTTGTATAAATGTTTGTAGTAGTAAAATATCTGTTTTTAAAGATATTCATAATTTATGACCACGAAAAAATAAGCATAAAGGGGATTAAATTTATAATTAAAATGGCAGTTTAAAAAATAAAAAACCAGCGATTATTTTTAATCAATATATCAAAATAATGTGAGTTTTAAATCAAAATAAATGACATTAAAAATATCGAAATAAAAAAAATAATTTTAATAAAATGAGTGAAATAGCTTATGATAATAAAGATATTTGTTGATGTTGGATATTCATTAAAATGCTCGCATGTTATCAACATTAGTCAATGAGTTATTACCTTGTGGCGCAGATATGTTTTTATTATTTTTAAGTTGACTTTTGAAAATGGTGTCGTCTAGCTGTCATTATTTTATGCGATATTTATCTGATCATGTTGGCGATGAGTATAGAGATTAACTTTACAAGAAAATCTTAACTTTAATACGAATAATTGATGAAATATTGATGTCAAGCCTTTACCCGCCCTCGTTTTTTTAAGACAATATGGACGATTTTGAAAGTCTTTTCACGATTTCTTCTTATTTTGAACTATTTGGACTCTGATCTATGACAACCCCGCTTAATGAACGTCGTATTGCCAATGCAATTCGTGTATTAGCTATGGATGCTGTGCAAAAAGCAAATTCAGGACATCCTGGTGCGCCAATGGGGATGGCAGATATCGCTGATGTGGTTTGGCGTGAATTTTTAAACCATAACCCAACAAATCCACAATGGGCGAATCGTGATCGTTTTGTACTGTCTAACGGTCATGGTTCAATGCTTCAATACGCATTGCTTCACTTAACGGGCTATGATCTTTCACTTGATGATTTAAAGGCATTCCGTCAATTACATTCAAAAACACCTGGTCATCCTGAGCTGGGATATGCACCGGGTATTGAAACGACCACAGGTCCATTAGGTCAAGGGATTGCGAATGCCGTTGGTTTTGCACTCGCTGAAAAAACTTTAGCAGCACAATTTAATAAAGATGATATTACAGTCATTGATCATTTTACTTATTGTTTTCTCGGTGATGGTTGTTTAATGGAAGGTGTTTCACATGAAGCATGTTCATTAGCAGGTACATTAGGCCTTGGAAAATTAATTGCTTATTATGATGATAATGGTATTTCAATTGATGGTGAAGTGGAAGGCTGGTTCTCTGATGATACAGAGCAACGTTTTCGTGCCTATGGTTGGCAGGTTTTAAAAGTAGATGGTCATGATGCGGCTGCAATTCGTGCGGCAACTGTGCTTGCTCAAGAAGAAACCACACAGCCAACATTGATTATTTGTAAAACAATTATTGGTTTAGGTTCTCCAAATAAGCAAGGTAAAGAAGATTGCCATGGTGCACCATTAGGCAATGATGAGATTGCATTGACACGCCAAGCATTAGGTTGGGCTGAAGAAGCATTTCATATTCCTGCCGATATTTATGCTGCATGGGATGCAAAAGAAAAAGGTGCACGATTAGAAGCGCATTGGAATGAAACTTTTACAGCATATGCACAGCAATATCCTGTAGAAGCTGCTGAACTTAAACGTCGTTTATCTGGTGAATTGCCTGCTGATTTTTCTGCACAAGCAGATGCATACATCGCTGAAGTGAATGCTAAAGCTGAGACGATTGCAACACGTAAAGCAAGTCAAAATGCCATTCAGGCTTTTGCACCGTTATTACCAGAAATTTTAGGTGGTTCTGCAGATTTAGCCGGATCTAACTTAACTTTATGGAAGGGTGCTGAAGGTCTTCAAGATAATCCTGCAGGAAATTATGTGCATTATGGTGTGCGTGAGTTTGGTATGACCGCAATTGCCAATGGTGTAGCATTACATGGTGGTTTTATTCCTTACGTGGCAACATTCTTAATGTTTATGGAATATGCACGTAATGCAGTACGTATGTCTGCTTTAATGAAGCAGCGTGTTATTCATGTCTATACACATGATTCGATTGGTTTGGGTGAAGATGGACCGACACACCAGCCTGTAGAGCAGATTGCATCATTACGTGGTACACCAAATCTTAATACTTGGCGCCCGTGTGATACCGTAGAGGCTGCTGTTGCTTGGAAGTCTGCCTTAACACGTGCCAATGGGCCTACAGCGCTTATTTTTTCTCGTCAAAATTTGCCATTTCAAACACGTACTACAGTACAAATTGAGAATATTGCCAAAGGTGGTTATATTTTAGCTGAGGAAAAAGGTGAGTTAAAAGCGATTATTATTGCAACAGGCTCTGAAATTAGCTTGGCAATGGAGGCTTATGCTCAACTGGATGGTGTACGTGTTGTTTCTATGCCATGTGCTGAAGCATTTGTAAAACAAGATGCTGCGTATCGTGAAGCTGTTCTTCCTGCGCATATTCGTGCTCGTGTTGCTGTTGAAGCGGCACTGGTTGATTATTGGTGGAAATTTGTTGGTTTAGATGGCAAAGTGATTGGGATGACCACGTATGGTGAGTCTGCACCAGCAAAAGATCTCTTCCAGCATTTTGGTATCACTACAGATGCTGTTGTTGCAGCCGTTAAGGATGTGATTGCAGCATAATATTGTAAAACTTACATAAGTTAAAAAATTGGGCTGTCCTGTTAGCTTAATGGGGCAGTTTTTTATTGAATAAGGACTTTATTTTAACCATTATGTTGTAAATAAATTCCTTGTTTATATTCAATGACGGAATATGATAATCGGTATATAGTATGCCAATTCATTAAGTATTCATGGTTAGTCAATGGTCAATCATGACCGAAAGTGAGGAAAATATGAGTCTTTATGATCAAATTAATGAAGAAGTAATTTTAATGGAAGCGGGGGAGCAAAAGTGGATTGGCTTAGATTTACCGCTAGAAAGTATGATGGCGGTTGAATTAATGCTACAGGATCTGCAAGAAGAGCATTTGATCAAGATTCGTCGTCGTAACCATGAGAAGCATACCGGTTTAAAGCAAGTTGATCGTATTTTAATTGAAAAGCTCTAGTCTTATAGAGCTTTTCAAAGGGTAGGATGGTATTAGAAATAATGAGAATAGTGAAAGCGTTTTGTTGATGGGCCTGCAGAGTAAGCCTCTTGCTCATTTTCCAGATAAAGAATGTCCACAATTTGATCCAGTTGCGTTTCGGTCAAGCGTTCGGGTGTAAAGTGGTCAAAATGTAAATCATTCATTAGGCTTTTTACTGGGTCAGTTATGCTGACATATTTCATGGTCCATTTTTTAAATCTAATGTCGTTAATTTTTTCAATTTTTAATAGATGAATATGTTCGTGGCGGCGATCTTTTAAAATATTGGCATATAAATGGCGAATCGTTGTTTCCTCACCTTCCAAACATTGTAAGAAAGAGCCATCTGCATAATACAATGTACCATGAATATCGTGTTGAAAATTAAATTGTTTGGCTGTAATTAAGATATCACGAATATCTTCAATGAGTGTCAATCCTCCCGACTTGTATTTACTGCAATAACATAACTGAATTAACATAATTTTTACCTGATATATAAAGAATTAAGGTCTTGTGATTATTTACTGGTCTTGACTTGTTTTTGTTTATTTAAGCAATTTATAAAATATCAACAGACCTTAATTTTTTGTTAGATTATTGTTTTATTATAATTTAACTAATTTAATAGGTGATTTGTACACCATGATAAAAAATCATGTTTATGTAGAAAATTAGGTGCACTGGTTAAATCTAATACTTTAATGTGACCTTGTTGATGGATTTCTAATCCATGATCTCCATGTAGCCCAATAATTGAGCTTCGATCATAATGATAAGCAGAGATAAATGTCAGTACTCGATCAAAATTATTTTTTGCTAATATTTCAGGATATTCTGCGATGAAATTATAGATTTGTTCAATTTCAATCAAACTTATAGATTTTTGCATGTCTACACCTTAAATTTAGTTGTTTTGAATTATTTTCATGAAAAATATAATGCTTTTTAACATAAATTAAGACGAAAAAACTTACAAGTGATCATTAATTGATCAATTAGGGCGTAAGATATTGAAACAATGAGGTAAAAAAATAATATTTTTTTAAAAAAATTAAAAAAAACTTTATAAAAAATAGTAAAAACAATTATTTATTTTTAATTGAACTATGTTTTATTTTTTAATTTTTTTCTGTAACATGGCTTAAAAATACTTAGTTTAAGTTAATTTAATCACATTAATCTTGTGTGTTTTTTATGTATCTTATTATAAAATTAGTTTAATTTTCGTTATCTAATGGTGAAGATATGCTAGAAATAATCACTAAATTTATCAATAAGAGTAACCGTAAGCTAGAACAAAAATATCTCATCGATCATCAAATCATATTTGATGCTGAGCTGGGCTATATTGTCGATGGTATGGTGATTAATGAATTATCTGAACGGTTGCATTATTTTTCTAATCGAAGAATGGATAAATTTGATGATTTGAAGGCGTTATATTTTAATGCGATCATGATTAATGAAAAAATTGATTTGGAAATCGCCACTGGGCGTTATGTAGCACGGTTAGGAAATAATCAGGAAAATTTAATGCAACTTAAAAAAATTATTAAAAAATTAAATGATTATTATCGAGAGTTTTTAAGAGAAAGATAAAAATATTGTTCAGCTTTAAATTAGCTATCCTCACTAAAAATAGCGCTTTTATTGTATACAACGTGTTAGTATTTAAAGCTGTTGTTTAGATTTTAAAGCCAGATCAATGTTTCAACAAGAAATTTCTCAGTTGCGTATCGCATCGCTAAAAGCGAGTGAAAAGCGTTGGATAGGTAATTTACAAGGCTCTGCGGCAGCGTTGCTTTTTAATGAAATTAGTCTACAGTCTGAACGATTATTGGTGATCGTTGCCCGTAACAATCAACATTTGAATCAGCTGGAGAGTGAGCTGGAATTCTATGGCATTAAGCCTGCTATATTTCCAGATTGGGAGATACTTCCTTATGATCGCTTGTCTCCGCATCAAGATATTGTTTCAGAAAGATTGGCCATTTTGTCTAATATGCCACAGCAGGGTATATTACTGGTTTCTGCAACAACCTTAGCCCAGCGAATTTCTCCTACATCATGGATTTTAGGTCAGCATTTTGATATTCGAGTTGGACAAAAATTTGCCTTAGAACAACAAAAATCATCATTGATTCAGGCAGGTTACCACTTGGTCGATACGGTCTACGATCATGGTGAGTTTGCGGTTCGTGGTAGTATTATGGATATTTATGCATCTGGTCAAACAGCACCGATCCGTATTGATTTATTTGATGATGAAGTTGAAAGTTTAAAATTTTTTGATCCTGAAACCCAGCGTACGACCCAGTCACTGCAATTTTTTAGCGTTTTACCGGCAAAAGAGTTTCCGTTAAAAGAAGGGCGTTCAGTATTTCGTGACCGTTATGCAGAAATGTTTCCAACGGCTAATCCAAAGAAAAATCCACTGTATCAAGATGCTTTAGATGGTATTGCGTCACCTGGTATAGAATTTTATTTGCCGCTTTTTTTCACTGATGCACAAATGAAATCACAAAGTGCATTGATGTCGTATTTACCGAGTAATGCAATTGTCATTACAGATAAGTATTTTCATGATGAACTGGATCGTTATTGGACTGAAGTATCAAAAAGATATGAAGATCGGCGTTATAATATAGATCAGCCATTATTGGCACCAGATCAATTGTTTTTACATCCCAATACAATTTTAGAGCAGCTGAATCAGTTTGCTCGTATGATTGTATCTATAGAAAATTTTCCTGAAAAATCGGGTGTTATTCATGTTGCTACCGAGGTACCTCCTCGTTTAGCGGTAGATCCCAAAAGTGAGCAACCTTTTTCAGCAGTTAAGGATTATATTGATCAGTTGCATCATCCCGTATTGTTGGTGGCTGAAAGTGCGGGTCGACGTGAATCCTTACGTGATGCATTGAGAGCAACACTGGGGAATATTCCGATAGTGGATAGTTTTGCAAGCTTTCAGCGTTGCTTGCAACCGATTGCAATTACCCATGCACCACTAGATCGTGGTTTGGTCATTACTGATCATTTAAGTATTATTTCTGAAAATCAGTTGTATGAACATCGTGTAATACAGCGTAGAAAAAAGCGTCAGCAAGAGGTCTCAGAAGAATTTTTAATCCGTAGTCTGACTGAACTAAATGTGGGTGCACCAGTTGTACATATTGATTATGGTGTGGGGCGTTACGCAGGTTTGGTTACATTGGCGATCGATGGTCAAGATCATGAGTTTGTACAACTGGATTATGCTGATGCCGCTAAAGTATATGTACCTGTAACCAATTTGCATTTAATTAGTCGATATAGTGGTGGAGATCCAGACTTAGCACCATTACATAAGCTAGGGACAGATACATGGACGAAGGCAAAGCGTAAAGCATTGGAGCAAATTCATGATGTTGCTGCTGAGTTGTTGCATATCCAAGCACGCCGTCATGCAAAACCAGGTTTGGCGTTTAGCCTTGATGAAAAAATGTATATGCAGTTTTCGGCAAGTTTTGCTTATGAGGAAACACTCGATCAAGCCAATGCGATTGAGGCAACTTTATATGATATGCAGCAAGCTAAACCGATGGATCGTCTTGTCTGTGGTGATGTGGGTTTTGGTAAAACAGAAGTTGCGATGAGAGCAGCCTTTGTTGCGGTACAGAATAATAAACAGGTGGCTGTATTGGTGCCAACCACTTTATTGGCACAGCAACATTATGAGTCCTTTAAAGATCGTTTTGCAGATTGGCCGGTACGAATTGAAGTACTGTCCAGATTTGGTTCTAGCAAATCTCATTTAAAAACCATCGAGGATCTTGCTGCTGCCAAAGTGGATATTGTAATCGGTACGCATAAGATTTTGCAGGAAAATATTCAGTTTAATGATCTTGGTTTAATGATTGTTGATGAAGAACATCGTTTTGGTGTGCGAGACAAAGAGCGAATTAAAGCCTTACGCGCAGATGTGGATATGTTGACACTCACTGCTACGCCAATTCCACGAACACTAAATATGGCATTTAGTGGCATGCGAGATTTATCGATTATTGCTACACCTCCCGCACGCCGTTTGGCTGTAAAAACTTTTGTGCAAGAGCATACTCAGGAGGCTGTTAAAGAGGCTATCTTGCGTGAATTATTGCGTGGAGGACAAGTTTACTTTTTACATAATGAAGTGGAGACAATTGAGCGAACGGTAGCCAGTATACGTGAGCTTGTTCCCGAAGCACGTGTTGCTGCTGCACACGGCCAAATGCGTGAGCGTGAACTTGAACACGTGATGCAGCAGTTTTATCACAAAGAATATAATGTATTGGTTTGCTCCACCATTATTGAAACCGGAATTGACGTACCGAATGCGAATACCATCATTATTGAGCGCGCAGATAAACTTGGATTAGCACAACTTCATCAATTGCGTGGCCGTGTAGGGCGTTCTCATCATCAGGCTTATGCCTATCTATTGGTGCCTTCAATGAAAGCTTTGAAGGGTGATGCTGAAAAACGCTTAGATGCAATTGCTCGTGCATCCACATTAGGCGCAGGTTTTATGTTGGCAACAGAGGATCTGGAAATACGAGGTGCGGGTGAGTTACTGGGTGAACAACAAAGTGGTTCAATGCAAGCGATTGGCTATAGCTTGTATATGGAAATGTTAGAAAAGGCCACAAAAGCGATTCAAAAAGGTCAAACACCAAATTTTGATGCACCTTTGTCATTAACTGCTGAAATTAATTTACATTTACCTGCATTGATTCCTGAAGAATATTTAGGCGATGTACATCAACGATTACTGTTTTATAAACGTATTAGTAATACAGATACAACGGAAAAACTTGACCATATTCGTATGGAGTTGATCGATCGTTTTGGTATTCCACCTCAAGCTGTAAAGCATTTGTTTACTGTACATCAAATTCGTTTACATGCAGAGCAGTTGGGTATTACCAAAATGGATATTCATGCACAGGGTGGATATTTTGAATTTTCTCCCGATACGCCAGTGCAAGCGATGACCATTATCCAGATGATGCAGAAACATCCGAGTTATTTTAAAATGGAAGGTGGACAACGTTTGAAAGTGATGGTGATGTTGGAGGATTGGCAAAAAAGAATTCAATTTATTCAAGATATGATGAATACGTTATCAAAAGATTTAGCTTAGTATGCCTATATTCTAAGCACAATCATTTGCTGATTATCATTGCAGATCGGATGGCAAAATAGCATGGTTTATCATGATTAAAAAAGATGTTAATTTTTGATCATGATGAACAGTCAATCAGACTAAAAAACAAGCTGAACCATGATTATTGCTGTGTGATGAATAAAATTGTATTGAAAGATGTGATATGCAATATTCACGCTCTTTGGTATGTGATAGTATTAGTCATCATTCTAATTTACATCATTGATAAAGATATGTTTAGTTTGCATCCACAACTTGCTCAAGACACTTTTTATGTCGGCGACTTTCCATTGTCAACATGTCGTTTAATGAATGATATGCAATTTCCATGGTTAATTTTAATTCCTCGAGTCGCGGGTATTACCGAGCTTTATGAATTAAGTCAGGCTGATCAAGAACAATTTTTACGCGAATCAAGCTGGTTATCCAGTCAACTTGCACGTGTTTTTCGTGCAGATAAAATGAATGTTGCAGCATTAGGAAATATGGTTCCTCAATTGCATTTTCATCATGTCATTCGATACCAAAACGATATTGCGTGGCCTAAACCTGTATGGGGAACACCTGCTGTACCTTATAGCAGTGATGTACTTGCACATATGCGTCAAACGTTAATGCTTGCTTTGCGTGGTCAAGGCGATATGCCATTTGACTGGAGAATGGATTAGTTGATTGAGCCATGACGTAATCATGGCCTTCTAATCCTTTTGATAGGAGGCAACCATGTCTTTAAGCAATTGGATGGATCGGCAGCCCGCACAATTTGAATATTTACATCGGGTGATGGCTTATAGTAGTTTAGCCCTCATTCTGATTGTTTATTATTTTAGTTATCACAATGCTAATTATCAGATTTATTTATCCTTATTTATAATTACATTGTTGTTTTTATTACCTAAAATTTCAGCGTGGATTGAATATAAATCTAATAAAGCACTGCATTCAAGTTTATTTTTTGCACTCGATATTATTATCATTGCAATATTTTTATCCGCCGTACATCTTAATTTAGTTTTAACTTTATGTGCGTTATTTACATTACTCTATCGCATTATCCATCGTAAAATTTCCTTTATTATTGTCGCTGTTGCTTCATTATTTGCCATTTTACTCTTTTACCTATGTAATATTTTTATTTTTGGAACAGATGCTTACTTTGCTACAACTTCTGTGGAACTGACGGTATTGGCTTTTTTGTGTTTGATGAGTTATTTTGCTGTTGGAGAGCTCTATCAAGTGCGTTATATGAGTACAGTGCTGGAGCAACAACAGCATTATTATTTACAAATGCATCGTTATATCGAATTTTCTAACCAACTAAGTCGGTATGCTCCATCACAGCTTTGGCAATCCATTATGAAGGGTGAGTCAGAGGCTAAAATTAATTATAAACGAAAAAAAATGACAATTTTCTTTTCTGATATTCAAGGTTTTACTGCGTTATCTGAGGATCTAATTCCAGATGATCTAGCATTTTTATTAAATGATTATTTAAGTCATATGACTGAAATAGCTCAGCAATATGAAGCTACTGTAGATAAATTTATGGGAGATGCCATTTTAATTTTTTTTGGCGATCCGATCACACAGGGTGTTGAAAAAGATGCTAAAACTTGTATAGAGATGGCATTGGCAATGCGACGGCAAATGATATTGCTACGTGAGCGTTGGATTAAAATGGACTATCCTGCATTACATATCCGTATGGGAATTAGTACTGGATATTGTCATGTGGGTAATTATGGTACTGCACAGCGAATGGCTTATACCATTGTGGGGCGTGATGTGAATCTGGCTGCAAGATTACAAAATGCAGCTGAGACAGATGAGATTCTTATTGCAGAAGATACTTACAAGTTGATTAAAGATGATTACTGCTGTATTGCCAAGCCACCAATTGATTTAAAGGGTATTCAACAACAGATCAAGACTTGGCAAGTCATTGACAAGTTTGATTACCATTCTGTTGTACAGCAACAATGGTTTGATTATGAATATCAGGGTTTTCATTTGTTACTGAACTTAAATGAAGTTCAACATTTTGAATATCCAGCATTAATTGAAATTTTGCAACATACTATAGAGCGTATTCAATCACAGCAATCAGTCAGCATGACTACAGAAGCGGTGGCTAAATTGCATCTAGAGAAAGAGGGGGGTGTTTTAGTAGAGACGCAAAAATGATATTCAATCGGAAGATTGATTTTATGTTATTGTGAATGAGCATTGGATAAAAATAAGTGTAATTAATCTATATCATGAGATATTGAATTCATTAGTGTTGCTTAATCTGAATAAAGAAACTACAATTTTATATACTGATTTTTACAGAATTTAGCTATAGCTTAAATCTGTGCCTTGTATTAAAAAACTAGTTTAAACTAAAAAGTCTGCCCGATCATGTTTAGGTTAACATCAATAGATACTGTTTTTATTTAATGGCTAGACATCACTACTCATTGAGTGTGATCTCTAGCCATTATTTTGATACTTAGTGATTTTCTGATGCGTGGTTAATGGTGTATTTTGGAATTTCAACCTCTAAGTCTTCATTAACGATATCCACTTGACAAGATAGACGTGAATCAGGTTCAAGCCCCCAAGCACGATCAAGCAAATCTGCTTCAACATCATTCATTTCTGCTAAACTATCAAATCCTTTACGAATAATGACGTGGCAGGTCGTACAAGCGCATGACATATCGCAGGCATGCTCAATTTTAATTCCATTTTCTAGTAAGCTTTCACACAAGTTTGCATTTGGTTGAACTTCAAACTCAGCACCTTCAGGGCAAATTTGCGCATGTGGAAGAACTTTAATACGTGGCATAGTCTGTACCTATTAATTAGTTTGAGTTTGACCAATCATCGAGTTTTGTGCCTTTAAGTGCAGCATCAATATGTTGATTCATACGCTGAGCTGCAAAAGCATCACTGTGGATTTTAAGCTGTTCAACAGCATGTTCAATTGCTTCAATTTGATCGCTTTTCAACTGAATGATCAGCGCATCCTTGGCAATATTGAGTTGATTAAGCTGCTGAGAGGTCATTAATTGACTATCTGCTTTTAAGGCCTGTTCAAGTGCTTCAAGTTCACGTTGTGCTTCTACTTTGGTTTCCTGTAGATGACGTAGATTTTTGTCTTCTTCAGCAAATTTAAAGCCATCGAGTAATAAGCGTTCTGTATCGATTTCAGATAATCCATATGAAGGCTTAATATCAATTTCAGCATGTACGCCAGAAGTGGTTTCTTTGGCAGAAACCGTCAATAATCCATCTGCATCTACTTGAAAGGTCACCTCAATACGTGCTTGTCCAGCAGTCATTGGCGGGATCCCGTGTAGCACAAATCGGCCTAAGCTACGACAGTGTTCAACCAGTTCTCTCTCACCTTGTACGACATGGATTAACATTGCGGTTTGACCATCTTGATACGTGGTAAATTCTTGACGTCGAGCAACTGGAATAGCCGTATTCCGTGAAATCAATTTTTCAACTAATCCGCCCATGGTTTCTAAACCAAGAGAAAGTGGTGTTACGTCAAGCAATAATGTGCCATCAGTAGAATTACCAATAAGTTGATTGGCAGTGATTGCAGCACCAATTGCGACAACTTCATCAGGATTAATACTACACAGTGGTTCTTGTTTAAATACCGCTTTTACTGCTTGTTGTACTGCATAAGAACGTGTAGAACCTCCCACAAGAACAATATTTTCAATATCTGAAATATCGAGTTTTGCATCACGTAATACGCGTTGACACACCTGTATGGTTTTGTCGAGTGCAACTTTAATAATATCTTCAAATGTTGAACGATCTAGTACAATCGTCTGTTGTAAGATATGTAAATGAACCGTTTCGTGTGTACTTAATGCTTCTTTGGCTTTACGTGCTGCAACCAAGCTGGTGGCATATTCAATATCATCAAGATGATCAATATTTAGCTGTTTTTTAGCCCATTTAAGAATTAAACGGTCTAAATCATCTCCACCTAGTGCGGTATGACCCCCTGTTGCCAGTACTTCAAATACACCTTGAGAAAAGCGTAAAATAGAGACATCAAATGTGCCTCCACCCAGGTCATAAATCACATAGTTTCGATCAGTTGCTAAACGATTATTTTGATCTAACCCATAAGCAACTGCTGCTGCAGTTGGCTCATTGAGTAAACGTAAAACATTTAGTCCCGCAAGTTGGGCCGCATCTCGGGTTGCTTGGCGTTGTGCCTCATCAAAATAGGCAGGAACCGTAATAACAGCACCATTTACTGCATTTTTTAAACTGTCTTCAGCACGATTTTTGAGTTGCTCTAATATTTCTGCAGAGATTTCAACAGGTGTTTTTCTGCCTTGTACTGTTTCAAATGCTGGCATTTGATGGTCATCACCAACTAAAGTATAAGGATGTTGAAATTTGATATCTGCTTTTGAACGACCCATAAATCTTTTCACAGAAATAATGGTATTGGTTGGATCTGTAGTGATAAAGGGCTTTGCAGCATCACCATAAAATGATGTTTCTGGGCTGTAGTGTACAATAGATGGAAGTAACACTCGACCTTGTTCATCATGAAGAACTTTTGCTTGACCCGACAGTACCGTTGCAACGAGAGAGTGGGTCGTACCTAGATCAATACCGATTGCAATACGGTGTTGATGTGGTGCACTTGATTGACCAGGTTCTGCAATTTGCAAGAGCGCCATTGTGTTAAATCCTTAGTACTAAATAATATTGAAAAATTAAATTAAAAATCATCATCTAAATCAAAATGATCATCGTCGAGTAAACGATCTTCAGCTTGATTAATATCAGCCATGACTTTTACAAAAAAGCGCAGTTTACGTACGGTATCACGTGCTTCAGCCCAATCTTCAGCTTGATAATCAATTTTAAATTCTCGAGCCAAACCCTCAATCCACTGCTGAACTTCAATTCTAAGAGATTGCAGTTGTGCTGTCGTTTGTGCTTCTTCCAGTTGTTCACGAATTTCTAAGGCGTCTTGTAAAAACTCAAAATCACTGATCGATTGATCAAGATGATAATCTTGTTTTTTAAGTGCGAGTAAGTATCCTGCACGGCTATCAATATTTAATAGTGTTTTATATGCTTGATTAATTTCACTAGATTGAATTAATGCTTGATTTTTATCATCGGCTTTATCGGGATGATATTGTTGTTGCAGTTTTAAAAATTCGGCTTTAAGCACTGTCAAATCGATATCGAGTGTGACAGGAAGATTGAACAACTCAAAATGATTCATGAAAAATATCCGCAATCATTTGCAACGTTATGCGTTAAATATGATTAAAACAGTGTAATTTTACACTGTTTTAATGGTGTGAAATGTAGTGCTTATACAGTGAATGATTCACCACAGCCACATTCACCTTTTTTATTGGGGTTATTGAATTCAAATCCTTCATTTAAGCCATTTTTAACATAGTCCATTTCTAAACCTTCTAAATAAACTAAACTTTTAGGATCTACAAATACTTTAACGCCAAATTGGTTGAAAACTTCGTCATGTGCATCAATATCATCAACGAATTCGAGCACATAGGCTAGACCAGAACAGCCTGAAGTTTTCACACCCACGCGAATACCTTCACCCTTACCGCGATTTTTTAAATAATTGCTGATATGAGTTGCAGCATTTTCGGTTAAATGGATCATGAAAACTCCAAAATATTGACTAAGAAACTTAAATTAAGCTTTGGTTTTCTTGCTGCGGTAATCTTCTACTGCAGCTTTAATCGCATCTTCAGCAAGCACAGAGCAATGAACTTTAACTGGTGGAAGTGCGAGCTCATTAGCAATATCAATATTTTTAATTGCTTGTGCTTCATCCAGTGTTTTGCCTTTTAACCATTCGGTTACGAGTGAGCTTGAGGCAATTGCTGAACCACAGCCATATGTTTTAAAACGTGCTTCTTCAATAATGCCTGAATCATTTACTTGAATTTGTAAGCGCATTACATCACCACATGCGGGTGCACCAACCATGCCAGTACCGACATTGTCTGCATTTTTATCTAAAACACCAACATTACGTGGGTTTTCATAATGATCAATTACTTTTTCGCTATATGCCATGTTGCTTCTCCAAACCTCGGGGTCAGCCTATATATAAAATATGGGGGATGAATTAACGTTTTACAATGAAGATAGCTTTATGTCTAAAACGATCTTCGTACAGTGTTTTAGTGCTCAGCCCATTCAACAGTTGAAAGGTCAATACCTTCTTTGTACATATCCCAAAGAGGAGATAGTTCACGTAATTTTTCAACTGCTGCTTTGGTCACCTCTAAGACATGATCGATATCTGCTTCAGTGGTGTATTTACCAAAACTAAATCGAATTGAGCTATGTGCCAGTTCATCAGTTAAACCTAGCGCACGCAGTACGTAAGATGGTTCTAATGTTGCGGATGTACATGCAGAACCTGAAGACACGGCAACGTCTTTGAGTGCCATCATTAATGATTCACCTTCAACAAAATTGAAGCTGACATTTAAATAGTTAGCAACATTATAAGTCGGATGACCATTTAAAAAGACTTGTTCTAGATCTTGTAAGCCATTCCAGAGTTTATCACGTAGTATACGAATACGTTGTTGCTCAGCTTCCAGATTTTTACCTGCAAGTTCAAATGCTTCGCCCATACCTACGATTTGATGCGTTGCTAAAGTTCCTGAGCGCATACCACGTTCATGACCGCCACCATGCATTTGTGCTTTTAGGCGTACACGTGGTGAACGACGTACAAACAATGCACCAATCCCTTTAGGGCCATAAATTTTATGAGCAGAGAAACTCATTAAATCTACTTTCATTGTCGAAAGATCAATGTCAACTTTACCCGCTGCTTGAGCCGCATCGACATGGAAAAATACTTTATTGGCACGTGTGATTTCACCGATTGCAGTTACATCGGTAATGCTACCAATTTCATTATTAACCATCATTAGCGAAACGAGGATTGTATCTGGACGAATCGCAGCTTCAACCATTTCAGGTGTAATTAGTCCTGTTTGTGGTTGGGGTTCAAGATAGGTAATTTCAAACCCTTCTGCTTCTAGCTCACGACACGTATCTAAAATTGCTTTATGTTCAATTTTACTGGTGATGATGTGTTTGCCTTTAGACGCATAAAACTGTGCAACACCTTTTAGTGCTAAGTTATCCGACTCAGTTGCACCAGAGGTCCAGACGATTTCACGTGGATCAGCTTTAATTAGGTTTGCAACTTGCTCACGTGCATATTCAACTTTTTCTTCTGCTTGCCAACCGTATGCATGAGAACGAGAAGCCGCATTACCAAAAGTACCGTCAAAAGTTAAACACTCCATCATTCGTTCTGCAACGAGAGGATCTACAGGAGTTGTTGCTGCATAATCAAGATAAATTGGGCGTTTCATGTCAAATACCTTTAACCGATAATAAGTCTGAATCTGATGGAGCTGAGTTTTGACGTATGGCAACAGTTTGAACGTTGTCACGTGCAACAAGATCAGCTAATGTAATATTCGCTAAATAATCGGCAATGTGGTTGGAGAGATCTTGCCATAAATCGTGCGTTAAACACATCGCGCCATTTTGGCAATTACCTTTATGGTCACAACGTGTTGCATCGACAGTTTCATTTACAGCTTCAATAATTTCTAACATTGTGATGTCATGCGCATTTCGTGCAAGATGGTATCCACCATTTGCACCACGAATGCTTGAAACTAAACCGTGTCGCTTAAGTTTTGCAAAAAGTTGCTCTAAATAGGCAACAGAAATTGTTTGTCGAGCTGCAATTTCGGCTAAGGTGATCGTTTGTTCAGTTGGCTGCAAAGCTAAGTCAAGTAGAGCAGTCACTGCGTAGCGACCGCGAGTGGTTAAGCGCATGATTCGATACACAAGGTTAGACTAGATGAATTGATTTTAAGAATCCTGACTAAATTAGTCAAGTTTTTTTATGAGGATCTAAAGAATAAAATTAAGCCAATTTTTGATTGGCTTAGAAAGTAGTATACATTAATAATGCTATGAGAATCACTATGATCGTTAAAAAGCTAATGTTTAATCGTTTTTGATTGCGTTGTAGACGACGAATTCGGTTTTTATATTGAATTAACTCTGTTTGTAATGTGTTGATTTTAGAGCGTTGTAGATCAATTTTTTGCAACAGTGTACTGACCCGCTTTTTAGAACTATGAATATGCTCTGGCTCATTTTGTTTGCTAAACCATTGCTTCCAGTCTGATATGACGTGAGGAAAACTAAATAATAAGATAAGATCTTTAAATTGATCCGCAAGGATTTTATCACCATCAATTCTTAATGTTCGGATACTGCGCTTATTGCCAAAAGCCACAATTTGAATTAAATCCATCAAGGTGGTGCGGATATCCAGATCAATTGCTTTGGCTGGAGGCTCAATATCGAATAAGATGCCATGTTCTTCAAATTGAACATAAAAATCAAAATATGGAATATAGCTATTAATTTTGAGAGTAATTTTATTATCAATAAAGTTTTTTGCTTGTAATGCAATCACTTGATCATGTTTTAGCACAAAGGTAAAAACAGACTCAATGACAATTAAACAAGTGGTTAATAGTATATTTGACTTTTGTTGTTGTTGTGAATCGCTCATAAAAATTCCTTTAAACTCAAAAATCGCCCAAAGTTATGCATCATTCCGGACAAAAAATAAATATTAGTGCTTTGTAGAATAGTTTTGTCAAAGGTGCAAGTGGTAGATTTGTTATTATTCACTTAATTCCTTTTTTTTTAAACAAGTGCGCTTTAAATAAACAATTGAGCAGATAAAATAACAAATACGCTCTTTTTTTGATGTATTACAATCCTAACAACAACGGTTCAGAGTTATTGTGTAAATGTTTTATTTTTTGGGAAGAATATCCGTGTATAGCGTAATTACTGGTTATTTTAATCCAGTTTTAGTTAGGTTTTTGTGCGTGACGTTTTTATTGTAAATAAAGTTCAAGAAAATAAGTAGATATTTGGCGAAAATTTAATTCCAAGTGTTTGTTTTGTTTCTAATATTTTATATAAGATCTCGATTTTTTTGAACTGAGCTATGATGATTGATGTGCAAGATATACGGGTAAAAAACAATTTAATCCTTCAGTGGAATGATGATCGTGCTTTAGCGATTGGAGTAGATCCTTTTTTGCTGTTGTATTTAGATTCAAAAGATCTTAAAAATAAAGCATGAAAGTAAATTTTTTAGATGAAATAAAAAATAAAAAACCAAAAATAAAATAGAGCAAAATAATTCTTTAGCAATTATTTCATATTTATGAGGTGTTTTTTTTCCATTTATTTTGTATAAAAGAGAACCTTAAGTATTGCTTTTATGCTCAAAGCATTGATATAAAGGCATTACGGTAACTCAAACTAAATCTTTGGACCTTACTTAAATAAACGATATTAAGAGGACGAAATTTTCATGAATAAATCAGAATTAATTGATGCTATTGCAGAAAAAGGGGGATTGTCTAAGACTGATGCTGGTAAAGCGTTGGATGCTACAATTGCTTCAATTTCAGAAGCTTTAAAAAATGGTGATACTGTTACTCTGGTCGGTTTTGGTACTTTTAGTGTAAAAGAGCGTGCTGCTCGTACAGGTCGTAATCCACAAACTGGTGCTGCTTTAGACATCAAAGCAAGCAAAGTACCAAGTTTTAAAGCTGGTAAAGGTTTAAAAGATTCAGTAGCTTAATCTTTTATATAGTCCAGAAGCGCGCCTTATGGCGCGTTTTTTATTACAATGCATAAATAAGTGTGTGTAAGCATTCATTCATTGCTGGTTTTCGGGTAGAATCTCGCTAAAATAAAAGTTGGAATACTTATGGAATCTTTTCGTAAACTAATTAAGGGTTGGTTAGGCAAAGTATTGCTCGTCTTATTTTTAACACCTTTAGCACTGGTGGGTATTGAGGGGTATTTTAGTGGCGGTCAATCTAAAGATACTGTTGAAACAGTGAACGGGCAGCCTATTTCTAAAAAAGAGCTAGAAACACTTACAAATTCATTTAAACAGCAATATTTACAGTATACCCAGGGTGATGAAACCTTATTAAATCAAACGTTTCTTCGTGATAAGGCTTTGGAGGTGTTGGTTGCTCGTACTTTATTGCTGGAAGAGGCCAAGAAATTGGGTATTTCTTTAAGTGATGCGCAGATTAAACAAATGATTGAGCAACAAGCGAGCTTTCAACAAAATGGCCAGTTCTCACAAGCATTGTATGCACAATACTTAAAGTCCCAAGGTTTTCCAAATAGTGAAACTTTTATTGCCAATATTCGCCAAGATCATGCTTTAAAAATGTTGTCATCGACATTTTTAAATTATACTTTGGTGAGTTCTTCTGATTTAAAGCAGATTATCGATTTACAGACTGAACAGCGCACATTGCATTTAGCCAGTATTAATTTAGATAAATATAAGCAAAATATTAAGTTAACGCCTGAAGATATTCAAAATTACTATAAAAAACATACTCAATTATTTAAACAATTGCAAAATGTCGATGTCGATTATATTGAAGTATCTCCAGAGAGTATGCGTTCGACTAATCATTTATCAGTAACTGATGCTGAATTACAGCAGGCTTATCAAAAATGGGTTGAAACACAAAAAGCAGAAGCTCAGCCTGTAGTGAGCCATATTTTAGTGACAGAAGAGGGACGCACGCCTGAACAAGCCAAAAAAATGATTGATACTGCCTATGCAGAATTAAATCAAGGTGCAAGCTTTGCAGCCGTCGCGCAAAAATATTCAGAAGATCCTGATTCTAAAAATAAAGGTGGAACATTATCTGCATATGAAAAAGGTTTTTTTGGCGATGCATTTGATAAAACTGTTGCGAGCTTAAAGTCTGGTCAAGTTTCTCAACCCGTTAAAACTCAATTTGGTTACCAAATTATTCAAGTAACAGCACCTGCTTTACAACTACCATCTTTGGCCAGTAAAAAAGCCGAATTGACACAGCAATTAATACAAACCAAATCTGCTAATGCTTTTGCAGATGCAGTAAATGGTTTAAATGAGCTTGTGGTTGCTAATGATGCATTAGATGTAGTATCTCAAGAAATAAAAGGCAGCAAAATTCAATCTGTAAAAGGTTTTTCTTTGGCAGCTCAACATCCTGTATTAAGTGATCCAAATGTTAAAGTAAAACTATTTAATGATGATGTTAAAAATGGCGATCGTAATGCTTCAGCAAGTATTCAATTGGCAAATGGACATGTAGTTTGGGTGAAGGTGCGTGCATATCACCCTGCAGGGACTCAAACTCTTGCAGAAGCAATGCCACGTGTTAAACATAAATTGATCGAAGAAAAAGCTTTAAATGCTGCTAGAGCGGATATCAGCAAAACTTTAAACGCTTTTAAAACTGAGCCTGCTGCAAAAGTTTTAGCAAGTACAGCGCTGCGTTTTGAAAATGTGGGAACACTTGCACGTGAGAGTTTAAAGAGTGAAATTTCAAAAACTGCATTTAGTTTAAGCACACCTAAACCAGGTATGTGGTCTATTGCGACAACATCATTACCAAATGAGTTAGTTGTTGTTGGTGTTTCGGCCGTTAATCATGATGCAGCAAAAGGATTAACCGCAGAACAAAAGCAAGAAGTGACACGTTTGTATCAAGAGCTAAGAGGTCAGCAAGAATTAGATGCATATACCCAGTATCTAAAATCTAAAGCGAAGATTAAAAAGAATGACTGATGCTGTAGGTGATTTACGCGAGTGAATCAACAACAAAAAAGCCGCTTTATGATAAGTTGATAAAGCGGCTTTTATTTTGATAAAAAAACTATTATTGGTTTAAATATGGCATGGGGTAGTTCCTCACATTGTTGGAACATCAGACTGATTTAATTGCATGGATAGCAACAACTCCTCCACTATAACCTTTGGTTTAGTGGGGGAGTAAGTCAGTGGCAACTGATACACTATTGACCATGGATGATGATTTTATTCAGTGCGGATTTTAATTTCATAGCCGGTATATTTACGAATATTAATGACACCCGTATCTAGTAGTAGGTATTGGCCTTTAATACCATTTAATTTGCCACGTATGATTGGTGTTTTATCTAAATTATGAGATTTGATTTTGTCTGGATAGTGTCTGACCGGATAGATAAATTCACGTGCTGGTTCGTGGTCTAGAATCTCAATGGTTTCATTAAAGTTTAAATCTTGATTAAATTTCTGACGAATATCTTCAATTTGACCAGAAAATTCATCCAGCAGTTGATTTTTCTGTGCAATTAAATCAAGCGGCTCAGCCTCACCTTTAAGCAACTTGCGCCAATCTGTTTTATCTGCCACTTGGCTACCAAACATGATTTCAAGCTGCCCAGATAGACGTCGTGATCCCACCTGCATGATAGGTAGGGCTTGAGTTGCTCCTTGATCTAACCAGCGAGTAGGCATCTGTCCTAATCGTGTAATACCTACTTTGAGTGCACTTGAGTTGGCTAGATAGACAATATGGGGTTGGAAACATACCTCATGTGCAAATTGATCTTCACGACAGGTACCCAGATGATAGTGGCATGTTTCAGGCTTCATGATACACATGTCACAAGATGCTTTGGTTTTAAAACATTTAAAGCAATGGCCTTGTGAGAAAGATTTTGTGGTTTTGCTGCCGCATGAAATACAGTATATCCGCCCAGTCCATTCAATTTCAATTTCTTGTCCTAAATTGAATGGAAGCTCAAATACTGATCGGTCTAAAATAAATTTGTATTCAACATTTGCCTGCTGGGTCTGATGATCAGTTACACTAAGATTGGTTAGGCCTGCACGCATTTTGTGGCAAATGCCTTGTAATTCCATAATATACTCACTTAAAAAAAGGATGCGGTTATGGCTGAACGCGATGTCATCACTTCTATGCTAGACGATTTATTTCAACAACAGCCAGTAAAGACCGCATTATGTATTGGACAACATATGGGACAATACGATCATCACTTGATGCAATGGCAACATTTTAGCGTATCTGAGGTTTTAAGTCTGCCTTTTACACAGCGATACGACTTGGCTTTAGTCTGGTTGGATGGTATAGAGATGGCATCTCTTGGTGTAGCGGAAAAAAGTCAATGCCTGGTTAAATTACGAGATTTATGGGTGAAAAGAATCATTGTGATTGGTGCAGATCATGAAGATCAATTGCTGAAAGCTTTGGGTTTTACCTCATTGCTTAATCATGAGCAAAATATGCAGCATTTTAATTTATGGCAGTTTAATATTTTGACCTATAAACAGGTACCTGATTGGTTAAATGCAAAATTCTGGGCAAATCCTGAAAATTGGAATAAATATCGTTGGTAATCGCTGGTTTCTTATTAAGAATAAGATGCCTATAAAGATAGATAGTGCAACTATTGAACTGATAGAGGAAAAAAACGACTTGGATTTAATGGTCCAAGTCGTTTTTTAATGATAAATAATGATACTGGATTTAACGGTGCAGGGATTAAAAATCGTAACGCATACCTAAAGACAGTGCTAAAGGATTTTCACCTGTTGCATCTACACCTTGAGTACTACCTGCTTTGTTACTTCGTGCTTGGTTCCATGGTGTTAAATTGGCATTACGATCATTTAACATTGTTGCTAAGTTGGCATAAACACGAAATGCTGGATCAAGCTTATGCTCAATGCCTGCTGCAATTAAGGTTGAGTTAGCATCATCTGCATCGACATGACGATAGAAAACTTGTCCGCGAACGGATGTTTTGTCCGTGATTTTGTAGTCTGTCGCGATACCAAATACATTGGCATCAGCATTACGTACTTGGTTTGCAATCGATAAATTTTCTAGGTTCTTGTTGTCTAAGGCTGTGTATTGATAAAAGCCAGCAAGGTTGAGTTTAGGCGTCGCTTTATATTCTGCGGAAACTCTGAATCCATTACGTTTGCCTTGTGAATCAGCATCTTCTTGGTAGTGTTCGTATGCAGCAGCAGCTTTGATGACACTATTTTTATAATTTAGTCCAACATCATATGCTTTTGATTTATTATTTTTTTCATCACCTTTATCATAAATCATCGTGCCATTATGCAAAGAGAGTGCACCTACTACATTAAAGCCATTGGCAAAATCAGGTGATTTATATTCAATGGTATTGGGGTTGCGTTCATCAAAGCGATGGTTATATGCACGTGTGATGGTACGTAAATCACCAACCATATCCCCAAAATAATTAATTGGACCACGTGCAGCTTTAAAAGGGCTGTCAAAACGACCTATTTTTAACTGTCCATAGTTGCTTTTTACCCCAACAAATGTATCGCGTGTTGAAAAATCTACCGAATCACCATCATCAGATCCACTCGAAAAATTGATTTGCGATTCGATTTGTGCAAAAGCGGTCATATCATTTTGTAATTTTTGTTCGACCTTAAAACCTAAACGTGAAGAGTTTGAAGATAATGCAACTTCTTTATAATCCTGACTGTCATTTAAATAATCCAAAGAGACATGTGCACGACCATAGATTTTTACATCTGCAGCAGATGCAAATACTGGTGTCATTAGTGTTGCCCCAGCAGTGAGTGCACATAATACTTTTTTCATTGTTTGCTCCAAAAGACTTTAAGTTTTCGTCTTAAACATTTAGGCGTTGTTGAATTCAACGGGTAAACGATCTTGGGGCTCAGTATTCATTACAAATAAGTCATTGCAATTAAGGTTTTATTGCAAATTTATTAAATTAATAGAATGATTTAATCTGTTGTATCTTGTGCGCTAGTGTTATTTAAAACTGTAGTTTGATGATTAAAACCAGCTTTTTTAATGATGGATAGCATATCGATAGTGTTTTAGTGCTGCTTTTGTATCGGACAAGCGGTATTTAATTTGTTATGGATGTATATTTTTATCTGTAAAAATGATGGTATTGATCAAAAAAAATATCATCAGATAAATTTTAAACTCAAGGGTGGGTTTGTACAAATACTATGCAACATTACAACATTGTGCCTTGACCTGAAATGACTTCGACGCTCAAAATGTTAACAATTATTTATGAAAGGCAACCAGTCGGTTGAAATCGCGTAATGAGCCAGCAAGATGATCTTGAATACCAATTAGAAACTTTAGCAATTCGTACCGGTCATACCCGTAGTTTTGAGGGTGAACATGGTGAACCCATTTTCTTGACCTCTTCATTTGTTTATGAAAACGCAGCTGAAGCAGCAGCAAAATTTTCAGGTCAGGTGCCAGGTAATATTTATTCACGTTTTACTAACCCAACCGTTGCAATGTTTGAGAAACGTCTCGCTGCATTAGAAGGTGCAGAACGTGCAGTGGCAACCAGTTCTGGTATGGCTGCAATTATGGCTGTTGCGATGTCTTTTTTAAAAGCAGGCGATCATGTTATTTGTTCACGTGCAGTATTTGGCTCTACGGTTTCATTATTTGAAAAATATATTGCTAAATTTGCTGTGACAGTTGATTTCGTGGATTTAACTGATTTAGATGCGTGGAAAAATGCAATCAAACCAAATACCAAATTATTATTTGTTGAAACACCATCCAATCCATTGGCTGAAATTGCAGATATTCGTCGTTTAGCTGATCTTGCTCATGCACATCATGCATTATTGGCGATTGACAATAGTTTTTGTACACCAATATTACAAAAACCACTTCAGTTGGGTGCAGATTTGGTAGTTTACTCGGCAACTAAATATCTAGATGGTCAGGGACGTGCATTGGGTGGTGCTGTGCTTGGTCGTCATCAATTGCTAGAGGAGGTCTTTGGCTATGTACGTACCACAGGACCTTCAATGAGTCCTTTTAATGCTTGGGTATTTTTAAAAGGTTTGGAAACCTTAACATTACGGATGAAAGCACATTCAGCGAATGCACAAAAACTAGCTGAATTCTTGAATAATCATCCTCGCGTTGATCAAGTATATTATGCTGGGTTAGCGACCCATAAAGGTCATTTGTTGGCGAAACAGCAACAAGCCGGTTTTGGTGGTATTGTTTCATTTGAAGTTAAAGGTGGTCGTGATGCTGCATGGAAGGTGATAGACCATACACAATTTATTTCTATTACTGGTAATTTGGGAGATGTAAAGTCTACCATTACTCATCCAGCAACCACGACCCATGGCAAATTGTCACCAGAAGCAAAAGATGCGGCTGGAATTTCTGAAGGCCTTATTCGTTTATCTGTTGGTTTAGAAGATATTGATGATATTATTGCTGACATTTCTCGTGGTTTAGATCTTATTTAAGTTTGGTTTGGAGTGATTTATGAATATTAATATGTTAATGCAGCAAGCACAGCGCATGCAAAAAGAAGTGGAAAATAATCTTAAAAAAGCAAAAGAAGAACTTGCGCAAACAGAAGTACATGCTGAAGCTGGCGGTGGTTTGGTCAAAGTGACCATGACTTGTCGTAATGTCGTAAAGCGTATTGAAATTAATCCTGAGCTTTTACAGGATGATCCAGAGATGATTGAGGATTTAATTGCCGCAGCGATGAATGATGCTGCACGTCAAGCAGAAGTGATCTCAGATGAACGTATGAAAGCAGCAAATGCAGGTACAGGATTGCCACCTGGTTTAGCAGGTTTATTCTAAGGAATTCTGATTGTGTTTAGTGATCGTTTTGATCAGTTGGTCAATGCATTACGAATTTTGCCAAGCGTTGGGCCTAAATCGGCCCAACGTATGGCATTAAATTTAGTAATGAAGAATAAACAGGGCGCTATTCGTTTGGCAGAGGCTTTATATGAAGCAACAACATATATTCATGAATGTAGCGTTTGCCATTCGCTCACAGAAGCCAAAGTATGCAATATTTGTTTGTCAGAGGATCGTGATGAACAAATACTGTGTGTGGTGGAATCTCCATCAGATGTTTTAGCTATTGAGCAAAGTGGTAGCTTTAAGGGAAAATATCATGTGCTGGGTGGGCATTTGTCGCCACTCGATGGTATTGGACCTGATGAAATTGGTATCCCATATCTGATTCAGCGTTTATCAGCGGGTAAAATTAAAGAAGTTATTTTAGCCACCAATGCCACAGTGGAAGGACAAGCAACGGCACATTACTTGCTGGAAGCAGCCAAACATCTACCTGTTCAAATGACACGTATTGCACAAGGCGTGCCACAAGGGGGTGAACTAGAATATGTGGATAGTCATACCTTAAGCCAAGCACTTTATAATCGAATGAGAATGAAATAAATTTCTTTCATTGTTATAGATATGGTTGATGATTATCTTTTAATAGCTTCTAGCTATAAAAGATATATCATTATCATTATTTTTTTCGTGAAATACGGCAAATATAATTTTTTTTTTCATAAATTGGCTTAATAAAACAATAAATAACTCATATTTTTATAGATAAATTCTATTTATTGATTACAATATATCGACAGAGAAATCAAAAACAAATCTCGTAGTTATGTTCCAATTTATTGATCAACAATCTGACTTTAATGATGTATGCACATTAATGAGTCAATGCACAGTCTATGGTTTAGATACTGAGTTTATTAAGGTGGATACCTTATGGCCTAAACTTGGTATTTTTCAAATTAATATCGCTGGTAAAGTTTTTTTACTGGATGGAACCAAGTTGGATTTAAGTGAATTTTGGCAGCGGCTATTTAATGCCCAGCAAAATGTATTTCATGCATGTAGTGAGGATCTGGATTTGATTTATCACTACGCCAAGCGTAAACATCTGAAAAATGTCTTTGATACTCAGGTGGCACTGTCATTTTTAGGGCAGGGTCTACAAGTCAGCTATCAAAATGCATTAAAGAATATTTTAGATATTGAAATTGAAAAAGATCAAACGCGTTCTGACTGGTTAGCAAGACCTTTAACCACTGAACAACTTCAATATGCAGCGAATGATGTTGTCTATATTATGCAATTGGCTGATGAGATTAAAAAACGTTTAATCGATAAATCATTATTGGGATTTGTTGAAGAGGATTGCCAATATTTGGCACAAGAAATTGGTAAAGAAACACCAACAGAGCTACTTTATAGCGATGTGGCCAATTATCGACATTCACGTCGTCAATTAATGCAGCTACAACAACTGGCTGTATGGCGTGAACAAATGGCCAAGCATTTAAATCAGCCGCGTAGTTTTATTCTCAAGAACGTGACCATGATTGATTTGGTCGAAAAGAATCCTAAAAATCATTTTCAGTTAACCAGCATTAAAAATCTCAGACCCAATATTATTCGAGATTATGGCAAGATTATTTTGGATTTGTTAAGGTGTTTACCTGAACAAGAACAGTGGCCAGCTAAAATAGTACGTCCTATACGACCATCAACAGCAGCCGTGGTAAATAAGATTGAAACAATTATTCAAAAAGCAGTGGATGAAACCGCTATTCCGCGTGAAGTACTGTTACGTAAAAAATGGTTAAATTCACTTTATCAACACGTGGTGTTTCAGCAAGATGAGCAAGACTTACCCCACTATTTGTTGGGATGGCGTTATACGTTATTAACTCAACCACTCATTCAGACACTGAGTCAGAATGGTGGTGATTTATCTGTATAAATAAAATGCTTAAAAAAAAGCCAAACAATTAGGTGCTTTGGTGATTTACAATTAAATTAGACGGGTAGGTTAACTTTGCTTAATGTCCCCGTCTTTTTTTTATTGTATGCTTAATCTGATCTTTAATGAGTGTTACTTCAATATGTTTTGTTCTATTTATAAATCAAGTAAAAAAGATGAAATGTATCTTTATATTGCACGTCCAGAAGAACGTGAAAGTGAAACTGAAGATACAGATCCGTTAGCCGTATTGCCTGAGCCAATGCGTCAAGCATTTGGACGTGCCACTTTTGTGATGGCATTAGAACTGGATGAGTCGCGTAAGCTTGCTCGTGTGAATGTACTTCATGTTATGGACTCAATCGCAACCAAAGGCTTTTTTCTTCAAATGCCACCTGAAGGTTTAATTAATCCTAATGCTGTTGCACCAGAAGGTCTTCGTGGTGCATAAATCTGCTGAGATGGGGGGAAGTTAATGGAAGGTTTTTTAGCATATATTCAGTCAATTCCAGAAGATATAATTGCGATCACCGTATATTGTCTAGGTAGCTTTATCGTATTGTGGTGTTGGTACGGTATTGCGCAGTGTATGCCTAAATTTATCGGTCGAATGTCGACCATTATTGTATTTGCATTATTGTTAACACCGACTGTATCTGAAGGCTATAATGCATCTATCGCCCCAGCAATCTTTGGTTTGCTTTTTGGTGTTTTAACCAAAGATAGCATGCTGATTTGGTCAAATTTAGCCATGATTATATTCGTGATTGCGATTCTTTCCATTGCGACATATTCTTGGGTTAAATATACTGCAAAACAACAACTCAATTACAATAACAACAAACTACCGCCACTTTGATTTAAGGATTGATCATGTCATACGATTCTCAACATTTTGCTGGAACGCCCCAATATATCGCTACGGACAGTTTAAAACTTGCAGTAAAGGCTGCTCGTCATTTACAAAAACCGTTATTGGTCAAAGGTGAGCCAGGTACAGGAAAAACATTGCTTGCTGAGCAGGTTGCGCAAAGTTTAGGTCTGAAATTAATTACCTGGCATATTAAATCAACCACAAAAGCGCAACAAGGATTGTATGAATATGATGCAGTTTCTCGTTTGCGTGACAGTCAGTTGGGGGATGATCGTGTTTATGATATTAAAAATTATATTCAGCCAGGTAAATTATGGACGGCATTTACCAGCACAGAGCGCTGCGTTTTATTAATTGATGAAATTGATAAAGCTGATATTGAATTTCCTAATGATTTATTACATGAATTAGATAAGATGTCTTTTTTTGTTTATGAAACAGGTGAAACAATTACAGCAACTCAAAGACCGATTGTGATTATTACCTCGAATAATGAAAAAGAGTTACCTGATGCATTTTTAAGACGCTGTTTCTTTCATTATATTGAGTTTCCAGACGAAGCAACAATGCGTGAGATTATTGAGGTACATTTCCCTCATATTGCACAGAGATTGGTGACTGAGGCTTTGCAAGTGTTCTTTCAATTGCGCCAAGTTCCTGGATTAAAAAAACCTCCGTCTACATCTGAATTGATCGATTGGTTAAGTTTATTAATGGTGGATGAAGTGTCGGAAAATTTATTACACCAACGTAATCCAGCTCAAGTCATTCCTCCTTTATATGGTGCACTTCTGAAAAATGAGCAAGATGTACAATTACTTGAGCGTTTGGCATTTATGACACGCCGTTAATGGAGGTTACGCCCATGTTTGTGCGGTTATTATATACCTTGAGAAAATATGGCGTTCCGGTTTCTACTCAGGAATTAATTGATTTAAATCAGGCGATTGCTCAGGGAGTTGTTTTTGCAGATCAAACTGAGTTTTATCAATTAGCAAAAATCATCATGGTCAAAGATGAACGTTATTTTGATAAATTTGATCGTGCAATGAAAGATTATTTTGATGGTTTATCCACACTCGATTTTGATGATTTATATCGAAATATAAAGCAACTTCCTCAAGATTGGTTTGATTTGGAATTATTAGAAAAACATTTAAGCCAACAACAACGAGAACAATTAAAGAAAGCTGACTCTTTGGCTGAATTAATGAAAATGTTACAACAACGCTTACAAGAACAACATCAGAAACATCAAGGTGGAAATCGTATGATCGGTACAGGGGGAACATCTCCCTTTGGTGCATATGGTGACCATCCGGAAGGTATTCGTATTGGTGGTCCTGGACGTAAGCGTTCTGCAGTTAAAGTGTGGGAACAACGGCAATATCGTAATTTAGATGATGAGCAAATTTTAATGACACGTCAAATGCAAATGGCATTAAGACGATTGCGAAAATTTGCTCGACAAGGTGCAGCTGAAGAATTGGATATAGGCGCAACAATTCGAGAAACAGCAAAACAAGGAATATTGGATATTCAACTGATTGCTGAGCGCCGTAATCGTGTAAAAGTGTTAATGTTGTTTGATGTTGGCGGCTCTATGGATCCTTATATTGAACAATGTCAACAACTTTTTAGTGCAGCTAAAAATGAGTTTAAATCTTTAGATTATTTTTATTTTCATAATTGTATCTATGATTATGTATGGACAGATAATCTTCGTCGTTCAGCAACACGGATCAATACTTTAGATCTCTTGCATACATATTCACGTGATTATCGTGTCATTATAGTCGGAGATGCCAGTATGGCACCTTATGAGCTTAACTCGATAGGTGGTTCTGTTGAGTATATGAATGAAGAAGCAGGGCAGATTTGGTTACAGCGTTTAAGAGAACATTTTGATAAAACAGCTTGGTTAAATCCAGAACAATTGTCTTATTGGTCTTATACACAAACCATCAAGATGATACAAACAATTTTTGAAAACCATATGTATCCTATGACTTTAAAAGGGATTGAAGAGATGGTGGTGTATTTAGCACGATAATTTAAGTAATAGTTTAAAATACTACTTTTGTAATCAGGGGTGAATGATGGATCATCAAATTAATGGTATTGCTTTACCAAATGAAGATGGTTTTTTTGGTGAATATGGCGGACAGTTTATTCCACCAGATTTAAAACAGGCTATGGATGAAATTCATGATGCATATGCGAAAATTCGTCAAACAGCCGAATTTCAAAATGAATTAGCAGAATTATTTGCACATTATGTGGGACGTCCAAGTCCGCTATTTTATGCAAAACGTCTATCTGATCAGTTGGGCGGTGCACAAATTTATTTAAAGCGTGAAGATTTAAACCATACCGGCGCACATAAGATTAACCATTGTTTAGGTGAAGCTTTATTAGCCAAATATATGGGAAAAACTAAAATTATTGCAGAAACAGGTGCAGGTCAACATGGTGTTGCTTTAGCAACAGCATGTGCTTTAGTGGGTATTCCATGTGAAATTCATATGGGGCAAGTGGATATTGAAAAAGAGCATCCGAATGTCGTTAAAATGAAGATATTGGGTGCTGATCTGATTGCGGTTACTCGTGGTACTGCAACATTAAAAGATGCAGTAGACAGTGCTTTTGAAGAATATTTAAAAGATCCAAAGAATTTTATATATGCGATTGGTTCAGTGGTTGGTCCACATCCTTTTCCGATGATGGTTCGAGATTTTCAAGCCATTATTGGTGATGAAATTAAATTACAGTCTCAGCAGCGTTTTGGTAAAAATCCAGATTATATTGTGGCATGTGTCGGTGGTGGATCGAATGCTGTGGGTGCATTTAGTGCATTTTTAAATGAGCCTGATGTTCATTTAGTCGGTGTTGAACCTGCAGGTCATGGTTTAAATACCAATATGCATTCTGCAACACTAACCTTAGGAAAGCCGAGTCAAATTCACGGTATGGCATGTTATGTGCTTGAAGATGAGCAAGGACAACCTCTCCCTGTGCATTCGATTGCATCTGGTTTGGATTACCCAGGCGTAGGACCGCAGCATAGCTTATTAAAAGATTTAGGTCGTGTTGAATATACCACTGCAACTGATCAAGAGTGTTTAGATGCATTTATGATGCTTTCTCGGGTCGAGGGAATTGTACCTGCATTAGAGAGTTCTCATGCTGTGGCATGGGCAATACGTGAGGCACCTAAATTAGCTCAAAATCTTAAAATTGTTGTTAATGTTTCGGGTCGTGGTGATAAAGATGCAGACTATGTTGCTCAAAAACTAGGTTTAAACTAATTTTTAAGCGATGAAGCATTATGATGTGATATCTCCCTCCTTACTCTGATATTTAGCAAAGTAAGATGGGAGATGTTTGATATTAACCTGAGATATATTGTTGTAATTGATGAATCAATTTTTCTTGATCATCAATAATAGCTTTTACAAGATCGCCAATAGAAATGAGACCAATAAGTGTTTCATTTTCAACTACCGGTAAATGACGTAAGTGCTTTTCTGTCATTAAGTTTAGACATGTTTTTACACTATCTGTAGTCGATGCAGTAATGACCTCGGCCGTCATAATGTCACGGACCAGTGTTTCTTTAGATGTACGCTCCATCAGAATAACTTTACGCATATAATCTCGTTCAGAAAGAATACCGACCAAACGATCTGCATCAGTCACGACCACCGCACCAATCATTTTTTCACTCATCAATTGAATTGCAGATAATACGGTATCTGTTGGTTTAACTGTAAATATAGACGAATTTGATTTATCTTTTAAAACATATGCAACATTTGTCATTGGCGCTCCTCTATCTTTGTTATTGTGTTAATCACTTTAAAGTAACGTGAAAGAGAGAAAAATAAAATACTTTAAGATTAAATATTTTATCAATTACTAAAGCTTTTTAAGGTGATCTAAGCTTCGGTTATTTTGATAGGTGGATGAAAGAAAAAGTATGCCATTTGATGACAAGTTAATTTAAAACGATGCGTGGTATGATACAGGGTTGGTAGTGCATTTAAGCGTTTCAGTGTTGGTAATAATGCCTGCTGAAAATTTTCAGGTGTAATTTTACGTGGTGAATAATTAGGCCAATATTTTTTGGCATATTTTTTTGCTTGTAAACTGGTCAGCCAAAAGGGAAAGATATGATCATCTTGATCCGATGTCATTGCCCAGCCCTGATGGTAAAGCCCCCACAGTGTTCCTGAGTACATTAAAATTTTCAAAATTGAAATTTTTATTGCATAAGCTTTGGGAAGGGGATGGAGATCATTAATCTTCAACATAGTCCATTTACATCTTATCTACGCTAGATGGGGGTTATTGTAATGTATTTCGGCGCTAGCTTTGTTTACACTTTGATTAAAAACGTAAATATTTATAACTGAACAGCATAAAAAAAACGCCACCGAGGTGACGTTTGATTATGCTTGTAATGTGGCTAAGTTTTGCCAGTATTGTGCCTTTAGCGAGTCTTTTTCGACGCGAAAACCTTGATAATAAAGTTCTGCTAAAAACATCGCTGCTTTGCCATGTCCTGCTAAAGCAACATCTTCCAACTGTTTAACCGCATCAAGAAAGTTCATTTCTGACTGAATGGTATTAATTGCATTTGCATAAACATGTTCTAAATCATGTTGAGAGAATTGATTAATCATATATTACTCCTTATTTTAATTATGATTCAATTATTACATTAGCCCACTTTTTTGGCTAATTATCATCTTACCAATTTCTTATTAAACTAATATTACAATTTGATAGAAATGTCAACTATCTCTTATTGCTTTTTTGATCAATACCAGTTTAAATGAATAGATGATAAACACAACAAGTTTTTTAATAACAATAGTTAATGTAATAATAAAATTGGAGTAGATGAAATGACAAAAACAATTGATGGATTTGTATTGGATGTTCCGCCAGTGGCCTCACAGGTTATTGCTTTAGCACAGTATCATCATCAACAGTTAGATAAGGCCATCTTACATCAAGATATTCATTTGGGTGAATATGGATTAAAGCAGCAGTTTCAACTAGATACATTTGTGGATGAATTATCGGATGCTGATCGTGAGAAGTTTAATAAAATTTATACTGAAGAGCTTTATCGTCTGGCTGAGCAAGATCATCAACATGCTCATCATGAAGCAGAAAAAGCCAATTTGGCACTTATCTTTGTCATATTGGCTATTATTGCAGTGATTTTATATTTTACCTTCGCCCATCGTTTGATGAGTTAATGATAGCAAAAGGATATTGAGTGCAGATGAATGCACTGACTTTATCTGTTTCCTCAAGTATTAGGCTTGTATCGAATGGTTTTGCATCCTAAACTATCTCATTAGAGGTAAGTTATGCATAAAGCAATTGATACAATTCAGCAGTTAAAAGCAAAAATTCAGCTTGAAGATGTTTATAATTATTTAATTATTATCATTATTGTTGTTATTCTAAGTTTGTCGTTAATTGCGTTGCGACATCCAATCACTATTCAACAACAGCAACATGTTACTGCCATTGCACAGCAATCATACTATGCAGATACACAAGAAATGGCAGTGACCTTGCTAGCTAAAGATCAAATTACGATGGGGCAGTATTTAAAGCTTATGCATGCATTACAGTATGAAAAGCATCGTGCTAAACAACTTCCAGCATTATCATTAGATAATTAGTCATGATTAATCTCATCGTTATCGATTTAAATCATATATTTTTTAACTTAGATTGACTCGCAATGAAATACTTATTTTATAGCTGCTTGAATCAATACCTAGTTTGGTGAGCTTGATCAATTGGATCATGATAGGTATTGCTGATCAAGCTTAGACAACAATATGAATATGTACTCATCAGATAAAAATAACTCACTGTTGTTATAATTGCCTTAAACTCGTGCTATAGCTGCCTGATTGTTTGAATTACTCAGAAAAGTCTTAATCTTTATGCTAGAATTTAAGTTTTTAACGCTATGCTTTTCAAGGATTCGGCATGCAACAGCAATCTAATGAGCAAAACAAATTTTTGATTGATGCTGATATCGGAGATGATGATGTCACATTACCGAACTTACCTTCGTTAAATGTCCCTATCGTTGAAACACCAGTAAAAGAAAGTTCAGCTGCACCAACAACCGTAGCAGCAGAATCCGAATCAGAACCATCTAAAAAAGGTTTCTTCGGTCGAATGAAAGAAGGATTGACCAAAACACGTAAAAACTTTACTGATGGTATGGTCAATATTTTAATTGGTGGTAAAGAAATTGATGATGAATTGCTTGAAGAAGTAGAAGAACAATTACTCATTGCTGATATTGGTGTAGATGCGACTAAAACGATTATTGCCAATTTAACTGAACGTACAGCACGTGGTGATCTTATTTATTCACATTCACTGTATAAGGCTTTACAAGAAGAGTTAGTTGCTTTGTTGGCACCTCGTGTTAAACCATTACACATCGATCCAAATAAATCACCCTATGTGATTTTGGTTGTGGGTGTAAATGGTGTGGGGAAAACGACGACCATTGGTAAATTGGCAAAACGTTTACAGGGTGAAGGTAAAAAAGTCATGTTGGCAGCAGGCGATACCTTTAGAGCTGCAGCAACAGAGCAACTGCAAATATGGGGTGAACGTAATAATATTGCAGTTGTTGCACAAGGGCATGGTGCAGATGCTGCATCTGTCATTTTTGATGCATTTGAGAGTGCTCGTGCTAAAGGTGTTGACGTATTAATTGCAGATACAGCAGGCCGTTTGCATAATAAAAGTCATTTAATGCAAGAGTTAACCAAAGTAAAGCGAGTGATGCAAAAAATTGATGCAACAGCACCGCATGAAGTTATGCTTGTTGTCGATGCTGGAACTGGTCAAAATGCGATTAATCAAGTTGAGTTGTTTGATGAGGCAGTAGGTTTAACAGGCATTACGATTACTAAATTGGATGGTACTGCTAAGGGTGGCGTATTATTTAATATTGCGAGTCGCACACATGTGCCTATTCGCTTTATTGGTGTCGGTGAAAAAATTGATGATTTACGTCCATTTTCTGCTAAAGCATTTGTTGCGGCATTATTTGAAACTGATAAGTAACATGGTAGTCAGAAGCAAATTATCCTTGTATAAAGATTAATTTTACATAGTCGAATCATAGCAACGATGTCATTGAGGTGGGTATTGCCTATTTTGCTGTTGATAAGACTGTTAAAATCTATAAAGTTCATCTAAATAAAAAAACAGCAATGTTTGGTTTAGATGAACAGATTAAAATCATGAACAATTGGCTAATATCGATGACTTAAGATTGCATTGGGTATAAGGTTGAAATCATTTTTCTCATTCATTATTTATGACTAAACTGACAATAACAATTAATCGTCAGTATGAAATAGCCATTGTTGTTCTATGATTACGTAATTCACACCCTAATCATAACACCTGAATTTTAAATCACTATCAGTCAATAAAAGTTAAATAGTTAATTTAAATAATATTTATTTTATTTACCATATTTTCATTGTTCTATAAATAAAACACTATGTGGTTAATTTTATACTTTTTAAATGATTAGGTAACAGTAATAATAGTCTCATGGTTCAAGATTTAATTTTAGAGGAAATATAAATGTCATTTTTAGATCATATGGAAAACCGCCGTAGTATTTATGCGATTGGTAAAAATGTTACATTGGATCAAACAAAAATTAAAGAATTGATTGAGCGAGCAATTAAATTAAGCCCTTCTTCTTTTAATTCACAAAGCTCTCGTGCAGTGATTCTATTTGGTCAATCTCATGAAAAATTTTGGGAGATTGTATTAGAGACATTGCGTAAAATTGTACCTGCCGAAGCATTTAGTAATACTGCAACAAAAATTCAAAGTTTTGCAGCGGGTTATGGTACGGTTTTGTTTTATGAAGATCAAGATGTAGTAAAATCGTTACAAGAAAACTTTGCAGCATATGCAGAAAATTTTCCAATATGGTCAGAACATTCTACAGCAATTGCACAATTTGCCGTTTGGACAGCACTTTCTGAACATCATATTGGTGCATCATTACAGCATTATAATCCAATTATTGATGAAGAAGTTGCACAAACTTTTGCTATTCCAGCGCAGTGGAAATTACGTGCCCAACTGGTCTTTGGTTCAGTTGAAGCGCCTGCATCCGATAAAAGCTATATTGAAGATGAAATTCGCTTTAAAACATTTAACTAATTTTAAAGTCGCTATAACAATATAGTAAATCTAATGGTTATGCGTGGATGATCTATAGTTGGATTAAACTTTAGCCAGTATTCTATATTTTTAGATAGCTTAAATGATTGTGTTGGAAAATAATCTGACTATAACCTGATTTTTACTCTATTTGATTGATAAATAATATCTTATAGATTAAAAATCAGGTTTTTTCTGGGGCAGTATTGTAAAAAAGCGGGTTGCAGTTTATTTTTAGTGAAATTTTTTAATTCTAATGAGCCTGTTTTTCTATCAAAATATCCTAGCATTGCTAATGAAAAAGGAAGCTTAATTTAGCCTCCTTAGATCATCATTTAAGCGATTAAATAGCAGCTTTGATTTTTTCTGCAAGCGCTTTGATTTTTTCCTGATCACCCATTTCTATTGCATGTTTACCAAGTTCATGTATTGAGCTTGGAATCAAATGGAAGTGAACATGAGGAACAGTTTGCCCAGCACTTGAACCGGAAAGTTGCATCAATACAATTCCTTGTGCACCTAAACCAGTTTGAATTGCTTTGGCAATTTTTTGCACGATTTGAATTGTGTATGTAGCCGCTTCAGGGTCTAAATCTAATAAAGTCTCTGCTGGTGTTTTAGGAATAACCAGCGTATGACCATCTGCTTGAGGCATGATATCCATAAAAGCAAGTACATGCTCATCTTCATAAACTTTGATTGCGGGTAATTCATTACGAAGAATTTTTGCAAAAATATTTTGGTCATTATAAGCCATATTGATTCCTTAATTTAAAAACTTATTTACATTGCAATTCTTTTTGACGTGCTTTGATTTGATCAAGGCGAGCTTGCTCAGCTTCAGAAAACTTTGGTTTGCTCGTATAACAGTCTGCATTGTTATTAAAACGTGCTTTTGCATCAGGATCTTTAAAGCAAAAGCCTTTAGATGCATAAATGACATCAGAATCTTGTTGTAATTTTTTACATTCTTGTTCTGATGCAAATGCACTATTTAAACTGAATAATCCAGTACAACAGCCCAACAGCAAAATAGCAAACTTATTCATAAGTGGATCTCCAATAATATAATAATGTGATAGCAATCTGGCATGGTGCCATTATTAGCTTGATTTAATCGATGATAATCTTAGTCCAAGATTCATACAATTTAACTACACTAGAAAAGTCTTGATTTACTTCCGATGTTAAATTTGCAGTTTGAATAAGATTATAGGTTAAAGATAATAAAGGTGATGGTAATTTGGCTTCATGAACAAGATCAATGGCAATACCTGCATCTTTTGTTAATAACGGTAAGGCAAAGGTTAGAGGGAAGCTACGATTTAAAATCCGCTGAGGTAATACAGTTTCGGTCACGCCGCTTTTTCCACTCGAGGCATTAATACAATCTAAGGCTTGATGAAGATCTACACCGTGTGCTTTTAAAGTGGTAAATCCTTCAGCAACTGACCATAAATTGACTGCCAGAAGCATATTATTAACTGCTTTAACAGCAAAGCCAGCACCTGATTCTCCTACATATTTAATCAATTGACCAAAAGTTTCCATAGCTGGGAGTGCTCGTTCAAATGCAGATAAACGTCCTCCCACCATGACAGTCAGTGTGCCATTTTGTGCGCCAATTGTTTGTCCACTTACAGGTGCATCTAGGAAGTCAATACCTAATTTTTCTAGTTGCTGTGTTATCTTTTTGGCAGACTCAGGCACACCACTAGTGCAGTCTACCCAAATGCTCCCTTTTTTTAAGGTATGAGAAAAAATAAGCTGTTCAACTTCATGGCTGGTTGGTAAACAAGAAAAAATAATATCAGCTTGTAATGCCTGATCTAATTCAACGGCTTGAGTGCCAAATTCTTCCGCATGTTTTTTGGCTTTATCAAAATTTCTATTCCACACATAGACGGTTTCAAACTTTTTGGTCAGATGCATTGCCATACGATAGCCCATAGCCCCTAAACCAATAAATGCAACCTTTTGAGTCATAGTATTTCCTTATTTTATTTGCAATCAATGAGCTAAAGTCGAATTAAATGCTTGAATTAGACCGACAGAATGTATGATATCTACTATCATTTCAAGATGATCATCTGATTGCAGGGGTGATATTTTAGCCTAAGCAAAATGATAGATTAATATTACACAAAGTTTATATACAAAATAAATGTGAAAGGGAAGTGGTTTATTTGCTTTAAAATGATTAAGTTATCAAAAAACTGAATATTCTTTTAGCCTATTTATGATAGTATTACTTTGTAATTTATTGATTTTAAATTGAAAAAATAATATTGTCATATTTATATATGAATATTTAAACAGTATTTTTATAATACAAAATAAAATAAGTTAAATATAAATATATCAATATGTTAAATAAACTATTGGGTATAAAAAATATCTAGCGATAATAATATTGATTTAATTGCTCGCAGACTGAATAGCGGTGATGATCGCTTTATATCAGAATTGGATGAATTCACATACTTTCATTGTTTTCACTTTTTACTTTATAAAATCTATTTGTTAGGCATTATAAAAGCAAAAATATTGAGGTAATCTTTTCAGATTTTATTTATTTTCGATTTCTCATTTACGAGCAAACTTAGCTTCGTATTTTCATTCTTGTTAGTAAAAATGGTAGGTCTTTAATACAGGTAGTTAAAGTGTTATAGATTTGATTATTGCTGTGATATTGGATTAATCTGGAAATTATAATGAAAGAGACATCTAGGAGAGCTAAGTTGTATTGCATAAACTGAATTGAGTGTGGATTGATTTAATATCTGATGGCAGATGAAAAAGTGATAATGCTAAAATAATCAGAGAATATCGCTGTATAGCGAGTAGTTTTATTTGCGATGAAATAAAAGGACAAAATATTGCAGTGTTTAAGAATAAATCATTTTTATGCATAAAAAGCATATATCGTTCTAATTATGAAACATATTGTTTTATCTATAACCGTATTTTAAAATAAAAATTGCATAGAATAATTGACATTGAAATAAGAGAGTTTATATATCATGAATTTAAAAGCATTATCTTTAGGTCTTGTTGCTGCATCTTTGACAACATTAACGATAGCAAAACCTGTAGCATATGAAATTGATCCAACCCATACCGCAACGGTGTTTTCATGGAACCATTTTGGTTTTTCTACACCTTCTGCTAACTTTCGTGACATTCAAGGCGTGATTCATGTAGATGAAAAAGTTCCTGCTAACTCATCAGTGAATGTTGTTATTCCTGTTTCAAGTCTAAATACTAATGTTCAAGCACTAGATGAACATTTACAAACAGCAGATTTTTTTGATGAAAAGAAATACCCAACCATTACTTTTAAAAGTACTAAAGTAGAAACTAAAGACAAAAAGAAATTTAAAATTACGGGTAATTTAACAGTTAAAGGTGTAACTAAACCTGTTGTATTGGATGCCGTTCTAAATAAATCAGCGGTACATCCAATGTCTAAAGCACAAACAATTGGTTTTAATGCAACAACTTCATTTGATCGTTCTGCATTTGGTGTCGGTGCATATGTACCGAATGTAGGTGATAAAATTACAGTAAATATTACCACTGAAGCATCAGTTAAAGATAAAAAGTAATTAAATCATAGTTTTATGTTGATTGAAGCCGTCTTGTATGACGGTTTTTTATTGCCTACAGCTTACTAAATGTTGATTATTTTCGTTATTTTTACAGCTTTTTTGGTAATATAGGAAAAAATTTACGCCAGATTTACGCCATAAAATGAAGATACCAAAACCTAGAAAACGTGGTAATTCTTTTCGGATTGAACTTATGTTTAATGGAAAAAGAATTAGCGCAACAAGAGATACAGAAAAAGAGTGTGAGCAATGGGCTGCATTAAAACTACTTGAATTAAAAACTGGCAAGGCCGAGGAAGAAAAAGGTATAAAGCCTGCATATCCTTTTAAGCAACTTTGCGAAAAGTATTATTCTGATCGTGGTAGTAAATTAAAGTCAGCTGCCGTTATTAAAAATAAGTTTGACAATATCGATAGGATTCTTGGTGATCTAGCAACAAAATCTATTTATGACTTTCAGCCTGAGGATATTGTGCGTTGGAGAAACAAACGAGTGCTTGAGGTGCAAAGTAGTACCGCACTTCGTGAATTTGCTATGTTTGCATCTGTATTTAGCTGGGCACAAAAAGAGCTTTTCATTTTAGATAAGAACGTTTGGAGCGTAGTTGTTAAGCCAAATAAGGGAAAACCTAGAAATCAACGCATAACGCCTAAACAACAAGAAAAGTTATTAAAAGGCTTTAAGTGGAACATTAATACAAAACCCATCCGTGTAATGCACTATGTTGCCTGGTCTATGCTTTTTGCACTAGAAACAGCTATGCGTAAAGGTGAAATACTAGCAATGAGAAGGGGGCATGTTAAAGATGGATTTATTCACCTACCAGTTACCAAAAATGGAGATTCTAGAAATGTACCATTATCAGCTGAAGCAAAAAGACTGTTAGCTTTAATTCCTCAAGACCAGGATATTATCGTTCCCGTTAAAGAAAAATCTTTTAGACGAACTTTTTACCGTGTTCGTGGCGAAGTCGGATTAGATGAAATCAACTTCCACGACACACGCCACGAAGCAATTACAAGAATGGTAAAACTAAGAAAACTACCTGTTGAAATACTCGCAAAAATTACAGGACATAAGACGATTGGGATACTAATTAATACTTACTATAACCCCGATGCACAAGATTTAGTTGAAATGTTTAATAGTACAGAGAGCTAATTAGCTCTCGGTCTACCTTTCTTTTCTTTTTGTGTCAGCATTACGTGAGCAATTCTAGGATTGTATAAACATTTGCCTTTCGTGCCCTGATTAATACTAATTAGTGTAGATCTAATTGTATTAACACTAAGATTATATTTTTCAGCCAATTGAGCTGCACTAACCAGCTCAATATCAACCTCTTTTAGCTCTTTAACAATCCCACCACCAATATCTTGACCAAGCATAATTTTAGGTGGTACATCTGACTCAACTATAATTGCGTATTTAAGTACACCCATCAACTAATCTCCTTCAAACTCTCCACAATGGAGTCCGGCAAACTTTCCGCTGCTTTAGTCATTGCCTGATCAAAACCGCCATTAGCGATAAATGCATCCACTGGATTATCCAGGTTAAGTACATTTAAGTCAGAATTGCATTCCGGGCAAATATCATCATTAAATTGAACTTTGCATTCGTTGTATTGTTTAGTCATGAATGGGCTCCTAATTTGTGCTTCAAATTTTTAATCTTGGCCATTAATAAGCAAGACTCGTTACTTTGAGGTGTGGCTAATTGATGAAAACTTTGACTATAACGAACCATTTCTGCTTTGCTCATCAAAATTAGATTATCTAATCGGCAATCTGTTCTATCCTGATTCTTAAAGGCAACGATATGATTTTCTGGTACCGGTCCATGTGCTTTTTCCCAAACAACACAATGCTTTAAATCAAAAATATTTGGTTCAGCGGTTTTAATTAAAACGTATCCATCTTTAGAGCACATACGTTCATAACCAATAGGTTTTTTATTCCACGCAATTTGACCCTTTTTAAAACTAGTTTTATTTGATCCAGTTAAACCCTTAGTGCCTTTATTTACTGGAATATTTCCTTTTTCAAAACAACCAGTACGGCCGGTTTTCCATTTATTTCGAGTGCATAGTGATTTAATGTTATCGACACTAAATAAGGTACCAAACCTTGCATTTACTTTTGCAGTCAAATCTTTTCGTTCAAGAACACAGTTAGATTTAATAAAATCTAACTGCTCTTGAGTATACTTAATAGGCTTAGGCATAACTCATCCGATCAGGTTTTGAGGAATTTCAACTGAGTCAGCGTTTTTTACACCACGATATTCAGCAACCAGTTTTGCAGCACTTAAGCGCATATTATTGTTTTTAATGACTTGCTCACTGATTTTTTCAATAGCTTCAGCTTTTTGAATTTCAGCTTCCAATTCACCACCTTTTAAATCCGGATTGCTTAGGCGGTTAAGTTGAGCAAATAAAATTGAATTAAGGTCCATTGGTGTATTCATTACGCTCTCCAAATCGCTTCTTTAAACTTTGCATCAACAAGAAGACTGTCAACTTCACTAAAATTTACGTTGTTGAAAACATGTGTCATTTTTTCACCAAACACTGTAAGTATCCGGGTAATAGTCGAGTATTCAAATCTCATGACATACTCTCCAACTCTTTACGTCGCTTAATAACACATGCCATGAGCTTCGGTTGAATATCAGGATGACGACTAGCAACATCAATCTCTAGCGCGTCTAACTCTGTCAGATCCGCTGCGTTTTTAATTTGAACCATGAGGGAAGGCGGCTCACTCTCAACTTTATTCAATTCATCAAGTTCGATAAGCCGTGCATTAATAGCTTTCATCAATGGCTTGCGCTGTTCTTCGGTCCACGCCGTTGTGTATTTAACTAATGCATTTGCTTCAGCTGGTGAATTTGCTTCTTTTGCACGTGCAACAAGATCATTAAGACGTTCTTGGTAAATCATATTCTCAGCTTCTTGCTGCAGTTTTCTTAGCTCAACTACTGAAAGTTCACCAGAATCATTTTTAGGTGTATGTTGCTCAGGATCCAATTCAGCTAATTTTTCACTAAAACATGCATTAAGATCATTATGCTCTTTATCACTTAAGGTACCATTCGCTGAAAAAACAGAGCGGATCTTCACTAAAGCTTCGGGTGTCGTTGCTTGCTGAATTTGATACTCAAATGAAGCATAGAGATCATCAATCGTACCTTGCACGACAGTAAGTTTTGGCTCTTCAGTTATTTTTTCACTCAAGCTATCTTCAACAACATCGATAGGGCCTTGCTCAACGATAGTGATTTCAGATTTTGGTCCTTCAGTCTTTTTGCGTGAAGTACGTTTCTTTGGTTCTTTAGGTTCTTCACCTAAGCGCACAACACTCAAATCATTATCAAGTTCGCAACCAAGGATTTTAGATAAAGCTTTTAATTGAAGCTTGGCATTTTCAGCATCACGTTGAACAAAGCCACTGTTTATAGCTTCAACCAGTGCACTAGTTTTGAAATTAACAACATAAATAGAAGGGCCATACGTGTTAACAATAAAAACTTCTTGGCCTTCCTGGTATTCATCCAAAGTTAAAGGCTTGGTAAATTCAATACCAGCAACACTGATCATTTCAATCTTGATGCAAAACTCATAACCGGCTTTAGCGAAAATAGTCGCTGGAAACTGATCAATATCATTAAAATCAAGCATTTCACCGATAGCACGACACATTACATTTTTGCCCGAAAGCATTGCATTAAAAGCTTCTTGAGCAGAGATTAAATTATTCATGGCAATTATCCTTTTAATGCTTTGCGTAAAAATGGGTCTAGATCTGGCTGCATAATTAACCAGCGCTTATAGTCAGGCGGTAAGAACTTAATTTCAGTACCTTTATGCTTTCCAAACGTCATGTGAGTAGGAATTCTTGCAATTTCAGAAGCCTGGTAAAGATCATCAAGATTTTGAATATTCAGTTCGCGTACAATGCTTTTTAAAAGCATGCCAGTGAGTAATACATCTTGCTTGGCATTATGTGCTGAACGTAATTTTTGACGAGCTAAATCACTACCATTCAAAAGCATGTAAATAAGTGCGGATAAGGAATGAGATTGAGCATCTGGCCAAACCTTACGAGCTAAAGCTAACGTGCAGATAATTTTGATATTTTCAGTATCAACACCACATTTCTGGATTGCCTCAATATCGTAGTCAATGTTATGGCCAACGATGTATTGAACATCATTGGGAAGGATAAAGGTTGTATAAAAAGGCTTTCCAGCAATATCAGATTCAAGGATGTGATGAACAGCCATAGCACCATATGAAATCGCTGAATTAATAGAGAAATACTCATCAAATACCTGATCAGCAAAAATGGAGACTTCGCAATTCTTTAATTGAAAAGGTACATATGCAATTTCAATAGGAAGACCTTTAAGATCATGTGTTTCGGTATCTAAAATTAATGCGTTCATGCTGTTTCCATTTCTGATTTAGCCAGATTTTCAATTTCGTTTTTTACGGCTTGTAAGTTTGATTCTTCGATTTGATTAAGTGCATCAATACCCAAATATTCGCAAACTGTTTTAGTATCTAAACCGCGTTCATCAATGAAGGCTTGAAGTTCATCACGCTGTTGATCTGTGATGCCATTAAATTCAGGTGGGTTTTCCCAAGTTTTCTTTTCTTTATTTGCAACACAACCAAGCGTTCTTGCTCTAGCAACAATGGCTTGACGCATATTATGAAAATACATATGGCCTTCATCATTTTTGAGAGTTTCAGTAAGTTGGTTTAGATCAGAAGCATATAAAGCCTCATCACAACTTTGAATGAAGTTGTTCAACTCATCCTGAGCTTTAATATTTGCAAGCTGAGCAGGGGTAAGTGTATTGATATGAGCTTTGGCATCTTTAATAAGCTCAGCCAAGAAATTAGGATTTTCTTTTAAATCTGGTACCCACACTTCGCCAGTCTCACCACCCAATCCACCTGAATTTTTAGCGTGATGGGTAGGTGATGGCTTAAAGTTGATAACACGAGCATTCTTGCCTTCACCAGTGGTCACAGTGGTCATATAGCCCATCATGTCGGCAATACGGTACAACTCATTTCGATTCTTGCCGCCAAGCTCAGGACGATAAATAACTTGATCGCCGTTCTGGTCTTCAGAAGCATGAGCAATGAAAACCACATCCTTACCAAAGCTAAGTAGGGTATTGATGTACTGCTTAAATTTCATATTTGCCAAGCCTTGAGCTTTAAGTTTTAAAGCACCATCTGTTTGGCAATTTGTCGATGTTTTTAATAAATGGGTTTTAATGCATTCAAGCATTGCGCCAACAGTATCAATAACTACAGTGTTGAAAGGTGCAAGATCATGTTCTTTTATATTTTCAATATCAGACCATTGCTGAACAGGTACGACAGCTCCGCGACGAAGTTCGCCAGTACGATGTGCACCACGATCAAAGTCAAAAGAAATAGCATTATCAGCAGTAAAGCCAAGTGATGTTTTACCAAGACCAGGATCTGCATAAATGTATGTGATAATTGCACTGATGTTTAATGCTTGGTCGGCAGGGATAATATTTAATGACATTACACAGCCTCCACAAGTTGATTCTTTTCAATGAAATCAGATAGCAATAAGTTGATATTGCGATGATCGTTGTAATCAGTGAAATCGTTATAAGATTTTCCATTCATGTCAGTGATGCTTTCAACTGCAAGATTTGTGATATCAATTGCTGTGTACTCGGAACCTACAGGACCATAGCTATCAGGATGTGCATCAAAGTTAAAACTAACTTGAATACGAAATTCATCAACTTTTATTACTGCGATACCGGTGTTATTTGGGAAGACTTGTAAAGTTTGTACGCCGTAATCGGTTGGTTGACTAATACTGTAGTCAGGCTGATACACATGTTGTTCGGGAATAGCGAGAGCTGCTAGGCTGCCAAAAGTTACAACGGCAGTAAGTACCATCGCTTTAGGGTTGAAAGGAATTGAGTTTACGTTCATAATTGCCTCGTTGTTAGAAAAAAGCTCCGAAGATTTCTCAGGCCCTCGGGGCTTTTTTATTGCTTACGAGACAAATATAGTTAAAACTGTTTTTATAGTCAATAGGTGAAACTATAAAATATAGATATATTTATATTTTAACTATATGTAATTAAAATGTTTTAAAAATATTTTACACAAAATATTAAATATTTTTTCTAAATGCATAAAAAAACCGCTTGAAGCGGTTTTTTTTAAACAAGTAATTAACCAGCTCTATAGAACTGTCGACCAATTACCCTAAAGCTACTACCATTTACATCTGATATTACTTTATCTCGATATTTGGGATTTAAACTATGAAGAATTAGTTTTCCACCTTCTTCTTTAATTATTTGCTTCAGCATGGCTTCACCTTCAAAATAAACAGCATAGAATTCATTATCTTTAATTTCAGTATCTGATAAATCAATAGCGAACTCATCCTCATTACAAATATATGGCTCTTGAGAGTCACCTTTTGCAATTGCTAGTTTTACATTTTCAGGTTTGACACCGTATTTCTTAAAGAAACTAGGTGAAAAGTCCCGTACCCCAAGAACTTCATCAAAATGAAACTCAATAGATTCACCATTTCCACACGAAAATCTTATATTCACTAAGTCAATCCAAATTCTTTCATCTTCATTATTTTCACTTGAATTTATAGTAATTTTTGTTGATTTTTCAAGTAGATTTTTTAAATCTGCATCAACATCCGATGCTGTCTTCCCCGTTGATAACCAATAAGCATCAACATTTAACAGTGCAGCAATTTCAGGCAAAAATGCAGATTTTTGCGTTTTACCTGATTCTAGTGCTTGGTATGTTGGTTGTTTGATTCCAACAGCAGAAGCCACTTGCTCCTGCTTAAGTCCGGCTTTTAAGCGAGACTCTTTTAATCTCTGTCCCAAAGTCGTCATGATCGCTCTCATTTCAAAGCAGCATCTTAATAGCTGCAACTATAAAAATTAATAATACATTGTTTTTTCGGTCAATGTTTTATATTCGGAAACAACTAAATAATAAAAAATTATAGATATAACTTTACTAATTCATTGACATTTAATAGTTAAAACTATAAATTATGGACTTACATAATGGGAGTATAGCCAAATGTCTGTAGAAAACTATCGTTTAGTCGTTAGTCACTTCGGTAATCAAGAGTTAACCGCTGAAGCACTTGAGGTGAAACAGTCATCTGTTAATGCATGGGTGAAAGGAAAGTCGTGTATGCGCCCAAGAACAGCAGCACTAACACAGTCTTTAACAAATGGAAAATTTAAAGCTGCCGAACTGTGTCCAGAGTTAAGAGAGTGCTTGGAATTAATAAACGCTCTATAGGAGATATTTATGTCGAACCTAAATGTAAAGCTTGATGCGCAAGCATCTTTTAGATACCCATCAGATTGGGATGTAGTTATCAAAAGGAGTCCAGAGGACAAAGCAACATGGATTCGAGAGGCTGTCAGAAGAAGACTCATTGATGAAAATCTCATTTCAAATGATGTAGATCATTTTTCTCAAAAAATCTCATGTATGCAAAGGGATACATTGATTACATCGAATACCGAAAAGAATTCAAGTGTATTCAAAATATTAATTAGTATTTTTAAGAAAGTACACCCGCAAAAAAAGACCGACGGCAATCGATCTTTTTCTGCTCACTCATCACAAGGATAAGCAAAATGAACAATCAAATATTAACAGAGATAGAAATTAATCGAAAGATCTATTTCTTTCAAAAAGCTATCGAACAGTATTTTGAAAACAATACGGCGCAAAACTCTCAAGCTGTAGAGAAAGCAAAACGCGAATTAGTTGAATTCGCAATGAAGGTGAGACTATGAGTCTTGATGCTACAAACTGGGCTTGGCGTGTCGAGCTTAAGGAAAAACAAGGTGGAGCAAGAAAGGCGCTTAAGCGTCTTATCTTGCTTTCACTAGCAGATCGCGCTGGTGAAGACCATTGCTGTTATCCAAGCATGCAACGCTTGGAAAAAGACACAGGACTTGAGCGTAAAACAGTTTTAAAAATTATTTCTGAGCTATTGGACGATGATTTAATTGCTGATACTGGTGAGCGAAAAGGCGTAACCAAGCGTGTAAAAGTTTATAAATTGAAGGGTGTAAATGGCCGAGAAACAATGCCAGAAACGGCACAATTACAGGATAAAAATTTATCTGAAATAGTACCAACATTGGAACAGTTCCAAAAACGGAATGGTTCCGTTAACGGCATGTTGAATAGTGCCAATAACGGTACTTTGAATAGTGCCGTTATTGGCACACAGAATCTCCCAATAGAATCTACCAATGAATCTAAAAATAAAAAAACATGGCTTTGCCTAAAAAAACTTCGTGAAGAAATATTTTTTGCAGATGCGAGCATCAATTTTGAAATCATCGTGAATTCTAATTGGCTTGAACGCGAAAGACGTGCATTTGAAATTTACAATGTTGAAAAACCAATGAGTGATGAATTGATGATTTATCACTTCACCGACTGGTTACTCAACGCATATGCGAAATACGAAAAACAAGCCAGTGCAAAATTAAATACTGGCCACAATCAAAATTCTGGTGATCAAGTTAAACCAACTCAACTCTCTGAAAAACAAATCTACGCATTTGCTCAAAAACTTTCACATCATCCTGAATTCTCAGGCAAGTACAGCGAACCAGGTGATTCTTACGAAAAACTGGCAGCAAAAATTGCATTGAAACTTTCAGATCCAGTACAGGCTAAAAAATGGGAATCGTATTTGAAGGAAGTGGGTTTTAACGGCGTACTGGAGGATGTTGCATGAAAAACAAATTAACTCTGACCACTCAACCGAATTGTGTTGTTCACAAGTTTCAGCGTCTAGGCTTCATGTGTTCAGAAACTAACGCCGTGTATGTGCTTGATCAACTTGGGTACCAGTTTTACATGCCGTTGGATGAAGCTATGCAGTGTGGTGAGGTGGAATATATCTGTGATTTGGGGGAAGTAGCATGAACACTAGAACAAAACAGCAAAAGCAAAGTACATGTAAGCACTTTAAGAAATTCACATTTGATGATCAGTTGAATATTTTACTTTTTGCTTGCTATGCAACAGAACCGTTTTCTATTCAGGATATTCAAGATGCTGTGATCGATGCACATAAAGCAACGATTCATAGTCAATTGCAGAATTTTGTTGAGCAACGTTACTTGGAAAAAATTGCTGATAACAAGTATCGGGCAACGTTGTATGCAAAAGACATTATGAACGTTAAGGGAGTGCTGATCGCATGACAATGTATGACGTTGAGGAAGAAGTGCTTTGTGGAGCAGGGATGGGAAGCTAATGAAGATTGATTTAACAATTGAGCAAATGCGCCAGATTTTAGATGGTGCACCTAATGATGCAACGCATTCAAAAGTTTTACTTGGTTCTGTGGGTTACTACTTTAATTCATCAAACGATGAATCACATCAAGCTGGCTTATGGATAGATGATGGTGATAATTCTTACTGGGGTCTTAGTTCATATCAAAACTGGGAATTACTTCTTGCTGATAATGGGTTTATTTCACTTGATGACCTTCGCACTGCTATTTTTGAAGAGGAAAAAAATACTTCTGATTTTGAAGAATACATTGTGGCGAAATATCCGAACAGATCAGCAAGGGTTTTAACTCATAGGCTTGAAGATGTTGATGGCACTATGTTTTATGCATGTAAGGATGTTCAAGATCAGTTTGAAGTATGGACTCATCAACAGTCTAGAGTCGATGAGAAAGATAAGCAGATTGCGAAAGCTTTAGCGAAATGGAATTTAGCTAACTCAATTCTGAAAACTATGGATATGGTCATAGTTCCAGATGAGTTTCTTCAAAATCTGGATGAAGTAGAAGAAGCCTTGCGAGATGAATCATAGCAAATGACAACCTACTCACTTGCTGAATACAAGAAATTAGTAAAAAACACACGGCGATTTAAACGCCGTGTAACTGTTTCAGGTCAGAAGACTCTCAATGAGTTTGAAGAAAAACTGGCACGAGAACTTAAGACATTAAATATCGAATTTGAGCGCGAGTTTAAATTTCATCAAACAAGGAAATGGCGGGCTGATTTTTACCTCATTGGAAAAATGATTTTGGTTGAAGTCGAGGGTGGGATTTGGCTTGGTGGAAAAGGAAGGCATACGAGTGGTAAGGGCTATTTAGGTGATATGGAAAAGTATAACGCAGCTCAAGAGTTGGGTTATTCAGTAATACGGTTTAGTACAGCGCAAGTTAAGTCAGGTATGGCGATTGGTCAGATTGAGAAGATGGTGAATGATGCGTAAGAAAAAACATAAATCATGGTTGTATGTGTTGATATTTATAATCTTTCTTGTTGTGGCTTTGACATTAAAAATAATCAACACAATACAGGTCTGTAAAACACAAGATGTCTTCTGGGTAAGTGGTACGCAATATACGTGTGAATGGTTTAAGTGAGGGGAATAGGATGAATGCAGCAGTGACGATTATGCAGGCAGTGGATTGGAAGAAGTACAGTTTTGAAGAATGGTGTCGCCAGCTTGGGGCTTGGATCAATGGTGATAATGAAACGATGGTCCGTATCGTAAAGACCATGCCAAGCAAGCGTATTACACAGGCACAGCGTGAAAAGCTTATGGCTATGTATATGAATGATGAAAAATTAAAAGATCGTTTGTGTGTTAAACGCCGTGGTACCTGTTGTGAACTGGATAGCAATGAAGCACGTGCAATTCAGCGTTTATTTCTAGATATTCAATTGATTGATGATGAAATCTTACGAGACTGGATATCTACAATCTGGTCGCATCATGTACTAGGGAATTCATTGCGTGATATCTCTGCTAGTTGTGATACCTCTGTGAACCAAGTGCGACAAGATTTAAAGTGCGGAAAAGCATTTATTAAGAGCCGGTATTCATTTTTTAAGTTTGAGGAATTCAAAGAAACCACTTGAGTGTGCGCACAGGTTATGGCATATTTGTGATAACTTGGCGAATTTGTATTTAACCGCCGTGATTAAACCTCGCATTTGCGGGGTTTTTTATTGTTTGAAATAATGTGCCATTGATCGGAATTCACAAAATAATTATAGAATTTTAAATAGTTATGTGAGATTAATTGGTTATATTCATTAAATGTATTATTATTTAATGAATATACATGGACTGTCAGATTGTGACGAATAGTAACGAAACAATAGAAAAGCATAAAATTGCTGCTAGTATGAAGAGGTGGACTGATTGTAAGGATATTATATTTTTAATTACTAAGCTTGGAACTGTTGTATGGTGTATCCATATTATTATGACCAATTTGGTGTTAATGGCAGACAAAAATCCGGAAGCAATTAGTTCTATAGCAACTGTTGTGCAAAGTTTGAGTATTAGTAATATTGTTCTATACATCGTTGCAGCAACTAGTGTTGGGTATGGTTATTTTGAAAGAAAGGGTAAGAAACGAGCTATTGAAAAAATGGCAAGTTACCAATACCAGCTTGAAAAATTAGACCCTCATAGAGGTACCAGTGCCTTAACTAGTCAAGGTGATACACCAAAACCAAGCAAAAAAAAGAGGGGGACGAGATGATTGAGATCGTTTTACTTGCTTTCAATATATTGCTTTTAATGTTGATATGGGAGTGTTTTTTTAAAAAAACACTATTAGATACTCATAGAGATAAGCTTTTTGATTTGAGATGTGAGCTTAGAGCTGCATTTGCACAAAAAAATGCACTAAACTCTTCTGCTTATAAAGAGACTAGAGATTTACTGAATGCTCAAATTGCTTTAACTGAGAATTTATCTTTTTTACAGTACATATTATGGAATAATTTCAGACGAAAAAATAAACTTAACCAAGTTGCTGATGATGTTAAATACGAAGCAAAGTATCATATCTCAGATGCTGAATTGGATGAGGTTATTAAAAAGACTAGGGTGAGTGCATCTGATGTATGCGCAAGCTATATGGTAACTAGTTCTTTATTGTTAACTCTTATTGTTTTTACTTTGTCTGTTATTATTGGTGTTTGTATGCTGTTTAAGCATTTTACATCTATTTTTAGCATTACTATTGGTAAGGAAAGAATTTTAAAAATTTGGGAGAGAGCTATTCAAAAGCTTAACTTAACACAGGATATTGTTGAGGATGCTTCAATGCTTCTCATAAAGAAAAGCTAGTATTTAAAAAATTTCCCTGTCACTCGTTGGTATTTCAACTGGCACAAGACCTCACCATTTGGTGGGGTTTTATTTTTAATAAAGCCCACACTGGATGAGCTTTACTATTTGGAGTTTTTAGAGCTTGAGCTTGTTCAGGGTTTTATTGCTGAAGGAATAACTGATTACAGTATTATCTTTAGCATTAAGTGTCTTGAAAAAGAGTTATTCGGTAAATCTTAATCTTTTAGAATATCCAAAATATTGGGATTGGTTGAAGAAACTGTTCTATAGCACTGTTTGTATAGTTTTAAAAAATATTCTCGAGTATTGGGTTTTAGATAATTCTCGCCAGTATGATTTTCCAATATTGAAATTTTTTCCATTAGATCAAAAGCAACTCTTTCTGCTGAATTATCTTTTATTTCAATTGGTCGTGTTATTTCGGTTTTATCTACCACTTTGTTTTCTCCACCCGATCTGTTGTAGGGACTGTGTCGGGTTCACAGAGAATGAAGTGTTCGTAAAGTTACGTGAATTGTCTATTAAACATTATGGTAATTGAATTTTAAGACCATCTTAGGGTGGTTTTTTATTGGGTGAGATATGGAAACTAACCAATACAAACAACTCACCAAAAAATCAGAAATAAAAAGAAAACCCAGAACCAAACCACTACCTAAAGCTACTCAAAAATATTTAGAAGCTGAAGAAACTTTATTTCAAGAGTTAGAAGAAAACTTAATAGGTTATCGCCGTAAATTTCAATTTGAATCAACCAGAAATTGGCGCTTTGATTTTTATATCGTTAAGTTAAATCTTCTTATTGAAATTGTGGGTAGTCCATGGGCTGTTGGTCGTGGTGGTAAGAAAATAGCAAACTCTTTCAATAAATATGATTTAGCTGAAGATATGGGTTACAAGATTGAACGCTTTGATCCACATACAGTTGAGTCAGGACAAGTAATTCGTTGGATTAATTCACAGTTAGAGAGATTAGAAGATGGACCAGATCAGACCATTCCCACCGACGGATCTAATTGACCAAGCTGAGGAAGAAGAAGCAATACGACTTGCGCCCGCCGTAGATTTAAAAGAATGGGTTGTAAATAACTTTCTGACAATTGGTGGTCATCTACATAATCCAGATCATGATCATATTGCCGAGCTGCTTCACGATGACGAAACATTCCTGGTATTTGCATGGGCTTCATCTGCCGCCGTTGCTAAAAAGAGAATGGTATTGGGGCAATGTGAAAAAGTGATGTTTAACCAGGGCGGATGGAAAAAGGCACGACAAGAGCAACAGATGCGAGACTGGTTCGGCTTTGTGCCGGTGTATTTAATTACAATCGATGCCACATTTTGTGAACAAGCATCTGATCGTGATTTTTGTGCCCTCATCGAGCATGAGCTATATCACATTGGTGTAGAACGTGATGAGGATGGTGAAGCACTCTATAGCTACATGACTGGCTTACCTAAACATTACTTAGCTGGTCATGATGTTGAGGAATTCTACGGCGTAGTCAGAAGATGGGGTGCAAACGAAAGCGTGAAGCGTCTAGTTGAAATAACAAAGAATGCGCCGTTTGTATCTGATTTTAATGTATCTGCGTGTTGTGGAAATTGTGTGATTAATTGAGCTGAAAGGCTCTTTTTTTGGTTGTTTTGCATGACGTAGCATGACAAAGGGGAAATTATGGCGGCACTTAAAGAGCCTGTAAAAATCTTTATAGTTCAGTCTCTTGCCTGCTTTGAAACACCTCAACAGGTAGCAGATGCTGTCATGCAAAGATTTAACATCGAAATTGATCGTAGGCAGTGTGAAAATTACGATCCGACTAAATATGCAGGCCGTAATCTTAGTAAGAAATTAAAGGATTTATTTGATAAGACGCGTGAAGACTTTCGGAAGAATATTTTCGATATTCCGATCGCTAACCAAGCATTTCGATTGAAAGAAATTCAGAAAATGTATGAGGATACTGGAAAGAATAAAGTATCTAAACAAAATCTGTTGAAGTTGGCTTATCAGGAAACAGATGCGCGTACAACCAAACAAGAAATAACTGGTGCAGATGGTGGGCCACTACAAAGTGAAAATACAACCTATGTAAAAGCAACGCCTGAAGATATCAAGCAGGTGTGGAATGAACTCGAAAGTAAATACTAGTCTGCTTGAAATGCAGATTGAACAAGAACGCTGTGAGAAAGAACATTTATTCTTTACACGGCGTTTTTTTCTACCTCGTATGGGTTTTAAGTTCATGGTCAACTGGCATCATGAATATATCGCTTGGGCAATCGATGAAGTGATTGCTGGTCGTATTGATAACTTGGTTATTAACGTTCCTCCTGGTAGCGGTAAAACTGAATTACTAACCAATCTGATTGCACGTGGTATTGCTCGAAACCAACGTTCACGATTCTTATATTTATCATTTTCACAGTCACTGGTTGAAGATGTGTCATCTACGGCGCGAAACATTGTGAAATCGGTGGATTTTCAGGGCTTATGGCCTGTGAAGATCTCGACCAGTACCGATGCTAAGGCAAGCTGGAAAACTACAGTCGATGGCTATGAAGCAGGGCATGTGTATTCTGCATCAATGGGTGGACAGGTTACGGGTCGCCGTGCAGGTACGTTGGCCGATAATGGCTTTACTGGTGCGATTATCTTGGACGATCCACTAAAGCCCGAGGATGCATTCAGTAAAACAGCACGTAACAAGGCAAATCGTAAGATTCTGAATACGGTCAATTCACGTAAAGCCAAGTCATCTACACCGATCATTCTGATCATGCAGCGTTTGCACGTTGAGGATCCGACCAATTTTGTGATGACAGGCAACGTGCCAGGGAATTGGCATCAAATTACTGTGCCAGCATTAATTGATGATGCATATATAGCCACGCTACCAAAGCACATTCGAAAGAAAGTACCACGTGATGTGGAACGTGACGAGAAAGGGCGTCAAAGCTATTGGCCACTAAAAGAGTCGCTTCAGTCTTTATTACAGTTAGAGAAAGGCGGTCAAGACAAAGACGGTGCTACAGTATCGCGCTATACGTTTAGTAGTCAGTATCAGCAGCAACCTAAAAAACTAGGTGGTGACTTGGTTAAGGCTGAATGGTTTGATCATTACTTTGAATTACCAGTATTGAAATGGCGTGCAATCTGGGTCGATACGGCGCAAAAAATTAAAGAGCATAACGACTATTCAGTGTTCTTATGTGCTGGGCTTGGTTATGACAACCGGCTTTATATTATCGATGTACGCCGTGGTAAATGGGAAGCACCTGAGCTGATTAAGGAAGCCAAGGCTTTTATCAATAAGCATAAGGAAAGTAATACCAAGATTGGAAAGCTAAGATATATGGCCATTGAGGATAAGGCATCAGGAACGATGCTGATTCAAAACATTTCGCGTGATACTACATTGCCAATTAAAGCTATTCAGCGTGATACAGATAAACTAACTCGTACCATGGATGTAGTGTTTTACGTTGAGGATAGACGTGTTGTTCTACCTGTAAATGCGCCGTGGTTATTAAATTATGTGGAAGAGATTGAGGGTTTAAAAGCTGACTTTACGCATGAGCATGATGACCAGTGGGATCCAACAATTGATGCGATTAATGATTCACTTGCGAAAAAGCCGACTGTATTTGATTAGAGGTATTTATGGCTAAAGATAAAAAGTCTGATACAGGCGGTAAAATTAAAACGCTTGTGGCAGATGCAGTAAAACAGGCAATGAATGCCATTGGTGATGCTGGTGCATATACCAACTTGGTATCGAATATTGGTACTGAGCGTGACAAAGCCACAGGTGGTAAGTTTGTCCGTAAAGACATTGATGATGAGCAACTTGAGGCGGTGTATCAGAATTGGCTTGCACGCCGTATTGTCAATCGTCCTGCATCAGATATGCTTCGTGCTGGATGGTTTTTTGAGGGCATTCAGGGTGATGATCTAAAACGCCTTGAGGAAGCGTGTAAGGCATTTCACTTAGAGCACGTGCTTTTATCAGGCTTAATCCTTTCTCGCCTCTACGGCGTCGTGTACATTCTGCTTGGAACGGCTGATGGTGCTGCCTTAGATCAACCTTTAGATATTTCTAAGCTTGGCCAAGGTCGTTTGGAATTCTTCACGGTCGTGAAAAAGAAATACATCACGGCGGATAAAAACAGCTATTTGCCGCCGTCGGCATGTTGTGGATTGCTCAAACAGCCTGAATTCTACGACATGAAAATGGGGAATGAGGCTAAGAAGCGCATTCACCATACTCGCTTAATTCGTATTGCTCATGCTGATGTGGTCAATGAAGAACCTCAAAGTATCTTGCAGGAAGTCTATGAGGATCTGCTTGACCATGCCAGTGTAAAGCGTGGATCTGCCAGCTTGATTCATGAATCGAAGATTGACGTCATTCAAACGCCTAACTTGGTCGATAAGATCAAAGAGGATATGAAAGGAGTGATGGAGCGTTTCATGTCAGTAGGCTTTATGAAGAGCCTGAATGGCATGATCGTGTTGGATGCTGAAGAAAAGTACGAATCAAAAACGTATAGCTTTGGCGGTTTGCCTGACATGATGCGTGAATTCTCGATTCAGACAGCTGGCGCGGCAGATATCCCTTATACGATTCTGTTTGGCCAATCACCTGCAGGGATGAATGCCACTGGTGAGCATGATACTCGTAATTATTACGATACGATTGCAACCAAGCAGGAATGGCATGTTAAGCCTGTTCTGATGAAGTTCCTCGCCGTGATATGTCAGTCTACGTTTGGGCGTCAAATTTCTGAATTAAATGTTGTGTTTAATCCACTTTGGCAATTGGATGCAAAAGTCCGTTCAGAAGTGGAGAAAGCCAACGCTGAGCGTGATGAGAAATATCTCAATATGGGCATCATCACTGAGCCTCAGATCGCACGTCAGCTTAATATCGACGGCGTTTACTCGGTTATCAGTGAGGATCACATCAAATTGCTGGAAACCATGGTGGTAGCCAATGACGACGATCATACAGATTCTTAAGCCTCAGCTTCAGCAGATCAAGAAACGCAAGAAAGGTCGCAAGGCTAAGCCTAAAGCTGTTAAGGTCAATCGACGTGTTGAGTTGTTCTATACACGTCAGCTTTTGGAAATATCTAAATATTGCCAGGAACAAACCAAGGATCTAGTTTTACCCACTGTAGGGCGGAATATTGGTGATAGCTGGGTGACGGATCTATTCACGGCGTTACGTGAAAAGATGGTCAAATACACCATGGAAGTGTCGGTATCTTTGGCCACTAAGGTGGTGATGGATACCAGCAAGGAAGTGGATAAGCAGATTGCTAGCCATACCAAGACCATTCTTGGTGTTGACCTTACGCCGTTTTTCCGTGGCGCTGATATTCAGGATGAGATTGATACTCAGATTGCTGCCAACGTCTCTTTGATTAAGTCCATTCCAAGTCAGTACACCGATAAGCTTGAAGCCTTGGTAATGAATGCCTTTCAGACGGGGCAGACCAACGAGGAATTGGCTCAGGAAATTAAAAAGCTCGGTCATAGCACTGACTTTCGTGCACGACTGATTGCAGCCGACCAGATGGGCAAGATCAACGGCGCTATCAATAAGAAGCGTCAGGAATCCATGGGTGTGGAAACATACGATTGGCAAGATTCCAACGATGATCGTGTGCGTCCGTTATGTGCCAGCCATCATGGCAAAACCTTTCGATGGGATTCACCGCCTAAGGGTGGTCATCCTGGTCAGAAGATCAAATGCCGATGCACGGCGTTGCCGAATTATGAGGATATCTTAATTGACTAAATCTAAACCGTGTGGCAAGTGTTGGGCGTGTACTTGTTTTAATGGTCAAAATGGAAGTGGCTATCAACCTAAACCAAGACCAATTCCACCAGATATAAAAACGCCAGCAATTGTCATTTCTCCACCAAAGAAACCATAGCAGACCACCGTAGGGTGGTTTTTTATTGAGCTCAATTTATGAAACTCATTTACCAACTGAAAATCGGGGACTTTGCACCAAGCGAAAGTACACGCTCATTTACTCAAGAAGGGTATCTCAAATGCGTCAACGTACGTTTGGCCAAAGCACCTCAAGTCCGTCAGTACTACGCTTATGAATTTCCAAATCTGGAAGGCTATTCAGCGGATCAGGTCATCAATGTCTATGTGGCAGCAGAGGATCTATTCAAACCGGAAGTGATCAAGAGCTTTGATGGCGTAGATGCAACGGACTATCACCCACCTAAAAATGAAATCAATGCTTCCAACTGGAAGGACTACCACATTGGCGATTGTGAGAATGTGCGCCAAGAGGGTGAATTCATGCTGGGTGATCTGATCATCAAGGATCAGAACAGTATTAATGCTATTCAGAACAATGAGCGTGTTGAGATCTCATTGGGCTACGCGGCTGATCTCGTCCTTGAACAAGGCACGGCACCTGATGGTACGCCGTATCAAGCCAAATTTATCAATTTTAAAGGCAATCACGTGGCGCTGGTGAAATACGGTCGCTGTGGCGGTGATTGTCGCGTCGGTGACCATAAACCAAACCCAAAGGGGAAAAAGATGGAAATTAAAGTAAACGGTATTCGCTTTGAGATTGGTGACAACCAAGCGCTAGCTGATGCTGTAAAGCAACAAGAAGACCAACTTGAAAACTTGAAAGCAGCAAAACTTAAAGTCGGTGACAAACAATTTGCCATCGGTGATGAATTGCCAGCTGTTCAGGCAGTGGTTGATACCTTGCAGACTGAAAATGCACAGCTTAAGCAGAAAGTTGGTGATCTGGAGCAAAACCAAATCACACCTGAAAAACTTGATCAGGTTGTGGCTGAACGTGCGTCAGTGGTTGCGGACGCCGTTGCATTGGTACCTGGTATCAAAACTGAAGGCTGTTCATGTGAGCAAATCAAACGTGATGTGATTGCAGCCAAAGCAGGTGACACATTGGTGACTGCTGTACTCGGTGGTGTCTCCGTGGGTGATGCTAAGCCTGAACAGATCGACACGGTATTCCGTGCACTGTCAGCAGTGAAGTCGACCACACCAGGCAATGCAGTCGGTGATGCATTACATCAACAGCAACAACAGCAAAACAACAATCAGGACCCTAAAGAAAATAAGGGTTATGACAAGTCTGCTGCATACAAAACAATTTAAGGGGAACTTGAATCATGGTTCAGCAATTAAATGCGGTAGTCGGTCAACGTGGCCGTTTAACTGCCAAAGAGGTTGTACTGTCATTACCACTTTCAGGTCTGACTTTAGTCAATGACGGTGATGTGGTTGTCCGCACGACTGATGGCAAATCTGTAACGGCTGTGGCGGGTGCTACACCAACACGCTTTGGCGTAGTGGTACGCCACGGCGTTGGCAAAACAGGCAAAACGGCGGCTGGTAAAGAAGACTATAAAGCGGCTGATATGGTGCCAGTGATGTTTGAAGGTGCAATTTGGGTCAAGCCTACAGCGCCAATCACTGACATTACTGCCGCGGTTTACGTAAAAACTGCAAACGGTACCACAGCAGCGCCGTTGGGTTCTTTGTCGAGCTCAGCAACTGACGGAACAGTATTACCAGGTGCAGCATGGGAAACCGTGACAGGTGCCGATGGTTTAGCACTTCTTAATCTTCGTGGAGCTTAATAGAACATGAGCAAATTAGTAAAAATGAAAGCGCGTTTAACGCCGATTTCACATGCCATTCAGGCACAAGTTGGCGATGCGTTCAACATGGATGCATTGGCACAGCTCTTCGTAAAGATCGAAGAACAAAACGAAATTACACCACAGCTTGCACAGGTCCTTGACTACGCCAAGTTCATCCCAGTGACCAATGTAAATGCGGTTTATGGTGGTGGTGAAATCCTGTCTCGTAAAAAAGGCGTGGGTATCGGCGAAGACTATGCTGGTACAGGTGATGATATTCCGCTTGCAGAAGTTGAATACGATACTGTAAGCCTACCAGTGAAAGTCGGTGTGATTGGCTACCAATATTCAGTGGTTGAATTGGCGACCGCACAGCAAATGAACCTCACGCTTGAAGCGGATAAAGTTCAGGCTGCAAATTTGGCAGCTGAAAAGCACATGTCGAATGTGGCTTGGTATGGTTACACCAAAGCCAATGCGAGTGGTCAACTTGAACAGGTGAATGGCTTCTTAAACCAAACAGGCGTCACTATTGTGACAGGTCAGCATGATTGGTCTACGGCGACCATTGAAGAAGTTTTATCTGACTTCAATAACTCGTTGGCAAGCTCGACAGACTTGTTTGACGGTGATGCATCCATTGAACCTGATACCTACTTGATGGCATCGAATCAATATTCGAACCTTGCCAACCGTATTGTGCCTGATTCAGGTGGTAAAACTTTCCTTGATTGGGTAACTGAAAAGAATATTTTCGCTACTCAAGGCAAGCCATTGACCATCCGTGGTTCTGGTCGTGGTAATGGCCGTGGTACTGCAAACGCAGACCGTTCGATCATCTACCGCCGTGATCCATCATGCATCCAGTTCAAAGGTAACAGCGTTGAGTTCTTGACGGCGCAACCGAAAGGCTTAGATGTACTGGTACCTGGTCACTACAAATACCAGGGCGTTTGGTTGAAGCGTGTTGATTCGCTTCGCTACCTTGACCATGCATAAGGATTAAAACCACATGGCTAAATATTCATACACGTACAGCGGCTCTAATGCCGCTTTTGTTTTTGCTGGGGTAGCAACTTTACCAACAGGCATTGCTGTTGCGCTTGAAGCAAGCCAACACAAGGTTCTTCAAAAGAATAAGTTTGCCAAGCATCTGACTGATGCAGGTGAGCTAAGCATTGAAGAAATTGCAGAAGTTGGTGACTCAAAACCTGCTTCAGGTCGTGGTAAAGGCGCTCAATCAGGTAAAAATGACGACGGTAAAGGCAAGGATGAATCCAAACCTGCAGAGCTCACGATTGATGACGTGCGTAAAGCACTGACTGATCTTGAAATCACCTTTGCTGAAGATGAAACCCTTGAGCAGTTGCAAGAAAAACTTGCTCAAGCCACTGAATAAGGTGATCTATGGACCCACAAGCTTTTAAATTGAAGTTTAAGTACGACACGGCGCTGATGAATCTACCCGATGCAGAAATTGCAGATGCGTTAGAGGAAGCGGATCTCGTTGTGAAGTCACTTGAATTTGGTGATCTGAAAGAACGTGCTGTGGGTCTATATGCAGCACACATTCTCAAGGTTGCACTCAAATCAAAGTCAGGTAACAGCTTTTCAGATGCCTCGAGTATGACCATTGCAGGTCAGAGCGTGAGCTTTTCACGTTCGGGTACCGATGCGTTTTATAACCAAAGTATTTATGGCCAGCGTTACTTGGCATTAAAAAATTCAATTCCAATTGGCAATGATGGCACTAATCCCAATCGTTTAGGTGTTGGTGCATTTGTTGTATAGGAGAAAATAGTGTCATTTAAATACCAAGCACCTGAAGCTTACAAATCAAAAAAAATTATCACTGCTGGTCAAACATATGAAGTTAAAAATGGTGTTGTGGAATCAGAAGAAGATATCTACAACATTTTGGCTCCAATGGGTTTTATCCGTATTGTAGTGGAAGCTAAAGCTAATACCACAAAGGGCACTGCTATCGTTAAATCGTAGGTGATGTATGAGCAATTACCGTGTTGATACTGATGTAGATTTTAACGAAGTAAATAACCGAGTTAGGGATGAAATTAAACGTACAGTAAATGCTTTAACACTCAAATTACAGCGTACGATTCAGGAAGATATGCTGACAGGTCAGCGATTGAATGTGCAGTCGGGTCGTTTAAGAGGTTCTGTTTCTTCAAAAGTAGAGGAAGATAAGGACTGGATTGAAGGCACTGTTGGTGCTGGTGGCGCTTTAGTTCCTTATGCACCGGCACATGAATTTGGTTTAAAAGGATCGATTTCAATTAAGGCACATGTGCGTAATATTAAACAGGCCTTTGGTCGGCCAATTACACCACGTCAATCCATGATTGGCGCACATACACGTCGCATTAATTTACGTGAACGCCGTTTTATGCGTGATTCATTGGATGAGATTGCCAAGATTGTACCTAAGAACATAAATGCAGCAATTCAGAGAGGTTTAAGTGAATAGTGAATTAATTTACCAAGCATTATTTGCTCAACTATCAAAGATTGATGGTCTTGTCACAACAAGCCGCCGCTTGCAGCATTTTAATCATGTACCTCCTGAACGGCGTCCAGCTTTATTTGTTACTCAAGGCAATCAAACTGAAGTACCCGTTAAAGGCTTAGATGCTAAGATTGAGCTTGAAGCCGAAGTGTATATCTACATTTATGAATCAGATTCATCGATACCACCATCGGTACAGTTAAATCAGATGATTGATAAGGTCCGTATGGCAATTGCTCCTGAATATCCTGAAATGTGTGAATATCAAACTTTAGACGGTTTAGTTGAGCATTGTTGGATTGAGGGAACTATTGAAGTATTTGAAGCAGTTGAAAACATGCTAGATGACCAAGGTATTGCCATTATTCCGATTCGTATTCTTACAACCAATTAAGTCAAACTTTAAACATTCATACCGCCATACGGCGGTTTTTTCATTTTAAGAGGTAGAGCGTATGGCTCAGTATTTATTTGGTGCCGGTAAGCTTTTTGCCACACCAATTCAAGATGTATATGGACAGCCAATCAGTGATGCCAGTCCTGTCGAAATTGGTGTTGTCCAATCCGTTTCAGTGGATATCAGTTATGACCTAAAAGAACTATTTGGTCGTGGCCAGTTCGCCGTTGATGCTGCACGTGGCAAAGGATCGATTAAATGCAAGGCAACCATGGGGCGAATTAATGGTGCGTTGCTAAATTCTATCTTTTTTGGTGGGATTGTTTCAGAAGGTGGAATGGAAACCATTGCTCAAACGCTAAATGGCGAGATTGTTCCTGTTGGCGGTACCATTACACCTACGGTACCAAACTCGGGAACCTATGTCCGTAATTTAGGTGTAATGAATGGCAAGGCTGTACCGCTTGTGCGAGTGAATGACGCACCAGAAACAGGCCAATACAGTGTGGATGAGAAGACTGGTATTTATACTTTTGCTACGGCAGATGCAGGAAAAACAGTATTCATTAACTTTAAGTATTCAGCGACGATTGCTGGTGCACAATCAGGTTTGGTGACTAACTTAGATATGGGTTATACGCCGGAGTTTAGTGTGGATCTTATGCGTGATTACAAAGGTAAGATCATGCAAATGGATTTCTTCCGTTGCACCAGTAACAAATTGGCATTTAGTTCAAAACAGGATGATTACGATCTACCTGAATTTGAATTTCAACCTATGGCTGATGATCTTGGCCGTGTCTTTAAATGGAATACATCGGAGTAATATCACATGCAATTTAAACAAGTTGAATATCCACGTGGTAATCCACTTAAGATTTGTGGCCAAGATTGGATTTTTGCACCAGCCCCACTGGGTGCATTAGAAAAGTATCAAGATTTTCTTGGTGCTGATGTTATTCCATTTAATGTCATTATTGATTTAGCGCATATCTCATTAAAGCGCAATTATCCTGAAATTGATCGGCAATATGTTGCTGATGAATTAATTGATGTGGCAAATATGCAGGATGTAATTGAATTGATTATTCAAACATCCGGTTTAAAACAAAATGATCAGGCGCAATCATCGGGGGAATGAATTGGGAGGAGTTATATACACATTTAATGATGAATACTGGTAAGGACTACGACTATATACGCCGTGAATTCGACTTACCTAGGTTGACTGCATTAAATTCCTGTAATCGTAATAATCCTCCCGCACATGTCAATATGCACATGATTCGATTAATGCTTGAAGCATTTTTTGGAATAGACCATCACAATAATTCAAATGAGTCATTACCAGATGATGACGATGAATTATTGAATGATTTAATGAGTTTTCCGCAGGGTAACTAATGTTGCCCTGAATTTGATTGATTCTTATACTTTATTTACTTAGTATTCATATAAATTTTATAAAAAAAGTATTTCATATGAAAAAAGTTATAGGTCTTATTTTAGTTTCAACATTTCTTTTTACTGGGGTGGCTGAAGCTGGTAAAGGACGTAAACCGTGTTCAGGAAAGAAGGGCGGCATAAGTCATTGTCAGGGCAAAAAATTTGTTTGTAATGACGGTTCCATTAGTGCTTCAAAGAAAATTTGTAGTTAATTATGGATAGTTGATATGGGACTTAATTTTAGAAAAAGTTTTAAAATTGCACCAGGTATTAGACTTAATGTTGGAAAGAAAGGTGTTTCAAGTGTCTCTATTGGTGGTAGGGGTGCTAGGGTTAGTGTAGGTAAAAGAGGCACTAGAACTACTGTTGGTTTACCAGGAACAGGCCTATCGTATAGCACATTTAAATCAAATAAAAGTCAGTCACAGCCAACGACTGATATGCATATTGAGAATTTTCAAAATCAGCGTACAGTTTCATTTATTTTAGGCTTTGGTATTTTTTGGATGCCTTATTTTTTTGCCTGGCTCACATTAAGAAAAGGGTATTCAAGCAAGGCTAGATGGATTAGTTTTATTTGGATGTTTTTTGTGATTGCACTTATTGCATTTGATTAAATATTTAAATTTAAATGATCTTTAAGTGTTAGATTTATTTTAGCTTGTTTTTTTATTAGGTAATTGATTTACTTATTTTAACTGTTTAAAGTTCATATAAATAAGAATGGAAGTATAACTAATGTCTTTGATTAATTGTAAAGAATGCGGATCGCAAGTAAGTACACAAGCAAAATCCTGTCCAAACTGTGGCGCCAAAATAAAAAAATCAAAATCTAAAATTATATGGGCTATCGTGATTATAATTATTTTGGGAATCATTGCTTCTCTTTCAGATAAAGAATCATCTGGAACACAAGAATTATCACCAAAAGAACAGGCTCTACGTGATTTAGATTTTAATTTTGAATGGGGTAAAGAAGGTTTTGATAGTGTGATGGTGATTAATATGACTATTAAAAATAATGGCAAAAAAGATATCAAAGATTTTACAGTTGAGTGCGAACATTCATCAAATAGTGGAACGAAAATTGATAGTAATAAACGTGAAGTTTATGAAATTATTAAGGCTGGTGAAACTCGAACTTTTAACAACTTCAATATGGGTTTTATTCACTCACAAGCACAATCATCTAACTGTGGCATAACAAATCTTGTTGTTATGTAGATTTTCTTAATTAAAAAACCGCCACACGGCGGTTTTTTTACGTCTGTGAGGTAGGAATGGCAAGCAACAACAAAGTAGAGGTCCACGTTGGCGCGAAGACTTCTGAGCTTAAAAAAGGCATGAATGATGCTGAAAGTATCGTCGCAAATTCGGTTAAGAAAATAGAAAGTAATGGCGACGGTATTAAATTAAATGTTGATACATCAAATTTAAGCAGTTCATTAAAAAAAGTAACTACTGACGTTCAGCAAAGCCTTAATAAGACGACTGAATCAATATCAAGCAGCTTATCAGAAAAATTTAAAGCAGGACTTGGTGGAACGCAGATAGGTTCTTCTCTAGATGAAATTACATCAAAATTTGGATTAATGCGCGGAGGTGTTGTGCTAGCAGGTGCTGCACTGACTGGTTTAGCTATTGGAGGTTTAGCGGCTGCAGCCGTAGGACTAGCAAAAATAGCTACAGAGACAGCACGTACCAATGTTGAACTTGCACGTGCAGCATCATTAGCAAATAGTTCAATTAAAGAATTTCAAGGTCTTGCTAGCGCAGCTCAAACATTTGGATTTAGTCAAGAAAAAGTCGCTGATATGATGAAGGACTTTAATGAAAAGCTGGGTGAGTTTGCATCCGTTGGCTCTGGCGGTGCTACAGACTTTTTTGAGAAAATTGCTGTAAAAACTGAAGGTGGCGCAGAGGGTGCTAAAAAGCTTGCTGAACAAATGGCTAAAATGGATGGGACAACTGCGTTACAAACCTATGTTGAAAAACTAGAAGAAGCTGGCGTTAACCAACAGCAGATGTCGTTTTATCTAGAATCCATGGGATCTGACTTAACAGCTTTAGCACCTATTTTGCAAAATGGGGGTAAGCTTTGGAAAGATTATCAGGAAGCTCTTGAAGAAGCAGGGATTACTACTGGCCAAGAGGCTATTGATAAATCAATTGAGTTGAATGCACAGACTCAGACCATGCAATTAAAATTTAGCTCACTAAAATCTGAGCTTGCTATGGCTGTTATGCCAGTTTTTAGCAATCTACTTAGCCATTTTATGAACGGTACCTCTGCTGGTGGATCATTCGCATCAATGATCCAGACAATTGGGACTATTGCTAGAGGTGTGGCTGTTGCAGTTGCTGGTTTAGCGAGTGGCTTGCAAAGCTTAGTTCGTTTAATTTCTGGTGCCATGAGAAATATGGCAACCATTGGGAGCACTGCTGTTAACTTTGCGAATGCTGATGGATTTCTGGCGAAAGGGCGGGCGTTAGTTACTGGTGTGAAAGGAATTTTGAATGAAACCAAAAATACCACCAATGATATTATTACAACTACTACATCTGATCTGGCTGGAATGAGTAAGTTGTGGAATGGTAGTACAACATTTGACAAGTTGACTCAAGCAAATATCAATAATCAAAAAGCACAACTTGGATTTAAAGGTGGTAAAGGCGGTATTACATCAGGTATAGCAGATAATAAGGAATTAAATCCTGAATCTAAGGCAGCAAAAGCTAAATTACCTAAAGCAAAAGGACCGTCAGATGCAGAACGCCGTGCTGAGCAAGAAGCAAAAGCAATAGCTGCAATTCGTTATAAATATGCATCTGAGGAAAAGAAAATAGAACTTGATTTACAGAAGGCTTTAGATGAGATTGATAAATCAAAGTTATCAAGCGTTGAAAAAGCCAAGTTTAAAGTTGATGCTGAAAAGTCTGCTAGTGAAAAAATCAAAGCGTTACATGCAGAGCAATTTGATAAAATTAAAACATTAAAAGAGGAAGAGATTGCAAATAGCGTACTTCGTGAACAGCGAATTTATGACATTGAGAAAGCAAATCTTGATAATCAATTGAATGCTAAAAAGATATCAAATGCTCAAAAGGTGATGCTTGAGAAAAAACTAGAAGATCAATTACGTGAAATCAAGAGAAAAGCTTTAGAAGAACGTCTAGATCTCGAAAATCAATATACTGCTATATCTGGTAAGAAAGGTGATCAAAGTCGGGTTACTAACGATATTGCTGATTTAGATACAGATCAAACTATATCTGACAACAAATCCATGAACCTTATAAATCAAGCTCAAATGAAAGATTTTGAAGATAAATTTGGTGATTTAACTGGTCGTATCTCTGGGCTTTGGGATAAAAGTATTCAGTCAATGATGAATGGTACGTTGACTTGGCAAAGTGCAACCAATGCTGTTTTTACAGATATGGGGGCGTATTTCTTACAGACTGTGGTAAGTGAGCCACTTAAGGCTTATATGATCGGACTTACAAAACGATTAGCGATTAAGCTAGGTTTTGTCAAAACTGAAACCGCTGCCGAAGTTACAGGTCAAGCTGCACAAACTGGCGCTGTAGTTGCAGGTGAAACTACCAAGACTATAGCAACGAGTACAGGTGCTTTAGCACGTTTGGCCATCAAAGCTGGTGAGGCCGTTAAATCTATTATGATGTATGCATGGGAAGCCATGGCTGGTGCATTTAAGGCTATGGTATCCATTCCTTATATTGGTCCTGTGCTAGCTGTGGCAGCCGGTGCTTCTGCATTGGCATTGGTTGGTGGTCTTGCTGGTAAAATTAAATCTGCTCGAGGTGGTTACGATATTCCTGCGGGTGTGAATCCAGTGACTCAATTACACGAAGAGGAAATGGTATTGCCTAAACAGCACGCCAATACGATTCGTGCATTGGGTAAAAATTTAACTTCTGATGGAGGGATAGGTGGTAATAGTAATATGGATCAGCCGATTTACCCCAGCCTAACGATTCAGGCTTGGGATTCTAAAGACGTAAAACGATTCTTTAAGAAACATGGTCGTGAATTAGCTACTGGTTTACAAAGTTTTGGACGTGATTTTGGTATGCCAAAATAAGGATTCTACTATGTCAGATGTATTATTTCCTGAATTACCAGGACTAGAATGGGACCTTTCAAAGAGTCCCATTTTTAATACCAAAATCATGACATCTATTAATGGTCGTGAATTAAGAGCAAGTTATCAGGCTGTACCCAAATATAAAATTTCATTGTCGTTTGCATTCTTAAGAGAATCAAAAGGCCGGAATGAATTACAACAGCTTGAGAGTTTTTTTCATGAGCGCCGTGGATCTTTTGATTCATTTCTGTTTAAGATGCCTGAAGATTGTGAGTTTAAGTGTACTTTTACTGGTGATGGCAAGACGACCAATTTTCAGCTACATAAGCAGATGCATACATCCAAGATTCCATTAGCTCATACAAAAGAATTTGAGTCAGAAGATCCACTGATGTGGGTAGACGATTTAGATCAACCAATGTGGACTGATTTGGATGAACGAATGTGGGAAACCCAATACAGCATCGGTAAAAATGGATTTATAACCTTGCCTATACCATTGGCTGCTGGCGATACTCTGACAGTATCAGGCGAATTTTATTATCGTTGTAGATTTGCTGATGATGAGCAGCAATATACCAGCTTTATGCATAAATTATGGAAAGCTAATAAAGTTGAAATGATCGGATCATTGGGAAATAAAGTATGAGAATAGCATCTCCACAGCTCATTGCCATGTTAAATGAAGATCAGTTTATCATGGCTGACCTGTATACGATCACGACGGTTCAAGGTGAAGTGGTACGCGCTACTAGCTATGATTTTGATCTGACCGTTGCAGGCCACACTTACTATTCAAGCGGTGAGATTATTAAACGTGAAGGCATTAAGCTGTCGCTTGGTGTTGAAGTCGATAACTTAAATGTGACGATCTATGCTACTGATGATCACACGATTGGTGGGATTCCTATCGTTAAAGCATTTCATAATGGTCAGATGGATGGTGCACGATTTAAGCTTGAGCGTATTTTTCTTGATATGAATGAGCCTTTAGATACCAGTGCTGGCACAATTAAATTGTTTGAAGGTCGAATCATTGAACCTGAATTTGATCGCAATGAAATCAGCTTTAATGTTGCTTCAGATCTGGATGTGTTGAATGTCAAAATGCCACGAAATTTATATCAGCCAAGCTGTACAAATACATTGTTTGATAACGCTTGTGGTTTATTGCGTGAAAATTATGTTGTGAATACAGTGATTGAAACTAGTAGCACTGAAGCACGTATTTTATGCCAGCTAAACCAACCACAGGGCTGGTTTACGCAAGGTGTTGTCGAGTTTTTAGAAGGCGGAAATGTAGGACTAAAACGGACTATACGACTGCATGAGTCAGGAGCTTTATTATTGACCTTGCCATTGTTGGAAGCGCCACAAGTGGGTCAAAAAATCAAAGTTTATCCAGGATGCGATAAGCGTCTTGAAACTTGCGACAACAGATTTAAAAACCGTGTGTTTTTTCGTGGCGCACCATTTATACCAGTGCCCGAAACAGCCGTTTAACTAAATTTAATTAATCCATACCCGCTTTAAGCGGGTTTTTTTTATGGGGTTAGGAAATGCCTTTACCAGATATTCTTGAATTTGTTGGTACAAATGTAACACAAGCAGGTTTTAAAAATGCTCAAGGAAAATTACTTGAATTTATTGATGAACTAGAAAATAGACAAGCAGCAACAGCTGGTGGGTATTTTAAATCATATGTAACTTTGAATGAGGCTAATGCTGATCTTGTCAATATACCTTTTGGCGTCTCGGTAAAAGTTTTGAGTGCAGCAGAGGGTGGTGATTATTATAAAGCAACCGCAAATGCAACAAGCTTAACTAAGAGCGCTTATGATCCGTTGACGCAAGCGAAAGCAGACGCAACCACCAAAGCCAATGCTGCGGAAGCGAATGCTAAAACCCTTATTAACTCGCTTGTGAATATATCCCAAGACCTTCTGTATAATTTAATTGATGCCAACATTTCAGCACCAACAAGCGGTGCAACAAACAGAATCTTTGCTTCTGAAACATCAAAAACAGCGATTATTAAAGTCAATCCAAGTACTAAGTACACGATTGAAAAAACGGAATCTTCGCGTTTTCGCGTGATCGAGTTTGCTACTAATCCTGTTATTGATATAACAATGGGTTATGTAACAAAATCAGATGATGTTTCTCATGTTTTGCATGTTGATAGTCTTGATAATGTAGTTGAAGCATTTACTTTCACAACACGAGCAGATACGCAATACTTAGCGGTAAATATCAGTGCGAATAGTGAAAATATACCTGCTTTGCAAGTAAAAACAGGTGGCGTTTTTGATTTCACAGCGAATAACTTGCTGTTTAGTAAAGACGCTGTTTTTGGTGGTGCAAAGTTGAGTAATGCAGCGCAAATCAAAATCGGTAAAAACAAATTCGATGGATCATATTTGCAAGATGTTTCACTGATAGGTGCGGTTGATTTAAGCAATTACAATCGAGCACTTTCAACGTCAGCAAACGCACTAACATCTGTAATCAAAATTAAGCCGAATACGACATACACGGTTAGCAAAACTGCATCTACACGGTTCAGAATTGGTTTAGCTAACTTTGCGCCTACCGTTGGGAAATCAAATATTAAAATGATTGCTGGAGAAACAAACGACGCAGCATTAAACTACACATTTACAAGCGGATCACTTGACCGTTATCTTGTTCTGTATCTTTCAAACACAAATACCATGCCTGACTTTTTGCAACTTGAAGAAGGCACAGTGCAGACAGAATGGGAAACACACGGATATGATTTTAAAGATAAAGCAAAATTTTTAAATGGTGGAGGTGGCGGTGGTGAAATCAACCCCGATGGGTATCTGCTTTATAAAGATATAGGCGTAGGTAATGCCTATTATGCTGAAAAAGGAGGTGCCGATGTTTGGACTAACTCATCAAAAACTGTTGTAGCAACTGACGATACCGCAGCACTTCAAGCGGAAATAAATAAAGGTGGAGTGATTAGTCTAAATGGCTCTAAATCTTATAAAGTATCCGCATCTCTTCTGATTGACCTGACCAAAGTTAAGAAAATTAAAGGCAATGGTGCGACTATTGTAGTCACTGCCGATGTTCCGATTTTAGATATTTTTGGCTCAATGACTACAAATGCTAATCCGAATAATCAAGAATCACACTTAATGATTGACGCTTGCCGAAAAATCCGCGGTATTAAACTAACATCGTCCAGTGGGTTGATCGGATCTGCTGCACGTGTTCGTAACACGTTCAAATTAGAACTTGCGGTCGATGCACATTTTCTAAAAGACGGTTATGTTTTTGAAGATGTGAATCGCAACCCTAATTTTAAGTCAACAGCTTACGCAATGCTTCAAGATTGTTTGCGATTTGCTGAAGGTTCTAATCTACATCAAGGGTCTTTCGATGTGCATGGTTTGTCGTATGCAAATAAGTGCATTCATTTTGATAATCCGTCAGAGATTTACAATTTGCAATTTAATGCGATTGATGCGGAGCTTGGGAATTTTCAAGGTGCAACGACAGCGCTTGTCGAACAACATAGCATTGTGCACATGAGATCAGCGGCAGGGAGTGTAATTGATGATGTAACGTTCACAGGCGGTACATTTGAAGCACACTATCAACCACAGCGATTGATAAAACTTGAGGGCGCGGGATTAGATAGCATCAAAAATATTCAATTCAACTGCCATTTTGGAAATGCGGATAAAAATATTTTTGAGATTCAGGGTGTTAATGGCTTATTAATTAACGGTATTTTGCGCGACTTTAAAGAGTATGCGATTGATGTGTTAGGTGCGTGTTCTCAAGTAACGTTGCACGGGCATATCAACTCATCTGCATCCGCTACGTACGGGGGTGGGATTATTCGCGCAATCGGAGCGTTTAATCTCACTGACGTTGTAATTGATGTGAGCGCTCGTGGAGCGAATCGAAACCCGATTTTGCTTGACTGCAACTTAGATGGATTTCATTGCAACAACAATATTATCGGACTTACATCGCTAGCGAATTATGACGATACGAAGGGTCTGATTCACTTAAATGCTACTGGGCGAGCTGTACGCAACACTCACATTAAAGGAAATGTCATCAAAAATGCGGTAGCTGTGACTGATATCGTAAAAGTTGTCGGTAATCCGAGTCGAGTCCGAATTACAGGAAATGATGCGTTTAAAGCGGGGGCTTATCCAGTGACTACCAGCGCAATTATTTCTAATGATAACTATGCGCCAGTTGCTTAATTAGCATGAATAAAAAAAAGGCTGTCAAATTCGACAGCCTTTTTAATTTATTTAAAGATTTTCTGAAAATAAGGAGAAAGTATTAACGACCCCTTCCAACTCATGTGATCATCATCAACAAATAAAGGCAAACCATCTTTTGAGAAAGAACATTTTTTTTCATCACAAAAAGCTTTAGATATATCTAAAATTTCAATTCCACATTTCTGTTTTGCACGATCTTGAGCTTCCCAAGCTGATTTGTTACGAACCTGATACTCATTGTTGCTGATGGTAAATGATGCGCTATCAGGGTTTTGTAAAATATCCTTAGCCATTCTTTGCGGAACGGATACAGGTGCCTCCGGAGTAGGTCTAGTTACATACACTTTATGAGTTTCAGAAAGTTTACACAAAGTATCAACATACGCATCTTCCATTTCCTTATAGTAGGCATTGTTATACTGAGAATGTAGTTTCGTTATATATCGAATAGGTTTTGATATATCTTCATTTTCTGGCTCACCAGCAAATAACGCATTAGTTCGGTTTATTATTAAAATAGGGATGTCTTTGGGGTAGGTTTTAATAGTTTGAATTGTTTCAGTAACTAGCTCACCGCATTTAAACGCAGGGTCTGTGATTTTTTTAAGCCCTTCAGCAACTGTACAACCACTTATATTCCATGAAACAAGTGATGTATTATTCGGCAGAGCATGTTGAATACCATTCATCATTGCGCTTGCATGACTATCTCCAATTACTAATAAAGAAGTAGCACCTTGACCATATATACAAGATTTTAAAGGTTGACCTGGAAGAACCAGGCATTCATCGCGCTTTGGGTTTATGTCTTTAGCGGCATCAAGAACAGAATTAATTTTATTATTAAATCTATTATCAAAACCTTCATTTTTGTATATGAGAAAGCTAATTAAAGAAAGTGCTCCAACGGATAGAAACCAAATAATGTAGTTACTTTTTAGTTGTTTTTTGGATAAGTAATTACGAGTCGGACTCTCAATATATTTGTATGATAAATATCCCGTTAAAATCGAAAGGATAATTCCAAATGTAATTAATAAATAGTTATCTAGTTTTTCGTAATAATTTAGATAAAAAACAATTGGCCAGTGCCATAAATATATAGAATAAGAAGTATTTCCGAGCCATTGAAATATGGGATGCTTAGTAAAAACAGAGTCTTGGTGGTTAGCGATTAGGATTAAGGCGGTGCCAAGTACTGGGATTAGTGCATTAAAGCTAGGCCACAATGTATTTTGGTTAAATATTACCAAACTAATTAGAATTAATATGAAACCAAAAGCTTCTAAAGGTTTTCCATAAATATTGTTTTTTGCACTTAAGCTGTAAAAATAAACGAGACCGCCTGCTAGCATTTCCCATGCACGAGTAGGTAGCAGAAAGAAACCAGCGGATGGTGATTTATTGGCAATAAAGATAGCTAATATAAAAGATACAATAGTCCCTAGGAGAAACATGCTAAAAATAAATTTTTTAGAGAAACTAAATTTGTAAAGTAGGGCAACAATGAGAGGAAATATTAAATAAAACTGCCATTCAACAGATAGGGACCATGTATGTAGTAGGGCTTTATTGTGAGATGAAGTGTCAAAGTAGCCAGATTCAGTGAAGTAGGTAATATTTGAGAAAAAATTAATGCTTGAGATAATATGCTTACTTAACTGCATTAAATCATTCGGAAGAAGGGTATGCCAAGAGATTACTAGCAATACAACGCAGACAACAAATAATGCGGGAAGAATTCTTATAGCTCGTGAAAGATAAAATTTAAGAAAAGAGAAATTTTTATTTTCAATACCCTTAACAACAATGCTTGTCATTAAAAATCCGGATATAACAAAAAATATATCGACCCCTATAAATCCAGCTGAAAATCCTAGAATTCCAAAATGGAATAAAACTACTGTGGCTACCGCATATGCTCTCAAGCCATTAATATCATATCTAAATTTTTGACTCATAATGAAAGTTGATTTTTATAGAAAATTGCACCGAGTTTATAGATTAAATGTTAAAAATGAAATGACTTTTACTACCCAACAAACCACAACCAACCCCGGTCTTTAATGAGATCGGGGTTTTTTATTGGACTAAATATGAAAAATCATGAAGCTGTTAAAGAAGCCATGACTTGGCTCGGCACACCATATCATCATCAGGGACGTGTCAAAGGCGTGGGTGTGGATTGTGCAACACTGCTTTGTGAGGTTTATGAAGCAGTCGGGCTAATTGATCATTACGATCCAGGACCGTACCCACCTGACTGGCATATGCACCAGATGGGTCAGCGTTATTTAGAGCATGTTCTATCTGTCTGTGATCAAGTTGAAGATCCGCAACCAGGTGATATCGTTCTCTATCAATTTGGCAAATGCATCAGTCATGGTGCAATTGTTGTGGAGTGGCCCACAATCATTCATTCATATATCCATCAGGGAGTAATACTTCAAGATGGAACCAAAGGAAGTTTAGCCCGGCGAATTGCCGGGTTTTTTCGTATGAAGAGGTTGAGATAACATGGGTGGAATATTTGGTGGTCAAACGATTAGTACATCTGATACACGTATCAATTCAATGCGTATTCAGCAGTCAGCCTATGGTCTATGTCAACCACTTGTTTACGGAAAAAACAGACTTGCGGCAAATATGTTTTGGTACGGTGATTTCACGGCAACGGCACATACAGAAACCACAAAATCAGGTGGCAAAGGTGGTGGTGTAAAGACACAGAATACAACATACACATATTCAGCATCATTGATGCTTGGTCTATGTGAAAACAAGATTCGAGATATTGGCATTATCTGGCGTGATAAAGAACAGATTGTGCCTAAAACTGAAAATGGTGTGCAACGACAACCATTGGATCAAATTGGTTTTGAATTGTTTAATGGTAATCGAAATCCAGTTTGGGGGTATTTGCAATCAAAACACCCAAACCAAGCTCTACATTATCCATATTTGGGTTATGTTTCGTGTGCTAATTATGATCTTGGAAGTAGCGCAAGTCTTTCAAATCACAACTTTGAAGTCATTAGTGATATTACATTCTCAGATACGATTCACGATGCCAATCCGGCTGATGTAATTGAAGATTTTATAACAAATCCTCGATATGGTGCTGCACCAAACTTAAATATTGCTGACTTATCTGAATTTCGTAAATATTGTGCTGCAACCAACTTATTAATTAGCCCTGCATTTACCGAGCAAAATGCAGCATATGAAACGATTAATGACATTGTTGAATCTGTAAATTGTGCTGTAGTACCTAGCCCAGATGGTTTAAAAATACGCTCGTATGGCGATAGTGCTGTAACAGGTAATGGTGTGACATATACACCAAATCTTGAGCCTGCATATCACTTAACAGATGATGATTTTATTGGTGATGATGAACCAATTCGTGTGCGTCGCAGTCGTGATACAGATGCATTTAATCATTGTCAGATTGAGTATGTAAATCGATTCAATCAGTACAATACTGAAACTGTTGAAGCCAAGGACCAAGCCAATATTGAAATGTTTGGTCTGCGTACGCAAGATCCGGTTAAGTATGATTTCTTCTGTGAGCCGAAAATTGCTCGTCATGCAGTGCAATTGCTATTACAACGAAAGCTCTATGTGCGTAATGAATATGAATTTAATTTAGGCTGGAAATACTGTCGTTTAGAGCCGATGGACATAGTCACTATTACTGACGAATCACTTGGTCTTGATCAGTTTCTTGTACGCATTACTCGTGTTGAAGAAGATGAAGAAGGGTTATTAACAATTACTGCAGAAGAATTGGCGATTGGCTCCCGATCTGCTGTTGAATATGATTTGCAATCAAGTAATGGGTACCAAGGTGGTAATGAAGAACCAGGTAATGTGAATGCACCTGAAATCTTTGAACCGCCTTTGGATTTGACTGGTGGGAAAAATCAGATTTGGGTAGCTGTGTCAGGTGGTCAGAACTGGGGTGGATGTAACGTCTGGGCAAGTATTGATAACACTACTTACGAGATGATTGGTACGATTTATGGTTCTGCTCGATATGGATCTTTGGTCTCTGCAGTTGATAATGATGATACTGCGATGCAAGTACAGCTAAATACATCAAGTCAAATCTTTAGTGGAACACTAGAAGATGCTCAAGTAAATACAACGTTATGTAAAGTCGGTGATGAATATATTAGTTATGTTGATGCTAACTTGGATGGATCGGGTCTTTATACACTGAGCAATGTGTTGCGTGGACGTTTTGAGGAGCCTTTATCTCATAATGCTGGAGAATCATTTGTTCGTATTGATAAAGCAATTTTTCAATATGACTTTAATAATTCAAATATGCTGAATAAGCAAGTTTATCTGAAATTTACAAGCTTCAATGGGTTGCAGCAAAAAGAGCAGACGCTTGATGAGGTAACAGCATACAGCTACATGATATTGGGTGGTCGTTCATCAGGTGTCAAAGGCTTGTCACTTCAGTCTGCGTTCATCGGAACTAGCTTTAAAGTCCAATGGCAAGCGGTACCAGGTGCCATCGGATATGTGGTCCAGATTCTTTCAAATGGTGTATTGCTTAGACAAGTCGAAACAACATCAACTGATTACAGTTACTCAATTGAAGAAGCGAAAACAGATAGCATTCAGCGTGCTTATACGATTCGTGTTGCAAGTAAAAATGCTACAACTGTGAGTTCATTTGCACAGCTAAATATTAGCAATCCTGTACCACCACAACTGTTGAACGTGTACACATCGGCAACGGTTGATTCGATCACAGTGACATGGATTCCAAGTGAAGTACCGGATCTAAAAGATTATCAAGTATGGATTAGCACAAATCCAAACTTTGATCCTGAAAACACTGCAGCACGTTGGACAGGTACAGAAAATGCTTGCACGATTGGCGGTTTAAGTTCAACAACCACTTATTATGTGCGTGTTGCTGCGCGTGATGTATGGAAAACAACATCATGGAATTATTCAGAAAAAATTACACAAGCAACATCCGATAGCTAAAGTTTTAAATCATAAGCACCCAAAAATCGGGTGCTTTTTTATCACCCAAAATCAGGAAAAATATGGAACCAGTATCAACCGGCAGTCTCACTGCCTTCTTAAAATTCTACGGCGCAGCTATAGCAGTCACACTGGCAATTGCAGCGGTAGCAACAGTCGTCATCATGATGCGTTTTCCACGCTCACCACAGGAATGGGCAGTTGGCTTAATCTGTACAGTCGTCTCAAGTCTTGCAGGTGGTTCATTCATTATCGTCCGTTGGGGGCTACATGAATGGGTCACTGATATTTGGGGAATGATTGCCCTTGGGGGCTTTTTTTTCGTCTGCGGTTTACCGGGCTGGGCGATTGTGCGTTGGACATTTAACTTTATTAACCGGCAAGAAGGCAAAACGATTGTTGAGGTTGTTAAAGAGTTAAAGAAAGTTAAAGATGAGTAATTTAATCAAAACATATGCCGCCATATTTGGCGGTTTTTTTATGACTGGAGAAAAGTAATGCCTGCAAATCAATCACAACATATCGCCCAAGCATATTCATGGCTACGGGCTATGTCGGGCGGAAAGCTAACACAAGAACAAGTTATTGCTGGCGATAAAGTCATAGCAATAAATGGTGTTGATGTTTTCTCACAAATGATCGGCTTTAAATATGGCCAGATAACTGGTCAGCTTGATATCTCAGAAAAGGGTTATTCAATTATTCGTGAATCTGAAGGCTTGCGATTAAAAGCATATAGAGATACTGGTGGAGTCTGGACTATTGGCTTTGGCACAATCAAATATCCAAACGGCACATCGGTAAAATCTGGTGATACTTGCACTGAAGCACAAGCAAACGAATGGCTTAAAAATGATTGTAAGTGGGTTGATGCCTGTCTTGATCAGAATATCAAAGTAAAAATTAATCAAAACCAATTCGATGCACTGGCTTCATTTGTCTACAACATCGGTGAGACAGCATTTGTAAAAAGCACAATGTTGACGATGATCAATCAAAATAATTTATCTGCAGCTGCTCATCAGTTTGATCGTTGGATCTTTGACAACGGCAAGCGTATTCAGGGTTTAGTAAATCGTCGTGGAAAGGAGAAGGAGTTGTTTTTGAAGTAATGTCTGAATAGTATTTTAAGTGTATAAAATAGTGCTACAATAACCTTGTATGCTAACCGACTTAATTTACATCAAGTCGGTTTTTTGCTTTTACTATCTGTGGACAACTTTTATTTTACGCCAAAAATACGCCAAATCATTTTAAGTTATTGATATTTATTTATAAATTTAACATACCGAATGTAGGTGATAAAATTACAGTAAATATTACCACTGAAGCATCAGTTAAAGATAAAAAGTAATTAAATCATTACATTATGATACTTCAAGCCGTCTTATAAGACGGCTTTTTATTATTTATACTTTGCCAAATCGCGATGATTTTTGTTATTTTTACAGCTTTTTTGTTAATATAGTAAAAAATCACATCAGATTTACAGCATAAAATGGAGAGATCAAAACCTAGAAAATTTAGTGATCCTTTTTGAATTGAACAGATGTTTAGTTAGAAAAAATGAGTGTAATCAAAGATATTGAAAAATAGTGTGAAGAGAGTGGACTGGGCTGTATGTTAATTGCTTTTATCACCGTTAATTTACTATTTGCATGAATATTTATTTTATTCAAATCAAAAGGTTAAAATAATATATTTTATTCCCGTAGTAGATATAGACAATTATCATTAAATTGTTATGGCAGCAAAATATCCTCTTTTTGATTAATATCATATTAATGACTCCAATATATGCTTAAGCTATTGTTTGGCTGTAATGCTATACCGAGATCTTTATTCATTAAGTGCTGATATGGGCGATGAAAATGTTGCTCAATTAGCATCATATTTTAGTTGATTAACGGGTGTAATTTCTATTAAAGTTAATCATGATTAAAATAAGGATAAAAAGAACATGTACTCAATAAATGATTTGGTTAAAATTACGGCTCTTGGTTGTAGACTAGAGCTTAATGCTAAAAATTACTCTACGAATGACCTGATAAAAATTGCTACTCTGGCTTCAAGTAAAGGCTCTAGAATTATGATTAGTCTTGAAGAAAGAAAACTCTCTGTAAATGAGATGATGCGAATTGTCTCTTTAGGAAAAGGTTGTGTGAGTTTTAAAGATCTTTAAAGGAAAATTACTTCACTCAAAATAAAAGGTATTGATTTAATAAGAGTAAATAATGTAAAGATTTAATTTTTATATTATATGGCATTCAATTCCTTTTATTTTAATTAACAAAGTAAATAAAATTTTAAGGCTTAACCATTTTAATCTTTAATCTAAGTCAGTCGATAATAAATAAGCGTATGACAGGAAAATGTTATGGAATAACATAAAATAGTTGCCTTAAAAGCCTCAACAAGTATGTCAAGGCTAGAATAGAAAGACTCAGAGATTATGAATAGTTATCTCTTGCGACTAATATTTCAAGATCACGGTTAATGTCTTCAACTTTCTTATGGGCTTTATCCAATAAGTGTTGTGTAACAGTTGGATCAGTTTTTAATTCTTCAAGCTCTCTATTTGCTTTTGATAATTGTTCTTTTAACTTATCAATTTTATCTTGTTCTTCAGTGGTTCGTTCTTGTCTTAAACTCATATTATTCTCCTAATTTTATAAGTAAACCGTAATTTTTTTGTTTACATTAATAATTATAACAAAAGTTGATCTTTTAAAGTATTTTAATCTCTTGAAAGATACATCAACTCAACAATTTTTTTACTGAAAAATAAATTTTTTAAACAGATTTTATATTAGGTTAATATATGATTTCTTATAAAAAATATGCTATGACTTTTAACTATTTATCCATATAGATAAATAGTTTTTTGATGAATACTTGTCTTTATTTTTATTGTTCGATGAACAGTAAAAATTATAAAATAAGGACGATCAATAGTCCTTATTAATGAGATTATTAACGATTGTAAGGACAGTTTTTAGCTGGATCGTTATTACATTTCTGACCATGATTTGGACCATGACCATAATGATGAGCACAACTGGCAAGTATTATAGTGTCGGTAGGATCAAAAATAAGCTAAGAATTAGTTTTTTCATTATCATTCTCTTTTTATCAAAGTATAATTGTCTATAAACAGCCTAGCGCCTTATCTATAAATAAGCAATGATTATATTTATACGGCCAGTAACTCATTTTATATTGTGATATGCATGATTTTGATTTGCTATTGAAATATATTGATCGTGCTATAAAAAGAGCATAACTATAAGTTTAGACAAATAATAAATACTTCATTCAGATTATTTTTATTTTCTATTCATCATTTCAATAAAATCAATAATAAACTCCCTTTTTTAGATCAAAAAACATATAGTGATGGTATGTTTTAAGCACTATAAATATGGTTAAAAGCATAAATTTATTGGCTAAAAAATGATTTATGAAAGATGTTTAAGATACATAGTATTTATTCATTTTCTGATCATCTATAGATTGCTGATGAAATACGGATATTATTGATCATGATTAAGTGAAATAAGACAGCCAATTGTTAATTAAATCTTAATTAACTGTTGACTATATTAAATAAAACTTATATAATGGATTTTATGAATAGGATAGAACATTGGTTTAGCGTATAGTCTAAAAGTCGTTGATTTAAAACCAGTTCTTTGCACTAAAAATTCACTTTATAGCCTAATCTTTCTAGATTAGGTTTTTTTTATTAAATATAAAAATTATATGTGGTAATGCAGTGTGAATAAATGCTTAATGATTAATCTGATGATGAGTAGCGATATTATTTTAACTCAATAATCAAAAAAATAGAATCAATTGATTAAATAAATAATAAATCTATATCAATATAAATAATGCGGTGCATAGACAATATCTTTAGCTTATTCGTATTGGTGAGTTAGCAATAGATGTATGACAGAAGTCTAAGGATCACGTTCGAATTGATATTGTCGTCTTCTCAATGGAAAGGCTTTACTTTTTTCTAATATTAAACCATTGCGGAAGTGATGTATCTAACCAAAATAATGCAGCTTGAGCGATATTTATATTTTCTTCATTTTGTACATTCCATACAATACCATGATATATGTAAAAAGACCGACCATCTTTTGTAATTCGTGGACCAGTATAATTCATTGCAATACCATTTTTGTGCACGGTTTGAAGTAATAATAGGCGTTCTTCTCGATCTATTTCAGATGCACTAAACTTAGACTTTAATTGTAATATTTCTTTTTGGTTATAACCAAAAGTATCTAAAGCCTTATGATTTGCATAAATAAAGGTTGGATCTACATCTGTATTATGTGCCAATAAACTATAAGTAGCTTCTTTATCTAGCCATGCTAAACTTTTTTCTTTCTCTACTGGTGTTGGTAAATCTATTCCAGTATATATTTTGAAGCTTTGATTAATTAAAAATAGTAAGTTGTTATTTTTCATTTAGCTTTAATACCTTTGTAAAACTTTGCAATATTATAGCGAGTCACTAGCTTGATACTATAAAGTATAGTTAAAATTTTATGCAAGATAATAATATATGTAATCTTTAATTTTTTATATATCTAAATTTCTAGTCATGGTAGTGACTAACTATTTTCTAAATACATGAATGTTACACGTTAAATCAAAAATACTATGTAAAATCACTGAAAAAATATGTAAAAGATATGCTATGAATTAACAAATTAAAATCATCTAAATAATAGGAAAAAATATGAGTTTTAAAAATATAACAGTAGCTGGAAGTGGTGTATTAGGTTATCAAATTGCTTTTCAAATCGCATTTCATGGGTTTAATGTTACTGTTTATGATGTCAGTGATGATATTTTAGAACAGGCAAAAGCTAAATTTTCTAAATTATCTCAAGCTTATAAAAAAGATTTAGATGCAACATCAGAAAAAATAGAAATAGCATTTAATCATTTACATTATCAATCTAATCTAGCAGAAGCTGTAAAAGATGCAGACTTAGTCATTGAAGCAATACCAGAAAATTTTGATATTAAAAAACATTTTTATCAACAGTTAAGTCAGCTTGCACCTGAAAAAACAGTATTTGCAACAAATTCCTCAACGATGCTTCCAAGTCAGTTTGCTGAATTTACGGGGAGAGCAGAGAAATTTTTAGCCTTACATTTTGCAAATCAAATTTGGAAGTATAATACGGCTGAAGTGATGGGACATGCAACAACAGATCCAGCAGTCTTTAATCAGATTATCCAGTTTGCTAAGGAAATTGGAATGCTTGTACTACCATTATATAAAGAACAACCAGGCTATATTTTAAATTCGCTACTGGTTCCTTTTTTAATGGCTGGTTTAGATTTATGGGCAAATGATATTGCTGATCCAGAAATTATTGATAAAACTTGGATGAAAGCAACAGGCGCACCTATGGGACCTTTTGCAATATTAGATATTGTAGGTATTACGACAGTATATAATATTACGTTGATGAATGCAGAAAAAACCAAAAATCCAAAATTATATCAGGTTGCTACTTTACTTAAGTCTAAATTTATAGATCAGGGACTGTTAGGGCAGCCATCTGGCCAAGGATTTTATCACTATCCTAATCCAGTTTATAGTCAAAAAGATTTTTTAGATATTAACTCATAGACACTAATATTTTTATTGATTAAATAAATATATTAATTTTACATTAATTGTACAGAGTAATTGTGATTTATATATATAATTACGCCATTAATAAATTTCGTTTTATACTCACATTCTCCCCAAGGGTGTGAGTTTTTTTATATTTATTTTTTGATCATATTGAGCTTAAATTCACTAAATAAATTTCTCATATTTAACTCAAATTCTGTTGAAATAAATGAGAATTTCTATCTTGAAATTGCTTTCTCATTTCGAGGATAAAAGAATCTTTAATTTGATTTAATAATATTAAAAATCAATCATAAAATTATATTTATTGTATGATGTTAAAGAAAAATTCTTATCTATGATTTGGGTTATTTAGAATCTATATATTAAAAAATATGCCCATCGCTGATAAAAAGACAGTGAAGGGCATTTGTGGAGTTTAAGGTTAAGTAGTTCTTTAATTATAATTAAATTTTTCTAATTATTTAATGATCATAACTTTTCGCTTAAGTTTCATTGTATGTATTTTTTATATTTAATGTAAACTTGCTATAATACTCATGTTTTTTTGTGAAAAAACTATTAATTTTTTGTCAATTTAAAAACTAAAAATAATAAGTTTTATGAAAGTGTTATAGAAAAATAGACTCTCTGATAAAGTGAAGTATTTAAAAACTAAAAATAACAAATATTAATTATTTTTTTTGTAAATTCTATATTAACTAAACATTGGTTAAGCAAACCTTATTTTAAATTTTTAGTTTAATTCAGTATTTTAATTATTGGAAATTTGATTTTGCAGTATGAGAATTGAAGAATAGCTGAGATTTGCTTGTGTTAAGGTAGAAATCTTCGCCTTGATTGCATGGTGGAATCGCATACGATACTAAATTCTGAAAAATTAGTCTGTAGAGAGTGATTCTATGAGGATCTGAGTGTCATGATGAATTCAGTACTCAGTGATATAAAAAATTAGAAATCAGTATAAAACTGATTTCTAATTGGTGGATTATTTTTTAGAAGAATCCCATTGGTTTTGTTGAGTAGCTGACAAGCAAGTTTTTAGTTTGCTGATAATGATCGAGCATCATTTTATGATTTTCACGACCAATACCTGATTTTTTATAGCCACCAAATGCAGCATGTGCAGGGTAGATATGATAACAGTTCGTCCATACACGACCTGCTTCGATTGCACGACCTGCACGATAAGAAGTATGCGCTGAACGAGACCAAACGCCAGCACCTAAGCCATAAATAGTGTCATTGGCGATTTTAATTGCATCATCAAAATCTTTAAAGGTTGTAACTGAAAGTACTGGTCCAAAAATTTCTTCTTGGAATATTTTCATGCTGTTATCGCCTTTAAAGATGGTTGGTTCAATATAAAAACCGTTGCCAACTTCATGACGTTCACCACCGCCAGTTAAAACTTGTGCACCTTCAGTACGACCTGTTGCGATACAACCTAAGATTTTATCCTGTTGTTCTTGAGATGCTTGAGCACCGATCATGGTAGTCGTATCTAGCGGATGTCCTGTTTTAATACGTTTAACGCGTTCAATTGCTTTTTCAAGGAATTGATCAGCAATACTTTCCTGAATTAAAGCACGTGATGGACAAGTACAAATTTCACCTTGGTTTAAAGCAAACATGCTGAAACCTTCCAAGGTTTTTTCTAAGAATTCATCGTCTTGATCCATAATATCTTCAAAGAAAATATTTGGTGATTTCCCACCAAGTTCAAGCGTAACAGGGATGATATTTTCAGTCGCATATTGCATGATCAGTTGACCAACTGCTGTAGAGCCAGTAAATGCAATTTTGGCAATACGAGGATTTGTTGCCAATGGACGACCAACTTCTACGCCATATCCGTTCACGATATTGAGTACGCCTGCTGGGAGAAGGTCTTGAATGAGTTCAACCAGTACTAAAATACTTGCAGGTGTTTGTTCTGCTGGTTTGAGTACAATACAGTTACCTGCTGCAAGTGCTGGCGCAATTTTCCACGCAGCCATTAAAATTGGGAAATTCCATGGAATGATTTGACCAACTACACCGAGCGGTTCATGAAAATGGTAGGCGATCGTATCATGATCGATTTCTGAAATACCACCTTCTTGTGCGCGAATACAGCTGGCAAAATAGCGGAAATGGTCAATACATAGTGGAATATCTGCTGCAAGTGTTTCACGAATAGGTTTACCATTATCCCATGTTTCAGCAACAGCTAAAAGTTCTAAATTTTCTTCTAAACGATCTGCAATTTTAAGTAAAATATTAGAGCGAGTCGTTGGTGAAGCTGTACCCCATTGTACTTTAGCTGCATGTGCTGCATCGAGTGCCAGCTCAATATCTTCTGCAGAAGAACGAGGAACTTTGGTAAAAACTTTTCCATCGACAGGAGAAATGTTTTCAAAATATTCGCCTTTAACAGGCGCGACCCATTTGCCACCAATAAAGTTTTCATATTGTTGTTTAAAGTGTACTTTTGAGCCTTCGGTATTTGGATCTGCATAACGCATGATATATCCCTCTAATCAAATGATTGCTGTTGTCCTTTGTAAAATTGACTATAAAAGACAGAAGGTTGGAAAAAGGTTGGTGATTTGATCCCTAGTCACTAGATGGTTTATTCAAGATAAACTCCGTCATAGTCTCGAAAAAATATCAAATTTTATTGGTGATCACCCTAAATGAAATTAGCTTAAAAGCGCTTATTGATCAAGATTGTAGATATTAACGATATGTAAATACCTACATATTTATGGCCGATGTGCCGAGATGATTGGGTATTACTTCTAAATAAACATCAAAGATTAGGAGCATATGCATGTGTAATGACACCAAAACGCTCATCCCATTCACTCATATAATCATTGGGATATTGTTCAACATCCTTCAATATTTGCGTTTTGCTGGTTTTAGCTGGGCGACCAAGGATAGGCTTGTTTTTGTTAGATTTTTTCCATAGCTGCATAGCTGTATGGTACGTATGCATATCCCAAAATGTTGAGCAGCTTTACGTACTGACAGTTGATCTCTGGCCATAATTTTTATGACTTTGTTTTTAAATTTTTTGAGTATCCCATGTCTTATAATGTATTAAATATTTGAGAATTTAGCTATAGCATCTAAAGTCATTTTTATGGTCTTTGGATATGTTTATCATTAAAGTCTTTATGTCATAAATGATTACATTTTTTAATGATATATTTTGCCTATATGTAGCGGTATTGTGTCTTTTATATCATATATTTGATTAATTAATGATACCAAGTGTAATTTTTATACTATTTAAAATTAATTTTGTATGATTTATAGTCAATAGTTTAGATCTACTAAATGATAATAATATGAAAAGTAGAAATAGATTTATTTCTCAGCTTGTCTTTGGAGCTGGGTTTTTTATGATATTGACTTCATTAGACGCCAGAAAATTTGATCCAGTAGTGGATGGGCTCATTCGTAATCAACAACGACAAGCAGAACTTAAAAAAATTACTCAGCCACAACGTGATGTCTTGTTAGATCAAACACAAAATCAATCACAACTTAGACTTCAAGATCTTAAAGATCAACATTGTTTTCCTATTCATCAAGTCCAATTAAATGGTGAGATGAATGCTTATTTTGAAAAATATCTCAAGCAGGCCTTAAAAGAATTAGCGTTTAGTGATGGCATCTGTATGGGCGAGCAGCGCATTAATTTGCTCATGAGTCAGACCCAAAACATCATTATTGGTCAGGGCTATACCACTACACGAATTTTAGTGGCACCACAAAATTTAAGTTCTGGCATTTTAAAATTAACCGTGATTCCGGGTTTATTGGGAGAAATCAAAATCGATCTAAGTGATAACGAGAATAGTCATGCTGGCCGGATTCAATATGTCAAGAATATCTTCCCTATAAAAAAAGGAGAGATATTAAATTTACGCGCGCTAGAACAGGGTTTAGAAAATCTAAAACGCCTACCTACAGTGGAAGCAGATCTTCAGATTGTACCTGCATCGATACCGAATCAAAGTGATGTGTTGGTAAAATGGAAACAACGGACCATACCAGTTCGTATCACATTAAGTGCTGATGATGCGGGTAGTCGACAAACAGGAAAATATCAGGGTAATGTGACCTTATCTTTAGATAACCCATTATTCCGTAGTGATTTATTCTATGTGACCTTTGGGAAAAATCTTGCTGATCAGCAATCGATTACCGATCAAGACGGTTCAACAGTCGATAGTGGCACCAAAAACTATGCGATTCATTATTCAATTCCTTATAAAAATTGGTCGGTCAGTGCCAATGTGAGTCGCTATCAATATGATCAGGCGGTTGCTGGGGTGAATAATGTTTATAACTACAATGGTGAAAGTCATAACCAAGATTTAGCATTAACGAGGATGTTGTATCGAGATAACAAAAGAAAAACCAGTATGACTGTAAAGGGGTGGCATCGTAGCTCAAAGAGCTATATCGATGATGCTGAGCTTATGATTCAACGACGAGATATCGCTGGATGGCAACTGGATTTTAATCATCGGGAATATGTTCAGGCAGCCGTTTTAGATTTTGCTATTGGTTATCGACGCGGTACAGGGGCATTGGCTGCTTTAAGCGCTATTGAAGAAGCTTTCGATGAAGGAACATCGCGTATGAAGATTTGGACAGTTGATGCCAGTCTACAAGTCCCATTTCGCTTAGATCAGCAGAATTTCAGTTATTCCAGCAGTTTTCATGGCCAATATAATCAGACCCCTTTGAGTGTACAAGATCGCATTTCGATTGGTGGACGCTATACCGTGCGTGGCTTTGATGGGGGATTAACCTTATCTGCTGATCGCGGTTTTTATTGGCGTAATGATTTAGCGCTCTCTCTTTTTCCATCACATCAATTTTATATGGCACTTGATGGTGGGCATGTGAGTGGCCCATCATCAGAATGGTTATTGGGTAAAACTTTGATGGGTAGTGCAATTGGATTTAGAGGGCAATTTAAAGTTGGTGGCAATTTCTATTATGACGTATTTGCAGCCAAACCATTGAAGAAGCCGGAGTCTTTCCAAAACTTCGATATCAACTATGGCTTTAGTACCAGCTATTCATTTTAAGGGGGATAGCGAGTGAAAATTGGAAATATTAGCTGAATTGCTTCATCTCATTATCCTTGTGAACATTGGCGTGAAGCTGAGGTTTTAGGCGAATTTATGTGGTTATGGCAATACGTACCGAATTTAAAGGAAAAAGGATTAAGGGTCATGAGTTTTCAAGGGACGCTTATAAATGAGCAAAATTTGCAACACTAGCAAAGACATTTATTAAAGAATAGAACAATTAAAATTTAAAAATGATTAAAGAATAGAAAAATTAAAATTGAAAAATATTCACTTCATGCACTTTAAAAGTGAATCTCCTGATAGGTGAACACAATGAATAAAAATTTTTATAAAACGATTTTTAGCAAAAGCCGTGGTGAAATGATTGCGGTTGCAGAGCATGTATCTGCTGCGGGACAAAGTACAACACAAAATAATAAAACAATTGAGCTTGAAACTACGGTTATTACGTCTAAAAAGAATTTGGGTCTAAACGTTTTATCTTTCTCTTTAATGCTGATCACAGGAACAGCCTTGATCAGTAGCGCAGTTGAAACGGCACAGGCCAATGTGATTGCTGATCCAAATGCTGCGGGGAATCAACGTCCAACTGTTTTAAGCAGTGCCAATGGCACCACACAGGTGAATATTCAGACGCCAACCCAAGCTGGCGTATCAATGAATCACTATCAACAATTTGATGTCAATCAACAAGGGGTGATTCTGAATAACAGTCGTCAGAACACCAATACGCAATTAGGAGGCTATATTCAAGCCAATCCATGGCTTGCCGGTGGCGAAGCCAAAGTGATTGTCAATCAGGTTAACAGCAGTAATCCCAGCCATTTAAATGGTTATATTGAGGTCGGTGGACGTAAGGCGGATGTGATTATTGCCAACCAAGCAGGGATTAATGTCGATGGTGGTGGTTTTATCAATACGGGTGGTGTAACGCTCTCTAGCGGTAATCCACGATTGAATAATGACCAAGTGACAGGATTTCAAATTCGTGATGGGCTGATTAATATCACTGGACAAGGTTTAGATGCCAGTATGACCGACTATACTCAGTTATTAAGTCGTGCTGCTCAAATCAATGCAGGGATCTGGGCGAATGAACTCACGGTGGTGACTGGAGAAAATGATGTGGATGCCAACCAACACATCAGTGCGATTGGTCGCGTATCAAGTGCTACTGGTAACGCACCACAATTTGCCATTGATACCGGAAGTTTGGGGGGGATGTATGCCGGAAAAATTAGTTTAATCAGTACTGAGAAAGGCGTAGGGATTAACAATGCGGGGCAAGTATTTGCTTCAGCGGGTAATATTAAAATTAGTGCCAATGGGGAAGTGCTGAATAGTGGTGCGGTGGTGGCACAAGATAAAACCACACCGAATCAAGCCACATTAGAGATTAAAGGCACAGATTTAAATAACAGCGGCACATTTTCCAGCTTAGGTCAGCAAAGCATTCAAACTGAGAATATTAAAAATACAGGCTTAATCACCACCTCTGCAGAATTGAATATTCGTAATAGCAACAGTATTCAAAATTCAGGTGAACTCAATGCAGGGCGGATTGATATTGAAACTTCTAAGCTAATGAATCAATCAGGCAAGATCGTCCAAACTGGGTTACAAGATTTAGCCATTGATGCCAAGGTCCTGATCAATAAAAATAAAGGGATGATGGGTTATACCGAAATTGAACAAGACACTGGATCTGGCACAGGTTCTGGTAGTGGAACGGGTGGCACAGGCAATGGATCAAATGGAGGTACGCCACCGAGTACAGCAACAGGTGGTGGTAGTACCAGCTCAGCCAATACCTCGATTGCAACGAGCTTTGCCCAAGGCCGGATTAAAGCCGATCAGATTGAAAATGATGCAGGCAAAATCACCGCCAATGGTGGAGTGAGCTTAAGGCTAAATGATGGTTTGGATAATAGTGATGCAACCTTAAATTTAAAAACACTCGATGTTAATGGTCAGTACTTAAAAAATATTAATGGCGTGATTACTGCACAGGACATTCAAACACGCACGAAAGAAATTGAGAATCATCAGGGTAAAATACAAGCTGCACAGCAATTGATGCTTGAAAGTAATCAGCTTAACAATACAAATGGACAGATGCTTGCGGGAAAAAAATTAACTATTCAAACAGGTGATCTGAATAATATTGAGGGTGAACTACTTTCATCCGAAGACTTAGAAATAATTGCCAAAGAGCTTAAAAATACATCAGGAAAAGTTCTAGCGAATCAAAATATTGGAATCCAAGCCAAATCAATGACTGCGGATGGTGAATTAGCTGTGGGACATGATTTAGCTTTAGCTTTACAGGATTCATTTACGACACAAAATAAGATCAGTGCAGGCAATCAATTATCGATTGAGACTGCTGGAGATTTAATTAATAGTACTGAATTACGTGGAGGAAATAAACTCAGCCTTCAAGCACAAGCCATTGAAAATACAACAAATGGTCGTTTAGTTGCGGCAAATCAAATTCATATTGGCAGTGAAAATTTAATTAACCGTGGCGAAATTAATAGTAATGGTCAGAGCTTCATTGAAGTTAACCAACAGTTAAATAATATTGGAACCGGTAAAATTTATGGCAACCATGTTGCAATTGCTGCGAATGAATTACTCAATCAAAATGAGATTATCTCAGGCGTAGATAAAGCCGCAGTGATTGCTGCACGTCAACAACTTGATATTGGTGCGCAACAGATTACTAATAAAGAAGGTGCTTTACTTTCAAGCGAAGGCAATATGGTAATCGCAGGTCAACTGAGTCGCACAAAGAATGCAGAAGGTCAGGCGAAAAGTTTAAATAATCATAGTGCCAAGATCGAAGCTGGGAATGACCTAACCATCAATAGCCAAGTTGTCCGTAATACCAATGAACACCTCAAAACAGAAATTAAAGAAGTTGATCGACAACATTTGATTGAATACGAGGCGCAAGGCCAGAATCAGCGTTATGCTGAAGGTAGCCAAGAAAAATTAGGATGGGCGGTAAAACATGATGAAATTGATTATTTGGTGACGCCTGATGGTACTTGGCATGAAAATTGGCATAAATATGATTACGATAGAATCACAGAGCAAACTCAAGTCATCGATTCTGCACCTGGGCAGATGATTGCTGGTGGTAATATTAAAATTACGGGCACGTCGCTATTAAATTCGGACAGTCAAATTTTGGCAGGAAAGACTTTAGTCGTCTCGGTTGATGATTTGGTGAATTATGAAACCTTGGGTCAAACTATTGTGACGGATGAAGGAACCTTACATAGCTATTACCGAGAACGCCATAAAGGTGCTGATAGTACAGGACATGATACATCCTCATATCGACCTGCTCCGGTGATGACTGATTTAAATTTGGGGGTGTTTGCTTATCAAGAACATGCACAAGTACAAAATAATTCAGGTTCAACCGAATCATTAAATATTTCATCAGCCTATCAAGATGGGATTAACATTCGAACAGGTGATATTAATACCTCGTTACCGAATAGCAGTTTATTTAGTGTTAATCCGAATAATGGCCAATATTTAATTGAGACCGATCCAAGCTTTACCAACTATAAAAAATGGCTGGGCAGTGATTATATGCTGCAAATGTTTAATAGTGATCCACAAAACATGCACAAGCGTTTAGGGGATGGTTACTATGAACAAAAATTGGTGAATGACCAAATTGCCAAACTCACAGGCCAAGTCTATTTAGACGGCTATAACAACCTTGAAGATCAATTTAAAGCATTGATGGACTCAGGGATGAGTGCAGCCAAAGAGATGAATTTAAGCGTTGGGGTTGCCTTAAGTGCTGAACAAATTGCGCGTTTAACCACTGACATCGTTTGGTTGGTTGAGCAAAAAATCACATTAGCAGATGGCAGCGTAGAAACAGTATTGGTGCCACAAGTCTATGTTCGGCTACAATCTGGCGATATTAATGGTTCAGGGGCATTGTTAGCTGGGAGTAATACCGCACTCAATGTGACCAATCATTTAGAAAACAGTGGCACGATTGCAGGACGCAATGTATTGGTCATCCAAGCTGATCGTATTGATCACTTAGGTGGACGAATTACGGCAAAGCAGTTGTCTGCGAAGGCCAATACAGACATTAATAATGTCAGTGGGGTGATTGATGCTAAACAGCAATTGTTCTTAGATGCTGGGCGCGATATTAATATTGTGACCCAAACAAATAGCACTGAAAATGAGCAGGGTTCAAATACGTATTTAAATCGCCAAGCAGGTGTGTATATCACTAGACAAACTGAGCCGGGCATACTTTCACTCAAAGCAGGTCAAGATATTCAGTTGAATGCGGGTGTCATTTCCAATGCAAGTCAAGAAGGTATGACGCAACTAGATGCAAAGAATAATATTCATTTAGGCACAGTAACCGTTGCACAACAACAAGAAAATATTCGAGATGCGAACAATTACGTTAAACGTAGTGAATCGGGGGAAGTTGGTAGTCAAATTTTGGCGAATAATGATATTCAGCTTAAGGCGGGGCAAGGCATTCAACTTCGTGCTTCTGAAATCAATAGTGGCCAAGGCAATGTCATTGCACAGGCTCAGAATATTCAAGTTGAATCTGGTGAATATACAAAAACCGCAGATGATGCGACACAAAGTACCAGTAAAGGCTTACTGAGCTCATCGACCTATACCTATAAAGATAGTGCATCGAATACACAATCGGTTGCAAGCGTGATTGGTGGTAAGAATATCGGCTTGCAAGCTGAACAAGATATAGGAATTAAAGGCAGTCATGTTGTAGCGGATCAAGATACTGTTTTAAGTGCTCAAAACAATATTAATATTGAAGCGGCAACTACAAACTCAATAGAAAAACATTTTTCGAGTCGAAAAAAATCAGGATTCACAGCAAGTTTATCGAGCGGTGTTGCGAGTATCGGTTATGGAAAATCAAAAAATGAGCTAAGTACCCAATCGCAAGGAAGTGCTTTAGCACAAAGTGTAGTGGGGAGTATTTCTGGCAATACCAATATCATTGCCGGTGGTGATATTAATTCTACAGCTTCGATTATTGAAGCGGGGAGTGATATTAATTTAATTGGTAATCACGTTAATTTAAAAGCAGCCGAGATTTCAAAAGATCAGAGTAGCCAGTTGAAAAGTCAGCAATCGGGTATTTCCATTGGTGTCACTTATAATCCTTTAGAGGCTGCAAAAGATGCCTATGATCAAAGTAATAATAACAGTCAATTTTCGGATAGTGCGGTGGGCAGGATTATGTCGCATGCCGAGGCAGTACGTAAGGCCAGTATGGCAGTCGCGACCCCCGTTGTTGTGGGCATCAATAATCAAAAGGTGAGCCAAAATTCGAGCTCTCATTCAACTGAATCAATAGTAAGTGAAATTAAGGCGGGCGGTGATTTAAATATTATTGCCCGTGATGGTGATATTTTAAGTCAAGGGGCAAAGATTTCAGCAGAAAGTGATGCTTTACTGCATGCCAAGAATAATATTCAATTATTGTCAGTAAGTGATACACAAAGCCAAAATGTTGATAATAAACGCAGTGGTTTTAGCCTTGATAATCGTGATCATATTGCACCGATTGGTGTCTATAACGATAAAGCGTTAGCGGATGGTGATAGTGTTACCAGTCGTGGTTCACAAGTTTCAATCGGGGGTAAAGCTACTTTACAAACTGAGCAAGCTGATATCAATGTCATTGGTAGCAAGGTGGTATCACAAGATGATTTAATGCTGAATGCCGCGAAAGATGTCAATATTAAGTCCACTCAAAATAGCCAAAGCCAAAGTGAAGATCAAAGCAGTAAGGGGTGGGGCAGTGTACAGATTTCCGATACCGAACGCTTTGATGGTTATATGGCAAGTAAAAGCGATAGCCAAAGTAGCAGTATTCTACAAGAACGTAGTCAGGTTGGTAGTTTAAATGGCAATGTGACGATACAAGCGGGGAACAATTATAACCAACAAGTAGCGGATGTGGTTGCAGGCAAAGACCTCAATATCACCGCTAAGAGTATCAATGTGCTGGATGATCACAACATAGGCAGTGACAGCCAATCGAACAAAGATTTGAAGGTGGGTGTATTTAGCCGAGTGAGTTCACCACTGCTTGATTTAGTCAATGCGGTCGACAAAGCCGGCAACAGCAAAGCAGATGATCGAACACAGGCTTTACAAGGTGTAGCTGCAGCAGCACAAGGCTATCAAACTTATAGTGATATCAAAGGTGGTGCACTATTTAAAGCAGAATCAGGGTTTGGTTTTAGCACGAGTCAGAGCAACCAAGATAACAGCTACTCAGCATCACAGAATAACCTTCTGAATGCCGGTGGCAATATCAACTTGACCAGTACCGAAGGTGATATTCACCTTAAAAATACGCAGGTAAATGCCAAGGACACCATCAGTCTTGATTCAGCGAAAAACATCCTGCTTGAATCAGGACAAAGTACAGAAAATGCAGATGGCAAGAATAGCAATATGGGTGCGAGTGTCGGTGTGGGTGTATCCGTGGGTGCACAAACTGGGGTGTATGTTTATGCCGAAGCAGGCTATGGTAAAGGCAGCAACCACCTAGAGAAAACAACACATCAAAACACTACACTCAATGCCGATCAAATCAAGATCACGAGCAAAGGTGATACCACGCTGAAAGGTGCACAGGCCACAGCCAATCGAATTGATGCGGATATTGGCAAAAACTTAAACATCATCAGCCAACAAGACACGCTGAACCAAGACAGTGATCAAACTGGATTGGGTATACGCGTACAAGCATCCCTCGGTTCAGCATGGGAACTTTCGGGTGGACAAGGTTCAGCGAATTTAAACCAAAGCAATGCGGATGGTAACTACAAACAAGTTAACCAACAAAGTGGTTTATTTGCGGGTGATAGTGGCTACCACGTCAAAGCTGATCATGTTGACTTAAAAGGTGGCGCAATTGCTTCCACCGCCACAAAAGACAACAACGACTTGACTGCAAACAGCCTGACATTTAGCAATATTGAGAATGAAAGTGGCTATAAAGCCCAAACTGTGGCTTTATCAGGCGGGACTCAATTTGGAGAGAGTAGCAGTACGGATCATATAGGGACAACCTATACCAACAACAATAACTGGCAGAACAGCACGACATTCTCGCCAACGTTACCGCAACAAGACAAAGACAGTGACAGCAGTACCACCTATGCCACACTTACAGCAGGCAACATCAACATCGGTGGCAAAGACACCACGGTTGAAGAGTTGGGCATTCATAGCGATATTAAGACTGCGAACCAAAAAGTAGATGAAGTTCCAGACTTACAAGCGATCTTAGAAAAACAAAAGATCGTATCGGATGCGACATCGACGATCGTTGCAGCAGGACGCACCTATTCACAAAACCAAGTGAAGGCGGTAACAGAAGAAACCACAGCCTTAGCAAAAGCGCTATATGACCAACTGAGTCCAGAAGAGCAGGCTAAAGTTAATGACTTCAGTACATCAGAAAAAGAAAACTACTATTCACAGCTGAGCTCGGACTATGCTACAGCCTTAACCAACCAACAAAAAGTTACAGCAGAATGGGGTATAGGCGGAGATAGCAGTCGTGCCTTAAATGCAGTGAGCATTGCGATTACAGCAGCACTGGGTGGACAAACCGATTTACAAGTAGCAAGCAATGCTTTAGCACCTTATGCAGCAGCGTTTATTGGTGAGCAATGGGGTCATGGAGCAGATAAAAACACAGTAGCCCAAATGGCAGGGCATATAATATTAGGTGCAGCACTTGCCTATATTAATGGAGGTGACCCAACAGCAGGCGGTAGTGCCGCTGTAGCCAGTGAAGCCGCAGCGCAGTATTTAACCCAGCAACTTGCAGAAAAATACAAGGATGATCCTAAATACTTCGTTAATGGTAAATTCCAAGCCAACCTTTTACCTGAAGATGTTAAAGCACAAATCCGAGATTTAACCGCAGGGATAGGTGCAGTCATAGGTGGAGCGGTAGGCGATTCGAGTTATAACGCACAATTGGTAGGAGTAATAAGTAAGAATACGGTTGAAAATAATGTTTATGGTGTTATTGATAAAAATGGAAAATTAGTTGCTGGAGCAAACAATAAAACAAAGCAGAAATTAGATGCTTGTACAAACAATACATGTGTTAAAAATGTACTGACTGAAAATGCACAAGATGCAATGAAAGGTGCTCCACAAGTAGTGACTTTAAGTAAGACACCTTATAAAGATGGTGATGTTATTTCAGGGGTACATAGTGGATCAGGCTTACGTTATTTAGTTGTGAATGAAAATGGTGTACTCAAAGCTAAACTACTTCCTGTTGAATATCAGACAATTTATTCCATTTCACAGTTAGATAATAGCCGAAAAATAGTAGGCGGAGGAGCATTAGGAGCACCTTTAGCGAATCTTGTTGTTGGACTCCATGATGTAGGCAAAGGAACTTCATTATTTACGAATGATGAATTAAAAAAAGTTGATCGTGTTTTTGCAGCAATGGATGCCGCTGGAAGTTTTGGGATTGTTGTTGGGGCATTTAAAACAGGAAAAGTAGGCTCTACAAGTCACTCAAAACAATCTATAGAGAATAATTTTTATCGAGATGATGACTTTTTTAAAAATGTAGTTGAGCAAATGGCTATTGCTAAAAAAAATAACTGGAGAACTCCAGATGGTAAAATATTGTGGCCACCTAATGATGGAATAGTTCCAAATTCTCAATTTAAAACAACGTTACCTATTGGTACTAAACTAGATAGATTTGGTGGTACAAGTGATAAATCATCATTTTTAGCTCCGGTAGATGTTTCTTTGGATGCTAGAGTGCTGTCACCAACGACCAATACAAAAATTCGTGATGTTTATGAAGTGGTAAAACCTTTACCTGTAATACAAAGTAAAGTTATGCCTTGGTTTGATAAAAAAGGTATGGGAATCCAATATGAAACAAAAGGAGGGATTAACATGACAGTGAAAGAATTAGTTGAAAAAGGGTATTTAAGGAAAATTCAGAAATGAAAGATCAAGTAAGTATTTTTATTTCAAAATATTACAGACTATTCGATAGTATTGGGTTGAAAAATGATTATATATTGTATGATTACAATACAGCATATAATAATAATGGTGATTTTATTGATTATGAATGTGATGTTTACAAGTTTGGTTCTTGCGAAAGAGGGATTTGCCAAATAATATTTCAGTCCCATAATATTATGGATTGTATGTATTTTCCTATCAGAGCTGCAATTCATAATATTTCATTTGAGTATGAACTTAATAATAGGAGAGCATGTTTAGATTTTAGAGTTTTAGGTTTTGGAATGATGCTTTTTTATATGAATAAATTTAATACTCCTCAATGGAGTAATAAGCTTTATTCTGAGTTATTACCTATCATAGATTCAGATAAGTTACCCAAAAAATTAATTGAAAAAATATCAAAATTAGGTCACTGTTGAAGAATTAGGCATTAACAGTGATGCGAGTAAAGCACATCAACAGGTGAGTACATTACCTGATTTACAAGGCGTGCTAGATCAGCAGAAGCCAAACAAGCGGCTGAAGCGCAAGCGATTAAGGAATTAGAAGCCAAAGGCGGAGCGGATTGGGATGCGTATCAACAAGGTGATTATGCGACACAACAAGAGCTTCTCAATCGCTCTGATGCATATCGAAATGCATCAAAAGATGCTCAAGCTTGGGGAATTGGCGGAAGTAGCAGTCGAGCATTAACCGCAGTCACTACAGTACTGACCTCTGCATTGGGTGGGCAAACCGATTTACAAGTAGCAAGCAATGCTTTAGCACCTTATGCAGCAGCGTTTATTGGTGAGCAATGGGGTCATGGAGCAGATAAAAACACAGCAGTCCAAATGGCAGGGCATATAATATTAGGTGCAGCACTTGCCTATATTAATGGAGGTGATCCAACAGCAGGCGGTAGTGCCGCTGTAGCCAGTGAAGCAGCAGCTAAATATTTAACGAATCAATACAGAGATAATCCACTGTATCAAGATGCGAGTGGCATATTCCAACCTAACTTACTACCAGAAGATGTTAAAGCACAAATCCGAGATTTAACAGCAGGGATTGGTGCAGTCATTGGAGGCGTTGCTGGAGATTCGAGTTACAACGCACAGCTTGCAGGTGTGATTGGGCAGAATGCGGTGGAGAATAATGTTTTATCTTCTGAAGAATATAAACGTAAAGTTGAGCTCATAAATAAAGCGCAAGGTGGAGAGCGTAGTCTTAATTTTAAAGTGCTCGCAATTTTAAATAATGGTTCACTTAACGAAAAAGAGGCAAGAGAATTCTTGGCTTTAGTTGCAATGGATAAATATTCAGATCAACTTTTAAAACAATATGTTAAAAATCCAAAATCATTAAGTAATGAGCAACTTTACGATTTAACATATTTATTAAATCAAGCATCAAATGGAGATCCTAAAAAAGCACAACAAATTTATTCAGATGCAAAATTTAATATAGGCACGGCAGACCCTTACACTGGTGAACAGTTAAATCAAGCAATCATTAAAGCCAAACAGTCTTTAAGTTATGCAAACTCTACAGATAAGCAGTTGGCAGAAGCAGCACAACCTGCATTATTTGGTTTGACTGGTAAGTTGGGAACAGTAATCAGATATGTTGGTGGATTAGCTGGATCTTATAATGTAGGCCAAGGATCGGCAAAAATTGCAGATGGTAAGTATAGTGAAGGAGCAGTACAAGTTGTAAATGGTGCTTTGATGATTGCTCCAGTATTAACTGAAGCAAAATATGCCTTTGGTCGTTTAGAAGGGGCAGGCGCTGTGAAAGGTGCCAATTTTGCACAGTCTAGAATTAGAGTGGATCAGAGTTTTAGTGCGGAAGGAAAAGCTAATTATTCAAAATTAGCAGGGTATCCAATTAATACTATTGATGATTTAGCTTCAGCTATACAGAAAGGAAAAATTAAAGTTAGTCAGTTGCCTATAGATTACGTTGAGCTTAAAGGTGGTCAAAAGTTAATTCTAAATACAAGAACTTCAACTGCTTTAAACCGTGCAGGAGTTCCTCAAGATAAATGGTATGGGAATAACCAAACAGGTATACAGGTACCAGAGATGAAGATAGGCACTACATTTGATAAGTTAGCACAGGACCAGTTGAAGCGTAATAAACTTCCTGAAACCGGCTCAAAGACTATTACAAGGAAATAGAAATGTTAATAGCAACTAAACCACGTATAATTTTAGACCCGTATCAATGGATGCCTAGTTATGGTGAGAATGCTATCAGATATAGTTTTTCTGACTTAACTTTGTCATTAATACTCGTTTTTGATACAGATATCGGAGTAAAGGAAAAAGAAATTGTTTTCTATGGTGTGAGGTGGTTTAAACATTCTAGTTTTCCAACTCCAGAATTAGTTAAAATAAATTATATTGATGATAAGGATGTGATGGCGTCAGGATGTTTAGTTGAATTTCTAGATTCTGATGCAGGTCAACTTTTCAATAAACACTACAAAAAAAAATTTAATCTTAAACATTTTGTTTGGATTTTTTTATCCGAAAATATTAGGTTTGAAATTATTTGCGAGGAGTTTAAGATTTTAAATTAATAATTATGTGTAGTAGCTCAAAAATCTAATCTGACAGTCACTCATTTTTAGTATGACTATCAAGTTAAAATGGATATTATTTCTATAATTCTGATATGAATCTATTCGGGACATGGTTAATTAACCATATTCCATTTTCTGTTAGAAAAAATTTGAATCCTTCATTATACATTTTTGATGTATGAATTTTTAGAATTTTTATTTTTCCATAGCGAGTACCAACAGATTCTGCTATTTGCTTATCTTCAGTTAAATGCACATACTGTCGATCTTTTGGAACTAAACCGTGCTTTTTTATCGATTCTAAAAAACGAGTAGCTGTGCCGTGGTATAAAAACTCAGGAGGTGATTTCTCTGTAAACTTACGTTGGATTTTAACATTTGAATGGCCTTGTATAGCACGAATATTTAAGCCATCATCAGAAATCTGAAAACGTTTCTTATCACTGTTTTTTGCAATTGTTTGGATAATTTCTAAAGTTAATTTTGTATTATTAATGGGTTGAGACTTTTCTATCAATTCAAAAATATTTCCCCAACCTTCAGAGTTTAACTCAAGACCAATTTCTTCGGGCCTATGCCGTAATATAAAACTTAAATATTGACTAATTTCTTTCTCGCTCATTTTATAAATTTTCATCATGAAATATTCATAAGAATATTATATTTACCTAAAAATATCATCCAATACCCATAGTACCATAATGCAGCACAAATTATAGGACAAGAGTTTTCGCATGGAGAAGACAAGAACACCGCAGCGCAACTGGTTGCACATGCATTATTAGGCGCAACGCTCGCCTATATTAATGGTGGAAATGCAGGAGCAGGAGCGAGTGCGGCAGTAGCCAGTGAAGCAGCAGCTGAATATTTAACGAATCAATACAGAGATAATCCACTGTATCAAGATGCGAGTGGCATATTCCAACCCAACTTACTACCAGAAGATGTTAAAGCACAAATTCGAGATTTAACCGCAGGTATTGGTGCAGTCATTGGAGGAGCTGTTGGAGATTCGAGTTACAACGCACAATTGGCTGGGGTGATTAGTAAAAATGTAGTGGAGAATAATGAGTTTTCTATTATTAGTCAAAATGTTGATAAAATTGCAGCTGAGAATAAGAAGAAAGAATGGACTTGTCCTACAGGATACGTTTGTCCGATACCTGACAAAACTTTAGGCGAAAAAACGCTGCTTGTTATTAATGATTTAACAATAAAACAGCTTGCTGCTGTAATGGGAGCTGAATATGATCCAATAACTAAAGAATATATTACAGCTAAAGAAAGGCAAGATGCTAAAGTTGCAATGTTAGCTTTAGGATTTTCAAAGACACTTTCCGGCCCAGTTAAATTAACAGATGAAGCAATTATTGCTATTGGAAAAAAATATGGTAAGGATATTGCGACAGAAATTAAAAATAATTCTTATAAAGATGGTGATGCTCAAAAAGTAAATAAAGCAGTAAATGAAGCTTTGAGAGATGTCTATACAACACCTAAAGCTAGAGAAGAGTTACTTGATAAGTTATCAGCTAAAATGCAAAAGCCCTTGGTAAGCGACTTAAAATTGCAGCGCATTACTGATGATTTATATCCTGATAATGCCAAGATAGGTAGTGGAAGTACTGCTGATGCTGTCCGCTATGAGATGTCCACAGGAAATAAAGTTGGCGGTAAAACTCATACAGAAAAAGCTATGGGTTATTCTGATGCTTTAAGTAAGTGGATTAAAAGTAATCCGAACGCATCGTCTAATGATAAAATGGCAGCAGAATTAATGCTACGTGATTTACAAAATGCTTTAAAAGGAAAGTAACATGATTAATCAAGAAATATTTTTTGATAAGCTTTTTGATTTAGTTCCTAAATTGCGATTATTTTATGAAAATGAAAAAATGGAATGGTTACCTGATAATCCCCCTGTAACTTTTTTAATGAGTAATTTAGCTAGAGAAATATTAAAAGAAAGATTCGATATAGATATTTTTTCAAAACTTTTTATTATCATTGAGGATGGTGTAAATTCTGAAAAAATAGGAGATGCAGTTGCGACAGGTTTTTTAGAGTCTCTTTATTTCAATAGTAATAATTTAGAAAAAAAAATGTTTTTATCTTTGATGGGGGTTAATAGTAAAACCTATATTATCTCTTTATGTGAGTTCCACGGGATATCTTTATAAATGGTGTATTCCCCCCAATCGAACTTATTATAGCACTGTTGCAAATAGCAGGTAATATTAAGCTAAGTGATGTGTGTTGAATTAGCAGAAGACTTTTACTTGGGAGATTTTAGGCAGCTAACCGATAAAAGTCCTCTGCCATTTGATTTGGTGTTTTAAAATCCAAACCTTTTGAATTCTTTGATGATTATAAAATAACTTGCAAGTGACATATTCCAACCCAACTTACTGCCAGAAGATGTTAAAGCACAAATCCGAGATTTAACCGCAGGGATAGGTGCAGTCATAGGTGGAGCGGTAGGCGATTCGAGTTATAACGCACAATTGGCAGGTGTGATTGGGCAGAATGCCGTGGAGAATAATGAATTTTCGATTGTAATTGATGCTGCTAATAAGTTAGCGGCAAAAAAAATGAAAAAAATAGGAATGAATGCAAATCAATGGGAATTAATCCTAATTCTTCTGCATGTGGTCAATATCATGATAAAAAATTAAGAAAAGATATTTCTGATGCTTCGGATACTGCTAGTAATATATCTACAATATTGGGTTTATACCCAACACCCGCTTCACCTGTGTTATTAAATGCAGGAGCTTTACTGGGTACAGGCAGTACATTATTGGATGATACTAAGTCTAATAACCAAAAGTTTGCTGAAATTTTAATATCTTCAACAGCTGGAGGTATTGCTGGTAAGGTTGTAAAAAATGCACCTGTTTTGGAAGGCATAAAAAATATTTATACAGAAGGAGTTGGAAAAACTGCAGAGCAAATACCCGAAGCAATTAAGCAGTGTCAAGAAAACCCTAAAAAAATTGGATGCTAAATATGGTTAAAACTATATTAATAAATTATGTAATGGGAAGATATCGTAAAACTATTATGGTCTTCTTAACTATTATTTCTCTTTTTTTATTAATAAGATGGATTTTAATATCTAAAACTCTTAACTTTAATGAGGATGCTTTATATCTAATAATATCTTATATTGCTTTCGTTGTTTCAATATATAATGGTTCGCCTATAGGATATCCAGAAGTTAATTCTGATTCTAATTCTTTTGACATTTTTATGAGAATTTTTTTATTAGTTATAACCTTAGTTATTTTTATATATTTTGCAGATAAATTGTATTAGCCTAGGTTTTTGATGATGATAAATTGATGTGTGCTGATAGTAGTGTGACAAAGAGTGGCATTAATATCACCAATTGGAGTATTATTTTTTTGATGAATTTTTTTATAAATAATCTACTTTTTACGCCCTAAAATATCGCTTGTACAGCTTGAATATCGCAGCGTAATTAATCCGTCAAACGATAGTAAAGCATCAGGTGAGATATGTTCTTTGTATCAAGTCATTTTTATATTGAAGACAGCTTACTGAATTGATGATACCAGTTATGCTTTGTAGCCATAAACCATCAGTTGCCAAGCGAATCAAGGCCAATTCAGGATGGTGATCTGTGGTGGTATAGTATTTAAGTTTATCTTGAAACCATTTTCCAAACATGGCATTAAACGTATGATCCGTAATCATGGTCATGGCTAATGCAGACCAAGGGGAGATCAGTCCATCGATTTCAGAGATAAAGGTGATATTAATGTATGCTCTGGTTAATTTTCCATATTCAATTTTATCATTGGCAATCAGGCTTTCCACCTTGCGATCTAAATGATCAATAATTTCTGTAATCATGGCTTCAATTAAAATTTGTTTGTTGGCAAAATGATGGAATACTCCACCTTTGCTAATGCCTACACCATTGGCAATATTTTGGATTGAAATATGAGAAGTTCCTTTTTCTGAAGCCAAAATAATGCTTTGCTCTAATATCCGTTTTCTAATCATTTCGGGTTGTTTTTTGGGTTGTTGAATATCTTTTTTCACTTAATGACCTGCAGATTTGGAGAACAAATTAATGACTATGACACCCGCAATAATTAATGTGATACCAATTAAAGCAGCTAAATCGAGTGTTTGTTTAAACAGTACATAGCCGACTATAGATGTCAACACAATGCCGACACCACCCCAAATCGCATAGGCAATCCCTAAAGGGATGGTTTTAATAACATGTGACAATAAATAAAAAGCAATACCAAACAGTATCAAGACCATAAGACTAGGGAATAATTTAGTAAATGACTGAGATTTAACTAAAAAAGTACTGCCAATCACCTCAGAAATAATGGCCAATCCGAGTAGGCTATAAGCAAACAAAACATGGTTCATATTGGCTACTCTCAATGAATAAATAAACATACCATCCGGTTGGTATGTTAATTGATTTATATGTTTTTACAAGACTAAAAACTATATTTTTATCTTTTTAAATGCCAATCGATTCGAAAATTTGGATTGGCACCACGGGTTGCAATCGAGGTTTATTTTATAAATTTTCGACTGATCATAAATTGTTCAGTTGCTTCAATTAATCGCTCTGCATAAATTTCCTGTTTTGCGGTTAACCAGCCTAAAACAAACCAGTCACTTGCTTCTAGTTCTGTTTGCTGAATATATTGTACTGAACTAGACAGAATTTGATATTCTTTCGCTGCGACACTAGCATCATGAAGTGCCTTATAATATTTTTGCAAATTTTTAACATCATAAATTGAAGTAAGAATAGGAAAAGAAAATTTAAGTTGCTGAATATATTCTGCAAGTTGATCTAAACTTTCCATATGATGAATACTGGCAGCAGTCAGTGCTTCGTGAATGTGTTTATATTGCTGTTGTAATGTGCTTTGCGCATACCATTTTAAATCATGATTTTGCTGTTCTATTGTTTGATCTATACTAAATAAAAGTAGTTCAAGAAAATGGTGAACATTAAGGGTAGATTTGACTAAATGACCAAGTTTTTCTTTAGCATATAAAATATCCTTTTCTAACTGAGAAGCAGTATTTGGGTTTTGTAAAAAAGTCCCTAAGGTATTTTGCATATGTTGAAAGTGTTTTAAGTGTGCAAACTGTTGTTTAAATGCCTGTAGTTGATATCCCCATTTTTCTGAAATGCCATTGCTCCAATGTTTAAACAGATGTGTTGTTAAATATAAGTGTTCTAATGCGATTTCAGCTTGATCAATATGTGATTGCTGTGCTACCCCAGCTGAAATGGCTGCGATATTGGGAAGAAGGTGATGTAATTGTTGTGCTATTAATAAACGAACATTCTGATCTGCATTGTCTTTTTTAATGAGTTGAAATGTTGTCGCAAGTTGGGCAGGATTCACGGCTAAATCCATCGCCAATAATGTTCCCAGTTCTGCTTTACTTCGTACATCTAACCAAAGTTGATACTTCTTCACCCATTCAAAGCAGAAATGAAGCAGTGTTGTTAGAGAGCCGTGTTTTAATTCAAATTCAATTTCATAGATTTCTTGTTGCTTATGTTGACTTTTAACACAACCAATATCTAAGCAAATTTCGATTTGGGTATCATCAATTTCAATCACACGATATAGACGTTCAATATCTGTTTCAAATTGTAAACTCAATGTTGTCGTATCTTGTGCCAATGCAGAGTTTAAAATTTGTTGCGCTTCATGATCTTGGGCATAGATGGATAAATCTAATTCAGGTGTCTGATTGTTTTCACCAATAGTATGATTGTGTTCAAAACGTTCAATATGATTATGTTTTGCTGCTTTAAGGGTTTGTATCCACTGTACACCCTCTAAACGTTGGCGTAATGCAATCTTGTGATGACTTAATAACCAATCTGGAGTGTCGAAATATTTTGCTTTAAGCTGAATTTTCTGGGATTTTTTCGGATCTAATGCTTTTAATAATGCATGACGACGTGTTTGTGGAATTTGAAATTTTAATTCAATTTCAACCATATCTATTGTCCTAAGATCAGTCAATTCATGATATAAGCCAATCGACTTACAACATCTTGATTGATTAATTAAATTTTTTTAAATGTGATGGCAGAGAAAAATAGCTGATTTTTCTATTTAACATGATTGTAGCGAAAATCATGATAGATGTAAGACTTGACGACCACTTTTTAGCAATTCAATTGGCTTAATTAAAGACATCTAAGCACTATCATTTTTTTGTGTCTTAGGTTTAAGACAATCAGTGGGTACTAAACAATCATCATGAGAGATCACACTTAAAGATGTTATCACTCGAATTTATCAGAGAAAATTTTATGAGCGAAGGGAGAATATCGTCAATTTTATTGATGACCAAAACGGTAATTTAAAGTTTTAATGTCTAGCAGTGAGAAGCACCAACTGTTAAGGTGACGAGAATATCACATGCTTCATGATGAATATGTTGCAAAATGAATGCGCTTATTGTATTGAGGAAAATTAAGTTTCAAGGCTGCACAAAAAATGTATTTAAATCTATTGATAAGCTTAGTTCATCCGTAATACATCTTTAATACCACAGGCTTCAACAAAATGGGGGTCATGTGAGATTAAAATGACACAACCTCGATACGATCGAATAGCTTGAGCTAACATTTCTCTTGACTCAATATCTAAATGATTTTCAGGTTCATCTAATAATAGGATTTCTGGATGAGGTGAAAGATGACTTAGTCCTAACAAGGCAACTTTTAGTTTTTCGCCACCACTTAAGCAAGATAAAGCATAGGTACTTTGATCACCACGTATTCTTAATTGACCTAATAAATTACGCCATTGTGTTGGGGTAATTTCTGGATTGATTCGATTTAAGTTTTCCAAAACAGTTAAATCATTTTGTAGAAAACTAAAATTTTGATCTAAATAGAAATATGGTCGTGCAATATAAATATTCGGATTTGGCTGGGTAATTTGTTTTAATAGCGTAGATTTTCCAATACCATTACGACCTGAAACATGAATTTTTTCTCCAGCATGCAGTGCAAAATTAATGCATTGTGTACTGCCATAGGGTAATTTTAAGTTATTAACCCTTAATACTTCACCAGATTGAAATTGCCCATCTAAAAATTGAAACTGTTGAGGTTTAATTGTTTCCAGTAATTGTTGATGTGTATTTAAATCATTGCGTTCAATTTGCATTTGTCGTTGTTGCTGTGCTTGTGTTGCAGCGATACTTTGACTTGCGCGTTCTTTTTTAAAATCAAGGATCACTTTTGCTTGTGCATGGTTGTGACGTATTTTTTCACCTTGCTTTTCACGCTTTTGTGCTTTGTGTTGCATCTGTTGCTGTTGTAATTTAATTTGTTTAATTTCTTTTTCTTTATGCTGGATATTTTTTTCTAATGCAATTGTATTCTTCTGATACTGTTCAGAGAAAATTTCATAATTTCCTGTGCTATGTTGTAAGCCATGTTGATTTAAATAATAAATATGCTCAGCATGTTGCAGTAAAGTACGATCGTGACTAATGATACATGCACCTGCTGGATGAGATTTTAGTTGAGATATAAGCCAATCTCTTGCTGCACTATCTAAATGATTACTAGGTTCATCAAGTAATAAGTAGTGATTTGGCTTTAAGAATAATGCACATAAAGCCAATTTAGTTTTTTCTCCTTCACTCAATGCTTGAACAGGAAAATCTAAATCGGTAGGGAGTTGAGCTGCATTTAACTGTATAGACCATTGGTGAGGTAAATGCCATTGATGTTCCAGTTTTTCATAGTCTTCAAAACTTGCAATACCAAGCTCTACGCGATGAAAGGCTTGATATAAGTCAAATACCCCGAGTGCTTCAGCGATTGTGCTGGCATTTAAGCGTTGTAACTGTGCCAAATAAGCATGTGTCATTTGCCAGCAAATTTGCCCTGTATATGGCGTATTTAAAGTAGAAGCCTGATTTAAAATATGCATTAATAATGATTTGCCTTGACCATTACGGCCAATCAACGCCGTGATTTGATTGGCATATAAACTAAAATTTAATGCTTTAAACATCGTTTTATTGCCAAATTCTACAGTTAGATTTGTAACGATACATGCAGTTTGTGTCATAAGATTTCCTAATAAAAGATGGCTGTATTGGGATATATTGAGTGAAGTAATTCGTTTGTTTTACACGTTATATGAATCAATGATCATCATTTGCAAGCTATGATCGTATGTGGCGATTTTTATACTTTAGATCACCCGCATTTTTTAAAAGAACTAATGTTTGTTATCTTGGCTTTAATTCACTATCTTAATCATGCAAAAATTATTTGTAGTTCGTGGTGTATCATAGGGGCTTAACATAACATGAACTTGATCGGTTATTGATATATCTGGATTTATGATGAATGTGTTAATAATATAGCGTTATGATTTGTTGATGATCAACCAACTCAAGCATTAAATTTTTGTCAAAATGATGTGATAAAAAAATATGATGACAGATAAAGCCATATGACTTGATCGATATTGATGCTATAGTCGTTTAAACCTTGTAAGAGATATCACGAAATGAGTATTAAAAAACCATAAAAGAAAGATGCAGATGGATTGATTAATCTATCAAGTCCATATTAAACTGCTTTAAGTCTTATAATGATCAGTTAGATTTCCATGCCTAGAGTGACCTTCTCTAGGCTTTTTTTATATTACAGGTAAAATACGATGAGATGGCAATAACATCATTGATCATTATGATGATTTTATTAGTTGCATTGCTCTATCAATGCTACAGTAATAGCAGATTTAGCTGATGAATTGATTGAGTGACACAATATGCGCGGTTTATATTTAATTACCAATGATGACCCTTTAAATATCTTACTGCAAAAATTAGCAGTAGCTTTAGCAACCCGTAAGATTGCAATCTTACAATATCGCCGTAAAAAAATCGCCCCAATTGATCAACTTGATGAAGTTGCGAAAATTAAAATATTATGTGAAGAATTTTCAGTCCCTTTGGTGATCAATGATGATATTGATTTAGCTGAAAAATATGCTTTAGGGGTACATTTAGGGCAAAGTGATGGTGAAATTTCACAGGCAAAAACCCGTTTAGCAGCAAATGCCATCATTGGTCGAACATGTCTAAACTCGCTTGATCTTGCGCAAAAGGCGATTGCTGAAGGAGCGACCTATGTCGCTTTTGGCGCAATTTATGCAACATCAACGAAACCTGAAGCGGGATGTATTGGGCTTGACGTATTACAGCAGGCATCACAGCAGTTTGATGTGCCTATTTGCGCAATTGGTGGGTTAACGGTTGAAAATGCAGATGTTGTAATTAAAGCAGGTGCTGATCTTTGTGCAGTAATCAGTGATATATTGTCTTTAAATCTAGAAGATATTCCGAAGCGCATCAATGCTTGGGCAAATTTATTTGTATAAATTACACTGTTAAAAAACAGTTGAAGTGAAATTTTGATATATAAGTTGAGTACATTCATGAGTTTATCTCCAAAGCAAGAACAATTGTTTAAACAAGCAAGTAAACATATTCCTGGCGGTGTTAACTCACCAGTCCGTGCTTTTAATGGTGTAGGGGGGACGCCAGTTTTTATTGAAAAAGCGCAAGGTGCTTATTTATACGATGTTGATGGGAAACGTTATGTTGACTATGTTGGTTCTTGGGGGCCAATGATTTTAGGTCACGCACACCCTGAAATTATTAAGGTCGTTCAGCAAGCTGCAGTAGATGGTTTAAGTTTTGGCGCACCAACGGTCCATGAAACTACTTTAGCAGATATTATTTGTGAAATTATGCCGTCGATTGAGTTGGTTCGTATGACCAATTCAGGTACAGAAGCAACCATGACTGCAATTCGCTTGGCGCGTGGTTATACAGGTAGAGATAAAATTGTTAAATTTGAAGGCTGTTATCATGGGCACTCAGATTCTTTACTGGTTAAAGCAGGTTCAGGTTTATTGACCAAAGGGGAAGGTGAAGCCACTTCCGCAGGAGTACCAACAGATTTTGCTAAGCATACTTTAACCCTACCATACAATGATATTGAGACCTTAAAAGCATGTTTTGCCAAATTTGGTTCTGAAATTGCTGGAGTTATTGTTGAGCCTGTGGCGGGCAATATGAATTTAGTAAAACCAGTGGATGGGTTTTTACAGGCTATTCGTGATGTTTGTGATGAATATGGTTCAGTCTTTATTATTGATGAAGTCATGACTGGTTTTCGTGTTGCTTTAGGTGGTGCACAAGCCTACTATAACGTTAAGCCAGATTTGACGACATTGGGTAAAATTATTGGTGCGGGCCTACCTGTAGGTGCTTTCGGTGGAAAGCGTGAAATTATGGAATGTATTGCACCGTTAGGTGCGGTATATCAAGCTGGAACTTTGTCTGGTAATCCTCTGGCAATGCGTGCAGGGATTGAAATGTTTAAATATTTACGTGAACCTGATTTCTATGCAAAACTTAATCTGCAATTAGAAAAGTTGCTGACAGGTTTACAAGCAGCTGCAGATGAAGCAGGTGTGCCATTTAAAACACAACAAGCAGGCGCAATGTTTGGACTTTATTTTACCGATCAGGAAGACATTACCAGTTTTGATGCGATGTTAAAATGTGATGTTGCCGCATTTAGAACATTTTTCCATGCAATGTTGCAACGTGGTATTAATTTGGCACCTTCTGCATTTGAAGCAGGCTTTATTTCAGCAGCGCATTCAGATGAAGATATTGAGTTTACTATTCAAATGGCAAAACAAGCATTTGCAGAAGTTGCAAAAGCATAATCGATATTTTTTAAGTTAAGATGGTAAAAGCCTGTTAGATCGATAACGGGCTTTTTAAGTAATATCGCGAATGATATTGATCGACGGTTTTAAACCGATATTGAATCGATTTATCAAATTACAATTCGTGATGCTGAAAGAGATCAACACATTAAAATATTATAAAATCACAAGGGATTTTGTATGCAAACTCAACATTATTTAACTTTATCAGATGCAGAATTTTTATTGGATCAGGCCTATCAATATGCACTACAGCAAAACTTTAATGTGAGTATTGTGATTGTGGATGCATCAGGAGCGCTGTTGGCCATGAAACGTATGGATGGTGCTTCAGCATTAACAGCACAAATTTGCTTAGATAAAGCGCAATGTTCTGCAATGAGTCGACGACCATCAAAATTTTATGAAGATCTTATTTTACAAGGACGAAGCAGTTTTTTATCGATTTCTAACTTCCACGGTGCAGTTGAGGGTGGTGAACCTATTTTGTATCAAGGCCAACTGGTTGGTGCAATTGGGGTCTCTGGTGTTCAATCTTGTCAAGATGCAGATATTGCACAATATGCCATTCAACAGTTTTTAGCCCATGTTGCGGCGACAAGTTAGAGCAAACAATATATTGTATTAACTCACTATGCTTGGCGATGCTGGTTTGAATAGTTTAAATTGAATACACTTAAAATAAAGTCATATAAAATATATAACATATTACTTTTGCTTCAGTTAAGGTATGACTGGATATGAGCGAGATTAGATGTTGAATGTTTTATACTTTACCGAAAAAAATTCAATTAGAAGCAAGTCAAGCGAAATGGACTTTACAAAGCCATCAAAGCTTACTGGTTGTATTGGGCCTAGAGGCGTTAATGCTTTTACCTGAATGGGAAAAAAGTGAAATATATCAAAATATTACTAAAATTATTAGAAAAGCAAAAGCATTAGATATTCCATTCATTGAGCTAAAAGATCATCAGGATATGACTGCAATGATGCGCTTAGGTGAGCAATCTAATTTACGTCATCAATTTATCTTAGCTGGTTATATCACGCCACAGACTAAATATTTGCTTGATTATTTTGCAGCGATGACTTCTTCTATTGCTGTGGTTAATGATGCGATTTATGTGCAGCATTTGGCGCAACATGTGCAATGGATTTATACGATTAGTCATCAAAAGTATCATCATCTTAACTGCTATACATTAATGCGTCTTTGGTCTTTAAGTGCTCCCAAGCATTTAATTTTATCCCATAAAGGTATTGTATTGGCTATTGCAGAGCATTTGAATTTAGAACCTTTAGAAATTGATCCAAATATAAATTTACGTCTTTTAGGATTAGATTCTGTTGCAATGGTTAGTTTGGTTGGGCTCTGGCGTGCCAATGGTGCGGATATTGATTATGATAATTTTCAGCAACATTGTTCAGTAAACCAATTATTACAGATTTTACTTTTGCAATAATCCCAGATAAATCTATAATGGTGGTAGCGAAAATCTCCAATAATATCTTTATATTGGTCATGATTTGACAGCTTGATTAAATTGTTATCTTTGTTATTTAAGATAAATTTTTTCTGGACAATGAGTATTGCTACAAAGTCGCAATAAAAGCTGATATAGGAATATGATTTGATCATCTCTTGATGATTGGAGAGAAGAAATCAATAATTTTCATTGATATTTATTGCTAAGGTTTTTATTATTGCCGCCTTGTTTTCGCGATCTGCTTGGAAGTGAACATTGAGTAATTTTCTAATTGAACATCTGATTCATCGTGATGAAGACTTTATGGTTATTCATAAGCCAGCAGGATTATTAACCGTTCCAGGTAAAACAGAAGATCTGCAAGATTGTGTATTGCATCGCTTATTTGCAATAGAACCTCGCACTTTACTTATTCATCGTCTAGACCGAGATACATCAGGAATTTTGGTTTTTGCATTATCTAAGTTCGGACAAAATCGAATTTCTCGTCAATTTCAAGAACGTCATACCGATAAAATCTATCAGGCAGTGGTGGTCGGACATTTACATGAGCAACAAGGCACGATTGATGTTCCTGTTGTTTATGATGCAACGCGCCCACCTTTACATATGGTCGATCTAACATGGAATAAACCAGCTATTACTCACTGGCAAGTACTCGAACGTTTCTATATACAAGATCAAGCAGTAACACGTGTAAAACTTATACCGGTTACAGGACGATCACATCAATTACGTGTGCATATGCAATATATTGGACATCCTATGGTGGGGGATACTTTATATGCATCTGTTTTACAGCAAAAATTAATGCCAAGATTATGTTTACATGCAGAAAAGCTGAGTTTTTATCATCCTAAAACGGAACAGGCCGTAGATTTTTATTGTCCTGTGCCATTTTAATAGAAAAAATGTCTCTAGATTGGAAAGTGCTCACTTTTTAGTGAGCTTTGTGTCAGAATATAAGCTTTAAAGAGGTAGATTTTTATTTAGATATCAAGTTATCTTTTTAATAAAAATTTAGCTCATAATTTTGAAATAAAGGTGGAAAAAATTGCAGCAGTTTGCTATTGGTCAGCGTTGGTTATCAGATACTGAAACAGAACTTGGTTTGGGTGTTCTTATTGATGTAAATGAACGATCGGTCAGCATTTTATTTCCTAAAAGTGATGAAACTCGTGTTTATGCGCGTAGTAATGCGCCTTTATCTCGAATTATTTTTAATATTTCAGATGAATTACAAGATCAAGAAGGCCGGAAATGGATTGTTGAATCATTTGAAGATCGTCATGGCGTTATTCGTTATGATGTCATACGTACATGTGAAGATGGTACGCAAGAGCGTAAATCTTTAAATGAGACACGTATTGGTGCCAGTATTCAGCTATCGAAACCATTGGATCGTTTATTGGCGAGTCAGATTGATTATAAAGAATGGTATGACTTACGTATTGAAGCATTGCAAATGCAAGCCAATATGCAGACCAGTCCTTTACGTGGTTTAGTTGGTTCTCGTGTTGGTCTGATTCCTCATCAGTTGTATATTGCGCATGAAGTAGGTAAACGATTTGCGCCGCGTGTTTTATTGGCCGATGAAGTGGGATTAGGTAAAACCATTGAAGCGGGTCTTATTATTCATCAACAATTAAAAACAGGCCGTTCAGAACGTATCTTAATTTTAGTTCCAGATTCATTGCAATATCAATGGATGATTGAAATGCGTCGTCGTTTCAATTTGGAATTTTCTTTATTTGATTTAACACGTACAGCATCGATTAAAGAACATGATCCTGAACAAAACCCATTTTTAACAGAACAGCGGATTATTGCCTCAATTGATTTAATGATTGATCATGATGATTTACGTGAACAAGCGTTAGATGCAGGTTTTGATCTTTTGGTGGTGGATGAAGCACATCATTTGATGTGGAGCGAAGAAGAAGGTGGCAATGACCGATATGATTTAATTGAGGAAATTGCACAACAAACCGCAGGTGTTCTGTTGTTGACAGCAACACCAGAACAGTTGGGTGTAGAAAGTCATTTTGCACGTTTACGTTTACTTGATCCACAGCGCTTTAGTTGTTTGGCTCAATTTCTAGAAGAAGAAGAGCAATATCAGCATACGGCTAAAATTGCTGAAGTATTAATGTCTGATTTGCCACTTGAAGAAACACATATTCAAGCATTAGAGCAGTTATTAGGACATCGTATCGAAGATATTCCTGAACAACGTTTTCATGCTATTCATGAATTATTAGATCGCCATGGTACTGGGCGTATTTTATTCCGTAATACGCGTGAAGCCATTCAAGGTTTTCCAGGTCGTGATTGTCAGCCAGCACCTTTAGTTGCCCCTGAGACTTGGCCAACTGCGGGTAAATTACGCGAACAAATGTGGCCAGAAGAAGCACAGTTAGATGGTGCATGGATGGAAAATGATCCACGAGTAATGTGGTTGATGGAACGTTTGCGCACAGATCTAAAACATAAAAAAGTATTATTAATTGCACGTAGTGGGCCTGTGGTTGAAGCTTTAGAAAATGTTCTACGTTTACATGCCGGTGTCCGTACAGCGATGTTCCACGAAGCAATGAGCCTATTGGAACGTGATCAGGCTGCTGCTTATTTTGCTGAAGATTCTTATGGAGCACAGATTCTTTTGTGTTCTGAAATTGGTTCAGAGGGGCGTAATTTTCAGTTTGCATCAGACTTGATTTTATTTGATTTGCCAGCAAATCCAGATGTATTAGAACAACGTATTGGCCGTTTAGATCGTATTGGTCAAGAAAATCGTATTCAAATTCATGTACCGTATTTACAGGGCACAGCTCAAGAGCGTATGTTCCGTTGGTATAATGAAGCATTAAATATTTTTAGTCATATTTCACCAACAGCCCAAACCTTACAAGAAAACTTTATTGTTGATCTTAAAGATTGTCTATTGGCAGATTTAGGACAAAAATTTGAAGATTTACTTGAAGAGGTTAGTGTACAACGTGAGGCGTTAGAAGCTGAGCTTCAAGCAGGTCGTGACCGTTTGCTTGAGTATAATTCTTGTCGTCCTATTGTAGCGCAAGAAATTGTACAAGCACTTGAAGATTATGATGATAATACCATTTTACCGATGTTTATGAAGCGTTTTATGGCATCGACCAACATTGACTTTGATGAACAAAGTAATGGTACAGTGATTATTAAACCAACGGATCAAATGCAAGTACAAGGTTTAACGTTGGATGAAGAGGGGATGACCGCGACATTTTATCGTGATCAAGCACAGATTCGTGAAGATGCACAGTACCTTACATTAGAACATCCATTTGTTGAAAGTGTGATGGAAATGATTAATACCCAAGGATTTGGTAGTACTAATGTCGCATTATTAAAATCTGCTGCATTACCACAGGGTTCGGTATTGATTGAAGTCTGGTTTAAAGTTGATGTCGTGGCACCGAAAGTACTGAATTTGCCAGCTAGTCTGCCACAACAATTAATTCGTGTAATTTTGAGTGAAAAAGGTCAAGATCTATCTGCGAAAATTAGTCCAGAAATTTTAAAACCGTATTTACATCATTTAGATAGTAATAGTTGCCGTCAAGTGATTAAGGCACGTCGAGAAATTGTTGAACAGCGTTATCTTCAGGCATTGGATATTGCTAAAGCAGCACTACCGAGCTTTAAGCAGCAAGCCAAAGAAGTATATGCGGCAAAATGGCAATATGAAATTGATCGTTTAACCTATTTAAAGCAGTTTAATCCAAGTATTCGTGAAGATGAAATTACAGGTCTACAAAAATTGCAACAGGAAGGATTGAGTTTATTAGAAGGTTTATCTGTAACGCCTGAAGCAATTCAAGTGATGGTGGTGGTCAAACCTTAAATTAGCTTAATGCAGCCTTATCGTCATAGGGGTTGATGAGCTTAGATTTAAAACCGAGTTAAGCTATTAGCTCGGTTTTTGTATTTAGATCTATTGAATTTTATACGGCAGGTTGTAGTAATGAAATAAGATCGAAATATCAGTGTTTCGCTTTAGTTGGAATGATGTTTAGCAAAAAAATAAAGATTTTCAAATGCTTAAATAGATACTGAATTGTTCTTTTTTCAGAAAATTTTCAATATATGCGTTGGTTAGGATTGGGTAACGGATAAAAAGCCAAAAGGACGCCATTTGGCCTCCTTTCTTATTTATAATACCGAGATACATCGTATAATTAATGGATTTTTGCTTGTTCTAAGTGACGTGCACCTTCTAAGATCATACGTAACATCACCATCGTTTTTTCCGCAACATCTTTACGTTGTTCTGCATCTAAGTCGATAACCTTGGCGCCCATATTAAAAACCAATTGAGTAATTGCACTGGCAACAATATCTGGATATAACATTTTACTATGATTGAGTCTTTCCAGACGGATTAAATCTTCTTGTAATTCTTGTTGAAAATAATTAAGTTGATGTTCGACTGCCAGTTTATAAGATTTTGAGCCAGTGTAACCCTCACGTAATAACAGGCTAAGATTACCTTCATCTGCATCGAGTTGCTCAATGAAAACTTCAACAGAAGTGCGAATAATACTACTTTGTTTAGACGCTTTAAGTCTGGCTTCATGTAGAATTTGTCGTAATACTAAGCCTGATTTTTCAATCAGTTCTATTGCAAGTTCATCGATATCTTTAAAGTGACGATAAAAACTATTAGGTGCAATTCCAGCTTCACGCGCGACCTCACGTAAGCTTAAAGATGCAATACTTTTTTCAGGACCAATTAATTTTAAGGCAGCTTGGAAAAGTTCTTCCTTGGTAATGGTCGCTTTTCGACCTACTGTTCGTGCTTGAGGCGCTTCGCAAACATCTAATGAGTCATTTAAAGGCGCACTTTTGCTTATTTTCATAGAGGTCCGGTCTGTCTTTTAAGGTAAATATCTGCAATATTTATAGTATAGCGACTTGTATCTATTTATGAAATGTTTGGATACAATACATATGTATATACAAATATATATACACATGTATAATAATTCAAAAGTACTACAACGTGGTCAATCAAATGCACGTCATCGAAAAGTCTAAATTTCCTATAACATCTCTAGTTGATGCAGTTATTGGTATTAATCCAACCAATTTCTGGTTAAAAAAAATCAATCCACTTTGGTCAATCAATCAGGCGCTAGGCAAGATTATAAAGAAAGAAGTCATTGCAAACGATACCGTCAGTTTAACTTTAAGATGTAATCGTCATTTTCGTACCGGACAAGCAGGCCAACATCATCCGGTATTTGTTAATATTCATGGCATTCGTTATGAACGAACCTATAGTTTGACCTCACTAGATGATCAAACAGTATTATTAACTGTGAAAAAAGTCGATCAGGGTAAAGTGAGTAGTTGGCTAGTTGAGCAGGCACAAGTTGGTGACCTGTTAGAATTTGGCCAACCTTATGGTGATATGTTATTGCCAGACCAAAAATCATTACTGTTACTGGCAGCAGGTAGTGGAATCACACCGATGTATAGCCTTATTCATGCCATGTTTAAATCTGCTGTGATACACCAGACACCGGTTCATTTAATGTATTGGGTGAAAAAGAATCAAGATAGTGCGTTTAAAGCACAATTTGAAGCTTGGGCACAGCAAAATAGCAACTTTACGTTCCAATGTTTTTTTACACAAGAACAGGATCCAGATGCACGTCTGAATGAAATGCATTTAGATGATTTAGCTGAAATTGAACAACGTGCAGTCTATGCTTGCGGTCCATCGGGTTTTACCACACAAGTTGAAAAATTATTTCATCATGCCGATATAATCAAAACTGAAGCTTTTAGTATGACACCAATACTTAATGATGATGTTGGTTTTGTTAATATTACTTTGACACAATCAAATAAAGTGCTTGCGATTCCTAAGGGACAATCTATTTTACTTGGCCTTGAACAGCATGATATTAAACCAAAGCATGGCTGCCGTATGGGTATTTGTAATAAATGTGCGTGTAACAAGCAAGAAGGATCAACAAAAAATTTGGTCAATGGTATGCAAAATAATGAGCCTGGTAATTTTTTAAAAATTTGTGTCAATTCAGCTCAAACTGATTTAACCATCGATTTATAAGTGAGTCACGACTATGAATATGCAAGTTAAGGTAGAATATTTTAAAAATCCGAAAAATCGTGAGCTGACTGAAATTGAATTAAGTGAGTTAGCACGTGAATTAGATGCAATTAAACAGGAAGTTTTGGATGATTTAGGTGAAAAGGATGCCCAATATATTCGTCGTATTTATTCAACCATTCGTTACTCTTCAATTGCAGGTCGTGCTTTATTATTTGCGGGATGGTTTCCACCTGCATGGCTCTTAGGGACAGGACTGCTTGGATTTTCTAAAATATTAGAAAATATGGAGTTAGGGCACAATGTTATGCATGGCCAATACGATTGGATGAATGATCCTTTATTTAATGGTACAACTTATGAGTGGGATATTGTAGGTACGGCTGAAGATTGGCGTCAAACCCATAATTATAAGCATCATACTTATACCAATATTAAGGGAATGGATGATGATATTGGTTACGGTATTATTCGTTTATTTCCAGAACAGCGTTGGAAAAAAGGTTATTTATTACAGCCATTATATAGTATTCCATTTTGTTTACTATTTCAGTGGGGCGTTGCTATTCAAAACCTTGAAATTGGTAAATATATCAAAGGCCGTATGAGTAAAGATGAGTTTAAAACCCGTTTTAAACCTATGCAGAAAAAAATGTCAAAACAGTTATTTAAAGACTATATTTTCTTTCCATTACTTGCAGGTCCTGCAGCATTACCGGTACTGGCAGGTAACTGTGTGGCAAATGGTATACGCAATATTTGGACTTTTAGTATTATTTTCTGTGGACATTTTACCAAAGATGTTGAAGTTTTCCCGAAAACTGTATTAGAGAACGAAAGTCGTGGTCATTGGTATATGCGTCAAATTCGTGGTTCGTCTAATTTGACTGGTTCAGAAGCATTCCATATTTTAACTGGACATTTAAGCCATCAGATAGAACATCATTTATATCCTGATGTGCCTGCACGTCGCTATCGTAAGATGGCACCAAAAGTAGAAGCAGTATGTAAAAAATATGGGATTAACTATAATAATGCTAATTTATTTAAGCAGTATGGTAGTGTGATTAAACGTATTGCCAAATATGCTTTCCCATTTAAAAAATAAAGATCGTTTTTAGTTAACCACATATAGCCAACGGGATATATGTGGTTTATGCCTATATGATTTATTCTTAATTTTTGATCATGATGTGATATCAGCACAAGCGATATGGATCGGTAAACAATCAGTTGATATCAGGTAAGGGTAATGGGCATTTGCCATGTAAATAAGGAAAATGAGCTAAAGAGAGCATGGCCAGATCTTCATGACTATTACCATAGGCATAAATCGCTTGATATTTTGCTAAGTTGTATTTGGCTAAAACACGTATTTTCTTTTGTTGATGGCTACAATCAGGTGAAGCAAAACGTCCAGTATAATATTGATTTTTGATCTCTGTAGTTGAGCAGATTAAATCAATATCTAAATTTTGCGCAATATACTGTAGATAAATATCAATTGAAGCAGAGACCAATACCACATCATCACCTAAAGCTTGGTGGTTTTTGAGCTGTTGATACAGTTGAGGATTGAGATGATGTTCGATTAAATAGTTGGCATATTCCTTTGCGATAGGATCTAAGATCGCAATAGGTATATGCTTCAGCATTTTTTGAAATAACTTTGGGCGCATTAAATGCGCTGGATAAAGTTGAGCATAATAGCCAATAATCCATGGGAGGGTTGCAATACCACGTTTAATAATATGCCTTTTAGATAACGCATAAAAGAAAAACAGAGTAAAACTATCTTTATTGCATAAAGTCCCGTCAAAATCAAAAAGTGCTAAATTTTTATGTGTTTGGCTTTTCTCATACATGTTTCATAACGACCATTGACGCGAGTTGCAAACCAGTTGGTATTGTAGTCTCGGCTAAGTTTAGGACCTGTAATAACCACTTCAGGCATAATGGCATACATTGGTTCTTTATGAGTTTTTTCTTTATAAAGTTTACCAACTGCACGATATGTTGCGGTATCTTCAAAATCTTTTTCTTTCTCTAGTTTGAGATCTGAATGGATTTGTCTTGGTGTGATTAAAATGTTATGTGCAGCAAATACGGCAATGAGTTCTTTCTCGGATTGACTTTGAGTTGCTTTTAATGAACCATCTTTATTATAGAGCAATAAATCTCCATCCAGCGATAAAGTATTGTCTGTGATGGAATTTAGCATACTTTGAAAGGCAGCATTACGACTTGAATACATGCCAGAATTATAATCGGCAAAGCGATAAATAGGCTTATCATAATCTGCTGGATACATCATGAGGCGATGAATACCATAATATAAGCCACCATATTGACTATATAGGTCTGTTCTAAGTGCAGCGATATTACCACTTTGACGTTTATTTTCTTTTGCATAGGTAATATGAACTTGCATAGAGCCAAGCGTTGTAATTGGATTTAGTTTTTCTGCAAAATCTTGTCCAACCAGCTTTGCTGCGCCGGTCAATGCACTCACATGATAGTGTTTAGACATATAATCGAAAATTTCTCGATATAATTCATCTAATTGTCGTTCAGTTTTAACTTGACGCATCTGGCTGAGATAATTGTTTTCTGGTGTAGGCTGAGTTTTTAATACTTCTTGAAAATATTCTGCAACGGTTCCACCGACAGTATCTCCAAGTTTATCGGTAAATTTTTCTTGTAAGCGTTCCTGTACTTCTTTTACTGCTTTTGCACCTAAACCAGCAACTTCTGGATCTGCATGGAAATTAGACTCTTGATCGACCACTGCGATAATCGTACACATATTCTGCTTAGTTTGTGGAATGCCCAAATCTTTTGAAATATCGTAAATATCCTGAGCCCAAGACTGACGATCTTTGACGCGATTGGGAATAATGCGTTTAATTTGATCAGCATCTAAAGTGGCTTCATCTTGATTTGACCACCATGAGTCATTACCACATGCAGTTAACCCCAAACAAAAAACAATCAGACTAAATGGCTTGATCACTGAAGAGATAGAAGTGTGTTTCATAGGCAGAAAAACTCGAACCAAGAAGATGAGTCAAAAAGGTAAGTATACAATGCTTGTTATCAATGTTAGTAAAATATATGTATATCATAATATATAAAGGGTTGTCTTGTTACTATATAGGTTAATGATAATCATAGAAATAAATAAATTTGTTGATGTAATCATATCATTGATAGGTTTTAATTCACTGTAATTTTGGCAATAAATTTATATTATGTTTATTTTAATCAATATCTTACTAGTTATATAGCAATTATTATTGGTTTTTAATTTTAATCTTAAAATACTATTTTTAGTTTTTAATTTATATTAAAGTTGTGTAATAAAATAATGTTATTCTAATGAAAAATAGAGCATTTTCATGCAAAAAAAATCGCCTAAATTTGAAACAATACAATCCTATCCACTCGTGATCATCTGCTTACATTGGCTGACTGTATGTCTGGTGATACTTGCCTATATAACCAGTGCTCATCCGATTCAAGATCATTGGATGGGGCAGACACATGTAATTGCTGGAACAGCAGTATTGATTATTTTTTGTTTACGATTATTGATGATTTTTTATTATCGACATCAATTACCTGCATCTGATCAGCTTTCTGCCCTTCAGCAAAAAGCATTTAAGATGATGAAATTTTTATTATATGTATTCTTGTGCCTCGTTCCAATTTTAGGATGGTTGGCTTTATCCAGTGTTGTATCTAATTTTATGATTTTTAATATCAGTGTACCTTTGCTGCATCTTGCTGATCGTCATTTTTGGCCAGACATACATCAAATTTGTGCCAACCTATTTATTTCTTTGGTTGGCTTACATGCAACAGCAGCATTAATTCATCATTTTGTGTTGCGTGATCAAGTTCTAAAAAGTATGTGGTTAAGAAAAAAATAATGTAATGATTGATGTTATCCAATCACCACATGAAATAATGAACCTACCCAGCTACTAAAGAGCATGGCAATCACGCCCCAAATCATGACACGAAGAGCGCCTTTGTAAATATTGGCGCCTCCAGCATAACTGGCTAATCCGCCCATGATACCGAGTGTAATCACCCCGACAACAATAATACCACTCTCTAGCATATGTGCAGGTAATAACATAATCGAGATCAAAGGAAAAAGTGAACCGATACAAAAAGCCAGTGCAGAAGATAAGGCAGCAACAAAGGGCTGAGCTGCGGTTTGTTCTGAAATACCAATTTCATCACGAGCATGTGCATTTAAGGCATTATGTGCAGTCAGTTGTTGAGCAACGCGCGCAGCAAGTTCGGGTTCTAAACCACGATGAATATAAATATGCGTTAACTCTTTGAGTTCATTTTCTGGATGAATTTGTAATTCTCGGGCTTCCATATGTAAGTCACTTTTTTCGATATCTTCTTGTGATTTAACCGAGATATATTCACCTGCTGCCATAGAGGCAGCACCGGCAATTAAGCCTGCGACACAGGTGATCAAGATGGTTTCTGAAGACGCGCCACTGGCTGCAATACCAACCACTAAGCTAGTCACAGAAATAATACCATCATTAGCACCTAATACTGCTGCACGTAACCATCCTGAGCGTTCTGTATAATGTTTTTCAATATGATAAGAATGACGCATAAGATACACTCGATAAAATAGATATCATGAGATTAATTTTTGAGAAAGAAGATAAAGCTTCATGTTGTACAAATACAGCTAAAATTACGTATCTATAACAAACCTATTTTAGTTATGTTATTGATGTGGCAATGTAATATCAAATAAATATTTAATTTTAAGTATGGAAAAAATCAGCATCATATCGTGAATTTTTGCTTTAAATTATTATAAGATAATTGTCGTATTACATGATTACTTTAAAATGAATTTCTTAATTTTTTGATTACTTTTTAATTTTTTAGTTTGACACCTAAGAGAAAGAATTATAATTTGGAAATGATTTTTGTTATCATTTGAGTAAGGAATCTAATGAACTATAAACTGAAAATTGCACTCACCGCACTCACTGCACTGGTGAGTTTTGCTGCAAATGCAGACTTTAAACAGGCGCCATTGCCTTACAGTAGTCAAGCTTTAGAGCCTGCAATTGATCAAATGACGATGGAAATTCATTATGGTAAACATCATAAAGCCTATGTCGATAACTTAAATGCACAGATTAAAAATTATCCAGTTCTGGATCAGTTAAGTATTGAGGCGATTTTGCCACAAATTTCTCAATATAATGCTGCTGTTAGAAATAATGCTGGTGGACATTTTAACCATACATTTTTTTGGAATAGCCTTGCGCCAGTTGCATCTACAGGAAAGCCATCGGCACAATTACTAAAAAAAATTGATCAAGATTTTGGTTCTTTTGAAAACTTTAAAGCACAATTTAATGCTGCTGCTACAGCACGTTTCGGTTCGGGATGGGCATGGTTAATTGTATTGCCAAATGGTAAGTTGGCGATTACCTCAACTGCAAACCAAGATAATCCTTTAATGGATGTAGCTGACGTAAAAGGTCAACCGTTATTAGGTTTGGATGTTTGGGAGCATGCTTATTATTTAAAATATCAAAATCGCCGTGCTGATTATACTCAGGCATTTTGGTCTATTGTGAATTGGAATAGTATCAACCAGCGTTATGCAGAAGCTATTCAGCAGCGTTAATTGATTAAAGGATTAAATTTAAGCTAAAGATATAACGGTCGATTTATATATTTTGTTTGTATTTTAATTAAGTTTTAATTTAGCGAGTTCTGTAGACGAACTCGCATTTTATTAATATTAAGCTTAGTGCTAGGGTATGCATCTTAAAAATTAAGAGATGTTGATAATTTTACTATCCAAAAATAGTACTACGTAATAGTTTAATAAAATTAAATGAGCACACCTAATTGAAAATGGCAAGTATTACTGTTACATATGGCGTATATTCATTTTTATTAGAGTTCTTTCATAAGTCATTTTCTGCTCAGTTCCATATTATTATAAATTCCAGCAATTAAATTAAATTAAATCTTAAACCCAGTCTTTTTCCTCGGTTACGATATCGCTCAGCAAGAATTTTAAAGGTTTTCAAACGACCAAATATATGCTTAATGCTGATTCTTCTCTATGCTTAATTTGGCTGGCCTGCCTTTAGAAGGAGTTTGCTTCTTTAATTGCTCAACCATTAAATCAAAAGTTGATCATGAGATGCTGTATAGCACTTAAACTGTATTTTAGAAAGTTTCTTTGAGTCGATGTATTTCATCTGCAGATTATGTACGAATACTCAGAAAGTTAGAGACTAAATATTAGTCAAAAGATAACTATTTTTTATTTATGAAAGAGCTCTAATAAAATAGTTTAAATTTACGCTAAATATACAAATATGACTAAAATGATTGGTATTATGTCGCAATATTTTTCCTTATTGATTGAGTGAATAAGTTTATAACCACATTCTTACCCTAAGTCTGTGGTCTTTTTTTATATGGATTTGTAAAGATATTGTTTTGGTATTGATCAACAAACATATAAAATAGCTCAATTCTAATAGTCAGTTTTATGATGGTTGTTTATCTCTGAGATGCAGCTTTCTCATTGAGTATTTATGATTCATGCTATATTGTCTTCGTGATTTAAAATTAACTTATAGCATCATAGATTAGTCACGTCATCTGTATATTATTGAGATATTAACTTTGGCTATAAAGCATAGTTTATTTAAAAGTTTGATGAGTACGTCTCTTTTATCTTAATCAAAGGGTGTTATATGAAGAAAATTGTATTGAGTGTGATGATTGGCAGTATTGCAATGATGACTCATGCTAAATCTAATTCTATTGATAAAAAAATTCATCAAGAAAACTGCCAAACAATTTCTAGATTTGCTGAAATTGCGATGGAAGTTCGACAAAATGGTATGCCATTAGATGAAGCACTTAGTATTGTTAATGAAACGCCAGATTTAGTTGAAATGCAGATCGCAAAAACCATTGTACTTGATGCATATGATCAGAAAAAAGTTGCTAAGCAAAAGATTAACTATGAAATGAAACGTTTTGCTAATAAATATAAACAAGGCTGTTTGAAAATGTATACTTGATTTTAATTTTAAGTATATTAAATTTAAGGCATTGTATAATGTGCTGGTTAGAGATATCTGTAATTTTTTAAGATTCTCGAATGAGAATAATGGTTAAAAATTTAAAATAAATAGACCGGCATTATTTCTGAATATTAATTTAAGTATTCTAGATTTAGATCAGGTGAGAAAAACGATATTGTATATAATCTGGGACGGCATTACTTGGCATATCTCTTAGTGTTTATATACTTTAAAAATTATAATTTAAATAGATCACTAAATCAGGTAATTTTCTCTAAAAATAATAGGGTTTAATCAGTTTAACAGTAGAATTTCATCTTAAAGTACAAGCAGGAGATTTTGTATGAAAATATCTCAATTTACAGACAGTCAGATGATTGAATAGTCATCAAAATTCTAGGCAGCTTCAAAATGAGATTGTCTCGTGTCTAGGATACTGAAAGCGCTCCCCAAATGACTAATGAACGGTATGCTTATGGGCAGTAAACGATATCCTGAAGGTGTTTTTTAACCCAAAAATATAAAAAGGTCCAATGAGATTGTTATAAGCAATAATAAGGAAAAATAAATGTTTATTATCAAATGTCTAAATAATTTTAGTATCTAATAAGACTCAAAAAAATGTGAATTTTTTATTGCTGCTAATCATAAATAGCTAAGTTTTTACCCGCTTGATGATCTTTAAATATCATGGATACAAGTCAATTACACTTTATGAGTAACAAGAATTAGTGAATTTTTTAGAAAAGTTTGATCTATATAAGTGAAATATGTAATATTTTTAATGATAGTAAGCAACGTTACGGTAACTTACTATATTTTCTCCACCTTGAGGAACTTTAACCCACTCATCCAATCAAGTGGGTATTTTTTTATCTATTGAAAAGATGGTTTTTTAATATGTCATTTGTATAGTTGTGTGTGGATAGGAGTTCTCTTCACAAAAACTTCACATGTTTATCAATTATTATGCTGACTTTAATGAGGTGCGTAGAGCACTTCTGTTTTGGCCACATCTCCCCAAGGTGTGGCCTTTTTTTATATAGCCATTTATTCCTTATTTATGATTATTTACAATCTAGCATCTCTGCCACGGAAGTGGCCTTGTTCTATTGAGTAAAGACCTTGATATTATTGAATTTTTTGCAAAAAAAACTGCAAACAGGGTAATTTGCAGTCGATCATTGGAGTGAAGTCTTTATGGTTTTTATATTGATAACAATACATTTTTAATATTCAAGTATTTGTATTTTAAATATTTACTTTGGGTAATCAGATTGTTTTAAAAATGGGTATGCATTTACATTCTATTTTCAAAAGAGTTATATAACGTCACTCAATTTTTATGTATATAAAAGATATTATTATATTGTCTTAGAGTATATGACGTACTCCTGATTTATAGCCACATTTTCCCCAAGATGTGGCTTTTTTTTAAGATAAAGAAAAACCTACATTCTCTCCCAAAAAATGTAGGTTTGGAATAATCTAATCCATCTAATTTTATTTTTATAAGTTTTATTATTGTCTTTTGATTATGCATAAAAAATAAGCTAAAGGAAGGCCGTTTATATAAATATATTAAAATTATCAACTGCTTAATTTTGAGGTGTGATTAATTTTTATTCATTTTATTGAACACTATCAAATGAACTTAACAAATAGTAACTACGATCACGTAAAATAATTTATGGAAATTAGTCAATATAAATAATGTATTTAGATATATCTGTGGAAAATTACTTTTATCTTATTTTTGAATCATAGAATATATCTGAAAAATATATGCTATTAAATATCTGAAGTAAAATAATAAAGCCTTCGCTTAATTGAGCGATTGTCATTACTTTGAGATGGTGATATACCATTGAGCATTTCAACCTGATCGCCTGTTCGATAAATAATTGTATACTCAGAAAAGTCTTGTCGCGTTAAAGAATAGATATTCTTTTCAGAAATATCTAAACTAGCGATATGCTGTAGTGCTCCTGTTTTTGTCCTAGCAAAACTGTCCGCTTCATCCAAATACTGAAATATGAATTCTCTGAAGGTTTTGTGTTTAAGTTGCACTTCAGGGTTCAACATTTTTTCAGGGTGTAATTCAATTTCTGCTCCCGTGCGTTTGATCCATTCCTCAGCCAATGATTTTTTGCTAAAGGTCTTGGATTGCTTGAATTCAGGGTAGCCTTGACGTTGTACACGAACTTGAGCTCTATACCTAGTTGTGCCGTCTTTTGTTTGTCGCTTAGTGACCGTACCCATGAATCTACATCATTAAGGTTTTATGGTGCAAGTAGGGTGCAACTAAAGAGCATTAAAAGTCAATACAGAGCGACTAAACGAAGTTAAACGAGGTTAAAGATTTTGAGTAAAAACAAAGTAATTGAAGAATTGTTCGATAAAACAAAGCGTAACCAACTTTGGGTTGCACCGATGGCAGGTGTTACAGATCGACCATTTCGTACATTATGTAAGTATTTTGGTGCAGGCCATGCTGTCAGTGAAATGATGACAGCAGATAAAACCTTAAGAATGAGTAAGAAGAGTTTATATCGGGCCAATTTTGATGGGGAAATTGCACCAATCTCTGCACAAATTGCGGGTGCAGATCCGGTTGATTTAGCTGAGGCTGCACGTTATCAAGTAGCCAATGGTGCACAAATTATTGATATCAATATGGGATGTCCCGCAAAGAAAGTGTGTAATAAGCTGGCTGGATCTGCATTATTGCAAGATGAAGACTTAGTTGCACGTATTTTAGATAGCGTAGTGGCAGCGGTAGATGTCCCTGTAACGTTGAAAACACGATTAGGATACTTGAATGGTCATGAAAATATTATGCGTGTTGCTTTGCGCGCTGAACAAGCAGGTATAGCTGCATTGGCCTTACATGGCCGTACACGTGAAGATATGTATCTTAATACAGCGCGTTATTCTTTAATTCGGGATGTGAAAGCAATGTTGAAAATCCCAGTCATTGCCAATGGTGATATTGATAGCCCCAAAAAAGCAAAATATGTATTAGATTATACTGGGGCTGATGCATTAATGATTGGACGAGCGGCGCAAGGGCGACCTTGGATTTTTCGTGAAATTGCGCACTATTTAAAAACCGGAGAGTATTTGGCTGCACCACATATTCAGGAAGTAAAACAAGTATTATTGCAACATTTAACAGAACTTTATCAATTTTATGGCGAATATTCAGGCTGCCGAATTTCACGCAAACATATTGCTTGGTATACCAAAGGCTTACGTTCAAGTAATGAGTTTCGTCAAAAGATGTATCAAGTTGAATCAACTGCTGCACAGTATCAGGTTGTCGAAAACTATTTTAATCAGTTATTGCTACAGGGTGAAATTATGAGTGATGTTCAACTTGATGATATGGCATGATTTTATCATATTATTTTAACGATAAATGATGTTGATGAACTGGGCATCTTTGATAAAGCTAAAAGTAGTTTAATGGCCAATATTCTATGCAATAGAAGATCAGTCTCATGGGCATTATTTTACGTAATCTAATTTTAGCCTTATCACATGAGTTACCGATTTATAGTTGCATTTCAAGTAATAATTGATTGATAAGATCGGCTGCTTCTAAGCGACGAATTTGTGTGACATTGGTACCCGCCCAAAAAGCACCATAACCATGATCATGATGTTGGCTGGCGAGGGCATGTAATTGTTTGGCAAGATCATAGCTGTATGGATAGGCAGGTACTGTTGGTCGATCTGGTGTATCTATTTCTTTATGCCAGCGGTTAATTAAGCCACGTGCAGGGCGACCAGAAATACTGGCAGTAATTTGTGTCAGTGGGTGATTAAATAAGGCGTCACGATAGGCAGTATTAGCATTAGATGATTTACATTGTACAAATGCTGTACCTAATTGTACTGCATCTGCACCAAGGTTAAGCATTTGTTGGGCCTGTTGCCCAGTCATTATTCCTCCAGTTGCGATAACAGGTAATGTGCAATTTTGTGTGATTAACTGAACTAAATCTGCTGTTTTAATTGCAGCATCAAAAGCTGTATTGAATATACCTCGATGTCCACCAGCCTCAATACCTTGTGCAATGATGATATCAATGCCTGCTGCTTCTATAGCTTTTGCTTCTGCTAAATTTGTAGCAGAAACCATGGTAATTATGCCAGCTTTTTTTAAAGCCTTAATTTGATGTAAATGGGGAAGGCCAAAATGGAAACTTACAGCTCTAGGTTGGGTTTCTAATACAAGATTTAAAAAGTGGTCATGATCTTTGAAGCTTGGATAAATACAATTTAATTTTTGCGGTACTTGAGCACCATATTGTTCAAATTTACTTTTAAAAAGATCAAGCCAATTTTTAACTTGTTGATCATCTAATGCACTGGGTTCATGACAAAAAAAATTAACTTGAAAAGGTCGATCGGTTAATTGTTGCGTCTGCTGAATTTGTTGTCTGGCTTGTTCTACTGTACTGGCACCTAAACCGAGTGCACCAAGCGCTCCTTGATTAGAAACTTCAGCAGCAAGTGTCGGCGTGGATACACCAGCCATAGGTGCTTGAAAAATAGGATGATGAATACCAAGTTGTTGTATTAAAGTCATAAATTATTTACCGATTAGACTGTTTAGGATTACTTTGCCCAATAAGTAATCTGTTGGCAAATAATATTCATTATTTTGTTGTTAAATAGGTGGGTAAAATTCTAAGCAAGATAAAAGTAGCATGATATTGCTTTTTCTTGGCGAGTTTGAGCGTAAAATTCTATTTTTAGATCAGGAAGTATATGTGATGATTCAATAGTATTCGATATATCCATAAAGATTATGGTTTTGATACTTTAAAAGATATCAATAAAGAGTTAAAAATATTTAAGTGTTATAAGCAGAATTAATTATTTATTTGATGTTTGTAGATACTTCAATATTTTAGATTGGATCGTGTTAAACATTTGAGAGAAATTATGAAGCGGTTAATTTGGGCGACTGCACTGACCAGCATATTATTAACGGCTTGTTCACAGTCAGAACAGGAAAAAATTCAAGTAGACAAAGCGAGCTATCAAGTTGAGAATGCAATTCTGTTACAGCAGCGCTTTGAACAACTTAATCATAAATTGGTGATCGATTTTAAAAAATTTAAACAGGTGGAAAGTTTAGCTTTTGCCAATCAATATCCTTTAGACCCTAATAATCTCAAAAGTTTAAATCTGCATTTGGTTGCAAGCACTGCACTTAAGCCAACAAAAATAGCATATTGCCAGTTAATGAATGACTATTTCACTCAGATGTATCGTTTAGGTCATTATAATTTAAAATTATTAAATGATGTCCAACTTCCAAATAGTGATCAGGAAGACTTAAGCAAAAATTTTGCATCAGCTAATCAATTTTATGATTTTATTTTAAATCGTTATACTTCGTATCGTCAGGTTCAGCAGGTAATGGGGTATGGATGTAATTTAAAATCTGCTTTGCAGTCTACCGAATAGTGATTGCTTTCATCATAACAAAACCAGCAACTTTTCTTTTTTCTTAAAATGATTTCTTGTGGTTTTTTAAAAATAGATATGAATATTTATCTTGATCACGGCTGGTGGTGAAATCGTTATTCACCATAAGTCATGATTTTAATTTTTTGAAATTAGCGGTATTTTGGATGAAAAATACCTGCTTTGATCCAAATTGATGCGTAGTTTCATTTTTTTTTCAAAAATATAAATTTAATTTCATATCATTATTCATTAAAACTGAACGGCAATTCAAAAATATTATGCATATGATTTCTTTAATCTATTCAATGCTTAAGTCTAATTGAGCAAAAAATGACTTGCTGTTAGTGTTTTTAATATGTTTAATATATTTTTTCTATTAAATATATTTTTTTTGTTATATATTTGTTGTCAATTTAACGCATTATTTTATCTTAAAGTTCTGATATATATAGACTTGGTGTTAATTATTTGCAATCGGTAGTTTTACATTTTTCTTATTTAATTAAAGTCTTTATTGAGTGTGATTGATAAATTTAATCTATAAAAAAATGAAGCATTTTAGGTTAAATTAAACTCGGATATCAGCTAAATTAAGGATGTATATAAGACTAAGGGTTTAGATATACGCTTGCTATATTAAATCTACTTTATTTAAAATTACGCTGTTAATTTAGATCTTCTTATATATAGGTTATTTGTATTTATGATGTAGTCATCATAAAAATTGATACTTATTCAATTTTTTGTTTCTTCCAATTTAAAAGGTCTCTCCCATGGATATTCATGTTGATGAGCATGCTCAACCGCCTAAAAAGCAAAAGTTCTACCAAATTTTGTATGTTCAAGTTATTGTTGCAATTATTGCAGGTATTATTCTTGGTCATTTCTATCCAGAATATGGCGAAAGCTTAAAGCCACTTGGTGATGCATTTATTAAAATTGTGAAAATGATTATTGCTCCAGTCATTTTCTTAACAGTTGCAACAGGTATTGCTGGCATGACCAACATGGGGTCAGTGGGACGTGTTACAGGTAAAGCAATGCTTTACTTCTTGTCATTTTCCAGCCTTGCATTGGTTGTTGGTATGATTATTGCCAATTTAGTTCAACCAGGTAAAGGATTGAATATCGATCCATCAACGCTGCATAGTGACAAGGTTGCGACCTATGTAGAAAAAGCACACGATGCTTCTATTGTTGATTTCTTTATGAATATTATCCCAAAAACCTTGGTGAGCCCATTGGTTGGTGGTGATATTCTACAAGTTTTATTTGTAGCAGTGCTATTTGGTTTGGCGCTGGCAAGTGTTGGTGAAAAAGGTAAACCGATTACTGAATTCTTAAATAACCTGACTACACCTGTATTTAAATTGGTTGGCATGTTGATGAAACTTGCGCCATTGGGTGCATTTGGTGCTATGGCATTTACGATTGGCGCATATGGGATCTCTAGTATTGGTAATTTGATTCTATTAATTGCGACATTTTATATCACCTCTCTCTTATTTATCTTGGTTATTTTGGGTGCGGTTGCAAGATATAATGGTTTCTCAATCATTGATCTGGTTCGTTATATTAAAGATGAATTATGGTTGGTTTTGGGTACGAGTTCTTCCGAAGCAGCTTTACCAAGTTTAATGGATAAAATGGAAAAAGCAGGTTGTGAAAAATCTGTTGTTGGTTTAGTAATTCCAACGGGTTATTCATTTAACCTTGATGGTACTAACATTTATATGACTATGGCAGCATTGTTTATTGCTCAGGCATGTAATATTGATTTATCGCTTGGTGAGCAAGTGACTTTGTTGTTGGTGGCAATGATTAGCTCTAAAGGTGCAGCTGGGGTAACAGGTGCAGGATTTATTACGCTTGCTGCAACACTTTCAGTTGTTCCGGCAGTTCCTGTAGCTGGTATGGCACTGATTTTAGGTATCGATCGTTTTATGTCTGAATGTCGTGCGTTGACAAACTTGGTGGGTAACGCATGTGCAACGGTTGTTGTTGCACGTTGGGATAATGCCTTAGATAAAGAACAACTTGATTTAACGTTGAAAAAACATAGCAATCTTTAATTTTTGTAGATGAATGTATTGTTTGGTGATATCTAAATAATTTGCATATCACCAATATTGTTGCGAAAGACCGAGTATGATGAATATGACTCGGTCTTTTTTTATGAATATTTTATCTATGGTTTGGCATGAAAATAGATGAAGAAATTATATTGAGATAAAAAGCTCTCCGAAGAGAGCTTTGAGTATAGGATATTATTTTACTCATCTTACTGATATGATTGAGCTTTTAAGTTGTTAGAATCTAAAATTTATTTAAAGTGAATGCACAATCACAATATAGTCATTTTACATCATCTGGGACGATGAAATAATAGGCTATGCTATTATTTTGCTGCTTTATCTTGACTATCTGCTGCACTTGCTTCTTGAGTTGAGGTTGTATTCATTTGAGCACTTGCTTGAGAAGCTGCGCTTTCTGTTTCAGGTGCTTTATCTTTTTTACAGCCTACAAGTAATACTGTAGCAGCAACAGTGAGACCTAAAGCAACAAGTAATTTTTTCATTTTCATTTTCCTTTTAGTTGTAACTCAAAACAGTTGAGTAAGCACAGAATATAGAGGAAATAAAGTTCTTGCAAGATAGCAATATTGTAGCGCTTATGTAATTTGTATTTTCGATGTATGCTGAGTCATAAAAAAGGCGACTATCCAGTAAGATAGTCGCCTTTTGGCATTTATATAAAAGACGATAGCATGATATTATTTATAGGCTATAATATCGCCATTATTTGCTGAGTGTTACTGTCCAGAACGAATCATATAATCAAAAGCAGATAATGACGCCTTAGCACCTTCACCAGAAGCAATAATAATCTGCTTATATGGAACAGTGGTGCAGTCACCTGCTGCAAATACACCTTTTACATTGGTTTCATTGCGTTCATTAATTATGATTTCGCCGCGATTGGAAAGTGCAACCTCACTGCCTTTCAGAAAATCTGTATTTGGCAATAAACCAATTTGTACAAAGATCCCAGCAAGTTGTAATGTTTTGATTTCATTGGTAGCACGGTCTTGATATTTTAAAGCAGTGACTTGACTGCCATCACCGACCACCTCTGTTGATAAGGCATTTTTAATGACGGTTGTATTGCTTAAACTGTTTAACTTATCTTGTAAAATTTGATCTGCACGTAATTTGGTATCAAATTCGATCAATGTCACATGTTCTACAATCCCCGCAAGATCAATCGCTGCTTCAACACCAGAGTTACCACCACCAATTACTGCAACACGTTTACCTTTAAATAACGGTCCATCACAATGCGGGCAGTATGCAACACCACGAGTACGGTATTCCGCCTCACCAGGAACATTCATTTCTCTCCAGCGTGCACCGGTAGATAAAATTACTGTTTTTGATTTTAGTTGTGCGCCACTGTCTAACTGGATTTCAACCAAACCATCGGCTGTCTGATCAGCACCTTTTAGCTGTGTAACACGTTGTAAGTTAATGATATCAACACCATATTCACGAACATGTGCTTCCATTTCAGCAGCAAATTTAGGCCCTTGTGTTTTTTGTATTGAGGTAAAGTTTTCAATATCCATGGTATCCATCACTTGACCTCCCATACGTTCAGCGACAATACCAGTACGAATCCCTTTACGTGCTGCATAAATTGCAGCGGTATTTCCAGCAGGTCCACCACCAATGACTAAGACATCAAAGGCATCTTTGGCATTAATTTTAGCCGCCTCTTTTGCTGCCGAATTTTGATCAAGTTTGGCAACAATTTCCTCCAGTGTCATACGACCCTGACCGATATGTTGATTATTTTGGAACACCATCGGTACGGCCATGATTTTACGTGCTTCAACTTCATCTTGGAAAAATGCACCATCAATCATGGTTGCCGTCGTGTGTGGATTATAAATCGCAATTAAATTCAGTGCCTGAACCACATCGGGACAGTTATGACAGCTAAGTGAGACAAATACTTCAAAATCTGCAGTTAAGTTTAAATTTTTAATACTATTCAGCATCTCATCAGAAACCTTTGGTGCATAACCAGAAGTTTGTAATAAGGCTAAAATTAAGGAAGTGAATTCATGCCCCATCGGCAAACCAGCAAAAAATACACGTGGTTGCTGACCTGCTTTGGCAATACCAAAGCTTGGTACACGCGCATTATCACCATCAAAACGAGCACTAACTTGATCTGATAATGCTGCAATTTCGGTCACTAATTCTTTAATTTTATCTGACTTTTCGGAGTCATTTAAAGTTGCAACCAACTCAATTGGCCCTTCTAGACGTTCAAGTAGTACTTTTAATTGCTGTGTTGTATTTTGATCTAACATGGCTAACATCTCCAAAGGCGTCATTATGTAGTGAATAGGGATATCATAATATAAACCCAATAATTGTGAAAACAGTTTATATTTATATATTTGATCGTTTTTGTGAATTGAAAGTTCGAGAATATTATCACAAACTAAGATGTGGTTCTTTAACTAATATGAGGTTTAATTAGATAAAATCAAGATAAGTTATCGATAATGAACATAAATCAACCTGAATCATAGATACGATATCGCTTTAAACCATGCTATCAATGTATTACTTAAGATGACTACAATCCAATTTTAATGTAACTAGATTCATCTTTAATGTTTTCATTCATCAAAATGATGAATTTAATTAACGATTGCAGCTATCGCTTTTTTAAGTGAAATACCAGCTAAAGCAATAGATCATCAGCTAAAAAATATAGACGATGTTGTGATTAAAATATGCTATTTTATTGATTAAACTTACTTTAGCTCAAATTAAATTCAGTTAAATTATAATGCAATTATATTTAATTATGATTTGCTTGAATCCGATCAGCTACGGTATAAATGGATTATTATAAGGAAGCGTAATGCATATTGAACAAGGCATTTATCAACACTATAAAGGTCAACTCTATCAAGTATTTTCAGTAGCAAAACATAGTGAGACAGGCGAGGAGCTAGTCATTTATCAATGTTTATATGGTGATTATTCATTATGGGTGAGACCACTGACGATGTTTTTAGAGCACATCAATATTAATGATGAGATTATTCCGCGATTTAAGCGGATACAACCCTTGTAGCCTTAATGTATTCAGATGATTTCGTGTTGTCGTGATGGTATCTATATCGCAAAGCATTTAGATATTATTTGGATTTAATTTTGATTGATATTTTCTTAAGTTTTGATGCTCCCATGCTATCGTCATTTTTACTAGGCATAGATAGAATGTATGATAAAAGCAAATAGAAATCACAACAGTTATTGGTACATGATCCGATAGTTTTTGTTTTGCTGATTCAAATCATGCGCTGTCAAGCATGATACTTGATGGCATGAAGTATATGTATTAATGGGAAAGCTATTTATGGATTTATATCATTTTGAACAGCAGATGCAAGTGCTTTATCAACAATTTAAAGCACATGATCTTCAGCAAAAGGATCGTTTGGACAAGTATCGTAATATTGAAACAGAGTCTGCAAAATTTTTGTCGATTTTAATTCGTACTCAACAATCGCAATGTGTTTTAGAAATAGGTACATCAACAGGCTATTCAACATTATGGTTAGCGCAAGCCTTACAGCAAACACAGGGTGAGTTGCATACGCTTGAAATTGATACTCAGCGCTCACAGCAAGCTCAACAATATGCTAAAGACTTTCAACTACACGAGATTATTCAGTTTCATATCATTGATGCACTTGATTTTTTACAACATACGACACAAAAGTTTGATCTTATTCTTTTGGATGCTGAACGTGATCAATATGTTAAATATTGGCCTTATTTACATCAAATGTTAAAACAAAAAGGTAGTCTATTGGTGGTCGATAATGTTATTTCACATGCCACACAAGTAGATGATTTTATTCAACAGATTCAATGTGATTCTCGGTTATTGATTTCAACTTTAAATATAGGGGCTGGATTATTGTTGGTCAGTGGTTACTCAGAAGATCAGCATGATTATATTGATGATTAATGCATGATCTCAACATCATGCATTAATATCATCTTGTTTTATTGTAATGAAATACGTGTAAAGAGTAAGTTGTATTCTAAATTTTTTTTAATAAAATGACGCTTATCTTGTGATCGGACTAAATGATCAAAAATCACTTGAGGCACCGGATGAAATAGATCTGCCGTTCCATCATTATAAAAAATTTTTAAATATTTTGAAGTAGTATTGTAGTTCCAAAATGTGACGACATTTGTTATTCCCATAAGCAACCTCTTTTTATCATCATTTATTTATAGAGATAGTGTGTGAATTTCAATTGGATGGTTAATTATATTTTATCGCTATTTTCTCCTCATTTGATTTTTGAGATATACCAACTCAATATTATTGTGAGTGAAATATATCGTCAAATTGAGATCATGTGGTTGTTTTAATTTATAACTAACTTAAATTTAAGGCAAGTGTATATAGCAAAATTGTAAAATATTGACATAAAAAAAACCACGCAGAAGCGTGGTTCTTTATATTAAATCTAAATCAAATTAGATTTTACCAACAAGATCAATTGATGGTGCTAATGTTGCATCACCTTCTTTCCATTTTGCTGGGCAAACTTCACCTGGGTGAGCGTGTACGTATTGAGCTGCTTTAACTTTGCGAAGAAGTTCTTGAGCATCACGGCCAATACCACCAGCATTGATTTCAACGATTTGAATTTTACCTTCTGGATCAATCACGAAAGTACCGCGGTCAGCAAGACCAGCAGATTCAATTAATACATCAAAGTTTTTAGCCAATGTCCAAGTTGGGTCACCAACCATCACATATTGGATTTTTTTGATTTCGTCAGAAGAATCGTGCCAAGCTTTGTGTGTAAAATGAGTATCAGTTGATACTGAGTAGATTTCTACGCCTAATTTTTGGAATTCTGCATAGTTGTCAGCAAGGTCACCAAGTTCAGTTGGGCAAACAAAAGTAAAATCAGCTGGATAGAAGAATACAACTGACCATTTGCCTTTGAAGTTTGCTTCAGAAACTTCAACGAATTGACCGTTATGATATGCAGTTGCTTGGAAAGGTTTAACTTCAGTATTAATTAAGCTCATCATTGTCTCCATGATTGAGGTGAGTATTTAATATCCATTAGATTAACGAATTCTTTTCGATTGCTGAAATGGTATTTTTACATTATTAAAATCGGAAAAACCGAATTAGCATAATATTATCAATACCACGAGCAAAAGATTTGCTGATTGTTCGAGGATTTTAGCTATAAATATATGTATTTAATATGACTAATCATGTCATTAAACATATTTACAACAAGTGTGTTTTGATATCAATTGATCATAAAAAGTAGTCTGAGTCGAAGCAGATTATCAATTTTATCGGCATATATCATTGCACACTGATCAGGTTGTGAATATGAGCAACATGTTTATAAATCCTATTTATATTTAAGCCGGATGATGGCTTTAAATAAAAATCAACATTTCGTATTGCATCGTTATACATGATGACAGTGATGATTAAATTCAAGGGATAAAATAAAAAAAATTGAAATTTATCAAAAATCATTGGCTTTCTCTTATAGTCATTACAGCGTAAAATAGGCCATTGTTATTATTTTAGGAATTTTATTTCGTGCATTGTCATTTAAATGTAGATCAGCTTGTGATGGCTCGCGACCATCATCGTTTAAATCGACTACGTAAAGGCAGGGATGCAAATGAAGAACAATATCAAGCGTTATTTCAGCGTTCAAATCATCATGTTCGTCAGCGTATAGCACGTATTCCTAATATTCAATTAAATCAAGATTTACCTGTTACGCAATATAAAAATGAATTGATTGCTGCGATTCAACAGCATCAAGTAATTATTGTAGCGGGTGAAACAGGATCTGGTAAAACAACGCAATTACCTCAGATTGCAATGCTTGCAGGACGCGGTTTAACGGGTTTAATTGGACATACGCAACCACGTCGTTTGGCTGCACGTAGCGTATCACAACGTATTGCAGAAGAGGTGGGAGAAAAGCTGGGAGCGTCTATTTCATTTAAAGTACGCTTTAATGAACAAGGTTCACAAGACTCAATTGTTCGTTTAATGACCGATGGTATTTTATTGGCTGAATTGGCCAGTGATCGCTATCTGACCAAATATGATACTATTATTATTGATGAAGCACATGAACGTTCATTAAATATTGATTTTATCATGGGGTATCTCAAACAGCTTTTACCACGTCGTAAAGATTTAAAAGTGATTATTACATCAGCAACTTTAGATGTGAATCGCTTTAGTCAATATTTTAATCATGCGCCAGTTTTTACGGTAGAAGGGCGTAGTTTTCCTGTTGAGGTATGTTATCGTCCTATCTCTGAGCTGAATATCGTCGGAAGTGACGATGATGAGTTTGATCAGTTTGAAGAAAACTTACCTCGTGCAGTTGTTGCAGCAGTAGAAGAGTGTTTACAAGATGCTCAGCAAAAAGGGCATCCACAGCATGCCGATATTTTGATTTTTGCCAGCACAGAACAAGAAATTCGTGAATTACAAGAAACACTGCTGAAATATGGTCCTAAACATACTGAGATATTGCCGTTGTATGCACGTTTAGCACTCGCTGAACAACAAAAAATTTTTAATACTGCTGGATCGGGGCGAAGGATTATTATTGCCACTAACGTTGCTGAAACAGCACTTACTGTACCCAATATTCGTTATGTGATTGATAGTGGTTTTGCACGTATCTCTCGTTATAACTATCGGTCACGTGTGCAACGCTTACCGATTGAAGCTGTTTCACAAGCTGCGGCCAATCAGCGGAAAGGGCGCTGTGGCCGTATTGCACCTGGTGTTTGTATTCGTTTATATAGTGAGGAAGATTTTTTAAGCCGGCCAGAATTTACCGAGCCTGAAATTAAGCGGACAAATTTAGCATCTGTAATTTTACAAATGCAGAGCTTAGGCTTGGGGCAGTTAGAGCAATTTGATTTTATTGAACCACCAGATCATCGTTTAGTTAATGATGGCCGCAAGTTGTTAATTGAGCTTGGTGCAATGTCAGTTAAATCACAACAGATTTCCACTGAATCTAAGCTCGCAGTAAAAAAAGCACAGCCTATCACCAGTTTGAGTAAAATTGGTCAACAAATGGCGAAAATGCCAATTGATCCACGTTTGGCGCGAATGATTCTGGGGGGTGCACATTTTGGTGCTTTAAATGAAGTGTTGATTATAGTTGCTGCACTGGCTGTACAGGATCCACGCGAACGTCCTGCTGATAAACAGATGCAGGCGGATCAAAAGCATGCATTATTTCGTGAAGCAGACTCTGATTTTTTATTTTATTTAAAACTGTGGGAAACATTACATGCGCATCGTGATGGCATGAGTGAAAATAAACGACGCAGCTTTGCACGACAGCATTTTTTGAGTTGGTTGCGTTTACGCGAATGGAAAAAAACCTATGAACAATTGGTTGATTTGGCCAAAGCATTAAAACTTTCTTTTAATGAGAAAAAAGCCAGTTATGAAAATTTACATCGTGCCTTGTTAACAGGATTATTATCTTTTATTGCCAATAAAACAGATGAACGTAATGTGTTTATGGCAGTGCGTCAGCAAAAGGCACGAGTATTCCCAGCTTCAACATTGCATAAAAGTAATACCCCTTGGGTTATGGCATTTGAAATGGTTGAAACTTCACAAGTATATTTACGTACTCTGGCTAAAATAGAACCAGAATGGATTTTATTGGCAGCAGGTGATTTACTTAAACATCATTATTTTGAACCGCATTGGTCAAAAAAAGCAGGTGTAGTGAATGCCTATGATCAAATTTCATTATTTGGTTTGATTGTTGAGCCAAAACGTCTGATCAATTATGAAAAAGTAGATCAGGCTGCTGCACATGAGATTTTTTTGCGTGATGCTTTAACAACGGGTCATTTGGGAATTGTACCTGCATTTTTAAAACATAATTTATTGAAACTTGAAGAGGTTGAGCGAGTTGAGGATAAATTACGACGCCGAGATTTGGTGGTTGATGAGGAAACCATTTATCAATTTTATGCGGCCAAGGTTCCTGCTGAAGTAGCCAGTCGACGTAGTTTTGAAGATTGGCGTGCAACAGTAGAAACTCAGCAATCACGTTATCTTTTTATCGAAGATGATGCATTATGGCTTGATGATCGACCAACAACGCAGCAGTTCCCAGATTACTTGCATAATGGTAGTTTGCGTTTAGCGGTAAGTTATCGCTTTGATCCAAGTCATGATGAAGATGGTGCAACGGTTAAGATTCCATTGCAAGCTTTGGCACAAGTAGATGAGAATATCTGGTCTTGGGGAATTCCTGGTTGGCGACAAGATTTGATTGAAGCTTTATTAAAAAGCTTAGCAAAAGAAAAGCGTCGTCATGTCGTTCCTATTCCAGATACAGCCAAAAAGTTGTTACAACATGTTGATGTACAACATTTGCAGCAGCATATTTTAACCTATTTAGCATTTCAATTACGTGGCGAACAGATTACGGAAAAAGATTTCTCTTTAGATCGTCTTGATCCTTACTTAATGCCCTTGATTAAAATTATTGATGAAAAAGGGCATGTTTTAGAACAAGGACGTAATTTAGCTGAGTTAAAAATACGCTGTCGTACAGAGACACATAGCCCAGTAAAACAGCTGAATGGTGAGTTTAAAACATTCCCTGAAAAGTTTACTTTTGAAGCCTCGCAAAAAGTAACGGGTGTTATTGTTAAACAATATCAAGCATTGGTACCAAGTAAAGTATTTGCAGATTTACAACTTAAAGATGAATCTGGTGTTGTGATACAAACATTTAACGAACAAATGGTCGCTATTAAACAGCATCGTGAAGGCATTATTCGTTTGATACATATGCAGTTAGGTGATCTGACTCGACAGTTAAAAAAACAGATTTCAAAACCATTGGCATTGGCCTATGCACCTTTAGGGGATAAAGCACAATTAGAGCACATGCTGATTTACGCAACGTTGCAAAGTGCTATCGATAGCCTTCCTGTCAATATAGCAGAATTTGAAATACTATTAGGTCGAGTCAAAGCTTCATTTTTAACGCATGGTCAAAAAGTACTACAAGACTTAAATGATATTTACATACAGTGGCAAGATATACGCCGAAAATTATTATATTTAGATCCTACAATATTTTCGATGAGTATTAATGATATCGAAGATCAGCTAGATTTAATGAGTTTGGCTAATTTTGTTTATATTAAGCCATTAGAGGTTTGGTGTGAGTTTCCACGGTATTTAAAAGCGCTGATTTTACGTCTTGATCGCTTATCACATAACTTGCAGCGTGATCAAGCTGCAATTGAAGATATTGATCCTTGGATGGAAAAACTATTTAAGTTTAAACATGACGAACGACTAAAAGATCTTTATTTTATGGTTGAAGAATTACGTATTTCATTGTTTTCACAACCGATGAAAACAAAAATGCCAGTTTCATCCACCCGGTTGCAAAAATTATGGGAACGGCTTGCAATCAGTTAATATACACAACATATGAAGAGGAAATATACATGAGCATTCGTATTACAGGTACCGGGTTATATCATCCAAATGATGTTATTAGCAATGAGGAATTGGTTGAAAGTTTAAATGCTTATGTAGACCGTTATAATCAAGAAAATGCTGATCAAATTGCAGCTGGTGAATTAGAGGAACGTCGAGGTTCTAGTGCTGACTTTATTGAGAAAGCATCTGGTGTTAAAAGAAGATATGTGGTTGAGAAAACTGGCATTCTAGATATTGATCGTTTGCGTCCAAATTTATATGAGCGTCCAAATGATGCGCTATCATTACAGGCTGAATGGGGAGTGATTGCGGCAAAGCAAGCAATGCTAAATGCCAAGGTAACTGCTGATGAAATTGATGTGGTGATATTGGCGTGTTCTAATTTACAGCGTGCATATCCGGCAGTAGCGATTGAAATTCAGTCGGCTTTGGGTATTCAGGGTTATGCTTATGATATGAACGTTGCGTGTTCTGCTGCTACATTCGGCCTGAAACAAGCCTATGACGCTATTTGTTCTGGTGCTCGTCGTGTATTGTTGGTCAATGTTGAAATTACTTCTGCACATACCGATTTTCGTTCGCGTGATTGTCATTTTATTTTCGGTGATGTTGCTACGGCATCAATTATTGAGAATACGGAGACTAAAACAGGATTTGAGATAGTCGATATTGATCTGTTTACACAATTTTCAAATAATATTCGTAATAATTTCGGCTTCTTAAATTTAAGTGAAGTTGATGCTGATATTGATAATAATCGTTTTGCACAAGATGGGCGTAAAGTGTTTAAAGAGGTTTGCCCACTCGTCGCCAAAATGATCCGTCAACAATTGCAGGATCATAAAATTGATCCAATTATTGTAAAACGCTATTGGTTACATCAGGCCAATGCCAGTATGAATGAATTGATTTTAAAATTAATTGTCGGTAAAGAGCATGCCCAACCTGAGCTAGTTCCGATTATTTTGGATGAATTTGCCAATACTTCTTCTGCTGGTGTGATGATTGCATTACATCGTACGGCGCACGAGGTGAATGATGGTGAATATGGTGTTTTATGTTCATTTGGTGCGGGATATTCTGTAGGTTCAGTGCTCGTTAAAAAGAAAGTGTATTCTGCTTAAGTAAAATAGTGTTATTTGATTTTAATCAGCATCTGCTTTTCTGTATATAATGGTCAGTTTATGCTGACCATTTTTATAATTTTTTAAACAAAACAGTATTTTATTGCTTGATCTATCAATAATTTATGTATTTTTAATGAATTAGATATGAAAAATAAATCTTAAAACTTTATGAATAGTAAAGCTTAGGTTAAGATGATGGATCGTTTATTATATTCATATTGAAGACCTATGCAGCCATTTGTTCTATATAATTCAGAGCAACGTAAAAAAGTTGAATTTGTTCCACGTGTTGAGGGACATATTGATATGTATGTATGTGGTATGACAGTTTATGATTATTGTCATATCGGTCATGCTCGCGTTATGGTTGCATTTGACTATATTATTCGTTTTTTACGTAGCCAAGGTTGGCAAGTTAAATATGTGCGTAATATTACCGATATTGATGATAAAATTATCAAACGTGCACACGAAAATGGCGAAAGTATTCAGGCTTTGACGGATCGCTTTATTCAGGCTATGAATGAGGATGCTAAAAATTTAGGATGTTTAGCACCAGATGAAGCACCACGTGCCACAGCATACATTACACAAATGCAAGATATGATTCATCGTTTGGTTGATAATGGTGCCGCTTATCCTGCAACAAATGGTGATGTGTATTTTGCTGTTGAAAAATTTAACCAATATGGACGTCTTTCTGGACGTAAATTGGACGATATGCAAGCAGGTGCATCTGAGCGTGTTGATGTAGAGGTTGATAAAAAACATCCTTTTGACTTTGTACTATGGAAACATGCAAAAGCACATGAACCATCATGGCATTCTCCTTGGGGGAATGGTCGTCCAGGTTGGCACATTGAATGCTCTGCAATGTCAACATGCTGTTTGGGTAATCATTTTGATATTCATGGTGGTGGTTCCGATTTAATGTTTCCCCATCATGAAAATGAAATTGCTCAAAGTGAAGCTGCAACTGGCGAACAATATGTTAACTATTGGATGCATGTTGGCTTTATTAATGTTGATGGTGAAAAAATGTCTAAATCTTTAGGTAATTTTTTTACTATTCGAGATGTGATGGAAAAATTTCATCCTGAAGTCATTCGCTACTTTATCATCTCTTCTCATTACCGTAGTCCGGTCAATTTTTCTGATGTAGCATTAAAAGAAGCAAAAACGGCATTGACTCGTTTTTATCATTCTTTTAAAGCCTACCAGCAACAATATGGTGAAACAACAGTCGAAACATTGGCGGAAAGTTTTGTGGCACGCTTTAATACAGCTATGTGTGATGACTTTAATACTTCAGAAGCATTGGCCGTTTTATTTGATCTGAATAAAGAGTTAAATCGTGCAGTTAAAGAACAACAGTCTGAACAAGCTGTATTGTATTATTCTACCCTGCGTCACTTGTTGGATATTGTAGCATTGGCTCAGTATAATGTTGATGAATTTTTAAAATCTGATATAGGGCAAAACGCGCTGGCATTATCTGAAACAGAAATTGAAGAGAAAATTGAGCAGCGTCAAATTGCAAAAAAAGCCAAAGATTTTACACGTGCTGATGAAATTCGTCATGAATTATTGGATCAAGGTGTAATTTTAGAAGATACGCGTCAAGGAACATTGTGGCGACGTGCTGATTAATTAAGCAAACATTCTGGCTTGTATTGACAATTGTTGTAAAGCCTTTATAATTCGTGCCACTGCGGGAATAGCTCAGTTGGTAGAGCACAACCTTGCCAAGGTTGGGGTCGCGAGTTCGAGTCTCGTTTCCCGCTCCAGAATTTTAAAAAACCTCAATCTTAATGATTGAGGTTTTTTTTTATTGTTTTTATCTTAACTGTTTTCTGATTAATTTTAAATCGCTTAATCAAGCATAATATTAAACATATCATTTAAATTGTGATGATTGATTTAGCGATGAGCAATAGCGATTTCGCCATGATAGCATGCTGCTTATTCATGATTTCAATTTATCATTTGAGCTTAAGGATGGTACTGGAATGATTGCTAATCTTATATCTACTTGACATGTTATATTTTAGTATAATATTAACAGCTAAATTGAATTAAAATAAAAATATAAAAAATTGGGTATAACTAAATAGTTAATATATTTAATAAAATTTATTTACGTATAAAAAATGTTGCGATAATCATATTTTTCATATTTAATTAATATATTAATTAAATGTAAATAGATTCATGATTTAAGTTTTTACAAACTTGGCAGCCTCTAAGAGAGTTTTAATATGGAAGTTAAAGAGTATGATTATATTATTTGTGGTGCAGGTTCAGCAGGGTGTGTAATTGCAACACGTTTGCTTGAGCAGGGTAAAGGCAGTGTGTTATTGCTTGAGGCTGGAGGAGATGATCAGGCACTATGTATTAAAATGCCAGCAGGACTTTCTGAAGCTATTCCAACAAAAACATGGGATTATACCACTGAGCCAGATCCAAACACGCATAATAGAAGAATGACATGTGCGCAGGGTAAGGTATTGGGCGGTAGTAGCTCTGTCAATGGTATGATTTATTTGCGAGGACATCGTGAAGATTATGATGAATGGGCAACTCATTATGGATGTACTGGTTGGAGTTTTGATGATCTTCTACCATATTTTAAAAAATCTGAAGCAAATGAAAGTCTAGCAGGGCCATATCATGGTACTAATGGCTTATTGAGTGTGAGTGAAAATCGTTTTAGACATCCGTTAAGTATGGCATTTATACGCGCAGGTCAGGAACTCGGCCTGCCTTATGTAACGGATTTTAATGCGGCTCATCAGCAAGGTGTAGGATTTTTTCAAACCACAACTAAAGATGGTGCTCGTGCCAGTGTTTCAGCAACATTTTTGCAATCTGTACGCCAAAATCCAAATTTAGAGCTTAAATTAAATGCTGTAGTACAAAAAATTAATTTTGAGAATCATGTGGCTACATCTATTGATTGTGAAATTAATGCTCAGCAGTATCAATTTAAGGCACGAAAACAGATTGTATTGTCTGCGGGTTCAATTGGTACACCTAAAATTTTGATGTTATCGGGTATTGGACCAAGAGCACATCTTGAATCTTTGAATATTCCAGTAATTACCGATTTACCTGTGGGGAAAAACTATCAAGATCATCTCCATGTGTCATTAAATGCACAAACCAAAGCACCTATTTCACTGTACGGTCAAGATCAGGGCATGACCAAAATTAAAAATGGCATACAGTGGTTATTAACCCGAACAGGTGTCGTCAGTTCAAATATTTTAGAAGGTGGTGCATTCTTAGATAGTAATGGTGAAGGACGCCCTGATGTACAGGCTCATTTTTTGCCAGGACTGGATACTTGGGATGATCCAGATGGTATTGGGCGAGGGCGTACGCATGGCATTACTCTTAAAAATTGTTTACTGAGACCAAAATCACGTGGTGAAATTTTATTAAATAGTCGTGATCCAAAAGATAAACTTAAAATTATGGGTAACCTACTTTCACATCCAGATGATGTGAAAGGAATGATTCGTGCAACCCGATTTGGTTTAGATCTACTTGCTATGCCATCGTTAAAAGATCAATTAACGGAGATATTTTCACCTAAAGTCGAAATACATGACGATGAAACTGCTTTAGAGGAGTTTGTCCGTTCGAGTTGTCGGACCACATTCCATCCTGTGGGCACGTGTCGAATGGGGACAATGACTGAAAACTCTGTGGTGAACCTGTCATTACAAGTACATGGGGTTCAGCGCTTATCTGTTATAGATTGTTCAGTATTTCCATGTCTACCAAGCGGTAATACCAATGCACCTACGATTGCTGTTGCAGAAAAAGGTGTGGATATACTGATTCAATCGACTTAAAACGATACCATTAAATAAAAAGGATGTTTAAATGAATTATATGCTAATCAATGGTCATCATGTTCAAGGTCAAGGGAACATATTCAATGTGATTAATCCAGCCGATGAGTCCATCATAACGCAACTCAATGGAGCAACAACAACACAAGTCGATGATGCGATTCAAGCTGCAGCAACAGCATTTCAGCAATGGAAAAAATATACTGATACAGAAGTTAATATGCTCTTCAGTCAGATTGTTGCTGATTTAATGTTACAAAAAGATGAGATTGCTCAATTAATTAGTCTAGAACAAGGTAAGCCTCTTGCCTTAGCACATACTGAAGTGATGGGAGGAATTGCCTGGATAGAAAGTATTCAAGCGCTACAGATTCCAGTTCAAGTGATGATTGAGGGTGAAAAAACAATTGAAATTCATCATCGTCCATTGGGGGTTGTAGCTTCAATCACACCTTGGAATTGGCCATTTATGATTGCTGTATGGCAAATTTTTCCAGCGTTAAAAGCAAAAAATTGTGTTGTAAATAAACCCTCAGAATATACACCATTAAGTACACTCAAACTGGTTGAAATTATCAATCGTCATTTACCTCGTGGCGTATGTAATCTGGTGTTGGGTCATGGCGATATTGGACAATATCTGAGTGAACATCCACAAATTTCTAAGATCACATTTACGGGTTCTACCCGCACTGGACAAAGTATTTTATCGCATGCAGTGGGCTCATTAAAAAGTGTTGTGTTAGAGCTTGGTGGAAACGATGCTGGTATTGTGCTGGATGATATTGAAAATCTGGATGATGTCGCACAAAAAATATTTGGTTCTGCGTTTTTAAATTGTGGACAAACTTGTGCCGCTTTAAAAAGACTTTATGTTCATTGCAATATTTACGATGCCCTTGCTGAAAAACTGGCTCAAATTGCGGATGCACAAGTAGTCGGTAATGGTCTAAATGCCGCAACACAGATTGGTCCATTACAGAATAAACAACAATATCTCAAAGTCAAAGAACTGATTGCCGATGCCGTAGCTCATGGTGCTCAAGTGAGAACGACAAGTTCAATACAACCAGAACAAGGCTATTATATTCGTCCAACAATTATGACCAATCTACAAGAAGGCGTACGTTTGGTGGACGAAGAACAATTTGGTCCAGTATTACCATTGATTAAATTTAAGGATATCAATGAAGTAATTGTGCGAGCGAATAATACTGAATTTGGTTTAGGAGGATCAGTTTGGTCATCAGATCTTGAACAAGCACGACAGCTTGCAAGTCAAATTGAAGCAGGTACGGTTTGGATTAATAGTCACTCTGATTTATCACCATCTGCAGTATTTGGTGGATGGAAGATGTCAGGTCAAGGTTATTCTTTTGCTTTAGAGGGATTACTGTTGTTTACCCAGCAACAGGCGATACATATTCATCAGGCAGCTGAATAAGAAAAATAACAACATGCGTCAGATTATTCTATCTTCAGGATGATCTGATGTTTTTATATTTTAGTTTATTTTTTCATTCATGATTTTTTACACAATTAGTTAATATATTAACTAATTGTGTGTTCGTGTGTCAAAAGCTAGAGCTTAAATGTGTGGCTTAATTGCCCAGATAAATGGAGTTACAACATGATACGTAATAATATTTATGATTCAAAAATGCATCTTTTTGCAATCTTTATTTTTTCAGCCATTACACCGTTGGTTTTAATGGCAGCGCCAGTGCTTGCTCAACAATTGGCAAAACAATGGTTATTAACTCCATCGCAAGTAGGATTATTTTTCTTTATAGAATTAGGTTTTATGAGCTGTGCAACATTACCTGGCTTTATTTGGACCAAGAAAATTAATTTCCAAAAAGCAGCTCAGTATTTTGCAATATTATTTTTTATTGGAAATTTATTATCTATTCTGGCAACCAGTTTTGAAATGTTGTTGATTGGTCGTGCGATCTCGGCATTAGGAGGTGGTTCATTAATGATTGTTACCATTACCAGCTGTTCTTATACCAAAAATCCTGATCGCGCATATAGCTACTGGATGCTTGGTCAAGTCATGCTCGGTGCAATTGCATTGTACTGTTTTCCACAATTATTTAATTACTGGGGTCTAAACACTTGTTTTATCGTGATGTTAGTTGCGATTGTATTGGCATTTCCATTGCATAAATATTTTGCTAATTATCTGGTTGAGAAGAAAATAGCCGTTCAGGTATCCGTCGCTAAAAAATCTGGATTAGGAATATTCGCGATTATTGCGACTTTACTTTTTTATGGTGCAATTGGGGGAGTATGGACGTTTATGAGCAGTATTGGGGAGCATGCCAATATTGATAGTCATATGATTAATTCAGTCCTTGCTATTTCAACTTTGATCGGTATTTCAGGAAGTTTTATTGCGACTTTTGTGAGTGGACGAATCAATCGTTTATATCTAATTTTAGTTGGTTATGGATTATTTTTTCTTTCTTTATGCTTACTTCTAGATAATATTTCCAAAATATTTTTAGTGGTTTCAATTTTATTATTTAAATTTACATGGATGTTTTCTGCACCTTTTGTTTTAGCAACTGTAGCCAGTCTGGATCAAAGTGGAAAATTGATTAATTTTACCAATCTAGTAATCGGTGGTGGTTTGGCATTTGGTCCGATGCTTGCTGGTCAGCTTATTGAAAATACTGGCAATTATCATATGCTTATTCTATATACCTTGATGGTTTTTTTATGTTCTTTCATCATTGTTTTTTATTGCAATATGCAAAAACAGCAACGTGAGCAAGCTGTAGTCGTTAAAAATATTAAAGTTTAAATCTTAATTCATTCAATTTATTCAAGCAGGATTATATTGGAATAATCTTGATATTTATCATGTCATAAAATGGATAACGTAATATGGAAATTCGCTATAACCATATATTTTTCACACTGCTTTTTATCTTATTTTCAGTTCCTACTCATGCTGTGGATGTGGATGCAAAAGATTACTTGCCTGCACCTGATGGTACCACAGTATTTTTATTTTATGGTCAATATGCACAGCGTAATGCACTTTATCAAGGTAATCAAAAAGTTGATGGTAATGTAAAATTAGAATCTATGGTTGGATTATTCCGTTTTGTGCAGTTTACTCAATTTAAGGGTTATGTCATGGAACCACAGATTATTATCCCCGTGGGGAGATTAAAAGCATCCCAAGATATCTCTGATTTAGGCACATCATCTGGAGTATTGGGTGATATTATGTTGGCAAATACCATTTTATTTTTCAATGATCCACTCAAAGGTCGTGTATGGGGGATAACGCCGTTTTTAACAATTCCTACTGGAAACTATCATTCAGAGGATGCACTTAATATGGGTGAAAATCGTTATAAACTGACTTTACAAACTGGTTTTGTCAATAAATTTACTGAGAAATTAGGTACTGATTTAACAGCAGATGTCACTTTTTATGGTAAAAATGACGATTATGCTGAACATCAAACTTTAAAGCAAAATCCCGGTTATCAATTACAAGCAGATTTATTTTATCAAGTCCATCATGATTATGATTTAAGGGCTGGTATTTCTTATTTTAATGGTGGCAAAGTTAAGCTAGATGATGTGACAACAGATGCTGCACAACAAACTAAATTTTGGTTAGGGACACAAATTAATTTTAATCCTCGCTCTTCTATTATTTTAACCTTAGGCCGTGATATTAAAGTTGAGAATACCTTTAAAGAAAATGCACGATTTAATTTACGTTATCTATATGCATTTTAATTTTTAATTAATTGCTGAGCTGACGTTATTTTATCGATCATCAATCTTGATCTACTATTAAATAGAATAGCCATTATTGTGCGTTTATTTGGCATAATTTTGGATTGTTCAATCGATCTCGCACATGTATGCTGTAGCGAGATCGATTGAACCATAACGACAAGCGTATTGTGTTATCTATTATGGTGTTGTATTCGGCGTAAACTCTTTAAAATCAGCCTTTCTAATTTTGGCATGAATCCCTTTTGTCTTGTCGACCACTTGAGATACTTCAAAATCGGTTGCAGCACTTAAATAGGCATAGGCAATTTCTTCATCAATACCATATTCTTGATTTAAAAAGCGAATAGCTTCACGCGTAGATTTTTTCATTGCTTCATCAAGATCTGGATCTAACCCTGGTGTAATCCAAAATTCTGCATTTTCTGCTAATGGTTGCTGAACTTGTTTACCTGGAATATGATCTCGTCCAGTTTTTAATAAGGTTAATTTTACCGTTGCACGTGCAGAAGCTTCTAGCGCTGTTAATGCCACCTCACCATCACCTTGAGCAAAATGGCTGTCTCCTGTATAAAATAATGCACCGGGTACCTGAATTGGATAATAAACAGTAGAGCCTGCACCTAATTCATTGATATCAATATTGCCACCATACATTGCTGGTGGAACGGAATGTACTGGTGCTGAGGTATTTGCAGCGACCCCCATAATGCCCATAAAGGGATTAAGTGGAAAGCGAATCGCCTTACCTGATGATGTTTTTAATACACCTTCATACTCGCCAGTAGCATTTTTTTCTATGGGTGTAAATATTGAAACATTACCATAACGTTCAGGATGTTGTGCTGAGGCATCTGCTTGTTGAGTACGTTTAGGAAATTCACCCACTAATGCACCTTTACCATGGCGATTGGAAATTACACCATAAGGCACACGAGGTTCAACTTTGATGACTTCTACCTTTAAAATATCGCCGGGCTGGGCACCTTGGACTTCAATTGGTCCGGTTACAATATGTGGTCCATCTCGATGGAAATCATGCTTAAGCTTTGACTGGGTAATTTTTTTAGCTTCATCAAGAATATATTTGTCTTTAACACCTTTTGATTTAAAATATTTTTCTGCATCACGCCCTTGATCTTCAAGTAAGCCTTCGTGTGAGACGGTATCAAAGGTAACGACACTTCCAGATGGTACCGAAAGTACTGGTTTCGCATCTTTATTGGGTAAGTAGCCCCAAGTAATAGTCTCTAAAGTGGATGGGACATAATAATATTGAGGATATTGCTCTGACTGAAGTTGTGTTGGACGATCTGTAATTTGCTTTAAAACCTGAAAATCTTCTGCATATGATGTCCCGAAAATACCCAACATAATCATCGAAAGCACTGTGCGTTGAAACATAAAAATTACCTTAAGTTATGCATAATCAAGAATGGTAGTCATGATTAAGCAATTCTTGTGCCAGACTATAAAATGATTTTTTAAGCAGACATCGATATATTTTGCATTTATACGGTGCAATGAAGTGGGATGTTGTATATTTTGCGCTAAGATGATGGGCTTTGGATTAAATTATCAGCAATGGGTGTGGAATTCAATTTGCTATTTGATCATTGATATTGATCATGACGTGCTAGATGCTCAACCCTTTCATTGGCGCAAGTAATGCGGCCATAGTGGCTGGTTTTTTAAGTGGATTGTTTTTAGCGTCCAGTACCAATGATTAAGGATAGCATACCTGCAGCAATCAGAGGGCCGACAGGAACACCCCTTAATACAGCCACACCTGCAACGGTACCAATGAGCAGTCCTGCAACCACATTAGGTTGATTGGTCATGAGTTGTACACCACGACCGCCTAGCCATGCCACAAAAAGACCAATCATAATGGCTGCCAAAGATTTCCAGTCTAAAAAAGATTTTAATATCTCATTACCGGGAATTTTTCCACTTGCGATGGGCGTTAGTACGCCAATCGTGAGAATAATAATTCCCAGATTTAAACCATGTTGTTGTAATAAAGGTAAAAATTCATTTAAAGGTGTAATGCGAAAAATAATTAATACACCAGCCGCAATGGTTACTGCACTATTATGACTAAAGATGCCACAAGCGAGTAATACTAAAAGAACAATGAGATTTAGATCAAGCTGTGCCATGTAGCAGATAAAATTGTTATAAAGTAATGATTGTAGTCCTTTTAGTGGATAAAAAAAGCGTTATCTTAAATTGTCTATGCTAGATGCGCATTGAATCACCAGATTGATTTTATTCACTGCGATAGCAAATGCTATCCTATATATCATTTTTATCCGCTTATTTTATGATCAATATTTAGATGGGCTGGTAAAAATAAGAATTTTGTTTACACTATTCAAAGATTTTAAATAAGATGAATCAAGCATGATGTTGTTGGAAAAGATGTTGCAGTCACAAGGTTTTGGTACTCGAAAACATTGTCAGCAGTTAATTAAACAAGGTGCTGTCGAGATTCATAATGATGTAAAAATGAATCCTAAGGAAAAAGTTTCTCTAGAAGATTTATGCTTTAGTGTCTATGGAAAAGAATATCAATATCGTGAAAAAGTATATATTGCATTAAATAAACCAAAAGATTATGAATGCTCACATCAAGCGACTCATCATTTTAGTGTATTTGAATTATTTGATGAAATACTCTGTCAACGTAATTTACAGTGTGTTGGACGGTTGGATCAAGATACGACAGGGTTATTATTACTGACGGATGATGGTCAGTTTCTACAAGCATTGACCCATCCCAAAAAGCACGTGGCCAAAATTTATCAAATGTCCACAGTTGATCCAGTGAGCGATGAGCAAATTGTACAATTACAACAAGGTGTAGCATTGCATCAGGAGCAAGGCATTTTTGCAGCGACAGATGTATTGCGTCTAAGTGAATATCAGCTACAAATGACCATTCATCAGGGTGTTTATCATCAAGTTAAGCGCATGGTTGCTGCTGTAGGGAATAAAGTAGAACAGTTGCATCGCCAGCAAATTGGTCAACTTTGTTTGCCAACATTGGCTGAAGGTGAATGGTTGTATTTAAATTCGGAGCAAATCAGACAAGCGCGGTATCGGACTATTTCAGGAAACAGTGATACGTCTGAAATTGTTCATCTTTGACAAAACCCATTTTCTCATACAGTTCATGAGACTGGTAGTTACTACGGCCAGTCTCTAAGCTAATTCTTAATGCATTACGTTCTACAGCAAATAAAATGGCAGTATCAATCAACTGTTTAGCTACACCTTGTCGACGATAACGTGGAGTAATATAAACATCGTCTAAAATATAATAAGTGGAACAAGATACGCTTGAAAAACCCAGATAAAGCAAAACAAAGCCAGTTAATTGTTGGTCTTTGCGATGGATAAAAATAATACTTTGCTGATTTTCAAATCGTTGCTTTAAAAACTGATAAGAACGTTGTAGGTTTGAAGAACTACCATAAAATTGGCGATACTCATCAAAAAGAATGGCAAGTTCCTCTAGGTCATCTAGGGTGGCACGTTTTACAATCATTCGCAGCTCCATGCTTTAATATCAATATTGTATTGTTGCAGCATAAAACGTTTTAACGCGAAAAAAATAAAAAAAGTGTTTAAAAATGCATCATTGTTAACTTTTGTCAGTTTCTCCAAGGAGTTCATCTAACTCTTTAAAAAGATCAATATGCTCATCATCGAATGGTGTATCTTGCATGTTGATATCTGAACTGGATAATGATTCAAACTGATGATTTTTTTGAATCTGTTGCAGATGTTTGAGTTTCATAATTTTCATGACATTTATATTTTGATTTTCAATGGAAAAGGGAATTGATTTAGTAAGTACAACCTGTCTAAAAAAAAGGCGAACAGCTTGTGCAGGCGTAATCCCCAATTGTTTAAAAACAGCAAAAGCCTGTTTTTTTTCCTGTGAATCTAGACGAATTTGATAGACTTCAGTTTTTCTCATAATTGTTTAAATTGTCAGTGTCTTTATTTCAGGCTTTATTCTAATTGAACTAAATGTAATTTCAATAACATTACATCGTAAATTTAATGAGGATCATCAAAGCAACACGATTGATACTTTGTGCTGTTTTTTTTGAGTATTTTGATCATGAGTAACGTGATATATATTGCTATAAATCAAGATCATATTGTGAGCTAAAACACATTTCACGCTGCTGAATAGGATCCTGAAAAGTGAGATGTTTCGCTAATAATTGTAGTGGTGCTGAAAAATCGTCTGCTGGCTTATGAATAACTTGGGGATAAAATGGATCATTTTTGATGGGTAGTCCTAAATAACTTAAATGTACTCGAAGTTGATGCTGCTTTCCTGTATGTGGTTGTAGTAGATATTTTGCCCAGTGTTGATTGTGATGTAGTAAGGTAATATCTGTTTGACTATTATTTATACCGGGCATGACTTGCATGGTATAAAAAGGTATTCCTTTTTCCATTCTAAGATTAACTTGCTGTGGAAAAGTGAGCGTTGGATTGAAGGGAGCAATAGCATGATAGCTTTTATAAACTTGTCGCTGTGCAAATAATTGTTGATAGTGTCCACGTGTTTCAGGCGTTTTAGAAAATAAGACCACTCCAGCGGTTTCACGGTCTAGACGATGAATGGGGGTTAGATATGGATTATTTGTTTGTTGTTTTAATCGCACCAAAAGCGTTTGTTGTACATATTGACCTGTTGGCGTCATAGTTAAAAAATGAGGCTTATCGACGACCAATAAATGATCATTTTCAAATAAAATATGATGTGGAAAAGGCACCACTATTTCATGTTTTAAAAAGCGATAATAAAACACATGGCGATATGCGGTAAAAGGACTGTCAATATTTAGACAATTGCCTGATTGATCATAAATTAATTGATCTATAAAGCGTTGAGACCATTCTTGTGGAGTAATATGAGAAAATTGATGACATAAATATGCAAAAACAGTAGCAGGTTGAGGCTGAATATCAGGCAGATATACCTGACTTGCGCTGACGCCATCAATCATGGGCGGAATAAAGTCTGTTTTGGTTTTTAAGGATTGGGAATCTTGCATGGCAGCAGGCATTAGAGAGAATTTTTAAACAATAGGGCATAAATATATTTGCTGATCCAGATTTTTTATGCAACTGTAAAATCGCATAATATCGATGTTTTCAGAAATTATTAAAGGAAAAGTATATCCAATTTTGAGTTTAATTACGTATCTAGCCGATGGAAAAAATCAACTGATCCAATTCTTCATTATTTAATTGCAATGTTGGTGGCAGCAGTCTTTTTAAATTACAGATTTAAGCGATAGTGCTGTTGATGAATTGCTTTAAAAATAAACAGTTTTAATCATCTAATTTGCTGAGCTATCATTTGCTGCTATGACTTTTATGTGGAGCAACATAGGTTTTGCTGCTTTGCGGTGCTATGATACGCTTTCCTTAATACTGTGTTGTGAGTCTTCTGTTGTGAGTATGCCATATTCATTTAATTTAGCTTTAAAGAGTGAGCATGATACCCAAAATTTGGCACAGGTTTTAGCGCATAATTTTAAGCAAGGTGTGATTTATTTAATTGGTGACTTAGGGGCAGGTAAAACAACATTTACCCGTTATTTTTTACAAAGTTTAGGCCATCAAGGTGCAGTAAAAAGTCCAACTTATACGCTAATCGAACCTTATCATATTGCAGATCAAGATATTTTTCATTTTGATTTATATCGGTTAAATGATCCTTATGAATTAGAATTAATGGGAATCAGAGATTATTTGGAAACAGCTCAAGCACTGTTTTTATTTGAATGGCCATCCAAAGGTGAAGATCAAATTCCAGTGGCAGATGTGATAATTGAGATTGAAAAAACAGAAGATGAAATGGTACGTTATGTTAAAATACAATCATCATCTGTGGCATTACAACAGGCCTTAGAATTTCAATTTAATCCGCTATAGTGGTCTAAATATGCGTCGTATCCATACACTTAATCCTGCGTTAGCGAACCAAATTTCAGCAGGAGAAGTGATTGAACGTCCTGCTTCTGTTGTTAAAGAGTTACTTGAAAACTCCATTGATGCAGGGGCAACTGAATTAATTGTTCGTATTGAGCAAGGCGGCAGCAGTTTAATTGAAATTGTTGATAATGGGCAGGGTATTCATCCAGATGATTTACCCTTGGCCGTAATGCGTCACGCGACAAGTAAAATTCAAACCTCAGAAGATTTACATGCGATTATGAGTTTGGGTTTTCGCGGTGAGGCACTGGCTTCTATTGCAGCTGTATCAAGGTTAACATTAACCAGCAGTCAAAATGATGATGGTGTTGGTTATCAGATTGAAGTGAATGGTACTGCATTTGATCATCAAGAAATACAAGCTGTTGCTGCCAATCAAGGTAGCCATATTAGAGTTCAGGATTTATTTTTTAATGTGCCTGCACGTCGTAAATTTTTAAAAAAACCTAGTACTGAATTTGGCCATATTGAAGAAGTTGTACGCCGTTTAGCATTAATCCATTTTGATCTGCGTTTTGTGCTGGAACATAATAATCAACTTAAAATCAATTTACCAATTGCAGATAGTGGTGAATTACGTTTTCAACGTGTACAACAACTATTAGGACGTCAATTTATTGAGAATGCATATTGGTTGGATCATGATAGTATTCATATGCGATTAAGTGGATGGTTAGGTCATCCTTCTGATGCGCGTGCACAAGCTGATTTACAATATGTTTATGTTAATGGTCGTATTGTAAAAGACAGGACCATTTCACATGCCTTAAGAATGGCTTATGAGGGTATTTTACATGGCCATCAACATGCTGCATATTTGCTGTTTTTAGAAGTCGAACCAGAAAGTATCGATGTTAATGTTCATCCAACTAAACATGAAATTCGTTTTTTAAATCAACGAGAAATACATGAGTTTGTTCGTCATTATGCGAAACAAACGTTGTCTCAGTTTCAAACGGCATCCGCTGATTTGGCAACAGCAATGAAAGTTGAGCAAGTAGCAGAGCATTCATTTCATGCTGTGCCAGCACCTCGTTATCAAGAACAATTTCAACTTCATCATGTTGATCGTCAGCATTCGAATGAAAATAATACAGATCACGCAGCAGCATTGTTGACCGAGTTTGAACATCGCAGTGCTCAAACGATTCAAACACAGCGACATGCACACCCACCAGCAAAAGAGATGTTAAAGCGCTATTTAACGCCTATTAAAATAAGCGCTGCTGAAGATCAACAACAGCAAGTATCTGAACCCGATGCAGCAACTTTAATCGCTGCTAAAACAGATGAATATCCTTTAGGTATTGCCATTGCACAGTTACATGGTATTTATATTCTGGCACAAAATAGTGAAGGATTAATTATTGTTGATATGCATGCTGCACATGAGCGTATTGTGCTACAGCAAATGAAAGCCGCATGGGATAAACCAGAGTTTTGGCTTTCACAGCAACTATTAATCCCGAAAATTATTAGCATTACACGTATGCAGGCGATTCGGGTAGATGAGCTTAAAGATCAATTTGCCCGTTTAGGATTGGATATTAATCAATATGGTGATGAACAGGTCATTGTCCGTGGTGTGCCTGCAATTTTACATAAAGCAGATTTTGCCGCATTGATTCCTGAATTGTTGAATGATTTAGATCCAAATGATGAAGCACAAGCTTTATTAAATAAGCGTGATCAAATTTTGGCTGGCATGGCTTGCCACAGTGCTGTACGTGCACATCGAATGTTAAGTCTTTCAGAAATGAATGCTTTACTGCGACAAATGGAACAAACAGAATTTGCTAGTCAGTGTAATCATGGCCGACCAACATGGCGGGCATTTCCACTGAGCCAATTAGATAAACTTTTTGCTCGAGGAGAGTAGTTATATATGTCGAATCAATTGCCTGTCATTAATTTAATGGGGCCTACTGCAAGTGGAAAAACAGCATTAGCATGTACATTATATGAGCATGGTGGATTTGAGCTTATTTCTGTCGATTCGGCATTGGTTTATCGGGATATGGATATTGGTACAGCAAAACCGAGTAAAGCAGAACAGGCTAAATATCCGCATCACTTAATTGATATTATTTCTCCATTAGAGGTTTATTCTGCGGCAGAATTTGTAGAAGATGCTTGTCGTTTAATTGATGATATTCATGCCAAAGGTAAAGTCCCTATTTTGGTGGGCGGAACGATGCTTTATTTTAAAGCGCTGTTGGAAGGATTATCGAGTAATTTACCCAGCGCTGATTTGGCGATTCGTGATGCAATTGAGTGTGAGGCACAACAATGGGGCTGGGATGCTGTTTATGCAGAATTATGTCGCGTAGATCCTTTGGCAGGGGCAAAATTTAAAGTAAGTGATAGACAGCGCATTATTCGTGCTTTAGAAGTCTATCGTATTACGGGACAACCCATTACTCAATTACAAGCACAGCAACCCAAGAATCAACCTTATCGTTATCGATTTGAGAATTATGCTTTAGTTCCTGATCGTGCTGAACTACATCAGCGAATTGAAAAAAGATTACAAATAATGTGGGAAAGTGGTTTTTTAAATGAAGTTAAAGTTCTTATCGAAAAATATGATTTAAATAAAAATTTACCCGCAATGCGTGCTGTTGGGTACCGACAGGCCTTAGAATTCCTTACAGAATGTGATAAAAATCACATAAATTTGCAAGAATTGGAAAATAAAGCACTATTTGCAACACGACAACTGGCGAAACGTCAATACACTTGGTTACGTTCTTTGCAAGAATTGCATCAAATACACACATATTTTACGGTGAAGAGTGCACAAGAAGACTTGCTAAACTATTACGTTTAAAGCAAAATTTACTTACTATCTTTTTTATAAATTTTAATTGAAAAATTAGAGATAGTTTTGCGCTGATATTTTAGTTTTTTTTTGGAGTTATAACATGTCTAAAGGTCAAACTTTACAAGATCCGTTCTTGAATTCTCTTCGTAAAGAGCGTATTCCAGTTTCTATCTTCCTCGTTAACGGTATTAAATTACAAGGTCATATTGAATCTTTTGACCAATATGTGGTTTTATTAAAAAATACAGTAAGCCAAATGGTTTACAAGCATGCAATTTCGACTGTAGTGCCTGCACGTAATCCACGTCCAGCTGGTGCGCAAGGTAGTACACCTGCATTTGGTGGTGGTCAAGGTGGTGCACCTGCATTTGGTGGTCAAGGTGGCGGCTTCGGTGGTCAAGGTGGCTTCGGTGGTCAAGGTGGCGGCTTCGGTGGTCAAGGTGGCTTCGGTGGTCAAGGTGGCTTCGGTGGTCAAGGTGGCTTTGGCGGTCAAGGTGGTTTCGGTGGTCAAGGTGGTTTCGGTGGTCAAGGTGGCTTTGATGCAGAACCAAAATTTGATGATTCACAAGAAGATGATAATAGCAATCGTTAATTGATTCTAAACAAAAAGGCTGTCATTAATGACAGCCTTTTTTTATTCTACATAAGAATTTTATGATTATTTATGGTAAATATATCATTTTCATCTTGTCTAATTGAGCATGGGTGTAGATTTCGCTATCACCAGATTAATACGATGTCATTGTAAGATGATTTAAGCGAATAATCATATTAAAGTATCAAGCTAAACTGGCTTGTTTACAGTGATAGCGAAATCAGAAAAATAACTGAAGTGAGTATTGCAAAAAACTAAATTCAGCAAAAACCATACAATGATTATGATTGAGCATTTAAAAATTATGAATATATTGTGAGTGCGGATTTAAATGCATCACGTAATATCCGCACGAAGATATCCTATTTTATCTATGGAAGGCATGCGCTAAAGGTCACTCAAAAAAAGTAGAAAGCGAGTGAAATCTGCAAGGAGATTAGTAGGCGCTTTGCTTAGCCATCCACCACCTGAGCGTATCGGACAAGTGGTGTAGGATGTTAAGGTCACTTTAAATTCAAGATAACATCATCTGAGATGAATGCTAGGGGTGAATTTAGTTTTGTGGTGCTAAGTTAGGATCTTTAATATCGACATAGGCATTATTGCGTAGTTCACGTAACCAGCTATCTAGCTCAGAATCAAATTGACGTTCACCTAAAATCTGCCGAGCAACCTGACTGTGATATTCTTTGGTCATATCTTGTTGACGAGTATCGGTAACTTGTAGGATATGCCAACCAAATTGACTTTTAAATGGTTTGCTAATTTGTCCTACAGGTGTATTTTTCATGGTCTCTTCAAATACTGGAACCATTACCCCTGGATTTACCCAGCCTAAATTACCGCCATCGCGAGCTGAACCTGGATCATTGGAGAATGTTGCTGCAAGTGTGGCAAAATCTTCACCAGCTTGTAACCGGTTATAAATGCTTTCGATTTGCTGTTGCGCATTTTCTTCACTCACCACTTGGGATGGCTGGATCAGAATATGGCGTACTTTGTATTGTGGAATCAATGCTTTTTGATCAGCATCTTTGCGTTCGACCAGTTTAAGGATATGAAAATCATTATTTACAGGGATAATTTCGGTCGTTTGTCCTGGATTAAGCACACTTACACGTGCGGCTAATTCTGACGGAATATCGGAAAGACTGCGAAATCCCATATCGGCAGCTTCGACTTTACTTTCATGATTGGACAACTGTCGACTAATGGCATCAATATTATTATTGTTGCTGAGTTCTTTACGTGCTTGTTCAGCAAGTTGTTTGGCATTTGCTCCAGAAATTTTTAAATGTAAGACATGGACTTGTGTCCCTAGCGCTGCTTGTCCTTGTGGTGTATTTAAAAAATTATTTACATCTTGATCACTAATTTTGATTCGTGACATCACTGCTTGCTGACGTAAACGATTAATGGCTAAATCCTCAGCAACACGAGCACGAAGATTTTCATACATGCCCGGTTGTTGAGTATCAAGCTTTTGTTGAAATGCTTCTAATGAAGAGACACCCGCTTGTTTGGCAATCGTAGTCATTGCCTCATTTAAAGATTTTTCATCCGGACGAATATTAAATTTCTTAACTTGTTCTAATTGTGCTTCACGAAGAATCAGTTGTTCTAACGCTTGTTGTTCTAATATTTCTACTGGTGGTGTCGGACTATTTTGTTGTTGGTATTGTTGTTGTAGTTCTGCCAAACTTTGTGATAAATCACTTCTAAGAATGACATTATTGTCGACAATTGCCACAATTTCATCTTTGCTTTGGGCAAATACAGAAACTGAAGCAGCAATACTCATGACCAGTATTGATGTTTTAAATAGCTGTTGTAGTTGTTTCATCTTCATTAACGCTTTGTCCAAGATTGATTGACTGTATTAAGTCCTAAAATACGACTTTCTAATAACGATGCAAGCTTATTATTGAAGCTACCTAATCCTTTAAATGTAACTTCAGCCATAATGGCTTTGTTTGCTTTAACACCTGGCTCATTGACATTATCTAGATCGTTATAATAAGAGCGACCATAGACAGATATACCCCAGCAACATGATTGATAATTGATACCGAGTAGATAATCACGGCCTATACGATTTTCAATATCATATTGCGCATGTCCAATAATACGCCATTGATCTTTAATCGGTTGTACAAACGATGCTGTAACCTGATCATATTTGCGTTGTCTATTTGGGATATCTTTTTCATAATAGTAGCCAATGCTATACAGTGCACCATTATTTGCTGTGTATAAACCAGACAGGCTACGACTGGCATTTTCGCCACTCGACAACCAAGCACTATTGGCATTGAGTGTCACGTTTTTATTAATTTGACTAGAGAGACTCATCACAGGTCCGGTGCGTTTCTCAGTATCAAATTTATCATAGTCTTCATTGAGTGTTACGCGACGGTCCTCAAAGAAAAAGCTTTGACCAATACTTGCTCTTAATCGTTCTAAGCCAACAGGATCAAATAAACTATAGCTTAGGCCTAATGATGCAAAATTATTATCTTCAAGACGATCATGACCATAAAAACGTCGAGGATTAAAGAGTTGATCATAGTTTATAGTGGCTGCAACGGAGTCAAATACTGGGTTACCATTTTGATTACGATATGGGGCATACGCATAAAATAATCGTGGTGTGAGTACTTGAAGATATTTTCCTTCTTTTTCAAAGTTTAAGGCTGTATCTAAGGTAAATTCGGGTACGACCAATGAGATATTTTGTGAATTACGTGAGGTATCTGTAGTATTGGCATCGATACGTGACTTTGTTTCTAAATCATAAAATGTATTTATATTTCGTACGGCAACGCTTGGGCGAATATATGCCCATGGATTACTATAGTTATATCGAAGTGCAAAATCGTTGTAAATCCGTGTACCACTCGGTTCTGCATTGCTGGTAAAGTCGTTAATATCTTTTTTAAAGTAAGCAGAGTCATTGTTAAATTCGAATTGGAATCCTTCAGGATTCCCCGTACTATAGTTCACCAATAACTGTGGTAAGCGTGCATAAGGTCGGTCTTGATCTGGAACGCTTGGATCAAGTGTTTGGAAGTCTTCTACTTTTAAATTAGCACGTAATCCGGGAATTTGCTGACTTGAGTAGTTTAAGCCCCATACGCGACGTAAGTTAAGATCTGTTCGCGAGTTAGGATTATTATTTAAGTCTGAGAAATAGTCTTTATCCGATGCATAGTTATATTCAGCATAGGTTGAAAATGCTGGATTGATTTGCCAAAAATAATCAAAATCTAACTGTTTACGATCTTTATCATCATATTGTTTGTCCGAAGGTAAAAAGCCACCACCAATTCGGCCACCACCAAAATTTTCAGTTAAAAATCTAAATTCACCTTGTAACATTGCACCACGGCTATAAAGAAATCGTGGCGTGACGGTTGCATCATAATTGGGTGCTAAATTAAGATAAATAGGTGCACCGATTTCAAAGCCATTGGTATTGCTATAACCAAAATTTGGTGTTAATAACCCTGTTTTTCTACGATCATCAATTGGGAAATTAAAATAAGGTACAGCCAGAACGGGTACATTTTTGATATACAGCTTGGTATTTCGAGTTTCGCCACGACCACTGTCTTGATCGAGAACAATTTCTTTGGATTTTAATTGCCATGTCGGTGCTTGACTTGGCGGACAGGTCGAATAAGTTGCATTGTTTAATACTACAACATTGGCAGATGAACGGATAATTTTATCTGCCCGACCATGGGCATTTTGATCTTCAGAAATATAAAGACTATTTTCTAAATCACCAAATTGTGTTTTTAGATTGTAATTGATGTGATCACTTTGTGCTAAAAGACCATTCTGTGCCATCTGTACTTGACCTTCTGCATTGGCATAGGTTTGTGTTTTATCGATGGTCACTTTATTGGCTTTAACTTGACGACCCTGTTGCTCAATGACAACATTGCCCTCTAAAATGGAATCACCATTCGGATTATAGTGTCCGTAATCGGCTGTAATGACAGATGTTGCTGTATTACTTTCTTGAGGTTTGGCATCTGAACCAATCGGGGTAATCCAGATACCAGAACAAAATTCAGCATTGGGCGATTGCGTTTGACGTTGCTTTGCCTCTGGTGCTGATTTATCAACATAGTACTGTTCAAAAAAATGTTGCCCAGGATAGCTTTCTTTAATCGCTGTTCTTAATTGCTCATTGGTAGCTGTAGAAGCAGCCTCTAGAGACGCTGCATACGACGATATAGAACTACCACATAAAAGGGTTAAGATCGCAGTCGCCAAAGGATTGTATTTAAACTGGTGCTTCATTTGTCCATTAACCAAGAGTGCTTAATCGTAATTAATTATTCTCGCATCATAGAGAAAAAGTTGATAAGTGGCTACACTTAATACTTTAAAAAATTAGCCTGTAAGTAGAATTTACCGCAAATGACTACACAACGTGAACAATCGATCCATAATTGGATAACAACTGTACTGGATTCTCATCAGTTTGAAATTCATTTTTTAGCAGGCGATGCAAGCTTCCGTCGTTATGCACGAATTAAACTGGATAATAAAACATTTATGCTGATGGATGCACCACCTGATAAAGAAGATTGTGTGCCTTTTGTCACAATAGATGAATTTTTTGATCAAAATGGCGTACGTGTCCCACATATTATTGCAAAAGACTTCACTCAAGGATTTTTACTATTAGAAGATTTTGGTGATACGTTAATCTCTACTTTACTGAATGACATGACAGTAGACCGTTACTATCAGCAAAGCTTTAAGCAATTGATACAATTACAATCTATTGAAGATCAACTTCGTTTGCCTGATTATTGTTACGAAAAGTTAATTGCAGAAATGAACTTGTTTACGGATTGGATGTTACCTTCATTGGCGATTCAACTTACAGATGATCAAGCTGCATTATTGAAAAGAACATTTGCAATTCTGGCAAATGCAGCAGTGGCACAGCCCCAAGTAATTGTCCACCGTGATTTTCACAGTCGAAATTTAATGAAAATTGAAGATGAAGAAAACTTAGGGATTATTGATTTTCAGGATGCTGTCATCGGTGCAGATACCTATGATTTGATTTCAATTACTCGTGATGCCTACGTGCAATGGCCGTCTGAGCGTGTCGAACAGTGGTTTGCTTTGTTTTATGAAATGTTGCCCAATACAGCAAAAGAGCATCGTGATTTTAATCAGTTTAAAAAAGAGGCTGATTTTATGGCGGTACAACGTCATCTTAAAATTTTAGGTATTTTTGTACGTCTATTTGAGCGTGATGGTAAAGCAGGATATTTAAAAGATTTACCGCGTGTGATGTGGTATGTACTCGAAGAAAGTCAACCTTATGTTGAGTTAAAAGCATTTGTTGAGTTTATGCATGAGATTGTTCTGCCAAAATTTGCAGCCAAGTATGGTCAATATGAGGTGCTACAAGCATGAAAGCGATGATCCTTGCAGCTGGCTTAGGTAGTCGAATGCGTCCATTGACCTTACATACACCAAAACCTTTATTAAAAGTTGGTGGTATTCCTCTTATTGTTTGGCATATTCAGAAACTGGCTGCAATTGGTGTTACTGACATTGTAATTAATACCGCTTGGTTGGCAGAGCAACTGATTAAAACTTTAGGCAATGGCAGTCAATTTGGTGTCAATATTGCTTGGACGCGTGAAGAGGAGGGCCTAGAAACAGCAGGGGGAATTATTAATGCATTGCCGCTGCTGGGGGAAGAACCTTTTATGCTCGTAAATGGTGATGTTTGGACCACGATGAGTTTTGCGACCTTGTTAGATATTCAGTTGGCCGAACAAATGGCACATTTGGTTTTGGTTGATAATCCTGAGCAGCATCCTCAAGGTGATTTTGTTTTGGCTTGTGGTCAAGCCTATACCTTTGAACAAGGTATTCAAGGTGAACATTTAACATTTAGTGGGATTTCAATGATTAATCCAAAATTGTTTGATGGTTTAAGTCCTGGTAAGCGTCCTTTAGCACCGTTACTCAAACAGCATATGCTAAAAGGACAGATTACAGCATCCAAACTTCAAGGGCATTGGATTGATGTTGGCACACCAGAACGCTTAAATGCTTTGGATCTTGCTATTCGTCATGGTCACTATGCTTAAATGAATATTCGCTAAGCACTCTATAGTGTGATGGTCATCATAAATCGGTATACTTAAAACTTACTTCATCGAGACGTTAATTGTTTATGCACACGTTTTTTCAAGAACTCAAAACAGGCAGTCAGGCACTCGGTCTATCACTTTCAGATGAGACTTTAAATTTACTTCTTCAATATCAAGATGCATTGGTGTTATGGAATAAAGCATATAATTTGACCGCTATTCGGGATCCAAAAGAAATGTTGGTTAAACATTTGCTGGATAGTTTAAGTATTTTAAATGATTTACCAGTAGGTCGCTTGCTTGATATCGGAACAGGTGGCGGTATGCCGGGTATGATTATTGCCATTTGCCAGCCAGATCGCCAATGTGTATTGCTAGATTCAAATGGTAAAAAAATTCGTTTTTTAAAACAATTTATTGCTGATTTAAAATTACAAAATGTCATGGCAGTACAGACACGTGTAGAAAATCGAGACAGTATTGACCAGCTTGGTCAGTTTGATGTGATTACTAGTCGAGCATTTGCATCATTAACTGATTTTGTAACAGCATCATTGCCGTTTATGCATCAAAATAGTGTAATTGCATCAATGAAAGGCTTGGTTCCTGAAGAGGAAATGCTGCTTTTAAAAGATCAGTTTAGTTGTGAAATTATTGCTTTAAATGTTCCTCGACTTGATGAGCAACGTCATTTGTTGTTATTAAAAAAATATTAATTTTTAGGGATTGGGGAAAGCTATGACACATATCATTGCCATCGCAAATCAGAAAGGCGGTGTTGGCAAAACCACTACGGCTGTAAACTTGGCAGCATCGTTAGCGGTATTAAAAAAGCGTGTTTTATTGATTGATATGGATTCTCAAGGTAACGCCACGATGGGGTCGGGAATCCAAAAAAATGATTTACATTATTCAGTGACCGATGTTCTTTTGGGTGAGGTTGCAATTGAAGTTGCGATTAACAAGACTGCGGTAGGCTATGATGTGTTGGGGGCGAATCGTGATTTATCTGGGGCGGAGTTAGCGATTGCTGAGCAAGAAGGTCGTGAGTTTATTCTTCGTCAAGCATTGCAACAGGTTGAAAAAAATTATGACTATATTTTGCTTGATTGCGCACCAAGTTTAAGTTTAATCACGGTCAATGCCCTGACCGCAGTACAAGGCGTTGTGATCCCAATGCAATGTGAATATTATGCGTTGGAAGGTTTAGCTGATTTAACTCAAACCATTGATCGTATTCAGCAAGCCTTAAATCCTAATCTGGAAATCGTGGGTGTTTTAAGAACCATGTATGATCCGCGTAATGCTTTGACACGTGATGTTTCAGCAGAATTAGAGCAGTTTTTTGGTAAAAAACTCTATGACACCGTCATTCCTCGTAATATTCGTTTAGCAGAAGCGCCTGCACATGGATTACCGATTATTTATTTTGAAAAAAGTTCAAAGGGCGCAGTTGCTTATTTAAATTTAGCAGCTGAAATATTAAAGAAAAGTAAAGTAAAAAAAGGAAAGTCGGCATGACCATAAAAAAACGTGGATTGGCTAAAGGTCGTGGTTTAGATGCTCTGCTGGGTTCTATCCAAAAAGAAAAATTACAACTTGAAGCACAAACTATGGATCATGGACAGCTTAAATACGTTGATGTTCAATTACTTAAACGCGGTGAATATCAGCCCCGTCGTTTTATTAATGAAAAAGACTTAGAGGAATTAGCTGCATCTGTTAAAAAACATGGTGTGATGCAGCCCATTGTGATTCGTGCTGTTGCGGACTCGCAATTTCCCTATGAGATTATTGCTGGTGAACGTCGTTGGCGTGCTGCACAATTGGCAGGTTTAACTGAAATTCCTGCGATTATCCGTGATTTGCCAGATCAAGTTGCTATTGCATTGGCATTGATTGAAAATATTCAACGCCAAGATTTAAATCCTATTGATCAAGCCATGGCTTTACAGCGTTTTCATGATGAGTTTGGTTTAAGCCATCAGGAGATTGCAGATACTGTGGGTAAAGCCAGAACCACAGTCAGTAATTTATTGCGTCTATTGGCTTTGACTGAGTCGGTCAAGGATTTGATGCAACAAGGCTTGTTGGATATGGGGCATGCACGTGCAATTTTAACCTTAAAAGAAAAAGATCAGCTTAAAATCGCACAAACTGTCGTGGAGAAAAGTCTTTCAGTACGTCAAACTGAGCAGCTGGTACGTGAATTTAACAGCGAAAAGGCACCACAGAAAAAAGCAGATCTGCCCACTGATATTCAAAGCCTATCACAACGTTTATCTGAACGTTTTAACGCCAATGTCAAAATTGATTATAATAAGCAAGGCAAAGGTAAATTGACCATTCATTATCATTCCTTAGACGAATTGGATGGGATTTTAAACATTTGTTTGGCTGATTAATATTTTTATATTTGATTAAGGTCTATTGATCGTATGCCAATAGTGTAATCAGGCAAAAAGATAATCAATAGATCCTAATTTGGGGAATCAAATGTGGACTTTAATGATGGCGGGTGGCTGGTTAATGCTGCCCTTAATTTTATGTTCAATCTTGACTATCACTATTCTAATTGAACGTTATGTGAAATTACGAAAATCAAAAATTTTACCAAAACAACTTCAATTACATATCGGACAGGATGTACATACTGCACTACAACAATTACAACAGTCAGCTGATTTACAAAAAACAGCATTAGGTCGAATTTTTACGGTCGGCTATCAAGCACGATTTCAATCGGAACATTATGCACGTGTACAAATGGAAGTCGTTGCATTTCATGAAATTGGTGCATTATCAAAATATATTCCCTTGTTGGGAACCATCAGCACCATAGCGCCTTTATTGGGTCTTGTTGGTACTGTATTTGGAATGATTGAATCCTTTCTTATCATGGATTTGACAGCCAGTACGCCAGGTCAAATGATTGCAGGCGTTTCACAAGCCCTCATGACGACAGCATTGGGCATGTTGATCGCCATTCCAGCATTATATGCATATCGTTATTTTCAAGGGCTTGTTAATGATTATATTGGTGAATTAGAGCAACAGGCGACATTGTTTCATACACTGCTTTTTTGTTCTTTTTTTGAACAAAAGACGCCAGATCCATCGGTAATGGAATAACTTATGAGATTTAAGCGTTCACAGGTTGAAGATATTCACATAAACTTAACCCCTATGATTGATTGCTTGTTGTTTATTTTAGTTGTTCTATTATTGTCAACAACATTTGATCAAATGAGTCGTATGCGTTTAACACTGCCGGATGCTCAGGGTCTCCCACCGAAAGCGGATCTGCATAAGATAGAAGTTGTTGTGAATGCGCTGGGACAATACGCTATCAATGGTCAGGTACTTTCTGGCAATGGCATTTCTGAATTAAATACAGCGATTAAACATATTGTGAATGATCGCCGTGATTTAGTGTTTGTAATTACAGCCGATGCAAAAGCGACACATCAAGATGTTATTCGCGTGATGGATGTTGCTGGTCAGCTCGGTTTTGTTAATATTAATATTAGTACCAAGCTCCCAACTCGAGGTTATTAGTGAAGAAAGATCTGCAGGTCTATCGTCGTTTGCTTAAGTATTTGCTCCCTTTTTGGGGATTGATGCTTATTGTATTTATTGGCTTTGCGGTAAGTGCTGCAACTGAGGTTGCCGTTGCTAAATTATTACAGAAAATTATTGATGCCATTCAACACCGAAACACCCATTTCACAACAATATTTCCTTTATTGGTTGTTGGATTGGTATTTTTCCGTGGTCTAGGATCATATATTGGTGGATACTATACAGCTGTTATTTCAAGATATTTAGTATTTAATGTTCGTCAAGAAGTTTTTGCAAAAATTTTAAAATTGCCTTCGCAGTATTTTTTAGATAATACCACAGGCCATATTACCTCAAAAATTCTTTATAATGTTTCTGAACTGACGAGTGCGACCACAGATTCCTTAAGAACTATAATTCAACAGGGATTGATTACCATTGGCTTGTTTGGCTTTTTGATTTATACCAACTGGCGTTTAACGCTATGTATTGTGGTCTTTGCACCATTGATTGGGATTTTGATTAGAAAAGCTGCAAAACGAATGCGTAAACTTTCTATTCAAGTGCAAGATACCATGGGCGATGTCAACCACGTCGTACAGGAAACTGTGAATGGTAATCTGGTGGTAAAAGGTTTTTCTGGGCATGATTATGAGCAAACACGCTTTAAAAAACATTCTTTAGACAACTTGAAACGTGGTTTGAAAATGGTAGCTGTTTCACAGCTTAATAGCCCTATTGTGCAATTGATTATGGCAATTGCGATGGCCATTATTATTTGGATTGCATTAAGACCTGAGATATTACAAGATATTAGTGCGGGTGCATTTGTGGCCTATATTACTGCTGCCGGAATGTTAAGTAAGCCTATTAAAGCGCTGACTGAAGTCAATGAAAAATTACAAAGAGGCCTTGCTGCCGCGCATTCAGTTTTTGAACTATTAGACTTAGATGAAGAAGTCAATACTGGTGTATTGACACCTGTATTACAGGGTGCAATTACTTTTGATCATGCTAAATTGGTTTATAGCGATGGTTATGTGGCTATTAAAGACTTTAACTTAGAGGTTAAAGCTGGACAAACAATTGCTTTGGTTGGTCGCTCTGGTGCAGGTAAAACATCATTGGTCAATCTGCTGGTTCGTTTTCAAGAACTTAATGCTGGTCGTATTCTACTGGATGATATTGAAATTCGAGATATTGAATTGGCATGTTTAAGATCACAAGTGGCTATGGTTAATCAACAGGTGATTTTATTTAATCGTTCAATTAAAGAAAATATTGCGTATGGGCAATTAGAAAATACACCTGATGATGCGATTATCGCTGCAGCTAAAGCAGCTTATGCACATGATTTTATTATGGCACTTCCTGAAGGATATGATACTAAACTTGGCGCACAAGGTTTAAATCTGTCAGGTGGTCAACGTCAACGTATTGCGATTGCACGTGCGATTTTGAAAAATGCGCCTATTTTAATTCTGGATGAAGCGACCAGTGCCTTAGATAATGAATCAGAATATTATATTCAACAGGCATTTGATGCAGCCATGAAAGATCGAACGACTATTGTGATTGCACACCGTTTATCTACGATTGAAAATGCAGACTGTATTGTCGTTATGGATAAAGGTGAAGTGATTGAACAGGGTACGCATCTTGAATTGCTCGCGAAGCATGGTGCTTACTATCAGCTTTATCAACGTAATTTTGAGGAAAACTAATGATGTCAGTAGCTCAATTTATTCAAAATGCTTGGAATAAACAAGCTAAATGGTTAATTGTGCTACGACCTTTATCTTTGCTTTATCAGTCGATTTCGCTACTGAATAAAAAACTATATCGTACTGGAATAAAGCCGACCTATACCTCACCTGTTCCAGTAATGGTCATTGGTAATATTACGGTAGGTGGCAGTGGTAAGACACCGTTATTAATTCAATTGGTGAATTACTTGGATAAGCATGGTGTTAAGGTTGCTGTCATTAGTCGCGGTTACGGCGGTAAAGGTCCATTTCCTGCTTATGTTGATTTTGATTCTACACCAGAGTCTGTTGGTGATGAGCCGTGCTTAATTGTTCAGTCAACAGGTGTGCCGATGGCAGTAGGTGCTAATCGCCAGAAAGCGATTGAGCTGTTATTGGCCAAACATCAATTAGATCTTATTATTAGTGATGATGGGCTACAACACTATGCTTTAAATCGTCAATTAGAATGGATTGTTCTTGATCAACATAGAGGTCTGGGTAATGCGCGCTTATTACCAGAAGGTTATTTACGAGAGTCACCAGAGCGATTAAAAACAGCCACCGTAATTGAACATAGTACATCGCCTGCTACTGATTTACATATGTATTTGGCTGTCACACAGCCTTATTTATTGAATGAAATTCAGGATTTTGATTTTAATCCGCAACAGAATTTTTATGCTTTGGTTGGCATTGGTTTTCCACAACGTTTTTATCGTACTTTAGAGTCGATTGGCGTAAAGCAATTTCAGTGTTATGAATTTCCAGATCATCATGATTATGAGCTGGAGGATCTTGACTTCGATGATGTGGGACCAATTATTACCACAGAAAAAGATGCCGTTAAACTGTTGCATTTGCTCAAAGAACATCCTGATTATAAACGTGAAATTTGGGTAGTTCCTGTGGAGGCCATATTGTCTAAACAATGCTATACCTTATTGGATCATCAGCTTGAACAACTCGGTGTTCGGGTGACGAAGGAAAATTTATGAAACATATTGTTATTCCAGCTCGGTTTTCGAGTTCACGATTGCCAGGTAAACCATTATTGGAAATCCATGGTCGACCGATGATTTTACGGGTGGTTGATCAAGCAAAAAAAGTGATGGGTTTTGATGATTTATGTGTAGCAACAGATGATGAGCGCATTGCGGTATTGTGTCGTCAGGAAGGAATTGATGTTGTATTAACCTCGAACAACCATCCTTCTGGTACTGATCGTTTAAGTGAAGTCGCGCATATTAAGGGATGGGATGCTGATGATATTATTGTGAATGTCCAAGGTGATGAGCCTTTATTGCCAGCCGTATTGGTTCAGCAAGTTGCTCAATTATTGCAGCAACAGCCAGAATGCTCAATGGCAACATTGTGTGAGGAGATCCATGATATCGCTGAATTTCAGCGTGATAGTATTGTTAAGGTGGTGATGTCTCAACATCATCAAGCGTTATATTTTAGTCGGGCGACTATTCCTTATGATCGTGATGGCCTACATATAGGCGCGAATACCCTACAGCATGCTTATCGGCATTTGGGTGTATATGCTTATCGTGTCAAGTTGTTACAAGATTATGTCACATGGCCAAGAGGTATACTGGAAAGTCTAGAAAACTTAGAACAATTGCGTGTTTTGGAGAATGGGCATCGTATTGCAATTGCGATTGCGGAGGTAAATTTACCACCTGGTGTCGATACACAACAAGATTTAGATCGTTTGAATACGATGGATATTTCACTTTTTAATGATTAGGGTTGTTCATGCAAGAACCTGCTGTACAAATTTATCCATGGCAACAACATGTCTGGGATACGTTGACGACCAGATTTCCTCAAATCGGCCATGGTTTATTATTTTATGGTCAATCCGGCTGTGGAAAACAGCAGTTTACTCAGCAGTTTTTAGCATGGGTATTATGTCAGGATCGTGATTCACAGCGCTTGGCTTGTGGTGTATGTGGTAGTTGTCAGTGGTTAAAAGCGAATACTCATCCAAATTATGTACATATCACAACAGATGAAGATAATAAAAAACAAAATGCCAAAATTAAAATTGAAAAAATTCGAGACTTATTGCCTTTTGTTCAGCAGACTGTAGATGGTTGGCGGGTTATTGTGATTGAGCCTGCAGAAGCACTTAATATGGCCTCAGCCAATGCATTACTAAAAACACTGGAGGAACCTGGTGATCGTGTCATGATTATTTTATTGGCTGATCATTATTTAAAACTTCCAGCAACGATTCGTAGTCGATTACAGCATTTTGCACTGGATCGAATCAGTGCTGAACAAGCAGATCATTATTTAAATCAACACTTAATTGATCATGATCTACGCCAACGACAATTGTTAATGAATTTGTCGAATCAAATGCCATTACAAGCCGTGATTTTAATGGAAAAATTATGGTTAGAAAAAAGAGCTGAATTTTTACAGGATTGGTATGCGTTAGTGACACAAAAAAGTATGCCACTGACTATGGCCACCAAGTGGCATAAAGTATTAGTATTTAATGAATTTATGCAAATGTTTGAATATCTACTGGCAGATGTCATTGCATTTAAAATGCAACAGACAATTAAGAATATCGATTTGGATTTTACCATGATATCTGAACAGTATACATTGGAAGTCTTATTTACTTTATATTCGAATTTACAACAATCAAAACAAATGTTGCAGCAAAATGTACAAAGTAATTTGATCTTAGATCAGCTTTGTATTCAATTAATGAATATTAATAATGAGGGGAGAAATGCTGATAAATACTGAAGTTATTCATGTTGATATTCCGAATAAAGAAAAACTCTACCAAAGTTATATGCCATTTGTACAAGGTGGTGGCCTATTTATTTCTTCTCAACTTTCGATAGCTATGGGAGCAGATATTTCACTCTCGATTCATTTGCCTGAACAGTCTCAGCCAATTTTACTGAATGCTAAAGTGATTTGGCTAACTCAAAAACAAAATGGATTAAAACCACAAGGATTTGCAGTTCAACTGATCGGTGAAATGGGACTTTATTGCCATACTGAAGTAGAAAAATTACTAAAGGACTTTAAAGCATATACCCAGACTAGTTACACTATGTAATCACCATGACAAGATTAGGAAAGTTTAGTGTTTGTAGATACGCATTGTCATTTAACCATGTTAGATTTGACGCCTTATCATGGCAGTTTAGATTTGGCACTTGCTCAGGCGCGAGAGGCGGGTGTTTCGAAATTTATGGGTATTTCGGTCGGACTAGATGATCATATTGAGTTATCTCAAATTGCTGCACGCCATGATGATGTCGGTTATACGGTTGGTGTGCACCCATGTGAAGATCCAGCAGTCATGGCGAGTGCGACCATTGAGCGTTTGGTTGAGTTGGCTGGAGAGGATAAGGTTTGGGCACTAGGTGAAACCGGTTTAGATTATTTTCATAGTACGGCGTTTATTGCGGAGCAAAAAGCGTGTTTTACTCGCCATATTCATGCATCACAAATACTGAAAAAACCTGTTGTTGTGCATACACGCGCTGCAAAATACGATACGATTGATATTATTCGCGCAGAAAAATCGACACATGGAATTTTGCATTGTTTTACTGAAGATTGGCAAACAGCAAAAGCGGTATTAGATTGCGGTTACTATGTTTCATTTTCTGGTATAGTTTCATTTAAAAATGCACAGGATTTAAGAGAAGTTGCTAAACAAGTGCCATTAGATCGCGTATTGATTGAAACAGATAGTCCATATTTAGCACCTGTTCCTTATCGAGGTAAATCGAATGAACCTAAATATGTGCCGTATGTGGCAAAAGCGTTAAGTGATGTATATGATAAATCGCTTGAAGAAATAGCTTTCATTACGATGCAAAACTTTGAAAATCTACTTCTGCAAAAATGAAAATTAGATTATTACGATATGAAATAAGAGAGTTTATAGGGTGAAGATGGATCGTCAGGCTCAATTTAGAGCAAGAGAAACCTTAATTTTTCAAGTGGCTGAACAATTACTGCTTGAAAATGGTGAGTCAGGTATGACTCTCGATACTTTAGCTGCTGAATTAGACTTGGCGAAAGGAACACTGTATAAACACTTTCAGAGTAAAGATGAGCTGTATATTCTGCTGATTATACGTAATGAAAAAATGTTACTTGAAATGATTCAGGATAAAGATAAGGGTTTTCCTGAACATTTGGCTTTTTTTATGTTACATCATTTACATCATCCAGAACGTACGGTACTTTTTCATCAAATTGAAGAGCGTTTATCGATTACAGGTGTGGGATTAAATCATTTATTTTATGAGTTGTATCAAATTCGTAAACAAAGACTGCGTATAATCGTACATATGACGGAACTGTATTTGGCTGAGATACAGAGCTTAATGAGTGTTAGAGATTATTTGGCCTCTATTTGGTCGTTAACTTACGGCGCTGCAGCAATATTAAACTCGAGTTTTTATCAGCGTTATTTAGGTTCGCGTGATACTTTAAGAATCGCGTATATTGATCAAATTCTTGCCTTACCTTTGCAGTTTAAAGCTTTTGACCCTGTAATCTAGAGATATTTATATGATGCCATCATCAATACGCGGATTTACCTTGGTTGAATTGATGGTGGTTATTGTTATTGTTGCGATGTTAGCATCATTGATCTTGTTGAGTAACACACGTGTCGATGAACGAAAAGCGATGCAAGCACGTGAAGTACTGTTACTTGATATACAGCGCCTTACACAAGAATCTCAAGATCAATCTAAAGTTTTGGCACTGGCCATTCAACAAAGCCAAAATCATGATCAGTATCATATTGTTGAATATCAGCCATTGGCTAAGCAGCAACAAGCTGTATTACTGAATTCAGCATCCGATTGGGTACCGTATTCATCATTTAAAACGCGTGAATTGCCGGATGGTGTTTCATTACGTGTTTATCCTCAAGAGGAGGAGATGCAGTCTCGTAATCGGATGACATCAGTTGACTCAACTGTGCCCGCATTAGTCTGGTGGGGTAACGGTGAGATTAAACCCGTGACGATTCAATTCTTTTATCAACAAAAACCGATTGGCGCTGAAATCAAGATTGATTATCTCGGTCATATGAATGAAAGCTAAACAGTTTATCTTGTTTTAATCAAGCTGGCTTGATATCGAGTGATATTAGCTGATAGAGATTAAAATTTGCGTGAATTGTTTGGGTATCATCAATGACAGAAAAAGGGTTTACATTACTAGAGGTGATGGTTGCCTTAGCAATTTTTGCTATAGCAGCTTTAGTATTAACTCAAGTTTCAATGCAGTATAGTCAAACCATTTATAATGCCGAACTTAAAACCAAGGCACAGTTTGTGGCAATGAATGAACAAGCTGTGATGAAGATTAAGCGGGAATGGTTGACTGGAACACAATCAACTCAGACGACTCAACAAGGCGTGCTTTGGCAGATTGATAAAAAAAGTCAGTCGACCATCAGTCCTCATATACAACGGATTGATCTACAGGTCAGTGTATTAGATTCGCAGACAAAACAAGTACTAAGTGTGATCACCAATTTAGTGTTTTTTAACCATAAGGTTGAAAGCAATGAATAAGACTGCTGCTGGTTTTACGTTGGTTGAGCTTTTGGTTGCAATCGCTATTTTTGCCATTTTAGCTGCAATGGGGTGGCAGGTTTTCGAGCATATTTCTTATGTAAAAGCACGTAATACATTACGTGAAAAAAACTTGATACAATTGCAGCAAACCTATCAAATCTTTCTCAAAGATAGTATACAGATCGCTCCTATAGTGGCGAATCAGTCATCTGAATTACAACCAGCATTATTATTACAAGATCAAAAAATTGCCTTAACCAAGGCAGGAGTAACAGATCCTTTGGCACAAGCAAAACCTGTTTTTGAGCGTATTGAATATCGCTATCAACCCGAGCATAAACATGTTGTGCGATCGCGTTATGCCTATTTAAATATCATGGGAGAACAAGCCATACAAAGTAGTATTGTTCTAAAGAATATTGATGCATTTAAAGTCACTGTACTTAATCCGAATGAAATGGATACTTGGCCAGATGGAGCAGTCACGTCACTTAATCAAACACGTTTACCATCAGGAATCAAGGTTGTTTTTACGCAAAATGGTATTGGTTATGAATGGGTGTTTGCAGTGATGAATGCGTCATCTGGGCGCAATAATTAGTCTGTAATATAGTGGCTTAAGATCATATGGATTGATTAATTTTTTGAGCAATAATAATGGCTAGCAAGTGTCAAGGCATTGCATTATTGACCGTTTTGCTTATGGTGGCATTGGCCAGTATTGCTGCTGCTACTTTGCTCAAGCGTCAAGTTAATAGTATGCAAGCGGTAAATTACTTACAACAACAAAATCAAGCATTATTGTATGCAATGAGTGCAGAAAATTTTTTACAGGCATTGCTACTCAATGATATGGAAAATAGTGCAGATGTTGATCATCAACATGAAATATGGGCCAAGCCGATGCCTGTATTTCCGATTGAGAATGGTTATATTCAAGGTGTTTTAGAAGATCAGTCCGGTCGTTTTAATTTAAATTGTTTATTAGATGCTCAGGGGCAGGTCAATCAAGCCGCTAAAATCTGGTTTGAACAGTTATTGACTCGCGTTGGTCTTCCAGCAGAATTATCTCAGGCAGTCATTGATTGGCAGGATTCAGATGATCAAGTCATGGGGGCTATGGGTGCAGAATCGGCATATTATCAGGGTCTACCTCAGCATTATTTACCTGCAAATCATTATTTTTATAGTATAGAGGAGTTAAAGCAAGTTCGTGGTTTTGAAGGTGATAAATTTAATTTAATTGCACCTTATGTGGCAGCCAATCCAAATATTGCAAGTCGAGTAAATATTAATATGGCTACTGCAGTTGTACTGGCAAGTTTGAGTGATTCATTGGATCTGGTGATGATTCAAAATGAACTTGATCAACGTAAGCAGAATTTACAGTATTTTAAAAATGTTAATGAACTTTGGGCGTTAAAGAGTTTTTCTGCGATGGATAATCGACTTAAACAGCAATTTATTGGCCTATTAACAGTGCAGTCAGATTACTTTCAAGCCCGTATAGAAGTTACTTTAGCCAATACAACGCGACAATGGACAAGTTATTTGGTTAAAAAAAATCATCATATTGATGTTGCTTATCGAAGTTTAACGCCATTTAATACAATTAGCTCTAACAAATAAGCGAATAAAAAGATATACTTAGCCTTGATGTGTTTATCCTATTAATGTGAGCAATAAAATTAATGTGCGCATTTTGGGTTTTGCTTTATAATTGAGCTTAATATTAAAAATAATGGATTTCATTACGGCCATATGATCATTCGTAAGTTATTTAAATTTGAAAATGCGCATATTGTACGCAATTGTAGCTCTGATCGTTGCAAACGATCTATACATGGTCATAGCTATAAAGTTGAGTTGCTGCTGAAAGCATCTAAGTTGGACCATGGTCAAATGGTGTATGACTTCGGTTTGCTCAAAGGTGTTGTTAAAGATTTATTTGACGCTTTTGATCATGCAATTTGTTTCTGGCAACATGATGATGTGGATTATATACGCGCATGTAAAAAATTTAGTGCACGCTGGATTTCTTTACCTGTTTCACCTTCAGCAGAGCAGTTTTCACGTATTTTCTTTTATCTTGCTCAGCAAGTATTAAAATCGACTGAAACTCAAAATGGTGAAGGGGATGTGGAAGTTTATTCGGTGATCGTGCATGAAACAGATACTGGTTATGCCCAAAGCTTTCTAGATGATATTGAGAATGATCAAATGGGAGCTTTGTCTCTGAATGACATTATTTTTTCAGAACAAGTCCAAGCAGAATGGGCTGATCATGAAATGTATGAAAAGTTAAAAAATGGCTTTAAATTTCAAAATCCAACTGTAGATTTACAAGTTAAAATTTAACTACATGATATGAGTTGTAAAGGAATTAGGAATACAGGTATGTCTTTGACTGATCAGCAACTTGCTAAATTAGAAAAAGTGCAATTAGAGGCAAGTTGGAAATATGGCTTAAGTGATTTTTTATTAAGTCAAAAAATGGATGAGTTAAAGGAATTTTTAATTCAAGAAAAAAAAGCAGATAAAGTCATTTATCCGCCTAGTTCACTTATCTTTAATGCATTTAACCTAACTCCGCTTGCGAATGTAAAAGTTGTCATTTTGGGACAAGACCCTTATCATGGCGCCAATCAAGCACATGGCTTAAGTTTTTCTGTGCAAAAAGGAATTGCTTTGCCACCATCGTTACGTAATATTTTTCATGAATTAAATACTGACCTTGGTGTGACTATTTCTACACATGGTGATTTAACACATTGGGCGCAACAGGGTGTGCTGTTATTGAATAGTGTTCTGACTGTGGAAGCAGGACAACCAACTTCACACCAAAAACGTGGTTGGGAAGACTTTACAAATCATGTGATTGATGTATTAAATGATCAACGTGAAAACATTGTGTTTATTTTATGGGGTGCATATGCACAACGTAAGGGACAACGGATAGATCAAAATAAACATCTGGTATTAAAAGCAGCGCATCCATCGCCGTTGGCTGCAAATCGTGGTGGTTTTTTTGGTTGTAAAGTTTTCTCAAAAACAAATAATTATCTTAAACAACATGGCATTGAGCCGATTAATTGGCAGCTGGACGCATGACATATTCTCCCGTTTCTCAAAATTATCATCCGGATTTAATTGTTGAAGAGGCTCAAAATGGTTGGCGTATTGTACGTCTAAACCGTCCTAAGTCTTTACATGCACTCGATGAATCTATTGTTTCTGCATTATTGGAAATTTTTCAAAATTTCCATAATGACACTACGGTTAAAGCGATTTGGCTAGATTCAACTACGCCAAAAGCTTTTTGTGCTGGTGGTGATGTACGTAAACTTCGTCAACTGGTGATTAATGATGAGGTTGATACTGCAAATGAGTTTTTTAAACAAGAGTATGCATTAGATTTATTACTTCATAATTATGCTAAACCTGTAGTTGTCTGGGGTGAAGGTTATGTGATGGGTGGAGGCTTAGGATTGTTTATGGCCGCACCTTTTAGGTTGGTCACGCCTTATTCTCGTTTGGCAATGCCTGAAATCAATATTGGTTTATATCCTGATGTTGGTGCAACCCGGTTCTTGGCGGATCGTGGCGCAATCGGTTTGTTTACAGGGCTTACTGGCTCGATTATGACTGCTGCTGGTGCGTATGGTATTGGCTGGGCGACCCATATTTGTGATGTCTCACGAGATATCGTACTCGAAAAGGTGATTGGTATTGACTGGGATCACTATCCTGCAGGAGATTTTAGAGCTTTAGATGATACTTTAAATAGTTTACATCGTCCCGTTGGCCCTGGCCCATTACAAAATTCTCTCGATACCATTCATAGTGTTTGTCGTGGTATTCATTTTGAACATGATTATGAATCAATTATTGGTTTGGGTGATGCACGAAGTGATTGGTTGCGTCAGGCCAGTGAGAATTTACAAAAGGGTGCACCTACCACAGCAGCGCTGACTTGGTTATTATGGCAGTGGGGGAAACAAGTTCATTCTTGGAATGAAGTTTTTGAGCTTGAAACACAAATTTCTGATTGGAAAATACGTCATCCAGATTTTGTTGAAGGTGTTCGCGCACGTTTGGTTGATAAAGATCTTTCTCCTGAATGGTATGTAGGAAAAAGTTATACGTTAAAAGATATTTTAGCGGATTATCCTCCAGTAACGACGATTGCCAGTTGGAATGCCTTATTAAAGCATTATGGTGTTATTGCTTAATTTATGTCAGTTATTTTGTATAGTGATGAATATTGGATGCAGTTTGCTTTTGAGCAGGCTGCATTAGCAGCTGCGCAAAACGAAATTCCAGTTGGGGCTGTTATTGTGAGTAATCAAACTATGATTGGTGCTGGTTTTAATCAGCCAATCGCTTTGCATGATCCAACAGCACATGCAGAAATTCAGGCGATACGTGCTGCTTGTCAGACATTGAACAACTATCGATTACCTGATGATGCAACTTTATATGTGACTTTAGAGCCTTGTACGATGTGTGTAGGTGCGCTCATTCATGCTCGGATTCATCGCGTTGTATTTGGGGCATTTGAGCCCAAAGCAGGTGCCTTAGTGAGTGCACGTCGTTTACTGGATTTGGGATATTATAATCATAAATTTGAATTTATCGCTGGATGTCTTGGTCAACAATGTTCTATTCAATTATCCGATTTTTTTAAAATGCGTCGTGAGCAGAAGCGCCAACAGAAAAAACAACAGCAGTTAAATGAATCTTGATCTCTAGATCAGATAGGGATGAATGAACAATTAAAATTGTTGTATTGATTTAGTAATTTATTGGATAGGCTATCTCATCTGTTAAAGGCTTGGGTTTATCGGTATATGAGATCGAATCACTATCGATGCATGACTTGATAACACTATAACACTTATATCAAGCGTGTTGTTTTCTAAAAAATTGTAATAAAATGCTTATAGAGATAATGATGTTGATATCATTTTTGGTATAGATGTGTGAATTTAATGCAATGGGTAGAGGAAATCGGGTTGTTCTATACCATTGAATCGCGAATCTCTGTACTATTTGTGGTATGCGCTTTTGCAATTGGGCATTGATTTTTTTTGCGCAGTTTTATCAATGATGGAAAGGTAATGACGGTAAATATTATTACAATTGATGGTCCAAGTGGTTCTGGAAAAGGTACGTTAGCAGCTAAACTGGCTGCACACTATCATTATCACTTATTGGATTCCGGTGCGTTATATCGTTTATTGGGATTGTCCTTATATCATGTACATCTGTTGGATAAGTTGGAAAGCTCATTAGATCAATGTATTGAAATTGCTAAAAATTTAGATATTAAATTTATGACAGTGGATCATGTGGTTCAGACCTTTTTAAATGGCGAAAATGTGACCACGGAAATACGCACTGAATATGTGGGTGAATTTGCTTCTAAGGTTGCTGCTATTCCTGCCTTGAGAGCTGCATTGTTGGAGCGTCAACATGCTTTTGCACAAGCGCCTGGCTTGGTCGCTGATGGGAGAGATATGGCGACATCTATTTTTCCGCATGCACAAGCCAAAATTTATTTGACAGCTTCTGCCCAATCTAGAGCTGAGCGTCGTGTAAATCAGTTGCAGGCAATGGGGCTAGATGCTAAAATAAACGACATTTTAGCTAATATACAAGCTCGAGATAAACGAGACATGGAGCGCACAGTCGCTCCGCTCAAGCCGGCAGATGATGCTTATATCATTGATAGTTCTGAACGATCAATTGATGAGGTATTTCAATTAATGACGGCTTATATTGACCAGCGATTAGCAGATTAAATTATTCAGCGAGAGTATAGCTTGATCAGTTTTTATGGACTATATGAACGCGTAACTAAACCGGCCTTGTCTGATCCAAGACCGCAGATTTTACTAGGTATATCATGACCGAATCTTTTGCAGCCCTCTTTGAAGAAAGTGAATTAAACCTCAACGTTGAAAAGGGTGCTGTCATCCAAGGCGTTGTCGTAAGCATCGACTCTGACTGGGTAACAGTTGACACAGGCCTTAAATCTGAAGGTGTTGTTGACCGTGCTGAATTTTTAAATGAACAACGTGAACTTGAAGTTCAGGTTGGTGACACTGTAGATGTTGTTGTAGAAGCGCTTGACAACGGTATGGGTCAAACAGTTTTATCACGTGAAAAAGCGAAACGTGCTGAAACTTGGACTAAGCTTGAAAAAATCTTTGAAGATGGCGAAATCGTTACTGGTGTTATTTCTGGTAAAGTGAAAGGCGGTTTCACAGTTGACATCGGTCCAGTACGTGCATTCTTACCAGGTTCTTTGGTAGATACTCGTCCAATCCGTGACACAACTCACCTTGAAGGTAAAGAGTTAGAGTTTAAAGTTATCAAACTTGATGCTAAACGTAATAACGTTGTTGTATCTCGTCGTGCAGTTATGGAAGCTGAATCTTCAGCTGACCGTGAAGCGCTTCTTGCTCAGCTTGAAGAAGGTCAAACTGTTACAGGTACGATTAAAAATCTTACTGATTACGGTGCGTTTGTTGATCTTGGTGGTATTGATGGTCTTCTACATATCACTGATATGGCATGGAAACGTATTAAGCATCCATCAGAAGTGGTTGAAGTTGGTCAAGAAGTTACTGTTAAAGTACTTAAATTTGACAAAGAACGTAATCGTGTATCTTTAGGTCTTAAACAATTAGGCGAAGATCCATGGTTAGCGATCATGAGCCGTTATCCTAAAGGTTCTATCGTTAAAGCACGTGTAACAAACTTGACTGACTACGGTTGTTTTGCTGAAATCGCTGAAGGCGTTGAAGGCTTAGTACACGTTTCAGAAATGGATCACACCAACAAAAACATCCACCCATCTAAAGTTGTTCAGATTGGTGATGAAGTTGATGTTATGGTTCTTGAAGTTGATGAAGAGCGTCGTCGTATTTCTCTTGGTATTAAACAAACTCGTGCTAACCCATGGGAAGAGTTTGCTAAGAACCACGACAAAGGTGAAAAAGTTTCAGGTACAATCAAGTCAATCACTGACTTTGGTATCTTCATCGGTTTACCTGGCGGTATCGATGGTCTGGTTCACTTGTCTGATATTTCTTGGAATGAACAAGGCGAAGAAGCAATCCGTCGTTACAAGAAAGGTGATACAGTTGAAGCCGTTATTCTTTCAGTAGATGCTGAAGGTAACCGTATCAGCCTTGGTATCAAGCAGATGAATAGCGATCCATTCAACGATTTCTTAGCTGCTAACGAACGTGGTGCTTTGGTTAAAGGTACTGTGACTGCTGTTGATGCTAAAGGTGCAACAGTTAAGTTGGCTGACGAAGTTGAAGCTTCTCTTAAAGCATCTGAAATCAACCGTGATCGCGTTGAAGATGCAACTAAGTTCTTAGAAGTTGGTCAAGAAGTTGAAGCTAAAATCATCAATGTTGACCGTAAATCTCGCTCTATCAACTTGTCAATCAAAGCGAAAGATGAAGCTGAAGAGAAAGAAGCTGTAGCAACTTTACGTCAAGCGACGAATGGTCAAGACAATGGTCCTAAGACTATTGGTGATTTGATTAAAGCTCAGATGAATCACTAATCAGTAGCGTTAAAAGTGTTTTGTTAATGTAAACTAACTAATACTTTTTATACGAATACTGTAAACGGTAGCGTAGTATTTGCATATTACGCTACCGTTTTGTATTTAAACAAGTTATTATTAAGTGTGATTCTAAAGAAGCTTGATAATTAAAGAGGTCGCAGATGACTACTGAAGTACTTAATAAGTCTGACTTAATAGAACGTATTTCTCTCAAAAATCCACATTTAGCTGAGCCTTTAGTGGAAGAAGCTGTTAAGATAATGATTGATCAAATGATTGCATCATTATCTGCAGATGACAGAATAGAAATTCGTGGGTTTGGGAGTTTTGCACTCCACCATAGAGAGCCTAGAGTTGGACGTAATCCAAAGACTGGTAAATCTGTTGAAGTGGCAGCTAAATCGGTTCCTCATTTTAAACCGGGTAAGGCGCTACGTGATGCAGTGAATCAATCTGTACAAAAATAATCATGATATGGGGTGTCTATGCGTTATGTTTTAGTCGTATTATTAATTGTGATATTCGGATATTCATTAGCGTTAGTGCTGCAAAATAGTACTGAGCTTTCCGTTGATTTGTTATTTACTGAAGTTCCTGCAATGCGTTTAGGATTGTTGTTATTACTTACCTTGGTTTTAGGTATTGTAGTAGGATTACTTCTTGGTATCCAAATCTTTCGTGTATTTCAAAACAGTTGGGAAATTAAACGACTACGTAAAGATATAGACCATCTTCGTAAAGAACAAATCCAGATAGCACAAGCTGCTGCTGCTGAAGCTGCAGCAAATATGAGGCATGAAAAAACAGTGTTGGATATAGAACCAAATAAAACATCCACTCCACTCTGAATCATCAGCCGTTGTGTTGTTTTTTTAAACACTCTAAAGCTTGTTCTTTAGAGTGTTTTTGTTTTAGTGTACTGAATCTGCTTTGTTGATTGAGGTTTTCGTTTTATAATCCGTTCAATTTTAATTGATGAAAAGGGAACCCCACTTGAGTATTATTGTTGCACTTGATGCTAAAAGCCAATTTGATGCATTAACGATTGCAGAGCAGTTAGATCCTGCTTTATGTCGAGTGAAAGTTGGTAAAGAGCTCTTTACTCATGAAGGTCCATCTATTGTTAAGGCATTACATGATCGAGGGTTTGAGGTTTTTTTAGATCTTAAATTTCATGATATTCCAAATACAACAGCGCAAGCAGTGTGCGCTGCTGCAGATTTGGGTGTATGGATGGTGAATGTACATGCATCTGGTGGTCGTAAAATGATGGAGACATGTATCGAGCGTTTAAATGCGGGTCATTATGCGACGCAATTGATTGCCGTCACTGTGTTAACATCGATGGGGCGTGAAGATCTGCAAGATCTGGGGTTGGATATCGAGCCTTTGACACAAGTCCAACGTTTAGCACAATTAACTCAGGAAAGTGGTTTGCATGGTGTAGTGTGTTCTGCACAAGAAGCAAAAGTATTGCGAGAAACTTTAGGGCCAGATTTTGCTTTAGTGACACCGGGTATTCGTCCGGCGGGAGTACAAGCAGATGATCAAAAGCGTATTGTAACACCGAAACAAGCCATGCAGGAGGGTTCTACACATCTGGTGATTGGTCGTCCAATTACGCAAGCAGCCTCTCCATCACAAGCATTAAAAGATATTCTAGCAACCTTGTAGTGACGATAATATTTTAGTCTTGCCTAAATATAAACGTTATCAAATTTTGATTGATCTCTTGTATGGCTGAATATCATGCGTGCTATACGCACACTATGTAGTGATTATGCTGCTGAATGATGTGCTTACAAGAGATTTATTTTTATCATATCACTGTTGGATTTGAACATGGTCTTTTCAATCTTACAGTTTTGGTTTGTTAAATGAGCATAAGTCAAAGGAAACGATCATATATTTTTAAATTAATAATAGTGTTTTTATTTGAGCGTATGAATTTTGATGATAGATAAAAATCAAGTGAACTGATGAGATCATGGTGAGTAAAGGATTAAAATGGATAAGTATCTGATTGTTTTGATGGTGGTTATATTTTGTATTTTTTTAATTATATATACGCAGAGAAGCCAGCAAAACTCAGCTGAGCCTAAGCAGTTTAAGCAAAGAGTACTTAAGGCATTTCCAGAATTTTCAGTGGTTGAAAAATATAATAATATTATTATTTCTAAATTAAATCAGCAGCATCAATTGCAAGAATTGGTGACGATTCGGATTGATGCAAACCAGCAAAAAAATATACGTCTGTATGGTGGTATGATGATTGCAACCTATCCTAAACCACCATCAATACGAGAAATGAAAAAAGATTTTACACTGCATTTACAGGCAATTCACTGATTGTAATTAGCGACGACGACTACTACTGCGACTACGTCCGCGTGCCATACCACCTAGAGCATTTAATACGGCCATTTTGCTCATACTACCAGATGCATGTGCATGACAAATTGCAGCAGCCAATGCATCTGCTGCATCTGCCTGAGGGCGTATACTGAGGTTTAATAATTTCATGACCATCATTTGTACTTGCTCTTTATCTGCTGCACCATAGCCGACTACAGATTGTTTAATTTGTCGTGCGGTATACTCTGCAACCTCTAAGTCTGAGTTCACTAAAGCTGCAATCGCTGCACCACGTGCTTGTCCTAACTTAAGTGCTGAATCTGGGTTTTGCGCCATAAACACTTGTTCAACAGCAGCTTCGGTTGGTTGATGAAAGTTTACAATACGGGCAATACCTGCAAAAATACGTTTTAGGCGTTCTGGCATTTCTGTTGTTTCTGTACGGATTGTTCCCGCATCAATAAAGCGTAGTTTTGAACCCTCTTGTTCGATAATTCCATAACCAGTTAGGCGCGAACCAGGATCAATACCGATAATTAATGACATATTTACCCTTTAAAAATAATAGAATGCCCATATTGTTACATAAGCGTATCAGAAAAGCTTGATAGTGATTAAGCAGTTGATGACGAAACTTTATTTAATTTATTGAGAATAGATTAATTTTTATGAAATTATTTCTTATTTTGTTCGTGGGCTTAATCCTTGAAGTTTTGGTCTGGATTGGTGTGGGTGATTTGGTTGGAAGCATGTGGTATGTTTTCTTCTGGTTTATTGCTGCATTTTTTATCGGTTTGAGTATGATTCGAAAATACGCTGCGGGTGTAATGCCGCAAATGCAGCAAATGCAAATGGGGCAAATGACGGGTGATCCTGCATTAACTCAAAATTTACCCAAAATTATTGCTGGTTTCTTATTGATGATTCCTGGGTTAATTACCGATTTTTTAGCTTTATTGATTTTAATTCCTGCTGTTCAAAATTTACTAAAAAATACCATGATGAATATCATGATGAAGCGTCAACAAGACATGTTGAATAAAATGATGGGTGGCATGGGGGGTGCACAAGGTCAAAATCCATTTGCAGATATGATGCGCCAAATGCAGGATATGCAGCAACATGAGCGTGGTGATTCAAATGTGATTGATGGTGAAGCACGAGAAGTAAAACCTGAATCAAAACAGATTGAATTTAAAGATGTAAATAAAAAATAATACGAATATTTAATCATGCTGAACATTGATGTTCAGCTTTTTTTTTATTTGAATCCTATACTTGTATCTTGATTTATAATAGATACTATTTAAATTGCATTACTGATGATATCGTTACTTTTAACTATTTGTCTTTTACATTTTGTAGCACAGTTAAGTCCTGGGCCAGATGTTTTGTTGATTGCCAAAAGTTCGGCATCTACCACAAAATTAAATACGCTAAAAATCATTTTAGGAATTTCTGTTGGAATCGTGATTTGGGTTTTACTGACTTTATGTGGGTTTAGTTTACTCATAGAGGAATTTCCATGGATTCAGCAGCTTTTAATGTGTATGGGTGGGTTTTTCTTGGCTAAAATGGGCTGGGGAATGTTGAGTTATGGATTAAAAATGCGTAAACAACAGTTTCAGCTAGATGATGGTGATCCTGTTGAAAATCAGAATTACTTTTTATTGGGATTGTTGACAAATTTAGCCAATCCTAAAACTTTAATTTATTTTAGCAGTGTATTTTCTCTTGCATTAAGCTCATCTGCATCGGGCATCATTAAGACTTATTTAGCTTTTATTATTCCAATTCAGACTTTTCTTGTATTTGTATTATTTATGCTCATCATGTCTTTACCTAAGGTTAAGTTAGCGTATCGTAAATCAGGCAGTTATATTGATATTTTATCAGGCATATTGTTTTTAATCTTTGCTTTGTTTTTGTGGTATGACGTTATTCGAATGTTCTGATTGACTTTTATCTGCTGATTGTTTTGGATAGCGATTAGGTTTTAAGGTGGTTGCTGTGTTCTCTGAGCCTTGATATTGATGACTACGATTAGCTCTTTCACGTAATCCTCCTTTTTTAATTAGTTGAATCATTTATATATTCCTTAAATATCTATTCTTGTATAAGCGGGATTATGCTATGTGGCTAATGTTGAGTTTGCTTATACATATTGGATCATAAAACAGTGGGTGTATTGGCGAAATTAAATCATCTTTAAATTAATAATATCGTATTATTTGGGATTAAAAAAAGCCCTAAAAAGGGCTTTTTTTAATGAACAAATTAATTTGCTAATGCTTTAACTTGTGCATTTAAACGGCTCTTGTGACGAGCTGCTTTGTTTTTGTGAATGATGCCTTTGTCAGCCATGCGATCAATAACAGGTACAGCAGTTTTGTATGCTTCAGATGCAGCAGCATAGTCACCAGCAGTGATTGCAGCGATTGTACGTTTGATATAAGTACGCACCATAGAACGTAAGCTTGCGTTGTGTTTACGTGCTTTAACGTTTTGACGAGCACGTTTTTTAGCTTGAGCAGAGTTTGCCACTCGTGCACTCCTTGAATTAGATTGGTCTGGGCGGGCTGCAATTACATCTGAAAACCAATATCAGAGAATTCATGAACCAGCCCGTAAACAAGTGGCATATTTTGATTAATCTATATCGCGAAGTCAAGTCTTGACATGCTTTGGCAACATTTTAGATGCAGAAAAAAGCATAAGATAATGTTAAATTGGCCTCAAAGTGAGGGTGATTGATTAAAAATGACACAGATGGTAGAAAAAGCAATTATTATTGGTGCAACAGGTTTGGTGGGGTTAACACTCATACAGCGATTAAATACCTTACCCAGTTGTCGTCGTATTACTGCTGTGGTTCGTGCTCAAAATCCTATATTGCATCAATTTGAAAAAGTTCAACAGTTGGTTGTTGAAGACTTTTTATTATTGAATGCCCAGGATGTTGCTGACTATTCACATGCATTTAGTTGTTTAGGTACGACCTTAAAGAAAGCAAAATCCAAAGCGGGTTTTTATCAGGTTGATTTTGCGATAAATGCGCATTTTGCAGACTTATTGCTATCGAGCAATACGCATTATGTATTGGTGAGTGCACTAGGAGCTTCTGTTGATGCTCAATTTTTTTATCAACGCGTTAAAGGTGAGTTGGAATCTTATATTCGATCTTTATCCTTATTTAAGGTGTCGATTATTCGACCTTCATTATTATTAGATCAGCGTATAGAAACACGATTTTTAGAAAACTTGACTAAATATTTATACGCTAAGATGGTCGCTCTTGTACCAGTTTCACTTAAATATAGGCCTGTGACTGCTCAGCAGGTGGTTCAAACCATAATTTATGCTGCGCAAAATCAAGATGCTGAGTATGTTGTATATGATAATTCAGCTATTATTGAGCTTAATCACTAGATGATATTTAAAAATAAAATATTAAAATTGATCACCATGTTTAGTAGGTATTGATGTCTATTTTTATACTATAGTCGATAACACTAATTCTCTAAAATATAACACAATAAATTATGCTAAGTTATTTTTAGTAAATGAATAACGAGGAAACAACGTGTCTTTATCTACATTTGTGACGTGTGATGTATTAGATAATTATCCAGATCAGAATTTTCAGGTGCTTACACCTTCTTTAGATGGTAAATATTTTAAAAGTTATGGTGCACGTAAAAGTTTTGCTGGACAAATTGTGACAGTAAAGTGTTTTGAAGATAATTCTCGAGTCAAGGAATTGTTGGCAACCAATGGGCACGGCAAGGTACTTGTTGTTGATGGCGGCGCCTCTATGCGCTGTGCATTGATGGGGGATATGATTGCTGAATCTGCTGTAAAAAATCATTGGAATGGTGTCATTATTTATGGATGTGTGCGTGATGTTGATGCACTTGCAGAATTAGATTTAGGGGTTCATGCATTGGCTGCAATTCCACAGAAAAGCCATCGTAGAGGGCTTGGTGAGGTTGATGTTGTATTGCATTTTGGCGGCGTTTGTTTTCATCCAGATCATTATGTCTATGCTGATAATAACGGTATTATTGTAAGCACTGAAAAGCTGATTGAGTTTTAAATAAAATCTGATTAAATTAAAGTGCTATCCATTAAAATTTATGGATTATTTAAAATGCTTAAGTAATCCATATTTTAATGGAAATTTATCTTTTATTGATTGGATGTTTATAGTGAATGGTGGTGATTAAACAGCTGATCGATCATGTACATTCTGCTTAAGCGATTGAGATTGTTTATTTAGTAACTGATTCGTGATTTTAAATATAAAAGAATTTTTACTTTAAGTTGATGATAATTGAGGGTTAATCATAAAATTACCGCAATTGATTATTTTGAATAAAAATTTTATCCGTAAATCAGATTGTAAAGTAAATATGATAAAAGAAATCATCACATCATGGCTTATATACTGGTAATACTGTTTATTTCATTAAATTGTCATTAAAAATATAGATAGTGTGCTTTTTATAATTGATTCATGAGTAATATAGATGATGAAACAAATCTTGGCATCTATGATGGTTTTGTCTTTCACTGGTTTGGTAAATGCTGCGGTTACTTTGCAGATACAACAAGAAATTAAAGTAGAAGAGATTAATGGTCAAGCTATTAAGTCGGGTTTAATTCGCTCAAATTTGGATCAATATCAATTAAATGCTGGTACCAATGAGTTAGAAGTTAGTTATTATCAGTATTTTGATGCTGAAGATGGTATTGGTGCACACGATATCGTTAGATCTGCACCAGTATTCATTAAAACACCAATTTTACAAGACAATCAGACTTATCGATTAGCATTGATGAAAATGCCACAAAATAATGATCAAGCAAAACAGTTTGCAAAACAACCCATTTTTGGCCTATATAATAGTCAGAATGAATTATTGATGACACAAGCTGGTGCAGTACAGTCACGACAAAGTATTATGAATGCATTTTTGGGTGATCAAGAACAGACATTCAAATCTAAAAATATGACGAATAAACAACCAGAAGCAAGCTATACCGTTGCTGCTAAAATAATGCCAGAACAAAAACAAGCTGAAACTGCCAATAAGGCGACATCTGCATCTTTACATCAATTAATTAATACTTGGCAGAATGCGAGTAAAGAAGATCGTCAAAAGTTTATGATGTGGTTGGCTGAGTAAAATCATTTGTAATATCGTAATCGATGATAAATCCTACTGAATTTATACTAAAATGCTTTTTTTGATTAAATTACGATCAATTGACTGGTTTTTTAGTAGGAATTATAAAAAAAGGGCTTGTGTTCGATGTGAAATACTGTAGAATGCACATCCATCGGCGGTGATGTTAAATAAAACTTCTGATAAATCAATAAGTTGCTTAAGTGTTAAGATTCTGATTAGGGTTTTGAGTTTAAGGTTAAACTTAGATTTGTTAGAAAATAAATTAACAAAACCAGTTGACTTTTCTACCGAAGAGCGTAATATAGCCGACCTAGCTTGCTGGTGACGAACCAACAAGAAGATCATTAAGAAATTATGAAGAACAACTTGTGTGGATTTTTACTGATTGATTGATCGAAATATTATCATTGATTGATTGGTTTAAATTACTCGAAGTTTATTTGAGAGAATTTGTCAGAAAATTGATGAGCCAGATTTAGTAGCTTAGATTAAAGCTACAAAATGATTTTAACTGAAGAGTTTGATCATGGCTCAGATTGAACGCTGGCGGCAGGCTTAACACATGCAAGTCGAGCGGGGAAAGGTAGCTTGCTACTGGACCTAGCGGCGGACGGGTGAGTAATACTTAGGAATCTGCCTATTAGTGGGGGACAACATTCCGAAAGGGATGCTAATACCGCATACGTCCTACGGGAGAAAGCAGGGGATCACTTGTGACCTTGCGCTAATAGATGAGCCTAAGTCAGATTAGCTAGTTGGTGGGGTAAAGGCCTACCAAGGCGACGATCTGTAGCGGGTCTGAGAGGATGATCCGCCACACTGGGACTGAGACACGGCCCAGACTCCTACGGGAGGCAGCAGTGGGGAATATTGGACAATGGGGGGAACCCTGATCCAGCCATGCCGCGTGTGTGAAGAAGGCCTTTTGGTTGTAAAGCACTTTAAGCGAGGAGGAGGGTACCTTGGTTAATACCCAAGAGTACTGGACGTTACTCGCAGAATAAGCACCGGCTAACTCTGTGCCAGCAGCCGCGGTAATACAGAGGGTGCGAGCGTTAATCGGATTTACTGGGCGTAAAGCGTGCGTAGGCGGCTTTTTAAGTCGGATGTGAAATCCCCGAGCTTAACTTGGGAATTGCATTCGATACTGGGAAGCTAGAGTATGGGAGAGGATGGTAGAATTCCAGGTGTAGCGGTGAAATGCGTAGAGATCTGGAGGAATACCGATGGCGAAGGCAGCCATCTGGCCTAATACTGACGCTGAGGTACGAAAGCATGGGGAGCAAACAGGATTAGATACCCTGGTAGTCCATGCCGTAAACGATGTCTACTAGCCGTTGGGGCCTTTGAGGCTTTAGTGGCGCAGCTAACGCGATAAGTAGACCGCCTGGGGAGTACGGTCGCAAGACTAAAACTCAAATGAATTGACGGGGGCCCGCACAAGCGGTGGAGCATGTGGTTTAATTCGATGCAACGCGAAGAACCTTACCTGGTCTTGACATAGTAAGAACTTTCCAGAGATGGATTGGTGCCTTCGGGAACTTACATACAGGTGCTGCATGGCTGTCGTCAGCTCGTGTCGTGAGATGTTGGGTTAAGTCCCGCAACGAGCGCAACCCTTTTCCTTATTTGCCAGCACTTCGGGTGGGAACTTTAAGGATACTGCCAGTGACAAACTGGAGGAAGGCGGGGACGACGTCAAGTCATCATGGCCCTTACGACCAGGGCTACACACGTGCTACAATGGTCGGTACAAAGGGTTGCTACCTCGCGAGAGGATGCTAATCTCAAAAAGCCGATCGTAGTCCGGATTGGAGTCTGCAACTCGACTCCATGAAGTCGGAATCGCTAGTAATCGCGGATCAGAATGCCGCGGTGAATACGTTCCCGGGCCTTGTACACACCGCCCGTCACACCATGGGAGTTTGTTGCACCAGAAGTAGGTAGTCTAACCGCAAGGAGGACGCTTACCACGGTGTGGCCGATGACTGGGGTGAAGTCGTAACAAGGTAGCCGTAGGGGAACCTGCGGCTGGATCACCTCCTTAACGAAAGATTGACGATTGGTAAGAATCCACAACAAGTTGTTCTTCATGCAATATATCTGAGGGTCTGTAGCTCAGTTGGTTAGAGCACACGCTTGATAAGCGTGGGGTCACAAGTTCAAGTCTTGTCAGACCCACCATGAACAAGACTTAAAGTACTACTTTAAGGCGAAGTGCAAGACAAACGAACGAAAGTGAGTGCGTAGTGTATGGGTTCAAGGATTCTGAGTGAAAAGAAACAAGATATATTGAGATCTTAAGCTGGGGACTTAGCTTAGTTGGTAGAGCGCCTGCTTTGCACGCAGGAGGTCAGGAGTTCGACTCTCCTAGTCTCCACCACTTATCCTACGGATAAGTTATAAGCAAATAAACGGATAGCTTATAGAGCTTAGTGATAAAGCATTGTAAAATGCATTGTTATTAATCTCTGTGATTTATCACAGTTTACTACGTGCTGACGAGGCAGTAGTTAATCATTAACAGAATATATTTGAGTTGAAATAATTTGTTCATACTCGTTTCAAGTAAGTAATTACAAGAAATGAGTTACTAGCGATTAAACTGAATCAAGCGTTTTGGTATATGAATCTAATTGAAGCTGTATAGTGATTAAGTTCACAAAGCTCTAAACTGTAATGTTGGTTGTTCTACTTGTAGGAACAAACGACTGTTTGGGGTTGTATAGTCAAGTAATTAAGTGCATGTGGTGGATGCCTTGGCAGTCAGAGGCGATGAAAGACGTAATAGCCTGCGATAAGCTCCGGGGAGGCGGCAAATATCCTGTGATCCGGAGATTTCTGAATGGGGAAACCCACTTACCATAAGGTAGGTATTGCAACATGAATACATAGTGTTGCAAGGCAAACGAGGGGAAGTGAAACATCTCAGTACCCTTAGGAAAAGAAATCAATTGAGATTCCCTCAGTAGCGGCGAGCGAACGGGGAACAGCCCATTAAGTTATGTGTGTTTTAGTGGAATGCTCTGGGAAGTGCAACCGTAGTGGGTGATAGTCCTGTACACGAAAGGGCACACATAATGATGACGAGTAGGGCGAGGCACGTGAAACCTTGTCTGAATATGGGGGGACCATCCTCCAAGGCTAAATACTCCTGACTGACCGATAGTGAACCAGTACCGTGAGGGAAAGGCGAAAAGAACCCCTGTGAGGGGAGTGAAATAGATCCTGAAACCGCATGCATACAAGCAGTGGGAGCCGACTTGTTCGGTGACTGCGTACCTTTTGTATAATGGGTCAGCGACTTACATTCAGTAGCAAGGTTAACCGTATAGGGGAGCCGTAGGGAAACCGAGTCTTAATAGGGCGTTTAGTTGCTGGGTGTAGACCCGAAACCAGGTGATCTATCCATGAGCAGGTTGAAGGTTGGGTAACACTAACTGGAGGACCGAACCCACTGTCGTTGAAAAGCCAGGGGATGACTTGTGGATAGGGGTGAAAGGCTAATCAAACTTGGTGATAGCTGGTTCTCCCCGAAAGCTATTTAGGTAGCGCCTCGGACGAATACCATTGGGGGTAGAGCACTGTTTCGGCTAGGGGGTCATCCCGACTTACCAAACCGATGCAAACTCCGAATACCAATGAGTACTATCCGGGAGACAGACTGCGGGTGCTAACGTCCGTAGTCAAGAGGAAAACAATCCAGACCGCCAGCTAAGGCCCCAAAATTATAGTTAAGTGGGAAACGATGTGGGAAGGCATAGACAGCTAGGAGGTTGGCTTAGAAGCAGCCACCCTTTAAAGAAAGCGTAATAGCTCACTAGTCGAGTCGGCCTGCGCGGAAGATGTAACGGGGCTAAAACTATATGCCGAAGCTGCGGATGTATACTTTGTATACGTGGTAGGGGAGCGTTCTGTAAGCCGATGAAGGTGGATTGAGAAGTCTGCTGGAGGTATCAGAAGTGCGAATGCTGACGTGAGTAACGACAAAACGGGTGAAAAACCCGTTCGCTGAAAGACCAAGGGTTCCAGTCCAACGTTAATCGGGGCTGGGTGAGTCGACCCCTAAGGCGAGGCCGAGAGGCGTAGTCGATGGGAAATTGGTTAATATTCCAATACTTCTGTGTAATGCGATGAGAGGACGGAGAAAGTTAAGTCAGCCTGGCGTTGGTTGTCCAGGTGAAAGGATGTAGGCATGTATCTTAGGCAAATCCGGGGTACTCTATGCTGAGATCTGATAGCAAGCGAGTTTACTCGCAAAGTGGCTGATACTATGCTTCCAGGAAAAGTCTCTAAGCTTCAGTTACACAGGAATCGTACCCGAAACCGACACAGGTGGTCAGGTCGAGTAGACCAAAGCGCTTGAGAGAACTCTGCTGAAGGAACTAGGCAAAATGGTACCGTAACTTCGGGAGAAGGTACGCTGCTGTCGGTGATGGAACTTGCTTCCTGAGCTGATGGCAGCCACAGAAACCAGGCCCCTGCAACTGTTTATTAAAAACATAGCACTCTGCAAACACGAAAGTGGACGTATAGGGTGTGATGCCTGCCCGGTGCTGGAAGGTTAATTGATGGGGTTAGCGTAAGCGAAGCTCTTGATCGAAGCCCCAGTAAACGGCGGCCGTAACTATAACGGTCCTAAGGTAGCGAAATTCCTTGTCGGGTAAGTTCCGACCTGCACGAATGGCATAATGATGGGGGCGCTGTCTCCAGCAGAGGCTCAGTGAAATCGAAATCGCCGTGAAGATGCGGTGTACCCGCGGCTAGACGGAAAGACCCCGTGAACCTTTACTGCAGCTTGACATTGAACTTTGATCTTACTTGTGTAGGATAGGTGGGAGGCTTTGAAACCGAGACGCTAGTTTCGGTGGAGCCAATCTTGAAATACCACCCTGGTAATATTGAGGTTCTAACTCTGTCCCGTAATCCGGGACGAGGACCATGTCTGGTGGGTAGTTTGACTGGGGCGGTCTCCTCCTAAAGAGTAACGGAGGAGTACGAAGGTGCGCTCAGCGTGGTCGGAAATCACGCGTAGAGTATAAAGGCAAAAGCGCGCTTAACTGCGAGACCCACAAGTCGAGCAGGTACGAAAGTAGGTCTTAGTGATCCGGTGGTTCTGTATGGAAGGGCCATCGCTCAACGGATAAAAGGTACTCTGGGGATAACAGGCTGATACCGCCCAAGAGTTCATATCGACGGCGGTGTTTGGCACCTCGATGTCGGCTCATCTCATCCTGGGGCTGAAGCAGGTCCCAAGGGTATGGCTGTTCGCCATTTAAAGAGGTACGCGAGCTGGGTTTAGAACGTCGTGAGACAGTTCGGTCCCTATCTACCGTGGGCGCTGGAAATTTGAGAGGATCTGCTCCTAGTACGAGAGGACCAGAGTGGACGAACCTCTGGTGTACCGGTTGTGACGCCAGTCGCATCGCCGGGTAGCTATGTTCGGAAGGGATAACCGCTGAAAGCATCTAAGCGGGAAGCCTACCTCAAGATAAGATTTCCCTTGGACTTTATGTCCTCTAAAGAGCCGTTGAAGACTACGACGTTGATAGGTTGGATGTGGAAGCATGGTGACATGTGAAGCTGACCAATACTAATTGCTCGTGAGGCTTGACTATACAACACCCAAACAGTTGTATACAAAGCATCAATCGATTCATAAAACATCATCTAACGATGAAAATACTTGATTTAGTATCGCTAATCGAACATCATATCCAACTCAGATATAACCTCTGTTAATAACTCATTTGGTAGAAAACTTAGCAATAGGTAAGTCTAAGCAAGTATCCATAAACAGTTGTGCTGGCGACAATAGCAAGAGTGAACCACCTGATCCCTTCCCGAACTCAGAAGTGAAACCTCTTCGCGCTGATGGTAGTGTGGCGTTAGCCATGTGAGAGTAAGTCATCGCCAGCTCATTATTCAAAAATCCCTCAAGTAACCACTTGGGGGATTTTTTTGGCTGCGCTTTTCAACAATTCAGCTTCAGTATATTTCTGCTTGAAAACTAAAGTGCTATATTATAATGCATCTTGATCAGTGTGCTGTTTAGCTTGAGCAGCATATTCAAATGTACGTTAAGCTTCAATTTACTTGAGAGGGTTGAATCATGAAATTCAACGCATTTTCTATGCTTCCTGCAGATGAAGCGGAGCTTCATTTACCTGAATTGGTTTATTGGGCTTCTTTGGGTGATTTGAGTGAAGTAAAAAAGAGCCTTGCGCGGGGCTGTGATGTAAATAGCTGTGATGATGAAGGCTATAGTGCATTACAAGCTGCTGCTGAAAACGATCACCTTGCAGTTGTACAATATTTGATTACACAAGGTGCTGATCTTGCTTCCCAAGGAAAATATAATGCTTTAGAGTTGGCAGAAATGGCAGGAAATAATGCTGTTGTATGCTATTTAAAAGGATTATAAATAAAAGTGATTATTATATTAAAATGAAAAAATAATGATGACAGTGTTTGCGTGTTTTCTAGAAAATACAAATGATCGAAATTTGTTAATCGATAACAAAACCAGTATCAAACTGGTTTTGTTATACATAATCTTAATAATTAGTCTTTTTTCGCATTTTCATTGAGTAAAAACTCAACCAAAGCTTTCTGTGCATGAAGGCGATTTTCAGCCTCATCCCATACAACAGCATTTTTATAATCTAACATATTTTCTGAGATTTCTTCACCGCGGTGTGCAGGAAGGCAGTGCATAAATAAACAACCTGCATGAGCTAAACTCATGAGTTTTTCATTGACTTGATAGTCAATAAAAGCTTTTGCACGGATTTTTTGTTCTTCTTCTTGTCCCATACTTGCCCAAACATCAGTTACGATTAAGTCTGCATTGACTGCAGCATCTTCCGCAGTATTAACTAATTCTACGCAGTGTGCAAATTCAGATAGAAATTTTTCCTGTGGTTCATAGCCTTTTGGAGATGCAATTTTTAATTTAAAGCCCCACATGTGTGCTGCTTCGATATAAGAGTTACACATATTATTGCCATCACCAATCCAGGCAACCGTTTTACCTTCAATGGTACCACGGTGTTCAACGAATGTCTGAATGTCTGCTAATAATTGACAAGGATGATGATCGTCTGTTAAAGCATTAATAACAGGTACTTTAGAATAAGATGCAAAACGCTCAACAATTTCATGGCCAAAGGTACGAATCATGACGATATCGAGCATGCTGGATATTACACGTGCTGAATCTTCTATAGGCTCGCCACGACCTAGCTGGCTATCTCGTGAAGAAAGAAAAATTGCACTACCCCCAAATTGGCTCATACCAGCTTCAAACGATACACGTGTACGTGTGCTGGATTTTTCAAAAATCATCCCCATGACTTTGCCAACAAAAGGTTGAAAAACTTCATTATTATGTTGTTTTTTCTTGAGTTCGATACCACGTTGGATAATTTGGTTAAGTTCAGATGTTGAAAAGTCGCGTAAAGTTAGAAAGTGACGTAGAGCCATGTTTATTCCACAATAATTGCTGATAAAAACAACAATTAGTTGTTCATTGGTTAATAGGAAGGGTTAATATTTATAAATATACTATATAGAGAAAAATTGCAAAACAAACTAGCTCTTTTGATGAGCATATAGAAATAAATCGACACAATATGTGATGTAGTTGAGTGTTTCTTGATCGTTTTCGGTAACTGAAATATTCATTAAAATTTTCCATTCGATGTTACGTAAAATTCCAAAATAAAACTGCGCTGAATATAATGGATTTTCACATTTTAACAGCCCTTTTAGGTGTGCTTTCTTTAATACTTTAGCAATTGCCAGTTGAATTTGTCTTGGTCCGCGATCATGAATGTAATGAGCTAGATTAGAATCTCTTTGTGTTTGTTCTAAAATTAAGCGTAAAAAAGCAGTATTTTCTTCTTTTTTCAGATGTAGATGAAAATTCATTAAGGTATGAATAAGATAAAGTCGTATATCATTTACATCATGAGGCTCTGTTACACAAATATCTTGAAAAAACTGTTCTCGACGATAATCACAGATTGCAGTGAATAAACCTTCTTTATTACCAAAATATTTATAAATGGATGTCTTTGAACCACCTGCATGTTTAACGATATCATCTAAGGAAACTGCATCATACCCATATTCTAAGAATAATGTTGTTGCACTTTCTAAAAGTGCAGTGCAACGTTCATGCCCACGTTTTGTTTGTGGTATATCATGAGCATAAGCAGGTAATGGGATATCTGACATAAGAGCTAGACTAAAAAATGACTTTGTATAATTATATCAAAAATTAAATCTTTATTTATTTTAACTGCCTCTTTTCTGAAAATTGAATTAAATAATTCTAGGACTAAAGTTTTAGTTGAATCTGCTGTAGTGACAGTGTGGATAAATAAATTTATCGTTATACTCAAATTTCAATAATAAATGAAATACTGTGAAAAAGGATTATGATACAAACAATATCTGCAGGTTTAAGATTTAGACAGGCACTTGAAATTGAAAAGCCATTACAAATTATCGGTACAGTGAATGCTTATGCTGCGATGATGGCCAAACAAGTGGGCTATAACGCAATTTATATTTCTGGTGCAGGTGTTGCCAATTATTCTTATGGCCTTCCTGATTTAGGAATGACCAGTCTGGACAATGTACTTGAAGATGTTCGTCGTATTACCGAACGTGTTGATACCCCATTGCTGGTGGATATTGATACTGGTTGGGGTGGTGCTTTTAATATTGCACGTAGTGTAAAGCAAATGATTGCAGCAGGAGCTGCTGCGGTTCATATTGAAGATCAGGTGGCACAAAAACGCTGTGGTCATCGTCCTAATAAGGAAATTGTTTCACAACAGGAAATGGTTGATCGTATCAAAGCCGCTGTTGATGCTAAAACCGATGCAAATTTTGTGGTTATGGCACGTACAGATGCACTACAACAGCAAGGGCTACAAGCCGTGATTGATCGTGCATGTGCATGTGTAGAAGCGGGTGCTGATGCCATTTTTGCTGAAGCAATGACCGATATTAGTATGTATAAAACGGTTTGTGATGCTGTGGGTGTACCGGTATTGGCCAATATGACTGAATTTGGTGATACACCATACTATAGCGTAGATGAATTGGCGGCACAGGGCATTGCCATGGTGCTTTATCCTTTATCTGCAACACGTGCAATGCAAAAAGCAGCACTAGAAGTCATGCAGGCAATTCGTCAGGATGGTACACAAATTAATGTGCTGGATAAAATGCAACCACGCAAAGAGTTGTATGAATTTTTAGATTATCACACGTTTGAAAATACTTTGGATAAACTATTTAAGCAGGAGCAATAATCACATGGCTGAAGGAAAAGTACTGACTGGCGCAGGATTGCGTGGACAAGTCGCAGGCAAAACAGCATTATCTACAGTGGGCAAGAGTGGGGCCGGTTTAACCTATCGTGGTTATGATGTGCAAGATCTTGCAGAGCATTGTCAATTTGAAGAAGTCGCATATTTAATTTTCTTCGGTGAATTACCGAACCAACAACAATTAGATGCATATAAAGCAAAATTAAAGTCTTTGCGTCAATTGCCAACAGCATTAAAAGAAGTTCTTGAACGTATTCCTGCTGATTCACACCCGATGGATGTGATGCGTACAGGTGTGTCGATGTTGGGGAATCTGGAAACTGAGCAATCTTTTGCAGAGCAACAGGATGTAGCGGACCGTATTTTAGCGACCCTGCCTGCGATGATTTGTTATTGGTATCGTTATAGTCATGAAGGTATCCGTATTGATGAAAATACCGATGATGATTCGATTGGTGCACAATTTTTACATTTATTACATGGTGAAAAACCGAATCAGTTACATGAACAAGTCATGAATGTTTCATTGATTTTGTATGCAGAGCATGAGTTTAACGCTTCGACCTTTACGGCACGCGTGTGTGCATCAACGCTTTCAGATATGCATTCATGTATTACTGGTGCGATTGGTTCATTGCGTGGTCCATTACATGGTGGTGCCAATGAGGCTGCAATGGAAATGATTGAAAACTGGACCTCACCAGAAGAAGCTGAGCGTGAAATGCTGGCTAAACTGGAGCGTAAGGAAAAGATCATGGGCTTTGGTCATGCGATTTATAAAGACAACGATCCACGTAATGGCATCATTAAAATTTGGTCAGAGCGTTTGGCACAGGATGTGGGTGATACAACGCTTTATCCAGTATCGGTTCGCTGTGAAGAAGTGATGTGGCGTGAGAAAAAATTATTTTGTAATGCCGACTTTTTCCATGCCTCTGCCTATCATTTTATGGGGATCGCAACCAAGCTATTTACCCCGATTTTTGTGATGTCACGTGTTACAGGCTGGGCGGCACATGTGATGGAGCAACGTGCAGATAACCGTATTATTCGTCCAAGTGCAGACTATACTGGTTATGAGTTACGTAAAGTGCTACCTATTATGCAAAGATAATATTGCTCAATTTCAGCTCATAAAAATCTCATCAGAGATTTTTATGAGCTAGTGGTGTAATTATTTTTAATACTATGAAAGTAAGAGGATATATTTTTGATTGGATGTTTAATCATTAAACAAATAGTACAATAAAAAGTATCTTCTATTGTAAAACAGTGGTAAAAATAAAAATAAAGTGCTGAATGAATGTAGGTTAATAGTATGAAAACCACAGTTAAATATGTCGTATTAAAAAATTTAGATTATCAACTGGGCACACCATTATTTCAGGAACAAATTGAGGCTGATGGGCAGTATTTTGATCAGATACCTGCGATTATTTCATTCCAAAATCATCAGTTTAAAGTTAAAAGTAAAGAGCTTAAACGTGTTTATCTTGTTGAAGAGCAAGAAGAGCATCAAACCATCATTGTTAAAGTAATTGCCTTGATCTAACGATTTATTGATCTAAAATGCTATTGATATGCTTTAGCATGAATTCTTAAATTAATCCGAATCATGTTTAAGAAAATAAGTATTTTTCATCTTAGGTTTAATTGATTATTATGATCGTGATCAATTGATTGATCTGATCATGATGAAAATTGAATTAAAATAAGTACTAAAATTGTACTTATTTTATTCTTTTAAATAAAAGATATCAGCTATGATCAGGATGAATTAAAATTAAGTAAAACATAATTGATGAAAATACACGATATTACTCATAATATAATGAGATAACCCAAGTAATACCATCGTAATGGCATTACTTTAAAATTATAAACAATTGGCTGGTTTGGGTATTCCTGCTAACCGACTTAAGTGTCTGGCAACCAGACCAGTATTAAATTTCTCTTGTAATAAGCTATTATTAATTTCAGGACCTATTGTTTTGATTAAAAACTTAATTAATGGCCGTGTTGCAGGGGCATGTCCAAATTGTTGATAGAACGAGCGTACAGCATATAATATCTGAAAATGCCAAGGTGTGAGTTCAAGGTCTAAGTTGCGGGCTAGGGTCTGAGCGACTGCTTCATTCCAAATGGTATAATCAAGTAGGTGTCCATCTTGATCAAGCTCTATATTCATGATGATCCCAAATTTGTCGATGTTTTATTTTAATGAAATACAACGTTGATGTTGTAAACAAAGCTCTGCAAAAGCATGATATTCAATCACATGTAGATTGTGCGGATTTAAATTGAGTAGAAGATCTGAGTCATTTTGTAGAATATAAATTGCCTTAAGCTGCTGTAAAAAAAAATGATGAACAAATTGTACTGCATCACCCATTAACACGATTTGATCATTATCACTGTATAAGGATTGGAGTTTAAGTAATGCTTGTGGTGTTGCTGCAAAATTAGATTGAATTAAAAAAAGATTTGACATCAGTAACCTCATGCTTACCAGTATAAAATATGATCAAATTGGTTAAGGAAATTAGCATCAAAATCAATCCACTCAATTTCATGTTGTGTCTGTATTATAGCGGGTAAGTTTTGGTGACATTGTTCTATATAAATTGGAGTAAGATCATAAAATTCAAAGCTATCAACTAGATTAGAGGCTAATTTAAATGCATGCTTAAATTGATCAAATTCTAGTTGTGATTGAAGTAAGCTAAGTGCAGCGTCTTGAAGTAAAATTTTCACATTACAACCAAAAGTTGCCAGCACCATTGTTGCCGATAGACTTTCGTGAACTTGCAAATTATTTAGGTTAGACTGAGTTAAAACTACAAGTACAGATTTCACACCATTTACCTTTTAAAAGTAATAAACTCGGAAATATAAAAAATTAGAATTGTATGAGATGATTGGCAGTTTGTACTGCATCGGCAAGTTCGCCAAGTCCAACCAATTCAAAACCAGCGGCTAAGTTGTGTTGATGGATTTGATGACGTTTAGCATTGTTTTCATCTGTGATACCGCGTGTTAGTGCAGCACTTACACAAACAGGTAAACGTATATTAAGTTTTTGCCATTCTTTTTTTAAATTACGCTGGTCATCTGGTATCCACTGTAAATCGTTTGCAACATAGACACCATCTTGATAAAAGAAAACACTAAACTGTTCATTTTTATCTTGTAAAGCTTTGGCCAAACCTAAAGCATGCCATGCATGAATAGAGGTGGGTGAGGAGGTAATGAGTAGTAAAGTATTCATTAAAATTCACTGAAAATAATCATGTTTCTTTGTATGAGAGATATAAACTTCGTGGTAGAAGGTAGTATACAATGATTTTAAGTGCCATCTAAATAAATTACATTATTATTTTAAAAAATATTAATAAATTGATATTTAAAAACAATGGCTTATTATTTTTTGTAATAAAAAACACTGTAACTTTTTATTAGGGTTTGTTGACATTTTATGATACTGGCCAACTCAATATACTAACTAAAGCAACTGAGTTCTTATGGTTGTGCTTTTTTTAAATAAATACCTATCTATATATAGCTTACTAGATTGAGTATTCAATTTCTTAGTAATATTTGTTCCTGTTTGAGTATTTCTAATTTTCTCTCTAAGTCTTTTTGAATCAAAACTCTTATCAGCGCGCAATATTTCTGTTTCTTTTAAATCTAAAGCATTAATTAAATCAGGTGTAACTTTCATATCATGGGGTGTGCGATTAACGATTATAAATTCGATAGGATTTCTATTTGCATTCACAGCCAAATGAATTTTACAGTTATTTCCAGTAATACTTTTGAAAATAGATTATTTCTTTAATTCCTGTTACATGTTGGCGTGCTCTGACATGACTCGCAGCAATTAAGATCCACTCTAAATTAGCACGAGAAGATCGTATTTAAATATATTTAGTAACTGAATACGGTAGAAGATGGCTTCAATAAATAATTTCAAATTATATTTGAGAGAAATATCAAAATTAACGAGAATAGCTTTTAGCTTAGACCAGCATTGTTTGAAGTATAGCGAGAAATGAATTGGGTTTGGCGATTGAATTTTACTTTCTTGCTATTTTTTGAATCATAAAGGTCAACAGGTTCTAATTTATTATATAAATTAAATAAAGTTTGCTTTGTTGTTTATTAGGGCGTATAACGTCTACTTGTCGATGCGGGATGGAGCAGTCTGGTAGCTCGTCGGGCTCATAACCCGAAGGTCGTTGGTTCAAATCCAGCTCCCGCTACCATAGCGTTTTTTATATTCAAAGTTTATAGCCTAATCATCACTGATTAGGCTTTTTTTATTTAAACTAAAATATATGTAGGTATTTATTCTATATGTGTTATAGTGGATTTTCACTAGAATTATAATTTTAATTATTTACTAATTTTATCTTGTTTAGATTTATGTCTTTCATTTTATTAAAAGTTAATCTTAAAAATTATTTTCTAATTATTGTCATATAATATAGGAAATAAACGATGTCTAATTTAACAACGGGTACAGTAAAGTGGTTTAATGATACCAAAGGTTTTGGATTTATTGCTGCAGATAATGGCCAAGATGTTTTTGCACATTTTAAAGAAATCCGTTCAACTGGTTTCAAAACATTAATCGAAGGTCAGCGTGTAGAGTTTAATATGCAGCAAGGCCAAAAAGGTATGCAAGCAAGTGATATTGTTGCTATCTCATGATTATCTTCTTGGTCGAAGTTAAAGATCAATTCAATCAAAAGTATTCTGTAAAGGGTACTTTTCATCACAGCATAACAGAGATTACTAAGTCTAAAGAAAATATTAAATTTATTACGATTGACAATGAAAATATTAAACCTAGTTTTGATTTACATTTTCATAGTATAGATTCTGGCAAAATTTTTAGATTAGTTTAATTTAATTTATTATTTTAAACGCTGTTATCTTATCTTTGGATCGAATCCGTAGGCGAAACGGAAGTGTTTAGGGTGTTAACGGAATTGCGTATTCTCTTTAATAAAATATTTTAATAGTTTATTGCCCTTAAACAGTTAACGCTGAGTATGAAATCGCACCATACCGATCTGGGAAGTCCACAGTTATTGTGGGCTTTTTAATTATTTAAAAAATATATGCTAGTGTAAAGTTTTAACTTAAATTTTAGCTATAAACCTCTTTGATTTCAGCAATATCTCTTTGAACTGATTTTAAATATTTAATTGTTGCTAATTTTACATAAGCTCAAATATGAGTGAATGATGATGAATATGTCTAATGGCTGGACTACAGCCAAAGCAGTGAATGGTGATATCATTCGAATCAAGATTATTCCTTTTGAGAAGGAACAAAATACGATTTTAGGTAAAGTTCTTGTCGAAGTGTCTAAACAGATTCAAATGGAGTCTGGAGAAAAATTTCATTTCAATTTGGATGGACGATCCTTTTTTATAGGAACAAACAGTTTATATAAATTGGTTTGTTAATCGATTTATAAAATAAAAAGTATAGCAATGTAAGTTTTTTGTTTTTAAATTAAATAGTGCTTTTTAATACTGGTTATTAGGTTACTATGCTTAATCATATATGAGTAAATTTTTAATGAGTAGTGATAGTACTGATGTAATGATTAGAAAAAATAATCTTAATCCACCAGTAATTTTAGTTGATGCATATTCACCTAATCGAAGACGTAATAAAAAAAGTAATAAAAGAAATCAGAGACAGCAGATTGAAACTATAAATGTAGGAAGGTGGCTTCTCATTATTTTTACTGTTTTAATAATATCATTTTTTGCAGTTGGCTAATTTATTGTTCCATAGAATCCCAAATAGTGTTTCAGTGTATTCTTTTTGAACACAGGTATCTATTTGTATCTCATAAAGAAATAAAGCATTAGATTAATATAATTATTCTGATAAGGCTTATCAGATATTAAATTGTAAAATTATGCTAAATTTTAATTAAAATATATTGATCTAAAATAATCATCTCAATCAATAAAGTAAATTAAATCAAGATTTAATCCGAATTTTTTTTGTATTTCGCCTGAAATTATTTTTATTAATGGAAATCCAAATGAAGCAATACAGTTAAACTAAAAGTGCAAGTGCTTAATGCTGTTAATAATTGTATTAACTCAATCCGTATCTAAAATGATAGCTCATGTACCTTTGGGTAATGCTGCTGACTTTGAGTTTACGGAATGAGGTGGTTTTTTTGAAAGTATATTAAATGGCAATGATTATTAATTATTATTTAATAATATTATTATGTAAATTAAATAAAGTTTGTTTTATTGGTGGGTAAGGCGCATAATATTGGCGCTGTATTTTATTATTGTAATTTATTTTAAAGAGAGTCATAGTTAAAGAGAGTTATGGTAGTGTCAAGTCAATATGAGATTTCTATAATCCGACAAAAAATGGGCTGGTATGCGGCAAGAGATTCAAGTGATCAATATATTCTAGTTGAAGCCATGGGACATCATTTTGAATTACATGATAAATTGATTGTTAACGATGGGATTGTGTGGAATATCACTCGTAAAGAAGAAACAAGCTCAATTATTCACAATTATACTGATCGCACAAATGCTGAAAAAATATTGAAATCATTAATATAATCCGAGTCCTGTTTAAGCCAATGATTTAATAATTTTAATTGTTGGCTTATTCTGCTGAGTTAATTGATAGGCATATAACATGCATAAATCCCACTCAAAAAGCCTGAGCTACTGCTAGCTCTACTTATCACCAAATGGTATTGACCTTTCAATAGACTGAATAATGCTTCTATTTTATTACGCTGTTTTAAGTGATATTTATCTGATTCACAGAGTTGAACAGGCTGCATGCTTTTTCGATGCTAGGTAATCAAATTAAGATCTTGATCTGTCAATTTACTCTTTAAATCCTGACTAATATCGCCACGATCTGCATAAAGCTTTGCTTCTAGGCCCTCAATCAAATGCTCCAGCATTTTTATGTCAGCCATGTGTCCATTGGATAATGCTGAACAAACGATTTCACCAAGTTGATTCATCAACATATAATTTATAGCCAAGAACTGGCCGATTGAGCTTTTACCACAAGAAGCAACTCTGGCTTATGATTTATGGCGTTGAATCTGTTGATTTGTACAGACCGGTAAAGTGGTTCAATCGATCCATAAATATGGGCTATTTTGACTTTTCGTGAAAGCCACATGTAAAGCATCTAATACCAATTGGTGTATATTGATTAGATGAATACATGGTAAATATTTGAATAAATATCTCTTATTTTGCTCCAATCATGTGAAAAATGCTTTGAAATTGGTAAATGAGCGCATGTATACCCAATGACAATAAAAGTGATTTCTGAAATACTTAAGTGAGCTGTTCGGACGCTTGAAAAACGATGGTGTTGCTTAAGGAATTGCCAATAAGTTGCTTTAAATTTAAGAAAAAAATCATCAATGATGCAAATCTGCAATTCGGATTAATATAGAGAAATTAAGCTCATGAATTACGATTCTCACTGCTCTATGAGCTTTTAACGATTAATAAAAAGCCTACATCCTCTCCCAAAGATGTAGGCTAAACTGTTGGTTAACTCATTATTTTATTTCGTTATCTGTTATTATTATTTATCGAGTATGTCAATAAATTAAATAAAATGGAAATCATAGTCACAATTTTGTTAAAAAATACCAAGTTGAGCAGTTGGAATATCTACTTGATTGCCTTATTAAAAATGATCCATCAGCTTAGTTTAAGATCAGGCTTGCTTTTATTAGTTTAATTGGATGTTATCAAATGAAATCAATAAGTATTAATAGTCATTAGATGAAATAATTGATCAATACCCGTAATTTATCAAAAAACTAGAAATAAAAAAAATCGCGAATAAGCGCACTGTTTAAAGCAAGTTAAAAATATTTAGAAGTTGAAAAATACTATTTCAATAATTAGAACAAAATTTTATTGAAACTGTTGCTAGGTCATTGCTCTATTAGTCATGGCTGTTAATGATGATCAAGTGGAAACATCAACTGATGTTTATGGTAATTTATTAGTGACTATTGAATAAGATAGTAGATCGTGTTATTCCTCTAGGAATTCAAGGTAATTTAAAGTAGGACTATTCAGTAGCCAATGAAATTAAAGGGAAATAAATTTTAATCATTATTGGTTTCGATCGATTTGCTTTTTCTTATTATTATTTTATAAACGATTTAATCGGACGAATTTTTATGAAAAAAATACTAGGTTTACTATTAACAATTGGCTTGATTGGCTGTAGTGGAAATGCTGAACAAGCTAGAGCTAACCTTGAAGACCAGGCTGTTTTAAATGTAAAGGAAAAATTAAATTATCCTGACTCAGCCCAATTTAGAAATCAAAAAGGCACTTGTGGTGAAGTAAACTTTAAAAATGATAAAAATGAATTTATTGGCTTTAAAAAATATATAGTTGTTCAGGATATGGTAATTATTGAAGGTGATAATAATAGCGTATTCGAGCAGCAATGGAAGAAACACTGTGTAAATTCTAATTAAAAAAAAATAAGGCCATCTTCGGATGGTTTTATCATCTAAGTGCTAGATTAAATTTACAAAATTAAAGTTCATCACAATACAACCATAAGAGTAATCATCGATTGCATAGACCTTTTTTAGTTAAACTTGAATTGTTACCATTCCTCTAAATACTGCTGGTTTATACTTATTGCATAGTAAAAATATAATGAGTAAATCACGATATATTTATAAACTAAAAGTGAAACGATTCAACTCATGACTGAATATGGCTATTCTGTCTAGATGTGGTCGTGCATTTAGAGCTATTGTCGCATAGCAATGATAAATACTGAAAGACGGTAAACCTTTATATAATAATATGGATGAACATGAATTTTTCGACGTATAGAAAAAAACTCTTCACCTTAAAGTAATTTTAAACAGACTGAAGAGCAACGAAACATCTTAAAATGAAAGCATTATTTTCACATCATTCATCATATTGATTTGTTGCTTAAGGCTCCTGATTTAGCTGATTCATTATTGAGAAAACTTTAACTGAATGAATAGAGAATAAATCAAATTTCTAATCAATTCTCACAAAAAAATAGCTGAAAAATAAGATAAAAATGAGCGCAATTATACATGGATCAATTTATGGATTTTTATTTTAATATGCTAACTGATATGACTATCGATTAACATCAATAATATTTTAAATAAATGAATTAATTTTATTGTAAATGAAATACAGTTGATAACTAGAACTACAACACATGTAATATTTTAAGTAGATAAAATAATATCATAATGCTCTTACATATTAACCGATTCAAGAGAAATTTTGAGTCGGTTTTCTGCCTCTATCATCTATGGATAACGCTGTAAGAACATCAAAAATACACCAATAGTCTGTAAGTTGTTGAGTAATATTAGGAGCGTCTAAACAATGATTTTAGTGACAGGTGGATTAGGCTTTTTAGGTTCACATATTGTATTAAGCTTGATCGCTCAAGGTCAAGAGGTTGTTATTGTTGACAATTTGTCTACATCTAATATACAGATATTAGATCGATTACAATATATTACACAAAGATATGTGCCTTTTACCAAAGTAGATATACGTAATACACCCGCGTTAATTAGGGTCTTTGAGCAATATTCGGTAGATACTGTTATTCATGCAGCAGGATTTAAATCAATAGAAGAGTCTATTTTAAAACCACTGGAATATTATAATGCAAATGTTAGTTGTATATTAAGTTTATTGCGAGCAATGCAACAAACGGGTATACGTAATTTAGTTTATTTATCTAGTTTACAAATTTATGCGGAGTCTAGTTTAACATTAACAGAAACAACGCCATTTGAATATCGTTATGATAATCCTTATATTAAATCACAACAAATGATTGAACAGATCATGACGGATACCTTTGCGACTGACTCTGAGTGGAACATGGTGAGTTTAAGGTTGGGAAATGTTGCTGGTGCATTTGAACATACGGTATTGGGAGAGATGGTTAATCCTTTGCCTAAAAGTATAGTTCCTTTAATGATGCAGGCTGCAATGGGGATACGTGAAGTTATTGAAATAAGAACCAAGAAAAATGATATAGCACAAAGTTTACAGCGTAGTTTCGTTCACGTTTTAGATGTCTGTCATGCTGTTCATCGTACTTTGGCATGGTTGACTCAGCAAACGCATGCTTTGGCCTTTTTTAATATTGCTGGAGAAGTGATTTCTATTGCTGAATTAGTTGAAATTACAGAACAAGTTACTAAGAAATCGATTAAAACCATAGTAGTTCCATGTGGATTTCAAGAAATCGAACAGGTGGGGAGTGCGAGTCAGAAGGCAAAAGATATATTGGGTTGGTATGCTCAGCATTCAATCGAAAAAATGATTGAAGATCAATGGTGGTTTTACAGTCAAAATTTAAATATTAATTAATAACAATTATCATTTACAATTGTGTATTAATCTCATAAAATTTTAGCCTAGCCATAGCATCGTGTCTTTGCTAAAGCCAAGAATGAAGGATCAATTAGAGGTAAAATATGAAAACACGTATTGAACATGACACTATGGGTGAAGTCCATGTACCTAGTGATGTACTCTGGGGAGCACAAACACAACGTAGTCTAGAAAATTTTAAAATTGGTCATGAAAAGTTACCACGTGCTATGATTCGTGCGATGGGGCTAGTTAAAAAAGCTGCGGCGAAGACGAATGCTGAATTACAACAAATTTCACCACAACTTGCACAATATATTATGCAGGCTGCAGATGAAGTCATTGCTGGAAATTGGGATGCACAATTTCCATTAGTGGTTTGGCAAACAGGTTCAGGTACACAAAGTAATATGAACTGTAATGAAGTGATTGCTAATATCGCGAATCAAAAGTTAGGTCAGGCCCTAGGTACGCAGCAGCCAGTACATCCGAATGACCATGTCAACCGTGCACAATCTACCAATGATTCATTTCCTACGGCTATTCATGTTGCAGCAAGTATACAAATTAATGAATTATTGATCCCAGCAGTAACGCAACTACGCGATACGTTAAATCAAAAATCTCAACAATTTTCAGCGATCGTGAAAATTGGTCGGACACATTTACAAGATGCAACTCCTCTAACTCTAGGTCAAGAATTTAGTGGTTATGTCTCACAGTTAGATCATGGTTTAAAGCGTTTAGAACAAGCATTAACAGGGCTTTATGAATTACCTTTAGGCGGGACTGCAGTTGGTACAGGACTAAATGCACATCCTGATTATGCTGTAAAAGTTGCACATGAGTTAAGCATTTTGACGGGATTACCTTTTGTAACTGCACCTAATAAATTTGAAGCATTGGCTGGACGTGATGCTGCTGTATTTGCTTCTGGCGCATTAAAAACATTAGCAGTGAGTCTAAATAAAATAGCCAATGATATACGCTGGTTAGCGAGTGGTCCACGCTGTGGTTTAGGAGAGTTGAAAATCCCCGAAAATGAACCTGGTTCAAGTATTATGCCTGGTAAAGTTAATCCTACACAAAGTGAGGCAATGACGATGGTCGTTGCTCAAGTATTGGGTAACGATACGACGATTGGTATCGCTGGAGCATCAGGTAATTTTGAACTTAATGTTTTTATGCCTGTGATTGCATTTAATCTATTACAATCGATTCAATTGTTAGGTGATGCGTGTCATAGTTTTAATATCCATTGTGCTATGGGGATAGAACCTAATCTTGAAAAAATTGATCATTATTTGCATGATTCATTAATGTTGGTGACGGCATTAAATCCAGTCATTGGCTATGAAAATGCTGCTAAAGTTGCAAAAACAGCATACAAGGAAGGAAAAACTTTAAAACAAGTTGCGGTTGAGTTGGGGTTAGTCACAGAAGCCCAATTTGATCAAGTAGTTAAGCCAGAGAATATGGTTTCAGCAAATATTAAGTAATTAATATCAAGATAGCAATCATGGCGTAAATTGACTAAGCAATGATTTTATCGATTTAATTCTTGGCTTAATTAGAATGATTGAATTGATATGTTGATCATTATGGTTCTACTTAAAAAAACCTAAAATACTATAAGTTTTAGGTTTAACTACATGATCTCGTCTTTTTTACATGAGGATGGTAAAAGAACTCATTCATAAAACAGAGTCTTCATTACTCTTTAATATCAAGGTAAGTATTGGGCTTGTCGTGTTTTTGTGTCATTGATAGCTCTGGTTTTATTGTTACTTATATTGATTTATTATTGATGATTTTGCTTGGGTTACATTTTCTTTAACAGATTTACCTTGTGTTGGTCTTGATACTGCTGCTTTAGGTAGTCGGGTCGCTCAAGGTATTTTCTGAAACCTTAAATACAATAGATGAATGAAATTTAAAATGATGTAAATTAGAAAAATATTTCACATTCAATATTAGATATATTAAAACACATCTTCGAGTGGCTTTTCTTTTATCCTATTATGGCGTAGATAATCTAATAAGAGAATTTATGAAAAAATTGTGGTTACTATTAGGTTTTTTGTTTTCAAATCAAGCTTTTTCAGCAGACTTGCAGTGTCTAAAATCATTTGAAACTTTTAAAAATATACAAGATGAAGGTATAAATGCTGTAATAAATGGCACTAACGATGATATTAAGGCATTTGGTGATCAATATGATTATTCTGGGCTATTTAAAAAAAATCATGCTGGAAAGAGTTACTGGATTGATGAAGATGTAGCTAAAACATCACTTTTGATTATGGCTTCGAGTTTTAAAAATGGAGAAGCAGAGATTGTTAATTACACATTTAGTGAACCTAAAGCTAATTTTATATCAAGTATTGGTGAAGTATGTGTAGTACCAATGCAGTCAACCAGCACATATTTAGAGGATGAAATGACTACCAATGCTGATGTTATTTTTATAAGAGACTTAAACAGTAATCAGTGGCGCTTATTTACATATTATGGAAGTGAAAAAAAAGAAGATTTTAATGAATTTTTTCCAGATTTTCCTAAATCTGTAAAGCTTTCGGCTTCTTCTACAACATATAAGTCAGGGAATAATTTAACATCTATTGATTACGCAAAAATACTTTATAAAAAAATGGCAATGGATATACCTCCAGAAGTTTTACATGACTTACAAAAAAAGCAAGAGGAAACTACATTGAGAAAGAAAATGAATGGATTTAACTAATTTAATTAAATGATGAGAATACCTCTCTTGTAACTTATCTCTTATTTCAGGGATAAAAGGATTTTTAATTTGATCTAATAATATTAAAAATCAATGCTAAAATTATATTGATCTTATGATTTTAAAGAAAAATTCTGATCTGCGATTTGGGTTTAAGATTTATATACGGAATGATTTAAAGATATTTGAGTGCACTGTAAATGATGCTATCACGGGGGTATTAACACAAAACCAATTTGATGCATTGGTATTACTGACCTACAACATTGGCTCGGGTGCATTTAAAAATTCCACATTCCTTAAAAAATTGAATGCTGGTGATATTAAAGGCGCGGCCAATCAATTTGATGTCTGGGTCAATGCTGGAGGTAAACGATTACAAGGATTAGTTAATCGTCGCGCAAAGGAGAAGGGGTTGTTTTTAAGTTGATTCACGCGTGATAATTGCTAAAATACGCAACACTTTAAAACACTGTTTTTCTAAAGTTTTGATAGGCTTTTAAAAAATTTATTAGAAACAGTTACTTATATTAGGAAATTTTCAATGCTCGATATTTATTTAACAGATGCCAAGAAATCGATTCAATTTAAAGATTATCCCGGGGAGCATCCTGTTAAATTTATTTTAGATTTTAAAAAGATTTTTCCTAGTGTTATGGAGTTATTGCTTCCGGTTTTACCAGAAAATGAAAATTTAGAAGAAATGCAATGGGAATCGACTCGTCATGATTTTGAATGTTTTCAACTTTTATTAACAGGTTGGGGAGTAATAGAGTTACGTTTAGCCACGGTTGTAAAGTTTAAGGATAAATCATTTGCAGATCAAATTGTTGTTTCTGCACAAATGCAACGTAAGCAATTTGCAAAGGCACATGCTCAACTTAAAAGTATTGAGTTAGATTATTTAATGATGCATGAAATCCATGCACGTATTGATGCTGAATTGATAGAGGTAGGTGAAAAATTTTATTTACCAATATTACGTAATTTATGGAAAGATAAAATATCTACACAAGTAATAGAAGCCAAAATTTGATTATTGTTCGATCATAGCTGGAGCAATATATAAAAATATGCCAGTACAACATAGACTGGCTTATTTTTAACTTAAATATAAAAATAGAATAATCTCGCCAGTCTTATAACATCGGTGGTCTAATAAACTGATAAACATCTATAGTTTGCTTGGTTTAATCTTTTATACTGGCTCTGACAGTAACTCTATTCGTAGCTTGATTTGTATATCGGTAGCCTTTTAACCTGTTATCTCTTTTATTTTTATAAAATGCACTGTATGGTAAAAAAATCGGCTAAGCTTATGCCATTAGATTTATTTATGGTGCGTTATAGATGTCAAAACATAGTCCGAAATTATCGCCACTTCAGGAATTGATTGCTGAACAAAAATTGTTATGTGAAGAGGTTGAATCTGCTTATATTGAGGTGAGTGGTGATGATGTTGTGGCTGTGGCAACACAAACACTCAATCAAGAGCCAATTGTTGGAATTCGAAAAATTGCAGAAGGTCCTGAAAATGTGAGTTGGTATATTTATGGTGGTGAATTACCAGATGGCGATGCAGTTTTTTCAACGATGACCATTAAAGAATTACAGGAAATTATTCCAGAAGTATTACCATATTTGGCTTTAGATACGGGTTATCGCTTTATGATCGATAGTGATGATTATGAGGATGTATGGAAAGAAAGTGATATATCTGAATAAAATATGATTACTTACACAGTCATGATGATGATCAAAAGTGAGCAGTAAAGGAAAAGATTAAATCTTTTCCTCTGAAACTGATGCTATAACCGCAGTAATCATAAAAAAATTATGACTTTGAAAACGTTGTAGTTAATATTTTTAAGTGCAATGATTTTCAATATATCAATGTTATTATGTTCGCAAATTAAAAGCTTTAAATCGTTTAGAAAAATTTGCTCTAATGCGATAAATCCTTACTAAATGATAAGAAAAACAAGGTATCATAAGTCGTTTAAAATAATTTTGGAGAGACCTTAAGTGGATCGACCGACTATTAGCCCTGAACATTTACAGGAAGCTGCTGAAAACTTAACTACTATTCGCGATTTTATTCGCTTTGGTGTTACGGCATTACGTCAATACGATGCGCACTTGGGTCAAGGGACAGAAGATTATTTTGCTGAAAGCTCAGCATTAGTGTTACAAACTTTATCATTGGATTGGAATGCTGATGCTGAAATCTTGGCAGCCAAATTGTTACCCAGTGAGAAAGCTGAGTTTTTAGCCTTATTAGAACGCCGTATCAATGAGAAAGTACCTACGTCTTATTTACTGAATTTAGCTTATTTTTGCGCAAAGCCATTCTATGTTGATGAACGTGTTTTGATTCCACGTTCACCAATTGCGGAATTGATTGACAATCGCTTTGCACCCTACTTTTTGGATGAAAATGGTAAAATGGGGGCAGCAGTCAATAATTTACCTGAAAATCCATCTCCTAAAACACCACAACGTATTTTAGATATGTGTACCGGTTCTGCATGTATTGCCATTGCTTTAGCATATGCATTCCCTGATGCAGAAATTGATGCAACTGATATTTCTAAAGATGCGTTGGAAGTAGCGCAAATTAATACGGAATATCACCATAAACAATATCAATTGGCCTTATTGGAATCTGATTTATTTGCCAAAATTCCAGCTGAAAATCAATATGATTTAATTGTATCTAATCCACCTTATGTGGATGCTGAAGATATGGCAGATTTACCAGAAGAGTTTCATCATGAGCCAGAGTTAGCTTTGGCTGCAGGTCAAGATGGTTTGGATCTTGTGCGGAAAATGCTTGCTCAAGCAGCAGATTATTTGACTGAAGATGGTTTAATTGTTATTGAAGTCGGTAATTCAGAATGGGCAATGAAGCAAAATTTCAATACCATTGATTTTTATTGGTTACAATTCCAAAAAGGTGGTACAGGTATTTTTGCATTAACTGCACAACAATGTCGTACTTTCCGTGATTTATTCATTCAGTCTGTTCAATTATAAGGAGGTATAAGCTATGGCAGGTAACAGTATTGGTCAGTTGTTCCGTGTAACCACTTGCGGTGAGTCTCATGGTGTTGGTTTAATGGCTATTGTTGATGGTGTTCCTCCTGGGATTGAACTTTCGGAAGCAGATTTACAAACGGATTTAGATCGCCGTAAACCGGGGACCTCTAAATTTGCGACACAACGGAAAGAACCAGATGCTGTTGAAATTATTTCTGGTGTATTTGAAGGCAAGACAACGGGAACCTCGATTGGTTTATTGATTCGTAATACAGATCAAAAATCAAAAGATTATGGCAATATTGCACAGACATTCCGTCCGGGTCATGCAGATTATACCTATACGCAAAAGTATGGTTTTCGTGATTACCGTGGTGGTGGTCGCTCAAGTGCACGTGAAACTGCCATGCGTGTTGCTGCGGGAGCCATTGCTAAAAAGTATCTTTTAGAGCAGTTTGGTATTTTGATTCGTGGGCATGTCACACAAATTGGTCCAGAAAAAGCACACCATTTGGACTGGGCTGAAGTATCAAATAATCCATTTTTTTGTGGTGATGCTACAGCAGTACCACGTTTTGAAGCATTGGTTACATCGCTACGTGAACAAGGTACAAGTTGTGGTGCTCAACTTGAAATTATTGCTGAAAATGTACCTGTAGGCTGGGGTGAGCCAGTATTTGACCGTTTAGATGCCGATATTGCGCACGCAATGATGTCAATTAATGCCGTGAAAGGGGTGGAGATTGGTGATGGTTTTGCTGTTGCTGAGCAGTTTGGTCATCTTACGCGTGATGAATTAACCAGTCATGGATTTTTAGCAAATCATGCAGGTGGAATTTTAGGTGGAATTTCAACAGGACAGGATATTCGTGTAGCAATTGCTTTAAAGCCAACAGCATCAATTACTACGCCAGGTAAAACAATTAATATTAACCGTGAGGATGTTGATGTTTTAACTAAAGGTCGCCATGATCCTTGTGTCGGGGTACGTGCGACTCCAATTGCAGAAGCAATGCTGGCGATTGTTCTCATGGATCATTTTATGCGACATCGTGCACAAAATGCAGATGTTATTGCACCATTTACAGCTATTTAATCGTGAATAATGAAAATTCATTATTAATCTATGGGTATAATTTAAAACATTAAATTTTATAATGCCAAATACTTATCATATGCTATCGCTCTAGCACATGATAAGTATTGATATTAACCAGCAAAGTGATTTTTTTATTCTAAAATCTCTATATTGATATATTGTTCAATCTTTGTTGGATTTAAACAATAAATTTGATCTAAAAATTCCACATTAAAATGTCCCACGGTTTGAAATTTTTCAAAAGCCAATTGTCCAGCAATTGAAAAGTGTACATGTGCTGCAATCGTAGCAATGGTCGTATTTGTAACAGCTGTATATGCTGCAATTAAGGCGCCTAAGGCACAACCTGTTGCCGTAATTTTAGGTTGTAAAAATGATCCACCATTAATTTTAATTACATTATTCATTGCTTTCGATAAAATAAAATCAGCTTCACCTGAAATAGCAATACATGGTGAATATTGAAGTAATACTTTGGCTTGTTGGTAAACATCAGTACTATTGAGTGTACTATCGACGCCTTTTGATTGAATTTGATGACCTGCTAGTGCACAAATTTCAGAAGCATTACCACGAATAACGCTAGGTTGTAATGTTATAAGCTCATCAATGGTCTGTGAGCGCCACGCCAGTATTGTGCTATAACCTACAGGATCAAGTACCCATGGTTTTTGATTTTGTTGTGCTGCTTTTGCCGCAATTTTCATTGCTTGTATTTGCTCTGTGGTAGGGGTACCTGTATTGATACTCAGTGCATGGGCAGCATGGATAAAGTGACCTGCTTCAAAAGGATTATCAATCATCGCAGGTGAAGCACCTGCAGCCAGTAAAATATTTGCTGTATAATTGGCTGCAACAGTATTGGTAATGCAATGGATGAGAGGATGTTGTTGTTGTAATGCTTGCCACGCTTCTATGACCTCAGCTGTGATCATTTTGATTTGTGTTGAATCAGAACTAGACATAAATTATTTGTCCCATTAAATCATATGTTTTTAGCAGTAATATTGGTTTTAAATTTCACCTAAGGAAATGATTATACTCATGTCATAAGCATGGGTTGTATGTTGCTTGATTGATGAGTAGCTTAATTTAAATTCATATTATTGAGTGAAATAATGATCTTGATGTTTGCAGTCATCGCAAAATAAAGAGACATAATTTCCCGCATCATAATCGATGGATAGGTTGGTTGAGCCGCAATGCATACAGCGTTTGGTAGAGTAAAATTTTAATCGTGGTTCAATTTTTTTCCATACACGTGTAAGTGGTTGAACAAAAATGGTTTCATCATAACCTAGAAAGTGAAAAAATAAGATTTGACTCATTTTGCTGAGTGGTAAGTTATAGGGTCTCGGTAATATAAATGTTTCCCATTTTTCTGCTAAAGATTTAGTACGATATTGCGCTAAGGTTTTTTTTAATAGGTTGGTGTTGATAAAATTTTCATTACGTGGTTGTAATACTTTTTGTTGATATAAGTATTCTAAGGCATTTTGGATTAAGTAATAGATTTGACCTAATGCCAGCACATCCAGTAGCCGAAAACAAAAAATCTGAAAACTCTTATTACCTGCAATATTGATTTTCCACATACGGCAATAAAATTGCATAAATTGAATGATTTCTTGATAAAGTAGATGATATAAAGCATCTTTAACCTCCTCAGCACTCTTAAATGGCACGCCTAATGTTAGATTTTTATAGAACCAATGTCTGAGTTGTTGGGTGATGCTAAATATACTTGGTTCACCATAACCATCTAAACGAACATTTAGGTAATATTGATGTGATTGATTATCGTGGTCCTTGGAAATCAGGATATGATCATGGATTAAAGATTTCATTAAATGCGATTGATATAAATAATTTGGCGAAATCGCTTGATATTTATATACATCCCAGTCTATAAACTCTGGATATGTCGTATGCTCTTGAACGGAATCATCTAAAAGGCTTAATAAGAATAATTTATGAATAAAACTCAATTTACTCAGTTCAATTTCTGTTGAAATGCTTCGTTTAGATTTGCGAGTTTCTTGTAAGCGTGTTTCTCTGAGTAGCTTTTTTCTTTTTGATGTGCACTGTTCACAGTGGCAATTATATTGATTTTCTGCGTAAATTTGGTGTTTACAATGACTGCATTCGTGAAAGTGTACTGGTATATCGTATTGTTCTGCTTCTACCCAATACATTGATGCACGGCACAGTGGGCATTGTACACTTTCATCGAGTTGTTTTTGAATGATTTGCAGCATATCTGGTGAGTTAAAAGATGATTCGTTCATGATTATACATGTTTTTATTTATAAAATATGCTGTAGTTGTTGAGAAGCGTGGATTGTAATTATTAAAATAAACTGGAAATTTTAAGTGTGTGTCCTTATTAAAATAAGCCCATCGCAGTGTTAATGGTGTGATGGGCTAAAAAGTATGTGATGAAATTATTCAATAAACTGAATAGAGGTTCCTATGGCGAGTATTCTGGATAAGTATTGTACATCCCAGTTGGTTAGTCGAATACAGCCATGTGAGGATGATTTAGAAATTAAAGAAGGTGAAGGTGAGCCGTGGATACCAAAAGATGGCTTAGATAATCCAATCCATACATTACCAACTGGATTGTTAGGGCCTGGTGGTAGTGATAATGGTTTTAAGTTATTGCCTTGGATGAAATTTTTGGGACTATAACTATAATAAGGATTATGCACAATCGAAGTTATTTTGTGTGTTCCACTTGGGGATGGATTTTCTTCACTGCCAATTGTAACAGGGAAAGCAGCCACTAACTTACGCTTTGAATTAAAAAGAAATAACTGTTTCATCCCTTTATGAGCCACGATAGACTGTATATCTTGTATTGGTTTGCGCTGGATGTTGGCCACAATAATTTTTTCCCCAACGGTATCAAACTTATGCTTAGGATTTAATTGTTGTAAAAAAAATTCATCCATTCCAAAACGTTCTGCAAGCATTTCAGACATACGAACATAGTTTAGATTTTTCATTTTTGCCTGATCTGCATAATCCAGCGGAATATTGCTGATAAATGAATATTTTAGATCTTGCGCCGTCAGTTGATACTCAATAAAGACAGGATCTTTTGTGTTTTTATTGAGTAGATTCCATATGGTTTCATCCATAATACCAGTTGGATTTAAGCCATTCATAATTTGAAATGACGAAATCGCTTTAATTGTATTTAAGCCGCGTTTTCCATCTATTGGACCAGTGGATGATAAGTGGCGATTAAGTAAAACTTGAATCTTGCTATTGAGTGGAATATTCAAAGCGTCACTATTTTCCGACCATGTGACTTTGCATGCACCAGTCGATCATGTAGATACTTCTGTTGAAGACACGTTAAAATTTGATGTGCCATATCAAGTCAAAGATGAGCATGATGCCACTGCAAATGGTGTGATTAAGGTGACTGTAGAAGATGACAGTCCAATTGCACGTGATGATGCGAATCGTATTGTTGAAGATGCAGCACCTGTCAGCGGTAATGTGCTGGATAATGATCAGGTGGGTGCAGATGGTCATGGCCAAGTGACGCATGTGGGTAATACCGCATTATTCAATGGTGAAGTGACGGTCGTAGGTAAATACGGTAGCTTAACCATTCATGCAGATGGCAGCTACACCTACACCTTAGACAATAGCAAGCCAGAAGTGCAGGCATTGTCTAAAGATCAGGTGGTGACTGAAGAATTTGCTTACAGCATGCGTGATGCGGATGGTGATCAAAGCGATGCTAAATTAACCATTAGCATTACCGGTCAAAATGATGCGCCTGTGATTAATACGGATGCCAAAGCAGTGGTGTCTGAAGAGGGTTTCACCGATGCTAATCCAGATGCGGATGGTAATACGGATACCACCAATAGTGCAGTATTTACGGGTTACATCAATGTCACAGATGTTGATCGTGATGCGGAGTTAACTTATCAATTTACCGGTGTGCCAAACAACTTTGTAGATCTAGGGCCTAAAGGATTAACCAGTAATGGTGATCCAGTGGTGTGGATCTTTGATAAGAATTCACCAAATAAAATCACTGGTCAAGCCAATGGTAAAGATGTTATTACCATTACATTGGATGCCAAAACTGGTGAATACAATGTGACTTTGCATGCACCAGTCGATCATGTAGATACTTCTGTTGAAGACACGTTAAAATTTGATGTGCCATATCAAGTCAAAGATGAGCATGGTGCAACCGCGAATGGCAATATTACTGTTACGGTAGAAGATGATAGTCCGATTTTGGTTAAAAATGGTGAAACTATTGTTCTTGATGAAAAATATTTACCATTGGGAAGTGCCACAGATTCCACCCAGACGACAGTAACAGGTACTTTAGACGTTAAATGGGGTGCGGATAATGGTTCACAAAAAGATGCCCAGTTTACTGAGCAAACTAAAGCTGAATTAATGAAGTGGTCAAATAATAGCTTTAATCCAAATAAATTAACCATTAGCTTTGCTAATGATATGCATACGTTAATTGCTAAAGATGGTGATAAGGTTTTATTTGAAGTTAATCTTCTCATTAACGCTAATGGTAATGTTGAATATCAATTTACTTTAAAAGGTGCTTTTGATCACGATGCATTAACTGAGCTTAATTTACCATTTGATTCAATTAAAATTACGGATGCAGATGGTGATAGTGTTACAGGTTCATTTAATGTGGTGGTGAAGGATGATAATCCAGATCCAAAGCTTGTTCAGAAAATGGAAGTCAATGAAGACTTATATATTCCAAATGGCGGAAAACCAACCAATACAATCAATACCAATGCTGATGCAACAGGCACAAATACGCAAATTGACGGTAAAGTTTCTCATAATAATTGGGTAAAAACCCCACATGGCGAAGCTATGGTTAATCCAAATGGTACCATTACCTATAAACCAAATCCTAACTTTAGTGGAACAGATAGCTTTACTTATACCACGACTAAAGATGATGGTACTCAAGTACAGCATACCGTTGAAGTGGTGGTCAATCCGATTTCAAATGATCCACCAAAATTAACGACCAATACTAAAGAAATTCTATGTACACCAGAAGATACAACACTGAAATTAGGTTTAAAAACACCTCAAGTTTCAGATAATGTGGATCAAAATGGTGTTACAGCAGGAGATCAACCTGAACGTTTAGGTGCAATCACATTAACATTATCAGGTGCTGGTACAACAACCGTTACATTAGGTGATGGCGGGAAAAATACTGGTGCGATTTTAGTTGATGGTAATGGGCAACCATTAAAACTCAATGCGAATGGTAAATATACCATTGTCTTGGTTAATGCGGATGGTACATTACATGCTTCACACACTACGGATATTAAACTTGATCAATCAAATGTCAATTATTTAACGGTTGAACAGTATGAGAAAATCCAAGCTCAGCCAGGTGAAAACCGTCATGAAAACTTTGAAGTTAAAGTGACAGTGACCAGCTATGAGGTGGATGCAGACGGTCGTATTGATAAAAATGCTATAGGCGTGGGTTCAACACCAAATAACTTGGCTGATGATAAACCAGGTATCGGTGCAACCAATTCCGAAACCGTTAAAGTCACCGTACAAGCTGTAACCGATAATGCTGCATTAACCTTTGATACAGCAGTCACCATAAAAGCGGCTGATTTTGTTTCAGGCAACCAAAATAATCAAGCTAATCAAGATCATAGTTATACGGTTAGTTACGATGCAACGAAAGCAATTCCTAAAGCAACCGTCACGATCAATGAGGACTATAGTTTTAATCTTAAAGATATTACCAATATTAACTTTAATGATTTGGATGGTAGTGAGCAGCGTTCGATTAAGATTGAAAATCCACTAGATTCTGGTGGCGATATTCGTGTTTTTTATAATGGAAAATGGCATGACTTACCAGTAGGAGGAGAACCACTCATTATTCTTGCTAATTCAGGATTAGCTGGTCAAACTGGTCATGAAAGTAGCTTCCCGGATATTAAAATTGCAGGTGCACAAAACCAAAGTCAAAATATTAATGGCATTAAAGTCACCATTAATACTCAAGATACCGATAGTGATAAAGCAGCATGTGGTGACCCTATTGCTGAGAAAAATTTAACGGATAACTCCGTGATCATTAATCTTGAAGTTAAGCCTGTGGCAGGTGATATCACGATATCTAATGTTTCAACGCTAGAAGATACAGCCGTTGCTTTCTTAGCAGGTTTGAAAGTGACTGATAAAAATCAAAATTCAGTCACAGCAACCAGTAAAAATAGTGAGGTGATTAATCAGGTTAGCTTTACTATTCCAGACAATTGGAAAGTAATTGCCCCAGATCTTTCAACAGGCTGGAGTGTTCAAGGCGATGGAATTACGGGTAAATACGTCATTCATTTTGATGATAGTCTAACTGAAGCGGAACGTGAGGCGATTTTAAGTCAATTTAAAATTTTGCCACCGGCGCATAGCAGTAAGGATTTAAATGATCTGAAAGTGACGGTCACCACTACGGATACTAAAACAGATGCTACAGGTAAAGTATCTTCCGATACTGTAGAGAAAATTTTGGACTTAGATATCAAAGTGACACCTGAAGCCGAGCGTTTAGAACAGATTGAAGGAACGACTGGAAACGACAGTAGCCATTGGAAACCAACAGATACCGATGGGGCAGCGACAGATGGTAACCATGATAAAAATACCGCAAATGGGGATAAAACAGCCGATTTAACCATGAATGGTGATCATGTTTATTCTTATGCTGTTGATTTAAATCAAAGTTTGGATTTTGTTTACGACCGTTCAATTGCGAATTATGATTCAAATACGATCTATCCACCAAATAGTATCTCGTTGAATACGTTCCTGAAAAATAATCCATTTGCATTTGAGGGACAACCATTTGAGATCAATCAAGATAATTTTGATCTCAAACAGGGCTGGTTTAACCAAGATGGTCAAGCGCTTCCAACTGATGTCACAGGCCATAAAGAACAAACCTATGCCAAACTAACTGGATTTACCGGAGATAAAGCGACACAGGTCAATGCAACATTTGAGTACTCTAAAGACGGTGGTATTACTTGGCAGCCAGCAGATGTAATCAATGGCCATGTTGCGGTGCCAATGGAGTATTTAGATCATGTACGTGTCAATATTCCAGATATTTATAATGATGGTTTATTTGCTATTAAAGTTGAAGCTTTAACCGTTGATACCGATGAAGATGATGGCTCAAAAGTTTATGCAGTAAGTGGCACAGCTTGGTTAACCAATATTGTGGTATTACCGACGGCAAGTGATGTAACCTTACAAGTTAATCAACGTGTCGTGATGAATGAAGACTCAAGTAAAGAATTATTTATTCGTACTCAATCTACTGATGCGAAGGAAAAGTTTGAAATTAATATTAAAGGCTTACCTGATGGTTCTAAAATTGAGCTAGATGGTCATGTTTTTAATACAACAGATCCGACGACATGGAAGGTGGGCGATAAATATGAATTGACTCAGTCGACAGATGGTACTTTTAATTTAAGCTTAAAAGATATGAGTACCGGTGCCATCAAGCCAATTTATACGCCACCGCTCAATAGCAATACCAATGGTGATAATACTGAACTTAAAGTTACTGCACAGACTGTAGATAAATCCAATGGCTTTACTTCAATTGGTGAAGAAACTACTTTACCAATTGATATCTCCGTGATTGGTGTACCTGATACGCCAATTGTAGATCTTAACTCGGATCTGGTTTGGGATGAAAATACTTTAGATAAGCATGGTGTTACTGAAAATACTGCATCATCTACAAATCAAGCCAATATGATTGATTTGGCTGAATTTATCAAAAATATTCAATCGGGTGAGTTAACAAGCACACCACATGATCATTCTGAAACGGTGAGTTTACGTATTACTGGCTTACCAGAAGGCTTTGATTTGGTGGATGCACAAGGTAAGCCTGTGGTAACCTTATTAGGTGGTGACGGGGAAAATCGTATCTGGCTGATTAGTCAGGATGATATCGCTAAAGTCAGTATCAAGTTGCCTGTTAACTATAGTGGTGAACAAAGCTTTATTGTACAACCTGTTGTTACGGAGAATGATGGTAGTTCGGCACTCTTTCCTAAGCAGGAAGTCAACTTCACTGTTAATCCTTCACCAGAAGTGACCTTGGCAACGTCATCCAATGTTTGGGAAGATGAAGTAGATGGTAAACTTGGCCAATTGAATCTTTCTAAAGTTTATCAGAATGGCGATCAAAGCAATGAAGAGATTGTGGCGATTCGTATTTTGGCACAGCAATTAACGGATCAAAATATTATTCTGTATAAAGATGCAGCAGGTACAGAAAAGCTGGTTGCAAATGCAGACGGTTATATTTATCTGAATGCAGATGATGCAGTCTATGTACGTGGGCCAGCCAATTTTAGTGGTGAAAAAGTCATTGATATTGAATATGTTGCTAAAGATAGCTATATCAATGACAAAGGTGAAGTTGTCACTAAATACTCTGGTCAAACTGATAGCTTAGATTGGTCAAAAGCAGAGACTATTGAGCATCAACTTAACTTTAAACCTGTGACAGATGATGTATTGTTGACGATTAATGCCATTGAAGGACAATTGGGGCAAACGGGCTTTGAGGCTGTCAAAAACAATCAAGAGATTACTGTTTCTTTAGATATTTCTCAGGTTGTAGATGAGTCTTCTAAAAAGGCAGCAGATAGTACACGAGAAAATGAACAGGATTATGACTTTACTGTAAGTGAAGGTGGTGAGCATATTAATTATTATATGATTAATAATGTTCCTGAAGGGATTATTGTTAAAGGTGCGTATTATTTAGGTGAAGGCAAATGGATGCTCGAAGCTAAGGGTGATTTTACTGGAATGCTTAAACAAGACATTACCTTTAAAATGACCGAATATGCACCAGGTGATTTAAAAAATCATCCAATTACCATTGATGTCTTTACCCAAGATAAGTCTGAAGGTGAAGTGAAAAAAGCCAGTGTGACATGGGAGTTGAGTACTGATTTCTCTGGTCAAGAAGGTGAAGATGTTGTGCCGCCGAGTCTTGAAATTGATGTTAAAGACTATATTGCCACAGAAGATATCAAATTTAGTTTAGATCAGTTGGTTGATGTAAAAGAAATTGATTTTGGTACTAGTACTGAATTGGACATGGTTATTACAGTTCGTACTGAACCAGGCGATGGCATTGTTTTAGAAGGAATGGAATCGAAACAAGCCATTGAAAATGGCCAAACTGTCACCATATGGTATAAAGTGGTGAGTGGTGTAACTGAGTCTAATATTGATGCAGAGTTGGCAAAAGCATTACAGCAAATTCAGGTCAATACAGGATTAAATCAAAACAGTAATGCCAATAATCTGAACAAGATTCCAGAATTAGATATTTCTATTTCTTTGACTAATTATGCCACTGGAGCTTCAGGAAGTGCTTCAGGAAGTTCGGATGTAACGATTTTACCGGCAACAGATAAAGCTGAAATCAGCATCAGCGCTGGCGAAACCATTGAAGATAGTCAAGCGATCATTCCGATTGCGATCACTGTATCTAATGCAGCAGATCAATCAGGTGACTGGAAGATTGTAGATGGTAAAATGTATTTTACCGTAGCTAGTGATGTTTCGGGGACGTTGACCTATAGCAATGGTCAAGTGGTGAAGAGTCTTACTGCTGCTGAGCTAAAACAACTTGGTATTGATCTTGGTTTGACAGATGGGCAACTGGTTTATGTGGTTGAAGGTGTTGAACCAAATACAGCAATCAATTTGCAATATCAGTTGGATGGGCAATCTCACGGTGTTAAAGGTAACTTTGAACTCAATGCTTGGGTACAAAATCAGGAAAATGCATTAAGCTCAAATGGCTCAACTCAGGTTGTTATTTCTGATGGTCAAGGCCAATTGGTCATTAAACCAGTGAATAATATTCCTGTACTTGAAGTTATTGCTCAAGGTAACGAGCAAGATGGTACTGGTCGTTTGGCGAGTGGCAGTATTCAATTGAATTTTGCCAAGTTTGAAAACATGCCTCATCAAACGGGTGAAGTATTATATTCCGCTGTGTTACAAAACATTCCGGCTGGCTTTATTATCTATTATGGCGAGGATGAAGCGAGTGCCAAAATGGCTGTCAATGCTGGAGAAGGAGTTTGGTCATTACCAATTACAGCTAATGAATTACCAAAATATATCTCGATTAAACCACCTGCAAACTGGAGTGGCACACTAGATGATATTAAATTGACTGTTTCAACAGGTGAAACAACATTAAAACCAACAACTTCAGAATATGAATTTGATTTAGTGGTGAAACCTGTTGCTGATGGTATTCAAGACTTTGTACCGACGTATAGTTTTAATGAGAAAGGTTCAATCTCTACTGTATTAAACTTAAATATTGGTATGCGTGATCCTTCTGCAGCAACGAACTCTACAGCAAAAGATCAACATACTGAGGTAACGGATTTAATCCTAAAAGGCTTTACGGATCCAGCGGCAATCTTTATTGCCAATGGTGTTGAAATTAGTGCTGATCGTATTACGTTAATCCAGGATAACAATGGTGTGTATCAATATACCATTACTGGCTTAACACAGACTGAGCTAGATCAACTGGAAATTGTACACAAGAATACCAATGGCCAATTGATCATTAAGGCAGAGGCTTATACTTATGAAGTTGATCTAAATGGCAATAAAGTCAGTGAAAATAGTGCAACTAAAGATGCTGACTTTAAATTCCAAGTTAGTGGAGTTGCTGAAACAGCAACAGCAAGCCTGATGTTACTGGATGATGATCAGGATACCACCAACACATCACAGACGCATTTTGCATCTGATACTGATGGAATTTTACAAGGCCATACAGGTCAGGACTACTTTATTTGGGATACTGTACCTGATGAAGATATGGTCACCCGAGTTCAGGATTTCAATCCAGATGAAGATCAGCTTGATGTAAGTCGATTATTGGATCAACTGGGTTGGGATGGTGAACGTCCATTGAGCGATTTTATGTCTTATACACAAAACGGTGAAGATGCTGAGTTGGTGATTGGCAAAGATTCGAATTCGGTCACCATTATTGTTGAAAATAATGACTGGTCAAATATTGAAGGTCTGATGAAGTCTGATGACTTCAAAGCAGATAATTAAGTTTCAGGTGGTAACCCACAGGATGATGTCAATTATCCTGTGGTTTTAATGCACTAACAGAAAAGACTTTGGTCAAGTACTCCGGTGCAAAAGTTGATTATTTCTATGTATCTTGTATTGAAGAATTAAGGAAACCCTGTGAAGTTTAGTATCCTAACAAAATCTACCCTTGCATTATTATTGACTTATGTAACGAGTCAAGTATCCGCTGAAGATTTAAAATCAGTTGCTAAAACAGCAATTGAAAAAAATCCGGAAGTGCAAGCTCAATGGTATAATTTTGTTGAAGCAACCTCGAATCAAAAGCAAGCCAAAGCAGGCTATTTACCAAAACTTGATTTTAATGTGATTTATGGTCAAGAAGATCGTGAATTTGACCAACGTGGTTGGTTCAATCAGGGACAAACTGAGTTAACATTTACCCAAATGTTATTTGATGGCTTCCGTGTGAAAAGCCGTGTTCAACAAGGTGATTTTGCTGCATTAAAAAGTTATTATGAACTGAATGATGCTGTGGAACGTAAAGCATTAGAAGCATCACAGGCCTATATTGATGTTTTACGCTATCGTGAATTAGTTCGTTTAGCACAAGCTAACTTTGACAATCACCAGCGTGTATACAATCAAATTCAGCAACGTGCACAACAAGGTGTAGGTAACCGTGCAGATTTATCACAAATCTCAGGCCGTTTATCTTTAGCACAAACCAACTTAATGACAGAGCAATCCAACTTAAATGATGTATTGTATCGCTTTATTAGTATTGTTGGTTATGAACCTAAAGAGTTGGATCCGGTTGTATTAGATACTGATATTCCAGCATCATTGGATGGGTTAATTGATGCAACTTACCAGCATAATTATAGCTTACGTGCAGCATTGAGCAATGTTGAATATGCGCAAGCGAATGTTCAAGAGCAAAAATCGAATTTTTATCCGAATTTGGCTTTTGTTGCGCGTACAGGATACTATAAAAACCGTAATAGTTTTGATTCATGGAATGACGAACGTGAACATGGGCGAGACAGTATTGTTGAATTACGTTTAAACTATAATTTATTTAATGGTGGTGCAGATAAAGCGGCTTATAATTCTGCCAATGCGCGTGTATTAAAAGCACAAGATACCAAAAATCAAATGTGTTTAGATCTACGTAAATCAGTGTCGACAGCATTTAATAATGTTAATAACCTAGAATCACAAATGCAATGGCTACAACGTCATCGTGATGAGTCTGCTGCTGTTGTGAAAGCATATAATGATCAATTCGATATTGGTCGTCGTAGCTTGTTGGATGTTCTTGATTCAGAAAATGAAGCATTTCAATCGAATCGTAGTTATGCGGCTGCACAATATGAGTTAATGAAAGCACAACTGCAAATTCTTTATAGCACTGGTAAATTATTACCAGCACTGGGTGTGCAGCGCGATAACCTTCCTACCACTTCCGATATTACTGATCATGAATTAGATACTGCAAAGGTATGTGCTAGTTAAGTCAAGTCATTCATGGTTTAGGTTTCACCTTTAATATTGACATTAAAGGTTTTTAGGGTCATTCCTAAAATTTTGAGAGTTTTGCTCGGGATGAGCAAACTCTCCTTTTCGCTTAGGTGTAATTGTGGCAACAAATAAACTTTTTGATCCCTTAGTCGCATGTTTAATCCGGGTTGCTAAAGATAATCAAATTCATCTTACTCAAGACGGAATACTTTCAGGTTTACCTCTCCCCAATGGTCGTTTAATCCCTGCGTATTTTAATCGAGCTGCAGAGAATGCAGGATTAAGCAGTAATTTAGTTGTTCAAAGCTTAAATCAAGTTAATGTTTTTTTGTTGCCTGCGATTTTATTATTAAAAAATAATTCCGCATGTATTTTATATAAATTAGACTTTTCTAAACAGATGGCAACAGTCTGTTTTCCAGAAGTCAGTGATACTGTGACTGAAATCGAATTGTCTCAATTGGCTGAACAATATTTGGGTACAGTGATTTATCTAAAACAGCGTCAACTGGTGATTGATTCCAATATTAAAACACAAAAAACCAATAAGCATTGGTTTTGGGATGTGATACATCAGCATCGTACGATTTACAAAGACATTTTATTAGCAGCATTCATGATTAACATTTTTGCGCTATGTTTGCCTTTGTTTATTATGAATGTCTACGATCGTGTAGTGCCCAACCATGCAATTGATACCTTATGGGTATTGGTCATTGGTATTATGATTATCATTAGTGCTGAAGTGCTGCTTAAATTGGTGCGAAGTTATTTTGTAGACTTGGCAGCCAATCGTGCAGATACCAAATTATCAGCATTTATTATGGAGCGCGTGTTAGGTAAACGTCTAGAAACCAATACTCAGTCGATTGGTGCTATGGCATCAAGTATTCAATCTTATGAATCTATTCGTTCTTTTACCAGTTCAATGACATTGATTTCTGTGATTGACTTACCGTTCTTTGTTGTATTTTTAATTGTGATCGGCTTTATTAATTGGGTCTTTTTAATTCCATTAATTATTGCCGCAGTAGCAATTGTTCTTTACGCACTTTCCACACATATTCGACTTAAAACATTGTCTGAATCGATGACTGAAGCATCACAACAACGTCAAGCGTTTTTGGTGGAAATGTTAAACTCACAAGAAACAATTAAGAGTTTTAATGCTGCAACACGAATGCAAAGCGTTTGGGAACGTACGTCTGGTTTTGTGATTCATTACTCGTCAAAATTAAGATTTTCAGGCGGATCGGTTGGCCAAGTTGCGGCTTGGATTCAACAAACTGCAGGTGTTTTAATTATCTTGATCGGGGTATATCAAATTGTCAACGGTAACTTATCACAAGGTGCCTTAATTGCTTGTTATATGTTATCCAAACGTGCTTTAGCACCAATTTCACAACTTGCTAATCTTTTAACCCAGTATTATCAAGCGTCTAGTTCTTTACAACAACTGAATCAAGTGGTGGATGCAGAGCAGGAACGCGATATCACAAAAGGCTGGGTCAGCCATCCGAATTTACAAGGTCATATTGAATTTAAAAATGTATCTTTGAAATATCCTAATGAAACGAAAGATGCTTTAAATAATGTTTCATTCAGTATTAAAGCGGGCGAAAAGGTGGCTATTCTCGGTAAAATTGGTTCTGGTAAAAGTACCATTGAAAAAGTGTTACTGTCTTTATATCGTCCCACTGAAGGTGCTGTTTATATTGACCAAAGTAATTTAGCGCAGATTGACCCTAACGAATTACGTAGTCAAGTTGGTTATATTCCTCAAGATATCCAATTATTGAATGGTACGCTGTTGTCTAACATTACCTTGGCTAATCCACATATTAATCGAGCTGGCCTAGAGCAAAGTTTGATGATATCTGGATTAAACCGAATTCTAAAAGATCAAGAAGATGGATTATCGATGCAAGTCGGTGAAGGGGGACGAAAATTATCTGGTGGTCAGCGTCAAGCGGTTGCAATTGCACGTGCGATTGCTCAACAGGCACATATTCTGATCTTTGATGAGCCAACCAGTGCGATGGATGTAAATATGGAGAATCATGTGATTAAATCATTAAAAAATTACATGACACCTCATCATACTCTATTGTTGGTTACCCATAAGCCTGAACTGTTACAACTTGTTGATCGTATTATTATTTTAGATTCAGGGCGAATCGTTGCAGATGGTCCAAAACAGCAGGTTCTAGATACATTCTTTTCTAAAAAACAGACTGTTGAGGTGGCATCGTGAGTCAAGATCAAGATAAAACAAAGCGCGAAAAGCTGTTTAATAGTATTGGTGACAATATTGAAAAGTCTGAAAAGTTATTGGGTAATAAACTGTTTAGACCTTGGGGTGAAAAGTATAAAGCAGCATCACCTCAGGATTGGCAACAACAAGTAAAAGAGGTGACTGGTTCACAGAAACCATTGCAAGCGAAAGGTATTCTTTACACTATTGCAATTATTTGTTTAATTCTTTTTATTTGGGCTGCATTTGCTAAACTCGATGAAATTACCCGAGGAGAAGGAGAAGTTATTCCATCCATGCAGATGCAAGTGGTACAGTCTGTTGATGGTGGCGTTGTTCAAAAAGTCTTTGTCCAAGAAGGTGATCATGTCAAAAAAGGACAATTATTGGTTCGTATTGATCCGACCCGTTTTAGCTCTAATTTAAATGAAGTGACAGCAAAAATATTTGCCTTAGAAACCAAAGTGAAACGCTTAACTGCGCAGGTAAATGGTACAGCTTATGCTGCGAGTCCAATTCCTGCAGGCGTATCTACAAGTGAAGCGGCCAATATTTTATCACAAGAAAGTCAGTATTATAGCGAAAGCATGCGTGAGCTTAGTGCACGAACCATGACCAATCAAGGTTCTGTATCTCAGCGTCAACAAGAGTCACAACGTGCCAGTGCTGCCTTAGCACAAGCAGAGCGTGCCTATCAAATGGCGGTACGAGAGTTAAATACAACTCGTCCATTATTAAATACTGGTGCAGTATCTGAAATGGATATTTTACGTTTAGAACGTGATGTATCGAATGCTGATGGTGAACGTAAACAGGCTGCGGCAAATTTAAGAGCGATGAATGCTTCAGTAGGAGAAGCACGATCACGTACATCAGAAGGTGTTGTGACTTTAAAAAACCAGTGGCGTAATGAGCTTGCAGAAGCTCAGGCACAATTGGTCAGCTTAAAAGGTAGCGTATCCGGTGTTGCCGATCGCGTTAAAACAGCGGATATTCGTGCACCAGCAAATGGTATTGTACAGCGTATTCATTTTAATACCTTAGGTGGTGTGGTTAAACCAGGTGATCAAGTTGCTGAAATTGTGCCATTAGATGGACAAATGATTGTTGAAGCAAAAGTATCACCTAAAGATATTGCATTTATTCGTCCTGGATTGCCAGCAGTGGTAAAATTTAATGCATATGACTTCTCGATTTATGGGGGGATGGATGCAACCGTAACTCATATTAGTCCAGATACCATTACCGATGATAAAGATAATACCTATTATTTAGTTCGTGCTGTTACTAAGCAGCCATCTTTTGGTAAAGGGTTATCGGTAATTCCAGGTATGACGGTTCAACTAGATATCATGACAGGCAAAAAAACGGTATTGTCTTATTTGATGAAACCTATCTTAAAAGCTAAATCCAATGCATTGACAGAACGTTAATCGAACAATTGTTAAAATAGTCTCATACGGCATACAAATAAAAATGAGCATCTGAGGATGCTCATTTTTTTGGCCTAAATATTATTAATATAACAAGTGGTGTAAATTAATCATCACAATATTAAAAGTGTTGTGCAGATGCCAATTGCCACATTCGATAATAGAAGTTGTCCTGTGGCTGTTCTGGGTCATAGCTTAACAATTCACCTTCGGTAAGAAAGAAATGTAACTGTGCATAATTTTTAATCTCGCGATCATTAATACGCTGTGCTAAGTGATGTGCTTTAATATCTTGAGGATGTTCTAAACCAGCAGCAGCGAGCATTTCTGCCAAAGCATGCAGGGTATTTTTATGAAAATGATAGACTCGCTCTGCCTTAGTGGGTACGTGTAGTGCTTTTTGACGTTCTTTATCTTGAGTTGCGACACCGACTGGGCATTGATTGGTTTGACAACTTTGTGCTTGAATACATCCAATAGCGAACATAAAGCCACGTGCTGAATTGATCCAGTCGGCACCGATAGCCATGGTGCTTGAAATATCGAACGCACTGACAATTTTACCACTAGCACCAATTTTGATTTTATCCCTAATTCCAGCACCGACTAATGTGTTATGTATAAAGTGTAATCCTTCACGTAATGGTGTACCTACATTATCAATTAATTCAACGGGTGCAGCACCTGTTCCACCTTCTGATCCATCAACCACAATAAAATCTGGATAAATTTGAGTGTCGAGCATGGCTTTGACAATGCCCATAAATTGCCATGGTTGACCAAGGCAAAGCTTAAATCCAACAGGTTTACCCAGAGAAAGTTCTCTTAACTGTTGAATAAAAGACATGAATTCTAATGGTGTATGAAATGCCGAATGATTAGATGGAGAAATACAGTCTTCATCTTGACTGACACCCCGAATTTTTGCAATTTCTGCTGAAATCTTATCTTTAGGTAAAATGCCACCATGTCCTGGTTTAGCACCTTGAGAGAGTTTAATTTCGATCATTTTAACTTGAGGTAATTTGGCCTGTTCAGCAAACTTTTCTGGATCAAACTTACCCTCTGAGGTACGACAACCAAAATAACCACTGGCAATTTCCCATACAATGTCACCACCATATTCTAAATGATAAGGACTAATGCTTCCTTCACCCGTATCATGATAAAAATTTCCCAGTTTGGCACCTTTATTTAAAGCAAGAATAGCATTGGCACTTAAACTGCCAAAACTCATTGCTGAAATATTCATAATAGATGCATTATAAGGTTGTGAACATTGCTCATTACCAATTGTAATTCTAAAAGTGGCTGGATCTGCCAGTTTACTAGGCGTCATTGAATGCATTAAAAAACGATAATCATCTTGATAAACATCGACAATAGAGCCAAAAGGTTTATCTGAGCTTTCATTTTTTGCACGCTGATAGACTAAACTTCGTTGCATACGAGAAAAAGGTAAGGCATCTTGATCAGCTTCAATAAAATATTGACGAATTTCAGGTCGAAAATCTTCAAATAAAAATCTAAAATGTCCCATAATCGGATAATTTTTTAGAATAGAGTGCTTGTTTTGTAAAATATCATATAGGCCAAGCAGGCTGAGTAGGGCAGAGATTAACCATAAGACATTCAGTAATTTTTCTGAAATGAAATAATAAATATAATGCGTATCATAGTTTAAACGTAACCAAAAGATAGCTACTAAAATGAAAATACTCAAAAACCAAATTGAATAGCGTGAAAAAAAAGTATTTAAAAACTTATGCCGTATGCTTTGTGATAAACTCGCCACGAATAGCGTCCCCAAACGATTTAGATTTATTGAAGTAACAGTGCATTTTTTATATGGAAAGTTTAAGTATCGATTTGTCAAAATGTCGTTGATGCATCGTATTGTTAAATTGAATAGGTGTGACTATCGTGCTTCAAAGTTGACTATAAAAATAAGCAATGATGGCTTTGCAAAGGTTTAATACTGGAATATGTAGTGATTGTTTATTGAGATCAATTTACTGTTTTATGGAGTATTGATCACTTATTTGCTTTGCAGATATAAAATGTATAAGAGATAAAATATACCGTACTATGACGATATATTTTATCTGATAAAAAGCCAGCAGTGATGGCTGAATAGTCAATATATTTTGATAAAAATATGGGACTTAATCGCTTAAGACAACGTTGTGTCGAGTGGTACCAGCATTAAAATGGCTTCATTAATTAGTTGAGCAAGATCTTCTAGAATGTCTGGATGATCTAAATTTTCATTAAGCTCAATACATTGGCCATCTGCAAGCTGCTTTAATAATGGTGCAAAGCGTGTAGAGATACAAATTTGTTCACCATTAGCCCAAAAAAGAACATCATCATTTTGCTGTGTATAGAGCAGGCGAGAAGCTGGCTCTAATATAATTTGATAGCCTTCTTGTTGTGCAGCGAGTAAGTCATCTCTTGTAATATCTACACTTTCAGGAAGATTTTCAGGGTATTTTGCTTCCGAAATTAAACGCATTAAAGCATCATCTAATAATGCAGAATCTTGTAACTGCTGTAATAATGCTGATTTTAAATCACTTAACTCAGTATTAGAAACTTCTCCCACTGCAGTAACATGCTGACGTAGAAGATCTGATAGTGGTTTTTTAAGTTCAGTAAGATCAGCAAATGTATCACTGACGCGATCCATCATTTCTGCGATATTCGGCATACGGAAACCAAAAGAAAACGTTAAACATTCATCTTCTGCTACACCGTAATGTGCTAGGCCTGGTGGTACATATAATAAATCTCCAGGTGCTAAAACCTCATCAAAATGAATGTCCATATCTGTAAGCAATTTAAGGGGTTGATCTGCAATAAATGTCGTCGTTGCATCACACATTTGCCCCAATTGCCAACGACGATGACCATAACCTTGAACTAAAAAAACATCATAATAGTCAAAATGTTGCCCCACTGAGCCACCTTTAGGCGCATATGAAACCATAATATCATCACGACGCCATTGGGGAATAAATGGAAATTTCTTCCATAATTCAGCAACTTCAAATGACGAGTGATCCACAGCTTGGATTAATAATGTCCATAATTTGGGTAATTTTTGAAAATCGCCTTTAATTAGTGGTGATGATTTGACACTCCATTGTTTAGGATCTCGATCCTTTTGCCGAATTAAACGAGCATTCACATGTTCTTCAAGTGCCAGCTCCATCATATCTTCAGGTTCAAGAAGATTGATCACTTCAGGTAATGCACCACGGACCAGAAGTGGTTTTTTTTGCCAGTATTCATGCAAAAACTCTTCGGCGGTGATTCCACCCAATATATCAAGTGTTGTAGACATAATTTAAATAATAAAAAATTTTGACTATTGTGTTGTGAAATCTCTCATGCTGCAAGTGTTATTGAAATAAATCTAGCCTTTGATATTTGATCATGGTTTACTATTAATTTTATTTCAAATGAGTTGAATTTCTTATTCACCTTATGATGTCTATACAGACATCATTGATGGTGATTAAAATGACTATGAATGATATTTGTCAAGCATACGTCGTACATTGGTTTTGGCATCAATCACGGTCATGAAGGTATAAGCGCCAATAAATTTACGACTAATAAACATAAACTCTTTTGGTGGAATCGTAAAATAGCGTGAGGCCATTGATTTTGATGCTTGTTGCATCACTCGGTTATGTAACTGACTTTTTTTCCAATCGTAACGATTCTCTTCATCCATGACACCTTCAGGAAGATCCGGATTGTTGAGTAAGCTACTAAATGCTTCCGTTGCAATTAAAAATACTTTTGCCATATCCGGCTTAATACTTTGAGGGATGTTATTAAAGAAGTCATAATCAGTCATGGCGTAGACCATTTGATCAAGGCTGTGATCATAACCTGCTTCAATTAAATGACGTGCAACACCAAGTAGTTTTTGATCAAATTGACGAATAGCCCCAAAGTCCAGTAGTACGATTTGATCATGACCGCTTTCATGCTCAGCTAAACGCACCAAATAATTGCCAAAATTCGGATCGGTTTGCATTTCACCCCATTCAAAAATTTCGCGTACAGCAATTTCTAAAGAGGCTTCCCCAAGTTGATTACGTCGATGTTGCGGCAGAGATAACAGTACGGGACTATTAATTGGCACGCCAGCCTCATAGGTCATACAGAGTACTTGATTTGTACAATAATCCTCGATAATTTGAGGAACAATGTATCTAGGGTCTTCGGCAAGACGTTGTGCAAAACGTCGGGTGGTATCGGCTTCAATTTTATAATTTACTTCACGATGCATCATTTCACGTACTTCATCGAACCATTGGTCGAATTCACGTGTTTGCGGCACCAAACGGGTGAGTTTAAGCATATTTTTAAATAGATTCATATCTGAATCGATGGCATCTGCAACACCAGGATATTGAACTTTTAATACGATACTTAAACCATCAGATTTACGTGTTGCCCGATGAACCTGTGCTAATGATGCGGTTCCTAAAGGCTCATGATCAATAATCAAATCATTAAGTTTTGAGCCTAATTGCATACGCAATTGTTGTTCTATAATTGGCCAATCAAGCGCTATGGTCTGATTATTTAAAGTATTGAGAGCTTGGGTAATTTCTTCAGGTAGAAAATGCTCTCCATAGAGTGCCATCATTTGGCCAATTTTAACGATTGAGCCTTTGAGTTTACCAATTTCTGTAACTAAATAATCTGCTTGTTCTTTCATTGCCTGTTTACGTTTTTTTTCTTTGTCTTCTTCATTGGCAAAAAGCGTTGAGGCACTTGATGCAGCCCAACGTGTTCCGGCAAGAAATGAAGCTTTGGCGATAGATAAGCGTCGATCTATAGACGAAGTTTTAAGTTGTTTGAGCTTATCGTGCTGATCCGACATAAAGACAACGTCCTTAAATTAAGAGCCATTGAAAGAAGAGTAATAATTATAATGAATATTACAGTGTCTGAACGTATTAAAAAAGTTTAAGTTGCTGAAAGCTTAAACAACTTTGCTTTAATTTAATAAAATAGCCTAAGTATGACAATTATTTCATTCGATATTGCGTTTTAATTATACCTTTTTGCTGCAAAATAACACGATTATGCTGAATAAATTGTAAAATCATATCTTGAACTAATTGATGGCGAAATCCCATGGCATAGCCTTTGATGATAATGATACTTGGCAGGCTAAAAAATAAATATTTAGCATCATCAAGTGATGGATTTGCATAGATATTTAAGTCATTCAGTAAATACTGTAACAACTGTTTTTCGTGTTTGACCTCAGGAGAACGTATATCTTCCCAGTAGCGTTGTCGCATTGCCATCAGGTTGTTATGTTTATAGCTCATTTAAACCAGAATATTAGATTGAAAACTTAGATTATATTATGCGGGTATCGCAATAAATTTCCAACTATTTCCCAAGTCAATCATGATTCAGATGTTGCATATAAAATTAAATACTAAATCATCAACGTAGAATTTGACTGTAGCGGATTGGCACGTGAGAGGGCAAGCCCATCCACGGATAGATTTAGCTATCGTTTTAGTCTATTTAATAGAATCATCAGCCCCCATGCTGTTTAAGCACAAGTATCGATATTCGCTCTATAAAAATGATATTAATATAGTTGAAATGGTTGATTATTTGTTGAAAAATAGAATTAAAGTCTAAAAACTGGGTATTTTATAAAGTCTATGGTATGTTTTGTTAGTTAGACTGTAATGGCCGAGCGCATTTATGATGGTAATGATCATAAATATGGTAAGCATCCAATATTTAAATCGCTTTGGGTAAGCATATCTGTTTTACATCTTGCTATACTGAAGTTGATTGCTTTATATACGCTTGAAAATAATTATACAGCACCAAAATATATTCTAAGTTCAACGAGTTAATACGTAAATGACAACAATTTATTTCATTCGGCATGGTCAAGCCTCATTTGGTGAAGCCTGTTATGACAAACTATCACATAAGGGTGAACAACAAGCAAAAATATTAGGTCAATATTTAGATAAAATTTTAATCAATGAAAAACCGCATATTGTGGCTGGTTCAATGCAGCGGCATCAGCAAACGGCTTATATTTCATTACAAGAATGTTTCCCGAATGCTCAAGTGTATACCAATAGTGCATGGAATGAGTTTAATCATCAGCAAGTTTTTGCACGATATGATGCTCGCTTTGCTGATCCACAGGTATTAAAACAGGTGATATCACAACAACAAGATCCCTTTAAATATTTAGGGAATCTATTTGAAAAAGCAGTACAACGTTGGGTATCTGGTGAATATGATCATGACTATGATGAAACTTGGTTGCAGTTTAAGCATCGTGTTGAAACAGCTTTACAATATTTATGTCAAGAAATTAGTACCAATAAACCTGATTCAGTGCTGGTCTATACTTCAGGTGGTGTAATTTCCTTACTGGCAGGAAAAATGTTGGATTTAAGTATAGAGAAGACATTTGAATTAACATGGGCTGTAGCCAATACCAGTTTAACCACATTAAAAGTGCTCGATAATGCGCCTTATTTACTGACATTAAATGAGCATTATTTTCTGAAAGCACAAAATCCTCAATTATTAACTTGGATTTAAATTTTATTGTATTGATGATGAAATAAAGGAATAACATAATATGCTTTATTTCATCATATATTTTTATGATTTGAATAGACGCTCTATTTGACCAATCTAAGTCATTTTCGATTAAATTTTAACGACTAATCAGGTTTCAATCGTATCGAAAATACTGAGAAATCTTGATATAACTACATGGTCGCTATAATCCTGAATATAGACCATATTGAAAATCATGATCATATCATCTCGTAATTTGTCATGACGAATATGTTGTTTATGACTAACGCTTCCATAAAATCATCATTGATTAGAAATGCATAAAAGATATGCAAACAATAAATTATCATAAAAAATATTATTTATTTTTAATGAATTTACTTTAATGTACAGTTGTTCATTAATTTAGGGTTTTTATATGGCTCTTTCTTCAGACATGATCAATCAACAGAAAGTGTTAAAAGTTCGTGCTGTGGTGAGTAAAGCTGGAGATGATTTACGTCAGCGCTATCCAATTTTACAACGACAAAATTTAATCGGGGCAAGTATTTTAATCTTGGCATGGATAGGGATAATTACCGCCAGTTATGCGTATGCCTATCAGCACATCTCTGCGTGGCTCTGTATTCCGTTAGTGGCATTTTTTGCTTCATTAACCCATGAGTTGGAGCATGATTTAATTCATTATATGTATTTTAAAAAAACGCCATGGGCACATCATTTAATGTTGGCTTTAGTCTGGCTGGCACGACCCAATACGATTCATCCTTGGGCACGTAGACGATTACATCTTAATCATCATAAATATTCTGGTTCAATTCATGATTTAGAAGAGCGTGGTATTGGTAATGGTATGTCTTGGGGAATAAAGCGTATTTTAGTGATGAGTGATCAACTCATGACTATTTATTTACGTCCATTACAAATGTTTAAAATGATCACTTTATTTCTTGAAAAGCAGCCAGAAAAAGAGCGTAAAGTTGCATTAATTTTACAATTAATCGGTTTTTTCCCACTGGGTTTTATTTATTATGGTCTATGCTATATTTTTGTAATTTATCATGTCGGTAATATGGTGGCTGCGCTATTTGGATTGCATATTGCATGGTCCAGCATATTGTTACAGGCAATCCCGTGGATTAATTTTCTAGCTGTAATTTGGCTAATTCCAAATTTTATTCGTTCATTTAGTTTGCAGTTTATTAGTTCCAATATGCACTATTATGGTGATATTGATTCAAGAGATGTGATTAAACAAACTCAAGTTCTAACGGTATGGTGGTTAACGCCGTTGCAGTTATTTTGCTGTAATTTTGGTGCGACACATGCAATTCATCATTTTGTGGTTAAAGAGCCTTTTTATATTCGACATATGACCAGTAAAATAGCACACCAGGTGATGAAAGAAGTTGGTGTACGTTTTAATGATGTAGGAACATTTAAGCGCATGAATCGTTGGCATTAACAATCTGTTAATGTTCAATTATGACCGCCTCAAGTTGCTGATTTAAAAGTTTAATCATACAATAAAAAAGAGCACAATATTTGTGCTCTTTTCGATAAAATGACTTAGGCAAAAAACCAGATATAGTAACCCCAGAGCATCAGTGGCCATGCAAGCCATGGACTGAAAAGCCATTTCCAAAGCCAAAATCTTGGTTGAAAGCCAACACCATGAATAAATCCTCCAGAGATTCCTACCATGATCAGCATCATGGCACCGTGACTATAGCCACCATTGTCATCTAACATTGCAGATGGGTGGACTAACAATACAGCAGCTAATGGAAACGCCAATATGCATGAGATGATCATGACTAATTTATTCGGCTTTTTTTCTATTGAATCTGATTTCATCGTGATGTCTGTCATTTTATTATTCCTCATCAAGATCTTGATGGCTTTCCATATACAGTGCACTGAGTACACCTGCAAAACACGCCATCAAAATACCGAGAATCCATGCAAAATACCACATAATCTGTTCTCCATAGCTTGAGCCTTAGTAAAGGCTATGCGAATTCTCTTTAATGTATTTTTTATCCACAACACCCCACATCTTATAGTAACACCAAGATGTATAAAGCAAAATAAGTGGAACAAAAATACACGCTGCAATGGTCATTACAGTTAAAGTCATTTGGCTAGATACTGCATCCCACATAGTCAAGCTTGAAACTGGATCTGTGCTTGATGGCATAAGGAATGGAAATAACGCAAAACCAGCAGTTAAAATTGCACCTACAATTGCAAGGGTAGAGCCTAAGAATGTTAATCCTGCTTTAATTTTACCTGCAGAGCCAATCACAATCAGTGAGCCAAGGATTGCCATAATCGGTGCAATCATGGTAATTGGATATAAACTATAGTTATTCATCCAACCAGGATTGGCATTAGTAATCACTTCTTTGATTAATGGATTGGCAACACCATTGGTATTATAAGGTTGTTGTAAAGTATAGCCTTGGATATTACCAAAATATAACCAAGCACCAATAATCAAGAAGCAGACTAAAAATACTCCACCCATGAGTTGAGCAGCTTTAGCAGCACGTTTTTGTAGGTCACCATCAGTACGTAGCATTAACCAAGCACCACCGTGTGCGCAGAGCATGGAAAGACTCACTACACCACAAATAAGAGCAAATGGATTAAGCAGTTGATAGAAGTATCCGGTATAGAAAGAGCGCAAAGTATCATCTAGATAAAATGGCACACCCAGTAGCATATTACCAAATGCAACACCAAAGACTAATGCTGGCACTGCACCACCAATCGCTAGTCCCCAATCCCATGAATTACGCCATTTTTTGTTTTCAAGTTTGGAACGATAGTCAAAGCCGACAGGACGTAAAAACAAGGCAAATAATACCAATAACAATGCCCAGTACATACCTGAAAAGGCTGTGGCGTAGACCATCGGCCAAGCTGCAAATAGTGCACCACCTGCAGTAATAAACCAGACTTGGTTACCATCCCAGTGCGGTGCAATGGTATTAATTGCCGCACGGCGTTCTTCATCTGTTTTTCCAACAAATGGCATTAATGCCATTGAGCCCATATCGAAACCGTCTGTTAGCGCAAATCCAATCAGTAAAACACCGACTAAAACCCACCAGATGATTTTGAGCAATTCATATTCGATCATACTTGAGACTCCTCATTTGCCTTTTTAGCAGCTTCAAGTTTTTCAAAATGATATTTACCAGTATGAAGTGAACTTGGGCCAAGACGAGAGAATTTAATCATTAAGTAAAGTTCAATGATTAATAGTACTGTGTAAAATAATGCCAATGCAGTAATTGAACCAATGACATCTGCCTCGCTTAAGCTTGATGCTGAAAGGTAAGTTGGAAGCACTTCACCAATCGTCCAAGGTTGACGGCCACCTTCTGCAACATACCAACCTGTTTGTGCTGCAAACCAAGGTAATGGTAGTGAAAATAATGCGAATTTTAATAACCATGGTTTATTTTCTGCATTGCGTTTAGCGACAGCGAACGCAGCAAGAATAAAGAGTAGAAGCATTAAGAAGCCACAAGCCACCATAACGCGGAATGATAAGAATAATGCCGTTACGTTTGGAATACTGTCTCGTGCAGCAGCTTTAATTTGTTGTTCGTTTGCATCTACAACATTGGTTGTGTATTTTTTAAGCAACAAGCCATAACCTAAATCTTTTTGGGATTCAGCAAATGCTGCTTTAAGTTCAGGAGACTGATCACCTGCACGTAATTTTTCAAGTTGACCATATGAAACCATACCATTACGAATACGTTGTTCATGTAATTTAATGAGGTCTTTTACCCCTAAAATAGGCGTATCGAGGGAACGTGTTGCAATGATTCCAAGGACATAAGGGATTTTAATTGCGTAATCTGTCGTCATGGTATCGTTGTTTGGAATACCAATCAGTGTAATTGCAGCAGGTGGTGGCTGTGTTTCCCATTCTGCTTCAATTGCTGCAAGTTTTGACTTTTGAACGTCACCGACTTCATATCCAGATTCATCACCTAATAAAATCACGGAAAGTGTCGATGCCAAACCAAAAATAGCGGCAATTGCAAATGAACGACGTGCAAAGGGTAAGTCACGCTTTTTAAGTAAATAATAACTCGAAATCGCAAGTACAAAAATAGCACCTGTTACATAACCAGCAGAAACGGTATGAACAAATTTAACCTGAGCAACAGGGTTAAACAGTAAAGCACCAAAATCTACCAGTTCCATACGCATGGTTTCGTAGTTAAATGCAGAGCCGACTGGGTTTTGCATCCAGCCATTCGCAATCAAAATCCATAACGCTGACATATTAGAGCCAATGGCCACTAACCATGTCACACATAGATGTTGAACTTTGGAAAGTCTATCCCATCCAAAAAAGAATAACCCAATAAAGGTCGATTCCAAGAAGAATGCCATGAGGCCTTCAATTGCTAATGGAGCACCAAAAATATCGCCGACGTAGTGTGAATAATAAGCCCAGTTGGTACCGAACTGGAATTCCATGGTTAAACCAGTTGTTACACCAAGAGCAAAGTTAATCCCGAAGAGTTTTCCCCAGAATTTAGTCATATCTTTATAAATTTCTTTACCAGAAACAACATAAGTGGTTTCCATGATGGCAAGAATAAAGGCTAGACCTAAAGTCAGTGGCACAAAAATAAAGTGATACATCGCAGTCATTGCAAACTGGAACCGCGATAGATCGACCACGCTTTCAGAAATCATCAACGTGTCTCCTTGGTTACGGAAGAGTTACCAGCAATACGCTCGGCAACCTGATTGTCAAAGTTCTTAGGAATAGTCGGGGCATCGAACCAAATGTTTTTTATGATGAGTAAAATAATGACTTTAATAATTAAAATAGCCGTTATTTCCCGAACAATCCTTTTGTTAAAATCTTTAGATTTTGAGCTCATATTTATAAGCCATTATTGGAATATATTTATATTATTAATAATTTACAATAAGAAATAAATAGACTACATAGTATAAATGTAACTAAATAATAAAAAACCATAAAAAACAATATGTTAAAAAATCCAATAGCTTGAAAAATATTCTAAAATAATCGATTATAAAGTTGACTAAAATACTTGTAATTAATATTATAAAACAGAGTAAAATACTCGGTTTATGTGTTTTTATTACACACTTAAATAGATAAATAAAATGTAAGTAAAATGATTATGATAATTATTTATTACAGGGGTTATTTTATTCCTTATATTTAATTTCCAACTATTATATAAATAATATGATTTGTGTTGAATTAAATATATGTGAAGTATTGTTAAAGCTTTTGCTGATTTGTATATAAAATAAACAGAAAAATGCAAGCATATATTTTATGATGAAGTTTATGGTTTTATAGCGGTTTAATTCGTTAATTAAAAATTAATAATGTGGTAAAAAAATAGATCAGAATTTTTATGAATGATGATGTAGCGTAATAGTGAAATTATTTAAGGTCAATTGATATGGATAAAATTCAAAAAGACGTAACCCATCATTTTAAATATAAATCGGAGCGGTTGATTTGGGCAGCTGTGATTACAGTTGTGTTTAGGATGTAAGCACTATGCATCTGCTCTGGTCGTGTAATCATCACTAGAGATCATTGCTTGCATTTTGGGGCAGGTCTGCCGATCATAAAAACCTGATCGGTATTAATTGTGATGATTTAAGATATGATTAGATCGTGAAATACGTTTAGCAATATAATAAGATTTATGTTGTTTAATTAGTAAAATTTGAGCTTGTAATTCTAACTCACCAAATTCAGGTTCGACCTGAATATAATGTAATTGTCCGTATTGATCTCTAACACGGGCTTGAGCAGAAAAACCTGGACGAGCATTGCCGCTAGAAACAGTCGCTAAACAGCCAATCAGATTAATATTTTTTTTGTCAAATCGAGGTTTGATCACTTGATCTAAACAGTGAATCATAAATACAGTAAAAAATATTGAAATGATAATCGCAGGGATAATGATATAGTAAAATGGCACGAATATATGAAACTTTGCAAAAGCAACCCACTCTAAAATATATCCAGCCACACTAAAGTTTAGCAATAAAAATATCAAGATGAGAATTTTACTAAATCTGATATCAATCAGCTTTGAACGAAGTACATAGCGTGGGAAACAGCTTTTTAAGTAATAGCTGGTTTTAATATTGAGATAATAGCCTAAGGTCTCTACCATGCTCACTATCACTAAAATAATTAAACTCATGTGAAAAGGAATGAGGTTAGGGTCAAATAGAAAAGTGTGCATGGTATATCCTGATATCCTGATATCCTTATTCTACAAGGTAGATTCCACCATCAGAGTGTACTTCAATCGCGACTTTTTCAAGAGACTGACCTTGGCAAGGTCCAGAAATACACTCGCCAGTTTCGACTAAAAATAGTGCGCCATGTGTAGAACATTCAATATATTCTTGTTCTCGATCTAAAAATTGATTTTCTAGAAACTCCAATTCAACTTGTAAATGGGGACAGATATTTTGATAAGCAAAAAATTGTCCATCACGTTGAGTGATAAAGATAATATCATCATCGGGGGTTTCAAATGAACGTGCTTCACGTTCTGGAATATCTTCAGTATTACACAATTTAAACATTATACTGATTCCTGTTCTAATTTTTCTAATAATTGGCGGTATACCGTAGTGCTTAGGCGAGGGCCAAATTGTGCAACCACTTCACTTGAAATCAGGATGGCTAATTCAGTTGCTTTTTGACATGAATAACCTGCATTTAGACTATATAGAAATGCACCAGCAAAAGCATCGCCAGCACCATTGGCATCGACTGGGACGATTTTACGTCCGGCAATTTTAAATGTTTCTTCTGGTGTAGAAACCAGTGCACCATCTTCACTTAATGTAATGACAATGTATTGACTTAGTAATTTGAGTTGGGTTAGTGCTGCCTCTAAATCTTGCGTTTCGGTATACATTAAAGCTTCTTGCTGATTACAGAAGATGAGATCTACACCATCATCAATTAATTCATTTAAACCTTGACGTGCATACTGTACCATGGCTGGATCAGACAGTGTTAATGCGATTTTAACTTGATTCTCTCGTGCAATTTGACGTGCTTGTTTGACAGCTAGACGTGCACTATCACTGGTAGATAAATATCCTTCAATATATAACCATTTGGCTGTTTTTAATGGCTCAAAGTCAATTTGAGCTGCACTTAATTCTGCTGTAATACCGAGATAAGTATGCATGGTTCGTTCAGAATCCTGACTGATCAGTACCATACATGTACCTGTAACACCTTGGCTCACAGATTGTGTAGATGTTTCAATATTGGCTTGATTGAGACCGTCTAGATAGACTTTACCTAAATCATCATCACCGACACGACATGCATAAAATGCACGACCACCTAAAGCGCTGAAGGCAAATGTCGTATTTGCAGCCGAACCGCCAGATGCTTGACCTTTATAGTTTTGAGTTTTGAGTAAGTTGTTGTATAAGTGACTTTGTGCTTCACCATCGGCGAGCTGCATGGTTCCTTTTTGTAGGTTTTGTTGAGTTAAAAAGTCATCAGATACACTGAATTCTTGGTCAATTAATGCATTACCGATTGCAAAAAGATCAACAGTTGCCATGTTTTTTGAATCACATTGAAAAATAAATGTAAGTGTACACGAATGCTCATGATTTCAGTAGATTAATCAATAAAATTCAACTTTCTTGATTTTATATGGTGAGCATAGTGAGTAGATGAAAATTGAGAATTATCAATGAATATAGAAATTAAAGAAGTCAATCAATTGCCCGCAGATATTAAGGATCTTGCTCAAGCTGCACAACATGAAGGATTAACACTGATTGATACATTGATAGATGAATACCAGAGTGGAAAAAACCGTTTTAGTTTATCAGGAGAATATTTGTTGATGGCTTATCATGAGCAAAAGTTAATTGCTTGTGGTGGATTAAATTTACAGTGGAATGATCAGCAGATTGAAAATCGTATTGGGCGGGTGAGACGTTTTTATGTATTGCCTGAATATCGTAAGACAGGGGTTGGTAAACAAGTATTACAGTATCTAGAACAAAAAGCACGCGAACACTTTTCAGCCTTATGTTTATATACATCGACGACTTCTGCAGTGCATTTTTATCAAAAAATGAATTATGTCTATGTGGACCATCATCCTAATTATAATTATTTTAAATATTTGACCTAGAATTTTTCGTCTGATTGATTTTGATAGCACACAGCTGTTATTGAATCCAAGTAACAAAATGATATTGATCATCGCCTTGGCTTGAAAATCCTGATTGAAATACAAGGAATATAGAGACTGTATCATTTTTACCTTATTTTTAAGGTATAATTGCCCATATTATATTAATATTGATTTAGGAGATGACATGACTGTAGATGTCGCTGAAACCACTTCTCAAATTGTTCATCCAGCGTTTCAGTTGGTACGTCAACACCATGTTGAAGCCTTAGATATTTTAGTCGAAGAATATCAACATAAACAAACTGGTGCCGTTCATTATCATTTAGCAACCAATCACGATGAACATGTCTTCTTGGTTGCATTTCGTACTCAACCGATGGACTCGAAAGGAGAAGCACATATTTTAGAACACACAGTATTATGTGGTTCTGAAAAATTTCCTGTCCGTGATCCTTTTTTCTTAATGATTCGTCGCTCACTGAATACGTTTATGAATGCATTCACAGCAGCAGATTGGACAGCATATCCCTTTGCAACACAAAATAAAAAGGATTTTCAAAATTTACTCTCAGTCTATTTAGATGCTGCATTTGCAGCAAATTTAAATCCTTTAGATTTTGCACAGGAAGGCATTCGTGTTGAGCTTGAAAATGATCAACCTGTATATAAAGGGGTGGTATTTAATGAAATGAAGGGAGCAATGAGCTCACCGACCGATCAGCTTTATCATCAATTGGCTTATCATCTATTCCCTGAAACCACTTATCATTATAATTCTGGTGGCGATCCTAAAGACATTCCTGATTTAAGCTATGATGAGTTACTACAATTTTATCAATCACATTATCATCCGAGTAATGCGGTCTTTATGACCTTTGGTAATCAGTCCGTTTATCAATTACATGAACAATTTGAAGCATTGGCTTTGCATAAATTTAAACAAGGTCAAACACTGTATTCCAAACCTGAGCGTCGTTTAACTGCACCGATTGAAGTATCTGAAACCTATGCTGTTGACTCAGAAGATCTTAATAACAAAACCTATCATATTTTGGCCTGGTTATTGCCACAGGCAAGTGATATCAAACTACGCTTAGGTATGCGTTTGGTTGAGGGTGTTTTATTAGAGGATTCAGCATCACCGTTACGTCATTACTTAGAAACTTGTGGTTATGCACAATCTACTGGCCCAATTATGGGGGTGGATGATTCTAATTTTGAAATGACATTCTATTGTGGTATTCAAGGATCAAATCCACAATATGCACAGCAATTTAAGGAAGGCGTCTTTAAGGTTTTACAGCAGGTTGCTGAAAACCCAATTGATCCTACCTTAATCAATGCAATTTTACATCAAATTGAGCTACATCAACGTGAAATTAATGGCGATGGCATGCCATATGGTTTAAGCCTAATTATGAGTGGCCTAAGCAGTGCAATTCATCATGCTGATCCAGTCCATGTTTGGGATGTTGATTCAGCCATTGCGCAAGTGAAAGAAGAATTAAAAGATCCAATGTGGTTATCTCGGTTAATTCAAACCTACTTGATTGATAATCCACATCGTGTACAAATGACTTTGCAACCCGATGCGACTAAATCTGCACAAGATGCCGCTGCAGAAAAAGATCGTTTAGCGTTACTGGCTCAGCAACTCACAGATGCGGATAAAGCAGCCATTCGTGCACAAACAGAAGCATTGAAATTACGTCAAGATACCCCTGATGATTTAACTTTATTACCTAAAGTGGGTCTGGAAGACGTGCCACCTACGCTACAGATTGTCCAAGGTCAATTAAGAGAAATTCTTTGCAATCATGTGGATACACCTTTAAATTTGTATTTTGCAGGAACCAATGGAATTTATTATCAACAAGTACTGATTAAAATTCCTGATGAAATCATCAAATCACCTTATTTTAATTTATTATCTATTCTGCTAGGTGAAGTGGGTGCAGGTTCATATAACTATCTTGAACTGCAACAATTACAAACAGCTGTAAGTGGTGGCCTCGGTATGGGGGCGTCTGTACGTTCTAAAGTGGATGATAAAGCACAAATCAGTGCTTGGTTAACTTTAACCACTAAATCCTTGGTTCATCACCTTGATGCAATTCAATTGTTAAAAGTAGCCTTTGAGCAACTAAGGTTTGATGAGAAAGATCGTATTATTGAGCTATTACAGCAGCGGAAAACACGTTGGGCATCACGTATATCAGGCTCAGGGCATAGCTATGCCATGCAAATTGCCAGTCGTCATCATAGTGCCTTAGCATTACGTGATTACCATAGTACTGGATTGGGTGCATTAAATTGGCTGAATGATTTAGTGACGAATATTGAGCAAGATGAAACGGCCTATGAACATTTGATTACTGAGTTAAAATCGATTCATGAACAGTTATTAAAAGCACCAAAACAATTTTTATTGGTGTGTGAAGAGCATCAAGCTGATCGTTTGGTTGATGAAATTCAAGTTGTTTGGGATAAATTAGCGATTCCAGATACCCAGAATGCACTCACTCCAGTCGCTTTTGCAAACACTGCTGGAGATGAAGCATGGTTGATTCAAGCCAATGTACAATTTTGTTCTTCTGCATATGCTGCTGTCGAAGTGTCACATCCAGATGCAGCAGCGTTAATGGTACTTGCAGCATATTTACGTAATGGTTTTTTACACAGTGCTATTCGTGAAAAAGGCGGAGCATATGGTGGTGGTGCCAGTTATGACGGTAATGCATGTTCATTTAGATTCTATAGTTATCGTGATCCACGCTTAACAGAGACTTTCTATGATTTTGATGCCAGTATTGAATGGTTATTGTCTGCACAGCAGCAACCCTACCAGCTTGAAGAAGCAATTTTAGGTTTAATCGCTAGTATGGATAAACCAGGTTCTCCAGCAGGTGAGGCAATCACAGCATGTTATTCTTATTTGCATGCACGTACACCAGCATTTAGAAGTCAACTCCGTGAACGCTTATTAAATGTGACTCTGGATGATTTAAAACGTGTTACTCAGCAGTATTTACGTCAGCAGCAGCCAGTTAAAGCAGTCGTGGCACCTGTCACAAAACGTGATGAATTATTGGCTTTAGGTTTTAATATTCAACAGGTTCATTAAAATGGCTAATCAATAGGAAAAAATATGGCGTTTCATTTTTTTGAACGCACAACATTGTCACTGAGCATTATCATGCTCAGTGCTTTGTCTGTTGCAAAAACATATGCAGAAGATTTTACAGTTTCAGTACAACCTTCAACACCACAAGCATGTGCTTATTTAGAATCTAATGTTGATCGTTTAAATTGCTATGATCAATTATTTAAACCGGATACAGCAGCAACCCTAAACTTTGTTTCGGAACGTCAAGCAGCGAGAGAGTTGAGTCCAGAAGCAGAGCGTAGCTGGACGGCTAAAGTAAAAGATACAGCGGAAACATTAATTCCAACCGCTGGCGCACCTTTAAGCACCAATACATCTTGGCTGGATCAACGTTGGGAACTGAGTCCTGAGAGTAAATTAGGGACGTGGAACTTACGTGCTTATCAACCTATTTATTTATTGCCACTCTTTTGGACCTCAAAGAAAAATGAACAGCCCACGAGTGCCAATCCAGTTAATCGCGTCTCTACAGATGAAAAACAAAATTTAGACTCTATGGAATCTAAATTTCAAATTTCATTTAAAACCAAAGCACTGGAAAATATTTTTGGTGACAATGGTGACCTTTGGTTGGGCTATACACAATCCTCACATTGGCAAGTTTATAATTCTGATGAATCACGACCATTTCGTGAGACCAATTATGAGCCTGAAGCCAGTTTAATGTTTAGAACCAATTATGAGATATTGGGTTTAAATGCACGTCTATTAGGACTTAGCTTTAATCATCAGTCAAATGGCCGGTCAGATCCATGGTCGCGTAGTTGGAATCGCGCTATGCTCAATATCGGTTTAGAACGTGATAATTTTATCTTGATGATTCGTCCATGGTACAGAATTCCTGAAAAGGCCAAAGATGATAATAATCCGGATATTACAGATTATATGGGCCGCGGTGATTTGACAGCATTGTATCGTTGGCATGAACATCAGTTTTCATTGATGCTACGTCACAGTTTAAAAGGTGGTAGCCAGTCCCACGGTGCAGTTCAATTTGATTGGGCCTTTCCAATCGGGAAGCGATTGCGAGGTCATTTTCAACTGTTTGATGGATATGGTGAAAGTTTAATTGATTATAATCATCGTGCGACCTATGTGGGTATAGGGATGTCATTATTAAACTGGTTTTAAGTTAAATATGATAAAAATGCCAATCGAATCGATTGGCATTTTTCTGCTAGATGAGTAAATCAAGATTAACCAATTTGAATATCAGCTTGAGGATATTTAATGCGTGATTTTTTGGGTGTTGCAATCAGATAGGCTAAGGTTAACGGACCTAAACGGCCTGCAAACATCAATAACATTAAAATACATAAACTGCCAGGGCTAAGTTGATCGGTAATACCACGTGATAAGCCCACTGTACAGGCTGCAGAAACAGCCTCAAACAATAAGTCTAGAAATCTTTGTTTTGGTTCTAAGATTAATAAGCTAAATAAACCTATAAAAATTAAACTGACTGTAATAAAAATAACGGCTAAGGCTTTAAATGTGGTAAGTCTTGGTACAGAATGATTAAAGACATGTAATTCTTCAGAGCGTCTTAAAAAGGTAATGACACTTAAAATGACAATTACAAAAGTACCAACTTTAATACCACCTGCTGTACTTAAAGAGCCGCCACCAATAAACATCAGTAGCATGGTGACCAGTGCTGATGCATTGGTCATATCAGACAATTCCAGACTATTAAAACCAGAAGAACGAGGAACAGTGGCATGAAACCAAGCATTAATGGCTTGATCACTGAGAGACATGGGTGCAAGTGTTAAAGGATTAAATGCTTCTAATGACCAAATGGCAATAAATGCAATCAAATTAATAATCGCAATTGAACTTAAAATCAACTTACTATTAGGAGACAGCGTACGCCAGCGTTTAGCGCGTTTAATATCCATTAACACCACAAATCCAGTACCCCCAATAATATACATCATACTAATGGTAAACGTAATTAAGTGCTTGTCAGCAAAGCTCATAAGACTATTGGGAAATAGAGAAAACCCTCCATTATTAAACGCTGAAACGCTATAAAATGCGGCATAGAAGAATGCTTTTAAAAAATCGTAATCTTCCATCCATGCAATAGTGAGAATGACGGTACCAATACTTTCAAAGAAGAGTGAATAAAGTAGTACCCCTTTAATTGTAAACGACACTTTGGCCAGACTGGTTTGACCAATCGTTTCTTGTGCCATCATTTGTTGTTTTAAGCCGATTTTGGCTGATAAACTTAACGCGGCCAATATGGCAAAAGTCATAAATCCTAAACCGCCAAACTGCAGTAATAACATAATGATAATTTTGCCAAATACGGTATATGTTTCTCCAATGTTAACGACAGATAATCCAGTAATCGTCACAGCCGATGTGGTGGTAAACAATGCATTTAGCCAGCTTAATTCCCCATAGTGGGCAAAGGGAAGTTTAAGTAGTAACGTCCCCAAAATAATAAAACTTAAAAAACCCAAAGCCAGCAGCGTAGGTGGGCTTAAATTAATCGTATTGTTTTCTGTATTGCGCATCTTTATCATGGCTTCAATTTACAGCAGTAAAGTATTTAGATAATCGACGTAATGATTCCAGTTGTCCTTCAACCACTAAAATATCATGTTGTTGTAAGACTAAGTTGGGATCAATGGTAAATAAAAGCTCAGTCTCTCTTTTATGTAAAATAGTTTTTACTTCTGGTACATGGTCCATGATGCTATGTAGGCGTGTTCCAACGAGATTTTCTTTAATTTCAACTTTAACAATATAGTGATTATCGCCAATAGACATATAGCGACTGACCATTGGATAACTAAGGGATTGTGCAATACGAATGCCCATATCTTCTTCAGGATGAATAATTTTATCGACGTCTAAGTGTGCTAAAATCATATGGTGAGCTTTAGACTTTGCTTTGACCCATATTTTTTTAACGCCCATGTTTTTTAAATTCAGTACACATAGAATGCTGGCTTCTAGACTTTCACCAATCGCAACAATGACAGCATCATAATTGCGTAGATTAAGCTCATTTAAAACATGTTCGTCGGTTGCATCTGCAATCACTGCATAGGTAATTTGGTCTGAAATATTTTCGACATATTTTTTTTCAGCATCAATGCCAAGTACTTCATGTTTTAAGCGTACCAACTCTGTCGCAACAGTTGCACCAAAGCTGCCCAGACCAATCACAGCAAATTGAGCCATATATTTATCACCCTTTTTTAAATTGCATACATTATTTTATTATGTTGAGTTATATCTTATCGTGATGTTAAAGATATTCAACACTAACATAGATTCAGTAAATCAATGTTATGGATTGATATGAATCTGACCACTTTAGGTAAATGGTCATATCAATACGGTAAGATCTGTTTTATGATCAAATAAATACCAGAAAAATATCTGTTGAATTGATATTTTGAATAAACTTGACCTGTTGCAATAGACAGCTCATTTGCGCAATGATAAAAGCATATGTTAGATCTTGCATCACACTCAAATGGTTTAATCAATCATATCAGCATAAAAAAACAGCCTATATTAAAATAGGCTGTTTTTTTATATTTTGAATTACACGTTTATTTTAAGAAACGTTGATAACCTAAATTATCTGTAATTTCACTATAAGGATAGCTAATCTGTTCAAGTGTTTCAATCAGCCCATCTGGATTTTGCTGTGCATCAGTCGCTTCTAGACCTACCAATACGCGACCTTCTGCAGCGCCATGATTACGATAATGAAATAAGGTGATATTGTGCGTAGGTCCAAGGCGTTCAAGGAAGGTGAGTAAGGCACCTGGACGCTCTGGAAACTCAACACGGAATAGGCGTTCATTTTGAATATCGGCATGACCACCAATTAAGTAGCGAATATGTAGTTTCGCCACTTCATCGTCAGATAAGTCGTCAACATCAAACTGTGCTTTCAGTGCTTCGTAAATATCTACACGTTCTTTGTCACCAGCTTTTAAACTAATACCAACAAATACCTGTGCAGAAGAGGCTTCACTGGCACGATAGTTAAACTCAGTAATATTTCTGCCTTGTAATACACGGCAAAAATGTAGAAAAGAACCTTTTTCTTCTGGAATAGTCACTGCAAAAATAGCTTCACGACGTTCACCCAGTTCAGTGCGTTCAGCGATATAACGTAGACGGTCAAAATTCATATTCGCACCACAAACGATGGAAACAATATTTTTGCCTTCTAAATGATGCTCAGCTACATATTTTTTAATTCCAGCCAATGCCATGGCGCCAGAAGGTTCAACAATACTGCGACACTCATCAAAAGTATCTTTAATCGCAGCACAGATTTCATCGGTGTTAACCAATACAACATGCGGTTCAACGATAGGTCCTGATTCATCTGATTTTTGTAAACGAATGACGTCAAATGGTTTTTCGCCAATTTGTGCCACAGCGGTACCATCTGCAAATAGGCCTACTGACGGTAAAATGACACGTTCACCTGTTTCTAGTGCTGCTTTTAAGCACGCAGATTCATCATATTCCACAGGAATGACTTTTACATGTGGCGCAACATCGCCTAAATAAGCGGCTACACCAGCAATTAAACCACCACCACCAACAGCAACAAAAACATATTCAACATCACGCCACTGGCGTAAAATTTCGTTAGCAATTGTGCCTTGCCCAGCCATGACCAGCTCATCATCATAAGGTGGAATAAATGTCATACCATCAGTGCTAGCGCGTTGAATGGCATATTTATTTGCGACATCAAATGAATCACCATGTAAAACCACTTCACCGCCTAAGCGCTTTACCGCTTGAACTTTAATGTCTGGCGTGGTTTTAGGCATGACGATAATGGCACGAATACCTAACTTTTGACCAGATAATGCCACGCCTTGAGCATGGTTACCTGCTGAAGCAGTAATAACGCCACGTTCCAACTGAGATTTCGGTAATTGACTAATACGATTATAGGCACCGCGTAGTTTGAAGGAAAAGACAGGTTGTAAATCTTCACGTTTAAAGCGAATATTATTGTTTAGCCTTTCACTAATTCGTGGCGCTGCTTCGAGTGGAGTTTCGATTGCAACATCGTATACCGTTGCTTGTAATATTTGTCGAACCAAACGAGACAGCATGTTAATTTTCCATCTAACAGTTTAAAATAGTCTTTTATTGTAACAAACCCGATCACATTTGCGTTTTAAAATTAAAGCAAATGTAAAAAATAGTTGAGTGATATCCTATGAGTCTATATGCAACCCAAGATGAAAAAAAGCAAGCAGCAGCTCAGGCTGCTTTAAAACACTTGCCTAAAGGTGGCATTTTGGGGGTTGGAACTGGGAGTACTGTTAATTTTCTGATAGATCTTTTACCTGAATTACAGTTAGAAGCTGCAGTTGCAAGTTCTGAAGCAACTGCACAACGACTTAAAAAACTAGGTATTGAAGTTGTGGATATGAACCATGTTGGTGGTTTAGATGCTTATGTTGATGGTGCAGATGAAATTGATCGTCATCTTCATATGATTAAAGGTGGCGGTGCTGCACTGACACGTGAAAAAATTGTAGCATCAATTGCCAAAAAATTTGTTTGTATTGTTGACGATTCTAAATGGGTTGAACAGTTAGGACGTGATTTTCCTTTACCTGTTGAAGTGATTCCAATGGCACGCTCTGCAGTGGCACGTAAATTGGTCGCTTTAGGTGGTGATCCTGTATACCGTGAAGGTGTTATCACTGATAATGGTAATGTCATTCTAGATGTTTTTAACTTGAATATTCTCAATGCACTTGAAGTTGAAAAAACCATCAATGATATTCCTGGTGTGGTTTGTAATGGTATTTTTGCTTTAAATCGAGCAAATATTGCGATTGTTGCAACCAATCAGGGGATTGAGGAGCGTACTGCGGATTAAGATCATGATAATCTTGCTGCACTTACAAAGTCCATAAATGTGGACTTTGTAAGACAATGATTATTTTGCTGTTATGTCGCAATTTAAACGATAATTGATTATTTTTAGTGCTGAGTATAAAACACTGCAATGTATATCAAAAAATTTTGTAGTGTGTATTTTATATCTTATTAGCTTGACTGTATAAATATCAAAAAATAAAGTGCTGGTTATCTTCATGGACAATTGAATCATGCGCTGTTAAATGAAAGTACATCGGGTTAAAAATTTTAAATGAAGCTTCGGTATTGAGAATCACAATGGTTTTAAGTGCATGAGATGGAGATAAAAGCATAACGATGACGCTAAAGGATCTTCCACATATAAAAATTCGCCGTCACTCACGAGCTAAACATTTACGTTTACGTATCGATATTGATCAGATTTATTTAACGGCACCGCAATTTTGCAGTCAAAGACAAATTCAGCAGTTTATTCAACAATCTGAAGATTGGTTAATCAGCACATGGCAATTACAACAACAAAAACGACATGATCTGCAACACAATTTACCAAAGTACTTGCGACTTTTTAATCAGCAACAGCCAATGACCATTATTTACCAACCACAAAAAGCAGTATTTCAGTGGCATGAGAGAGAGCAAATTTTATATATTCGCCAACAACAGCCGATTCTATCCTTAAAGCAGTTTGTGATTGCTTATGCCAAAATACATTTACCGCGCTATCTACAAGATATAAGCCAACAAATAGGCTTGAAGTTTCAACAATGTACAATTCGTCAAGTTAAAACACGTTGGGGAAGTTGTAGTCGTAAACAGGATATTATGCTCAATAGTGCTTTGGTATTATGTGATCAAGATGTTGTAAAATATGTATGTATTCATGAGTTGGTACATACAAAGCATTTCAATCATGGTACTGATTTCTGGTTAGAAGTACAACGTCATGATCTTGACTATAAACAACATCATCATGATTTAAAGCAATATCATTTGCCTGATTGGTGGAGCGAAAAATAAATAATTGTGGTGTTATTCAAATATATAAAATCTGAATTTCGGATAAGAGTTTTTCTTTAAAATCATGAAACAAAAGCAAAATTATGATCAGTTTCTAGTATTATAAAATCAAAATATTGACGTTGTTATGCTTAAAAGATAGCGAGTCATCCAGATCAAGAACTCTATTGCCTTCAGTGGTATTCAGATAAAGATATTTAAATGATAAATAAAGCGAGATTAAAATCGCTTGATGCGATTGAATAGCGCGATATATTCGTGTTGATAAGCGATTTAAATTTAGCCTAAGCCATTTAGTTTAGTAGGATAAATACTGCGGTATATATACTAAAAATATCATATAATAAGCAAAGTTATTTTCATAAAAATAAGATTCATATTATTGATTTTTACTCACATTAGGATTTCAGCCCAAAAAAGATACAAAACAATGAAAAAAGCTTAGAAAGCTGATTTATATTGTCATACTATATAGCATAGCCAAGAAATTGATATTTATAAAATACTGAGGTAATGCGTGTGATTTCTGTCGGAATAGTTGGTGGTACGGGTTATACGGGTGTTGAGCTGTTACGTCTTTTGTTAAGTCATGACCATGTAAAGGTAACTGTTTTAACGTCGCGTACTGAAGCAGGCCGTCGTGTCGATGATATGTTCCCGAGTTTACGAGGTCATACCGATTTAGAATATTCAGATTTAGATCTTGATGTTTTAAAACAATGTGATGTGGTGTTTTTCGCAACACCACATGGTGTTGCTATGAAGTATGCAAAGGAATTGTTGGCAGCAAATACTAAAATTATTGATTTAGCAGCAGATTTCAGATTGAAGAATCTTCAGCAATTTGAAAAATGGTATGGTTTAGCGCATGCTTGTCCTGAAATTTTAGCACAATCAGTCTATGGACTATCTGAACTCAAACGTGAACAAATTAAGCAAGCTAGAGTAGTTGGAAATCCAGGCTGTTATCCAACCACTGTACAGTTGGGTTTAGCACCAGTATTGCAATCACTTGAAGCATTAGTCAAACCAGAAACAATTATTATTGATGCAAAATCGGGTGTATCAGGTGCTGGACGTAAAGCCAGCCTTGCGATGATTTATAGTGAAAATGCGGATAATTTCAAAGCTTATTCAGTGGCTGGCCATCGCCATCATCCTGAAATTGTTGAGGCCTTAGAAAGTATTTCGGGTCAAAAAGGTGTGTTTGATCATATTCTGTTTGTACCGCATTTGGTTCCTATGATTCGTGGTATGCTTAGTACCATTTATATCGATCTAACGGATCAAGGCTGTCAGCAAGATTTACAAAGTTTATATGAACAATTTTATAAAAATGAACAATTTGTTGATGTTATGCCGGCAGGAAGTTCGCCAGAAACACGTAGTGTCCGTGGTGCTAACCAATTGCGTATTGCACTATATAAACCAAGTCCAAAAAAATTGGTCATTTTAGTCGTACAGGATAATTTAGTAAAAGGGGCAGCAGGGCAAGCAATTCAGAATATGAATATCATGTTTGGCTTTGCTGAACATATGGGATTAAGTGGCATTGGCCTTTTACCCTAAATAATAATTTCCTTGGCACACATTTAGCATCAGTAGTACGGGCTGAATGTGTGTTATAAATATTTTGATATGAGATGATGATGAACAAAACTGAATCAGACAATACACAACCTCTAGATGTAAAAAAACCGTTTTTAAGTACCAATATACCGATTGTGATTGGGGCTATGGTATTGGTATTGGGCAGTGGTTTAATTGGTTATACAGTAGGACATCGTCAAGGTTTATCGACATCAGGTTATGATGCAGATACTGAACAGTTGGCGGAAGTCGTTAAATTACAAAAAGAACGGCTTGATGTACAAAATAAAATTATTAATTCATCAGTACAAGAGCGTGATGTTGCGATTGCAAATGTAGATGATTTATTCAAAAAATTACAACAGGCTAAAGCTGATCAGGTGCAGATGCAAGGCATGACCAGTTTATATCGTAGTATTTTAAAACAGCGCGGTGGTTTAAGTCTAACCGTACAAAATTTATCAATTAAACCTTTGCCTGAAAATGCGTATGAATATCAACTAGATTTAGTTCAAGTATCTCCAAATAATCGCAGTGCATCGGGTCAAGTTGAATTGCATTTAATCCGTGGTAATGAAATCTTAGTTGTGCCAATGGAAAATAGTCGATTTAATTTTGATGATTTTGAACGTCTAACAGGACGCTGGACGATGCCAAAAGGTTTTACACCGCAATACATTGAAGTACGGCTTACTGGTGCAACTCCTGTTGCCAAACGTTTTAATTGGGCCAAAGGAGAGCGTGTTGAAGTTCCTTCAACAGTTCTTTCGGAAATTCCACAAGTAGAGCCTCGTGCTCAATAATTCAAGTATTTAAAATTTATGTCTGTACAAAAACGTCACATTTGCTTAAATCAAGTTAAAAAATCATTTGTGCAATCAGGATATATTGATTGGCACTTAGATGTACGCTTAGGCCAAGATCATGACGCAGAGGCTGATCACGAAGGGGATGTTGTGGCTCAAACAGCACCTCCAGTACTTAAACGTCCGCCGTTATATGTCGTTGTGTTATTGAATGATGATTATACGCCGATGGACTTTGTTATTGAAATTTTACAACAATATTTTGCAATGAATCTTGACCAAGCTACTGAAGTAATGCTAACTGTACATTATGAAGGAAAAGGTATTGCTGGGGTTTATCCAAGAGATATTGCAGAGACCAAAGCAAATCAAGTTAATCATTATGCTCGTTCTAAAGGACATCCGTTATTATGTCAGATTGAGCCTAAAAACTAAGGGGGTTGCATGCTAAGTCGACAATTAGAAGTATCATTACGCTTGGCTGTTAGCATGGCTCGTCAAAAACGGCACGAGTTTTTGACGGTTGAACATTTGTTATTAGCCTTACTTGATAATGATTCAGCAGTAAATGCTTTAAAAGCATGTGGTGCAGATATTATTTTATTACGCAAAGAACTTGAAGATTACGTTGAACAACATACGCCAAAACTGGCTGAAAATAGTGATCAAGCACCTCATCCAACGGAAAGTTTTGATCGTATCTTACAGCGTGCAATTTTTCATGTGCAATCAAGTGGTGGCGATCGTGCGGTTGAAGGTGCAGATATTTTAGTGGCGATGTACTCTGAACGGGATTCATTTGCAATTTATTTATTAAAACGTCATCAAATTAATCGTTTAACTTTAACTCAATATCTTTCTCATGGCTTACATACTAAAGAAGAACAACAAGTTGAAGAGGAAATTGAAGATATAGAAAGTGAGCAGGTATCGTCTTCTAATGCTGGCCCATTAGAACTTTACACAACCAATTTAAATACGGAAGCCAGTAAAGGTAAAACAGATCCACTAATTGGACGAGAAAAAGAAATTGAACGTGCAGCACAAATTTTATGCCGCCGTCGTAAGAATAATCCTCTATTGGTTGGTGATCCAGGTGTAGGAAAAACCTCGATTGCTGAGGGGCTCGCTTGGTTAATCGTGAATGGAAAAGCACCCAAACCACTTGCTGATGCGGTAATCTATAGTTTAGATATTGGTGCCTTAGTCGCAGGTACAAAATATCGTGGTGATTTTGAAAAACGCTTAAAACAATTGTTAAGTACGTTAAAGAAAAAGCCAGAGTCTATTTTATTTATTGATGAAATTCATATGATTATTGGTGCTGGTTCTAGTATGGGCAGTACAATGGATGCATCAAACTTGATTAAACCTGCCTTAGCAAATGGTACTTTACGTTGTATTGGCTCAACCACATTTCAAGAATATCGTCAAGTTTTTGAAAAAGATCATGCATTATCACGCCGTTTTCAAAAAGTGGATATTAACGAACCTTCCATTGCTGAAACGATTGATATTTTACGGGGTCTAAAATCAAAATTTGAAGATTTCCATCATGTAAAATATGATGATCAAGCATTGGTCGCAGCGGTAGAACTTTCGGCAAAGTTTATTAATGATCGTTTTCTACCCGATAAGGCAATTGATGTGATTGATGAGGCTGGAGCACAGCGTCGATTAAAATCTGAGCAACAAGATAGTCTAATTACAGTTGAAAATATTGAAGATATTATTGCTAAAATCGCAAGAATTCCTCCAAAAACAGTTTCTAAAGATGATAAAGCAATTTTATCGAATTTAGAGCGCGATTTAAAACGTGTGGTATTTGGTCAAGATGAGGCGATTGATGCATTATCTTCAGCGATTAAATTATCTCGTGCGGGATTAAAAACACCAGATAAACCTGTGGGAAGTTTTATTTTTGCTGGACCAACTGGTGTAGGTAAAACAGAAGTTACTAAACAGTTAGCCAAGTTTTTAGGGGTTGAACTGATTCGTTTCGATATGTCTGAGTATATGGAGCGTCATGCCGTTTCACGCTTGATCGGGGCACCGCCAGGTTACGTCGGTTTTGATCAAGGTGGATTGTTAACCGATGCGATTCATAAAAATCCTCATTCTGTATTATTACTTGATGAAATTGAAAAAGCACATCCAGATGTGTTTAATTTATTGCTTCAAATTATGGATCATGGTTCATTAACAGATAATAATGGTCGTAAGTCAGATTTTCGTAATGTGATTTTAGTATTAACGACGAATATCGGTGCTGAAAGTATTTCGCGTGTAAGTATTGGTTTTACTGAGCAAGATCATAGTCGTGATAACCAAGAAGCAATGAAAAAAGCATTTTCACCAGAGTTTCGTAATCGTTTAGATGGGATTATTCAGTTCCAGTCGTTGCCAAATAATATTATTGAAAATGTGGTTGATAAATTCTTAACTGAACTACAAGCACAGCTAGATGATAAAAAAGTGGTCTTGGATGTAGATAAACATGCTCGTGCTTGGTTGGCTGAGCAAGGTTATGATCGTTTAATGGGTGCTCGACCAATGCAACGTTTAATTCAAGAGCATTTGAAAAAACCACTGGCAGAAATGATTTTATTTGGCGAATTGGCAGAACATGGTGGCAATGTAGCCGTTTCTGTAAAAACTGAAAAAGGTCAGGTGATTGGGCTTAAACTAGAAGTATTTGAAGATCAAGTTGCAGAGCCTGCAGAAGTATAGTAGTCATTCATGATAAAAAATCACCTATCATATAGGTGATTTTTTTTATCTATAAAATCATTAAGGTATGATGTCATGTGTTTGATCACATATCATTAGCATACGATGATGAATGTATCGATAATGTCATATCGTAAAGTAATTAACCGCAAGTTAACTCAGAGTTTTTATCATGGATATAAATATCACCAAAGTAATGATGACCTTCTTTTTATTTTTCATTACGGCCGTTGCTGAAATATTGGGATGTTATTTTCCGTATTTGATTTTAAACCAAGGAAAAACGCACTGGTTATGGCTACCAACTGTATTGAGCTTGGCTATTTTTGTTTGGTTATTGACACTACATCCTGCGGCATCAGGTAGAATTTATGCAGCTTATGGCGGGATTTATATTTTTACTGCTTTATTATGGCTTAAGTTTGTTGATCAGGTTGCCTTATCTAAGTGGGACCTTATGGGGGGCTGTGTAGTACTATTTGGTGCTGCGATTATTATATTACAACCCCAAGGTCTAATACGCTAATTTAAGATTAAAGTGCGCTTTTTAACTCAGATCTATGCGCTTTGACTTGTTTCGCATATTTTTTTCCTTGTTTTTTCATTTGTCTGTTGGTGTTATACGCTGTTGGCCCTACGTTGTAGTGTGCCAGTGCTTTTTTTAGGCTATTCGCATTATGTTGATATGTATTTAAAATATATGCACCACAATGAATATTAACTGATTCATCAAATAGATCGCCTTGACAAATATTTTGCCAATATTTAGGCATGACTTGAGTCAGACCCACAGCACCAGCAGGTGATACAACTTTGCTGCGATAAGATGATTCCTGTCGAATAAGTGCTGCCAACATTAAAGGATCTAAATCATATTGATCTGCTGTCTCTACAATAAGTGGTGCAATCCGGTCTGCAGTGGAGGGTTGGACGGTATATGCTTTTTGTAATCCAATTGAAAGTTTAGCAGAGCGTTTAGCCACAGATCCTGAACCTAATGGAGCACATCCTGTAATCAGTCCGATAGTGATAACAACCAGACTTATTTTAGCCATAAGAGAATTACATAATTTAAATTTTTTTAAATTCAACAAAATAATCGCCATATTTCACAATAATAAAATTTTATTACCAGTGACTAGTAATGAGGTACTAAATAGTATTCAGACTTTAATCTGAGGTCAATTCATGTTGTATGATTTATTTTTAAATAAACGTTTTTATTGTATGATTTTTTTGCTATTACAAGCAAAATTGATGTGATAGCAACAAAATACTCCAACATAGACCTAGAAAAGTTTTATAATCGAGCTGTTATCCGGCTCTATCTACGATATTCATATGACACCCGCATGTAAAATTTTAAAATCACATAAAATAAGTTTTTCAATTCATGAGTATGAACATGATCCTCATGCCAAAAGTTTTGGTTTAGAAGCTGCTGAAAAGTTAGCTTTATCTGTAGATCTGGTTTTTAAGACTTTAATGCTGAGTGATGATAAAAATTATTTTATTGCGATTTTACCTGTTAACCATCAGCTTAATTTAAAGAAGGTTGCCCAAGCATTTGGCTGTAAGAAACTGCATATGGCAGATCCTAAAGATGCTGAGCGATTGACGGGATATTTAGTTGGTGGAATTAGTCCATTAGGGCAGAAAAAGCGTTTAAAAACAGTTATTCATGCTTCTGCTGCTGACTATGAAAAAATTTATGTGAGTGGTGGGAAACGCGGTTTGGATGTGGGTTTAAATCCTCATGATCTGGCTCAGATTTTATCTGCTCAGTTTGTCGATATTGTGGATGAATAATCTGGTTTTTTGTTGATCAATTTTTCTTATTTTTATTCTTGTTACTCACAATATTACTCACAAAATAATTGCTAAATAAAAAAAGCCACCCGAATTGGTGGCTTTATAATTTTAACTAATTGTGCAAAATTCCCCATCATAAACTTTGATTTAATGATAGGAGTAAGTCAATCTACATCACGTATCACTGATTGAACATATGAATTTAACCAGTAACTTTTCCGACCATCTTTATATGGCTTAGTATAGCGACCATCTCTAATTCGAGCATCAAGCGTTTCAGGTTCGATATTTAATAATCTCGCAAATTCTGCACGACCAACTCGACTTTCATGTTTAGTGAGTAATGCTCGTTTCAAATATTGCATTTCATCAAAAATAGCTTGGAGTAAGTCATTATCACTTTCTTTCATAGATCCCATTCAACTAATCTCCTTTAATTTCACTTCTTTCAGCAGCTCTCGTACCCGATTAATTTCTGATTCAGTGTGATATGTGCCTCCAGCATTAATATCTAAATAAAAACTTAATAAGTCAGCTTTGTTTGCGAAATCATACATTTTTATGACAACAGTTAGATCTCGCAAAATAATTCGTGCTGGTAGTAAGCTATAAGAGATTCCAAAAATATTTAGCTCACCAGCAATAAATTTTCTAATTGCTGTTAGTCGCTGCAATCCATCAATACAAACAACTTGTTCAATCAAGTCACCAGTTATTTTTGTTTCACGCCATGTTGGATTGTTAAATCGAATAGTTAATCCACTTTCATCAACGATGCGTCGAAGCACATTTTCAATGTAATGTACCTGTTGATCTTGAGTCCAAACATGGCCGCGTTGAAAGTCAGGATTTAAGTCAATTCCATATTTCGTATCTTTATTTTCATTTTTGATCCATGTCTCTAAATAACTAAATCCACAATGAAAAGTTCGGATAGGACGTTCAATAGGTTTAATATGGCTATAGAATTGATCCGCTGTCATTTTCACATTCACTATACTTGCTCCTGTGCTTCGATCATGGCTTGTAGCTCTTTCTCAATATGTTTAATTTCAGCAAAACTATCAGCACTATATTGCTTTGCTTCATAAGCATAATCACAAAGTGATTCAATTTTAGATTTCTCAACCAAAACAAACCCTTCAGGCACAGCTACTTTTTGGGCTTTAGCCTCATCCAATTCCTCTAATGTAACTTCAACTAGATTTTGAAAGCTTAAAGATTCACTCTCACTTCCATTTTCTGTATTGTTAATTTTGAATTTGATAGATGAAATATCTACATTTTCGTTTTCAAGTAGCACAATTAAAGATTTAATAACTACTTTTGCGCTAATCATTGTATTTTTAATATCCATCACGCCACCTTTTCCTTAGCCCACCACGCAACTGGACCATCTTCGGTATCATTTATTGAAACTAAAAACCATCCATCACCATTGGGTGAAGTAGGTTGCCAATCTTTGGTGGCATCAATGTCACCGTCACCCCAATATTTATCAGCCAATTCTTCTGAGCAATCCCATTCCATTTCTTTTCGGGATAATGAAATATTGAAATGTTTCAACATTCTTTCATGCTCAGAATATGTCATAAATTCACGACCATTAAGCACTTGGCTTAGGTATTCATCTAAAACTGGATGAACCCAAAATCCATATTCATCACGAATAATCTCAGCAGGTGCTAATTGTTTTATTTCCATCACGCCGCCTTCATTTCTTTTTTGCATTCTTTAACAGCTTCTTTTAGCAAAGTAAGAGCACATGGATCAGGTAGAGAAACACACATTAATAAAATTGACATAGCGTGTTTAGCTTTTTGTGTACCACTGCTCATCATGTGATTCGCAATGTCTCTATCGATACCAGCAAACTGCTCAATTTGAAATTGATTCATTCCCATCACGCTCTCCAAATCGCTTCTTTAAATTTTGCATCAACAATAAGACTGTCAACTTCACTAAAATTCACGTCGTTGAAAACATGTGTCATCTTTGCACCGAATACAGTCAGTATTCGAGTAATGGTTGAGTATTCAAATCTCATGACATGCTCTCCAACTCTTTGCGACGTTTGAGGACACACGCCATTAACTTCGGTTGAATATCAATATGACGACCAGCAACATCAATCTCTAGCGCGTCCAACTCGGTCAGATCCGCTGCGTTCTTAATTTGAACTATTAATGACGGTGGCTCACTCTCAACTTTATTCAATTCATCAAGCTCAACAAGTCTTACATTAATAGCTCTCATCAATGGCTTGCGCTGTTCTTCGGTCCACTGCGTTGTATATTTAACCAATGCATTGGCTTCAGCCGGTGAATTTGCTTCTTTTGCACGTGCAACAAGATCATTAAGACGTTCTTGGTAAATCATATTCTCAGCTTCTTGCTGCAGTTTTCTTAGCTCAACTACTGAAAGTTCACCAGAATCATTTTTAGGTGTATGTTGCTCAGGATCCAATTCAGCTAATTTTTCACTAAAACATGCATTAAGATCATTATGCTCTTTATCACTTAAGGTACCATTCGCTGAAAAAACAGAGCGGATCTTCACTAAAGCTTCGGGTGTCGTTGCTTGCTGAATTTGATACTCAAATGAAGCATAGAGATCATCAATCGTACCTTGCACGACAGTAAGTTTTGGCTCTTCAGTTATTTTTTCACTCAAGCTATCTTCAACAACATCGATAGGGCCTTGCTCAACGATAGTGATTTCAGATTTTGGTCCTTCAGTCTTTTTGCGTGAAGTACGTTTCTTTGGTTCTTTAGGTTCTTCACCTAAGCGCACAACACTCAAATCATTATCAAGTTCGCAACCAAGGATTTTAGATAAAGCTTTTAATTGAAGCTTGGCATTTTCAGCATCACGTTGAACAAAGCCACTGTTTATAGCTTCAATTAATGCGCTAGTTTTGAAATTAACAACACAGATAGAAGGGGAATATGTATTGATAACAAAAACTTCTTGGCCCTCCTGGTATTCATCAAGAGTAAGTGGCTTAGTAAATTCAATACCAGCAACACTGATCATTTCAATCTTGATGCAAAACTCATAACCGGCTTTAGCGAAAATCGTAGCAGGGAACTGATCAATATCATTGAAATCAAGCATTTCACCGATAGCACGGCACATTACATTTTTGCCAGAAAGCATGGCATTAAAAGCTTCTTGAGCAGAGATTAAATTATTCATTGTATTGGCCTTAGTGATGAAGTTGATTTGAATTTTGTTTTTGACTATTGTTGTGCAAAGGATTTGCCCAACCCATTTGATCTGCACGTGCATCACAAGCACGCTGAATCGCTTCACTGTACTCAGTTGGGCCAAATGTATTTATAGCCTTGTCTAAAGTTGCCGGATTTTTTGCAGTAGAGATTGCTTTGAGAGCATCATGAAATCTTTGCTTTAATGTTTTAGGCTGTTGCTGTTGCTGTTGCTGTTGCTGTTGCTGTTGCTGTTGCTGTTGCTGTTGCTGTTGCTGTTGCTGTTGCTGTTGCTGGCCAGCATTACGACTATTATTTCTAGACTGCTGATTATTGTTTGATTTACCATTTATCTGATTGTGATATTCATCAGAGTCATAATCTTTGGTGTCATCGATAAGGAATAGGCCATTTAAAGCATACTTTCTAGCATATGAGCTAGATGCACCAAAGGTTTGAGCGATATCCATACCTTTTTTATTTATATCGATACCAGCATGTGCTGTAGCAATAGTCTCTTTACCTTGGGCATCTGTGAATACAACTTTTGCAGTCACAACCAATGTTGAGCCAATTTCTCTTATTTCATCAGAAATAACTAAGGTAGCGTTATGAGCAGCAAGTAAAGGTTTAACTGCTTCTAATATGTCCTCGCAATTACGATAGTTATATTTACCAAAAGTATTGGTTTTGCTTTTAGGTGCTTTAAGTTCTTGCTGGATAGTAAGAAGTGCGTTAACAACTTGATTATTAGAAGACATTACACAGCCTCCGCTAATTTATTTTTTTCAATGAAATCAGATAGCAATAAGTTGATATTGCGATGATCGTTGTGATCAGTGAAATCGTTATAAGATTTGCCGTTTATATCTGTGATGCTTTCAATTGCAAGATTTGTGATATCAATTGCTGTGTAGTCGGAACCTATAGGCCCATAGCTATCAGGATGTGCATCAAAGTTAAAACTAACTTGAATGCGAAATTCATCAACTTTTATTACTGCGATACCGGTGTTATTTGGGAAAACTTGTAAAGTTTGTACGCCGTAATCAGTCGGTTGACTAATACTGTAGTCAGGCTGATATACAGGTTGTTCGGGAATAGCGAGAGCTGCTAGGCTGCCAAAAGTTACAACGGCGGTAAGTACCATTGCTTTAGGGTTGAAAGGAATTGAGTTTACGTTCATAATTGCCTCGTTGTTAGAAAAAAGCTCCGTTGATTTCTCAGGTCTGTCGGGGCTTTTTTATTGTTGGTGAGATAAATATAGATATTCCGATATTATTAGTCAATAGGTAAAGCGATATTTATATAGAAAAACCGATATTTTTTTAAATTTGCTTTATAATAGACAAAAGAAAACCCACACGGCGTGGGTTAAGGAGTTTGTTATGCATCCAACTAAGTCAGAATTAGAAGATATTCGAGAAATGCTGGTAGATATTCAATTAGCACTAAGCTCAAGTCACAATACTATCACTACAGATGATGTAAGTGCTCAGCCTGATGAAACGCATTGGCGAATTAATCATAAGGAATACTTAGAAAAGACTAATAAAATTGCGGATATTCTAGGTATTAACCTCTGTAGTTCCCCTCGATGTGTTGGTGATACTGAGGGTGAGGTTGCATCGCTTGTACCAACAAAAAATACAGAAGCGGATATTCTTACACAACAGGCTAATGGGTGTCGTCTACTGCAACACATATTGAGTCAAGCTAATCTAAAAAAAGATCAGCTTGATGATATTAAGCTCTATTTAAATCCAAATGAATTTCTAAATTCTAAAAAGAGCTGAGTTTTGGAAGGGGTGGCATAGATGGAGCATTGATAATTTTCGCAAATACACCATAAACGTGTCCACATTGCGAGCAATGAGCGATATTAAACCACGTATCACCTCTTTTTGACTCCTCTACACTATTTGAAGAAACAATATATTTTAAGCCTTGAACTTTGCAATCAGGGCATTTAGGTTCAGCTATATTTTGACTCATTATCTTCTCCACCCGATCTGTTGTAAGGACTGTGTCGGGTTCACAGTTTATTTATTCTTAATTGCATATTGGAATATTTTACGTTACACTGTTACCCATGGATTGGGCATTCCCGGTCGGCAAAGAGCTTTGGTGCAAACATCAAGGCTCTTTGTTTTTTATGAGGGATAAATTTTCAAACCATATCCTAGATAGTTAGAACCAGTGTTAGATCTACCACCTCTGCAATAAAATTTATTTTTTAATATTTCAAATGCCCTATTTTGTTGAGTTGGATTAATCACATATCTACCAATAGGTCTCGCAACAAGATCTGCAAATTGAAGACCAGATGAGTTGGTTTTCTTAGATGCGAAAATTATCTCAAATGGAAATACTTTATTTAGATAATTTCCTGTCGGGTCGCAAATTCTCCTAAAACCTAACTCTAGTTGTGAGTCTTCATTTTTACCACGAGATTCAACAATGATATGAGTTTGCTTCTCGTGCTGACTTTTTTCCTTTAAGAAGAAAAATAGTCGCTCCAAGCAAAACTTCATAGCAACCTCATATGGATTAGCATCTCTATTAATTAGCCTATCTTTTCTGATTACTGCACTAATTAATATGAAGTGATTACGCTCCATAAGCTCATTTAAATCAGTCATTAATAGGTTCATGCGAGTCTTATCAAAGCCTGCAAAATGAGATGTTCTTTTTCTTATATCTCTTTCATGAAGAATAATAATATCGTGACCAAAATGCTTGAACTTTAAATCTTCTACAAATTTAACAATGGTGTTTGTATAGTATTTTTTATGAAAAACACAGAAAGATAAAACAAAAACAGGGAAGTCAGTATCATTGTTGAGCATATCAACACTGCCACTTTCATCCACATAAACAATATAATCACTATAATCCATAGACTTTCACTTGTTGAATTAATATTTATACTCAAACCCCGTAAAGCAGGGCATCCCCAATCAAGACTTAGAATACTTTTCTAAAAACTCATCTACCCATACTTGAGCCGTTTCAAGGTTGGTAATATCTGATAGCTTTAGATTAATGCCTTCTACTTCATTAACGCCCTCAATAATAGCTTCAAAGATATTCAATTCATTGATAGTCTCATTAGCCATTTCCGCAGCGTCATAGCTCTGTTTGGCTTTTTTGAGTGACGCTATTTGCTTGTCAATTCCTGCGCCGATTTTATCCAATGCCAATTTAAATTCTTGACGATTAATTGTTAGCGCCGTTTTAGATTTATTCAGTGTTGCGATCATTTTGGGTTCCTTTTTATGGGGTTATGTTGATTAAGATTTTCTTGTTTTCCTGCGCTTTGATTTGTAGATGTATCGAATACAATCCACAACTTCACCAACAAAATTACAATCCTCATCAAGCTCTATGATATTAGGTTTAAATTCTGGATTAAGTGCTTGTAAATACTTAGAACCATCGGTTTCTATTACTAATTTTTTAAAAGTGGCATCATCAAATTTTCTAACAACAATCATATCGCCAGACTGCATATCACTAAACTGAACACATGGATCCACAAGGATGTAATCACCTTCCTGAAATGTAGGAAAGTTACTTAGCCCTTGAACTTTTAAATAAAAACAATCTTCACACTCTTCTGGTAATGGCAACCATTCTTCAACTTCTGACATATTTACAGACTGAACATTAGTGAATACGCCAGCCTGCACCCAAGATAATACTGGAGCCATCTTAGGGGTAACTACTTCAACATTTGATAAGACATCTTCGCCAATAACTCCTTTTTTGAGTTCTTCGGCTGTCACACCTAATGCAGCTGCAAGTTCCAAAATAGAGCCTGTAGTTTTAGCATTACCTGTCTCAAGATCAGAAATAACAGACTGTTTTACGCCTGACTTTAAAGCTAAATCCTTTTGAGTCATCTTTTTGGCTTTTCGAATTTTTCTAAGATTTTCACCCAAAGTGGTCATAGTTAAGTCCTTAAATAAACTATCGGAATTGTGATACATATTTCAATCGGTTTGGCTATTGCATAAATATCGGAAAACCTATATATTCATTAAAAATATAGGAGACTCTTATGAATAGATGGCAAAAAATGATAGTGGAGCTAAAAGATCATGGTTTCACACAAAAACAAATCGCCGAAAAAATTGGTTGCTCTCAGAACTATGTAAGCAATCTTGAAAATGGCCTATGTGGTAAGCGTCTTGGTTACGACAAAGGGAGGAATCTTGAGAACCTTTGGGTTGAACACACTCAACACGAATATGTTGCATAAAGGAAAAATTATGAGTCTTGAAAAAGAAGATCTTCGTACAAAGCACGATCCTGAAATCATGGATAAGCTCCGTGATATTTCTGCTTATTACGGTATGGAGATGAGTAGACAAGCTGCAATCCTTTTTGAAAAAGCCATTGTTGGTGAGTGGCATATCGTTAATTTAGGGCTTGAACGCATCAAAAGAAATGAGCGGATGAGGGGAATTGTGGTCGGTGATGGGAGTGATGGGGATAGTCGGGTCAAGTTCCCGCTACAAGTTGTAGACAATAAAAAAGCCTGATGTAGAAGATCAGGCTTTTAGGTCATTCATTTAATTAATTAGGAAAAAAATGAACAATCAAATATTAACAGAGATAGAAATTAATCGAAAGATCTATTTCTTTCAAAAAGCTATCGAACAGCATTTTGAAAACAATACGGCGCAAAACTCTCAAGCTGTAGAGAAAGCAAAACGCGAATTGATTGAATTCGCAATGAAGGTGAGACTATGAGTCTTGATGCTACAAACTGGGCTTGGCGTGTCGAGCTTAAGGAAAAACAAGGTGGAGCAAGAAAGGCGCTTAAGCGTCTTATCTTGCTTTCACTAGCAGATCGCGCTGGTGAAGACCATTGCTGTTATCCAAGCATGCAACGCTTGGAAAAAGACACAGGACTTGAGCGTAAAACAGTTTTAAAAATTATTTCTGAGCTATTGGACGATGATTTAATTGCTGATACTGGTGAGCGAAAAGGCGTAACCAAGCGTGTAAAAGTTTATAAATTGAAGGGTGTAAATGGCCGAGAAACAATGCCAGAAACGGCACAATTACAGGATAAAAATTTATCTGAAATAGTACCAACATTGGAACAGTTCCAAAAACGGAATGGTTCCGTTAACGGCATGTTGAATAGTGCCAACAACGGTACTTTGAATAGTGCCGTTATTGGCACACAGAATCTCCCAATAGAATCTACCAATGAATCTAAAAATAAAAAAACTTGGCTTTGCTTAAAAAAACTTCGTGAAGAAATATTTTTTGCAGATGCGAGCATCAATTTTGAAATCATCGTGAATTCAAATTGGCTTGAACGCGAAAGACGTGCATTTGAAATTTACAATGCTGAAAAACCAATGAGTGATGAATTGATGATTTATCACTTCACCGACTGGTTACTCAACGCATATGCGAAATACGAAAAACAAGCCAGTGCAAAATTAAATACTGGCCACAATCAAAATTCTGGTGATCAAGTTAAACCAACTCAACTCTCTGAAAAACAAATCTACGCATTTGCTCAAAAACTTTCACATCATCCTGAATTCTCAGGCAAGTACAGCGAACCAGGTGATTCTTACGAAAAACTGGCAGCAAAAATTGCATTGAAACTTTCAGATCCAGTACAGGCTAAAAAATGGGAATCGTATTTGAAGGAAGTGGGTTTTAACGGCGTACTGGAGGATGTTGCATGAAAAACAAATTAACTCTGACCACTCAACCGAATTGTGTTGTTCACAAGTTTCAGCGTCTAGGCTTCATGTGTTCAGAAACTAACGCTGTGTATGTTCTTGATCAACTTGGGTACCAGTTGTACATGCCGTTGGATGAAGCTGTGCAGTACGGCGAGGTGGTGTCTATTTGTGATTTGGGAGAAGTGGCATGAACACCAAAACAAAACAGCCAAGTACATGTAAGCACTTTAAGAAATTTACATTTGATGATCAGTTGAATATTTTACTTTTTGCTTGCTATGCAACAGAACCGTTTTCTATTCAGGATATTCAAGATGCTGTGATCGATGCACATAAAGCAACGATTCATAGTCAATTGCAGAATTTTGTTGAGCAACGTTACTTGGAAAAAATTGCTGATAACAAGTATCGGGCAACGTTGTATGCAAAAGACATTATGAACGTCAAAGGAGTGCTGATCGCATGACAAATCACGACCAAATTTCTTTAGAAGAAGAATTGTTATTAGAACAGGGGTGGGAAGCGAATGAAAATTGATTTAACAATTGAGCAAATGCGCCAGATTTTAGATGGCGCACCTGAAAGAGCTACCCATTGTTTTTATTATGGGAAAAGCTTTGATTATCGCATCGATTACTACAAGTATTTCTATAACTACTTGCAAATGTGGTTAAGCGATCATGGTTGGTTTCCAGTTCATGAAGACATGATTGAGGGCACTATAAATTTAAATGATATTCGTAGTGCATTAGCAAATGACAACTTACTCACTTGCTGAATACAAAAAACTAGTTAAAACCACACGGCGATCCAAGCGCCGTGTTTCTGCTCCTGGTCATAAAGCGGTTAATGAGTTTGAAGAGAAGTTGGCCAGAGAGCTAAAAGCATTAAATATCGAATTTGAGCGTGAATTTAAATTTCATCAAGCAAGAAAATGGAGAGCTGATTTCTACCTAGTAGGAAAAATGATTTTAATTGAAGTAGAAGGTGGTATTTGGTCAGGTGGTCGGCATACCAGAGGTAATGGCTATTTAGGTGATATGGAAAAGTATAACGCAGCTCAAGAGTTGGGTTATTCAGTAATACGGTTTAGTACTGCACAAGTTAAGTCAGGTATGGCGATTGGTCAGATTGAGAAGATGGTGAATGATGCGTAAGAAAAAACATAAATCATGGTTGTATGTCTTGATATTTATAATATTTCTTGTTGTAGCTTTGACATTAAAAACAATCAACACAATACAGGTCTGTAAAACACAAGATGTCTTCTGGGTAAGTGGTACGCAATACACGTGTGAATGGTTTAAGTGAGGGGAATAGAATGAATGCAGCAGTGACGATTATGCAAGCAGTAGATTGGTCTCGTTTTAGTACTGAGGATTGGTTTAGACAGTTTGGTGCATGGATGAATGGTGATACAGAAACAAAAAAAATGATTTATAAAACTATTCCAACTCGGAAGCTATCACAAAAAGAGCGTGAGGATCTTATTGCTCAGTATATGAGTGATGATAGTTTTAAGGAACCAAAATTACGCCGTGGCGTTGTTTGTCAAATATCTGATAATGAGGCAAGGGCATTTCAGCGTATTATTTTGGATATTCGTCAAATTGACAGTGAACCATTGCAGGACTGGATGGATGCTATATGGCAAGTATGTGTTGAAAATAGAAAATTGCGTGAAGTTGCAGAAATATATGAAACATCAACTATTCAAATTAGGCAGGATATGAAATGTGCTTTAGCTTTTTTAGCTGGCAGATATCCCAATTTAAAATCAGAACTTCTTCAAAAGTAGTTGCTTGTGTACACAGGTTATGGCATATTTGTGTTATAAGTGGTCGAAGTGTTATTAAAGCACTTTGATTAATTAAGAAGCTCGCCAAATGGTGGGCTTTTTTATTTCATATAGGATATAAATTGAAATTTTATTATTGGTGGATTACTGTTTAATCTGGTTATTTAATTAGGATTAATAGATGGCATTTCAAACTCAAGTTCATATAAATATGCGATCAGGTAAGCAGAATATGCATATGGCAGGTTATTTTGCAGACAATGTTGCGCACAATGCTTATATCGAATCAAGCAGAATTACTAATGGAGATGGTGCAATAGATAAGGATGAGGTTATACGGATTCTTTTAGCTAAACATCCTGTTGGAACTGAAATACTTTTACTTTCTATTTCTAATCTTGGATTGCAAGAAAGCTAATTCATTAATATTAAAACAAAATCCCTTTTGAGGGGTTTTATTTTTTAGAGAAATTAAAACAATTAAAAAATGTCTTTTAGCTGCTGGTTTAATGTGTGTAGTAGCAATGGTTGGTTGCGCTCGTGATGCGCAGGTAGCATCTAAGAATCTGTCTTACGCAGCAGATAATTTTGAACTAGATCGTCGAGTTGTTTTTTATAATGGAATTACTGGCGATTATATTTTAACTATTGAGGGTAAGTGCTCATTTGAACCAGTTGGTGAGCGTAAAGTTGATGTGACTTGTAAAACTGGCCCATCTGAATTTAAAAAGCATTCACTGGGTATTTCAGATAATGTTACTTATTTCTCAGAGCAGTTATCTGCTAAGGGTGTGAGTACGTATCACTATAAAGTTGCATTTAAACCACAAGCAATTATCCCTGATGTTGATTTAAAAATTAATTAAAGGTGCACCATGGTCGATCGTGTAGAAATAAACAAAAATATTAAAACACTGTCAGATGAGATTGAAAAATGGCAGAACTTGTCACGTGGTTTAATGACACGTGACGAAATGATTGTGATTGATGGAAAAATCACGGCGTTTAAGAATCGGATTAAGAATTTGCGCGTAATGCTCAATGGAAATTAATCAATACAAACAACTCACCAAAAAATCAGAAATCAAAAGAAAACCCAGAACCAAACCACTACCTAAAGCCACTCAGAAATATTTAGAAGCTGAAGAAACTTTATTTCAAGAACTAGAAGAAAACCTTATTGGTTATCGCCGTAAATTTCAATTTGAATCAACCAGAAATTGGCGATTTGATTTTTATATTGTGAAGCTAAATCTTCTTATTGAAATCGTTGGCAGTCCTTGGGCTGTTGGTCGTGGTGGTAAGAAAATAGCAAACTCTTTCAATAAATATGATTTAGCTGAAGACATGGGTTATAGGATTGAGCGTTTTGATCCACATGCTATTGAGTCAGGACAAGTGATTCGTTGGATTACGGCGCAATTAGAGAGATTAGACGATGGAACAGATCAGACCATTCCCACCGACGGATCTAATTGATCAAGCCGAGGAAGAAGAAGCAATACGACTTGCACCCGCCGTGGAATTGAAAGAATGGGTGATTAAAAACTTTCTAACCATTGGTGGCCAGCTCCACAATCCTGATCATGATCATATCTCCGAGCTACTTCATGACGATGAAACATTCCTAGCATTCGCATGGGCATCATCTGCCGCCGTTGCTAAAAAGAGAATGGTATTGGGCCAATGTGAAAAAGTGATGTTTAACCAAGGCGGATGGAAGAAGGCACGACAAGAACAACAGATGCGTGATTGGTTTGGTTTTGTACCTGTCTATTTAATTACGATCGATGCCACATTTTGTGAACAGGCCAATGATCGTGATTTTTGCGCCCTTATCGAACATGAGCTTTACCACATTGGTGTAGAACGTGACGAAGATGGCGAAGCGCTTTATAGCGACATGACCGGTCTACCTAAACACTATTTGGCTGGTCACGATGTCGAAGAGTTCTACGGCGTAGTTAGACGTTGGGGTGCAAACGAAAGCGTGAAGCGTCTAGTTGAAATAACAAAGAATGCGCCGTTTGTATCTGAAAGAAATATAGCAGCTTGTTGTGGGACGTGCTTAATAGGTTAGTTTCAAATTTTTTTGCCCACTTACCTTGATGTACCTTGATGGATGGTGAGTTATGGCAAGACTGAAAAAAATAGAAAAAATCTTTATTATTCGGTGTCTTGCACAGTTTATGACGCCTACTGAAGTAGTTAAGGACATCAAGGAAAAATTTAACATTGATGTAACACCTCAACAGGTTGAGACATATGATCCAACCAAGGTGGCTGGTGCTGATCTATCCCAAGAATTTATAGACTTATTTAACGAAGCGCGTAAAGAGTATTTAGCACAGCCGATACACAACATCATAGGTGCTAATGATTTAGTCCAGTTACAAATTCTTAGTGACCTTTTAATGAATAAAAAAGGTAATGTGGTTTTAGCAATTAAATTAATTGATCAAATTCAAAAAATTGTGAAAGGCCATTACGAGAAGAAAATAGAAATTACAGGTAAAGATGGTGGTGCAATAAAAACTGAAAATGAGCACATAAATAAGCCGCCAATGCTCACACCTGATGAACTCGCAAAACTCACCCCTCAAGAGCTTTCACGTTTAGCGATTAATGGAAAGTTATGACTTATGCATTAGATGAAATAGCGCCGTTAATTAAAGAATGGACCATTAATACACGCCTACCTGAAATTATTGCTGAAATGACACGGCGTTATTATTACAAGGCAGTCATTGAGCAAAACGATTTAAGCCAACAGGCAGAATTATATAAATGCAAGAATGATCCGATTCACTGGTTTAATCACTGGATCTGGACCTATGATCCACGCGGTATGCCGTTTGGTTTACCAGCAAATCTTCCTTTTGTGCTTCGACCTAAACAAGTTGAATTGGTGGACTGGTTGCTTGAGCGTGAGAGTACTCAGACGCATGGTTTAATTGAAAAGAGCCGTGATGAAGGTATGTCATACGTTGTATTAGGATTTTATTTGCATCGTTGGTTGTTTGTTGAAGGCTTTGCAGGTGGTGTTGGAAGCCGTAAAGAGGAACTTGTAGATAAAAAGGGAGATCCTAAAACGCTACTTCATAAGTTCCGCGACATGTTCAGCAAAATGCCTGACTGGATGAAGCCTGAAAAGTTTGTGGAGAAAATCCACGATAACTACATGCGCATTATTAATCCTGACAACGGCGCAACCATTACTGGTGAGGCTGGTGACAATATTGGTCGTGGTGGACGTACTACAATGTATTTTCTTGATGAATGGGCATTCGTAGAGCGTCAAGAAGCCGTAGATGCTGCAATGTCACAAAATACTAACGTGCATATTAAAGGTTCTACACCGAATGGTATTGGTGATCGTTTTCACCAGGATAGATTTAGCGGTCGTTACGCCGTGTTTACCATGCCTTGGCGCGCTAATCCAGATAAAAACTGGACTGTGGAATATAACGGAAAAGTTATTCATCCATGGTATGAAAAACAGTTAGCCACATTGGATGATGTGGTATTAGCTCAAGAGATTGATATTAACTATGCGGCATCGGTCGAAGGCGTATTAATTCCTAGTGCATGGATTCAAGCTGCTATTGATGCGCATATCAAACTCGGTATTGAACCAACTGGTGATCGTATTGCAGGTCTAGATGTTGCTGATGAGGGTAAGGATAAAAACTCATATGCGGCTCGTCATGGCATAGTACTGAATTATCTAGAAACATGGTCTGGTAAAGGCGACGACATATTCGGGACCACACAAAAGGCTATGGACCTAAGCATAGATCAATCAATAGATACGCTTTATTACGATGCTGATGGCTTAGGCGCTGGATGCCGTGGTGATGCACGTGTCATTAATGAACAGCAACGAGAGAAAGGATTGCCTGAGGTTGTTGTTGAATCCTTCCGAGGATCTGGATCTGTATGTGAGCCTGATGATCAAATGGTTGAAGGTCGATTTAATAAAGACTTTTTCGCAAATCTTAAGGCTCAATCATGGTGGTGGTTGCGTATGCGATTCCAAGAGACATTTAGAGCAATTGAAGGGCGCGATTACGATCCTGATATGCTTATCTCATTATCCAGTGAGCATATAGATTCAAAAGAACTGGCATTACTTACTACCGAGCTATCACAGCCCACATATACAAAGAATGGCACAGGCAAGATTCTAATCAATAAACAGCCTGATGGCACGGCGTCACCAAACCGTGCAGATAGCGTCATGATCTGCTTTAACCCTCAAATCTCAAGTCTGAGTATTTGGAATAAGCTTTAATTCGGGAAATCAAATGGGATTATTAAAATTTACTGCGGATAGTTTTCAAAACTTCGCGGCCCGAGTTGGCTTGGGCGCTGGAAATCAGCATGATCAATCAACATACGGTTTTAACTTTACAAGTCGAGATCGTTTAAAGCTCGAAGCGATGTATCGTAGTTCGTGGGTTATTGGTCAAGTTGTTGATGTTGTTGCTGAGGATATGACACGCGAGGGTATCACCTTACGTGGAATGGATAGCCCTGAAGATGTTGAAGAAATCAACCAAGAGTTAGATCGACTTGAGATCTGGGACAATCTAAGCGACACCATTAAATGGTCACGTTTATACGGCGGTGCTATCGCCGTGATGCTTATCGATGGACAGAATGTCAGTACGCCTTTAAATGTGAATACCGTAGGTAAAGATCAATTTAAAGGACTATTGGTTTTAGATCGCTGGATGGTACTACCTGACTTGCAGGATTTGGTCACTGAATATGGTCCTGATTATGGTAAGCCAAAGTTTTATGATGTGATTACTGATTCAGTTGGATTGTGTAACCAACGTATTCACTATAGCCGTGTTATTCGTATGGATGGTGTGAGTCTACCGTATTGGCAAAAAATTGCTGAAAACCTTTGGGGGCAGTCCGTTGTTGAGCGTTTAGAAGATCGTTTAACGATTTTTGATAGTGCTACCTTGGGTGCAGGTCAATTGGTTTATAAGGCTCATTTACGGACTTATAAAGTAAAAGGTTTGCGTAAGATTATTGGCATGGGTGGTAGTACTTATAATGCTTTAGTTAAGCAGATCCAGCAAATCAGAATGTGGCAGTCCAATGAGGGTATGACTCTCATGGATGATGAAGATACATTTGAAACACACCAATATAGCTTTACAGGTCTGGATAGTTTGTTATTGCAGTTTGGCCAACAGATCGCCGGTGCAACTCAGATTCCCTTAGTTCGCTTATTTGGTCAGTCTCCAGCAGGTTTAAATGCCACTGGCGAGTCAGATTTATCTAACTACTATGACAATATCAATCAACAACAAGAACGGCGTTTACGTACACCGTTGCATACGTTGTTGGCAGTTGTTTCATTGTCTGTGCTTGGTAAGCCACTACCTAAGACATTTAAGTTTGACTTTGCATCACTGTGGCAAATGGATGATGAAAAGAAAGCCTCTATTGCTGAGAAAGTAACTAATGCCGTGACATCTGCAGAAGAGTCAGGATTAATTAGTCGCAAAACAGCACTTAAAGAATTACGTCAATCTGCTGAAATTACGGGTATTTGGTCAAATATTTCTGATGAGGAAATTGATGATGCTGATGATGATCCACCAAGGCCACGCGGAGAAATAAACGATGAAACAGAATCGAATGAATCCGAAACTGGCCAGAAAGATGGAGATCAGATACAGCCAGCAGCTTAGAAAAGTTGCTGGTTATGTTGATACGATTGTTAAAGGTTTTGATGTAAATGATCCGCAGTCATGGCCTTTGATTCGCGCATCCTTGAATGAATACGGTAATACGCTTCACTTCTGGGCTGAGAATGCTGCAGGGAGAATCCTGACTGATGTTGCATTACGTGACGAAAAGACTTGGCTGATTTATGCACAGGACTTATCACGTGGCGTAAGGGATCAGATCAGAAATACTGATATTGGCGCCGTGTATCAGCAATTACTTAATGAGCAAGTGGGTTTAATTAAGTCACTTCCACTTAATGCAGCGCAGCGGATTCATGATTTATCAACACGTGCGCTCATCGATGGAAATCGGGCAAGTGATATTGCTGGATTGATTATGGCTACTGGTCAGGTTGCTAAAGGTCGAGCGAATACTATTGCACGTACTGAAGTAAGTCGAGCGACAAGTGTATTTACACAAGCACGTGCACAAAACTTGGGTTCTGATGGGTATATATGGCGTACTAGTGAAGATCTTGATGTGCGTACAAGTCATAAAGCTATGAATGGGAAATTTGTCTATTGGAATAAACCGCCAACTTTGGATAATTTAACAGGTCATGCGGGCTGTTTGCCGAATTGTCGTTGTTACCCTGAACCTGTAATACCAGAAGATTTTTAGCCACCAATAGGTGGTTTTTTAATGTCTAAGGAAAAAATTATGGATCTTCCTCAACCATCTTTAGTTGGCGTGCTTTCTTTCATATCTGGATGGTTACTAGGTGGGATCATTTATAGATTTATTAAAAATAAAGTTAAAAACCGACCTATTAATCAAAGAGTGATTCTTATCACTAATGGAAAAGTTATGAATATTCAAGAAGCGAGATTAAAGCTAGTTCAGCAATCTATCGACAAGAACATACCTGCTGAACTCATACCTAAAATCGTAGAGCCATTAGCTCAATATATTTGCAAAGGTGTGTATTTAAAAGATTCACCACCAAAAAAACCATAGGTGAACCATGTTTAAAAAGAAACCTAAATCAAAGGCTACAGTAGATCGATCGAATTTCTACACCACTGGTCAGATTGGCCGTACACGAGAAACTACACCAGAGGGCTATTTACTTTGCCGTGATGTGCCAATCGCACGGATTGGTAAGCTGATCTATGGCGATGGTGAGGTGCCAGTCACGGCGGACAGCACTGGATTAATCATTATCGAACGTGATGAAGATGTTTTATTTGACCCACGTACGATCGCAAGTTTTGAAGGTAAGCCAGTAACGGATGATCATCCTGACGATTGGGTAAATCCTGATAACTGGAAAGAATTGTCAAAAGGGTCTGCAAATAATGTTCGCCGTGGTGAAGATATTGATTCTGATTGCTTAGTTGCAGATCTACTCATTACCGATAAAGACATGATCGATGCTGTCATGGCGGACAAGGTTGAAATCTCTTTAGGGTATGACGCTGACTATACCGAGATCAGTGTGGGAAAAGGGATTCAAACAAATATTTTTGGAAATCACATCGCAGTTGTTGATAAAGGGCGTTGTGGGTCACGTTGTAAAATTGGAGATAGTTTCATGCCGAAACCAAATAAAGGCTGGTTAGATCGCTTGCGCAAAGCAAAACGTACAATTGATGAGGCTTTGGAAGAAGCTAAAAACACTGAGGATTCGGAAGAAGAAACCGAAGACGAGGATGAAGAAGAAACCAGTACAAAAACTGGTGATGCTAAATTTCAAAAAGAAATGCGTCAGTTTATGAAAACAATAGATTCTCGCATGTCAGCCTTGGAAAAGAAAAAAACCAAAGACTCGGATGATCCTGAAAAGAAAACCGAAGATGATGACGATGAAGAAACTGAAACAAAAGACGACATCTTGGGTGCTGAAAAGGCAGAAAAACTATCTGAAGAAGGTGTGCAAAATCATACTGGTGATTCACTTAAAGCTGTTTTATCTCGTGCTGAAATTTTAGCACCAGGTATTAAGCTACCAACGACTGATAGTGCCAATAATGGTAAAGCAGTACTTACCGCAAAACGTATGGCGCTTAAACAAGCATATGCTACGGCGGACGGACAAAAAGCAATTGCGCCGTTTATTGGTGGTCAAACTGATTTTGATGCTATGCCTGCTTACACAGTAGACGCAGCGTTTATTGGTGCATCCGAATTAATCAAACAACAGAACAACACAAAAGGTGTTCGTTCTGGAATTAAAACAAGTGATTTCGGTCGTGCACCTGCCACACCTGCTGAAATCAATGCACGTAACCGTGAATTTTGGAATAAAGGGAAATAAGCATGAGTAATGCAATTTTATATCGTATGCCTTCAGGCATTCCTGGTGATGTGAGCCGTAAATCACACTCAACGATTGAAGCTCATATTTTAAATGGGAAATTAGGTGCGTTCGGCATCTTTTGCAAACTAGATGAAAAAGGACTTGTACCGTTAGAAGCAGATGATACTGAAGTTTATGGTTTAATTGTTCGTTCATATCCAACACAGTCCGCCGTGAATGGTTTAGGCGCTGCAGTACCACAAGAAAATATCATTCATGATGTTCTAGTACGTGGCTATATGACAGTGAAATGTAATACTGGTACTGCGAAAAAAGCAGGTAAGGTATTTGTCCGTGTTGGTGCTGGTACCGATCTTAAGCCGATTGGGGGTATTGAAGCTGTAGCAGATGGTGTGAATACAGTTGAATTAAAAAATGCCAAGTTCATGCATGAAGCAGATGCTCAAGGCAATGTAGAAATCTCTTATAACATTTAAATTATTTTTGACGTAAATCACGGCGCTATATGCGTCTTTTTTTACGCCTAAGGAAAACTATATGAGTAAATTACTCTTAGCTACAACCATGGCACAAGCGGTCGCAATGGGGAATCCAATCCGCGCGCGTACACGTGACAACGGTATTGGAATGATGACATTTGATGCACGCACAGTGGATAGCACAGGTGCATTCTTGCTTGGTGAATTAGAACGCCTAGATCAAACGATGCATGACCCACTTGCGAATATCACTTGGGGGCGCGACATTGATTTACGTTCTGATGTATCAATTGCTGATGAAACCTCGTCTTTTACCAACTCAACTTTTGCTGCTGCGGGTGGCCCATCGGGTAGTGGTAAAGCATGGGTGGGGAAAAATACAGATGCAATCACAAGTATTGCACTTGATATTGGTAAGACTGCACAACCGTTGACGCTTTGGGCTACTCAGATTGGGTGGACTATTCCAGAACTTGAATCCGCTAAAGCTGTGGGTCGTCCAGTCGATTCTCAAAAGTATGCAGGCTTATTACTTAAGCATCAAATGGATACTGATGAGCAGGTCTACATTGGTGATGAAGTAATTGGCGTTGAGGGCTTGCTTAACTCGTCCAAAGTTGGTGCAACTAATGTTAATAAAAATTGGAAGTTGGCTACACCACAAGAAATCCTAGATGATGTAAATCTAATTTTAAATAATGCTTGGATAGCATCAGCCTATGCTGTGTGTCCTGATAAATTGCTATTACCACCAGTTCAGTTTGGATTGTTAACAACACGTGTTGTTAGTGAAGCAGGTAATATTTCAATTCTTGAATTCCTGAAATTGAATAGCTTATCTAATTCAGTAAATGGCCGTCCGTTAGATATTCAACCTTCAAAGTGGTGTGTTAAACGTGGTGTAGGTGATACCGATCGCATGATGTGCTATACACAATCTGAAAACCGCGTACGTTTCCCGATGGTGCCTTTACAACGCACGCCGATTGAATATCGTGATTTACGCCAACTGACTACCTACTTTGGTCGTTTAGGTGCTGTGGAATGGGTTTACCCTGAAACTGCTTATTATGCTGACGGTCTATAAGGAGTTGACATGTCTAAGTTAGTACAAATTCTTCTATCTAAGCAGCTTACCGTGAACCTTGGTCGTGATGACCAAGGGGAGGCAAAGACTGTTGTTTTAGAAGCTGGCCTTCAGGAAGTTGAACAGGCAATTGCTGAACACTGGTTTGTGAAGGCGCATTCGCAGGAGATTGCTCCAAATGATGCACATTCACATGAATTGCAAGTAGCTCTTGATGCCGCAAATGCTGTTATTGAATCATTAAAGGTTCAATCTGAAGCAGCGGATAAAAAAATTGCTGAATTAGAAAAATCCAGTGATGCAAAGGATAAAGAAATTGAATCACTAAAGATTCAATTAGCTAAATCTCAGCAATCACAGACCACAGCAACCAAAACAAAAGAGCCAACTAAGCCGAAGGATCCAGAGGGCGAATAATCATGCTAACAGAGTCATCTTTTCGTGAATCTATGCTGATGTTTGCTGATGTAAAAAAGTATCCATCAGCTCAATTTAATTTCTATTTAAAACTTGCGGTTAAGTTGTTACCTGAATCGCGCTGGGATGACTTGCTAGATGATGGTTATACGTTCTTTGTGGCCCACTACTTAACTTTGTTTAATCGCTCAATGCTGGCAGCAAAAATCGGTGGAGACCCCGGTAAAATTGTTGGCAATGAGACATCAAAATCGATTGATGGTGTTGCCAAATCAATGGATGTCTCAGGTGTTCTTATTACTGATGCGGGACACTGGAATCAAACAACCTTTGGTGTGCAGTTCTATCAATTGGCCATGATGGCAGGTGCGGGAGGTGTTCAGCTATGAGTGTCAGTGGAGTTAAAACGACTGGTGAGGGGTTGGCTGCAATACTTGAAGCAATGGGTATGTTGTCTGAAACTGAAGTTTTAGTCGGCATTCCGCACGGCGAAAGTCGTGATGGCGGCATAAGCAATGCTGAAATTGGGTATTTGCTTGAAACTGGATCACCATCCATGAACTTACCACCTCGTCCACACTTAGTTCCTGGGGTAGAGCAAGTTCAGGAATTTGTAGGAATACAACTTACCAAGGCTGTTGATGCAGCTTTTGTCGGTAATAAACAGCGCATGTATAAATATCTTGAAAGTGCCGGTATGAAAGCCACCATGAGTGTTAAGCGTTATATCACCACAGGTGAATTTGAAGCACTGGCACCTTGGACAATTAATGCACGTAAACGCCGTGGCAAGAAATCTGAAAAGCCTCTAATTGATACTAGTCAGATGCGTAATGCACATACCTACGTCATCATGCATAAAGGCAAGGAGGTTGTAAGTGCCTAGTTTAGATGTTTCTGATGTTCTACATGATCCAGATTTCTGGACCTTTGATCTTGTGTGTAATCGCTCTGAATTGGTTATTAATGATAAAGGGCGACCTGAGGCGGTGGTTACAAGCACTGATTTTGGTGGTGTTGTCACAACAAACAACGGCCTGAATATGGATCGCCGTGAAGATGGTACCTTAATTAAGGGAGCCATCAATATTCATACGCAGTTTGCTTTAACTGCTGGTGATACTGATACCAAAGCTGATGAAATTATCTGGAAAACTAAAACTTACATTGTTTCTCAAGTCTTAGACAACTTGCATTATGGCAATGGTTTCATTAAAGCAATCTGTGAACTTAAGCCATTGGGGTAAAACATGGGTGATTCTGCGACTGGTGGGTATATCTCACCAAGCGTAATAGTTGCTCATGACCAAAATCTCGAAGATATCTTTCAAGAATTAATTGTTGGCGTGACTTCACTAACGGGTAAATTTGTTCGTCCACGATATCAGGAAGAACCACCACCAATGCCTAAAGTTGGCACTGATTGGTGTGCTTTCGCTGTTAAGTCAATAATTCCCGATGATGGGCCTTATTTTCAGCAAAATGCCGAAGATATGGATTCTATTCGTCATGAAGAGATTGAATTGTTTTTATCTTTTTATGGTCATAATGGTCAGTCACTTGCAAATATCTTTCGAGATGGTCTCGCTATTCCGCAAAACATCGCTCAGATACGTGAGCATAAAATCAAATTTGTTGGGTGTGGTGACTTACGCACAGCACCTGACTTTCTCAATAATCAATACGTGCACCGCTTTGATGTTGTTGCGACATTTAGACGCAAGACTAAACGAACGTACGCCGTGAAAACCTTTCTTGATTAAATCAAAATAAAACATTAGGAGTCGTCAGAAATGACATTACCTGTTTCTAATGTCGTCAATGTCAGCATTTCACTGGCAGCATTGGCGGCAGGACCACGTTCGTTTGGAACATTATTAATTCTGGGCACAACCAGTGGTGTGATTGATAAAATTGAACGTATGCGTGAATACTCAAACATTACCGAAGTTGGCACTGATTACGGTGTTGACGATCCAGAGTATCAAGCTGCTAAAGCGTATTTTGGCCAATCACCAAAACCACAAACTTTGTATATCGGCTATTGGGCCAAAACAGATGTATCTGCTGAAAAAGTTGAAGATGCAGTTAAAGAGTGTTTAGAGTCGCTTAAGTGGTATGGTTTAACTATTGCTGCCGATTTAACTGATGTCGAGGTTGACTCTGTTGCATCGTTAATCGAAGCTGCTGATCCAGTGCGTATTTTTGGCTATACAACACAGCAAGAAGATACAACGCAAACAACTGAAACTGACACGGCGTTTAAGCTTGCTAAAAAGAATTATCGCCGTACGTTCACTATTTTCTCTAGTGATAATCCTTATGCTGCTGCATCCGTTATGGGTCGTGCGTTTAGTGTTAATTTCAACGGTACAAATACAACAATCACAATGAAGTTTAAGCAGCTCCCCGGTATTGCTGCAGAAGACTTAAAAACACGTGAGGCAAAAGCTCTGGCAGCTAAAAACTGTAACGTATTTGCTGCATATAACAATGACACCGCAATTCTACAAGAAGGCGTCATGTGTGATGGTACATTCTTTGACGAAGTGCATGGTCTGGACTGGTATCAGAATCATCTAGAAACAGCACTTTGGAATCTTTATTACACCACAACTACAAAGGTCCCTCAGACATTTGGCGGTGTAAATCGTCAATGTACAGTGCTTGAGCGGGCATCTGACCAAGCTGTAAAAAATGGATTGCTCGGTGAGGGTCAATGGAATGGTGAAGAGTTTGGAACATTGCAGACTGGTGATTACTTATCGAAAGGTTTTTATGTATTTGCGAATAGCTTGGATGACCAAGCTCAATCAGAACGTGAAGCACGTAAATCACCGATATTTCAAATTGCAGCTAAATTAGCTGGTGCAACACATTTTGCTGATGTTCTTGTGTCAGTAAATCGCTAAAAGGAACAAAAATGACAGCTTACAGCTTTTTAGATACTGCATGTACTTTGGCAAGTGATGATGCAAACATTGACCTCGGTTATGGTGCAGGGGTTGCTGAGGAAGGTATTACATTTGCCATGGCAGGTGATAAAAACACAATGACAATTGGTGCCGATGGTGAAGGTATGCACTCACTACATTGTGATAATTCTGGACAAGTCACGATTCGTTTACTAAAAACATCTCCTGCAAATGCCAAGCTTTCCAATTTATACAATTTACAAAAAAGTTCCACGCGAAAGTGGGGGAAAAATACAATCACAATGAATCATGCAGGCTCTGGTGATAATGGATCTGCATTTAATTGTGCATTCAAGAAATGCCCGGACTTAGCAAATGCAAAAACAGGTGCATTAGTTGAGTGGGTTTTTGATGCAATTAAAATCGATATTAAACTTGGAGCATATAACTAATGCAAATAGGTCAGCATAATTATGAGATCGGGCGTCTAAATGCACTTGATCAACTTCATGTATCTCGAAAAATTGCTCCGATTGTTCCCACAATTATGCCAATTCTTACGGAGTTGTCTAAGGGTGGCATTCATGAGCTTATTGAGCGACTTGAAAAAGTTAAACAAGGCGATACAGCTCAGCTTGAGGAAATTGATCTTAATGGTTTGAGTGATGCGCTATCACCACTCATGGACGCTTTTGCTTCAATGCCTGAAGATGATGTTGATTTCGTTACGCACAAGTGTTTATCGGTGGTCAGCCGGAATGGTGCAAGAGCATGTATTAAAGACACAATTATGTTTGATGATTTGGGTGTGGAACATATCTTACCTCTGACACTCGCTGTGATCCGGTTAAATCTTGGAAATTTTATTCAAGGTCTGCTTATGAAGGCATCGAGCACGAAGCGGGCCGAATAAGTTTTAAAAGCTTACCTGGTGGGGAAGATTGGATTATGCGTCCAATCATCAAGGGTATGTGTAAGTTTGAATCTATTAAAGATGGAACCTTAGATCTGGCTGATATTGCATTAATGAATGATGCCTTGGACGTTTTAGCTGATAACCAATATTTAATAGATCAAGAAAATAGCAAAAAATAATCTGTTGTAAAAAGCGTTAATACAACTTGTGCTTAATGCGTAGATAAAGAAAAACCCCAATAGTTGGTCGCTATCGGGGTTTTGTATTTCCAGTCGAACAAAGCAGAACAAGAGGAAATTAAATCTGTATGGAAGATTTTATCAAATTAGTTAATTGGTGTCTAACGGAGATTAACAAAATGCAATCATGGCGCTTTATTGCAATTTTACTAACAGTAATCACGTGCGTATATCTTTGGAATAAGTAGGTAGTTTTATGTCTCAAGGTGCAGTAATTCGCGATTTTTTAGTCTCATTGGGTTTTACAACTGACAATGAGGGTGCTCGTAAGATGGGTGATACTTTAACAAGTATTACCAATAAATCAGTTGTACTTAAAACCGCATTACTTGCCTTAGCAACAGGTACGGTATTAGCAGTAGCAAAGACAGCAAGCGAATTAGATAAGCTGTACTATTCCTCTCAACGCATTGGTGCCAGTGCTCAAAATATCCGTGCCTATGGTGACGCTGTATCACAAATGGGTGGTGATGCTGAAAGTGCATTACAGTCATTAGAAAGTGTTGCACAGAAAATGCGTAACTCTCCCGGCTATGAGGGAATGCTACAAGGTTTAGGTGTGGCAACTCGTGATAGTAACGGCGCTATGCGAGATCGTGTCGAAGTCATGAAAGATCTATCTAAGACTTTCAAGGACATGCCTTCATATCAAGCCAATGCATATGCTGGTGCTCTTGGTATTGATGAAAAAACCATGTTGGCCATGCGAGATGGTAAGTTTCTCGACAACATGGAGAAGTATCAAAAAATACGCACTCAAGTTGGATTAAATGATGATCTGGCGAAAAGTGGTTCGGAATTTATGGTTGAATTCCGTGATATCTCCATGACGACTAAAGCAATTACTGAAGTTGTTGTCATGACTGCAGGTAAGGCCTTATTACCAATTCTTAAGCTGATTAATAAAACCTTGCAAACTGGTATTGAGATGTTTGATTCTCTTAATCCAAATATCAAAACATTTTTAGCTGCTGGCCTAAAGATCGCAACGGTCGCCGTGGTTTTTGGAGGCTTGATTGGAGTCCTTGGAAAAATTGCTAAAGTGTTGCCTTTGCTTAAAGGTCTACTCTTTTTAATTAAGGGCCTAAATCTTGCGTTTTTAGCTTCTCCAATTGGTATTGTTTTAGCCTTAGCATCTGCAATAGCTTTGCTTTGGGATGACTATAAAACTTGGAAAAATGGTGGTGAATCTTTAATTGACTGGTCTAAGTGGTCAGATGGGATTGAAACTGCTATTGATCGCATAGGCAAGCTTGTTGAGTGGCTAGGTAACCTCAAAGACAAAGTTATAGATATCACTGTCGGCATGTGGGAAGAAGCCAAAAATAAGGTTTTTAATCAAACTACTGATCAGGTTATTGAAGAAGCTAGGGAAAAAGGTAAAGAAATTGCAGTCGCCGTTGCCGAACAGACTAAGGTTGTTGCTGGTGTTACTGCTCAGGCCCTTAAGAGTACGACTACTACGGTTATATCTGGCACCATTAAAGCGGTTGATAGTGCAAATAAAATTGTAAGATTAATAAAAACTGAAGGAACGAAAAGAGTTTACGAAATGTTCGATGGCTCTACTGAAACAAGGACTGGTGGGACTGTTGCTTGGAGAAATAATAATCCAGGCAACCTTAAGTTTGGTTTCAAAGGCAGTGCCGATAAAACCGTTAAAACTAAAAGATCCAAAGAGAAAGCTTTAAGAGATGCCCAGAAGAGATATAGTGGTGTTATTGCTTTAGATCAGTGGGGCAATGCTGTTTTTGAGACAATGGAGGCTGGAGCCATAGCGAAAGCAAAATTGTTAAAACAGCAGCATGGGAATAAAACCATTCCAGAAATGTTAAAAAGATATGCTATTGATGACTATTCTGGCAAGGCAAACCACAAAGCTTATGAGGGGATTATTCATAAAGTCGCCAAATCTAAAGGTGTAAATTTGGTTGGAAAGAAGATTAACGATATGTCTACAGTAGAGTTTGCTGCATTAGCAGAGGGTATGGTGGAGGCCGAGGGTGTAAAAAGTGGAAAAATTTCTAGAGTCCTAAGTACTAATGACCCTCACATGTTATCAAGTTCACGATTAAGCAATATGACACTTAATGCAAACTCAACAAATGCAACACTAATGCCAAACAACTACAGTGCTAACAATAGTACTAGGAGTGTAATTGTTAATCAGAATTATACATCTGAGATGCATATAAATGGCGCTGAAAATCCACAATTGACAGCAAATAGTATTGCAAGAAAAACAGAACATGACCTCTTAAGACTATCTCATAATGCAAAAGGAGTTATGGCTTAATTGAATATACTCTTAAGGAAGTCAATTCGTTGTTTATAGAGTATTGATTGACAGGTTAGATCATATTCAACAGTAGCAGGGCTACCTTGTGTATCTGCTACAACAAAATCTCCACATTGCACTTCTTTGTATTTAGTCCAGAGTTCTTGTGATTTTTTGAGCTCTGCTTTTGCTTGGGTTTGGTTTTGAGCACTTTGATATATTTTATCCAACTGCAGTCTTAATGATTTTACTTCATTATTTAAGCATTTTTGACTCTCAATGGATGTCTTCATATTTGAGCAATCCATTGCCCAAGCCCCGCCACTCAACATTAACGTAATAGTGATAAGTAGTAATTTTTTCATGGTAGTATTCCTGCAAATGAAAATGAGCCATATATATGAAAGTATTGTACTCGATAATTCTTTTTCTACTTCCTAGTCTTGCTCTAGCAAATATAACACCTTTGCAAAATTTACTTTTAATAAATGATTTTGAGACATGGCTAAATAATGGAGAGTCACTTATTAATTGGGAGAATTTTAGAAGCAAGGATATAAATGTTTATAGAGAGCGAAAGGTTCCTAATCAAATATATTATGATTTTAAAAGAAATATATTTAATGCTGAAAAAGAATATGGTGGAAAAGTTGTAAGTATTTATGGTCAGTTTAATAGCATTGAAAGAAATAATGAGGGGGATCCAGTCATTATTTTTGATCTAGGTTATGTTAATAAGCTTTATACAGTAAGTTACACCATAAATGAGGTTGAGGATTTAAAGGTTGGGAATCAACTTAATTTGTACTGTACTGGATTTTTTATGGATAAATTTGGTGATATGAGTGCAACCTGCTCAATGCAAAATACTCCCGCAAGGTTTATTGCTGTTAATAATATTCAACATGAATCTAGTAGGAAATTTTTAGAAAAAAGTGTAAATGAGGTAATACCAATGAAATTACTACATAAAAAATTCAACACTGACACAACTAATCTAATTCAGGCTAAATGTGAAAAAATTGACTCTAAAAATTATAATTTTTGCATGGGGTTAATCACCAAAGATACAAAGACTACTAATTAATAAAGATGATAATAAGAGTAGTTTTTTCATAAATGCTCAAGAATAAGTATATGCTAAAATTTAACACACTTTTTTTTGAAAATGATATGATTCTATATTAAATCATACTTACAACCTAAGGTCATAAGTAAATGAGTCAACCAACCTTGCAACCTGATTATTCTTATTTAAATAATTTCCTTGGAAGAATTGATAAAAAATCAAATCAAGTTGGGGAGTTTCAGCTGGCTAAGATACGTAGCATTATAAAGAAAATGAGAAAAGATGATCCTATTGGGGCTCAATTGGCTGAAGCAAATGTTGAGCTCTACCTATCTAACCTAGATAAATCTATAAATTTACTAGAAGACTTGTTATATAAAACAAATAACTCTTTTATCTCGGCATGGGAGTTAATGTTGAGTGCATATATGGAGCATGGTGATTTAAATAAAGTTTTGGAAACTTTAAATAGGCTTCATGCAGAAAAGCTTTTGCATAAAAAAGAGTTTCGTAAAGTGTATGGACATGCAATTAGTGTTTATTTACTAGAAGATATTATTAAAATGCAAAATTCGTCAACCTATGGCTCTTTCGGTGACATAGTGCTAAACCATGTAGAAAGATTAAGAGAGCTAGATATTTCTATTCAAGTATATAGAACACTAGTATCTATCTTGTATAGAATCTTTTTCTCTACTTATAGTGGTGTTATACAGCCAGAATTATGTTTTAGTGAATCCACATTAACAGTAAGAGCTAATTCAACAATTAATAATCCAGAAGATTTATTCGAAATAAATAATAAATTAAATGATCAAATTATGCTGTGGTATAGCAATTCTAATGATGTAGATCAAAAGCAAATAGAAAAAATATCCGCTTATTTTCGCCACAAAGAATGTGAGCCAAAAAGTATGGTGGTTTAATTTAATTATGTTTGCTCAAAATTTTTATGTAGTTGCAGAAAATCTGTTAGATAATCAGCCAAATGACGAAGCCACTTTAAGAACCGTGGTTGGTCGGGCATACTATGCTGTTTATTTACTCACCAGAGACTGGATAGATTCTAGATTTCCAGATGAAATTAGGGTGGCAGAGGGTAGATCACACGAAAGATATACTAATTGCCTGAATAGTTTGCAGCGAAAATTCAAGGATTTGCAATTAAGCTGCTTTGCTAGAGAGTTAACCAATCTTAAAGACAAGAGGCATTTTGCTGATTATTGTATTTCTAGCTCAGATATTCAAGGGGAAGCTAATACCAAAGAGGCAATACTTCAGGCTAAAAAGCTGCTAAATGATTTGAAGAAATTACAAGATAAGTATTGTTGATTTTAAAATTAAAAAACAAACCACCTTGGGGTGGTTTTTTTATTACCTAAAGAAAAACCCTGATAGCTCTAACTATCAGGGTTTTTAGTTTCCACTCAACCGCAAAGATAAGAGGAAAAACATCTTGTATGGATTATTTTAGCCCAATAATGGAGCTTATGAAAGTGTCTATAGAAAAATATGGCTTATGGCAAACAATATGCGCATTTCTTATTTTGGTAACTGTTCCAATTTTTATCTGGAAATTGCCTGAAATTATCACAGCAATTAAAGCCTAAAGAATAAACCAGTAGCGCCGTAAGGCGTTTTTTACACCCAAAGGAAAGTGAAATGGCAATAAGCGATGTTATTGGCTCAACCATGGCAAGCCCTATTACTGATACAGTCGGCTCACTTTTGGTGGGTGGTAATCGTTCAGTGATGGGTATGTTTGCTGATGTAGTAGTAAAAGAAACACATAAGGATGAATGGATTATCACAGAGCACCCTGTCGAATATGGATCACCAATCTCAGACCATGTTTATAAAGTTCCTGAAGAAGTCACAATGGAGATGGGGTGGTCTGAAAGTGCGGGAAAATTAAACAGCCTGCTTGGTGGTAGTTTTATTGGTTTAAGTATGAGTTTGCGTGGTATATATCAGGGGTTTTTAGCACTAGGTGGTCAGAAGTTAATGATTTCAACTGGTAAGCGTTTATATACAAACATGGTGATTAAAAATATTCATTGTGAAACGGATATGACCACTGAGAATGCTTTAATACTTAAAATCACATTTAAAAAAGTCATTATAGCGACCACAAAAGAAACTGAAGTCTTGATTGAAGATCAAAAGAATCCAGAAGTGACCAGCGGTGTTCAGAATGAGGGAACTAAACAGGCACAACCAGTGAATCAATCACTAGTAACACAGATTTCAGGTTTTGGCCAGACTGGTGGTGCATACACATTAGGGTGGCCGTTATGGTAATCAGTGAGATTCCGTTAAGTGCAAAAAATCAAAAATTCAGAATCAAATTAAATAGCAATTTCTATTATTTAAAATTTGTGTTTCTGGGTCGCTGGTTTATAAGTATTTCAAATGAGCTTGATCAGCCCTTAATTAATAGCTTACCACTAGTTACCGGCATTAATCTGCTTGAGCAGCATCAGCACTTAATCAAAGGTTCTTTTATTGTTGTAAATAACAATGAAGATGAGAGTCAGTCATTTGGTGATTTAGGTACAGTGATTCGATTGTATTGGAGTGATCCAGATGAGTGAGTATTGGAAGCGATACTGCAAATTAACAGTGCAAGTTAAAAATGGTGCAGTACAAGCATTAGATCTATCTGATTTTAGAATTACATTTCGTGTTGCCCAGGCAACTGTAAATAGTCCTAAATTTGCTGAGATTTACATTTATAACTTATCAGAAGAAATGATGAATCTATTGGCAGGTAAGGATAATGAGCAAAAAGGGCAAACTATCATATTAGAAGCTGGATATCAAAGCTTTTATGACATTGTATTTAAAGGAAGTGTTTTTCAATTTCGCCGTGGTCGAGATAATCCGACTGATAAATTCTTGTGCATTATTGCTCAGTCTGGCGAAGCAGCAAAATATGCTATAACTAATGCGTCTGTAATTGCCGGCATTAATGCAATGGAAGAACGCAATATTATTTTAAAAGACTTACAGGAAAAAGGTGTTGATCCACGCTATTTAAACGATATAGATAGCAAAGCCTATGTGCGTGGGCGTGTGTTGTTTGGCCAAAGTACAGAACTTCTAAATAAACTTGCTGCAAATACAGGGTCAGTTTGTCGAATTGAAGATGATCAAATTACCATGATCGAGGAAAATGGTAAGACAAATGAGCAAGCAATTGTTCTAACTCCTTCAACTGGATTAGTTGGAATGCCGCAGCTCACACTTGATGGACTACGATTTACAGCATTACTCAACCCAAGTATTAAATTTGGCTCCCAAATTCAGATTGATATGTCTCTCGTCCAGACTCAGAACTTCGACATAGGTTATGGCCAACAAGGTTTAGATCAACCAGGTAAAAGTATTCAAAGTGCTGCAGGGAAAAATGGTCATTATAATGTTGTGTCTGCCGAATACTACGGTGATACACGTGGTGATGATTGGTATGTTGATGGTGTTGCTGTTGGGGTTAATGCAACTCCTCCAATATCTGGTGTAAGTATCGTGGGGGTAGCTGGCTAATGGCAACATATCAAACAGAGCATAAGCCTGATCATCTAAGTGTTGCAAATGATGCAATAAAGGCTGCGATCGCTAATTTATGGACATGCTTGCCTTGCGCCGTGGAAAACTATAATCCTGATGCTGTTACTGTAGATGTTCAGCCATTGATTCAGATCCCAATTCTTACAGAAGATGGAGGATTAGATCTGATTTCCCTGCCGGTTATTCCTGATGTTCCCGTGGTTTTTCAAAGAGCAGGTGGCTTTGCTATTACATTTCCAATCAAAAAAGGTGATGAATGCTTAGTAAAATTTTCAGATCGAAATATTGATCTTTGGTGGAAAAATGGAGGTATTCAGCCTCCATTCGATAACCGGAAGCACGATCTGTCAGATGGTTTTGCGTACTTTGGACCACAATCACAAGTTAAAAAGATTCCTGATATTTCTACAGAAGATTTAGAAATTCGTAATGATGCTGGTACTTGTAAGATTCAAGTCACACCAGACGGGGTGATTAACTTTATTGGCACTAAATCAGTGTTTCATCATCCTGTTGAGATGAAGAGTACACTTGATGTGGATGATGTAATTAAGTCACTCGTTGATGTTTTAGCTGCATCAATTAGCTTGAAAGACCATCCACACGGTGGTGTTCAACCTGGTAATGGTAATACAGGGAAACCAAAGTAATTTAAATTGAATTGAGGGCCGTCGGAAGACGGTTTTTTTATGCGCTATAGAAAATTAGATGACGATGGTGATTATCGGTTTGGCCATAATCAAAATGACTTTCATGTGAATTCTGCTGAAGGCGTAGCTCAGGCTGTAATGACAAGGCTAAAGCTGTGGACTGGTGAGTGGTTTGCTGATACTTCAGATGGCACAGGATGGGGCACAGATGTACTTGGAAAATACACAAATGAAATGTATGAAATGCTTTTACGTCAACGAATATTAGAAACCTCTGGTGTTGAAAGAATTGATTCATTTGAAAGTTCATTTAATGGAAGCACAAGAAAACTCTCAATTGAAGCAACAATTACAACGGTTTACGGCACATCAAATTTAAGTGGTGAAGTTTAATGGAAATTACAAGTGTAGCTGTAACGATTGATGAAAATGGCATTAGTGCACCGACTTATAACGAGATTGTTGAATACCTAAAGGATGAATATAGAACCATTTATGGCGAAGATGCTTATCTAGAAAATGATTCACAAGATGGGCAATGGATCGGCGTGCAAGCAAGAGCAATTCATGATTGTAATACCGCAGTAGTTGATGTGTATTCAACCTTTTCACCCAAAACAGCCATTGGTGATGCACTATCAAGAAATGTGGCCATTAATGGAATTACTCGAAGTGAACATACCTACTCTTATGTTGATTTAGACATAACCGGGGTATCTGGTACTGAAATCACAAATGGTTATGTATTCGATACCAATAACAATAAGTGGATATTGCCAGTAAAAGTGAAGATCCCAAGCAATGGATTAGTTATTGTTTCTGCTCGTTCTGAGAAAGTCGGATCAGTTTTAGCTCAAATCGGTACCGTGACTAAAATCGGAAAGCTTACTCGAGGCTGGACTGGTGTAAACAATAGATCAACATCGCAACTTGGTATGCCAGTTGAAAGTGATTTGAAATTACGTCAACGACAAGCTTTGTCTGTTGCTATCCCATCTCAATCCAAGCTCGATGGTATCAAAGGCGCCGTGCTCTGTTTACCTGGTGTATCTCGTTGCAAAACTTATGAGAATGAAACAGACAAGATCGATCAAATAGGCTTGCCACCTCATAGTGTTTGTGTTGTTGTTGCTGGCGGTGATGCTAAAGATATTGCGCAAACCATGCGTGCTAAAAAAAGTATGGGGTGTTTGTACTATGGTAATACCAATGTTGTTGTTACTGATAATTTTGGTGATCCAGTCACGATCTCTATTTATCGACCAGATGTTGTCAATATTGGTTTTTATATCAGCATGCTTGCATCTACGGAATATACAACAGAGATTGGTGAAAAAATTAAGCAAGCAATTGCTGATCATGTAAATCAGCTCAACATTGGTGACAAGATTCTATTAAATAAAGTGTTGGTGCCTGCCGGTCTTTTTGGTGATCTGGACTCAATGACTTATGAAATTATTTCTATTTCAATTATTGTAAATGGCTTAGAAATTAATGATGACCATCGTCTTAGATTTAATGAAGTTGCTTATTGTGATACTGACAATATTGAGATCAATATCTCGGGCGGTAATCTATGAATGAAAATAAATACTTGGACTTAATTACAAGTCAGCATAGACAGCCAAAATTTCAAAGTGTTGTATCAGCTACGACTAATCCTGTTATTGACTGCATTAATTTATTGCAAAGCATCAATGAAAAATTTGATATTGATAGTGCTGTAGGTTCACAGCTTCAAATTATTGCCGAGTGGATCGGTGCACCAAACTCTATTGCCAATTCTGTACCAGTACCATTTTTTGGATTTAAAGACCAGTTAGATTCTTTGCCGTTTGGCGAGCAAGATGGCACGTCATGGGGTGGCTATTGGCGTGAATCTGGGATGAATAGTTATAAAGCACTCACAATGTCGAGCACTTTATTTAAAAGGGCGATTAAAGCTCAAATCAAATTAAATCAAAGTGACTGCTCTATTGAATCTGTGAAAGAAGTTATTGAACTAATTACAGATAAGGCTTTCAAGATTAAAGATAACAATGACATGAGTGTCACGTTTAGCTTTTTAGAAAACTATGAAGATTGGGAACGTGAATTTGTGCGAATCATGTTTCCCTTGCCTGCAGGTGTACGCCTAATTTTTGGTGGTGAAGATGAATATTGAAAAATTAACAGAATTTGCCAAAACAGGCGATAAAAATACGGATGAGTTGGATTTAGAACGTGGCTTTCCAAGTCGAATTTATCCTGCTCGTCAGTGGTTCAACTGGTTATTCAATGAGTTAACTAAAAAGATTAATGAACTTATTGATAATAAAGTGGATAAATCAGCCATTTCAGAGTTATCTGAAATCGAAGCAGGGGAAGGTATAAAAACGGATAGTAAATTAATATCTGCAAGTGTTCTCAAAGATGCAATTACTACTCATGCGCCAAAGCCAGCCAACGCATCAACAGAGATTAAAGGCATAGTTCAGCTTAATAACACACTGACTAGTAATGCCACTGATCAAGCATTAACTGCTGCACAGGGTAAGTTTATCTATGATCGTATGTTTGGGGTTGGTCAGGATTATCAGGACGTAAAACTATCTAGAATTTTGGGTACAACCTATACAAATCCTACATTAAAACCAAGAATGATCAACGTATCAATTCGCAATACAACTACTGGAATCAGTGCTGAAACTATAAAAGTAACACTTAATGAAAAGCCTCATCTTTTTAGTAGCGGTGGTCTTGATAATGGCGGTGCTTATAAAGAAGTAAATTTATCTTTACTGATCCCACCCATGGGAACTTATAAAATAGAAAGTACTAGCGGTGGAATTATAGTAAATTGGCTGGAGTTTTAAAAATGCAAAAATACATCTCAAAAACAGATAAAACCGATATTCGCTATTTTGAACTTGATGTAAATGTTTCTGATTGGATTGATTTGGATAAATATCAATTGATGACAGAAGATGAGATTGATCGTCACGAAAATCCTGAAAAGTATTTAACTGAGGAAGAGAGAATACAGTTGCAGCGTGAGCGTATGCCAATACTCAAGCCGATGGATTTTGATTTAAAACTCAATAAGTTCGGTTTGTATCAACAAGTTCAAGATTTCATTAAAACTGACATTGAATTAAGCATTGCATATAACCGCGCTTTATATTTCAGTCGTACAGATCTATTTATTGAAAAAGCTCGGATTGCTTTGAATTTGACTAATGAAGAAGTTGATCAAATGTGGCAAGAACCGCTGAAATTTTAGTAGTTCAATACATCTAAATTTACCGCCGTGCTGGCGGTTTTTTATTGCCTACAGGAAAATAAAATGGCGAACAATTGGAATTCGATTTTAAGCAATACAAATAACTTAAGAGATGTGCTTGTTGTCTTACAGAAAGTGCTTGCACTATTAGATAACAAGGTTGATTCAACAACTATCAATGATGCGCTAGATAATATTGATAGAATGAGTGCTGATCTTGAGCATGCTATTACTGAAAGCACAGAAGTTGTTGAGGGGTATAAGGATGCGTTAACAAGTAAAGCAGATCAAACTTACGTTGATGATGCTTTAACCAATTTTACAAACGGTGCATCCAAGTTTTATGCAACTTTAGCTCTTGCGAACGCAGATATTGCAAATATTACAATGAAGGACAAAGTTGATGTTGGTGAAGCTGAAATTGGTGGCACGTATTACAAGGCAACTGCAAATGCGACAAGTTTAACTAAGAGCGCTTATGATCCGTTGACGCAAGCGAAAGCAGACGCAACCACCAAAGCCAATGCTGCGGAAGCGAATGCTAAAACCCTTATTAACTCGCTTGTGAATATATCCCAAGACCTTCCATATAATTTAATTGATGCCAACATTTCAGCACCAACAAGCGGTGCAACAAACAGAATCTTTGCTTCTGAAACATCAAAAACAGCGATTATTAAAGTCAATCCAAGTACTAAGTACACGATTGAAAAAACGGAATCATCACGCTTTCGCTTCATTGAATTTACTGTCAACCCAGTTGTCGGAACAACCTTTGGCTTTGTAACGAAGTCCGATGATGTTTCTCATGTTTTGCATGTTGATAGTCTTGATAATGTAGTTGAAGCATTCACTTTCACAACACGAGCAGATACGCAATACTTAGCGGTAAATATCAGTGCGAGTAGTGAAAATATACCTGCTTTGCAAGTAAAAGTGGGTAGTGTTTTTGATTTTACAGCGAATAACTTGTTGTTTAGTAAAGACGCTGTTTTTGGTGGTGCAAAGTTGAGTAATGCAGCGCAAATCAAAATCGGTAAAAACAAGTTCGATGGTTCGTATTTGCAAGATGTTGCACTTACAGGCGATGCAGATGCTGCGAACTATAATAGACCTCTTTCGACAACAGTTAGCGCTCTAACTTCTGTCATTAAAATTAAGCCGAATACGACATACACGGTTAGCAAAACTGCATCTACACGGTTCAGAATTGGTTTAGCTAACTTTGCGCCTACCGTTGGGAAATCAAATATTAAAATGATTGCTGGAGAAACAAACGACGCAGCATTAAACTACACATTTACAAGCGGATCACTTGACCGTTATCTTGTTCTGTATCTTTCAAACACAAATACCATGCCTGACTTTTTGCAACTTGAAGAAGGCACAGTGCAGACAGAATGGGAAACACACGGATATGATTTTAAAGATAAAGCAAAATTTTTAAATGGTGGAGGTGGCGGTGGTGAAATCAACCCCGATGGGTATCTGCTTTATAAAGATATGGGCGTAGGTAATGCCTATTATGCTGAAAAAGGAGGTGCCGATGTTTGGACTAACTCATCAAAAACTGTTGTAGCAACTGACGATACCGCAGCACTTCAAGCGGAAATAAATAAAGGTGGAGTGATTAGTCTAAATGGCTCTAAATCTTATAAAGTATCCGCATCTCTTCTGATTGACCTGACCAAAGTTAAGAAAATTAAAGGCAATGGTGCGACTATTGTAGTCACTGCCGATGTTCCGATTTTAGATATTTTTGGCTCAATGACTACAAATGCTAATCCGAATAATCAAGAATCACACTTAATGATTGACGCTTGCCGAAAAATCCGCGGTATTAAACTAACATCGTCCAGTGGGTTGATCGGATCTGCTGCACGTGTTCGTAACACGTTCAAATTAGAACTTGCGGTCGATGCACATTTTCTAAAAGACGGTTATGTTTTTGAAGATGTGAATCGCAACCCTAATTTTAAGTCAACAGCTTACGCAATGCTTCAAGATTGTTTGCGATTTGCTGAAGGTTCTAATCTACATCAAGGGTCTTTCGATGTGCATGGTTTGTCGTATGCAAATAAGTGCATTCATTTTGATAATCCGTCAGAGATTTACAATTTGCAATTTAATGCGATTGATGCGGAGCTTGGGAATTTTCAAGGTGCAACGACAGCGCTTGTCGAACAACATAGCATTGTGCACATGAGATCAGCGGCAGGGAGTGTAATTGATGATGTAACGTTCACAGGCGGTACATTTGAAGCACACTATCAACCACAGCGATTGATAAAACTTGAGGGCGCGGGATTAGATAGCATCAAAAATATTCAATTCAACTGCCATTTTGGAAATGCGGATAAAAATATTTTTGAGATTCAGGGTGTTAATGGCTTATTAATTAACGGTATTTTGCGCGACTTTAAAGAGTATGCGATTGATGTGTTAGGTGCGTGTTCTCAAGTAACGTTGCACGGGCATATCAACTCATCTGCATCCGCTACGTACGGGGGTGGGATTATTCGCGCAATCGGAGCGTTTAATCTCACTGACGTTGTAATTGATGTGAGCGCTCGTGGAGCGAATCGAAACCCGATTTTGCTTGACTGCAACTTAGATGGATTCCACTGCAACAACAATATTATTGGATTGACTAATCTAACCAATTATGACGATACACTTGGTTTAATTCACATAAATGCTACTGGGCGAGCTGTACGCAATACACACATAAAAGGAAATATTATTAAGAACTCCGTTGCTGTTACTAACATCGTGAAAGTTGTCGGTAGCCCGAGTCGAATCCGCATCACAGGAAACGATGCGTTTAGAGCGGGGGCTTACCCGGCTGCAACGAGTGCAATTATTTCTAATGATAACTATGCGCCAGTTGCTTAATTAGCATGAATGAAAAAAAGGCTGTCGAATTTGACAGTGTTCAATATCGGCTATTCCACGTTGCGCCACATTTTAAGATGAGTGTTGCTAGTCTTGTGATTTAATCTTTTAAATTGAAGGTGTATTAACCCAACAAACCACCACCAACCCCGGTCTTTAATGAGGTCGGGGTTTTTTATTACCAAAATTTAGGAAAGCGTATGACTCAAATACCCGATCAAACGTCTCGTGTTGAAAGAAAAATTGACTCGCTTCAACACGAAGTAAAAACACTAACTGAAATTGTCACACGCCTAACAGTAATTAACGAAGGTCACAACAAAGCAAGTGAGCAAAACTCAAGAGATATTGATGTACTTGAAGATCAAGTATCTGATTTGAAAAACAAAGCATCCAAAGCTGAAGGTGGGGTGAGCACAATCAATAAAATACTCACATTTGCCATGGGCGGAATTTTGGCTCTATGTGGATGGGTAGGTTCATCAATTACTCGCTTATCAGAAGAAAATACGATTTTGAATGAGCGAGTTGCACAAGCTCAAGCCGATATTGAAATCATTGAACGAAAAATGGGGAAGTAGATGAAAGAAGATCCAGACATCAGCAAGACAAAGCCAATACTGGCATACAGTGCGTTAGGAGTAGGGGGATTATGTTTAATCCTCCTTTTTTTTGTGGATATTCCAAGCCAAAACAAAGACATGGTTAATTTTTTTCTTGGTGCAATTTGTGGAGTAATCACAACGGTTTTTGGTTTCTATTTTGGCGATTCTGAACAAAGGAAAAAGAAAGATGACTATTAATCAATCAGAGCATATCGCCCAAGCATATTCGTGGCTACGTGCCATGTCCGGTGGCAAATTAACACAAGAGCAAGTTATTGCTGGTGACAAAGTTATTGCTGCAAATGGCATCGATATTTTTTCGCAAATGATCGGCTTTAAATATGGTCAAGTCACGGGTCAGTTTGATATCTCTGAAAAAGGGTATTCAATCATCCGTGAATCTGAAGGTTTGCGATTAAAAGCATACAAGGACACTGGTGGAGTCTGGACCATTGGCTTTGGCACAATTAAGTATCCGAACGGCACATCTGTAAAATCTGGTGATACTTGCACTGAAGCACAAGCAAATGAATGGCTTAAAAATGACTGCAAGTGGGTAGATTCTTGTCTTGATCAGAATATCAAAGTCAAAATCAATCAAAACCAATTTGATGCGTTGGCTTCATTTGTTTATAACGTCGGTGAAACTGCATTTATCAAAAGCACAATGCTGACACTAATTAATCAAAATAATTTAGCTGCGGCTGCTCATCAGTTTGATCGTTGGATTTTCGACAATGGCAAGCGTATTCAGGGTTTAGTTAATCGTCGTGCCAAAGAGAAGGAGTTATTTTTGAAGTAATGTTTAACTAGAAATAGTAAAAGCCCTCAAGTGAGGGCTTAATTACAATTAAATTGAGATGTTATAACTATATTAAATTCAGGCTAGATAAACTTCCATCCATCAACAATATCTGCCCATTGTTGCAGCATATCTCTACGCTGCTCCATGTATTTCGCATGATTATATGATGCTCTTGTTTTATTTTGATCTGCATGAGCTAATTGTTTTTCAATCCAATTTTCATCAAAATCTTTTTCATTTAAAATTGTTGATGCTGTAGCTCTAAAATCATGAGCTGTAACTGTGCTAAGACCTATATTTTTAAGTGCAACATTTAGTGTTGAATTGCCAATCACTCCATTACTATGGCCATAAACATTAGGAAACACATATTCTTTATTACCGGACTCTATAAATTGTATTTTTAATAATTTAAATAGCTGGTCTGACATTGGTACTAGATGCAATCGGTTTTTCTTGGTCGTTCTTTCTTGATTATTACTTTTTGTTGAAATCGGGAAACTGATAATTTTTAGATCAAAATCAACATAGCTCCATTTCATACGGCGGATCTCAATTGAGCGCAGCATTGTATAAGCCATGGTTAATAGGGCATTTCTAACAGTATTAGATCCTTTAAAGACATCCAAACCAGATCTAAAAAGTTTCTGCTCTTGTTTTGTTAAAGGCCTAGCATGTTCAATCTCTGGACGAACAACAGCACCTCTCACAGCATAGGTCGGGTCATTATCAGTGCGTAGCGTTGCAATTGAATAACGCATTACAGCACCAATAAATTTATGGTTATTTAGTGATGTAACTTCGCCACTTCCTCTTTTACCTGTTTCCCTAACACGCTTAACTGTAGATTTCATAATATGTAGAATATCAGCAGACGTAATATCTCTTACATTTTTATCACCAATTACTGGGAAAACATCAAGTTCTAAAGCCTTCTTAAATTTACTAACATACCCGCTTGACCTGTTAGCCAGGATTTCCGTAATATATTCATTAGCTACTAATTCAAATGTGTTTACGTTGAGATATTTCGCTTCGATTTTTTCTTGCTTTCTATTTTTGGATGGATTAATGCCATCATCAAGAAGAATTCTGGCTTTATCACGTTCTTTTCGAGCATCAGCTAAACCAACAATCGGGTACTCACCGAGACTCAACATTGATGCTTTGTCATTAAACCGATAGCGATAACGCCACAGTTTAGTTCCGCTTGGCCGTATTTCAATGCATAGTCCATTGTGATCAGCTACTCTATAGGCCTTATCACGAGGTTTGAGGCTTTTAATTTTAGTATCGGTTAGCATGTGTGAGTAACTTTAATAAAATAATGATTAATTGAAATGACACTCACAATTGTACTCACAAATAATGATTTTACACAATGTTCTTACATTTGTTTTGATTTGCTAAGGTATTGATTATAAAGATCATATAGGCTTTTAAAATTTTGCTAGATTTGTAAGGATTTTTAAAGTAATATTTTGTGATGATAAAAATTATTTTATTGCGATTTTACCTGTTAACCATCAGCTTAATTTAAAGAAGGTTGCCCAAGCATTTGGCTGTAAGAAACTGCATATGGCAGATCCTAAAGATGCTGAGCGATTGACGGGATATTTAGTTGGTGGAATTAGTCCATTAGGGCAGAAAAAACGTTTAAAAACAGTTATTCATGCCTCTGCTGCTGACTATGAAAAAGTTTATGTGAGTGGTGGGAAACGTGGTTTAGATGTGGGGTTAGATCCACATGATCTGGCTCAGATTTTATCTGCTCAGTTTGTTGATATTATTGATGAATAATCTGGGTTTTTATTCTTGTTCCTCATCATATTAGGCATAAAAGATGTTGGATTGAAATGATCAAGCCACTTATGAGATATCTTTTATATTTTTGAGTTTAAAGAAAATTTCTGCTCAGTCATTTGTTGATTAGGTACTGATTCTATTTTTTAATAAACTGAGCTTATCAATAATCGTTTTTTAATATAACTTATATATTTAAATGAAATATTAACTTGTTTAATTGAAGTAGTGCTTTATACTAATGCAATGAATTATAAATTATTGATTATTAGAAATATATTATGGAAAAATATAATATTAGTTTTACTGTGATAGGGCTAAATAATGAACAATATCAATTAAATAAATGTCGAATAGATTATAAAAAAAGAATTATTTATACTAAAGATCTAGCACAGTATATTCAGTGTGGATATAAGTTAAGCAGAAAGTATACTCATTATGATGAAGAATTCTATTTGGTGACAAAAGTTAGCCAAAAACCATCACTGACCGGTACAATAGCTATTTATATTATGCGCCTAGATCTCTAAGTATAAAATTTTAGTAAAAATCACGGCATAAAATATTAAATATAGGGTAAGGGTAGCTTGATATTACGTTGATTTAATTTATGAATAAATAAATCAACGTTTTATTTGATAATTAAGTTTAATTTATATTTTACGCTAAAATCTGTTGATCATTCGTATATGAAGTGATTAATGGGCACAAATGTTAGACACCCATACTTGTCAGATTGAATAAAAATGCAGCGATATGCCGTTAAACATATTTACTATCATTGCTAGGGTGTGTCCTCATTTAGATTTACACCAAATGAACATGCAGGCGATATAAATCATAGACTGATAATTACGTGCGAGTTTATCAAATCGAGTTGCTATCACACGGAAGTGTTTTAATCTTGCAAAGGCATTCTCAACTAAATGCCTTAAGCGATATAAGTACTTATCAAAATCAGGATTGAATTTCTTACTATTTGATCTTAATGGAATAATAGATATCATTTTTTGATTTCTAGCTGACTGCCTGATATGTTTAGAATCATATGTTCTTTGAGCTATAGAAACCATGAAATTTCATTGTTACTTGAATCTGTTGCCAAATATCATCTGTGAGAAGAGTACGTGCCATTGAAAAATATTGAAATGAAGATAAAGTAGAGCCTAATTCTAGGCGTTTAAATATTATTCCTCAAATGAGGACACGCCCTAGTCATAAGAATGGCTATTTTCTCATCCAGATTTTAATTCGTATAGCCATGTAATATTTTTGCCAATATATGATTTTAATTTTCTCTGCATGATTTATTGGTACTGCAAATTTATTACTTTCAACAACTGTAAGATTGAACCAGGCTTTGGATGAGTTGATATCATCGTGATTGCCCAGTATATTAGCTAGACATTGTATTTGATTATCTAATTAACTACTTGATATTAATTATTATATATAACAATAGACAAGATGAGTTAATCGAAAACTATATATTTGGATCATATTATCTAAAGTAAATATTCCCATATTATATAACCAAGAATAAAGCCAATCAGTGAATATAAGGTAATGATCAAGAAAACAAAACTCGCTTTATTTTTCTTTTTTAAATAATTCATAACCTGTATCTACCCATTCAATCAATGTGTAAACAATTATCAAGCTTTTCTCGTGAATAATCTAGATACAAAATGAATGATAAAAACTATAACAGATAAACTATTTTAGCATTCTTCTGTATCTATTTAAGTGGTTATTATTTTGATAGATCAAGGTGTATTAAAAGCCATCATAATATAAGAAAAACGGATCATCATGTAGTATATTGCGAACAACTCGATGAGGAAAATGTGTATAGCACTTTTTATTTAAATATAAAATACAGTATAGAAAACATTCGCTAACATATTTCATGTATTGCAGTAGCTTTATCACTGGTGCTGGTTGAAGAATCAGACATCGCAATCGAGGTTAACCATTCGATAAAAGCTCTCTCATGTTGGTTGAATTGTGCTGATTTCGGGTAAATCAAAAAATAAGCATAATCGTGTAAGGTGACATCAAATAATTGAACAAGTTCTTGGCAATCTAAATACGGCTTCAGCAGAGAGGGGCAACCTAACATGATACCTTGATGATTTCTAACACTTTGTAGACGAACATTTGTGTCATCAATATAAATATTATGCTGACCTAAAATAGCAGTATTAAATTTTTTTTCAAACCACTCGTTCCAAGTTTGTCTGTCTTCCTCATGTAATAATGTAGCGTGACGTAAATCTTCGAGGTGATAAAAAGGGCCAAATTTATTGAGATATTCAGTTGAGCAAATAGGAGTGAGATCACCAGGAATTAACTTAATAGCTTCATAATCTTGCCAATTATACTTACCCCAGACAATTGCCATTTTAATATGATCTCTTTGAAAATTTGGCGGTAATAGGCTATGAATTAAATGAATTTCTGTTAGTGGATGCTTTTTTAGAAAATAGTCAATTTTATTGTTTAACCACATACTAGAAATAAAAGGTCTTAAACTTAAGTGAATACGTGTTTTACCACGAGGGGTGCGTGATTCAACCAGTGCTTGATTAATGTCTTGAAATGGCTTTTCAAGTTTTGTAAATAATTGTTTTCCTTCTTGAGTTAAGCTGAGCGTTCTATTTTTTCTATAAAACAGTTTATAACCTAAATAATCTTCAAGAATTTTAATTTGATGGCTAATTGCTGAAGGTGAAACCAATAAATCCTCAGAGGCTTTCGTGAAATTTAAACGTTGTGCAGAAACAATAAAAGTTTTCAGTGCATTTAATAAAGGTACTTGCATTGCGATTCCGCTAACCCCAAAAGAATAAGTAACCGAAATTTTATCTAGTTTTGATTATTGAATAACCTATATCATAATGATATTTATTAAATTATAATTATACTGATTTTTTTAATTTTATTTCAATATTTATTTAGATTAAAACAATAATGTAAAGTAATTTGGTTTTTAAATATTAGATTTAATTAACCGAATATACCATTCCTTGATATTAAATAGCCTAAGTAGTATTAAATCTTAAATTCAGTTTAATCATAATCAATTATCATTCTTAATTAATACTAGATTTTTTATATCAGTTAATATATAGATTCTATATTTCTTATCATTTTTTATTTTAAATATATGAGACTCTTACATCAGTAAAATGTGTATTGATCTGAAAAGTGATGAGTGTTCTTCTAGGTATAGGCAAAGATATAATTCTAAATTTATTGTCGACTATAATTTTTTTTCAATTTACTTTTAGAGTAACTCCATTTTTTGCATGAGCACTGAATAACATACTAATTTTGCAAATGAATTTGTATTTACCATCAATTTGTTTCGCTCAAGGAAAAAGTATATGGATAATATCACTGTAAAAAATATTAAACCGGATATTAATGTTAGGGCAATAACGCCAGTAGCCACAGAAGAAATTAGAAAAGGCTCAATTATTGATGAAAGTCCAATGTTAAAATTTCATTGGAAATTATTATTTCAGTCAGCTGGAGGTCCATTTTTAGATGGATGGTTATTGAGTATTATTGGTGTCGCATTGGTTGGCATGCAAATAGAATTGGGCTTAAGTGGATTTGATTTGAGTTTGGCTGGTGCTTCAGCTTTAATTGGTATTTTTTTTGGTGGTTTACTCTTTGGTCGAGTGACTGATATTGTGGGTCGGCAGTTGATGTATACCATTGATTTAATTTTACTTGTTGTTTGCTCTGTCTTGTGTGCATTTGTTGATTCTGCGTGGCAAATTATTTTATTAAGATTTATCATTGGGATAGCAATTGGTGCCGACTATCCGATTGCAACATCATTATTAGCTGAATGGTTGCCAATTAAAAAACGTGCTGCAATGCTAGGTTCACTGGTTGTTGCATGGTTTTTTGGGGCCACCATTGCAACAGCTATTGGATTTTTAATGGCAGAATATCTAGGTGATACGGCTTGGCGCTGGATGCTTGCGACCTCAGCGGTTCCTGGTATGATTATTTTATTCATGCGTATAGGTACTCCAGAATCCCCACGTTGGTTATTGTCTAAAGGTCGTATTGAAGAAGCTAGAGCAGTCGTTAAGCGTGTATATGGGAACGATGTGGGAATCGAATCAATTATGCAGGATGAGTCAAAAATAAAGCTAAAAGCAGGCTTTATGACTTTATTAGAAGGTATTTATTTAAAACGGATTATTTTTTGTGGTGTATTTTACTTGTGTGCTGTTACACCTCTTTTTGCGATTTATACTTTTGGTCCAGTAATTTTAAATGCTTTTGGCATGCAAGAGGGTAATATTTCCAATATTGGTTATGCAGTGATTAGTTTACTTTTTTTAATGGGATGTCTTCCAGCTTTACGTCTAACTGAAACGGTTGGACGGCGTAAACTATTATTGATGTCTTACTTTTTTATGATTATTCCATTTGTCGCTTTAGGTTATGCACCTGATGCACATGTTGGCTTTATTATTTTTTGGTTTGCATTATATGCATTGGTTTCTGGTGGACCTAATATTCTTGAATGGTCATATCCAAATGAATTGTTTCCTACAGATATCAGAGCGACAGCGATGGGCGTTGTAACGGCAATTAGTCGTATTGGTGCAGCAATCGGGACTTTTCTCATGCCGTTGTCCTTAGCACACTTTGGTATTGGTCAAACCATGTATTTTATGGCAATTTTAACGGCGATTGGTTTTGTTGTTTCATTGATCTTGGCCCCAGAAACAAAAGGTAAAACCTTGGTAGAAGCCAGTTCATAAACTGATGGTTTAAAGCACTAAAAGCACTTATTTTAAGTGCTTTTTTATTTTTATATGGTGATGAACTTCAAGTTTTTCTCAATGAAGTATCAATTTTACTCAATATTCAATTTTGTTTTTTTCACGCATGATGTTTTAAGTAAGGATCAATCATAATCGAGTGACACATGAACTGGGCTAAAGTATCACCAATTAATATACACGAATTTGATCAAAGTTATTTCCAACATGAATCTAATTAATGAGAGAACATCTTGATGCTGCACTACCTCAATACCCCCATACCTTATCAACAAAATCCAAGAGCTTCTATTTTTAGTCATCAACAAGCGAAAGAAATATTGGGTTGGGTAGCCACATCTGATTTCAATCAGATACGTCAACATTATCACAATACAAATGTAAAAAAATGACAGTAGGGCTATGATTATGGAAGGAATAAAAAAAGGACAACTCGATTGGACGGGTGATAATCCATTTATTTATCTTAAAACCAATGCACAACAAGATTGGAGCTCATTAAGCTTATATTTTCGTATTGCAAGTTCTGATTATGGGGCGGGTAATGCTGTATTAGTTTTAGAAAATCCCTATGAAAAAGATGCCGCTAATCTACATCGCTTCATCTTGACCGATAATTTGGTCTTGGCACGTTATCTTGTAGAAAATTTTGTTCGATATTTTACTTTATTTCGTAAAGCAGTTGCTTTAGATGCAATTCGTTATATTGATGATGCTTGTTTTATAACAGAGAATTACTTTCCTCAACAACATATTGAAAATATATATTCGCCATCACAACAATTAACGGTAGATTTAATTTGACATGATTTACAGGATGCCATTTGTGTTGATTTACCTGTACGGTTAACACCGACGCAAAAGCATGAAATGATGTGTGTCTTCCATCCCGTATTATCTGCTCAAGTGTTTATTAATGGTGTAGCTTTACCTGGCCATACGGTGCTACGAGATTTTAATGGTCTACCTGTGCAGTCAGCGAGTCTGGCACATAGTGAGACGTGGATTAGAGTCAAAGACATACAGTAATAATTACGATGCAACATGCCTTAGCGCATGATTAATATCAAAAAAATTATCAGGTGAATCTATTTGGATAGATATGAAACAATTTAAAGGTATTTATCCTAAACATCATCATTTACTGTTACATGCTAGACCAGTATTTGAAAATTTTACAGAAACTCCATTTGTAGTTTAAAACTCCTTAATATTGGCTATTTTATTTAAAGGATGGGCAAATCTCCATTGAATGTTTTAACCTTATTGGAAACTCAGCAGATTAAATGAGCGCCTGCACAAGATTTTGATATGACGGGACTATTAGCAGGTATTATTTTATCTTCTATATATTTGATTGAGATTAAAAATGCTAAAAGTTTAAATGAAATGACTTATGCTGCTTTAAATGAGGGAATGACATGGTATACACGCTCAGGTATTTTGGGTGAAAAAATCATTACACATTTATACAGGTTACATAGTGTTTTTGCACATTAGTTAAAACAGATTATTATACAAAAAACATTGCATTATCAGATACTTTACAATAATCCTTTATCCTTGAGGAAGATGAACATGGCCGTATACATGGAGGACAAAAATTAATAGCAGATGATATTTTGATGATTGCTAAAATATATCATCTTGACGTGCCATAAAAAAACAAACATTCCTAAAAAAGTTTTTGGCATTTGTTTTATTATTAATTTTAAAATCTTGTCAAATTGTTAAAGATAAAGCATTGATTGTAAAAATTAGTGGAAATGGATTAAAGTTTGATTATACTTTACCTCAGTAAGCTAATGTCTGGATCACTGTTTCGGCACCAAAAATTAGAGGAAATAAAGAAGAGAAGTATATCAAACAGCAGATACTTGGAGCGCTGAGTGATAGTGCGATTATTGATATTTTCAGTTTGGAAGGGCAAATTCTCGATATTACGACAATTTCCACAAATAATTTAAAAGCGTATCTATTTGTAGATATGTGACTGCGTGCATGAGTTTAATCTAATGCCTTTGGCTTTTCTAGAACAAAGAAAAAGATGATTAGATTTAAAAAAAGTAAGAAAAACAAAAAAGCACCTCTCATTTTATTAGGCATGATTGCAAAATGCGGCACATTAGGACAGATCGGTGCTGGTGTCGCCATGCTGAGTGATGAGATTTTTGCAATTGAGGAGTAATTTCAATATGGAAACACAGTGGTTTAATCAATCTCTTTCACAATTAATAGCAGCTTTAGATACAGAAAAAACAGATTTAGAAACCATAATCAATGCTTTTTATCGACGTATTGAGCATTGTGAAGAGGATGTGCAAGCTTGGCAATATTTAGTTCCTAAAACTGAGTATTTAAACCAATATTATGCACAGGAAGCATTTTATAAAAACTCGATTTTAAAAGGTTTACCATTTGCAATTAAAGATGTGATTGATACTGCTGGTATTCCAACCCGTATGGGATCAAGGATTTATACAAATCGTATTCCTGTTATAGATGCTGCGGTCGTTACAGCAATTAAACAGGCTGGTGGTATTATTTTAGGTAAAACAGTAACAACAGAATTCGCACTGTTTAAAGTAGATAAAACGCGTAACCCACATGATATTAATCGAACACCTGGTGGTTCTTCGAGTGGTTCGGCAGCAGCAGTTGCTGACTTTATGGTGCCTTTTGCTCTAGGGACTCAAACAGCGGCATCAGTTATACGACCTGCATCATATTGCGGTTGTTTGGCTTATGTGGGGAGTCATCAGCAGTTTTCACTCAGAAATATTCAGCCTTTAGCTCAATCTTTAGATAGTCTTGGTATGTTTGCGCAAAGCTTTGCTGATATTCGCTTGATGCGTCAAGTTTTACAATTAAGACCTACGACTTATCAAGCTCATCCACTTGCTAAAGTAATTAATATTGCACTATGTTCTGGTGAGCAGTTTGCTGATATTGATGTAGAGATGCAGCGGGCTTTTTTAGACTTACAACGTCAATTATCAAATACCAGAATCCAATATAAAGAGCTTCCAAATTCAATTGATTTAAGTCGGTTAGGTGATCATCATATACAAATTATGGCCTATGAGGTGGCAAGAAATTTACAGTCTGAATATGAGACTGGAATGTTGGATCACACTTTAATGGCATTAATAGAGCAAGGTTTACGATTACCTTATACAGAATATTTAAAACATTTACAGCAAGTACAATATAGTAAAGAGCGTTATATCCAGTGGATATCAAGTAATGATATCCATGTTACAATGGCACCAGCAGCCACAGGAATTGCCCCTTTAGGATTACAAGAAACAGGCAAACCTTCAATGAGTCGTCCATGGCAGGTAATGGGATTGCCAGTCACAACATTTCCTATGGCATATTGCAATCAACTTCCTTTGGGTGTGCAATTAATTGGTTATCCGCAGCAAGATGATGAATTACTTGAGGTCAGTGAGTATTTATACCATTTATTATTAAGTCATACCGGAGTGTAATGTGAAATTTGAATTAGACCATTGCATGATCAGAGTAAAAAACTTATAAGAATCTGTAAAGTAGGGCATAGTGCTACCATTGAATTGACCTCTAATTGGGGTCAAGAACATGCTTATACTTTTAGACGATGCATTGGGACATTTTGCCTTTATGGTTAAAGATATTAAAGAGGCAGTACAATATCTGGAACAACAATGCATTACGATTCAAACACCAGCCAAAATTATGTAAGATGGCGTATGTATGTTAGCTGTTGTATTAGGGTGTGTCCTCATTTAGATTTACACCAAATGAACATGCAGGCGATATAAATCATAGACTGATAATTACGTGCGAGTTTATCAAATCGAGTTGCTATTGCACGGAAGTGTTTTAATCTTGCAAAGGCATTCTCAACTAAATGTCTTAAGCAATATAAGTACTTATCAAAATCAAGATTGAATTTCTTACTATTTGATCTTAATGGAATAATAGGTATCATTTTTCGATTTCTAGCAGACTTCCTGATATATTCAGAATCATATCCCTTGTCCGCGATTAGATAATCTGCTGTTTCAATTAGATCTATTAGGTGTTCTGCAACTTGGCTGTCATGGACATCACCCCCAGTGATTTTAAAATCAATCGGTAATCCATTCGCGTCGGTTGCAAGATGAATCTTTGTTGTGAGTCCTCCACGAGATTGTCCAATTGCACGCTCGAAGCCATGCCGAGCTCCACTTGCATGCTGATGCGCGCGTATGTAGCTTCCATCAATGAATACCCATTCTTGGTCCAAGCTGCCTCGTAGTTTGAAAAAAATTTATCCCATAAGCCTTTCATAGCCCAGCGATTAAAACGGTTATAAGCAGTTTTCCAAGGGCAAAACTCTTGAGGAATATCACGCCATGTCGCACCTGTGCGTAGTTTCCATAAAATAGCTTCCATAATATTTCTACTGTTCTTTGAGCTATAGCAACCATGAAATTTCATTGTTACTTGAATCTGTTGCCAAATATCATCTGTGAGAAGAGTACGTGCCATTGAAAAATATTGAAATGGAGATAAAGTAGAGCCTAATTCTAGGCGTTTAAATATTATTCTTCAAATGAGGACACGCCCTAGATTCTGATGGTCATGTGATGGAATTAATTGAGAAGATGAGGTCATATTGATTAAGTTGAAAATTTAATCAATATGATCTTTGCTTGATATCAATTATTATAGCTAAATAGCCTAAGTATTTTAAATATTTTCTAAACGTCTGAAATAGGGCAGATCATTATGATATTGCTCTATTTTGTTCAATAATAATTTCTAATCCTTAAAATATTTTTTAAAACAATAATTTATTATTGTAAAACATCATGTATTATCCTTTTTATATAAAAAATTAATTGAGAAAATATTCTAAAAATAAGTAAAATTAAAATATAAGATTGAAAATAATTGAAGCGATATTTTAACTATTTTATTCTAATTTTTAAATATCTAAAATAGCCTAAGAAAAAATTATATTTAAAAATGAAATTGCAAATACATTTTATAAAAAGTAAATTAAATCTAACTAATAAAAAAAATTAAAACATCTTGTTGATAATTATAGATTTTTATATTTATTAATCTAAAATGATAAGTACCTTTTAATCCATGAAAAGTATAATTTTCTAATATTAATATAAATAATACTTGAAAAAAGTTAATATATTAACTATAAAGTTAACATGTTAATTAAATTTCAAATGCTCAACTATTTAAGCATTTGATAATAGCAAGAGAATTGTTTATGACTGAAATCAGCAAAATCAACAGCAATGGAAATATCTTTGGTGTCGCTTTAAATTACCAATGTCTGTATGAAAAATTACAAGCGCAATTTAACGAAAAGCCATATCTCAACGAACCTAAAAAACCTGTTTTGTTTATTAAAACGCCGAATACACGTAATCATTCGAATGCGATTATCGTTAAGCAAAAAGATGAGATTTTACAAGCTGGGCCAACCATTGGCATTGTGATTGCAAAAGATACTATTCGTGTCAAAGCCAATCAGGCTGATGAATATATTGCAGGCTATGTGGTCGTTAATGAATTAAGTCTTCCTGAAGAAAGTTATTATCGTCCTGCAATTAAAGCAAAATGCCAAGATGGTTTTTGTGTCATTGGTAGCGTTGTTGATAAATCTCAAGTTATTGATTTATGCAACTTAAACTTAAAAGTTTATGTTAATGATGAACTAAAACAACAAGGTACAACAGCCAATTGGATACGTACGCCTACACAAATTATTGAAGAAATTTCTGAATATATGCCGCTTTATAAAGGGGATATTATTTTAACAGGTACACCATATGGTCGGGTAAACCTACAGAATGGTGATGAAGTTCGTATTGAAATTGATCAATTAGGTTCAGTGACCAACACCATTCATGAAGAAGGTAAATAATTTATGAAAACTGCACGTATCCGTTATTGCAATGAAATTTTACAAGTGATGGTGAATGATCAATTTCAGGTAACTTTACCATCTGGTGAAATTTTAAATGAAAATCAAGTCGAGTGGTTACCACCAGCAACTGGAACGATGTTTGCACTTGGACTGAATTATGCTGATCATGCAAGAGAATTGGCATTTGAACCACCTAAAGAACCTTTGATTTTCATTAAAGCACCCAATAGTTATATTGGTCATAACCATCAAACATGGCGTCCAGATCATATTGAATATATGCATTATGAATGTGAATTAGTTGCTGTGATTGGAAAAACTGCAAAAAATGTCAAGCGTGAAGATGCTTTGGATTATGTCGCAGGTTATACCCTATGTAATGATTATGCTATTCGTGATTTTCTTGAAAATTATTACCGACCAAATTTACGTGTTAAAAACCGTTATGCAACAACACCTGTTGGTCCATATATTATTGATCAAAGTCTTGTACCTACACCAAACAATCTTACTTTACGTACTTGGGTTAACGGCGAATTACGTCAAGAAGGAACAACAGCAGACATGATTTTTGATGTGCCTTTTTTAATTGAATATATTTCTTCTTTTATGACATTACAACCAGGTGACATGATTGCAACAGGTACACCTGAGGGTCTTTCGGATGTTGTGCCTGGTGATGAAGTCGTGGTTGAAATTGAAGGCATTGGTAAATTACGTAATTACATTATTTCAGAATCTGAATTTTTTAAAACAGTTTAAATGTTAAGGGACCAACATCATGATTAAACATTGGATTAACGGTAAAGAAGTTGAAAGCAAACAAACTTTTACCAATTACAACCCTGCAACCAATGAAGTGATTGGTGAGGTTGCAAGTGGTGGTCAAGAGGAAATTAATCTTGCTGTTGCAGCAGCTAAAAAAGCCTTTCCTCAATGGGCGAAAACCCCTGCAAAAGAACGTGCACGTTTAATGCGTAATTTAGGTGAATTAATTGATCAGAATGTTACAAAAATTGCTGAACTTGAAACGCTAGATACAGGTTTACCTATTCATCAAACTAAAAATGTATTAATTCCACGTGCATCACATAATTTCAACTTTTTTGCTGAAGTATGTACACGGATGAATGGTCATACCTATCCTGTAGATGACCAAATGTTAAATTATACATTGCATCAACCTGTAGGTGTATGTGGCTTAGTCTCACCATGGAATGTACCATTTATGACGGCAACATGGAAAACAGCACCATGTTTAGCTTTAGGAAATACAGCGGTATTAAAAATGTCTGAGCTTTCCCCATTAACGGCGAATGAGCTTGGTCGTTTAGCAATGGAAGCAGGTATTCCTGAAGGCGTATTCAATGTGGTACAAGGTTATGGTGCTACAGCTGGTGATGCGTTGGTCAAACACTCTGATGTACGTGCAATCTCATTTACTGGTGGTACCGCGACGGGTCGCCGTATTATGGCCAATGCCGGTTTGAAAAAATATTCTATGGAGTTAGGAGGTAAATCTCCTGTTGTTATTTTTGAAGATGCGGATTTGGAACGTGCATTAGATGCTGCATTATTTACAATTTTCTCATTAAATGGTGAACGTTGTACTGCTGGTAGCCGTATTTTTATTCAAGAATCAGTTTACGATGAATTTGTACAGGAATTTGCACGTCGAGCAAAAAATATCTTGGTTGGTGATCCACAAGATCCAAATACCCAAGTGGGTTCAATGATTACGCAGGCACATTACGATAAAGTTACTGGCTATATTAAAATTGGTATAGATGAAGGTGCTCAATTGGTTGCTGGTGGACTAGAACGTCCACGTGGACTTTCAGAACGATTGAAAAACGGACAATTTATTCAGCCTACCGTATTTGCACACGTCGATAATCATATGCGTATCGCACAAGAGGAAATTTTTGGGCCAGTTGCATGTTTATTAAAATTTAAAGATGAGGCAGAAGCACTACGCTTAGCTAATGATGTTGAATATGGTTTAGCGTCTTATATTTGGACACAAGATATTGGTAAAGCACACCGTATCGCCGCAGGTATTGAGGCAGGTATGGTATTTATCAATAGTCAAAATGTGCGTGATTTACGTCAACCTTTCGGTGGCGTTAAAGCTTCTGGTACGGGACGTGAAGGTGGTGAATATAGCTTTGAGGTCTTTACAGAAATTAAAAACGTTTGCCTTTCAATGGGTAGTCATCATATTCCAAAATGGGGCATGTAAATGCTCCTCAGGATTTTTATTTTTTAAACATTACAATATTCAGGAAGAAGAAAATGGGGAAGCTCGCACTTGCTGCAAAAATTACACATGTACCTTCGATGTATTTGTCCGAACTACCTGGGCCTCAAAATGGTTGTCGTCAAGCTGCAATTGACGGTCATATTGAAATTGGCCGCCGTTGTCGTGAATTAGGGGTTGATACTATTGTTGTGTTAGATAGTCATTGGTTAGTGAATAGTGCATTTCATATTAACTGCGGTGAACATTTCAAAGGAATTTATACCAGTAATGAATTGCCACATTTTATTAAAGATATGACGTTTGAATACGACGGTAATCCAGAGTTTGGTCAATTAATGCAACAAGAAATTGCCAAAACAGGTATTCGTGTTCAAGCACATAATATAAAAAGCCTTGAACTGGAATATGGCACCTTAGTACCAATGCGATATATGAATCAGGATCGTGTCTTTAAAGTTGTTTCAGTATCTGCATTTTTAACCTCTCATGATTTACAGGATAGTCGTAAATTTGGTGAGGGTTTATTGGCTGCTATTGAAAAATATGAAGGTACTGTTGCTGTATTTGCCAGTGGTTCTTTATCTCACCGTTTTATTTGGGATCGTGAAGTTAGTCGTGGTATGGATGCGTATACACGTGAATGGGATTGTCAAGTTGATAAACATGTAGTTGGCATGTGGCAACGTGGTGAATGGGCAGAGTTTACCGCAATGCTGCCAGAATATGCTGAATATTGTTTTGGTGAAGGTGGTATGCATGATACTGCAATGTTACTGGGGTTACTGGGCTGGGATCAATATGATAAAGCCGTTGAAATCATTACACCTGCATTCCCAAGCTCTGGAACAGGACAAATCAATGCTATTTTCCCAGTAAACTAATTGGAGTTAAGCGAATGCCACATTTTATTGCTGAATATAGTGCAAATCTAAAAGAAGATATTGATTTTAAAATTTTTTTTGAAAAAGTGAATCATTTTTTAGGTGCTACTGGTGTATTTCCTTTAGGTGGTATACGTAGCCGTGCCGTGAGAATGGATGATTATCGGATTGCTGATGCAAAACATGACTATGCCTTTATTCATATGACCTTAAAAGTAGGTTCTGGACGCGACTTAGCGACACGTCAAAAAGTTGCTGAAGATTTATTTAAATTAATAGATGAATACTTTCAGCCACTTAGAGATAAGCGACTGTTGGCAATTTCATTTGAAATGATAGAACTTGATCCAGTATTGAACTTTAAGTCTAACAATATTCATCAATTTCTAAATACACAATAATAATATTGGATTTCGTATTATGCTTGATCAAGAAAAAATTAAAGCACTGGCATTACAATTAGACCAGGCTGAAAAAACACGTACACAAATACGTCAATTTTCATTGCAATATCCACAAATTACCATTGAAGATGCTTACGCTATTCAAAAACAATGGGTGACGCATAAAATTAATGCAGGACGTAAGCTGATTGGTCATAAAATTGGATTAACATCACGCGCAATGCAAGTATCTTCAAATATCACAGAACCTGACTATGGTGCTTTGTTAGATGATATGCAATTTGAAGAAGGATCAGATATTCCTTTTGATCGCTTTATTGTTCCACGCGTTGAAGTTGAATTAGCATTTATTTTAGCAAAAGATTTAACAGGTCCTCATTGTACGATTTTTGATGTACTTGATGCGACAGATTATATTATTCCTGCTGTTGAAATTATTGATGCACGTTTACACAATGTTGATCCAGAAACACAAATCACACGTAAAGTATTCGATACTATTTCAGATAATGCTGCAAATGCTGGCATTGTATTAGGTGGACGCCCGATTAAACCGGATCAACTTGATTTACGCCGTATTTCAGCCATTTTATATCGTAATGGTGTTATTGAAGAATCTGGAGTTTCTGCTGCGGTATTAAATAATCCAGTTAAAGGAGTGGCATGGTTAGCCAATAAACTACATCCTCATGGTGTGACCTTAAAGGCAGGTCAAATTATTCTAGGGGGATCGTTTACTCGTCCTGTTGCCGCTCGACCAGGTGATACTTTTCATGTTGATTATGATCAACTGGGTTCAATCGCATTTCGTTTTGTGTAATAGGTGAAATGTCATGGATACCACAAATTATTTTAAACAAAAGTTAAAAACAACACAGCAACTGGGAATGTGGCTTGGCTTGGCCAATGGCTATTGTGCTGAAATTGCAGCAAATGCTGGTTTTGATTGGTTATTAATTGATGGTGAACATGCACCAAACGATTTGAAATCGATTCTATATCAATTACAAACAATAGCTGCTTATCCTAGTCAAGCTGTTGTTCGCCCTGTCACTGCTGATGTAGGGTTAATTAAACAGTTATTAGATATTGGTGCACAAAGCTTACTTATTCCAATGATTGAATCAGCAGAGCAAGCCGAACTTATGGTCAAAGCAACACGTTATCCGCCAGAAGGAATTCGCGGCGTGGGTGCAGCTCTGGCACGTGCATCCCGATGGAATAATTTAACAGATTATTTACAAGATGCGGATGAACAGATTTGTGTGATTATTCAAATTGAATCAAAAAAGGGCTTGGATAATCTGGATGATATTTTAAAAGTTGAAGGTATTGATGGTGTATTTATTGGACCTGCTGATTTATCTGCAGCATTAGGATATCGTGGTAATCCTGGGCATCCAGAAGTTCAACAAATCATTGTATCAGCTATTCAAAAGATTCGTGCTGCGGGCAAGGCAGCAGGAATATTATCGGCTGATGAAAAGCTAGCTAAACAATATCTCGCATTAGGTACAGAGTTTGTCGCTGTCGGTGTTGATACCAGTTTATTAATGAAATCGATGAATCAGCTTTTAGCAAAATTTAAAGATCAAGATGGGGCAGATTTACCAGCCTCAACCATACCTAGCGTCTATTAAGGAGAATATAGATGCAATTAAAAAATCCGACTTTACTCAAGCAACAAGCTTATATTGATGGTATGTGGATGGATGCAACGGATAACAAAACGCTTATCGTTACTAATCCTGCAACAGCTGAAAATATTGCCAGTGTACCAAGCATGACTAGGTTACAAATTGAAGAGGCGATTCAAGCTGCTGATACGGCATTTGCAACATGGAAATTAACCACTGCAAAAGAACGTTCAATATTATTACGCAAATGGTTTGACCTAATTATTGAAAATCAGGAAGATTTAGCTGTTATTTTGAGTACAGAACAGGGAAAACCACTGGCTGAAAGTCGTGGTGAAATTTTATATGGTGCTAGTTTTATAGAGTGGTTTGCTGAAGAAGCAAAACGTACTTATGGTGATGTTATTCCTCATGATAAACATGGTCGCCGTCTCGTAGTCATTAAACAACCTGTAGGTGTCGTTGCGGCAATTACACCATGGAATTTTCCGAATGCCATGATTACACGTAAAGTAGGACCAGCACTTGCAGCAGGTTGTACGGTAATTATTAAACCTGCATCAGAAACACCTTTATCTGCTTTAGCTTTAGTTACTTTAGCTGAACAAGCGGGTATTCCAAAGGGTGTCATTAATGTCGTGACAGGAAGTTCACGAGAAATTGGTGCAATACTCACCAGTCACCCTGCTGTTAAAAAGTTATCTTTTACTGGATCCACTGAAGTGGGTAAATTATTGATGGCACAATGTTCCTCTAGCATGAAAAAGATCAGTATGGAGCTAGGAGGAAATGCACCATTGATTGTCTTCAATGATGCTGATTTAGATCGGGCCGTTGAAGGTGCTATGGCCTCAAAATTTAGAAATAGTGGCCAAACTTGTGTATGTACAAATCGAATTTTAGTTCATGCTGATATTTATGACATTTTTATTGAAAAACTTGCGCTAGCCATTAAACAGTTAAAAGTTGCATCTGCATTTGAGTCAGGTGCACAGCAAGGGCCATTGATTAATGAAAAATCAGTAGAAAAAATTCAAGAGCATATTGCAGATGCTGTGGATAAAGGTGCAAAAATTGTCACTGGTGGCCAACGTCATGCTTTAGGTTATACTTTCTTTGAACCAACGCTTTTAATTGATGTCACGTCCGAAATGTTAGTCGCAACAGATGAAACATTTGCGCCATTAGCTGCAGTATTTAAATTTACTGATGATCAAGAAGCAATCAGTATGGCAAATGCCACTGAATTTGGTTTAGCATCTTATATTTATACAGAAAGTTTAAGTCGGGCTTGGAAAGTCGGTGAAGCTCTTGAATATGGTATGGTCGGTATTAATGAGGGCTTAATTTCAACAGAAGTGGCACCATTTGGTGGGATTAAAGAATCTGGTACTGGTCGTGAAGGTTCAAAATATGGTATTGATGATTATCTAGAAATCAAATATATGTGTATGGGTATTTAATTTAAATAAAGTAAAAAAGGATTTTAGAATCCTTTTTTATTATTTATTAAACAAATAATAAAATAATTAATATATTTATTAATCTTATAGAATCATTATAATTAAAATTTATACCAGACGAATTTTTATTTAAAAATATATTAAAATCAATATGTTACTTAAATAAATCAGTGATTAATAGTTGTTGTGTAAAGTACCATTAAAAGCATGGAAACTACATTTATTTATATATTTATCATATCTAAAATGCAATGAGTTTTAAATAAAAACAATTATTTAAATCAAATCATATTTTAGATACGGAAGTATTTTCAATATAGGACAGCGCCTATAATTTTTAGCAATAATTCATGAAGAGTTATTGCCACTAAAGAAATTAATCAGTGGATGCTTGCAAAAAAGTGCTTTGGCAATTGAACGAATAAACCAATCTATACTTATTTATCTACAGTCATGCATATGGTTTAAATGTCAATATATTCATAACACACTTTGCTTGCTTGATTTATACATACTCACAGGGAAAGATGGATTATGTCTTCTACTACGATGTCGAATGAGATTGTTACAGAAAAAATGTCTACCAACGATCGTAAAGTTGCTTTTGCAACTATTATTGGTACAACGATCGAATGGTACGACTTCTTTATTTATGCTGCTGCTGCGGGTCTGGTATTTAATACATTATTTTTCTCTCCTGCTGGCTCTCAATTAGGAACATTACTTGCATTTGCTACAGTCGGTTTAAGCTTTTTATTTCGTCCTTTAGGTGCATTTTTAGCAGGATATTTTGGTGACAAAATTGGTCGCCGTGCAATTTTAGTGGTCACTTTAATTGCAATGGGACTATCGACTGCATTAATTGGTCTATTACCAACCTATGAAAGTATTGGTATCTGGGCTCCTGTTTTTTTACTGCTATTACGTATGCTTCAAGGTTTATCTGCAGGAGGGGAATGGGGCGGAGCCGTATTGATGGCTGTTGAACATGCACCTGTCCATAAGCGTGGTCGTTTTGGTTCATTTCCTCAAATTGGTGTACCACTCGGTTTATTACTGGCTTCAGCAATTTTTGCACTCATGAGTGGTGTCATTGCGCCGGGTGATGCATTCCTTGAATGGGGTTGGCGGATTCCTTTTTTATTTAGTATTATTTTATTATTTCTTGGACATTGGTTGCGTAAATCCGTAGAAGAAAGCCCTGTATTTGAAGAAATTAAACAACGTAAATCAGCTTCAAAAACACCAATTAAAGATTTATTTAAACATCATACTGGACTGGTGATTGTTGCAGCACTGGTCTTTGCAGGTAATAGTGCAATTGGTTATATGACCACCGGTGGTTTTATTCAAAATTATACCACTAATCCAGAAGGTCCATTAGCTTTACCACGAACACCTATTTTAATCAGTGTGACGATTTCAGCAGTAATTTGGCTAGCATTTACTTGGTTTTCAGGGGGATTATCTGACAAAATTGGTCGACGAAAAACATATATCTATGGTTTTATCATTCAGTTTTTTGGTGTTATTGCATTATTTCCATTGGTTAATATTGGAGAAATTTGGTCGGTTTCACTTGGATTATGTGTATTGGCTGTCGGTATTGGGATGACATATGGTGCACAGTCTGCCTTTTATTCTGAATTATTTCCAGCATCTATTCGTTTCTCTGGTGTTTCTATTTCTTATGCATTAGGTGCAATTTTAGGCGGTGCATTTTCACCATTAATTGCTTCTTGGTTGGTAACAACAACGGGTTCTACCAATGCTGTTGCAGTTTATCTCGCCATAATGACGATTATTGGCTTAATTGCCACACTTTTACTTAAAGATCGCTCAGGTATTCCATTAGGTCCAGATTATGAAGCAGAACAAAATCAATCTGCTTTTATTTTTTCAAAAAAATAATATCTCTGATTTTAATCACCGCTCTTTAAAGCGGTGATTTATTTTGAATCACCCAAAAAACGGCATAAAAAATAAATTGAATCTTAGCACCATTCGAGTGGACTGGCGCTTAGGATTTAGTGATGTTCTTTTCACTACATTTAAAGCTCATAAACGATGAAAAGTACCATTTTAAGATGGGAAAATACATTAATGTTTGCTGTTTTTTTATGAATAATGCTAGTCAGGATAAGTTGTTAAAGGGTTTGAGATGAGATCATCATCCCAAACTTCTTCACTAGCAATGAAAAAACAAAGGAATAGATTATATGGAAAATACCACAGTGCTTCATACAGATCATCTCGTTGAAATGGAAACCGTACATTACGATCATATTAAAACCACGTATACAGCGGCAAAAATTGCCAATACGGCGCGATCGACTAAAAGTATTTTGGAACAAATCAAAGAAGTTTTACCACTGATTGCAGCAAATGCAAATCAAGCTGAACAATTACGTCGTGTTCCAGATGAAAATATTCAATTACTGAAAGCTATTGGTTTACATCGCGCATTTCAGCCTAAAATTTATGGTGGCCTAGAAATGAGCTTACCTGAATTTGCAAACTGTATTGCCATGATTGCTGGTTCATGTGCAGGTACAGCATGGGCATTTAGCTTGTTGTGTACGCATAGTCACCAATTGGCAATGTTTCCTCAGCAATTACAGCAAGAAATTTGGCTGAAAAATCCAGATGCGACGGCAAGTAGTTCTATTGCACCTTTTGGTAAAGTAGAAGAAGTTGATGGCGGTATTAAGCTGACAGGTGATTATGGTTGGAGTAGTGGTTGTGACCATGCTGAATATGCCATTGTTGGTTTTAATCGCTTTGATACTCAAGGTCATAAAATCTATTGTTTTGGTGTCATTCCTCGTAGTGATTATGAAATTATTGATAATTGGTTTGCAGGTGCAATTAAAGGTAGTGGTTCAAAACAATTAAAGATTGATGAGTTGTTTATCCCTGAGTATCGTATACAAAAAGCAAAAGATATGATGGAAGGTCGGTCTGCTGGTTTTGGTTTATATCCAGAAAGTAAGATTTTCTATTCACCATATCGTCCTTATTTTGCGAGTGGTTTTTCTGCGGTCAGTTTAGGGATTGCTGAACGCATGTTAGAAGCATTTAAAGAAAAACAAAAAACACGTATCCGTGCCTATACTGGAGCAAGTCTGGGAGCATCAACACCAGCACTGATGCGTTTAGCTGAATCAACACATCAAATTGCAGCAGCCCGAGCATTTTTAGAAAAAACTTGGGAAGATCATCGTATACATGGTGAAAACAAGACTTATCCATCTCAAGATACTTTAGCATTTTGGCGAACCAATCAAGCCTATGCGATTAAGATGTGTATTGAAGCTGTAGATCGTTTATTTGCAGCAGCTGGGGCAACCAGCTGGTTGGATGGACAAGAAATGCAGCGTTTATTTCGAGATTCACATATGACAGGTGCACATGCTTATACAGATTATGATGTTTGTGCACAAATTTTGGGCCGTGAGCTTATGGGTTTAGAACCAGATCCAACCATGGTTTAAATATAAAATATAGGGAAATAGTCATGAACTCAATCATCCAAAATACTGCAGCTATTTTTGATCCAAAATCATTTCGTCGTGCATTGGGTAATTTTGCCACGGGTGTTACGATTATGACTGCACAAAATGCAGCGGGTACTAAAGTGGGAGTAACTGCAAATAGTTTTAATTCAGTTTCTCTTGATCCACCACTGATTCTATGGAGTATCGATAAACGTTCTTCAAGTTATGATATATTCGCGCAAGCCAGTCATTTTGCAGTGAATATTCTAGCAGCAGATCAAATTGATCTTTCCAATCAGTTTGCGCGTTCTAAAGAAGATAAATATACTGACATAGCCTACGAGTTAGGGGCAGGGCAAGCACCTATTTTAAAACAATGTTCTGCTGTTTTTGAGTGTGAGCGTTTTAATATTATTGAGGGTGGCGATCACTGGATTATTATCGGTCGGGTTGTTCACTTTCAGGATAATGGCCGTTCACCGTTATTATATCACCAAGGGGCATATTCTTCTGTGTTGCCTCACCCAAGTTTAAATAGTCATGCTCAGGCAGGCAAAGCGGTGCTACCTGGCCGTTTATATGACAATATGTATTATTTGCTCACACAGGCAGCACGTGCTTATACCAATGATTATCAGCCAAAACAATTGGCATCTGGCTACAGAACCAGTGAAGCTCGTATGTTATTGGTTCTAGAAAGCAAGACAGCACATTCAAAAAAATGCCTTGAACGTGAAGTTGCAATGCCTATACGTGAAATTGAACAAGCAACCGAACAGTTAATTAATAAAGGGTTAATGGTTGATACTGAACAAAGCTATGAATTAACTGAACAAGGAATAGCAACAGCTCAAATGCTTTATCAAATTGCTGAAAGCCATCAAAAAGAAGTATTTGCAGACTACTCTGAACATGATAAGGCATTGTTTAAAAAAATGTTAAAGGATTTGATTGGTCTTGAGTAAAATCAGATGATAAAAAACTGCTTTAGCAGTTTTTTATCATTTAAGTATCAAATGAGTATCCAAAAAAAATGATATATAGATGATATCTTTAATTAAATAATCCAAAATTAAAATAAGAATTTTTCTTTTAAAATCATAAGATAAATATAATTTTATGATTAATTTTTGGTATTGTTAGAGCAAACTAAAGTTCCTTTTATCCCTAAAATTAAAAATCAGTATTCTCCTTTACGTAAGCTGGGTTTTAGCTAAATAGCATTTATTTATATATTTTTTATTATTTTCTCACGATGTGATTTTTTAATTCTATTATCCATGCTATTAATATTGGTTTTAATGTAATAAATTAATTAATAATTAGATATATTATTAATTTTTTAATATTTATGAGAGTGAAAAAATTACATACATATAATTTTACATTATTTTATTTTAGTTGATTATCAACCTAGTGATAATATTTAAAATATACTTTTACTTTTTAAGTTTTAAATCAGTTATAATTAATATATTTATTAATTTTATAGTGGTACTTGATGAAAAAAATAAGACCTTCCGTTACTCTCGCACTTTTACAAGCACGGGAGTCCTTAATGACTCATTTCCGTCCTGCATTGAATGATGTTGGTATTACAGAACAACAATGGCGAATTATTAGAATTCTTGCACAATACGGTGAATTAGAAAGTACCTTGTTGGCAGAAAAAGCATGTATCCTCAAACCGAGTTTAACAGGAATTATTCGTCGTTTAGGCGAAATGGACTTGGTCACTCGACGCCGTGGTGATACAGACCAACGTTTTGTTTTTATTGATTTAACACGGGCTGGTGAAGAAGTTTTTAAGCAAATGTCTGTCGAAATGGAAAAACGTTATCAAAATATTCATCAGCAAATTGGTGATGAAAAAATAGAAAAATTACTTGATCTGCTAAAAGAGGTACAAAAGCTAAAAATAGATTAGTGTTGAGGTATTTTAATCCATATAAATAGCATGAGATAACTTGCTAAAACTAAACTATAGACCCACATTAAGTGTGGTGGAAAAAATATTGAGGCCAGTAATCCAATGATTAATCCACCCACAGCATCAAAACCAAAACGTGTAGAAGTATAAATGGAAATAGCTCGCCCACGTAACGATTCCTCAGTTGAATTTTGAATCATAATATTGGTTAAAATATTAGTGGTAGAAATACCAAAACCCAATAAGAACATGGCCAGTGAGAGAATAATCATGGATTTTGATAAAGCTAAAATCATTAATCCAATACTACAAAGTGCCATATTATGTATAAATATTTTGTTATGATGACTAAAATCTTTTTTGCTTGCCAGTAATAAAGAAGAGAGTAAAGAACCAATACCTGCACAGCCCCAAAGTATACCTAAAGTTTTTTCATTTCCTGCAATAATATCACGCGCAAAAACTGGCAATAAAGTTACATAACTGGATGCAGTTAAGTTAATCACGATGACCGTACACATCATTCGTCTAAAGAGTATATTTTGATACATGTATTTTAAGCCTTCAATAAATACATGTCCGACCTGACCTTGTACTTTAATAGAGTGTACAGACCTCATACGTAATACGGCGACCGCTAAACAAAGGTATGAACAGGCATTAATATAAAAGCACATTTCAGCACCAATTAAACTTAATAGTAATCCTGCTATTGGTGGTCCAATAAAGCGTGAACTATTAAATATCATGGCATTTAATGCTAAAGCATTAGGAAGTAGCACTTTATCTTCAATCATTAAGCTAATTAAAGATTGACGTAATGGTGTATCGATTGCAGTCAAAATACCCAATAACAATGACATACTAATCAAAATACTTGAGGTAAAAAAATCAAAATGATAAAACACTCCTAATGTCATGGTTTGTATAAATAACAAAATTTGAATAATAATCAGGAATTTTTGTTTATTTAACTTATCAATCCATGCTCCTGCAATTGGGCTAACAATAAGTTGAGGAATTAATGCACAAAAACCAATAATACCTAATAATGCAGCTGAATGTGTTAAATCATAAATAATCCAAGCCAAAGTTACTTGTTGGATCCAAGTTCCTAATGTAGATAAAGAATGGCCAATAAAGTAATTTCTAAAGTTTTGGGACTTAAGTGAAATGAAGGTTTGCACGAACAACCATAAAATAAAAAAAAGTTAATATATTAATTATTTTAATCTTTTAATAAAAAATTTAACATCAATATTTAACTTAAACTATGGTGAAATATAATTTTTATACATTTAAATTTTATACCATACATTTCCTGTATAATTTTGCCAATGTGATCTGACAAAATCAGGAAAATGATCCACCTTCAACCAACCTGTTATTGGCCGTCGATGATGATCATTTGGCAGAGCTTTAGCACAATGTGACTCTGCGTAATATATGCTTTACAGTTGCTGGAAGTATCATTCGCTCTTATTGAAGAATTAAAGCATAATAATATGCACCCAAATAGAGTTAAGCTAATAATCCTAAATTTCGCGCAGTATAAATTGCTTTTGATCTGTTGCTGACCGAAAGCTTTCGATAGATATGCTTGATATGACATTCGATTGTATATTTAGATAAAAAAAGTGCCTCTGCAATTTCTCGATTACTCATTCCTTGAGAGACTAAATTAAGAATTTCTAATTCACGTTTAGAAAGTAAATCATTTGGTGCTGTCGTCAAATTTTTGTTGATTGATTTAAAGTTAATTTTTTCTAAAATTTGCTGCGCAATAAAAGGATCTATGGGTGCACCACCACGTAATGCACTACGAATCGATAAGATAATTTCAAAGTCATCCCGTTCCTTTAAAATATAACCCGTAGCACCGATTTGAATCGCGTGCAAAATCGTTTCTTGTATACTCCAAGCCGAAATAACTAAGACTGGTGTAATCTGATCCTTTTGACGCAAGGCCTGAATAAAGTCAAGACCACTGCCATCAGGAAGCCCTAAATCTACCAAAGCAAAGGCAATATGATGTTGTGCTAATACCTGTAGAGCCTGTTTTACACTTTGTGCAAAAATTAACGTATCTTGAATATAACCTAGCTTGAATAATAATTGTTTTAAGCGTTGTTGCATAATGACATCATCTTCTAATATCAATAAAGGCGCTGGTAATATAAGTTCCGTTGCTGTCATTTTCTTCATTCTTAGCGCTAAATTATTTCCATTCAAGCATAAGCTGAATTGTATTGTTTTACCATCACTATAATTTGTGATTTTATTTGTTAATTGTATACTTTTAATTGATTAAATCTTTTATAAAATTTCAAATTATTTTATTTATCATTAAATATGATAAATATATAATCTAATACTATATTTTAAATAGTATATAACTAATAAAAAAAATATTGTTTTAAAATAAATAAACAAAAATATTATATTTAACTCAATCAAGGAGTTTTATATGAATAAAATTGCAGTTAATATCTTAAATGTAGAAAAAGATTTTAAGCTTAAAGATGGCCACTTTAAAGCAGTTAATCATGTTTCAATGCAGGTTAATCAAGGTGATATTTAAGGCAAACTCATTGGAGTTGAGTGTTATGTCTAAAAAACAAATACATTTTAATGCATTTGAAATGAATACGATTAATCATATGGCACATGGTTTGTGGGCACATCCAGAAGACCAAAGAGTCAACTATAAAACAGCAGAATACTGGATTAATCTTGCTAAATTATTGGAAAAAGGTTTATTTGATGCCATATTTTTAGCGGATATTGGTGGTGTTTACGAGCCTTATGAGGGGGGGGTATAAAGCAGCAGTTAAACGTGGCATGCAATCACCAATTAATGATCCATTTATTAATGTGGGATTAATGCTTGGTGTAACAAAACACTTAGCTTTTGCAGTAAGTGCGTCAACTAGTTATGAAGATCCCTATAATTTAGCACGACGTTTTTCAACAATTGATCATTTATCGAATGGTCGAGTTGCATGGAATGTTGTGACATCTGCTCTAGAATCTGCAGCACTCAATCATGGTCATGATCAGATTATTGCACATGATAAACGCTATGCGATCGCAGATGAGTTTTTAGAAGTCTGTTATAAACTTTGGCAACATAGCTGGGAAGATGATGCGATTAAAATTGATCGTAAAAATCATATTTATGCAGACCCAGAGCAGGTACATACCATTAACCATCATGGTCAATATTTTAAAGTTCGTGGTCCACATTCATGTGAACCATCTCGACAAAGAACCCCTGTTATTTTTCAAGCAGGATCGTCTACAACAGGTAAAAAATTTGCAGCCAAACATCAGGCTGTTATACAAGGACGTTTAGCCAATGATATTAAGCTATTTGGGTCATTAACAATTATAGTAGGTAAGACAAATGCCGATGTTCAGCAAAAATTAGAGGATTTAAAGCAATATTTTTTAGCAGAAGCATCATTTATTCAATTTTCGGGCAGTACCGGTATTGATTTAGCAGCATTATCTGATCATGAAGTATTTGGCCGTAGACATTCAGAAGGTAATCAATCTACAGCTCAACTTTATGATCATAAACAAGCATATACCGTTAAAGATGTAAAAAATGAACTGGCAAAATTTGCAGCACGAACAGTTTTAGTCACGGGTACGCCTGAAGAGGTTGCTGATCAAATTGAAGAATTGATGGATTATACCGATTTAGATGGCTTCAATATCTATCAAGCAATCACGCCAGCAACATTACAAGATGTTATTGAACTGGTCATTCCTGAATTACAAAAACGTGGACGTTATAGAACGGAATATCATGATAGCTCTTTAAGAGATCGCTTATTTAACACTGGTAATCGTATTTCACCTAGACATCTGGCGAATCAACAAAATATTGGAGTTTAAGCAATGACGAGTTTAATCGCGCAAAATCATTTAACGATATTAAAAAAATACGACTTTGTTGAGAGTGAAATCTTTCAAGATTATTTAAATTTTTTAGAAAAAGATGCTCTCGATCGTTTGAAAAACGGTGGCCAAGGACCTTATCAAGCGATTGCTGTATTTAAAAAACTAAAACTAGGTGCTTTAAGATTACCGGTTACATACGGTGGTCAAGGTATTAGTATTGAGGAATTATTTAAAGTACTGATTGAATTAGCACAATATGATAGTGATGTACCTCAAATTCTTAGGGCGCACTTTCAGTTTACTGAAGAAGTTTTGCGTTCAAATGATCCTGTCTTTAAAGAATATTGGATGAATGAAATTTTGGCTGGTCATATTATTGGCAATGCCTATACAGAACCAGCAACAAAAGAAGCAGTTGGAAATGGCCAATATCATACCAAGCTCACAAAAATTGACGAACAAGTTTTTGAAATAAGTGGAACAAAAATATTTTCTACCGGAACACTTTATGCCGATTATGTGGCTGTTCGAGTCAATGATGAGGCTGGCGAAAATTTGTCTGTGATTATTCCAGTCACTCGTGAGGGGGTAAAGTGTTTAGATGATTGGGATGGTATTGGTCAACGATATACTGCTAGTGGAACCACTATTTTTAATCAGGTGAAAGTATATCCTCATGAAATTAATCATATTGCGATTGAACAAGTAAAATATAAGCCTTTTACTCAGTTATTTTTACATGCCATTATTGCTGGAAATGTCAAAGCAGTTGCTCGAGAAGCTGCAGAATTGGTACGTCAGCGTAAACGGACATTTGTTTATGCATACCATTCAGATCCAAAACAAGACCCACTTTTACTTGAAAAAGTAGGTGAGATATCAGCAACAGCTTATATCATTGAAAGTGCTGTTCTTAGTGCTGCACATGCACAGGACCAAGCATTAAAAATTATCGATCATGGTATTATTGATTATCAGCTCAGTCATCAAGCTTCGTTACAAGCTGCTTTGGTTAAAATTGCGATAGAGCCTTTGGCTTTAAAAGCAGCTGGAGATTTATTTGAAGTGACAGGTGCATCATCAACACGAATTATATGTGCATTAGATCGTTATTGGCGTAATATTAGAACATTAAGCTCGCATAATCCAGCGAGTTTTAAAGCTACACATATTGGAAATTACTATGTTAATCATGTAGATATACCACAAAACCCTTATTTCTAATTTCTGCTGCTGATTAAGGTAATCAGGATTTTTTTAATTATTGATTTATATTTCGACCAGACACATAGCATCGGTAAGTGATGGTCGAAAATATAATAATGATCTTGATGATCATCATATAGTTGAATGATTTAAAAAATCTGCCCACCACTGCATCATTTTACTACGATGATCTAAATAGTCAGCATGGTTATATGTACCTCGAACTGTATTTTTATCCGCATGAGACAACTGGGCTTCAATCCATTCACTTTTAAAAAGATTAGATTCATTTAATACTGTGCTCATACTTGATCTTAATCCATGTGAAGTTAATTGATCTGTGGAATAACCCATTCTACGAATTGCATTATTCAATGAATTAAAATGTAATCTCTGATTTTTATGAATTGGACTTGAGAAAATATATTCACTCCCATAAGACCACTCAATTGCAGAGCTTATCACTTCAATGGCCTCGTTAGATAACGGGATAAGATAATCTGGAATTTTTTGTCCTTCAATGACCTTTCTTCTTAATTGCTTGACTTGAATTGCGGGGATACGCCATAATTTTTGATTAAGATCAATATCATTCATTTTAGCATTTAATAACTCTGTACCACGAACTCCTGTCAGTGTTTTAATTTGCAATGCTTTTCGTATAATTGGATGACAGTTAGCTGTTTTTAATTGTTGATAAAATTGCTTAATTTCTGTGTGATTAAGAAAAGCATAATTTTTTTTCATCTTTGTTTTAACTAAAATTTTATTTAATCCTGTCGCAATATTTAAATCAATATAACCTACCGAAAGGCCGTAATCGAAAATTTGACTTAAATAGCTACACGCTTTTTTACAGGGTTCTTTTACCTGACGATTTTCGATATTGCGAATCACTTTAACTAAATCTGTTCTTTTTAACTCAGCAAATGCGATGTTACCAATTAAAGGCTCAAAATCATTTTTAATACATTTTTCAGCCAATACCAAAACACCACTTAAAGGATAATCGCCAAATGAATTTTTTTTCTTAAATGCAAGCCATTCTGCTGCTACATCAGAAAATGTCATAATCTTTTGATATTGAGCAGCATGTTGCAGTGTATCTAAAAAATTTACTCTTTCCACAAGAATATTTCGAGTATTTATTTCTGGATATACACCCAAGCGTTTTACTTTACGTTTACCATTAATATCGTAATATCTGAGTTTCCAGTATTTTAATCCTGTTGGATCAACAACAAAACTAAGGCCATCTCCAAATGAGAGTTGATATGTTTTATCTCTTGGTTTGGCTTTTTTCAAATATGATTCAGTCAACATGTTTTGTCATTTCCACTATCAGCTCAGTTTAAAAAAATTTTTTTGAATGAATAGGGTGATTGCCACCTTGAATTCATATTATTTAATATGGCATAGTTTGATGTTATGCGTAAGTAACGCATAACATGATAATCATAAGATATTGTTTTATATAAATATATATATTTAATTTTTAAAAAAATGACCAAATGAGTGACCAATGATATTTAGCGTTATGGTCAGCTTTAGATATAAAATAATGATAAATCAAGATAAAATAGATCAGTATGTGCTGCTTAATTTAAAATAGCTCTAGGTATTACTCAAATCAATATAACAACAGAATAGAATGAAATATAAAATCATTACTATTACTCAATAAAAAAAGAGTAAATCAAAATTACTCTTTTTAATAAAAACAATATATCAACGCATTGTGACAAATTCTTCAGCCGAAGTGGGGTGAATAGCAACAGTATTATCAAAATCTTTTTTGGTTGCGCCCATTTTTAATGCAACAGCAAAACCTTGCAGAATTTCATCCATACTATAACCAATTCCATGAATACCGACGATTTTTTCTTCTGCACCAGTACAGACTAACTTCATTTTGGTGATCTGCTTGTGATTGGTGATTGCAGTATACATAGAGGTAAACGAAGATTGATAAATTTTAACCTGATCCTGACCAAAGCGTTCTAATGCTTGTTTTTCGGTGAGCCCGACAGTTGCGATTGGTGGATGGCTAAATACAACAGTAGGAATATTTTGATAATCTAAATGCTCATCATCTTGATGGTTAAACAAACGCTCAGAAAGTCGTCGTCCTGCTGCTACTGCAACAGGTGTTAATTCAACTTGACCTGTGATATCACCAACTGCATAAATACCCGGTTGAGTTGTATTTTGATAAGCATCTACTTGAATAAATCCTTCAGAATTTAACGCTACAGCTGTAGCTTTCAGGTTAATTTCTTCGGTTGATGGTTTTCTTCCTACCGCCCAAATAAGACAGTCTACAATATGTTGATGACCATTTTTTAAATAGATCAAAAGAGAGCGATCATGTTGTTGAATGATTTTATCAATTTCACTTTCAGTATGAACATTAATTTTTTCATCACGCATATGGTTTAATAATGTTTCACCAAGAAAATCATCTAATGCACGCAGTGGTTGATGTTTACGAATAAAAAGCTCAACCCTAGATCCTAGTGCATTTAATACACCAGCCAGTTCTACAGCAATATAACCAGACCCAACAATCGCTGTACGTTTTGGCAGTTCATCTAACTCAAAGAAGCCATTGGAGTCTATACCATATTCAGCTCCTTCAATTTCAGGCTTAAAGGCATGTGTTCCTGTCGCAATCAAAATATGATCAGCACTATATTTTTGATCATTGACTTCAATGGTTTTAGCATCTAAAAATTGGGCAATTCCATGAATAACATCAACATTATTTTGATTTAAACTATTTTGATAGGCACTTTGAATTCGATGAATGTATGCTTGTCTATTACAAATTAATTTTTGCCAGTCAAATGATTTTAATTCATTATTAAAGCCATAATCTGTACCATATTTATAAATTGCATCTGCAATTTGAGCTGAATACCACATGACTTTTTTAGGCACACAGCCGACATTGACACATGTGCCACCAATATCACCTTTTTCAATCAGCAAACATTTTTTACCATATATTGCGGCACGATTGACAGATGCAATACCACCACTTCCACCACCAATAACAATATAATCATAATATTGAGACATAAAAAAATCCTATATTTAGTGCAAATAGTTAAGACTCGATCTCAATTATTATGATGCTAAAATGAATCGCAATAAATTTAAAATCATATATAAATTGTATTCATATGGTGGATTATGATCTTACAATTTGGATACTGTAAATCGTACCGATAGGGGATTTTCTTTAAAGTTTAGTCAGTTGCTCTTAAATTTTTTCGTAAAATTTTTCCGACATTTGATTTAGGCAACTCAGTTAAAAATTCTATATATCTGGGTTGTTTATATGGTGTAAGTTTATCTGCAATAAAATTAAAAATATCAGTTTCAGTTAGATCTGGATCACTTTTAACAATAAATAATTTAGGTGCTTCACCGCTTTTGGAATCAACAACACCAATAACTGCCACTTCTAAAACTTGAGGGTGCTGGCTAACAACTTCTTCAATTTCATTTGGATAAACATTAAATCCAGAAACCAAAATCATATCTTTTTTACGATCAACAATTTTAATAAATCCGTGGTGGTCAATCACACCAATATCTCCTGTTTTAAAAAAACCATGATCTGTCATTACCTTAGATGTTTCTTCTGGTGCCATCCAGTATCCTTTCATGACTTGAGGTCCCTTAATTGCAATTTCTCCCTCTTGCCCTGACTCAAGCTCTCTTCCATAATCATCAATGATGATGACTTGAGTTGATGGCACTGGAATACCAATCTTTCCGGTAAATTCATCAATATTAATTGGATTTAGAGTTACTGTTGGCGAAGTTTCAGATAATCCATAGCCCTCAATTAGTGGTTTTCCTGTTAAGTTATGCCAAGCTTTTGCAGTCGTGGCTAATGTTGGCATACCACCACTAATAGCAATTTTTAAATGATTAAAATTAACTTTTTTGATATCTTGATGATGTATGAGTGCATTAACTAAGGTATTTACTGCTGGAAAAAGTGCAGGAGGATATTGAATCATTTTATTGACTAAATATGATGTGTCACGGGGATTGGCAATTAATACACAAGTTAGGCCAAGATATTGAGATAATAATGATAATTGGAAAGCAAAAATATGATACAAAGGTAAAGCACAAATCATATTTTTATGTAGCAATATGCTTGATGCTTTCATTCAACTTCATCAAGTTGATTATCAAAATACAAATTTAAACACTCTGAATAAAGGTGATGGTTATTGTCATCGACAAGTGGAAGGCTGGATTCGCCGTTATGATCATGCCAAAACACCAGATGTACCTGATTTTACAATCATAAAGAAATGGTTACTCCAGCATATTCCACAAGACAGTAAAATTTGTTTGATTCATAATGACTGGCGATTCGATAATATGATTTTAGATCCCGATCGTCCAACACAATTAATTGCTGTACTTGATTGGGAAATGGCAACTTTAGGAGATCCATTAATGGATTTGGGGTGTGCGCTAGCGTACTGGATACAAGATGATGATAATGAATTATTAAATGCGATGAGACGTCAACCCACACATTTAGCAGGAATGCTTACACGTCAACAAGTGGTTGAGTATTATTTAGATAAAACCAATTTGATAACTCATAATTGGAATTTCTACGAAGTTTTTGGGCTGTTCCGATTAGCGGTTATTGTACAACAGATTTATTATCGTTATTACCATAAGGAAACTCAAAATCCAGCTTTTAAAGATTTTGCTATTTTTGTAGAACTGATGTACACACGATGTTTATCATTGATAGATAGCAGAGGTTCATCATCATCGCTATTTCCTAAATAAAACTATAAATGCTGATATAAACGATAAAACATGAAAAAGGAATTGGAAAATATGACCACGAATCTTTTTGATCTAACTGGAAAAGTTGCTTTAATTACTGGTGCGAGTCGAGGTATTGGTAAAGAAATTGCCATGCTACTTGCAGAGCAAGGTGCTTATGTTATTGTTTCAAGTAGAAAAATTGAAGATTGTAATATTGTAGTTGATGAAATTATCAATGCCGGTGGACAGGCAGAGGCCTTTGCATGCCATGTTGGTAAAATGGACGACATTATGGCTATTTTTGAGCATATTCAATATCAGCATCACCGCTTGGATATTCTCGTGAATAATGCTGCGGTAAATCCTTATTTTGGACATGTGCTTGATACTGATTTAGCAGCTTATAATAAAACGATTGAAGTAAATATCCGTGGTTATTTTTTTATGTCAATTGAGG